>CAVSCV010000016.1:0-741807 GCA_963726545.1 uncultured Acidimicrobiaceae bacterium | reverse complement strand
ACGCAGCCGCAACACGGAGGAGGAGAACATGGAGCAACCGATGTGGGCGCTCCCCCGTCGGGGAGCGAGAAGTGGGCGTCCATGGCCCGGTCGACGCCGGGGGAGGAGAGCTTCGCCTCGGCGCTGATCACCCGTGGGCCCGGGGCCAGGAGGCGCAGGAGGCTGACCGGGTAGCAGCCCATGTCCATGGTGGCGCCACCGGCCAAGGCCAGCTGGTAGCGGATGTCGCCCTGCTTCCAGAGCGGGGCGGAGAACGCCACGTCGACCTCGCTGATGTTGCCCAGCTCGCCCGACCGCACGATCTCCACCAGCCGCCTGGCCAACGGGTGGTACTGGTAGTGGAAGGCCTCCATCACCACCACGCCCGGGTTGCCGTCGTCCGCCTCGGCCACGGCTCGGGCCTCGTCGGCGTTGGCCGTGAAGGGCTTCTCGCACAGGACGTGCTTGCCGGCCTCCAGGGCGGCGATGGTCCAGTGGCCGTGCAGGCCGTTGGGCAGCGGGTTGTAGACGGCGTCGATCTCGGGGTCCGTCACCAGCTCCTCGTAGCTGTCCAGGACGGGGGGATGCTGCTTGCTGGCGAAGGTCCGCGGCCCGGTCCGGTCGCGGGCCGCCACGGCGACCACCTCGGCCCGGCCGGTCCGGCGGGCCGGCTTGATCAGGGCGGCGGGCGCGATGCGGGCCGCGCCGAGGACCCCGATTCTCAGCACGCGGTCGTCACCGGGTCGTGGGACCCTGTCCGCCCTGGGGCAGTGAGGGGTGGCCTCGGCGGACGTTCCCCGGGTGGGGACGGAGTGGGTGCCGCGTGTGCGGGGGGACGAGACGCTGCATGAGCAGGGACGCTAACGCACCCGGGGCCGCGGCCCGACGCTGCGTCCTCGCGTCCGGGGGCCCGGCGCCACCCTGCGGTCCCACGCCGGCGCTGCGGCCGGGTGGCGAAGTGGCCCGGGCCTCTGCCACCATCGACTCCGTCATGGTTCTCGAAACCGCCCTGCCGGTCGTCCGGCGGGCCACCGAGGCCGACGTCGAGCCCATGGCGGCCCAGCTGGCCGGACCTTCTATCGACGACCCGGTCACTCGCCACATCTTCCGCAACGAGGACCGCCGCGAGGCCGGGCATGCGGCGTACTTCACCACCCAGATGCGGGCCGACTACCTCCCCTTCGGCGGCTGCTACACCACCGACGGCCACACCGGCTCGGCCATCTGGGCGCCGGCCGGGCAAGCCGCTCCTACACGGGGCTCGGCCGGGATCCTGACCATGCTCCCCGTCCTGCCCTACGTCGCTCCAACCTGGGGACCACGCTGCGCCTGCTGAACCTGATCGAGTCGATGCATCCGCACGAGCCCCACTGGTACCTGGCCACGCTCGGGCACCGCCGGGACAGGCAGGGCAAGGGCGTGGGCTGCGCTGATGCGGCCCGTCCTCGACCACTGCGATGCCGAGGGCTCCCCGGCTACCTCGAGTCGTCCAAGGAGCGCAACATCCCCTTCTACCGCCGCCACGGATTCGAGGTCGTCGAGGAGGTGCCGCTGCCCGGCGACGGGCCGCCCATCTGGACCATGTGGCGGGAGCCGCGGCCGGCGCCCTGACCTGGGCCGCAGGCGCCGGCGCTGGCTCAGGTGGGGTGGATGCCCTCGGGCATGGACAGCGTGTCGCTGACCACGACGCCCGAGATGTCGATGACCGCCCGCGCCGGCGCCGACGGCAGGCCGCGGCGGCGCTGGGCCACGCCGACCCGCCGCCGGGGGAGCCCGTCGACCGGCAGCACGGCGAACCGCCCGCGCAGGTGGCCCGGCACGGCGGTGGCCGGGAGGATGGCCGGCCCGTAGCCGTCGAAGGCCAGCGAGGCGATCAGGCGCACGCCGTCGAGCTCCATGGCCGGCCGCAGCACGACCCGGGCCGGCCCGTGGCGCTGTCGATCTCGGCCCGCAGCGCCGTGCCCGGCGCCGGGAGCAGCAGTTCCATCTCGGCCAGGCGCTCGAGGGGGAGCGAGGTCTCCTCGCCGAGGAGTGTCCCGGCGGCAGGACCGGCCACCAGGTCCTCGTCGAAGAGCTGGGCCGCCATGATCTCGTCGCCGCTCAGCGGGAACGTGACCACGGCCAGGTCGAGCTGGCCCGAGGCGAGCTGCTGTTCGAGCTGGACGCTCGAGCCCTCGGCGACGTTGAGGTGGATGTGGGGGTGGCGCACCCGCAGCAGGTCGAAGAGCTGGGGCACCAGCCAGCGCCCGGTGGTGCCGATCATGCCGAGGCGGACCGTGCCGACCACCTCCTGCGCGCAGCGCCGTGACGTCGGCCACCATGGCCTCGAGCTCGTTCATGACCCGGCGGGCCCGGGCGACGACGACCTCGCCCTCCTCGGTGAGGCGCCCCGAGGCCCGGTCGACCAGCTGCACGTCGAGCTCGCGCTCCAGGCGGGCCACGTGGGCCGAGACGTTGGACTGCACGGTGCCGATGGAGGTGGCGGCGGCGGAGAAGCTGCCGGTGTCGGCGATGCCCAGGAGTGCTTGCAGATGTTTCAGTTCCACGGGCTCCGCTCCCTGCCCGGAAGTGCTTGCCAGAGTTCGTTACCGATCAGTATAACTGATAGAAAGTATCTCCTAAAGCTGCTTGACTGATTGCCGAGATGCCGCCAGAATGGATCTCAGACCGCAGGGAATCGGAAGCCCCCCCTCCGAACCCTGATGAGTCTCGAGAAGGGATCGCCCTCCCCCCCGGCGATCCCTTCTCCTAATTCCGGGCCCGGTTTCGCGGCAGCCGCTCGCGTAGCCCTCCGACCAGCGATCGAACTGCTTTAGGCTCCCTACCCGTGGCCAAGAGCGCCGTCTTCATCGACCTCGACCGCACCCTGCTGTGCCGGGCCTCGGGCCAGGTCCTCAACCATGCCCTGGTGGAGGAGGGCGTGCTGCCCGAGGGGCGTTCCCTCCCGGGCGACAAGATCCTCTATGCCGTCAACGACCGCCTGGGCGAGAACCTGTTCTCCATGGGCCTGGTGCGGGCGGCGGCCCGGGTGGCCCGGGGCTGGCAGCCAGGAGCAGGTCCAGGCGGCCGGCCGGCGGGCGGTCGCCGCGCTGAGCGAGCATCGTCGCCCCCTTCGCCCCGCAGCGCCTGGCCGCCTTCCGGGCCGAGGGCCACCGGCTGGTGCTGTCGACCACGACGCCGGTCGACATGATCGCCCCCTTCGCCGAGGCCATCGGCTTCGACGACCTGATCGCCACCGCCTACGAGACCAAGGACGGCCGCTACACGGGCCGTCTCTACGAGGGGTTCGTCTGGGGGACGGGCAAGTTGCGCGGCGGTGCGGGAGTGGGCCGACGAGCAACGGCATCGACCTGGCCGACTGCCACGCCTGCAGCGACAGCATCTTCGACGTGCCGCTGCTGTCGAGCGTCGGGCTACGCCCCATGCCGTCAATCCCGACCCCTCGCTGACCGTCGTGGCCACGGCCCGGCGCTGGCCGGTGGAGCACTGGGACCGCCCCCCGGGCGTGCCCAGCGTCGTCGGGCTCGAGCCGTACCACCTGCTCCGCCCGTTCGTCCGCAAGCTGTCCTTCCCCTACGCGCGCTTCGACATCGCCGGCGTCGAGCACGTGCCCGCGACGTGGCCCGGTGCTGCTGGCCGCCGAACCACCGGAGCTACTTCGACGTGGCCGCGCTGGCGCTCGTGGCGCGCGACATCGGGCGCCCCGTGCGCTTCCTCGGCAAGAAGGAGATCTTCGACGCGCCGGTGGTCGGGATGATCGCCCGGGCCATCGGCGGCATCGCGGTCGACCGCGGCAGCGGGTCGGGCCAGCCGCTGCGGGCGGCCGAGTCCGCGCTGAAGGCGGGCGAAGTGGTGATCGTCCTCCCGCAGGGCACCATCCCTCGCGGGTACGACTTCTTCGACCCCGTGCTGCACGGCAAGACGGGGACGGCGCGGCTGGCGGCGTCGACCGGCGCCACCGTCGTGCCCGTCGGGCTGTGGGGCACCGAGAAGGTGTGGCCGCGCTCGGCGCGGATGCCCGACTTCACCCTGGTGCGCAACCCGCCCAAGGTCACGGTACGGGTGGGCCGACCGGTGTCGTTGTCGCTCACCGACGCCAAGGCGGACACCTCCACGATCATGGAGGCCATCAGCGCGCTGCTGCCCCCCGAGTCGCGGGTGCGCCACGAGCCGACCGCCGAGGAGCTGGCCCGCACCAAGCCCCCTCGGTGAGGGCCCGGCTCGCCAGCGCCACCACGCGCGCCGTCAACGCCGCCTCGCGCCGCCTCGGGCGTGGCCAGGGCACGGTGGCCGGAGGCCGGGCCGGGCTCCGGCTCGACCCCCGGCTGCTCGAGCACCTGAGCGCGGGCCGCCAGGTCGCCCTCGTCACCGGCACCAACGGGAAGACGACGACGACGCGCCTGCTCACCGTGGGTCTCGGCGCGGCGGGTGACGCCGTGGTCAGCAACGAGACCGGCTCGAACATGCCCCCGGGCCACGTCGCCGCGCTGGCGGGGACGGACGCGCCCCGCGCCGTGCTCGAGACCGACGAGGTCTACCTGCCGCGGGTCCTCACCGCGACCGCGGCGGCCGCGGTGATCCTGCTGAACCTGTCGCGCGACCAGCTCGACCGCACGAACGAGGTGCGCATGGTCGCGGGACGCTGGCGAGCGGCCCTGGCGGCCGCGCCGCACACGCACGTGGTGGCCAACGCCGACGACCCGCTGGTGGCCTGGGGGGCCGGTGCGGCACGTGACGTGCACTGGGTGGCGGCCGGCCTCCGCTGGCAGCACGATGCCGTGGGCTGCCCGTCCTGCGAGGGCCGCATCGAGTTCACCGAGGGCGGCTGGTCGTGTGCGGGCTGCGGGTTCGCCCGTCCCGAACCCGAGGCCGCCCTGGTCGTCGCGCCGGACGGGTCGGCCGCCGGGCGAGTGGGCCGACGGGAGACGGGCGCCGATACGGCTCGCGCTCCCGGGCCGGTTCAACCAGGCCAACGCCCTGATGGCCGCGGTGGCCGCCGAGGCGTGCGGCGTCGACGCGCTCGAGGCGCTCGCCGCCATGGAGGCCGTGCAGGAGGTGGCCGGTCGCTTCACCGTGCGCGCCTTCGGTGCGGCGCGGGCCCGGCTGATGCTGGCGAAGAACCCGGCGGGCTGGGACGAGCTGCTCGACCTCGTGGCCGCTTCGGACGTCGCCGCTCGTCGTCAGCATCAACGCACGGGTCGCCGACGGGGCCGACCCGAGCTGGCTGTGGGACGTCCCCTACGAGCGTCTGGCCGGCCGTGCCGTCGTGGCGACCGGCGATCGCTTCCGCGATCTCTCGGTCCGCCTGCACTACGGCGGCGTCGCGCACACCACCGAGCCCGAGCCGGTGCAGCGCCGTCACCCAGCGCGGCCGCCGGGTCGGACGGTTGGTCGATGTCATCGGGAACTACACCGCGTTCCACGATCTGCTCGGTGCGCCCTGATGACTGCTCCGCTGCGCATCGCCGTCGTCTACCCCGACCTGCTGGGCACCTACGGAGACGGCGGGAACGGCCTCGTCCTGGCGCGGCGGGCCGAATGGCGCGGCCACGAGGCCACGTTGCTGCAGGCCTCCTCGGACCGGCCGCTGCCCGAGGCCGACGTCTACTGCCTGGGCGGGGGCGAGGACGGTCCCCAGGTCCGCGCCGCGCGGACGCTCATCGACGACGGCACGCTGGCGCGGCGCGTCGCAGCCGGCGCCGTCGTGCTGGCCGTCTGCGCGGGGTTCCAGGTGGTGGGGCGGAGCTTTCCGGGGGCCGCGGGCGATGCGCACGAGGGCGTCGGCCTGCTGGACGTCGACACCGTGAAGGGCTCCGGCCCCCGGGCGGTGGGCGAGGTGCTGGTCGACGTGGACCCGTCGCTGCTCGGACCGCTGCCCGTCCTGACCGGCTTCGAGAACCACGGGGGCGTGACGACGCTGCGGGACGGGACCGTCGCGCTGGGGCGGGTCGTCGCAGGGGTGGGCAACGGCGACGGCGACGGCACCGAGGGTGCCGTGCAGGGCCGCGTGGTGGGGACGTACCTGCACGGTCCGGTGCTGGCCCGCAACCCGGCGCTGGCCGATCGCCTACTCTCCTGGGCCCTCGGCGACGCCCCCCTCGGGCCGCTGGACGACGGGGCCGCGGAGAGCCTGCGCGAGGAGCGCCTCGCCGCGGTGGGGGGCCGCCGGCGCCGGCGCCGGCGCCGGCGCCGGCGGCGTAGGGCAGCGCTGGAGAGACGGAGCGGAAGGGAGGACGAGGTTCGATGCGAACGGTGCTCAACCTGCTGTGGCTGGTGTTGTCGGGCTTGTGGCTGGCCATCGGCTATGCGGTGGCCGGCCTCGTGCTGTGCCTCTTGATCATCACCATTCCCTTCGGGGTGGCCTGTTTCCGGCTTGCGGCGTTCGTGCTGTGGCCGTTCGGACGGGCCGTGGTGCGCAACCCGGCGGCGGGCGCACCGTCGACCGTCGCCAATGTCCTGTGGTTCGTGCTGGCGGGACTGTGGATGGCGCTGGCCCACCTGTTCCTGGGCGTGCTGCTCTGCCTGACCATCATCGGCATCCCGCTGGGCCTCGGGAACTTCAAGCTGGCCGCGGTGGCGATCGCCCCATTGGGGAAGGAGATCGTTTCGACGAGCGATCCGCGCGCCCAGGCGGGGGCCGTCGTCTTCTGACGTTGCCCGAGCTAGACCACGGCCAGCACGATCTCGGTGTCGCCCGGCCAGTCCCAGAACAGCCCCGAAGGCGAGCGCTCGAGCAGCAGCGCCCGCACGGCAGCCTCGAAGGCCGAGCGTCGTGCACCGAAGCGGCGCGGTGCGGCGTAGGAGGTCGAGTAGTAGCCCGCCACCACGGAATCCGCGGTGCGCACGACGTCCGGCCGTCCGGCCGCGTACACCGTCCGGCAGGCACCGAAACACGACGCCCGGAGGTCGGCTTCGTGGAGGTGCGGTGCTGAGCGCCGGGCCCGCGGGCCCGGTCCGGCGCCGGCATCGTCGTCGACGAACTGCCCGACCAGGTCCAGGATCTCGCCCTCCGGGATCCGCGGCAACCCCGGCCCCGGTGGTTCGGGGCCGCCCCTCCGCACGGTGGCCGACCAGGGCGACAGCGCCCCCCGGCGCCAGCATCCCGTGCACGGCATTCAGCACCGGGACACCGGCCGTCCAGTGGTAGGACTGGCCGAAGGTGACCAGCCGGCAAGGCTCCAGCTCGAGCGTCCCGAGGGCCTCGGCGGTCCCCTGGACCCAGCGCAGGCCGGGCAGTCCCGCCTCCTCGCCCCGCCGTCGAGCTTCCGACAGCATGCCGGGATCGGGATCGAGGCCCACGGACCGGTCGAACGCCGGCGCCAACTCGAGCGTGAGCGCACCCGGGCCGCAGCCCACGTCGAGGAGGAGCCCGCCCCCGCCCAGGCCCAGCTCGCGTCGGAGGACCGGCAGGAGCTGGCGGGAGTAGGGCGGGCGCCCCGACATGTAATAGGACGACGCTTCACGGAACTCGTCGGACACCGGACCGCCTCAGTCGGCCGGGCCGACTTCGAGCGTGAGGAGGTCCCGCGCCAGGACGACCGGGCCGTCGAAGTGCGCGCTGGCCGAGCGCGATCCATTCGGGCTCGGTGCCCGGCTGGGGCGCCGGGACGGGGTGGGTGAGGACGAGGGTCCCCACACCGGTGCGCGCCGCCGTGCGCGCCGCGTCCTCGACCGACGAGTGGTAGTCGAGCACATCGAGCAACCGGGGCAGGCCGATCGGTTCGATCAAATCGGGGCGCACCACCGTGTGCACGAGGACGTCCGCTCCCGCGCACAGCTCGTCCAGTCCCTCGCACGGGACCGTGTCTCCCGCGATGACCACCGACGCACCGTCGTCGTCGACCCGGAAGCCGATCGTCGGGCGAACCGGAGCGTGGTCGGTGGGCGCCGCCGTGACCCGGATCGGCCCGTCCTCGAGCACCACGCCGCGCTCGCACTCGACCACCTCCGTCGACGGCCGCCACTGCAGGTCCTCGTGATGGGCCAAGCGGTAGCCGATGTCGAGCTCGAGCATGGCCTCGGTGGCCGCCAGGAGCGATGCCGCGCCGACCGGGCCGTAGACGGCGAGGGGGTGGGGTTGGAACGAGGTGATCCACCGCGAGGTGATGATGTCGTTGAGGTCGGTGGTGTGATCGCTGTGCAGGTGCGTCAGGAAGAGGCCGCGCAGTGCTCCCGCAGCCGATCCCGCGCCGGCGGCGCGCATGAGGACGCCGCGACCGCAGTCGAAGAGCAGGTCGCCGGCTCCGGTGCGGACCAGGGTCGACGGTCCGGCGCGCTCGGGGTCGGGCAGCGGGCTGCCACTGCCGAGGATGATGGTCTGCATCGGGATTGCCTCCGGGACTTCGTGGTCGCAGCGCACCCTAGAGCCGAAGAAGGTGCGGCCACCGGCAATGCGCCCTCTCGTTGCTACCATGCCGCGGCACGACGTCGGGAGGAGGCCACGTGTCGCAGTGGAGCGAGGACGACGTGCGCGCGCTGCTCGGCGAGCTGGGTCAGCACGGCTTCGGCGGGCTCAACCCGGACGAGGAGCAGCTGCGGTCCCTCCTGCGCTCGGGCGAGGAGGGGCCGTTGCAGTTCGTGAACCTGCTGTCGTACCGGGCGCGTGCCGCCTACCCGGAGGGGCATGCGCTGGCGTCAGCCGGCCTCAGCGGTGCCGAGGCCTACGGCCGCTACGCGGCGGTGGCGCTGGACCAGGTCGTGCGGCGAGGGGGCGTCCTCACGCTCTACAACGACGTGGTCCAGGTCCTGATCGGCGAGCACCGGCCCGTGGGACCAGATCGCCATCATGCAGTACCCCGGGATCGATGCCTTCGTCGACATGATCCGCGACCCGGACTATCAAGTCGGCCTGGTCCACCGCGACGCCGGCCTGGCCGAGACGGCGATCCTCGTCTCCCGATCCCTGCTCTGATCAGCCAGCCGACGGGAACGCGTCACCGGGACGGGGGCGCATCGGGCCGATGCGGTGCCCCGCAGCCGCGAGGGGGGCTCGTCGAGGGCCCAGGCCCGACGCCACGGGGATCCCGCCGGTCCACGGTGGGCCGTCTCGGCTCCCTCGAGCGGTGCCACCGCGCTGACCGCGCGCCTGGACTGCCACCAGTCCGAGTGGACCTCACGCGACAGAGTGGCGACGGCGGCCTCCACGCGGTCGGAGAAGCGATGGGCGCTCTCGCCCTCGTCCGGCGTCATCGGCGCCCCGAAGAGGACGGCGATCGGCGAGCGGCGCAGGCGGCCGCCCCGGCGGGCCTCGGTGCCGGACCCGCCGGGGGTGCGTGCCCCGGGCTCCGCCGTCTTCGGCAGCACGTGCCGCGTCCCGTGGAGGTAGACCGGCACCACGGGGCGGCCCGTCCGTCGGGCCAGGTAGGCGGCGCCACCTCGGAACGGCTGCGTCCAGCCGTCCGGTGAGCGGCCGCCCTCGGGGAAGATCACCAGGCTCCAGCCGTCCTCGAGCAGCTCGGCTGCGGTGTCGGCCGACTTGCGGTTCACCTTGCTGCGCTCGATCGGGATCGCGGCCAACGCGAACGACCACAGGACCGACTTCCAGGTGCGGTCGAAGAAGTAGTCCGAGGCCGCCGCGACAACCGTCCGGTGGCGGAAGTCGACCGGCAGTGTCGTGAGCAACAACGGGGTGTCGATGTGGCTGGCGTGGTTCGCCGCGAAGATCACCGGTCCCTCGGTGTGTTGGAGGTGCTCGAGGCCCCGCACCGTCGCGGGCGCGAGCAGGCGGGCGGCCGGCCGGGTCACGTTGTCCATGACCATGGCGCGGGCGAGCCGGACAGGGTAACGGCGCGACCATTCGTGGTCGTAGTCGAGCCCGACCTTGCGCTCGGGATCGGGCCGCTCGACCGACGTCGGCCACGAAGGGGCGGCGAGGGGGAAGCGCGCCGCGCGCACCCGGCCGAGGAGCCCGGAAGCCGTCATCAGTGCACGTCCGACATGAAGATGGGTGGGTTGTGCATGTGCGTCAGGGTGGGGGAGGGGCCGACGACGTCGGAGGCGATCTCGAGCGCGTCGTCGAGCGAGCTGGCCGGCGAGAAGCCGAGTCGCCGCACGGCTTTGGTGTCCCCGCCGACGACGATGACCCGGCCCAGGTGCGCCAGCGCGTGCGCGCACCAGTACCACATGTAGAAGGGGTGGACCCCGTGGTAGGCGTGCCCGGTCCGGTAGAGGTGCACGTACCAGGGGTCGGTGGCGAAGGACTCCTCGAACTCCTTGTGCATCTGCACGGGATCCACGGTCTGGGTCAGCACCTGCTCGTAGAAGTCGATGTAGCTCGGGTGGTGGCCGGGGTGGAACTCGGGCCGGGTCGGGTGCTTCATGATCACGACGCCGCCCTCGCGCACGAGGGGTTGGCCCCGGTACATGTTGAAGAAGTAGCCGAGCCCGAGGCAGGCCACGAGGATGGGGTTCATGATGGAGTTCACGTTGTAGGGGCAGATGTAGGGCAGTCCCATGGTGAGGATGTCGGTCTGGCCCTCGACGTCGACACCCTGCTGGGCCCAGACGTTGGCCGTCGTGATCGCATGGACGGCCTCCACCTCGCCCGCCTGCACCGAGGTCAGGGCGTGGGGGGATCGGATGGAGTGAAAGACCTGGCGGGCGAGGTGCGGCGGCACCTTGGACAACGTCTTCGACGTGGCGGCGTAGGTCGCACGGTCGCGCAACGACCACTCCCACTCCCGCTTCTGCAGGAACCCGAAGTTGGACGGGAAGGTGTCGTTGTTGAGCGTCGTCTCGATCTGGAAGATCTTCACCCCCGATTCGGCGATGAGACGGCCCATGCGCCAGTTCGAGGAGTGCAATTCGGAGGACGGTTGGTCCATGAACGACTTCGAGTGGCGCATCGTCTGCGGGTTGTGATGGTGGCGCAGGCTGCGATAGCTGGCCAGGCCCGTGGCCACGCTCTTGTGTCCGCCGTCCATGGCGACGAGGTTGATGTTGACGTAGACGAGCAGGTCCGAGGTGGCCGCCCGCTTGTTGATCTCCACCTCCTCGCCCTGGTCGGTCTCGCCGATGAAGAGGAGGTTGTCCGGGTCCTCGGCGTCGTGCTGGGTCAGGAGGCCGTGGGGGGCGAACGCGTCGTACACCCGGTCGCCCAGGGCGTGGCGCAGCTCCTCCTCGGTCATGCGGCGGTGCAGGGCCAGCGCGGCCACCAGCTCCACGTCGTCGACGCCGGCCTCCGCCGCCATGTCGAGCACGGTCTCGATCACCATCTGGCGGATGTCGGGTGCCTCCATCGGCGGCAGCGGGAGCGAGACGTCGTCGAAGCAGATGGTCAGCTTCATGCCCGGCCGCAGGAGTGCGGGCAACGGGTCGCGGTCGCCCTCGGGGTGGAGCAGGGCGTCGCGGATGGCGCGGTAGGGGTCCTCGATGGCCTTCATGGGCTCGGGGGCGTAGATGACACGGCTGCCCTCGGGCAGCGTCTCGAGGGTGAAGCCCTCGCCGCTCCAGAAGAGGGTCGGTGGCGTCGAGTTGTCCACCTCGAGGACGAAGCCGGGGCGGCGACTCATCGGATCGGTCCTTTCCGTACGTCGAATGCGATCTTGACCGCCCCGCGGCGGCCGGCGGCGCCTGCGTGGGCGACGGCGTCCTCGAAGCGGGCCAGAGGGTAGGTGGCCGAGACCAGCCGCCCGGTCTGCTGCGCCGCGGCCACGTCGAAGGCCAGCGAGAAGGTCGAGACAGCGTCGTCCACGCCCGGGTTGCGCTCGGTCCCGTAGGCGTACGCCCCGGCCAAGCGGACCTCCCGGTGCCACAGCGGCGCCAGGTCCACGGTCACCTTGCCCGGCATGCCGACCAGCGCCACCGTGCCCCTCGGACGCACCATGGCCAGCGACTGCGCAATCGACTCGGGGCTCCCCACGCAATCGATCACCACGTCGGCGCCGCCCGAGAGCGTCGCGGTCACTCCCGACGCGCCGCCGTAGGACAGCGAGCGGGAGTGGCGGCGCACCGCGCGCGCCAGTTGGTCGGGGGGGAGTGCCTCCGTGCACCCCAGCTCGCGGGCCAGGCGCTGCTGATGCGCGTAGCGCGCCCCGACGAGCACGGCCGCCGGCGTCGGGCAGCGCCCCAGCCCGGCGAGGTGGCTCAGGCCTGCGGTCACGAGCAGGCCGAGTGTGCCCGCCCCGACGATGGCCACCACATCACCGTCGGCGATCGGCGCGCCGAGCACGGCGTGCACCGCGCAGGCCACAGGCTCGACCGTGACCGCGTCCGCATCGCTCAGCCCGTCGGGCACCGCGTAGAGCTGGCTGGAGTGCGCGACGAGCCCCGAGCTCGACCAGCCGCCCCCGGTGTCGGCGCAGAAGCCCGTCTGCAGACCGGGGCGGATGTGCCCGAAGGCGACATACCCGCAGTTGCCCACCTGCCCGGCCTGGCAGGCGGGGCAGGGCGGTTCGATCCCCCGGGCCGCGCACCCGAGCACCGGCTGCAGCACCACCCGGCTGCCGGCGGACAGCACCGCGCCCTCGGCGCCGGTGGCGTCTTCGGTGAGCGTGCCGACGACCTCGTGGCCCGGGCACGAAGGGAAAGGAGACGATGTCCTCGAAGTAGCGCGAGCTGCGCCCGTCCAGCGTGGCCAGGTCGGACCCGCAGATCCCCGACAGGATGGGATCGACGTGCACCCAACCGGCCGCCGGCGCCACGGGAGCATCGCGCTCGACCAGGCGCAGCGGTCCCACCCCGGCGCCCCGTCCCGAGCCGAAGGACGACACGACCCGCGCCGCCGCGAAGCGCGGCAGCGACCGCTCGAACAGGAGCGTGCTCACCGGCCCATGACCGCCTTGGGCTGCTTGACGTCGAAGGGTCCCAGCGGGAGCGGGCGGTGCGAGCCGCCCTCCGCCTTGGCCCAGTGCTCCACGTGCCAGCCCCGGCGCCGGGCGATGGCCGAGAGCCGGGACTCGGGGTTCACCGCCACCGGGAAGCCGACGGCTTCCAGCATGGCCAGGTCGCTGGCCGAGTCGGCGTACGCCACGGACTCCTCGAGCGAGAGGCCGTGCAGCTCTGCGTAGTCGGCCAGCACCAAAGCCCGCGCTTCGCCGATGGGCGGCAGCGTCGTCAGGTGGCCGGTCAGCCGGCCGTCACGCGACTCCATCACCGCGCACACGATGTCGTCGAAGAGCGGCCGTATCGGCTCGATGATGAAGTCGAGCGCTCCCGTGATGAGCAGCGTCCGGTGGCCGGCGGCCCGGTGCGCCCGCACCCGGGCGAACCCCTCGGGGAAGGACCGGGTGATCAGCTGGCGGTGGAAGAGCTCCCACGAGTCCTCCCGCAACCGATCGAGCGGCGCGTCCTCGAAGCGCCGGTAGAAGGAGCGCAGGAAGTCACCGCGGTCGCGTCGGTCGAGCGCCAGCAGCGATGGGGCCTGCCGGACGAGATCCGCGACGAAGCGCGCCCGTCGTGACGGCGACAGGTGGCGGCTGGCCAGCCAGGCGTAGGTGTCGACGACGTTGGAGGACATCAGCGTGTGCTCGAGGTCGAACACGGCGAGATGCCGCTCCGGCGCCAGGATGGCCCGCCGCTGCCGGTCCGGTCGCTTGTCCACCACCGATCGGCCGGGCTTCGTGCGCACCCGGGTGTGCTCGAGCACCGAGGGGAGGTGGATCTCGTGGACGTAGTGGTCCCAGTCGATGGCGCCCGGGTCGAACTCGAAGCGCCCGTGGTCGTCGTCGTCGCCCGCCGCCCACAGCTCCATCAGGTTGTCCACCCGGTAGCGCGGCATCGGTCTCGGTGTAGGCGCCGTACAGCTCGACGTAGCCGAGGGCCCGCTTGGCCAGCGCGTGCCTGTCCTCCATCCGGGCGGCCAGCTGCGCCTGCTTGCCTCGGATCGGCAAGGCAGTGATCACCTTCTCCACGAACGTCATGGCGGCATCGGCGCGCTTGAGCTGCCGCTGGACCCGCCCCCGGCCGGGGAAGGACCACTCCGGCACGTTGATGGGCTGGCCCCGGTCGTCGTAGAGGGGATTGCGGCTGAAGAAGTCTTCCGACAGCTCGACGAGGTGCCCGTAGCGCAACGGGTTCCGCACGCCCGAGGCGACGTGGTACACCTTCGGCCGCCCCTTCTCCGGGCCCCGCGCCGCCACCGCCAGGATGGCGGCCACCACGAGGTCGACGGGGATCACGTCCACGATGCCCTCGGGTACGCCGGGGAATTCGCGGAGCAAGCCGCGGGCATAGGACACGATGATGGGCTCCGCCATCCGGAAGCCGCGGATCCAGCCGGGCCGGGGTTCCGCCAGCGCGGACTCAATGATCGAGGGCCGCACGAGCGTGATCGGCACCCGGCCTTCCCACTGCTCGACGAGGGCCCGCTCGCCGAGCGCCTTCGTGAACGGATAGGCGTCGGGCCACCCCAGCGACAGCGCGCGTGCCGTGCCCGCCGTCACCAGCTCGCTGCTCACCCACTCGTCGCGGAGTTTCTCGGCCTTCGAGGCGATCAGGTGATCGCCGGCGGCGCCGATCTCCGCGCGTGCCTGCTTGGTGAACGCGCGCAGCCTCTCGGGTTTGCGCGACTCGGCTTCCAGGTCGTCGCGCAGGCGTCGGGCCGAGGTCACCTCGGCCTCCCACGGGACATCGAGCGTGAAGCGGTTCTCGCTGAGCAGCTCCTCCTTGGCCTCACCTTGGTGGGTGCTGGCGACATAGGCGGTCGAGACCGCGACGAGGTGCGCGGCCGATCCGGTCTCTGCGATGGCGGCCGCCACCCGGGACGGGCCGAGAAGGTTGATCTCGACGGCCTGGGTCAGTGGAGCGTCGAAGGAGACGGTGGCGGCCGAGTGGATGACCACGTCCGCCGCGGTCAGCGCGCTGCGGCCCTCCTCGTCGAGCCCGAGCCCGTCGCGGCTCACGTCGCCGGCGACGGCGTGGACCCGTCGCGCCACCTCCTCGTCGAAGCCGTCTCCAAGCTCCGAGCGCAGGCGGTCGAAGCAGTCGTTCTTGATCACCTCGCGGGCGAGTCGGGCGGCGGCGTTCGGCCCGGCGCCCGGGCCGCACGAGCACGGTCACCTCGGCATCGGGGACGCAGCGGAGGATGCGCTCGACCAGGGCGGTGCCGAGAAACCCCGTGGCGCCGGTGATGAAGAAGCGTTTCCCACGGAGAACCCGCTCAATGGGCATCGGAAATGTCTACCACCGCTCGCCGATTCTGTCTACCATTTGGTAAGTGCCCAGCTCGTCGACCAAGGACCGCATCCTGGACGCCGCCCTCGCCTCCTTCGCCAGCAGGGGGTACGAGGCAACGTCCCTCGATGCCGTCGGGAAGGGGCTCGACCTGACGAAGCAGTCGATCCTCTACTGGTTCCCGTCCAAGGATGCTCTGTTGGAGGCGGTGATCGCCCGCAGTGCGGACGATCTTTCGGTCGGCGCTGGAGACGGCGCTCCGGGGAGCGGGAGAGGGTTGGGAGCGGGTCGAGGCCGTCGTGCGCTCGGTGTTCCGCTTGGCGGCACGCCAGCCGGACCTGCTCGGGTTCCTCCGCGAGGTGGGGCGGCTGGGCCCTCCGGCGGCGACCCAGATGACCGTCGCCCTCGAGCCTCTGGTGCAGCGGGCCTCGTCGTTCTTGGAGGCGGAGATGGACGCCGGCGCGATGCGTCGCCACGATCCCCGGCTGTTGTTGTTGGCCATCTACTCCACGGTCATCGGCATGGTCACGGAAGTCGAGGTGCTGCGGGCGCTGGGGGAGGAGCCGACGGCTCGCTCGCTGGTGCGCCGCCGGACCGACGCACTCCGGCTGCTGCGGTCGGCGCTCCTGATCGAGCCCGCCGGCTGACGCCCCTCGGCCGCCCCGACGCTCGCTGACGTCTGCTCGACTCTCGGTCTACTCGGTCGGCTTCGGGATCTTCTTCCGAGGCGGCGCCTTCGGCGTGTAGCGCTTGCTGGCGGTCGGCGGCTTCCGGACGCCCGGGCTCGACGGTCGCCTTGGATGTCGATCGTGGCGGTGTCCTTCCGTTCTCGTCCCCGTGGGCCGCGCCGCGGCCTCCCGGGCGATCGCCTTGGTATTCGTGGTGCCGTATTTGTTGATGCGCCAGGCCCGCAGCATGAGCCAACCACCGAGGAGGATGAAGGCGAATCCGATCGGGCCGAGGAAGATCGTGAAGGCGAAGCCGATCAGGAAGAAGGCGAACGTGACGAGGGTGCGCTTTCCTTCCACAGGGATACGAACCCGATGGCGCAGAGCACCAGGATGAGGCCTCCGAGCAATTTGGCGTCGGGAGCGACGGCGATGGTGTTCTTCCCGGCCTTGGTGACCTTGTTCGTCCGCGATGAAGTACGCAGGGATGGCGATGCCGGCAACGGTGGCCACCACAAGCCCCGCCAGGGACCATTTGGCCTCCAGCGGGTTCAGGGTGGACATCACCGCCTTGCGCTCCTCGGGCGGGATGATTTCGCCGGGATCCGCTCTCGCCTCGGATCCCCTCGCAGTCCGCGGGCCCGGTGAAGGCACCCATGATGCGGGCGCTCCAGGTCTGTGGCTTGCTGCTGCCGTTTCCGGTGGGCGACATGGCAACCTCAGGGTACCGGCGCCGATGGGGGTCCCCAAATCACCACCGACCGGCGGGCCGGCTGTTCACGCAGGCTACGGTTGTGGTCCGGCAAATCCGCCAGGGCGCTTAGCTCAGCTGGTTAGAGCGCAGCCTTCACACGGCTGAGGTCGTGGGTTCGAGTCCCGCAGCGCCCACCGTTTTCGCCCTGGTCAGAGGCTTGCGCGTCGCTGACACTCTCGTCACGGTCGTCCGGCGTGCGCGCTACGTGCGCGAACGAAATCGCTTTTTCTCGCGCACTTCGACGCGTCGTCGGCGTCGTGCATGACCTCAGCTGTCGTCTGCGCGCCCTCCGCCAACGCGTCGAGCGCGTCGTTGAGACGTTGCTCGGAGCCCGGCAACAGGTGCCCGTAGCGGTCGAGGGTGAAGCTCACCGACGTGTGTCCCGCCCGTGCGGCCACCTCCTTTGGGTTCGCGCCGGCGGCCATCCACAACGCCACCGCCGTGTGCCGCAGATCGTGCGGACGCAGGTGCACGAGCCCGGCCTTGCGCACGGCCGGGGCCCAGAAGCGCTGGCGCCAGACGTTGAGCTGGACGGGTCCGCCCTCGGGGGCGGTGAAGACGAGGTCGTCGGGCCGGCGGTCGTAGGTACGCAGGTGCTCGGCCAGCGGGTCGGCCACCACCCGGGGGAGTGGGACGGTGCGTTGCCCGGCCCGGGTCTTGGGCGGGCCGAAGTAGGGATGGCCACCGACGTCGACCACCGTCTCGGCGATGGCGATCGTCCGCCGCAGCGGATCCACCCGCTTGGCCCGCAGCCCGAACAGCTCGCCGGCTCGCAGCCCGCCGTAGGCGGCGAGAGCACGGCCGCCCGGTAGCGCGGGTCCATGGCGTCGGCCAGCGCTATGACCTCGCCGGGCTCGAGGAAGCGCATCTCCACCCGCTCGATCCGGGGGAGCCGCACACCGTCGCATGGTGACTTCGGGAGGTAGCCGGCCTGCACGGCCGAGCCCTCATGATCTTGCTGAGCAGCTGGGCCGCCTTGGTCGTCGTCGACGGGGCGAGCCCGGAAGCACTGAGCTCGGCCACCCAGGAGCGCACCATCATGTGGTCGATCTCGCCCAGCTCGAGCGACCCGAAACGGGGCAGGACGTAGCGCTCGAGGTAGCCGACGTCACGGGCCTTGGTCGACGGCCGCAGATCGACGATGGTCGACTTCCACTCCTCGGCCCATTCGGCGAAGCCGACTGTGCGCCCCACGGGTCGATCCAGCTGCCCCGCCGGATCTGTGTCTCCACTGCGCCAGGTAGGCGTTGGCGTCCGCCTTTGTGAGCAGCGTGACCTCGGCGATGTGCCGGCGGCCGACGTGCCAGTAGCTGGCCTGCCACCGCCCCGAGGGGAGCCTCCGGACCGATCCGAACTGTCGTCGTTTCATGACTGCATCACCACACTCCTTATTGCTCCATATCCTGCTCCGTCCGGCTGTACCACTCCTCGTTGCCGATCCGTCGCTCCTCGTGTCGCTGCCGCTGCTGGAAGGCTCGGCCCACAGGCTTCGCCCCGATTGGCCCAGCCGGCCCCGACGGCCCGCAGACGGCGCTCCAGAGAACGGTCGGCTGCCGCCGTCGCCATCGTCACCGCTGCCGCTTCGCTTCTCGCCAGGCGACCCGGGCGGCCTTGAGGGCGCTGAAGCTGGTGGAGTAGCGCTGGGACTTGGACAGGAAATGACCGCCGTAGCCGAGACCGTGGGCATGGCGGCGCAGGCGGAACGGCTCGAACGTCGTGTCGCCGCCGAGGGCCCAGGCGACCTCGGCCATTCGGCGCAGATGCGGCGGGAGCGACGGCGGGCCAGGTCCTCTTCCGAGCGGATCGGGGCGTCGAGGGCACCGCCGCCGTCCGAGCTCTTGGTGGCGTACTTGGCCACGTAGCCCGCCACCTGCTGGGCCCGTTGACCGGCTGAGCGGTCGAGCACCTGGACGTCGACCTGGCCGCCCCAACGGGCGACTCCCAGGGGTGCCCGACGGCTACCGCTCGGGCGGCGGACAATGCGGCTCGAGCCAGATCCTCTGCGGTGAGCGGTGGCGGCTTCCCGTCGACGCCGTCGGCTCGGATCACGGCGTGCAGATGCACGACGCCGCGCCGCTGGAACTCCGCCACCCGGCAGAAGGACAACCGGACGCGCTCCTTTGTCTCACGCTGGGTCCATCCGAGAGCGGCGGCCACGTGGCGCAACACGTAGATCGTGGTCCGCCGCCACAGCTCTGGGGTGCAGGCGTTCTGCAGCACGGCGCCCTCGAAGTCGTAGCAGTCCTCGCAGAGTGGGGCACCGACCACAGTCGTGCTCATGGTGTTGCGCCGAGCACGTCAGTGGCGGCCATGCACGCACCTGAGTTGACGAGGAGCCGGGATGACACGGACCATCGCTGCCGGACCGAGTGGACGGGACCGAAGCTCGGGGCGGTCAGCGTCAGTAGGACGGCGGGTCGCTCGGCCACCGACTCGTCGACGCCCTTGCCGCCGATCAACCCGGCCCGGACGAGGTGGCGGGCGTCGCCTCGGTACACGGCGGCACACGACGGGCACCGGCTTTCCCGCCGGGTCCCACAGGCCTTGAGGAACACGCCGTCGGGCAGACCACCAGTCGAGAAGATCCGTACCCGTTCGTCGCCCGTCCGGGCGATGACGGCGCCCCGCAGACGGATGGGATGGCGGCACCAGCCGCAGCCCTCGCCCTGGGTGGTGAAGTCGTCGAATTGCTTCGCCCGGAGTCGGCGACCCACGGCCCGTTAGCATCTCCCAATCGTCGGCGTTCAACTCTGGTGGTTCCATGCCGACCAGGGTGGATCCCCGCTGTGACAGCTGTCGTCCGTCGACGCAGGCCAAAACAGTACGCAGCGCGTACTCACGCGCACCAACGGAGACGAGCGCGCACCAACGGACACCAACGGGCAGCCAAAACCTTTCCGAAGAAATCTTCGCCTTGCGATCGGAGCGCCTTCATCGGCCCGGTGATCCCGCTCCTGGGCTTCCCTCCGCCTGCACGAGCTCGAGGCGGACCAGGACGCGGACACGACCGAGTGGGGGAGTTGTGAGGAGTTGCTCTACCCAATCAAGAAGCCGGCCGGACGGGACCGAGGACCATCTGACCCTCACACGACCATCCATTCGGTGTTGCTGCCAGGGCCGGCGCCGGCTTGACGCCTGCGCCGGCCCTGATCGTCACCGATGGTGACCTGTGACCTGCAGTGGCAGCGTTCGCTGGCGGCGGGCGCAGATTGCCGGTGGCGCTTCTCGCCGCTCCCGCTCGCCGCCCGGATCCACGGAACTCTGCCGGCGCGAGAACCTCGGTTCGGGGCAGCCCAAGGATGGCATCCAAGCCGGCCACCGGGTGGCCGGCCAACTCCATTGTTGGACGTCAAGTGGAGCCACGACGCAGCCGTCAAGGATCCGCTGCGCCGGCCTTCGGCCGTCCTTGACTGCTGCTTGTTGCTGGCTCAGGCCCCCTGCCCCGTTTGTGCGATCACCCGTATAACCCTCGCCCCGTACGGGATACCCTCCTGGTGTCCGAGATCACCGGAAGACGAGTGTCCGGGTAGTCCATGCGAGCGACGAAACTGGCTCTTCACCTACGCTTGGCTCGCTGAGCTCAGCGTTGTGGATGACGAAGGCGAGAGATCCGCTTAGCGATCGGACTCCAATCGGCGAGGCTCAGAACGATGTTCGGTGATGAAGCGGTGGATGGCCTCGTTGGCGTGGTCCTGAAACGACGGGTTGGCCAGGTCGGGGAGGAAGTCTGCTTGGTTGACCATGGGACCTTTAAGCGTGTTGGCCGCGCTGGCGTAGAACACGCCGCTCGACAGGGTCGGGTCGGTGACGCCGTCGACCAGTCGCTTCGCGCCCACGTCAAGTTTGTGGGAGAGACCCAGGGTGGGCATGACGTATTTGGCCGCTATACGCATCGGCAATGGGAGGTCACTGGCTGCTTGGGTGCCGGTGGTGTTGCCGGGGCTCACGGTGATGAAGCGGCGGTCGGGGTGTTGGCGGGCCAGGTAGGCCATCCATAGGGCGCCAATGTACTTGGCCTGCCCGAAAGCTAGGTTGAAGTCAGCGTTTTTGCCGGCGAAGTAGCTGCCGTCGATGACAGTGGCGAGCTCGTCGGCGGAGTGTGAGACGAACGTTGGCCCCTTCATCCGCAACTTCGGGACCCCCCTGACTGCTTCACTTCCGGCCAAGACCGCAACCTCGCCAAGCCGATCCTCGGCCAGGAGCCCTTCGAGGAGGACGACGTGGCCAAGGACGTTCGTCGCGAACACGGTGGTGACCCCGTCAGCGGTCAAGTCCATCGACTGCGGGCCAATGACACCAGCGTTCATGACCAGCGCGTCGACGGATCCGTTGATGGCCGCAAGGCCGGCGCGCACCGAACCCAGATCGGCGACGTCCATGAGAACGATGTCGAAGATGCGCCGGCCGGTCGCTGCTTCGAGCTCGGCCTTTGCCGCTGTCGCCCGGTCTCGGTTCCGGCACGCCAGGTAGATGCGCGCGATCTCCGGACGTAACGCCAGTTGCCGGGCCACCTCCTTGCCGATCCCGGCGTTGGCGCCCGTGATCAACACGGTCTTTTCCTGGGGTTGTGCTCATTGGTATTTCCTCTCGTTTCTGTGGGCCTAGTCAGGCAGGACAGCTCTTGGCGGGTTGCGTCTACCGGTTCTCCCGGGTTGCTATAGACCCGTAGCGGGTCGACGAGCACGTGGGCACCAGGTGGGATCTGGAGTTATGTCGCGACCCGGCCGCCGTCGACCGCAAGAGTGACGCCGTGGACGAAGCTGGCATCATCACTGGCGAGGAAGACGATCGCCGCAGCAAGTTCCTCGGGCTCAGCTACGCGACCTGCCGGTGCGAGTGCTGCGAGCTGATTCACCATCTCGTCGGGGACTGCTTCCATCATGCGGGTGCGCGTCGGGCCGGGGGCAACGGCGTTGACCCGAACACCACTCGGGCCGTATTCGGCGGCCCAGGTCTTCGTCAACAGTTCGAGAGCCGCTCGGCTGGCGCCATACATCGCCATGCCGGCCTGTCCGAAGCTGGCGACCATCGTGGAGACGTTGACGATCGAACCCCAACCGCGTTCGGCCATGGCTGGCGCCAGTGACGCGACGAGGAAGAACGGAACCTTGACGTTCAGTGCAAAGGTCTCGTCGAACTCTGCTTCGGTGGCTGCGTTGCTTGGTCCGAGCAAGGCGACGCCAGCGTTGTTGATGAGGATGTCGACGTGACCGTCGCCTGCCTCAATGGCCCACTCGACCAGGTCCTGGGCCGATTCGAGGTCGCTCAACGTGGTGAGCCGGAACGTCGCGCTGCCGCCGTCTTCTTCGATCTCGGCGACCACGTCTTTGGCTCGTTGTTCGTTGCGTCCCACTACCAGTACGTGAGCGCCGCGGGCGGCCAAGGCGATGGCCGTCGCCTGGCCGATCCCGCTCGTCGAGCCCGTCACCAGAGCTGTCTTGCCTTTTAGGTCAGTCATGCGATGCGTTGTCCTCTCGCTCCAAAATGGGTTGTGCGACTCACTCTGACAGTTCGGAACTGGGTTGTCAAACTCATAATCCTGTTAATCTGGGTGCATGGTCGACGAGACGAGTGACCGGCCGAGACTCACCCCCAAGGGAGCACGCACCCGGGCACGAATAGTGGAGGCCGCCGCCTCGCTGATCCATGAGCGTGGGGTGGCGGGCACCACCTTGGAAGACGTCAAGGTGGCGGCGGAAGTCAGCGGCTCTCAGATGTACCACTACTTTCCCGACAAGAACGAACTCGTGCAGGCGGTCATCGACTACCAGGCCGAGACCATCGTCAATCGCCAGCGGCACGCGCTCAGCAGCGCGAACGGAGTCGAAGCCTGGCGGAACATGGTGATCACCGCAGCGAGGCGGACCAAAGCAAAGGGGGGCTGCCAACTTGGCTCGCTCGTTGGTCAACTCGCCGAGAGTGACCCCGAGGCCCGAGCGCTCATCGCGGCAGGGTTCGATCAGTGGGCAGCCGCCATCGGCGATGGGCTGAGATCCCTTCATGCCGACGGGAAGCTCTCGCCGGACATCGACCCGGACGACCTCGCCACGACTCTGCTCGCCACGCTCCAAGGGGGACTGCTACTCGCCCAGGTACAGCAGAGTCCCCGTCCGTTCGAGACTGCCGTCAATACCCTTCTCGCCCTTGCCATCGGCAGATGAGCCCAAGCCGGGTTCATTCACAGCCATCGCCGAAGTCGGCTCACGGAACTTGGACGACGTACGTGCATCCACACGATGCTCTTGCTGACCCGCTGCCATTTGGGATGCAGGACACATCGCTGCGCCCAGTGGGTTGCTCCGGGCTGGCTTTCCGTCAGCTCATTCAGGCGACCCTGAGTGCTCGTGGCTCTTGGACGTGGACCGGCCTCGTCAAGATTGACGGAATTCGATGACAGCTCCTCGCGTGGGGGAGACGTTCCACTTCGACCTCGACGGGACGGCAATTGCCGGCCGCTACATCGAAGTAGATCCCCCGCACCGCATGCTGCTGAGATGGGACCGGCAAGGAACTGACACAGCGACGCCAACACCGACATTCATTGAGATCACGCTCACCCCGACAAGTGACGGCACAAATGTGAGGGTGCAATTCTCCGGCCTAAGTGCGGAGGATGCCGCTTCCTATAGGCAACTCTGGGCGCGTCATCTAGACCGAATCGCAGCTGTCTTCGCTGGCGCCGAACCCGCGCACGGCAACTGAGTCGGCAATCGCCCGCTCTGACTCTCACTCCCCAAATCCACCGCTGGAGTCGCGACGTGACTGGAGCAGACCGCGCTGAGGGCCCTGACAGCAAAGAGATCGCACCACGCGCACCAATCAAAACCTCGGCGATCACGGCCACCGTTAGCAGCAGATTCCAAGCCGTCAGGAGTGTCACCATTGCGGACCGCCGAGCCCGAGCGGCCGAAGCGCTCTGGGCATAGTCGTCCATTGTGATGGATCGCAGAGGTGGCGGCACAGGTCTGAAGGACCACTTTTGTGGGGTGACCCAGTTCGCCGGTTCGGGGTGCGTACCCACACGTCGGCGCACCAGTCAATCTGGCAAATTATATTGCCTGGAGGTGGAAATCCTGTGCCGATGATTTGGTGGCCGAGTGACGAGGTGGTGAACGCCGTCATAGACGGGGAGGGGCCGTGGCCATCTCAATCACCTGTATCCAATGGCACATTTGTGCCCTTTGATGTCGACAAGTACGACGGTCTCGCTGTCGTAGTTGGCTATGGACGCAACCGCAAGGGACGTGAAGTGCTTGGATCGGACGAGTTCCAGCAGAATGAAGCCGGAACGTGGGAGCACTTGTCCGGCGGCGGGAGCGGGTGGTCGCGGAAGCAGCGCTGGGACCTCGAAGGTGGAAGAGATGTTCTCCACTTGCGGATGGAAGGATCATCCGGTAAGTCGCCCTTCGATGCCCGACGCGCATTTTCCTTTGCGGTCTTCCTGTGCGGACCAGCAGTCACTACCGTCGAAATCGACCGTCGGCACGGAATCAGAATCGCTGATGTCAACGCAGGACCGGGCTGGCTCACGGTCCTTTGGACTCCTGGAGACCCGGCCGCGGTCACCGCCTACGCCGCAGACGGACGCCAGTCCTTCTTCTGGACCTCACCGAGCCAGGCGGCCTAAGCACGGCCCCATAGCAGCGGTGGACACTGCGGCAACGTGGATAGGGCATCCAAACCGATCGACATTGGCGAGGATCGCCAAGGTCTTGGTTGATCTCACGAATCCCCCCAACGCCACACCGCTGACGCCCAGGTCATTCCGGCTCCGAATCCGGCTAGCAGCAATAGATCTCCGCTGTTGAGTCGGCCATTGTCGATCGCAGAGGCAAGGGCAAGAGGGATGGACGCCGCGCTGGTGTTGCCGGTGCATTCGATGACCGAAGCGATTCTTTCGCCGGGTATGCCGAGTCGATCGGCAACGGCATTCATGATGCGTCGGTTTGCTTGGTGGGGGATGAACAGCGCAATCTCCCCGGCCTCGATCTCCGCCCGCCTGAGCGAGGCTTGAGCTGACTCGGTGGTGACTCGGACGGCGTGGCGAAAGATCTCTTTCCCCCGCATGACCATCCCCGATCCGTGGTCGGCGTAGAGCAATTCGACCAATGAGCCATCGGCTCCGAGGTCACTTCCGAGAAGGGCGCCCCGACCGGGTACGGCCTTCAGCACTACCGCTCCGGCGCCATCGCCGAAGAGAAACGCACTGGACCGGTCCTCCCAGTCGGTAATCCTTGTCATCGTCTCGGCGCCGACAAGAAGGACATTTCCTACGCCTGAGGACACAAGGGCGGCCCCTGTCACCAGCCCGTAAGCGAAGCCGGCACAGGCCGCGTTGAGGTCCATGGCGCCCCCGCCAATCCCGAGCTGATGGGCGACAGCCGAAGACGTGGCGGGCATGGTCTGGTCGGGCGATGTCGTACACAAGACGAGGAGATTGATTTCCTCGCCCGTGGTCCCGGCCGATTCGAGCGCTCGGCGCCCTGCTTCGACGGCCAAGGTTGCCGTGGTGCCTACGCCCCCCGATGGATGAGCGGGAGCAGACGGAGATACGAAGGGGCCGGCGGCAGCCCGTCGAGTTCGGATTCCCGAGCGCTCGACAATCCATTCGTCATTGGTGTCAATCAGTGACTCGATCTCGTAGTTCGAGACCACGGCGGGCGGCAGAGCGGTGCCCCACCCGGCAATGACACACCCTCGTTCGATCACCCAGGGCCATTGACACTCGGACGATCCCTCAAGGCGCCACCACCGTCCAAAGGATCATGTACACCAGGGTACGACACCAGCTCACTGACTAGCGAGTAACCACTGGTCTTTCCAACTTCAGCAACCACATCCGTCAGAGTCCGCCAGATTCTCGTTTCCTGCGGTGGCTGTCACCGTTATATGGAGCCCAAATTGGGTGGGCAACCTTTGACTCTCATGGCACGATTTGAACTGTGGTTCGCGTCCGGAGGTTGCGAGACTGTCGTGCCACAATCGTGCCCCTAGCACGCAAACTCACTGGAATTCACTTGACCCGAGGGCATCCCACGGACCCACCAACCTGGACATTCGTACGGAGGGCCAGGTGGTGCATGTCATAGAATCGAATTGCCAAGGTGAGGGTCGCGGGTTCGAATCCCGTCTTCCGCTCTCGATGGGCTTGACCCCATAGGCCCAGCACCAGGTGAAGGGCCTTTTTACCGCTCTTCGGATTCTGGCGGGGTCTGGTTGTCCCCTTGGATTCCCGCCAGCCGGTTGCGCTATCGATCGACTGCGACTCGCTGTTCTTTGATTCGGACGGATGCGTGGCCCAACCGGCTGATGAATTGCAGGAGTCGGGACCGAGCGGCTTCGCCGGACGCAGTGAGGTCCTCCCTGCCCGTCACATCCCAATGGCCTAGAACCACCGGCCGGAGGATGGAGTCATGGTGCACACCTAGGTCGTAGATTCCTGCTCGGGCAATTGCCTTTGCATGCTGAGCAAAGTCCGGTATCCCTGTACCTGGCATCTCGAATGTCAGCACCTGACGCTTGATGGCTTCCATCATCCCCGAAGGATCGATCTCCAGCGCAGCTGACACCAGATCTCGGTAGAAGAGGTAGTGGAGGTTCTCATCTGCCGCCACGCGTTTCATGACCGCGTTGCCCTCAGCATCGGGCAATGCCTTGCCAGTGTTGTGGTGAGCGATCCGAGTCGCCAACTCCTGAAGGGCGAGATAGACGAACGCGTCGGCGATCGTCACTGCCTGAGGCGAAACGCCCCCAGTGACTTGGGCCATCCGGGCCCGCTCCAGATCTACCGGATCGATGTGCCCGCTCATGATCAAGTAGTCCCTCAGGACGATCGAGTGACGCCCTTCCTCGGCTGTCCACCGCCGGGTCCAATAGCCCCAGGCGCCATCCGAGCCGAATAGGGCGTCGATTGAGGCGAAGTAGTACGGCAGGTTGTCCTCGGTCAGTACGTTGACGAACACGGCACTGGCCACCCCATCGGATAGGGGTTCGACCGATCCGACCACCGGTGGCGTACGCCATTCCACTAGGTCATGCGGAAACCATTCTTTGGCGATGCCCAGATGGCGGGCGACCAAACGTTCGGCGGTCGGCAAGAGTTCTGCGAGCAATGTCGCGTCATCCATTACCGTCCCTGTTCCTCTAGCGCTAACCACCCGCTTGATAGTAGAGCGCTCTGCTACAGAGGCGAATCCGGTGTACGAGGTGGAAACTGGATGGGCAGGACGGTGGGACGGGGGAGTGGAGCCGACCACACAGACGGAAACCACCACCTTGCCAAAATCAAAGGTCGCGGGTTCGAATCCCGTCTTCCGCTCTCGATGGCCTATTCCCCATAGGGCGGACCGCGGTTAGGAGAACGCGGCGTGGCCACGAACCGAACCGGCCCTTCCGAGAGCATCGAAGAACCGCAATGGGGGATGCGGGGTGAAGTCCAGCCGCGCACCAAATCCCGAGCCAGATCCCTGTTCTGGCCACTATTCGTGATTCGGGAGCCGGACCTCAGTGGGGCCTTCAAGCCTCCGATGGTTTTGGCCGACTTCAGCAAGGTGATTCCCCTCTTGAAGCCGACCCGTGAAGACGTCGGTTGGGTTAATCGCTACGCCCTGGTCGGCTACGCGTTCGCCGGCCTTCTCCTCGTAGCGTTCGCGGCGACTTTGGTAATTCGACCCGTCGGGCAGGTGTGGCCCCTCGTCGACAATCAACTCGTCGAGGGATTCGAAATTGCGGTGGCTCTTGGCTGCCTCTTGGGATCTCGGGCCCAGCCAGCGGGCCAGCGCCTTGGAGCCATTGCTCTAGGAGCTGGGCTCTTGGCCTGGGCATTTGGAGATGTGACGTGGACGCTTGAGGGCTCCCCGAGTACTCCGTCGCTTGCTGACGCTTTCTACATTGCCTTTTACCCTTTGGCGTACCTCGCGTTGATGACCTTGATCCGCAGTGATGCACGGGGACGCAGAACCTCGGTCTGGCTCGACGGGGCGATCGCCGGCCTCGGGGCGGCAGCGATCGCTGCGGCATTCGCGTTCGACACCATCCTCGGGGCCATCGGTGGTTCAGCTTCGACGGTGGCAGTCAACCTGGCCTATCCGATCGGTGACCTATTGCTCTTGGCCCTTGCCGTAGGGGCGCTCGTCGTCGTTCCCGGCCGACCGATCCGTCTATTCCTGTTCGCCGCAGGATGTGCACTCATGGCGATAGGGGACACGGTCTATCTGATGCAGTCGTCCGCCGGCAGCTACCAGGTCGGAACGTTGCTCGACCTCACGTGGCCGGCCGCGATGTTCGTGATGTCGGCATCGGTCTGGGCACCGCTGCGAATCCGTACAAGCCAAAAGGATGCAGATCGTAATCCGCGCTTCCTCTTACCTGCTCTGGCTGCTGCGGCCAGCCTCGGGATTCTGATGTTCGGAAATTACGCGCACGTCAGCACACTAGCTTTCGGCCTTGCGGCAGCGACCATGATTGCTGTCTGTGTGCGCCTGGCCGTTTCGCTCCGCACGCTCACTCGGCTTACGGACGCCCGGCGCCGGCAGGCGGTCACGGACGAACTAACGGGGCTCGGCAATCGGAGGCATCTGCTCAGCGAGTTGGATCACCGACTCAGCCTGTTGGCCTCTCGTCCAGAGGCTCCGTCATTTGCTCTCCTGTTGATCGATTTGGACCACTTCAAGGAGATCAACGATTCCTTCGGACACCCTGCTGGTGACGCTGTCCTCCGAGGAATCGGCCCCCGGTTGGAAGCTACCGTTCGATCGGGCGACGTCGTGGCGCGTCTCGGCGGGGATGAGTTCGCACTCGTGCTCGACGCGTCTGATGTGGAACAAGCTGTCCGCGCCGCGGCAGCGCGTCACTGAAGCTCTAGATGTGCCGATCGTTGTCGACATGACATCGCTCCATGTCGGTGCGAGTATCGGAATTGCTTTGGCGCCACTTCATGCTCGCACCTCAGATGAACTCCTCCGCTGCGCTGACGTTGCAATGTATCGAGCGAAAGGCCTTCGCGTCCCTTTCGATACCTATGAGGCTGCGTTGGACGACGGGGCGGATCAACTCATGCTGATGGAAGACCTGCGGCTCGCAGTCGAGGACGGCAGCCTGATGCTGCACTATCAGCCCGAGGTCGACCTACGGACCGGCGACGTCGTCGCGTGCGAGGCTCTTCTGCGCTGGACCCATCCGAGGCTCGGGGCGGTTCCGCCCGAACAATTTCTCAGTCTCGCCGAGGAGTTCGGGTTGACTCGGCAGATCACAGCATGGGTGCTCGAGCAAGCCATAAGAGACTGTGCGCACTGGTGGAAATCGGGACATCAAGTGGCCGTCTCGGTGAATCTCCTCGCGACGGACCTTCTCAACGAAGCGATGCCCGAGATTGTCGGTCATCTCCTGCAAAACTCGGCGTTGCCCCCGGCTGCGCTTGTCCTCGAAATCACCGAGCAGATGCTGCTGCCGAACATGTCGCACGCCATGCAAGTGATCGATCGGCTGGCAGAAATGGACATCGTCGTTTCCATCGATGACTTTGGTACGGGGTTCTCGTCCTTGGCCCGTCTATCTCAATTGCGGGCGGGAGAACTCAAACTCGATCGATTCTTCATCAGTAGGTTGCTCACAGATGCCGACGTCCATCGGGACATGGCCCTGATCAAGTCCTCGATTGATCTTGGTCACGCCCTAGGGATGCGCGTCGTCGCTGAAGGAATCGAGCGGGTCGAAATCATAGAGCTGCTCGTTGAATTGGGGTGCGATCGCGGCCAGGGATTTGCGATCCACTCACCAACGCCGGCGCACTCCCTGCGCTTCGATGCGCACGTCTCGAGGATTCCCAGCCCTCGCCCTCTGAGGCAGACACAGTCCTAGGACGAGCGCAGCTGTGCACAGCGGCTTTGGAGCATGAGTAGACCGCGTTACCGCAGAGACGAAATTCAGGCGGATCAAGCAGACAATCCACGGACGGAGTCGCACGTCAGCGGAGTGCAAAGAACTGGTTAGACGGATCTCATCACGTCCATACAATTGCCCATTCACGCGGCAGGCTGGCGTCATGGTTTCGGTCAGAGGTTCGGTTCGTCCGCTGAACACCCGAGCAGTTGCCGCTCGATTCGCAGCCAGTTGAGGATCGCTAGGGCGTGCGGAGTCCGTCAACAAGCAGACCGACCACGCGGCGAGCGTCGTAGTTGGGATTCCTCTCGCCACCGATGCAGAGATTGCCCACGCCAAGGAGCAATTCGAAAGCCTCAATGTCTGGGCGGATCTCGCCCGCATGTGCCGCAGCATCGAGCAACTCGGAGCAGACCGGAACCAGTCGGTCGATGAAATACGCGTGCAGCGTCTCAAATCCGGCACGGTCGGACTGCATCGCCGCGGCTAGTCCGTGTTTCGTCACCAAGAAGTCGACGAACAAGTTGATCCAACTCGCCAGTGCGTCATGCGGTGATGAGTTGCTGGCCAAGAGTCTCGGACCGGCGTCAGCGCACACCTCGATCTGGTGCCGGTACACCGCCACAATCAGGTCGGCGCGTGGTGGGGAAGTGGCGGTAGATCGTGCCCACTCCGACACCGGCCTTGGCGGCGATGTCGCGGACGGGCGCATCGACGCCGGACGTGACAAAAGTGGCAGCGGCAGCGTCCAGCAGTGTTTCTTCGTTCCGTCGGGCATCAGCCCGCTTCCGCGGGAGTGAAGACGCTGATCCGGTTTCTTCGTCGGTTATTTCGCCCATGCTCCATGTTTCTGGTTGACAAGCGGAACCGTGTTCCGGTTATAGTAGCGGAACACAGTTCCGTTTGTTCACCATGCCAGACCAGGACCGCGGGAACAAGCCAGTGCTGTACGTCCGTTTCGATCTCTCGTGGAGGAAAGACATGCAATACCGCACCCTGGGTCCCACCGGCATCCAGGTCAGCACCCTGGTTCTCGGCGCCATGAACTTTGGCGCCGTGGGAGGTACGACCCAGGACGAGGTCACCGCAATCGTCGACGGCGCTCTTGGCGACGGGATCAACCTCATTGATACCGCCGACGTGTACAGCCAAGGCGAATCGGAGGTGTTTGTGGGTAAGGCCATAGCCGGACGCCGCGAGGACATTGTGCTCGCCACGAAGGCGGGTTTGCCGATGGGGGAGGAGCGCAACCAACAGGGCGGCTCGCGACGTTGGCTCTTCGCTGCCTTGGATGACAGCTTGCGACGCCTGGGGGTCGACTACATCGATCTCTACCAAATACATCGCTGGGATCCGAAGACCAGTGACGACGAGACGCTTTCGGCCCTGACCGACCTTCAGCGTGCCGGCAAGATCCGGCATTTCGGCTCATCCATCTTCCCCGCCTACCGCATCGTGCAGGCCGAGTGGGCGTCCCGAAAGAACCAACTGAGCCGCTACGTCACCGAGCAGCCCAGCTACTCGATTCTCCAGCGTGGGATCGAGACCCATGTCCTGCCCGTGACAGAAGAGTACGGGCTCGGCGTCCTGGTCTGGAGCCCGCTGGCCTCAGGGTGGCTGTCGGGGGTCGTTCGTTCCGGCAGGGAAATCACAACTCACCGTTCCAAGGTCAGGGCCGCCCGTTTCGACCTCACCATTTCAGCCAACCAAGCGAGGCTCAATGCCGTCGAACAGTTGGCCGCAGTCGCCGACGAGGCCGGGCTGACGCTGATCCAGTTGGCGCTGGGCTTCGTCACGGCGCACCCCGGCGTCACCAGCGCCATCATCGGTCCCCGCACCATGGACCACCTGCATTCGCAGCTCGCCGCGGCGGATACCGTCCTCTCGGCCGACGTGCTCGATGCAATCGACGCGATCGTCGCTCCTGGCCACGACCTCGCTCCGGACGAGAAGATCGATACGCCTCCGGCCTTGTTGGACTCAGCGCTCCGGCGTCGCTGAAAAGGAATCCCGCCGCTTTTCTTGTATCCGCCGTCGCTTATCTGCACTTGAAAGGAGCAACGACCATGCCGGACAAATCTGGGCCTCGGTTCGGAATCGCGACCGTGCCGATGAACGTCGACTACCAGGATGTCCTGCGGGTTTGGCGTGAAGCGGACGCAATTCCACAGATTGAGCACGCCTGGCTGTTCGATCATCTGATGCCGATTGGTGGTGACCTAAATGGGCCGATCTACGAGGGGTGGTCGCTCCTTTCTGCCCTTGCTGCCCAGACGCAGAGGCTGCGTCTGGGGCTGCTCGTGACCAGCAATCGTTTTCGGCCGCCCGCCATGCTGGCCAAGATCGCCACCACCGTCGACATCGTGTCTGGAGGACGGCTCGACTTCGGGATCGGTGCGGGCTCACGGCCAAGCCATCCACTGGCCCGGCGTGAATATGAGGCCCATGGACTGCCGTTCGACGACTTCTCCGATTCCGTCGAGAGCCTCGCCGAGGCGTGCACGGTAATGCGCCGACTGTGGACCGAGCCTGAACCGTTCGACTTTTCTGGGCACTACATCAACCTCCGTGGAGCATTCGGCAACCCGAAGCCCGTCCAGCGCCCTTATCCTCCGATCCTGATCGGCGGACGCTCGTCGTCCCTGTTGCGCGTGGTGGCCGAGCACGCCGACCTCTGGAACATTCCCGGAGGGGACATGGCCGACGCCATCGGCCGCAGTTCGCTGCTCGATCGGTACTGCAATGAGATCGGTCGTGATCCCGCCACGATCACCCGCTCGATGTACCTGTCCGTCTCCTACGATCAGCCCGAGACCATCCGGAATGCAATTTGTGCAGCGACCGATGCCGGCTTCGAACACATTGTTCTCGGACTTCCGGCGCCATTTCCCGGCCATGTTGCTCAGTGGGTCGCCGACGAACTCATTGCCGCGTGCGAGAGGTCCCTGCGCTGGAAACGAGGAGTTAGGAAGCGGATATCTCGACCAGCTGCACGAGATCACCCGGCCCACTGGGACTGACTGAGGCCAACGCTGTCCTGAACTCCTTGACATGGTTCGTCTCGAGGTGCTCTTCGAATGCATCGGCATTGGCGAAGACTTCGTAGAGGTAGAACCGCCCGGGGAACTGGTCTGCCTCATAGGGGATGAACGCGATGCAGCCTGATTCTTGTCGGTTTGCCCTCGTCAACTCCACGATCATGGCGCGCAGCTCGTCGGCGTGGCCGGGATCGGCCTCGAGGACAGCCAGCAACGGCCTGGGTTGGTTGCGATCGATGCCTGGGCCAACGATGACGCCACCCGTGTGGTCGAGTGGTCCGGGCCTCTCTTCGCTCACAGCGTCACCTTGGTCCCGGGCTCGACGATGCGCACGGAGGTTGCCGGCGCCAGGCGCAGCGCAGACTCTTCGTAGTGCCGCGGGTCCCTGTCCTTCTTCGTGAGCAGGCGGTCGCCTAACCAGCCGCTGGTGAAGGCGAAATGGTGGGGCATGACGAGCTTTGGTTTCAGTGTCGCCGTCAGCTCCGCCGCTTCTTCGGAGTTCATCACAACCTGCATGTCGCCCAGCGGGCGGATGCATAGGCCGTTGGTGGGCAGCAGCGCGACATCGATGGCTCCAAACCGCTCAGGTAGCTCACTCAGCTCGGGGATGACCATGGTGTCGCCGGCAAAGTAAATCGTCGCGGAGCCACCTTGCATGATGAACGTGATCTCGTAGACACCGTGTTTGCCAGGCGCGGCAGTGACGGTGACGTCACCGAGCTCCATGCTCTCCCAGGGTTCGAGCACGGTCACATTCCGAAAGCCATGGTCGAGAGCCATCTGTCCGACCGAGTGGGGGACGACAAGGTGGACCTCATGGTCGGCATACGCTGCGAAAGCTTCGAGGTCGCAGTGGTCGTAGTGCTCGTGGGTGATCAGCACCGCGTCGAGGTGGGGGAGCTCGCGTGGGCTCATGGCGAGCGCTTCTCCCGGGTTGTAGGTGGCGGTGGTGCTAAACCACGGATCTGTGAGGATGCGCTGGCCTGCGATCTCAATCAGATGGCAGCTATGGGTGATCCGGGTGACGGCGACATGTGACGGCATGCTCAATGCTCTCCATTCGGTGGGTTCGATTCGGTGACTGCGAGGGTGATTTCGAGGATCAGGCCGTGTAGGCACCCTTGTAGGGGGCTTCGCCCGAGTCCCAGATCGTTTGGACCACGAGATCTGGAGTCTCCATCTGCGGCATGTGGCCAGTGGCTGGCAGCACCTCGAAACGGGCCCAGTGAATGGCGCCTGCGTAGGCCTTGCCATAGGTCGGTTCGACAATGCGGTCGCTCTCGCCCCACAGCACCAGGGTGGGGATCGCAATGCCGCCGAGTCGACCGAGCAAGGTGGGATCGGCCATCGCTGAGGAGCCGGCGTAGACGGCCAAGGCCGCCCCATTGGCGGCCATGATCGCCTTTTGGGCGTCAGGGATAGAGGCCGGATCGACCCGGAAGGTCGTCGGATTGTGGAACGACAGCGCCTGGATCTCGGGCAGCGAGAGGCCCGAGACGTCGGCGACGGGATGGCCCTCGACTTCAATGCCGACCGCGTCGAGGAGCACGATGCCGCTCATTCGCGCTGAACCCAAGAGGGCCATCTCGGCGGCGATCCAGCCGCCCACGGAGTTCCCGATGACCGTCACGTCCTCGAGCCCGAGGTCGTCGAGTAGAGCGCCGTAGAGATGAGCCAGTCCGCCAACGCTGTGCAGAGCGTCGGGCCGAGGCGTGCCTCCAAAGCCAGGGTGGGTGGGCGTCAGCACGCGATTGCGGTCTTTCTCGCCGAGTAGCTGGGCAAATGTGGCCACCGATTGCGGGCCGGCGCCACCGTGCAGGACCAGAAAGGGCTGCCCTTCGCCCTGCTCTTCCACCGTCAACTCGACGGGGCCGAGGCCCGCCACGTTCAGGGTCTTGGTGGTCGACACTGCGCTCGTGGTCATGGTGCTCCTTCTTGTCGGCCGCACTCCGCTCTTTGTGAGAGTTGACTCTCATATAGACAGTAAACACCTCCTCAGTCCATTATGCAAGTAGACTCTCATCGCGATAGTTGACCCACATGAAGGAGTAGCGTGACGATTGCGGAAAGCGGTGGACGGGCAAATCAGAAAGCACGCACCCAGCAGTCAATCGTCGCGGCCTGCGTCGAGCTCATCCGAGAGCGCCGACCCGTAACCATGCCTGAAGTGGCGAAAGTGGCGATGGTTTCGGAAGCCACCGCCTATCGATATTTCCCGGACCTGGCGTCGCTATTGGCAAAGGCCCTTTCGGAGGACTGGCCAACTCCAACCGAGGCTCTGGCTCCAGTGGCAGGCTCGAAAGACCCTGTCGAACGAGTGGCCTTCGCCACCCGGTTCCTGCTCCGGGGAGTCGCTGAGCGCCAATCCGTGGTTCGGTCAATTATCGCTGCCACCGTCGCCCAGCCGGACCTCTCGGGCCGGGCGAGGCCAGGGATCCGTTTTGGACTGATCGAATGCGCCCTTGCTCCGTTTGTCCAGGGCGTCGGGGGGGACAAGTTCGAGGTCGTCGCTCAGCTACGGCTTGATCTCGCCGTGGTCATGAGCGCAGATGCGCTGTTCAACCTCACCGACCTCTGCGGTCTCAGTGTCGAGGACGCCATCGACAGCGCAGAGAAGACCGCGAGCACACTGACCGCTGCGGCCTTTCGACAGATCGCGTCCGTTTCGACATAGGTCCGTCGTGGCAATTCGGGGTCCTCTGCGGGCATCCGGTCAGCGCGGCCGAATGGACGGAGTCCATGTCGGAGGCGTATCTGAGCGGGCCTGTCCACCGGTTGTAGCTATGCCTTGTCCCACTCTCCTTGGCTGAGTCGGGCCGGGCGCTACCCAACGATGGCCGGAAGCTCGTCATAGACGACCTCGATCACACTCCTGGATCTTTGCCGCGACTCGCGATCCGGGCTCGGAGAGGCGGTACTCGACGGCTGGCGGGACCGCCGACTGAACGTCGCGGATCACGAGTCCGTCGGCCTGCAAGGTGTCCTAGCCCGATTCTGCCGTGCGCGCTCCTTTTTCGCGGAGCCAGGTGACGACATTCTCCTGGCGGGTCCCAATTCCCTTCGCGGCATCCAGAGGTGTTCCCTCTGCGTAGTCGGGGACCCAGTTGAGGTCGGCCCCTCGGAGAAGCAGGTACTCAGCCGCCCGTCGTTGGCCTCCACCGCAAGCGTGCCAGAACGCCTTGGAGAGTTCTTCGCTCTCAGGCGCCGGTTCTGTCAGCTCCTCCAAGCGGGTCAACAACCCGAGCGCGGCGGCATGCCAGAGCTTGTCGACCCTCACCCGCGGATCACGAGCAGTCGGGCAACGTTCCAGCACGCGTAGCCGATTGCGTTGTCTAGGGGTGTCCCTATCGAGCCATCCGGAATCTCAACGTCGGCCCCGCCATCAATGAGTTCGCTTGCGACATCCACGTCGTCGCTGCTCGCCGCCCAATGCAATGGTGTCTCGGAACGTGGTTCGGGGCCTCGGTAGTTTGGGTCCGCTCCCGCCGCCAGGAGCATCCGGGCGATTTCGGGACCGTTGGGAAAATAACCGGGCCAGTCTGCGACTATGTGTAAAGCGCTCCGAGTCTTTGGCGTTCCGCCAAGGGGACCAGTAACAAGCTCAGGAGAAGCGGTGATAAGACGGCGGACGGAATCGACGTCGCCAGCATGAATCGCGTGGACCAGCTCCGCGACCGCGTCCGGATCGCACGGGGTCACGCCTGCTTGTCGGGGAGGTTGGTGCAGCAGCAGTCAGGTCCGCCGCAACGCTCCACGACTTCTCCGCGGTCTACGAGACACCCGCAGTCTGCGCATCGCATTTCCATATGGTGAGCATTGTTCCACGGGACAGGTGCCTGAGGTGCCCGACATGTCTGTGAGCCTGAGTGCACTCATCGCCGGAACGGGGTGACTGGCTACGGCACATCGGGGCGGGAACTGACAACTCCATCAGATGATGGCTTCAACGACTGGCTTGAGGTAGCCGGCGCCAATCGCATGGTTCATGCTTTGCCTTGGGCCACCGCCTATAGCGGAGGACTCGCTCGCTGACCTCGAACAGGGTCAAGTCGCTGACCTCCGGCACCATGGTCGGCCGGCCGTGAGTCAGGACTTCTTGGCGGACAACTCGGCGATCTGGGTGCGGGCCGCGTCGACCAGCTCAGCGTTGGTGTGCGCATGTCCCCAGAGCCCCCAGCCACCATCGACTGCTTCCGTGAGGAGTACCCAGACTCGCTTCGCATATCCGGGGTCGCCTGCGGCCTTCGTGACGACGTCGGTGAACTGCTCCACCACATCGAGCTGCTTGTCCCGGTCAAGCGCGCCTGCGTTCGTAAGTACCTGGACTCTGACGTAGTTGCCCTCGCCATCGACGTTTGAGAGGGAACCTGCTGGAAGGTCGTGAATGAACCCAGCCGTGTTCTGCCGGAACATCGGGATGTCTGGCACCTGTTCAATGGCCATCAGGGTCCGGGCCAGATCAGCAGCCAGCGAATGGGGATCGGCGAAAGTTCCGGCCGACACGCGTACACATCGATCATGGGCATATGTGGTTCCTTCTTCTGTATGTATGACGACCTGCATAGAATAACCAGGACTATGGAGCTGTGCATAATGTCGAGGTCGGGAGGATGAACGCCGGTCCGCACGCCCGAGGAGAACCAGTGAGCCCACGCGAGAACGTACGTTCCAACATGGTCGACGGAGCTGTGATTCTTCTGGCCACCCATGGCGTCGAAGGGACGTCGTTCAAGGAGGTCCTGGGCGTCGCAAACGCTCCTCGAGGTTCGGTGTACCACCACTTCCCGGGAGGTAAGTCTGAGTTGCTCCACGCGGCACTCGATCGGGCCAGCGGGCGTGCTCTCGAGGCCATGGAGGCGACCCGCGGACAGAGCGCTCTCGAGGTCCTCGGGCGATTCCTCGCCCTTTGGCGGGGGCTCCTCGACTACTCACAACTTCGCGCGGGGTGTGCGGTGGTCTCCGTCACCGTGGCCGGACCTGAGGGCGACATCCTCGAACACGTAGGCGCCATCTTCCGAACCTGGACTGATCAACTCGCCGAGCTCTTCGTCGTCGGCGGCATGACCGAGGACGCAGCGCTAACCATGGCCACGGTCACCATCGCCGCGACCGAAGGGGCGGTCGTCCTCTCCAGGGCCGAGCAGAGCAGAGCCCCCTTCGACGCAGTTGCGAGGACGTTGACGGACTTGGTTCAGGGGCCGGCATGACTGCTGAGTCCCTACCTCTACGAGGTCGCCAAGACGAGCTGGCTGTCATCGAAGATCGGCTGCGAGAAGTGGGCGCTGGCACCGGAGGAGCCATCGTCATCGAGGGCAGCGCGGGGGTAGGCAAGACCAAGCTTATCGATGCGTCGATGCAGCTGGCAACGGATTTGGGATTTCGGGCCGGCCGGGGCGTCCTCGAGCCCTACCGGACGGGTCCGACCGAACTCGAGGCTCTCCTCGACGCGCTCTTCGAGGGACCGTCGCCGTTGGCTGACCGACGTGCCCTCGACGACTCCCATGCCTCCCCTGAGTTCATGTTCTGGCTCATCCAGGACCTGCAGTCGGTGATCGAGGAAGCAGCGCTGCAGTCTCCGATCCTGATTTGCCTCGACGATCTGCACTTGGCCGGGGCAAGTTGCGCGGTAGCGATACGGCAGCTCGGGCCGCGCCTTGCCTCGCTTCCTGTGGCTTGGATCTTGGCCTTTCGTCCGAACCAAGGCCTCGCACCTGTAATGGAGGCGAAATCCGAGCTCATCAAAGGCGACGCCGCGCATATCAGCCTTGGGCCGCTCAAGCGCGAGGCCGTGGCGCTGGTCGCGGCCGACGTGCTTGGAGCCCAAGCAGACGATGACCTCTTGCAGCGGGCGGAACGGATGAAGGGGAACCCGTTCTTGTTGGTGGAGTTCCTGCGGGGACTCCAAGACGACTCTGTGCTCAAGTATGACTCCGGCCGCGCCATCCTCGTCGGGGACGGCCAGCCGTGGAATCACAGCGAGGGGATCAGGGGTCGGCTTTCCCGACTCTCACCGGTGGCCGGCCGCGTCGCTACATTCGCGTCGAGTCTGGGTCTCCGCTTCACGCTCCACGACCTCGCCGCAATGACGTCTTTGTCGGTGGGCGAGCTCGTAGACCCGGTGACCGAACTTCTTGCAGCGGACGTCTTCATCGAGGACGGGGATCGTGTGACCTTCAGGCACGACCTCATCCGAGAGGCAGTGCGTGCCGGTCTGCCCATCGCGGTCCGACGGGGCCTCGATCGCCAGGGTGCCGACGTCCTGCTCGCTCGAGGTGCTCTGCCGACAGAGGTGGCGCTCCAGCTGGCCGAGAGCGCGGAGCCAGGAGACGACGTGGCGATAGAGACCGTCCTCAAGGCGACCCAAGAGCTTGCCTTGTCCGATCCGGCTGGTGCAGCATCGCTTGCCGAGCGTGGGATCGAGCTAGCGCCGGAGCGTCATCCCCTCCGTGGCGCCCTCGTGGCTCAGCGCGTCCTCTCCCTTTTCGCCGCAGGACTCGCCGAGGAGGGCAAACGCTTCGCGGACGCCGCACTCCGTAGCACCTTGCCGGCGGTCGAAGAGGCCCGGGTCCGCCTGAGCGTCGCCACCATGTTCGACATCTCTCCCGAGGTCCGAGCCGAGACGGCTCGGGCCGGTCTTGCCCTGCCGGAACTCGAGGAACACACGGACCTCACGGCCTGGCTGTGGACCGCGTTGTTCCACAGCCTCACCGTGGCCGGGCGCACCGAAGAGGCGATTGCCATCCAGCCCAAGGCGCGAGAGGCCGCCTACGGAGTTCTGACGAAGCCTGTTGGATGGCGTTCGAATTGCCCGAGTCAGGGATTCTGTACCAACTACTCGATTTCGATGCTGCTCTGAACACTGTCCTCAAGGCTGAGCGCCGCGACCACGGCGGGGCGTGAGGACGCCCGGGCCCGCCTGGTCCTCATCTTCCGCTCCTGGGTCCTCGAGGTGCTCGATAAGACCGGTGAGGCGCTCGAGGCAGTGGCCGGCGGCGCCTTGGCTGCAGAACGGGATCGGCAGAATTGGGCGCTGCGGATCTTTGAGACGACTAGGGGCCGTCAGCTCCTTCAGGTTGGGAATCTGGCCGAAGCAGCAACCGCCCTTGAGGGACAGTTCAACGTGGCCGAAGCCCATCGGGTGGCGGGACCGCTACACGCTCCGGCCGTTGTGGCACTCGGCAAACTCAAGATTCACACCGCAGAGGAACGCGATGCCTACGAGGTCGCTGAAATCGCCAAAGTCATGCTCTCCGCCGATGCGCCCTGCGTCTCGAACCATGCCATGTGGTACTTGGCCCAGTTGGCGCTTGCCCGAGGTGAATCGCATGGCGGCGCACGAGTGGCTGTGTTCAAAGGGTCTCGATCGGCGCCTTTCGATGTTCCCACTTTTCCCGCACGAGGTCACTGACGATGCCGAACGAGTTCGGATTGCGGCCGCCGCTTCAGATCCCGAGCTGGCCGAACACGCCATCGCCTTGGCCGAACGTCGGGCTCTTCTGAACCCGCAGGTGCGTTCGTGTCGAGCAGCTGCAGCGCACGTACGGGGCATCTGGTTCGAGTCAGCGACAGAACTCGAGGTCGCGGTCGACCTGTATCGAGATGGACCGCGCCCACTGGCCTACGCCTCGGCACTCGAGGACCTGGGGCGGGTGCATATCGGGAGCGGCCAGACGCAATCCGCCGTTAGGTCTTTCGAAGAGGCACTCTCGGTCACCACTGGCGTCGGGGCCGAGTGGGATTCAGCTCGCATCCGAGGTCGGCTTCGCCGTCTCGGAGTGCGTCGTCGCTACCCGGTGAACACTCGGCCCAAGACGGGATGGGCGGCACTCACCGAACCGGAGATCAAGGTGGCGCGCTTGGCCGCCGAAGGGCGCACGAATCGCCAGATTGCGGCTGCGCTGTTTGTCAGTCCGCACACCGTGAATACCCATCTCCGACATGTCTTCGAGAAGCTCGGGATCAACTCGAGAGTGCAATTGACTCGCTTTGTCCAGGAGCAGTCGTCCTGATTCGGTCCCTCGTCCTGATCTGATCAACGGGCGCTGCTCTGTTCGGCGATCCACGACGCGGCGAATGCGGTCCACGTCTCAGGCTGCCCGCTCCCTATTGCCAGCCCCAGGCTGTGAGGGCCGTGGGGGTAGACGTGGACGGCGTGAGGGATCTGATTCGCCGCGAGCACCCGAGCCAGACGGTAGGTGTGTTCTGGCGGGACGTACGCATCCTCAACGGTGTGCCAGATGAAGAACGGTGGTGCGGACGGTGTCACCATGGCGTCGAGGGACGTGGCGTGGCGGAGCTCGGGAGTTGCGTCGTCTCCGAGAAGGATCACGCGTGCGGGTCGGTACGTTTCCGTTTCCATGGAGGTGATCGAGTAGCCGAGCACGGCAAAGTCGACACGCTCGTATGACCCGGCTTCTGAGTTCAGCGCTGCCATTCCGGCGAGGTGTCCACCTGCGGAGAACCCGACCAGACCCACTCGAGTAACCCCATCTTGTCGCAGCCTGCGGAGCTCCGCCTGGAGGGCGTGCAGTGGCACTGGGTGGCGGACTCGCAGCGGGTAGCGGAACACACTGGCTTCGTAGCCGAGACTCTCTGAGCCATTCCATAATCGGCTCGGCTTCGTGGGCGGCGTGTTCGGCATAGCCCCCGCCAGGCAGCACGATCACGTGAGTCATGACGTCGAGTCTTGGCCCGACCAGGAGTGCAACCATCCCGAATCACTGCCCTCGACTCCCGTCGTGGGATTTCGGGCCTTGCGGTGGGGCATGGCCACAACTATCACCTCTGCAATCTGCGTCAACATCGCTCAAATGTGCGATTCGTCGAGCCTGCCAACTTCGGATCACTCGGTCATGCGATGACGAAACGCTCGAGAAGCGCGGCAAGTCTTTCTTGGTGACAGCCTCAGACGCAGTCGGAGGCGTTGAACGAGTTCAGAGTCGGTCGAGGGGTCCTAGGGGTGACCGCGGCGGCAGTCGCGCCCAGTCGGATTCTGGATCTTGACCTTCTCGACGGTGGGTGTCGTCCTGTCTCGACGGCGTCGCAGGTTCTGTGCGCCTCGGGTCTCCCTTCGCCGTCGACGACCTCCGCTCGGAGGCGTTGACGGAGGAAGTCTTCTTTGGCGGCGGGAGTTCGTTCTCGTTCAGGGCCATCCCCCAGCACGTAACTTTTCATTCCGTGAGCAAGGATCGAGAGAGGAGCAAACAATGACAACAGCGTCTCGGTTCGGAGAGTCGGTGCCGGTACACAAGCTCGCTGATGGCTATGAGATTCCAACGCTGGCTCTTGGTGTCTGGCAGACCCCCGAGGGTAACCAGACCAAGGACGCCGTCCGTTGGGCGCTTGAGCTGGGCTATCGCCACATCGACACGGCCCAGGGCTACGGGAACGAACAGAGCGTTGGGGGGGATTCCGCCAAAGCGGCCTGGATCGCGACCAGGTCTTCGTCACGACGAAGTTCTACCCAGGCGCTAAAGATCCGGTCCGTGAAATCGAGGCGAGCCTCCAACGCTTGCGGTTCGAGTACGTGGACCTCTACTTGGTCCATTGGCCCCAAGGTGGACCCACGTGGGCCTGGCCTGGCATGGAGCAGGCGCAGAGCCTCGGCTATGCGCGCTCGATAGGCGTGTCGAATTTCGACGTGAACGAGCTCGAGCAGGTCTTTGCCGCCGCTACCTCGCCTCCCGTCGCCAACCAGATCAACCTCAATCCTTTCAGCTACCGCAAGGAGCTGGTCGAGGTGAACCGGCGCCGCAATCTGGCCACCGAGGCCTACAGCCCCCTTGGCACCGGGCGGCATCTGGACAACCCCAGGGTAAAAGCAATCGCTGACCGCGTGGACGATCGACATCGCAAGTCCTGATCCGCTGGAGCCTCCAGCACGACTTCATCGTGCTGCCAAAGTCCACCCATCGCGAGCGGATCGCCGAAAACGTCGGCTCCCTAGGGTTCTCGCTTTCGGATGCCGAGATGGCCGAACTCGATGGGCTCGACGGAGGCTCTCGCCCAGGAGCTGCGCTTGAGCACAAGTGGTGGTGAGCGACGAGTCGAATCCTCGAGTTGCCAATCACTCACTTAAGTGATGCCTTCGACCACTGGTCTCTTCATTCTGAGACCAGGGCAGCGAGGTCACGAAGGGAAACGCCGAGCACATGACGACGTACGCCGAGCTGGAGAATCTGACTGTGAAGATCCGAGAGACGGCACTCGGCTTCGCCTACCGCGACACCGGTGGTGACGGTCGTCCGGTTGTTCTCTTCCAGCACTTCCGGGGCAATCTCGACAACTGGGATCCAGCGCTGATCGATGACCTGGCTGCGAACAGGCGCGTGATCACCTTCGACTACGAGGGGGTCGCAGGGTCCGAGGGAACGTCGCGCACACGATTGCCGAGACGGCGGTGGGTTCGCTGAAGTTCCTCGACGCGATGAACCTCGACCAAGTCGACCTGCTCGGCTTCTCGATCGGGAGCTTCGTTGCACAAGAGATCGCTCTCGACTCGTCCTTCGGTGGTCAACCGAGTGGTTCTTGCGTCGGCGGCTCCAAAGGGCGCTCCCGGCATGCACGGCTGGGCCGCCGACGTCATCGGCGCGGTTGGCAAGCCCGAGACCTCACCCGAGGAGTACGTCAGCGTCTTCTTTTCGCCTTCGGAGGCGAGCAACGAAGGCAGGTCAGGAAGCGCTCGGACGGATGTACGCTCGCAAGAGGACCGTGACACCCGACGAGCTGGGACTGTCGTTTGGCCCAGTACGACGCGGTTTGCGAGTGGGGAATCCCGAACCACGGCCTCCTCGAGCGGGTCGGGGCTATCGAGGTGCCGGTTTTCGTGGCCAACGGCGACAGCGACCCGATGATCCTCCCTCGCTACTCGTACCTGCTCGCTGGGCTGCTGCCCGACGCCAGGCTCAAGATCTACCCTGATGCCGCGCACGGGTTCTTGTTCCAGCACCACAGCGAGTTCGCGGCGGACGTGATCGATTTCTTGGACTCCTAGGGAACGGACCGAGCCGATCCGAGTGCGATCGGCCAGTGTGCGATTGGAATGGCACATTCACGTGATGCCAATAGCCGGACGCCTCGGACAATGTCGTTGCCTCGGGAGATGGCGCGAGATCCGCGTCAGCGGCGGCACCCGACGCCCGAGGACGGAGACACAATGGCCGATCAGACGACTTCTGAAATCGCTACCTACTTCCGGGTCTGCGACGGAACACGGGTCCGATACGCGGACACGAAGGTGGACTCCGACACGGTCGTCCTCATGCTGGCGCCGTGGCCAGAGACCCTTGGGCGTTCCGGCGGGTCTGGGGTCAGATCAGTGCTGTCGGCCGAGTTGTGGCGCTCGACATGCCCGGATTCGGCCACTCCGACCAGCCCGAGCGATTGATCGCCCCCGATGCCATGGGCGATTTCCTGGCTCTCTTGATCGACGAGTGGGATCTGGGGCGCCGCACATCGTCGGGCCCGACGTTGGCACGGCGGCCGCACTCTTCCTGGCGGACAAGGCACCGGACAAGGTGACCAGCCTGTCGATCGGCGGTGGAGCCGTCACCTTCCCGATCGCGGCGGGAGGCGCTCTCGAAGCGGTGATCGGGGCTCCAAGCCTCGATGACGTACGTCAGCTCGATGCTCGAGCCAACATCAGCGCGGCCGACGAAAGCGCCGCACCGCAAGCCACCGAGCCCGAGGTGCACGAGGACTACGTGAGCGCCTACGACCTGGGTCGATTCGCAGAATCGGCGCGCTTTGTTCGCCACTACCCAGAGCAGAACAAGGTGGTGCAGGAATTTCTGCCGTCGATTCAGATCCCCACTCTGATCCTCGCGGGAGACCACGACGAGCTCGTGCCGTGGTCGAACAACCAGTTCCTGGCGGACACCCTGCCGAACAGTGTGGCCCACCGTCTCGACGCTGGTCACTTTGCGTGGGAGGAGGCGGCCGGCGAGTACGGGCGCCTCGTTTCGGAGTGGATCGCCGGGGGGTACAAGAAGTACAGAGGTAACTAAGTCCCACGTCGGGCCACACGAAGGAGGAGACCAGCCTGAAGATCGCGATCGCTGGCGGACACGGCCAAATCGCCCTCCGGCTCACAGCGCTGTTGGCTGCCCGAGGCGACCAGGTTGTCGGTCTGATCCGCAACCCTGGTCATGCTGCAGACGTCCGGGGCGTTGGCGCTACGGCCGTGGTCTGCGATCTCGAACACGCCAGCATCGTTGAGGTTGCAGTCGCCATCGATGGTTCCGACGCCGTTATCTTCGCCGCAGGTGCCGGCCCTGGAAGTGGTGCGGAGCGCAAGATGACGATGGACCGTGACGGTGCGGTCAAGCTCCTTCGGGCGGCCGCCTCGTCAGGTGTACGTCGCTACGTGATGGTGAGCGGCGCCGGCGTTGAGAATCCTCCCAGCGGCAACGAGGTATTCGAGATCTATCTGCGAGCGAAGGCAGCAGCCGACGCCGCGGTCGAAGCGAGCGATCTGGACTGGACGATATTGAGGCCCGGCGCACTGACCGACGATGCTGGGACAGGAAATGTTCGCATCGAGACGATCCCATTCAGCGGACCCGTCCCACGCGACGACGTTGCGGCGGTCCTCGGCGCGCTGCTCGTTGACGGGCGCAGTGGCGGCCGTATCCTGTATTTGAGTTCAGGGCCCGCCTCGATCGGCGAGGCGCTCGATGAACTGCTCGGCTAACAGGATCCTGCGGATAGCCGAATCGAATGTCGCAGCATGACGCTGATAGTGCATGCCGCGGGCGATCTAGAAAATGAGCGACCGCAAGGTCGTGTTCAATTTCCAACGGACGCCACCGAATAGGCACCGATGATCATCGCCAGGTACGTCTCCTCGAGGTCTTTGCATTCCGCTCGCTCGGATCGTGACGCCACTGCGCCAGGCGTTGCTCCTCAAGCGCGTGTCACGTTGTCAATGACGATCAAGAGCGCACGGTTGAGGGTCAGCCGCTCGTCGCTCGTCAGGCCGCTCAAGAGGCGTGCCTCCAACTCCAGAACCTGACCGCTCACGTCACTCTGTTTCCTGCCGCCAGTGCGAGTCAGGTACGCGTTGAGGATGCGGGCGTTCGTGGGGTTCCGGCGCCGTTCGACTAGGCCGGTCGACTCAAGCTGTTTGAGCACCTCGTTCATGGACTGCGGGGTCACGAACGCCCGCCGGGCGAGGTCCGCATTGGCCAGGCCTGGCGTTTCGGCCAGGAGGGACAGGACGACATACTGCGGGATGGCGAGCCCGTGCACGGAGACGATCTCCTCGAGGCAGACGTGAATGGCGGCTTGAGCTCGTTTGATGAGGTAGCCGGACATGTCCTCGGTCCTCGGTTCCGGCTCGTCAATGGCTGCCATCGGGTTCCTTTACTTATCAGGTGTCCTGATATAAGATGATCAGGCTACCTGATACTAACAAGGAGGGACCATGAAGACCATTGGACCAAGCTTCGTCGCCCTACAGGTGAGTGACCTCGAGGCGTCGGCCTGCTTCTACACCGAGGAGTTGGGACTCGATCGCGCGGCACAGAGCCCACCTGGTGCAGTCGTGTTTGCCACGACACCTATCCCGTTCGCCCTCCGTGTGCCCTCAGTGGACCTCTCAGAAGTCGAACACCTGGGCTGGGGCGTCGCACTCTGGCTCAAGGCGGACGACCCACGCGACCTTCACGACAAGCTGGTCGAGGCCGGTGTCGCCATTGTCACGCCCCCCTTCGAGGGTCCGTTCGGGCTGACCTTCGCCTTCGAGGATCCCGATGGCTACATCATCACGATCCATGGCTGATGGGTCCGGCAGTGTCTCGGTTGCGGATGGGAGAACTTTCGAACTCGGATACACGGGTTCGTTCTCCTTGACGGCGAGCATCCGATTCCTCGAGGGCTTCACCCCTGCCGGGTACGAAAGCTCCCCTTCGAACCACCTCGATCTCGCCTTCTGCTCCGGTCCGCTGTGGCACCCTGTCGCCGTCCGAGTGGCAGAACGAGCAGGAAAGGTGATCGGGTCGTTCGTGGGAGAGGTCAGCCCCGAATCCGTTGCATCCAACGTCGCTCGTATCCTCTCGATTGACGTTGATGCACGGGATTTCCCCGATGTCGGACAGCGAGACGACGTCGTGGCGCGACTCCAAGCGAAGTACCCGGGTCTACGCCCGGTGTGCTTCTGGACCCCATATGAGGCCGCATGTTGGACGGTCATCGGGCACCGGATCCGCATGGGCCAGGCCGCCGCCGTCAAGGCGAAGATGGCACAGCAGCTCGGGCACGCGATTGTGCTCGCTGGAGCAACGCTGTTCTCCTTTCCTTCTCCGCAGCGACTGGTCGATCTCGAGGGATTTCCCGGACTCTCGGGTCGCAAGCCTGAGTGGCTACGCGGGATCGCTCGAGCTGCCCTCGATGGCAGGCTCGATCCGGGAGCGCTGCGGGCGCTCCCGCGCTCCGAGGCAATCGACCAACTCAAGGAACTCGGCGGGATCGGCGACTTCTCAGCGGAGTTGATCCTGTTGAGGGGCGCCGGCGACCCCGACTGGGCGCCACGACACGAGCCACGGCTCATCAGCGCCATGAAGTTGGCGTACGACCGCGCCCATTTCGACGACGACGATGTCGCTGTCATCACTTCCGCCTGGGCGCCCTATCGAACGTGGGTCTCGTTGCTCCTGCGGGTCAACCTAGAGGACTCGAGCCATGAGATCTCGAGCGCTCGTCAGCAAGCAGCCCGCGAATAGGCCAGGTCGACGGGTAGCCGGCCGCGAGGTCGTAGCCGCGATCCCGGCATCAATCGTCAACCAAATCTCCTGCGGCTACGTGGCGACAAAGAGGGTTTCCGGATTGTCAGAAACGGTTACGTGCGAGGCTGCGTCACCTTCTCCAATGCCGTCGCTAAGTCCGCGACAAGGTCATCGAGGGTTTCAAGTCCGACAGACAGACGAATGAGGCCCGGGTCGACCGCCAGCGGTGAGTTCGCTACCGATGAGTGAGTCATTCGGTGGGGATGCTCAATCAGCGACTCGACCGCTCCCAATGATTCAGCCAATGTGAAGACCGACGTTGAGCGAGCGACCTCGAGGGCGGCAGGTTCTCCACCGGTCAGGACGAAAGAAACCATTCCCCCGTAGCCGCTCATCTGGCGGCGTGCCACGCGGTGGCCGGGGTCCTGCGGCAGACCTGGATAGTGGACCGAAGCGACCGCCGGGTGTGCGGAGAGGAACTCGGCCACTGCAGCCGCGTTGGTGCAATGGCGCTCCATACGCAGGGCCAGCGTTTTGATCCCTCGCAGCACGAGGTAGCAGTCCATCGGCCCCGGAACACCGCCAGCTGCGTTCTGGAAGAACCCGATGCTGGTCGCCAATTCGTCGTTGTTGGTCGCGACCAAGCCGCCAACGACGTCACTGTGGCCGCCCAAGTACTTCGTCGATGAGTGCACGACAACGTCGGCCCCCGTCTGCAGGGGTTGTTGGAGATAGGGCGTGGCAAATGTGTTGTCCACCACGACGAGCGCGCCGCGGTCCCGGGCGAAGGCACCGACCGCCTCGATGTCAACGATTGACAAGAGGGGGTTGGACGGCGTCTCTATCCATATCATCTTCGTCTCATGACGCCAGGCAGACTCGAGCCGCTCGAGAGACGTGAGGTCGACGGAGGTGTAACTCAGCCCGAATGGGAGCCACACCTTGTCGAAGAGTCGGAATGTGCCGCCGTAGGCATCACTGGGGATGACGACGTGATCACCTGGTCGAAGGAGTCGAAGCAGCGCATCCTCGGCGGCCAAACCGCTCGCGAACGCCAGTCCGTACTCCGCCTGTTCCAGGGAGGCGAGGCACTGCTCGAGGGCGGCGCGAGTCGGGTTGGCGCTCCGTGCGTATTCGTACCCGCGGTGTTCGCCCACGGAATCCTGCGCAAAAGTGGTCGCGAACGATACGGGCGGAACGACCGCCCCGGTGGTCGGATCAGGTGGTTGCCCGGCGTGGATCGCTCTGGTCTCGAACCCGGCCTGGCCAGGCGTGTCGGGATCGTTCTTGCTCATCGACCCGATCCGGAGAGGAACTCCAGAAGATCGCTGCGAGTCACGATCCCGGTCGGGTGGCCGCCATCGATGACGAGAACTGCGCCACTGTCCGTCAGGCGGGCGGCTGCAACCTCGACCGCCTCTCCGGTCCCAACCATCGGGAGAGGAGGCGCCATGACCGACTCAACCATGGCGTCCATGGACTCGGGAGCGCTGACGAGCCGGGCCAGAAGGTCCCGCTCGGTCACGGTCCCCACGATCTCTGCCAGGGCCAACGGCGGCTCTGCCTTGACCACCGGCACCTGGGAAACCCCGTATTCGCGCATGATCGAGATGGCTTGGCGTGCTGTTTCGTCCGGGTGGACGTGAACCAGGGGCGGTAGCGACTGGAGTGCGTGACGTTCCTTGTGTGAAAGCAGCTCGCTAACGCTATCTGCAGCGGATCCCCGAGAACGCAGGAACCCGTGGTCCGCCATCCAGCCGTCGTCATACAGCTTCGAGAGGTACCCCCTTCCCGAGTCCGGAACGATGACGACGATCACCGCTTCACGTCCCGCTTCCTTCCCGATCTGCAGGGCGGCCCATATCGTCGTGCCCGTCGAACCTCCGACCAGGATCCCCTCGTCTCGCGCGACCCGGCGAGCCGTGAGAAAACTGTCGCGATCCGACACCATCACCACCCGGTCTGCGATCTCGCGGTCGTACGCAGCAGGCCAGAAGTCTTCGCCGATTCCCTCAACGAGGTAGGGACGCCCACTCCCACCGGAGTAGATCGAGCCTGCCGGATCGGCGCCGATGATCTGGATCGCAGGATTTTGGGCTTTGAGGTAACGACCGATCCCTGAGATGGAGCCCCCCGTTCCGATGCTGGCCACGAGATGGGTGATGCGGCCAGACGTCTGTCGCCAGATCTCCGGTCCAGTACTTCGGAAATGTGCCTCTGCATTATGCGGGTTCGAGTACTGGTCTGGCTGGAAGGCACCCGCCGTGGTCTCGACCAGTCGTCGGGCAACGGAGTAGTACGACTCGGGGTGGTTCGGGTCCACTGCCGTCGGGCAGACCACGACTTCGGCGCCATACGCGCGGAGAAGCGCTATCTTCTCGCCGGCGATCTTGTCGGGCATGGTGAAGATGCATCGGTAGCCCCGACGTGCGGCGACGATGGCCAGACCGACTCCTGTATTGCCTGAGGTCGGTTCGACGATGGTGCCGCCTGGCTTCAGAAGACCCTCGTGTTCGGCCGCCTCGATCATGGCGAGCGCAGGACGATCCTTGATGCTGCCGCCAGGATTGAGGAATTCCAACTTGGCTATCAGCTGGCCGGGAAGGTCGCGCCCGATGCGGTCGAGACGAACCAACGGGGTGTTTCCGATCAGATCCAGCAACGAATCGGCTGCTTGGATCGCCGGTCCGGGATCAGTGATGGGACGGACCTCGATTGCCGGGTCGACGGAGATAGCGGCGTCGCTGAGCACTTCAATCGGCAGGCCGGCGCGATGAAGCTGCTCGGCGATAGTGCCCAGCCAGCTCCTGCCCTTTTCGGTGTCGGGCGCAATCAGTCCGACCGAGCGAGGGATGTGGGCCCGCAAGTCGCCGATGGTCTCCGGAGAGACCGGGCCGTAGGGGATCGCTAGCGTCCGGCGTGCAGACGCGGCCACACGTGCCGGGACATCCGCCGCCTCGAGTATCAGAAGAACATCCATTCGCAGCACCATGATGCCTCTTGGACTCCGCAGACATTGTCGACTCCGCTCTGTGGCCGACAGCCATCGACTCATGAATGTCCCATCGACCATGGCTCCCGCACCGCCAGCCGGAGAGTGGCGTCGCTTGGCGGAGGTGGGGAAATCCAGAGGAAACGCTCAATTTGTGCGAAATGCCTCTAGTCCTATGGGATAGCAGCTTAAAATCCCAGTGTGAGGGGAGACACCGGCAGGGGAGTCGCTCGTTCGAGTTGCGGTTCAAAGGCGCGCTGATCCGGTCACTTGCGAGCGCCGTTGGCTGATTCCGAGGGGTCACCGTCACGGTTCATCCCACGTACCCTCGATCGCCAGGCATGGGTTGCACTCTGATTCCGGCTGCCGTGAGGAACTGGCGGATCTGGGAGGCGTGCGCAAGGACGTGCAACGGGATGCTGCCGACAATCACTCCGTACAGCATGCCTTTGTATCGATGGGTGCCAGGAAGTGGGCGGGCCGCCGCGTCCTCCGTGAGTGTGTCAAGCGTTCGACGCACCCTCTCGCGGGAGTAGTCGATGTAATCGAGGAGTTCGGCCTTGGAGAACATGCGGTTGGGTGAGGCGTAGGTGTTCTCGTCGAAAGGTTGAGGTGGTTCCCACGGCTCGAACTCGGCGGTGAGGTCATAGTCGAGAGTCAGCAGCGCGTGGTATGCCAGGAACCAGGGGGACGAGCCGTGCAATCCCCCATGTGCCGTCGGACCCGTGAGCGCCTCCTCCGGCCACAGGTCCGTCTCCCAGAGGTCGTCGGGACAATCGGTCAGCGCCGCCTCCATCAGCCGCAGCGCTTCGTCGAAGTTGCATGCCATGCTCTTGACAAATGGGTTCGCCACGCCCTACGTGATAGCGCACATCGACGGATCTGGGGAGCGGCAGCCGTCCCAGCGGCGCACAGAGTCGGCGATCGTTCTAGGGATCGGTCAGAGCCGCGAGGGTGCGGAGCGACAGTGCGCTGGCCCATCCGAACCCCGATGCGATAGCAACGCGCTGGAATAGTCCGCCTCTTCCACCAAGACGCGGGTCTTCGCTGAACGCCGTGCCCATAGCGACGAAACTGCCGACCATTGCCATGCTCGATCCAAACGAGTAGGTCGCCCAACAAGAGTCCCGTTCCCGAATGGCCGCGATAGCGCTGACTTGTGCGGCAAGGGGGATTCCAAAGAAGATCGGGATGGCACAAAGAGTGTGCAGCCCGCCTTCGCGAGTGGCCGTTACCCCTTCAGCCACACGCCCGTCCCCGACGTCAGATCGGGGCGGGTAGCCGGCAACCGGGTCCGTAACGAAGATCCCAGATCCGATCAGCCCAAGGCCCGCTCCGCCGATCCGTATGGGAACGGCACGTGGTTCTGCCTTCGGCTGTGCAGCTCGCGGTATCCCCGAAGCCGACAGCAGGTAGAGACTTCCAGCAAGGAGAAAGTTCGCTCTTTGCTGCCAACCTCTGTCAGTTGCAGCGAGCGTGCTCACCGTGTGCCGTTGCCACATGTACCCGGGCCGCCGCGCCCCGATCATAGAAAAGGTAGTGACAAACTGTGGACCGGCAGCGGCACCACATACGAGTCGAACTGGAACTCTGTGTTGCTTTTGTCTCCGCTTCCGACCCGTCACACGCTATTGGATTCGTGGCCAATGGCATTGGACGTGATGCCCTTCAGCACCAGCGGGCTGAGAGTGATCAGACCGTCGACCGCATGTCCACCTCACGCACGCGTTGAGCAAGAGCCTCCAGCAGCTTGCGCACCACCGGCGGAGCTTTTTTCATCAAGGTGAACAGTTCTTTTCGATCCAGCTCCAGCACTTCGAGATCGGTGGCGGCCGTCACGGTGGCTGATCGTGGTCCACCGTCGATCAACGAAAGTTCACCCACCACATCGCCCGGACCAAGCTGGGCGATGCGCTTGCCGTCCCTGGTCACCTCCGCCCGCCCGGTCGCGATGAGGTAGGCCAGGCCCCCGACCGCGCCCTGGCGTGTCATCACGGTCCCTTTCGGGAGGTCGGCCGAGACCGTGAGGGCGGCGACCTGGGCGAGCTGACGCTTACTGCACGTAGAGAACAGCGGCATCCCTGCGAGGAGTTGGATTCTGCGAGCCCGCCCTAAGGAGCCGTCCACCCCACCACGATAACGAAGAGCGGAGTCTGGGGCTGGCCCAGCACTGATCGCCAATGGACCATCCCTACAGAAAACCTGTTTCGGCCATGCCGCGCCGGGTAGCCCTCATCCACCGAAGAAGGGGGGCGGATGGCCGCGCTGGCCGACGCAGGCAGCGACAGTGCAGAGATCAGCGACGGGTTTGGAACCGTCGGTTGGGGCATCGAGGAAGCGCAGGCGGCGGGAGCCAAGGTGCTCTCCGCGCTCGGGATCTTCGGTGACTTGTTTGCCATGCTGGGAGATGCCGTCTGGTCGACGGGGGACGCTGTCGTCCGCCGACGGTTCTCCTGGGCGGAATTTACCGAGCAGACCTGGTTCCTCATCTCGGTGACCGTGCTCCCCACCATTCTCATCGCCATCCCCTTCGGTCTTGTGCTGGTCCTCGAGGTGGGCGGGCTTGCCGTGCAGATCGGTGCCAACGCCATCGTCGGTGCGGTGGATGCGATCGGCATTGTGCGAGAGGCGGCCCCCGTCATCACGGCCATCATCCTCTCGGGTGCGGGCGGCTCAGCCATTTGCTCCGATCTTGGATCACGAACGATGCGCGACGAGATATCGGCCATGTGGGTCATGTCCGTCGACCCCATCGAACGTCTGGTGGCTCCCCGGGTGCTGGCCACGGTGGTGGTGGCCCTTTTGCTCAACGGGATCGTGGCCTTCGCCGGCATCATGAGCGGCTATCTGGCGGCCGTGTTCATCCTTCACACCAGTGCCGGTGGGTTTCTCAATTCGTTCAGCACCTTCGCCCAGCCCGCCGATGCCATCGAGTCAATGTTCAAGGCGGGACTCTTCGGTCTGTTCGCCGCCGTGGTCGCCTCCCATCAGGGCCTGAACGCCAAAAGAGGCCCCGCAGGAGTGGGTGAGGCCGTCAATCGCTCGGTTGTCATCACCGGTGTGGGCCTGTTCATCCTGAACCTGCTCGTGACCGACGTGTTCCTGGCCATCGTTCCCCCGAGGGTTCTCTAGTGGACACCCCGTGAGCGACATCCTGCCAGTTTCCGAAAGGCGCATGGTGAGACGGGCTCCGGCGGCCGTCAGCCGACGAGTGGCCTTCCACTCGGTCAACGTCGGCTACCGGGTCCGCAACCAATTCGTCTGGCTCGGAGAACTGATGGTGTTCATTGCCAAAGTCATCCGTGCCGTGCCGGCTGTCCTGCGGCACCATCGCAGAGAACTAGGACGTCTCATCGCAGAAGTGACTTTTGGGGGTGGGGTCCTGGCCATTGCCGCCAGCACGATCTTGGTCTCCGCCCTTCTGGCGTCGGTGGTCGGGGTTCAGTTGGGCGTCGAGGGACTTCAGGGCCTCAACATCATCGGTCTCGCCCCGTTGGCCGGTCTGCTATCTGCCTTCGCCAACACACGCGAGTTGTCGCCGCTGCTCGCCGGCTATGGGCTTGCCGCGGTGATGGGATGCAGGTTCACCGCGCAACTCGGGGCCATGAGGGTGAACGAGGAAATCGATGCGCTGGAAGTCATGTCGATACCCGCCATCCCCTATCTCGTCACCACCAGACTTCTGGCGGCACTGGCTGCGGTCATACCCCTGTATTTGTTGGCTCTTTCGGGCGCCTACCTGGCAACCCAATTCGCGGTACTGACCATCGCCCACCAGGGCTCGGGAACATATCTTCACTACTTCTACCTGTTCCTCAATCGGCGCGATGTGTTCTATTCGGTGCTCAAAGTGGTGGTCTTCGCTGTCCTGGTCACCATCATCCACACCTACTACGGGATGACGGCTTCCGGCGGTCCCGAAGGAGTGGGTCGCGCGGTCGGGCGAGCTGTCCGAACCAGCACCGTGGTGATCGCAATCTCTGACATGCTGATGACCCTCCTGTTCTGGGGGGTGTCGGTGCCGGTGAAGGTGACCGGATGACTATCACGGCCCCCCCTGCTTCGGGGCCCGACACGATTCCAGTCGACATCGTCGGCTCCTCCAGCAATGGGACGTGGCGATTGGTCGCATTCGGAGCGGCATTCGTGGCCCTGCTCGTCGCAGTCGTTGTCGTCGTGCTCGTATCTTTTGGCGGTGCTTTCTCGACGTACGCCACGGTGCAGGCGGAGCTTCCCGCCTCGTCGACGGCGGTGGCCGTAGGGGCACCGGTTGAATACCGCAACGTCACCGTCGGCACGGTCGCCAGCCAGGGACGATCGGTGCCCGGTGGGTTCGTGGTCCTCACCCTTCACATGCAGATTCAGATGCTCCCTGAGATCCCTGCCCAGGTGCGGGCGACCGAGACGCCCGTCTCCTTCTTCGGGGACCCGTATGTCGAACTCATCTCGTCCTCGCCTCTCGGGAGCGCCCGTTTGCACGCCGGCGAGGCCATTCCCGCTCTGGAGACTGCCCAGACCGGATCCCTGCAGACGACGCTCGGGAGTCTCGACTCCCTGCTGATCAACCTTCATCCGGCCGAACTCAATGCCGCCTTGACTGCCCTGGCGAGTGCCCTCCAAGGCAACGGGACATCGCTCGGACACAATTTGGTCAGGGCCAACACTTACTTTCGACAGATGCTCCCGCTCTGGCCCACGGTCGTCTCCAATCTGCAGACGCTGGTTCCGGTGGCGAACCAGTTCGCAGCCTCCACTCCGGACATTCTGCAGATCCTGGCCAATCAGACGACGACGTCCAAAACCATCAATGACCAGGCCTCGGGGGTCCGCAGCGCCATCGGGGGAGGCGAGACCCTCAGCGGCGAGGCTGCACAACTCCTCACCGCCATCCAGCAGCCCTTCAACATACTGACGGCCGACTCCGGCCCATTTCTGACCGCCATTTCGCAGAACCCCGAAGAGATCTCCCAGCTGCTCCACGGCCTCTACGCCTGGGCCAATGCGTGGATCTCGGCCGAGAGCTCCGGGCCCTATCTCGACTTGACTCAAACGGAGGTCGTCGCCAACCCTGCAGACCTGGGCTTGGCTGTGCTGGGTGGTCCGGAGGCCGCTGCCTACCTCTCCGCAGGGTTGGGCCCGGGATATGTCAACCCTCCGACCTACTCGTCGGCCGGCCACGTCCTCACCGACACGTCCCCGGCGGCGCGGTCCGGGTCGACGTCTGCGGTGCCCTCGGAGGCCAACACAGCTCCGGTGCTCTCGGCACCGGCGCAGACGCGGGCGGTCTCGGAGATCGTCTCGGCTGTCAGCGGTTCGGCTCCGACCTCGTCCTCGGTCTCGACCCTGCTGCTCTCGCCGGTACTGGAAAGTCTGGTCACCCGCTCGTGAGAGCGCACCATCGCCGCCCAGGGCTCCCCGGCACGGTGGTGAAAGTGGTCGTGTTCATCGTTGTGTCAGCCATCCTGACTTCGATTGTGATCTCGACATTGCTCGACGTGAACCCGCAGGCTGCTTCTGGTTATGTTGCCCAGTTCTCCAATGCGTCCGGGCTGCAGGCCGGCGATACGGTGCGCATCGCCGGCGTCGAGGTTGGCAAGGTCGGGGCGGTGACGCTGCAGCACAATCGCGCTGACGTTTCCTTCAGCGTCGACAATTCTCAGCACCTCACGACGACCTCATTGGCCGCCATTCACTTCGAGAACCTTCTGGGTCAGCGCTTTCTGGCCATTCTCCCGGGAGCGCACCGAGGCAGACCACTGCCCCCGGGCAGTGTCATCCCTCTCGCCCACACAACTCCTGCGATCGACCTTACGGCGGTCTTCGACGGCTTCCAGCCTCTGTTCGCCGCTCTGTCACCCAATCAAGTCAACCAACTCGCGGGGTCGATCATCGACGTCTTCCAGAACGAGTCGGGGACCATCTCGAACATCGTCGCCGAGACGGCTTCCTTGACCCAGAATCTGGCGAACCGCCAGCAGGTCATCGACACCCTTCTCACCAGTTTGTCGAGCCTCCTCAACACGGTAGGAGTTCACGACACACAACTGGGCCAGCTCATCGGCAACTTCGATACCCTGATGACGAGCTTGGCCGGCTCGCGGGAACAACTCGGATCGGCGATCGACAACCTCGCGGTGGCGGAGAGCACGACCAGCGATTTGGTCAACCAGGCTCAACCCAGCCTCAACCAGGACATCCAAGGTCTGTCGACAGCGGTCCGGTCGCTGTCGGCTAACCAGCAGGGGCTCAACGGCGTCCTTCAGGGATTTCCGGGTCTCCTCAACACCCTCACCAAGATCCAGAGCTCGGGTAACTGGATCAACGTCTACTTGTGCAACCTGACCATCAATGTGTCGGGCCAGCTCGACATCTCCCTCGTCCCGGGGGTGAGTCCCACCAACCAATACCCAAATCCGGTGACCCTGCCTTCGGGAGCCATCGGAGACCAGGCGACTCACACGGCGAGCTGTTCATGAAGCGATTCCGCGAACGCAATCGGGCGATGACTGGACTGGTAGGAATCGTGGTCGTCACCGTCCTCGTCGTCGGGGCATTGCAGTTCCCAAAGCTTCCCCTCATCCATAACCACGCCACGTACCAAGCGGACTTTGCCAATGCCGGAGGTCTGGCCTCCGGAGACATCGTCACCGTTGACGGCGTCCAGATCGGAACGATTACTGGCATGGCCCTCGAGGGCGACGTCGTCAAAGTCACCTTTACCGCCTCGGGAGTCCACCTGGGACCGACCTCTTCAGCGGCCGCCAAAGTGCTCAGTCCCGTTGGAACCGAGTACATGGAAGTCACGCCTTCAGGCTCGGGTTCGCTCCAGGCTCCGATTCCCGTATCCCGGACTCGCGTGCCCTACAACCTGGTGACTGCCCTGTCGGGGCTGGGATCAGAAATCCAGCACTACAACCTTCCACAGCTGGAAAAGGCCCTCAACGTCGGGAGCCAGGATCTGAACGGGACCACGAGCAGCCAGACCACGAGCGCCTTTCAGGGCCTGGCCGATATCTCTCGGGTGATCGGCAACGAGGGAAAGTCGTTGGCGACCATCGTCACCCAGGGAGCAGCACTGAGCAAGGTCCTGTCCCAGCGCAGCCATCAGCTGTTCGATCTTTTCGGCCAGAGCGATCTGGTGCTTTCCGAGCTACAGCAGCGCCGTGCCGCTATCGACCAGCTGCTCGGTGCAACATCCACCCTGAGCGCGCAGATCACCTCGATCCTGTCGGTCAATCGGCCTGCCCTCACCACCTTGCTCCAGAACCTTCAGTCCGTGTCAGCCGTTTTGGCCAAGGACAGCAATGACTTCGGCCAGGCGATCCCAGTGCTAGCCGCCTTCAGCCGATACTCGGCCAACTCAACCGGCTCGGGCGCCTTCGTCGATGTAGCCGTGCCCACGCTGCTCATTCCTGACAACGTGGCCGTCCAGTGTTCGGCGGCGGGGTCCTATCCGAGCAGTAATCCTCAAACGGGGTGCCGGCCGTGACGCCACGCTTCTACCGGTTGAGAACTGTCAGTGCGGCATCGGGCGAGAAAAGGATCCCTCTTGGTACGACCGGCCTGCTGGCGGTGATCGTCGCCGCTCTGCTGGTCGCACTTATCGGCGTTGGCATCGCCGCACTGGTGACCAATGGTGGATCCACAATGACTATCTCGGCCAGGTTTGCCACCGCGCCCGGCCTCTATACGGGCAACTCGGTCGACGTTCTCGGCATGCCGGTCGGGAAAGTCACCAAGATCACCCCCGGCCCGACATACGTGACCGTGGTCATGCAGGTCCCCTCCTCGACGCCGATACCAGCCCGGGCTGACGCCTTGGTCATGGCGCCGCAGGTGGTGAACGACCGCTACGTCCAGCTCAATCCTGGCTACACCGGCGGGCCTCGAATCCAGGACAATGCCGTGATACCGATGTCACGCACGGCGGTACCGATCTCAGTCGATGGGATCGTCGACAGTCTCGACCAACTGGCGCGGGCGCTCGGCCCCAACGGGGTGAACGCCCACGGCGCGCTTTCGGGTTTTCTCGCCAGCTCGGCTCACGCCTTCGGAGGCGATGGCGCTGCACTGCACTCGACATTGACCTCGTTGGGCCAGGCCCTCGGCGCACTTTCCTCCAAGAGCCCTCAGCTGACCGCTCTCTTCGACAACCTAGGGAATCTCAGTCACGTGGCGTCCCAATACACCGGCACCTACCAGGCCTTCGCCAACAATCTCGCCGCGGTAAGCACCGACCTGGCGGCTGATGACAAAAACATCGGAGGCACCCTGGCCAACCTTCAGCGTGCACTCGCAGCCTTGGCCCAGTTCACGGCCACGAACTCGTCGGCTCTCGGGAACAGTGTGACCAACCTTGACGCCTTCGCCGGCGCCGTCGCCGCCAAACAGCAGCAACTGGCCCAGGCCCTCGAGTCCCTTCCGGTCGCTCTCGACAACATCTCGCAAGCCACAGACCCCAACGCGGCCGGTGGGCCAGCACTGCGGGCCCGGCTCGATCCGACGGGGGACTCGCAGGGATACTCCCAGTCGGTGTGCGGCAACCCCCTTCTTCGTCTCCTACTTCTTTCGATCGACCGGTCCCAGGACCAAATCCCGACCATCGACCTCGACTGCGGGGTCAACGGGCTGTTGGCCAATCTTCCCGTTCCGCCGGGTGCGTCGTCTGGCCCGAACCTTTCCGTCGGTGCACTGGTCGGAGGCAAGCCATGACCGACCAGCCCCTCAGCGTGCACAATGCTCCGAGGGCAAGTCAGGGACATCCTCGTTCCAAGCCGCCCGTGGACCGGTCCCGGGTGAAAAGGTCGGTCGCAGCGGCGCTCACTTGTGCGGTCGCGCTCGTGCTAAGCAGTTGCGCGTTGAGCTTGCAATCTCTTCCCAAGATCAGCGGGGTCAGCTCCGGCACCTATCCGATCTACGCCGCGTTCTCCAACGTTCTCAACCTGCCGGACGACGCCCAGGTCCGCGTGGGGGCGCAGGTCGTCGGACAGGTTGGAGCCATATCCACAAAGAACTTCCAGGCCGATCTCACCCTCGACGTGGAGCATGCCGTCCATCTGCCGGTGGGAACGACCGCACAGGTTCGTTTCGACGATCCCTTGGGCGATGAGTACGTCCTGCTGCAGCCGCCTACCACTCCTGCCAATGCGAGCCGGGCCAACATCCGATTCCTGAAACGCGGTGCCCGGATACCCGAGAGTTCGACAGGTACGGCACCCAGTGTCGAGGACACATTCGGTGCGCTGTCCCTCGTTCTCAACGGTGGGGGAATCAACCAGCTCCAAACGATCATCGGGCAGCTCAACAAAACCTTCAACGGCAATCAGATGCCGATTCGCTCATTCTTGACCACGATCGACAATGGAGTGAGTTCTCTCTCCGGCGGGAAAGCGGCCATCGACGGTGCCCTGGCCTCCATCGCGAATCTGAGCAGCAAACTCAACGGTGGAAGCGCCACCATCGCCACCGGCATAGGGACGATCGGACCGGCCATCGGCGTGCTGGCCAGCGAGAACAAGCAGATCTCCGGGCTGATTCAGCAGCTGTCCAACCTCGGAGTGGTCGGCTCCGAAATTGCCACGCAAAGCGGCCAGAATGCGGTTGTCGACACTCGCGACCTATTGCCGGTGGTCCAGCAGCTCAATGCGGTGTCGTCCCAGCTAGCTCCTGATCTCAGCGCACTCGCCAGCTTCGAGGCCGAGACTCCGAAGATCGCACCCGGTGACTACCTACAGGTCAACGCCAACATCAATGTGGATCTCCCCCCCGGGGAATTCGAGCCCACCTCTCTGAGCTCCGAGCTTTCGGCCCTCCGCTCGTCACCGACGGGTTCGGGATCCCAACCGATGGAGGGGAGACAAGCAGTAGCCAATCTTCTCGCCGCGAGTACGTGGTGAACCAGCGATGAACGGCAAACTCCTGCCCCGGATGCTTGCGCTGGTCGTTGTGGTCTTCCTCGGCATCTATTACATCGCGTTCGACGTGATGCAGTACCGGATTACTTCCCAACCGTTCCCGGTCACCGTCCACATGTCGAGCGCGGGTGGCTTGTACTCGGGAGCCGATGTGACCTACAGGGGAGTGCAGGTCGGAAAGGTGACCGCCCTCGATCTCGGGCCGACCGAAGTGTCGGTCAAGCTGGGTATAGACCCAGGGCAACAGATCCCAGACAACGGTCCGGTCCGGGTCAAGGAGCTTTCAGCTCTGGGCGAGCAGTACCTCGACCTGCAACCGCGGAGTCCATCCGGGCCCCGCCTGCACTCGGGATCCGTCATCCCCGCCAGTCGGGTGATCCTTTCCACACAAATCGGCACGACTCTGGTCGACCTCAACAAGATGCTCAGGAGTATCAACCCGCACAACCTTCACACCGATGAGAACTTTCTGACCAGTGCCTTCGTCGGCACCGGCCCGGACCTCCGGACGATCATCGTGACCGGGCAAAGGCTGTTCAACGCCCTTGTCGCTGCCCAACCCGAGACCGTCAATCTGGTGGTGGACGGTCAGACAGACCTGCGGACGTTGGAAGCCACCGATGGTGACCTGGCAACCTTCGCCCAGGGTCTGGCCTCGGTGACCGGGCAACTTCGCGATTCCAATGACGATGTTCAGGCGCTCATTCGCAACAGCCAGAAGGCCGAGCAACAACTGAATCCGTTCTTGGCGGCCGACAACACGCGAATCGCCGATCTCGTCGCCAGCCTGGGCACCGATGCGCAGGTAACGGCGGAACATAGCCAGGACACGCGAGCCCTCTTCGCACTGCTTCCCGTCGTATCCCAGGATCTGGCGTCTGTGGTTGGGAACGGGGGCGTTCACGGCGAGCTCGCCTTCAACACGGATGAGCCCGTCTGTTCCTACATCCTCGGCGCCCTGATTCCGGGGCCGACTCAGCCGGTCACCAGCCCTGATCTCACCAACAACTGCACTGCAGCCGCGCCAGGGATGCTTCAACATGGCGCCGACAGCAATCCGGATTTCTCCGGTGGGTGATCCCGCCGGTCACGGGCGACAGGAGATTCATGCGGTTGACGAGGAGCCTGGAGGTGCCTCTCGATCCGGTTTGAGGCGGCCCAAGGCGGGCATAACAATTTTCGCACAAAGGTTGGCATTGCGGCAGATGCATGGCCGCCGGGAGGGCGCAGTGGGGGGGGAAGGTGCGAGGAAAGCCTGCAAGGCTCAAGAACACAGCGTTGACCGCATCTTGCGCGTACGGAAGAAAGCTCTGGTGGGCGTGGCGGCGCTCGTAATCTCAGCGAGCACCGTGACGGCGCCTCTGTGGTTGTCATCGGCCGTTGCCACCCAAGCAGCTGCTGGGCGTGGCTCCGGGGCTGCGTCCGGAAGTGCAACAGTCGTTCATACCGGCGGTTCCGCGCACCGGGCGAGTGGGAGGCAATCGGAAAAGACCGGTGTCGCGCCCACCAAAGTGAGGTTGACCGCTTCGTTGACCTCTTCCAACCTTCCCAGCGACTGCGTCCCCAATCCCGCTGGGCCCCCATTCAGTCCCTACGAGCTCGGGCTGGTCGGCACAGCAACGAACGGATCGCTCACCGCGGGACCGGCGACGGTTGCCGGTGTCAACGCGAAGTTCTGCGGGATCGTGACACTGGTCCAGGGAACGCCTCCTTGCCCGGTGACCGGGACAGTCGAGTCGCCCATCGATGGTCAGATGTACGGACCTCTGTCGGTCGCGCTCACACTGGTCCCAGGAATGACACCGACGATCGGTTTCACTGCCCACCCCGGCACGATTACCGGTGGATTCAATTGCAGCTCGTCGCAGAACGGGCTATCCGTCTTCCTCAATGCCCAGGTCAGTGGCAGCACTGCGCCGCTATTCGGCGTTTCTTGCACCATCGGCCCATTCGAAGTGCCCCTCACCGGGTTGGTGACTGGACCCGTGAGTGCCCTCACTGCCACCTTGACCAGCAGCGATTTCACCGTGCCGGCAGTGACACCCTCACCGTCATGTCCGGCTTCGGTCGCAGCCAATGTGGACGACATCGCCGGGCTGCCGCTGCCCCCTGGGCGGGCCAGTGCAAGTTTGCCGATCACCGCATCGCTCTATCAACCGCCGCCGCCGTAGGCATCCAATGCCGATGAACGACACGTCTGAAACCCAATGACAACCACGAAGGAGGACCACAACACCATGTCAGTGCTCACGACGATGAGTCAGAGAAAGAGTAAGAAGGAGGAACCGCCAACGATGTCACACCTGAAGAAGACCCTGTTCGGAAGCGTTGCCACTATGGCGCTCGTCTTCGGGATCGCTACAGGGGCCTACGCTTCACTGCCGAAGGGCACGACCGTCACCGGCGCGCTCAAGTCGGGAACGACAATGACCTTCAAGGGAGACATCGACTCGATTCCGATCACTGTCTCGTGCACCAGCTTTTCGGCGAGTGGCACGGTGACCAAGGCTAAGGCCACGCTGCCGCTGTCGGCTCCTCCTTCCATCAGTGGGTGTACCGATAGCTCGGGTGGAACCGACACGGTCACCACCAGTGGCGCGTGGAAGATCACCATTGCCGCGACCAAGATGACGCTCGATGCTCCCAAGGCCGGAGCTACATTCAAGTCGAGCATACTTTCCGCTTGCACCATCACCGCCTTTCCCAGTGCGGCGGGCACGGTAGCGGGCGCCTACAACGGCTCGAACACGGACAAAGTGAAGGGCGCTTCAATCCCCACCAAGGGCTCCGGGTGCACCAGCACCGCAGCCAAGACGACAGCCACGGTGGTTCTGAGCCCGGCTCCCGGCGCGCCTCCCTGGTAGGCCGGCGAGGATTCAGGCCGTATCTCCAGAGCGGATGGGCTCGCCACGAGTGAATCCCACAGTGGGTGGGCGGTGTGAAGAGCACCGCCCACCCGCCGCGGGGGCTGAAGGTACCGGCCGGGTCAAATCGATGGCTGGCAACAGAGGTCTGTCGTTGTCGTCCATCCTCGTGGTGGTCGTGGTGGTCTCCGTGGTCGCGGTTGTCTCGGCGGTCAACGGACCCGGCCTCGGCAGGTCCAGCCTCCTTCGATGGAGCGCGGCCGAGGCACACCCCGCTCGCGCCGCGGCCGCCAGGGCGGCACCTCAGCCACCTCAGGCCAGGGCGCCGGGATCGGCCCAAGTGAGCGCGTATCTCGCTGACCTGCCCCGGGCGGAGACCGCTGCCTCAGTTGGACTGGCCGGAGAGACTCCGGGCATGCCGGCTTGTGCTCCGCCCCCCATGCCGGCGGCCACCTACCCCCCCGGCGCCGCCTACGGCGTACCGTTCCTCGCCGCCATCACGAACGGTCAGGTCCTGGCCGGGTACGACGAATGGACCGCCAACAACCTGGTATGGCAGGCCGACAACCAGACGTTCGACCTGTACCCGTGGCAATCGAAGATCTACGACATCACCGGCTGGGTCACAGGGTTGCTCCAGCTCCCAAGTCTGACGGCGGAGATCGCCCCCCAGGATGTCGTCTTCTGCGACCAGGGGGGAGCGAGCTGTCTGAACGCAAACTGGCCGGCGGGGGAGTGCGTGCAGATACAGGCGCAGTACGGGCCGTCGCCAGCCAGCAAGACCCCCCCGCCGGCGTTGGGGAGCTCTCACCCCGAGGGCACCGCATGCAGCGACTACTCGACGCCGACGTTCGAGTGCTTTCCCTACGTCGTGAGTCTGACACCCTCCGGGACGACATCGCTCACAGTGTCGGGCGTCCAACCCGACGGTGCCCTCGAAGCAACGGTGACCACTGATGCGGTCACGACAGTCAGCGAAGTTCCTCCACCGCCTTCGACATCGACGTTCACGTGTCAGGCCACTCCGACAGCGGTGCCTCTGTCAACCACGGCAGGAGGTCTGCCGGCCACAGCACCTCCTCCGCCGACGCCCCCGAACACCGACCTCAGATCGCCCCAAACGCCGCCCCAGGCGATCACCGGGCCCTTGGTCGGCTCCACGGGCACCGTGACCAGCAATGACTTCTCGGTACCGGCATTCGTTCCGAACGCCAGTGGCAGCACCCCGTGCACCGACTTCCTGGCCACCAGCCTCAATACCTACGCCGGTGGATGGGACGCAATATTCAAGGATCAGGACCTTGGCCTCTACTACATCAATGGCGGCACGAACCCGACGGTGGCCGAGCCGGGGTGGGCGCAGTTCTCCGCCACCACGACCGTGGTCAGCGTCGGCCTACCCACGGGACCACCAGCCGGCTTCAGTTTCTGAGCGCCGACCCCGATCTCTCGGCACCCTAAAGCAAGAAGAGGAAAGACACATTGGGAAGAAAAGGGCAGGTGATCCTCAAGAGTGAGTCACCACCGGCGGAGGAGCACGTCCCCGAATCAGACCCGGTCATCTCGATCCAGGGCGTTTCCAAACGATTCGGGAGCCACGTCGTCCTCGAGGACATCAGTTTCGACGTACCACGCGGGAAGACCTCGGCCATCCTCGGACCCTCCGGTACGGGAAAGTCTGTTCTCCTGAAAGTGGTGATCGGACTACTGCGGCCTGAAGCGGGTCAGGTGTTCATCGATGGCGAACCCATCACCGGAGTGCGTGAGAAGGAGGTCTTGCGGATTCGACGGAAGATCGGGGTTCTCTTCCAGGACGGTGCTCTCTTCGGTTCGATGAACTTGTTTGACAACATTGCCTTCCCGTTGATCGAACACACCAACAAGACCGATCGAGAAATACGAAACGTCGTTCTCCAGAAGGCCGAACTTGTCGGACTGGTCAATCACCTTCACAAGCTCCCGGGGGAAGTATCGGGCGGCATGCGCAAACGGGCCGGACTGGCTCGGGCATTGGTTCTCGAGCCGCAGATCCTGTTTTTCGACGAACCGGACTCGGGTCTCGACCCGGTGCGCGTTGCCTACCTTGACGGACTCATCAACAGCGTCCACGAAGAGACGGGAGCAACCTTCTTCATCATCAGTCACAACATCGAATCGGTGAAAAGGACCGCGCACTACTTGGGATTGCTGTTCCGATCGAGGCTCGTGGGTTTTGGATCAAAAGAGATGATGACGACGTCGAAAGTCCCGGTGATCGAACAGTTTCTGGCTGGTCGGCCCGAGGGGCCGATCGGCATGGACGAGATGGCTGACGCCGTGGGGGATGTCTCAGATTCCGATGACGACGCTCCACGCGAGGTTCCGTCCTCACCATCGTCGCTCGTCGACACCGCACCTCACCGGTTCGAAACTGGCGCTGGGAACGGCTCTGAACCAACGACGACAAACCCGAGTTCCGTCCAAGGGTGTCGCGCCTTGTGAAATCCGAAGACATGACTATCAGTCAGACAGAAGGAAGGCCATGAATTTCAGTCGGAAAGAGGAGGAGTCCGCATGGTGATCGACGACGTCGGTGTGCATCGAACAGCCAAAGGAGCAGCCATGAACGGCGGTTCTGTCAACAGTGAGGGCCTCCTGGAGAGGCCCAAGGAAAAGCCGAGCAAGAAGTCGAAACCGAAGTCGGACAAGAAGAACGGCAAAGTAGGCGCACCGCCGAATTCGGTTTCCGATGAGCACCGAAATACGTCTGACCACTCGGGCAGAAGCGAGCCCGTGTCAGCGACTATGACCCCCATTGGTGAGGTCGCCTTTCCGATGAGCCCGAAGGTCAGGTCGGAGGAGACGGCGTGGGCGGGAGCACCTTGACGATCGACGCGGATCAGCCCGACGTCGATGAGCCCGATGCGGATGAGGCAGTGGACCAGGAGCCAGGGAAACCAGGACCAACTCCGGACCTCGGCGGCAGCGTTGCTGAGGCTCCAGCCATCGAAGTTGCTGAGACCGCAGCGATCGAAGGTGACGTGGAGTCAATAGCCAAAGTCCCTCCGTCGAGGCGTCAACGGTGGATGCAGCCGAAGGCCGCACTGCTATCGGCGACTGCGTTGATCGTGGCCTTGGCGGTTGGGCTTGGACTGAGCCTGTCGGCCTTGGGTAGTCAAAACGCTCTGGCTAGCTCGCGTACCAGCGCGCTGTCGGCTGCCAGGACATATGCGGTTGAGCTGGCCAGTTACAACTACCGTGACCTGCATCGCGACTTCAGCACAGTGGCGTCCAATTCCACTCCCTCTTTCCGTCGCACCTTTGCCGAGTCGAGCGACGCGCTCAAGTCCACCCTCAGCAAGTACAAGGCAACCGCGGTGGCCAGCGTGGAGTCGGCTGGGATTGTGTCAGCCAGCACGTCCCGAGCGGTCGTCTTGGTGTTCCTCGACCAAAAGATCGCCAACTCGACCCAGACCAAGCCGACGACCGATCGCAGCCAGGTCGAGGTAACCGTGGTCAGTTCGGGCGGCCGTTGGCTCGTCGATCAGGTCAAGTTGCTGTAGCAGGCCCCGGTCTGGTTCGGCTCGGACTCCGATGTCTCTGTTCGCGCAGGTGGGAAGTATGCCTGCTCAATTCAGCACCGGAAACCGCACCGAGCCGCGAGGCCCCGCGCCCGAGAAAATAGAAAATAGAAAATAGGAGGTCTGATGATGTTTCTCAGCCGGATTGCTCGCCCGTCGCCCTCAGGACGCATTGGGCTAACGGCATACTTGATGGCAGTGATGGTGATCGCGAGTGGGGCGTTCCTGGCCGCTGGTTCGTCCGGACCCGCCGGCGCCGAATCCAACCCAACGGACTCACCTTCTAGCTTGGCGCAGTTCGCCAATTGCCCGGTAGACGTGGCCGCCCTGGCCACCTGTCTCTATTCGTCGACAACCAGTACGACGTTCGAGATCGGTTCCACCACCATCACGTCCTCGGCCCCCACAACGCTCTCGCTCGGTCTTCGCTACACAAAGTCGGGCCAGCCCGTCGTCGTACTCCCCGACAACGGCACCCAGGCTCTTCAGTCGCCGGCCGTGCCCGTTCCGGGTGGCTTGACCGGTATCGGCGCGCTTGGCGGAGGGGTGCTGGCCGTGACGGCGACACCCCAACTGGTCGGGCTCCCCACGGTGAGCCTCGCCAATCTTCTCGGTGGCAACGGCCCTGGACTGACCCTGCCAATCGATGTATTGATCAGCACCCCGACCGGGTTGCTGGGACCAGACTGCACTCTCGGCGATGCTGCGGACCCAATCAATCTCAACCTGACCACTGGCACCACGGACCCTCCGTCGCCAAACACGCCGATCAGCGGGTCCCCGGGTACGACATCGAGCACACCCCGAGGCTTGATCACAGTCCAAGGTATGACGCTGGTTGACAACTCATTCGCAGTACCCGGAGCTCACAACTGCGGTACCAACGGCCTGCTCGACTCAGTCGTCAACTTCCAGAAAGGGCTGCCCTCGGCAGCAGGATCGAATACGGCAATCCTTTCCGGCTCGTCCTACACGGCTCCTGCGAAGCTCGTGCGCAAGCACCTCTCATGAACGATCCTCGCATTGCGCTCGTGATCGGGTCGGCTCTAGTACCGACGGTGATGGCGATGTGAAAAGCCACCGCCCGTGTTGGCCGGCGATCTCGGTCACGCGCCGGGCATGGGAGGAACTCTGCCAAGCCGGTCGGTCTTGGCCGAACACCGAGAAGGGCGCGGCCTATTTGTACTTGTAGTGGTCGGCCTTGGTCACCGCAGTGGTGCCGTTCGGTGTGACGACGCGCACATCGACCGTGCCCACCGCGTGGGGGGGACGACCACCGACACCGACGTGCCCTTGGCGTTGGCCTTCACATTGGTGCCGGCCGTGGTGCCGAAGAGCACTTGAGAGGCGCCCTGCAGATTCTTGCCGGTGATGGTGATGGAGGTGCCCCCCGCTGCGGGGCCCGATGTCTTCGAGAGCGCGGTGAGGCTGGGCTTGCTCTTGGGGTTGGCGTATTCGGTCAGCTGGTGGTGAGTGGTCCACACCCCCGAGGTGTCTTCGGTGCTGATCGTGTACCAGTGCGTGCCGAGCGGAAGAGGGATCGCGGCGCTCGTCTTCGACGCCGAATACTGCTTCACGAGCGAGCCGTCACCGAAGGGTGATGTGTCGCTCGGGGTGACGTAAAGGCGATACCCCTTCGATCCGGACACGGCGTCCCACTTGAAGGCGAGATTCGTGCCCGAGGCCGTCGCGCTCAGGTGGCTGGCCGCCACCCGGGCTTGGGGCGTGACCGGATCGGTCGGCTCCTTGGCGGCGCCCGTGTCGAGGAACGTCACCGACCCAGCGGCGTTGAGGGTCCCGCTGAAGTCGGGGATGATCACGAAGTCGGCGCCGAAGCTTTGGCCCGGATCGAGCTCGGCGGTGCCCTGGGAGAACCGCTCGTCAGGTTCGAATATGAACTGGCCCGCTCCGGCGTTTTGATCCAGCTCCAACGTCGGGTTGTAGATGGGGGTTTCATCAGCCCCGGAGGTGACGTTCGTCATGTCCACATGGATCCGATACGGCTCGTGCGCCACCGCCGCATCGTCGGCGGTGACGTGCAGTCCCACGGCGGACAGCCCCCACACGTGCAGCGGCGTCGCCGTCTGGGCGTCGAGGTCGACGCTGGCTCCGATCGGATCCAGGCTGGCTCCGTAATGGGCGTGGAGGTTGTACAAGCCCTCTGCGTCGCCTCGCACGATCCAGCTCACCTCGCTGGACTGGCCGCCTGCCACGTCAGGAACCTGGACGGTGGCGGTCTGAGGGGTGGGCGTGGGCGCAAGGGAAAGGCCCAGAGGGACGTCCAAGGTCGCGGCGCCGTCGGTGAAGGTGAAGCCGGCCGGAGCCAGGTTCACGACCGCCATCTGGACGTCGAAGAACTCCTTGAGCCACTTGGCCTCGCCCGGGATGAGAAGGATCATGGCGGTGGGTTCACCACCCACCTGCGTCACGGTGGCGATGGCCTGGCCCCCACCTTCACCTTCAGGGATGTTGTAGACACACGATGTTTCGGTGCACGTCCCGGCGCCGCCTCCGCTCCCAATGCCACCGGAAAAGATCTCGCCCACCTGGTTCACGTCGCCGGTGAAGGGGACGCAGCTCGAGTCGTCGAAGGCCAAGCAGATCGTGAAGTTGAGGACGTTCTGGTTGTCAGGATCGTTAGGGTCGATACCGGCCGCCACGATCTGGTCGTAGGTCATGGGCTGGGAGGTCACGCTGGTCGTGCCCACCGATCCGGCGTTGAGGGTCACCGTCGCCGCCCCCGCCCCGTTCGCCACCGTGGCCTGGGCCACCTGGGGCTGATAATCCGGAGCAAAGACGTAAAGGCTGTAGGTGCCGTCAGAGAGCCCCTTCACCGTGGCAACCCCGTTCGACGCGCTCGTGGCGGCGTAGTGGTTCCCCTGGGCGTCGAGAACGACGGCGCTTGCTCCAGAGAGAGGACTCGATCCGTTGGTGACCGTGACGGCCAGACCGGAGCCCGGCGCCGGAATCACGTGCACGGTGATGGTGTCTGACGCGCTCTGGCTGCCGTGGGTGACCGTGAGTGTCACCGGGTAGTCGCCCGGCGTGGACCAGCTGTGGGTAGCCGTTGCTCCGCTGGCGGTCGATCCGCCGCCGAAGTCCCAAGCATAGGAGTCGATGCCTCCAACCGGTTGCGAGGAACTCCCGTCGAAGGAGGCGGTCTGGCTCGTGGTGACGGTCTGGTCGTCGCCGGCGTTGGCGGTGAGGGGCACGTTGGCGAGCACGGTCACCTGGGTGGACGCGGTGTCGCTCATGAATGCGTTGTCCACCCGCAACGTCACCGTGTAGACACCCGGAGACAAATAGGTGTGAGCCGGCTGGGCTGCCGTCGAGCTGTTGCCGTCGCCGAAGTCCCAGCTGTAGCTGGTGGCCCCAGTCGACCCCGTTCCGTCGAACTCGACGGTGAAGGGGACGCTGCCTCGGGTGGAGGAGATCCCGAGGGCGGCGTGCGGGGCGGGGACGTTCTGGACCGGGACGCTGGCGCTAAACGTGTTGTCACCGGTATACGCATCTCCTCCGCCCGAGACCGAGAGCGCCAGGCTGGTGGACGGCTGGGCGGCGGTGGTGAGCCCGACGGTGAGCGTGATGGGAGCGAAGCTCGTTCCCGACGTGGCGGTGGCAGAGGTGGTGCAGGTGACGGTGGTCGTCCCGCTGCAGTTCCAGCCGCTGCCGTGCGAGCTCTGGAGGCTTTGACCGGATCCCAACGTGACCTGGACCGAGACCGGGCTGGTTGTGGCCGCGCCTCCGGCGTTCGCCGCGTTCACGGTCCAGGTACCCGGCACGGGGACATCGAAGGCTGAACCCTTGGCCGACGCGGTTGCGATGACGTCCGGGCCTGTGATGCGGTGGATGGTGACCCCAGCCGAAGTCGAGGTGTAGGCGGGGGTGAAGTACCAGCCGGCGAAGCTCAGGTCCTGGGTGACGTTGGCGAAGGTGCCGCTGCGAGAGCTACCCGACGCCACGGTGACGCTGTCACCGTCGGTGGGCGTGTAGTCCGGACCCCGACTCAAGGTGAGCGATCCGCCGACTGTCAGGGCCCCGCTGGCCGTCAGGCGGTCGACCTTGGCCGGGGTGGTGCCGTCGACCAATCCCGTCAAGGATGATCCGGCGGCAACTGTGGCGGGGCCGGAGACGGCCAGGGTCCCAGGATCACCCCCTGGGTGGAGCGTCCCACCCACCACGTTGAGTGCCGGGCTGACCGTGCCCGGGCCCGAGAAGGTGCCGGCGTCCATTACCGCCTGGCCACCAGTAGCGGTGAGCGATGCGGTCGGGTCATCTAGCTCGGTCGTGCCCTGGGTCTGCGTGTAGGAACCGGTCGTGGTGAGGCTGGAGGAGGGGCCGAGGCGGACCGTCCCCGCGCTGTGAAGCGGGCCGGGGGTGGTGAGGCTCTGGCCGTTGCGGAGGGTCACTCCACCCTGCAGGCCGACGGTGGAGAGCGACGAGAGCACCGGTGTGGAACCGGATCCCACTACCGAGGACCCGGCCCCGTCCACGTCCACCACGGCGTTGGTGGTGGTGACTGTCCCCACATTGTCGAGCTGGAGACTGCCTCCGTGGATCGCGGCGAAAGTCCCACCTGAGAGCGTCGTCGTGGATGAGTCGTAGGTGGAGATACTGGAGAGGTCGAGGGTGCCGTGACCGCCGTCCGACGCCCCCACCGACACCGTGCCCTCGTTGTCGAGGTCGGTTGCGATGGTGGCCGAGCCCGTCCCTGCGGCCTTGGTGATCGTCCCCGTGTTGTCGATCTGCGTCGGCGTGCAGTCGGACTGGAAGTTGACGTTGTCGTTCAGTTCGACGGTGCCCTCGTTGTCGAACGTCCCGCCGCAGGAGTTCATGTCTCGCGTGGCAGTCTCGTCAGGGAAGACAATGGTCCCGTTGTTCACGAGCGTGCCGTTCTGGTCGACCGTTCGACTGAAGCCGCAATAGTTGCAAATGGCGTCGTCGCCAGTCACCGTGACCGTCGTGCCCGGCTCGATGGTGGTCGTGGCCGATCCCCCGAACGCTCCGCTCGGACCCCAGGTGAGAGATCCACTGATGGTGGTGGCCCCGGCGCCATCGAGGGTGCCGGTGAGGGTGGTGGCTACGCCGCTCAGCGAGACAGGGCCGTCCGCGGTAACCGTCCCGCTGATGTCCACCGTGCCGGTTCCGACGACCTGAGCGTCGTTCCAAGATTGGGTTCCGTTGATACCGAGCGTGCCGGGGGAATCGGCCCGGTAGGAGCCCGAGGAAGATACCGACGACGGCGTCCCGCCCGTGAGATCGAGCTCACCGGAAGAGGCCGACACCGTGCCCTCGTTGTCGAGGTCGGTTGCGATGGTGGCCGAGCCCGTCCCTGCGGCCTTGGTGATCGTCCCCGTGTTGTCGATCTGCGTCGGCGTGCAGTCGGACTGGAAGTTGACGTTGTCGTTCAGTTCGACGGTGCCCTCGTTGTCGAACGTCCCGCCGCAGGAGTTCATGTACTCGCGTGGCAGTCTCGTCAGGGAAGACAATGGTCCCGTTGTTCACGAGCGTGCCGTTCTGGTCGACCGTTCGACTGAAGCCGCAATAGTTGCAAATGGCGTCGTCGCCAGTCACCGTGACCGTCGTGCCCGGCTCGATGGTGGTCGTGGCCGATCCCCCGAACGCTCCGCTCGGACCCCAGGTGAGAGATCCACTGATGGTGGTGGCCCCGGCGCCATCGAGGGTGCCGGTGAGGGTGGTGGCTACGCCGCTCAGCGAGACAGGGCCGTCCGCGGTAACCGTCCCGCTGATGTCCACCGTGCCGGTTCCGACGACCTGAGCGTCGTTCCAAGATTGGGTTCCGTTGATACCGAGCGTGCCGGGGGAATCGGCCCGGTAGGAGCCCGAGGAAGATACCGACGACGGCGTCCCGCCCGTGAGATCGAGCTCACCGGAAGAGGCCGACACCGTGCCCTCGTTGTCGAGGTCGGTTGCGATGGTGGCCGAGCCCGTCCCTGCGGCCTTGGTGATCGTCCCCGTGTTGTCGATCTGCGTCGGCGTGCAGTCGGACTGGAAGTTGACGTTGTCGTTCAGTTCGACGGTGCCCTCGTTGTCGAACGTCCCGCCGCAGGAGTTCATGTCTCGCGTGGCAGTCTCGTCAGGGAAGACAATGGTCCCGTTGTTCACGAGCGTGCCGTTCTGGTCGACCGTTCGACTGAAGCCGCAATAGTTGCAAATGGCGTCGTCGCCAGTCACCGTGACCGTCGTGCCCGGCTCGATGGTGGTCGTGGCCGATCCCCCGAACGCTCCGCTCGGACCCCAGGTGAGAGATCCACTGATGGTGGTGGCCCCGGCGCCATCGAGGGTGCCGGTGAGGGTGCCCGAAGAGATGGAGCTCGTGATGGTGGTGCTCGACACGGTGAGCGTGCCGGAGAGGTTCAGCGGCCGGTCGGCCTCCACGGCCTTTATCCCGACCGACGAGGAGAGATTGACCTGAGCCACGCTTGCGGTGGACGGGATGCAGGCCACGCTGCTGCTTCCCGGTGCCCCGGCGGGGCTCCAGTTGTTGGCATCGTCCCAGTTGGCGGTGCCGGCGCCGCCGGTCCACGTCTTGGTCGCTGCGCTACACGCGGTGGCAGCTGCCCCCGCCGGCATCGACGTGGCCTCGACGAGTGGCACTGCCACAGCAGCGAACACCGCTGCGACAGCCGCGACGGCTCCAACGCTCCGAACGATTCCCCGCTTCATGCCCGCACTCCTTCTCCACCGGTGCCCGGCGCACGATGAGAAGGCGTCCAAGCTGTCCGCCTTCGTCCCGCCGTTCGCGCGTGGGGCTGCCTTGTGGATGTGTCCGCACCACCTGGTTCTGGGACATGGTCCCTTGAGGGCCACTCGTAAGCAATAGGGGTTAACGCTCCTTTTATGCGGTAGTACTGTTGTGAAATGACTGAGGCGGCTACAGGAGCGAAGGCGGAAGACGGACCACAGCGAAGAGGCCGACCTCCAGGACCGAGCCTGGCCGCGGAAGCAGTCGACATCCTCGAGCGCAATGCGCTGGCAGCGCTCCGAGGTCCGAACAGCCGCGGAGCCGTCCCTCGTGGCGCGTTCGCGAATGTGGACGTCTCGACCGTCGATCGTTCTGTGAAGCGCGGATTCGGCGGCGCCACCAGCAGAACGCCGTTCGACCTGGCCGCCCACCAAGTGTGCGGAACACCCGACGCCACCCGAGAGACGCTGCAAGCGGTGTTCTCAGCAGTCGCTCAGAGTTTCCGAGAAACCGATGCGATGGAAGAGACTCTTCGTGTGTTTATGCGGGCGAACTTCATCGAAGCTTGTCGAGAAGAAGGACTTCTCGCGGCGAGCATCGTGACGTCCGCGGCCTGTGCCCATCTGAACCACGGAGACCGTGAGGTCGATTCCGAACAGTCCAAGATTGCCCGAGAAATCGTGGAGATGCGGCAACGTCAGACGAAGGAGTTGGTGGAGGGATTCGTGGCGGGGCTCTCGATCGCCATGCGTCGACTCAAAAGACGGCCCAAACCAAGTGTCACGATGGAGAAGATCGTCCTCGCCATCATGGCGTCGACCGACGGATTCATCCATCTCCACTTTCTCCAACCCAGTCTGTCCGACGCCGATCTCGTCGTGGAGACGCAGTGGGGCATCATGTGGAACCTTTCAGAGCCCGGTTTGCTCGATCCGCCTAATCGGGCGGACGACGTGGAACGGAGACTCGTTGATGCAGCACTGAAGTGTTACAGGTCCAACGCTGTTCCATCGATCGAAACCATTGCGAGAGAGTGCGGGGTGGATCTCGCCAAGGCCCGGATCCTGTTTCCAGACGACTGTGCCCTTGCTCAGCGCTGCATGGACTACGCGGTTGGCAACTCTGTCGAGACGGAGGCGATCGCCGTCAACGTCAAGGGAGCTGAAGTCGCTGCGGTCCGAGACTTGCTTATTGCCACAACACGCCAGGCTGAGACCACCCCGCTGTTGATCGATGCCGTCCGACGCGACAAAACCATCGGATTCTGTGCGGAAGCTCGTCGCCACATCGCAGAGGCTCTCAGCCAGTCAAGCTCGATGTCTCTGGATTCAAACGCCGCAGAAGGAGTCGCTCTCATGCTGATCGATGCGGCGATGCAGGGTGACGCTGGACTCCGGGTGTGGCAAGCGGGATTGGATGCCTTCGCATTGGACGCCGAGCCTTGAGGACGAAGGTGCCGATGCAGAGGTAGGCCGCTCTACTGGGGATGAAGTCTGGCTCTGCCTGGAACAGGAGCGGGCCGGGATTGAGGATGCTCCTCTACTGCTGCCCGATGGCAGAACAAGCCAAAGGAATTACCGGATAACGCTGTTCAGCGCTGGCGCCCCGACCATCTCGTGGCGAGAGCGAGGGGCAGGTCAGCTAAATCCGTTTCAGCGATCAGGATCCCTTGACGTTGTCCCAGTAGGTGCCTTCGATCATTTTCCGGAGGTGAACGTGATGGAGGATTGCCTGGTCGGGGTCCTCCGGCATCTCGGCCTCCCCGAACGTGACCTGGCGCCGGGCAATCCGGAACATGACGATTCCGTGGCGCAGTGCCGCGTAGAGGGTGAAGAAGTCGAGGTTCTGGGGCGTGTACCCCGTGATCTCCTGGTAATAGGACGCCACGGTCTGGCGCCTCAGAACGTGAGGAAGTCCCGGCAGCTCGAGGTCCTCGACCAGGTCCTGGAAAAACCGGTGGATATAGATCATCCAGCCCAGGTCGATCTCGCGTGGTCCGATCGATGCCATTTCCCAGTCCAGCACCGCCACGGGCGAGAAATCCTCGAACATCATGTTTCCGATACGGGCGTCACCCCAACTGAACACGGCTTCGCCTTCCGGGTCTGGCCAATGCTCCTCGAGCCATTCGAAGCCGCGCTCGATCAGCGGCGAGCGCGTCCCGTCTTTCGCAACCCACTCGTAGTAGTCACGCTGGTCGCTGACATGGCGGCAGAGAGCGGAGCGGTCATCGCCGACCGGAACGAGGAACTGGGCAGGTCCGTCGGGCTTCACCTCGTGCAGCGCGGCGAGCACTTCGATGGCACGTCGTTCCAGGAACTCCTGCTCTGCGACCGTAGCGTCGAAGAACCAATTGTCACCGAATGTGTACGGCATGACATCGGGTGGGACAATTCCATCGATCCGTTCCATCACGAAGAACGGTGCGCCGAGCGCATCCCTTCCCCTCTCCAGCCAGTGGACCGTGGGCACGGGGACGTCGGTGTGCTCCACCACCATTTGCATGGTCTTGAACTGCAGCTCCATGTCGTAGCGCGCGAAGACCGGGTCCGCGGCCGGGTCGGGGGCGATGCGCGCCACCAGCCGGCGTGACGAGTCCTCACCTGGGACGGTGAGGTCGAAAAGGACGGTCTCGGACGACATCCCGTTACTCGAGGGCACCACCAATTCACTGATCGTGGATCCGGGGAGCAGCGTCTGCAGCCACCCTTCGAGTTGATCGCGCAACACGTCATAGTCGCGTGTTGACGTCTGTGGGCGCTCGACTACGTAGTCGGGCTGATCGTCTGAAGTGTCGTGAGGATTCGTGCCATCGGGAACCAATTCAGTCGCCTCTCTGTGCTCGGTGGGCGCGCAGGAACTGCCGGATGCCGGTTGCGCTCCAGTTGTCGTGATCCTCGCCGAAGGCGGTCATTCCCTGGAAGGACCATTCCGTCAGGCAGTTGACGGTGTAGAGATTCGGATTCAGAAAGAACCCCAGACCATTGAGACAGTGTCCCTCGGCGTGGAGCTGTCGTCCGAGTTCGTCGGTGAGATCGAGTTCGACCCTGTCGGGGTGTCCAGTGCGCTCGTGTCTCCGGGTGACCTTCCTCGACCCTGTGGTCACTTTTGAGAACACACCGTCGAGAACCACCGAACCATGGATGGCCACGCAGCCATCTCCGAAATCCATGGTGATGGCGTGAAATGAGTCGGTCTCTGCTGCCGTGGCATAGCTGTAGCCGCCGCACATTGCAGGTGTGCCGTGGATCCCGTGGCCGAATTGCGAGCGTGGGCCCCAGGAACGATCGCGAAAACCGAAGGAATCGACCACGATCTTCTCGCCGAAGAGCGAGATCACACCCTGGAACCGACCCGGTTGGTCGAGATGGTTGTTCCCGAGATAGTTCGGTTCGGTCACGCCCGTGAACGTCAGGTCCAGGGAGACTCCAAGGGAGACATCGTCAGTGTCAGGATCCTCATAGGAGAGCTGCCAGCGCCGTTGCGACTCGGTGCAGTGAAGGGCGATCCCGTTGGCCAGACGGATATCCGAGAGCGGCTCATTGGGAATCGGGAGATGCCAGAACTGGCGGGCATACGTCGCGTCTGGAGCCGACATGCCGAGTTCGTCCCAGAAGTAGGCGCCACTGGCGAGGACGCCCTGATTGGCCCGGAAGAACGGGTACAACTGACCCGACAGTCTGCGCTCGGGCACCGTGAAGGTGAACCAACAGGTCTCGGTCCAGTAGGGGTCGCCATTGCTCGGCGGGTGAAATTCGTCGTCTGGGTGCTGCGCAGGCACTGGATCCTCCCCGACTCCAGGCCGGCCGAAGGGTGTGCCGGAGCACCTCGAATGTAGCGGAGGGCGTGTGGTTGAGTCACAATCCGTGCGACACCGCCGAGGGGTGTCGAATGAGCGCCGGTAGGACTCTGGATTCAGTGCACGACGTAGTCGCTGAGGTCAGCTTCTTTGGTCCAGCGCCAATAGTCAACCAGACGCCATGGGCTGAGCCCATGAATCTCTCCGTAGGCGTTCTTGTAGAACGAGTGCTTCACCGACGGTTGCGCCCATACGAGTGTCTTCAGCTCGGATTGGCACCGGGCGTGCCAGTCTTCGTAACGATCTTGTCGCGGCTCTATGGAGAACAGCCCACCCTCGATGATCTGCTCGAGCGCGTCACTGATGTAACGCATCTGACACTCAGAGTGCAGGATCAAACTTCCTCCGTGAGCCAAGTTGGTCCCTGGGCCGTACATGCAGAAGAAGTTCGGAAAGTTCGGGACTGTGATCCCGAGGTAGGCCGCTGGTCGCTCTCCCCACATCTCTCGCAGGTCAGTACCGTGGCGACCGACGATCTCCATCGGATAGAGCGCCTTCGTGGCTTGGAAGCCGGTGGCGTAGACGATGACGTCAGCCTCGTATCGTTCACCATCGACGGTCACGACCGCGTCCGACTCGATACGCGCGATCCCAGTACGAACGAGCTCGACGTTGTCGAGAGTCAGGGTACGCAGCCAGCTTCCGTTGTCCTGCAAGGTGCGCTTGCCCGTCGCCGGATAGTCGGGAATTACCTTTGCACGCAGATCGGGATCGTCGCCGACTTGGCTGGTGATCCAGTCAGTGAAGAGAGCTCTCGTCGCGTCATTGGTGGCGCTGATCGCCAACGATGGATCACCTTCGTAGTTCGGATCGACCCGGGCCGCCTCCAGGCCTTTCTCGGCGCCGGGCCAGAAGATCAGAAAACGGTACCAGCGTCCATAAAACGGCAGATGGGTGAGGGCCCAGCGCACGCCCGAAGCGACTATTTCGTGGTAGTTCGGATTCGGAAACATCCATTGTGCGGTGCGCTGGAAGACGGTGAGACGATCCACCTTTGGAGCGATCGTCGGTGCGATCTGGAAGCCGCTTGCACCCGCGCCGATCATGGCGACGCGCTTGGCAGAAAGGTCAATGTCGTGATCCCAGCGCGCGGAATGAAACGAACATCCGGCGAACGTCTCCTGTCCAGGGAATTCGGGGATGTGGGGGCTGTTGAGCTGGCCGACGGCCGAAATGACCGCACGCGCCACCAGGGTGTCCGAGGATCCGTCGGCTCCTCGAACCCGAACTGTCCATGTTGCCGAGCGCTCGTCCCATGCGGCGCCCAGCACTTCGGTCTCGAACCGGACATGGGGTTCGATACCGTTTCGTACCATTACGGCATTGAAGTAGGACTGGAGTTCTGGCTGTTGCGCGAAGAACTCCGTCCACTCGTTGCTCGGCTCGAAGCTGTAGCAGTAGAAGTGGTTGCCAACGTCGACTCGAGCGCCGGGGTACGAGTTTTCGAACCATGTGCCGCCGACGCCCGAATTCTTTTCGATGATGGTGAATGGGATACCGGCCTCCTTGAGGCGGATACCGGCGAGGAGGCCTGATTGGCCACATCCGATCACCACGACCGGGAACGCTTGGCGTGCCGAGAGTTCGGTCGGGACCGCGCCGCGTCGAGCGTCCGTCCCGTCGAGTTCGAGCTCCTCGAGGAGCATGGGAACGTACTCCGGGGGTACGGGCTCGCAGGCCAGCCACTCCATCATCTCCAGGAGGAGGTCTCCGGAGAGCGGAGCCGGTTCAGGGCACCCCATGTCCCGGTACGCACGAATGATGGGTAGGGCGAGATCGCGGACCGCCTGCTTGTCTTCCTCGGTCATAAACCCCTGGACCTCGTTCAAGAACAATCCGGCCGGTCGTAAGAGGCCTCGGAGCAGCTCGGCATCACCGGTAATGTGGACAAGCGACAGCATCAGCGTCGGAATGCTCACGTCGAGCAACGCCTCGGCGATCTCCTGATCCGACGAGTTGAAGGGCTCTCCGGCCCACTGGTTTCGCATGTTCACATGGCTTTCATGGGCTCGGAAGTTCATGGTAGGCGGACGCGTGGTGACTCGTCAGGGAAGCATGTGAGTGACACTTCAATGGCCTCACGTCCGCCTACCACCTGGTGCTGCGGCAACGGCGCAAGAGTCGGGACTCAAAGACTGCCCGCAGGCCCGTGAGATCCCACAAAGTCCACGGGTGAGGTCCATAGCGCTTCGGCAGCAGGCTGCGCGCCCGCACCGGACTTTTGGGCGGACGATGGGGCGACCGGCCGGTGGTGACGCCCACATGACGCAAATTCTCAGAGTGTCGTGACGGAGAAACGGAATGCGAAAGCCACGGCCTACTGTCGTGCGGGAGCACTAAATGTCGGTTGTCTGTGGCCCGACCCTTCTGACAGTGCCGTGGTGATGTCGGCGCGGGAGTCGACTTGGTCAGTTTTCGCGGCTCCAGAACACAGAGAATGCGGATGAGGCGCCTAATCCGTGCGCGGTGGCGAGCGGGCCTGGCGTCGTGTCGACGTCCCCGTACTCCCCGAGGGCGATGCCTTCGCCGGTCTTCCACAACTTGGGATTGAAGATGCCGCCCACGTCGCCCGCGTTATCCGTCACGATCGCGTCCTCGTAGTGCTCATCGCCGAAATCGCTGGTACCGGCAAAGTGTCTGTTGTAGTAGTACGCCTCGGTGATGGCCTCGGCCGAGGTGTTTTCGCACGTGGAAACTGGGCAAGCCTGGACCACGTCGAAGCCCTGGCCGCTCGTGACATCTTTCAGCGAGAGCTCGTACTTGGAATGGCGGAGAGAGCGAATCGAGGACTCGATGGCGTCACCGGGGTTGACCTTGAATTGCCACTTGGAGTTGGCCGGGTACATCTCGTACCACGCGTTGTATCGCGCCGAATCACCCTTGCAGTTAGCGGAAATACCATCCTGCTCGACGGTCTGGTCGGCCCATCCATCCAGGCCGATCCAGTGGAAGGAGAAGGTGTCAGGGGTGGCGGAGCAGGTCACCGAGGGCACGTTGTAGTTAGCGACGATGGAGGTAAAGGTCTCGCCTGCCGTCTTGGGCAGCGCGGCGTACCCGGACCAATTGCTGCTGTAGGTCACGGTGATACCGTTCGGTCCTTCCACCGGCCCAGCCCCGTTGATCGGGATCAGTGGCCGCGACAAATTCACCTTCGCCGCGGGACCTGCGGCGCTTGCGGCCAGCGTGGACAAACCCATGCACCCAACGATCACTGAGCCAATGGCTGCGGCCCTGCGGTAATTGTTCATTCTCACCGCTCCTTCTTCTCACCGATCGGCACAGGCCGGACCGGGTTCGGGCCAGATAGTACTGGGTTGACGCGAAAACAGTGGTGGATTACGGCGGCGGAAAACGCTGGATGTCTTCGATCGTCTATGGAACCATGGTTCTCCACCAGCCTGGAGATCAGGCTCGGGTCGCGATCGGGTGGACGTTGTAGAGCAGCTCGCCGCTCGACGCGTCGATGTCGTAGTACTCGACGCCCGCCTCCACCCGGGGGGCGTCGGCGACGAAAGCGACGGCGATCTTGTTGGCAGCGTTGCGGATGATGTCGAAGATGAGCTCGGTGGCGACCGTCGGACCGAAGGTCTGCACAACCTGCTCGCCGAGGCTCGGCGACCACCGAAGCGGCTGCCACACGAAGGTGTCTACGACCCGTAGGGCCAGAGACTGGGCATCGGTGAGGTTCGTCGGATCCCGATCCTCGAACAACTCAGGCCCACCGGCCTGATTGATGGCGCTCACATTCCGTCGTGATTGGCAAAGCCGGCAGGCATGGGCTCTGGCCCCGCGCAGCCTGACCAACTCGGAGGTGACTGGGTCGAGCGCGGACAGCTTGGCCACAGTGAGTAGAAATCGCTCGTGGGCGGCCCAGGGATCGGCCTGCCCGGGAGTCGGAATCGGACGCCATTCTTCTCCGAACATCGCACGCCAGGCGGCGCTGGCGCGAATCATCATGTCGTCGACCCAAACGGCAAGGAGGAATGCTGGGGCACCGGCACCGAGTTCGGCCAGGCCGGCAGCTCGGATATCGGTGGTCATGGAGGCCACATCCACGACCATCTGTTCGGCGAACACCACTGTGTTCGATCTCGGCGCGGATGGCGCAGCTGGGTCGAGGCCAGCCTGGGCGATGAAACCGGCAAGCTCCAATAAGTCGCTCGGCGTGGTCGAGGCGACGGCTCCGATCAAATCGTCCCACGCTGCGAAAGGGGCCGGGCTCAGATCCTGAGCGATCACGTCTGGACCGTACCAGCGGTGGACATCGCGATGTCCGCCCACTATTGACGGAGCTGGATCGCTCATCAAGGGCCCAGGCCCGCGCCTCAGAGGTTCGATTCGCCAGCGGGGGAGTGGTTCGATCGACCTCCATGACTCCGGCCCTCGGATCGTGCCACCCGCTCCGTAACAGCAGGTCAGGCGTGATGTATTGGATGGCACCACCTCGACATGGAGGCCAATGTCGGGACGGAGACTGCTCGGGACGAACTGATGCGGTCCATTTGGCGCAAGGACAGGAAATGGCGGTGGCCCTGACGGTTCGTATATCCATGGGCTATGGCGACGCTCCCCAACGCTGAAGCATCGGAACGACATTGGGAGGTGATCAAGCGCGGCGAGCATCTGTTTCAACAGTTGCCAACCCGTGATCTGGCATCAACCGCCGATCAGTTCGTGATCGAGATGGATATCCGCCCGGAATTCTCGAACGTCCGAGGAGCACTGCAGGGTGGCCTGATCGCGGTCCTGATTGACATGTGTGCGGGGCGACTCGCCTATCAGAGCTGTGACCACGAGAATGGCTTCAGCACAGCGACTTCAGACCTCAATGTGCATTTCTTGTCTCCCGTGACCGTAGGGCCGGCTCGGACCGAGGCGCGCATCATCCGAAAGGGCAGGTCGACCATCGTCCTCCAAGTCGAGGTAACGGACGTTGGCCGAGACAAGTTGGCCGCAGTGTCGACCGTTGCTTTCACGGTGCTGGCACCACGATCGTGAGTGTGGACACCTCGGCCGGAGTCAATTCCAGCCACGTTAACGAGTTCGACCCGGTGGTATCCCTTGTTACGGCCCGGCCCCTGCTCCAGAAATAAGTGCGACAAGAGGAGTTCGATGACTGAAGGAGATTCTTGTTCATTGAGATTCGCATGGCACAAGGAGAATTAGGAGTGCGTCCAGTGGCTCACTTCGACAATCGCATCACGCAGTTGCTTGGCGTCAACATCCCGATCGCCAATTCGCCCATGGGGTTTGTTGCGAATCCGTCGTTGGTGGCTGCCGTCGCCCAGGCGGGTGGCATCGGCCTCGTACCTGGCTCCGTCGGCATCAAATGGGCACGCGTGGACATAAAGCGGGTACGCGATATTACAGACCAACCGTTCGGCGTTAACTTGCCGATCGCCTATGTGAAGGACCCAAAGATCGCCGACATGCTGGTCGACGAAGGTGTTCCCTTCGTGACGACTTCTGCTGGCTCCCCATCGGCCTATACGGCGATTCTAAAATCCGCGGGTCTCCGAGTCCTTCATGTGGTCACGTCGCTGGACACCGCGAAGGAAGCGGTCGACGCTGGTGTCGACGGTCTCATCGTTGAGGGTGTCGAGGGCGCCGGTCTCAGGGGCAAATCCGAGGTGGCCACAATGGTGCTGCTTCCACTCATTGCACAGAAGGTTGACCTTCCTCTCATTACGGCCGGAGGGATCGCCGACGGCACCTCGATGGCTGCTGCGTTCGCCCTTGGAGCCGAGGGCGTCCAGATGGGGACGCGAATGCTTGCTTCGGTCGAGGCAAATGTTCATGAAGGCTTCAAAGAGGCGATACTTCAGGCGTCAGAGACCGACACAGTGTTGATCAACCGCCACAACAAGAGGCCATTTCGCGTCCTCCGAACCGACACGACCAGCGCGCTCGAGTTCGCAACCGACGGAGACCCCGTGCAGGATCTTCTTCAGAATGTGGGTATGACATACACCGAGGGAGTTCTCGAAAACTCGATCCCGTCCGTTGGACAGGTCGCCGGGCGGATCGAAACTCTTGTACCTGCTGCTGAGATCATCGCGAACACAGTGAATGAATTCGCTGCGGTCATTTCGCAACTCGAAAAACGTTACGTAATGGCCTTGTAGGCCAAGCGTGCGGAAGCACGCCGACCCTCACCCGCTTGCGATCTCATCTGCGCAGCGATAGCCGCTACGGAGTCCACCTTCGACGTATCCCTGAAAGTTGATTGAGGTGTGCTCGCCCGCGAAATGCAGGTTTGCTTCGCGTTGCCCTTGGATGCCGTTGAACGCTGTGTACTGACCGACTTTGAGGTAGGAGTAGGCGCCGAGAATGTGCGGATCTCCCGGTGACCAAACGAAATGTGACTTGCCGTTGAATGCAGCGTTCACGCCGGGAAACAACGTGTTGAACTGACCGAGAAATGCCTCGATCATCGCCGGTGGGGGCTGGCCAACGTAGTTGCTCAAGCCGTACGTGGTGCCCCAGTCCTGAGCGGATTTACCGCCAGGTAACGCGGCCAGAATGCCTGCGGTCCCCGACTGGTAGTTCGTCGCGTCCCAACCACCTTCGACGACGCCGCCGCAATAGCAATTCCCGGTGGCGTGGTCCGAGTCGTTCCACACGCGCTCACCAAACTGGAGGAAGAACTTCGAATTCGTGCCTAGCGGCTCTTGTTGTATGGCTTGGCTGTGGAGCGGGTTGATCGAGACGCCGCCGAGGTCTACCTGGCGCAAGGTGGTGAACGGGAGGGCGAGCACGACGTGGTCGGCGAGTACGTCGTAGGTGGACGGTCCGCACTCGAACGTGCATTTGTAGTGGCTGCCAGACGCGCTCACTGCGACCAATCTTTGGTCGAGATGAAGGGCGTTCTCGGGCAGGCGGTCGAGGATCCCATAGATCAGCTGGTCGTTACCACCGTGCACATGCCACTTCTCGTTTGCCCCACCCAGTTCGGGATGGTCCCTTGGTTGAGCGCCGCTTGGCGCGCTGTCGTCCTGACCGAGGAGGTACACGAGATTGAGCGACGATTGAAGATCCGGATCGCCCCCGAACTCGTCGAGTACGGCGGATACGCAAAGGGCACCGAAGTCGGACGCCAATCCGCCGGGGATATAGGTCTCGACCCATTCCGATACAGACATCAGGTCGAATTGCTGGCCGCCGGGTGTGTGCTTGTTGTAGAGCTGCGGCCATGGCGCCGTTTCGAACGCGGCCTTGTGAAAGAGCTCCCATCCCCAGTCGTGCCAGTCCTGATTGAGGGACGCTTGCGACCAAGGTTGTCCGAAGAAGCTCAATTGCTCCCGATGCGGGTGGGTGCCCGGTGCGTAGGCATCTGTGTTGTCCAGAGTGAGTCCGAAGCTCTGGGCGAGCGCAAGGGTCGTCGTGTGCTCGGGATTAATAAACTCCGCGTGCTCTTCGATCAACTGACCTTCGGCAAAATAATCGCGAAGCGTCCGGATCCGTCCGCCCGGCACGGAATTGTATTCGTAGATTTCTGCATGTTGTCGGTACTTGGTCCAGAGGCGGTACGCGCAGCCGAGACCGGCGACTCCCGCGCCGACGACGACAATCCGCGGTTGGGAACGTGAACCAGTGGCTGCGCGTGGGGTGCCTTTGGAATTCAGAGTCGGTATTGCAACGGCGGCCACGGCGCCGTACCCGAGGAGATCGCGGCGGGAGAAGCGGGTTCCGAGCATCTGGTCGGCTTCGAGGACGGACGTTCCACTCGCACGGGCGTGGTGAGACACAGCTTGTGCTCGGCGAATGGCGCCGGCGGATCCTCTTGCTCCCCATGGGCGCATGACCTGAAGATAGTGGGTTGGCGAAGAATTCTCACGTAGCGTGGGACTCCGTTGAATCAGAGTTCAAGCTTCAGGCGATAGAGGCGTCGGATTCGGGGACGGCAAGGACCACATCGCATTGTCCAACTGGGACGCATCATTCACCGATTTCGATGACTCGTGCAGTGGCCAAACGGGAGTCACGGCAGGCACTGCCGGTTCTGCAACAGATCCGGAATACGACGGGCCGACGCCCTCCTGAGCACGGTCCGCAGCGGTACCAGCGCGTATTGACTCTGTGGCGTCTCCTCGTCGTCTTCGAAGTTCGACCTGCTTTGATCAGAGGGTGCGTTGGACGTTCACGATCAGACGCATTGACGTCAGGCGCCTGGTTCGCGCTCCGCCAGTTCCCGGAACTCCTCGGGGACCCGTTCGGAAGTGGAAAGGTTGACTGCGGCGTAGCCAACGGCGGTCCGTCCGAACTTCTCCCGGATCGCATCGACGGATCGATCCACTCCCCATCTGGCGGCCTCGACGACGGATCGTGTTTGGGGGTCCAGAGTTCGACCCAAGTCAGCGGAATCGAGTGGTAGCTCGAGCTGCAAGGAGTGTTGAGGTTGCAAGTTGGAGACCGAGACGGCCAGAAGCGTGATCTCGCGTTCTCCTTCGCTATCGAGAATGGCTGAGTGAGCGAGTCCTTCAGCCACCTCGGTCAGGGTGAGTGTGGTCGAGATTGCACCGGACAATGTGACGCGCCGGGTCACCGAACGCAGATGGGGGAAGCGGACCCTCACGGTCACGGTCCGACCTGCCAGGTTTACCTTCCGCAGACGGCCGGCGACTCTGTCGGCCAGGTAGCTGAGCGTCTCGCGGATGAGTTCTGGAGTTGCATCCTGGCGCCCGATTGCTGCCTGCGCGCCCATCGATTTCGAGCGAGCCGGTGTCTCCACTGCCCGCTCGTCGATGTTGGACGAGAGAGCGGCCAACTTGGATCCGGCTGCCTGGCCCAGCAGGTTGCTCAGGATCGGGCTGCCGGCCGTGGCCAGTTGTCCAATGGTGTAGATCCCGGCCGCGTGAAGGCGCCGTTCTGTCGTCGGTCCGACGCCCCATATGAGCCTGATGGGCAGGGGGTCGAGAAACGAGCTTTCATCGTCCGGATCCACCGCGACGAGACCGTCTGGCTTGGCCACTTGTGAAGCCACCTTGGCGAGGTGCTTCGTGCGGGCGACGCCAACTGACAAGGGGAGACCGATCTCGTCGCGTACGCGTCGGCGGATGGCGGCTGCGATCTCTGTCGGTGCTCCAAAAAGATGGACTGCGCCACCAACATCGAGGAATGCCTCGTCTATCGACACCCGTTCGACCCGAGGGGTGAAGTCGTGGAAGACAGACACGACATCGTCACCGAACCGTTGGTAGCGGCCGAAGTGGCCACCGACGAACAGGAGGTCACCGCAGAGCTGGCGAGCCCGCCAGCCAGGCATACCGCCCCGCACGCCGTAGCTCCTGGCCTCATACGACGCCGCCAGCACGACGCTGCCGCCTACGGCGATGGGTCGATTTCGGAGCGAGGGATCCAAGAGTTGCTCGACCGACGCATAGAAGGCATCGAGATCGGCATGCAAGATCGTCGCCCTCTGGCCTGGCGGAAGCTCCATTCTGGACAAATTCGTCGAACATATGTTCGTTTTCTAGGGGGTCTGGCCATTCGGATGGCCTTGTGAACTGGAATTCTGGAATCTCAGCGAGGTCGTGAGAAGCCGAAGCGGTTCAGGACTTTCCGCCGCGGGATTCCGGATTTTGACCATGCACCAAGGTCGCCAGATGGAGCTTCAGAGCCTCGAATTCTCCGAACTCCCAAGACGCCGGTCCGGCTACTATCGAACATATGTTCGCCTGGATGGAACACCTCAACGAGGCACAGCGAGCAGCCGTCAGCCACGAAGGTGGGCCGCTCCGTGTCCTTGCTGGCGCCGGAACGGGCAAGACGACTGCGCTCTCAGCTCGAGTGGCGTGGTTGCTGGCGACTGGAACGCCTGCAGAGCGCATTCTGCTGTTGACCTTTACGCGAAGAGCGGCGCGGCAGATGCTGGATCGGACTGGAGTGATGTTGGCGGCACAACAAAGGGACGGCAGCTCAGACCCGACGACCAGCAGGGTGTTGGGGGGAACGTTTCACGCCATCGCGCATCGAACCCTGCGGAGGTACTCGCAGGCGCTTGGCATACCCGAGGGATTCTCAGTACTCGACCCTTCCGACGCTGCTGACGTCATTGACCTCGTTCGAGAAGAGGGTTGCTACGCGCAATCGTCGGGCCAGCGATTCCCGCGCAAGGCTCTTCTCCTCGACCTCTATTCCCGAGCCGTCAACACAGGCAGGTCGATCTCAACGGTGACCTCAACAGCAGCACCGTGGGCGAACGATGTTGTCGAGCAAATAATCGAGATTTGCCGCGGCTACGTCGCTGCCAAAAGAGCCGGAGGCATGCTTGATTTCGACGATCTTCTCTTGCTCTGGAGGGCAGCCGCCCTTGACGATCGCTTAGGTCCACGCCTCGCATGTTCGTTCGATCACATATTGGTTGACGAGTACCAGGACGTGAACGGACTCCAAGTAGACATTCTAAAAGCGCTTCGCCGATCCGACGACCGGATCACGATCGTCGGGGACGATGCTCAAGCGGTCTACTCGTTTCGTGCTGCCGAACCGCGCCACATCTTGGAGTTCAACCTAGCCTTTCCGGGAGCTCGCACGGTGATTCTCAGCACTAACTATCGATCGAGCCAACAAATTCTCGACGTGGCAAATGGTGTGGCGGCCGATGCTCCAGAGGGCTTCTCCGCTGTGCTCCACGCTGCAAACGCACAAGCTGGTGTCCGCCCCTGCCTCGTCAGATGTGCCGACGAAGACACGCAGGTGTCGGCCGTCTGCGAGCAGCTACTTGCCCGCAGAGAGGAAGGGGTCCTTCTCAAGGAGCAAGCTGTGCTTGTCCGTGCAGCGCACCACTCGAACTTGCTCGAGCTTGAACTTGGGCGTCGGAAAATTCCGTATGTCAAATATGGGGGCTTGCGGTTCGTCGAGGCCGCCCATGTCAAGGATCTCTTGGCGGCATTCAGACTGGCCGACAACGCCTCTGACTCGCTGGCGTGGTTCAGACTCCTGCAGCTCCACGAGGGCGTCGGCCCGACCATTGCTCGGCGAGCCTTGGCGGCCCTTGGGTTGAGCAATCCAGACGCCGAACCAATGAACCATAAGCAAGTGCTCGATCGCTGGGCCGACGCGGCTGAACTGCTACCAGCAGTCGCTCGCCCTCAAGTAGACGATCTCGTCGCTGCCCTCACCCGCAGAGAGGGTGGACTGGTCGCGCACGCAGAGCGCCTTCGTGCCATCCTCGTTCCGCTGATCCAAGCGACATATCCCGACTCGAGCAATCGTTTAGTCGATTTGGATTCGCTCGTCGCTGGTGCGGCAAAGTCCTCGCGGCTCTCAGACATTGCGGCAGATTTTGCGCTAGAGCCCCCGCTGTCGACTTCCGACCTGGCCGGCAATCCCACAATCGACGAAGACTGGCTGACAATTTCCACGATTCATTCGGCCAAGGGTCTCGAGTGGAAGGCGGTACACGTCCTCAACGCAACAGACGGAATGGTGCCGTCAGATATGGCATTGGGATCATCAGAAGGTCTCGAAGAAGAGCGTCGCGTGTTCTACGTGGCCCTGACCCGTGCGTGCAAAGCGCTTCACGTCTACGTTCCGTTGCGATATCACCACAGGCCCCGTGGTCGAGATGATTCCCATGGGTGGACGCAGCCTTCGCGGTTCTTGTCCGCTCGAGTGAAGTCGAAATTCGACGAAGTAGACATTGAACACGAACTCGCATCGTGGGCCTCGGATTCCGGAGCGAAAGATGGTTTCGGCAGAGTGGATGCCGATCTCGAGTCGCTCTGGTCTTAGCATGAACCTCGGCGAACTCCGGCGGTGGTACCACGGCTGAGCGCTGCGCTGAAGCAGTAGAAACCAAGACAGTTGCAAGCATTCAGTGTCTCTCTGTCCGCTTCCGCCACAGCGGGAAGCTCCTAAGCTCGAATCGAAACGGCTTAGCGAGACAATCGTGCACCGGTCCCTACGTCGGAGAGATGTCAGGCTGCAGTTGAACAAGCAAAAACGCGTCTCCGAGGTGAGGTCGCGAGGTTCCAGTCCGTCTCTTTCTTCAAGAGAGCCTGGTGCCCGCTTGGTCCGATGGCCGTACTCTCTCGGTGGGGTCGGTCTGGCTTGGCGGCACTAAACTGCATCAATGTCGATCTACACCTATTCAATTGCGGGCCTCGACGGTCAGCCGCTGGACCTTGGGGGATTGCGGGGGAAGGCCGTCCTCGTCGTGAATGTGGCGTCCAAGTGCGGTCTTACCCCGCAGTACTCCGGCCTTGAGGACCTGCAACACAAATACTCAGAGCGGGGTTTCACGGTTCTCGGTGTGCCGTGCAACCAATTCGGCGGCCAAGAGCCGGGGACGGCGGAGGAGATCTCTACGTTCTGTTCCTCGACATACGGGGTGACGTTCCCCATCACGGAGAAGGTCGATGTCAATGGTCAGCGCAAGCACCCCCTCTTCGCCGAGTTGGAGGCGAAAGCGGATACCAACGGCGACGCGGGTGACATCCAGTGGAATTTTGAGAAATTCCTTCTGTCCCCGGCGGGTGAGGTCGTTGGCCGCTTTCGTCCCACGGTTGCACCTGACGCTCAGGAGCTCGTCAGTGCGCTTGAAGCAGTCCTTCCGAGCTAAAGGGGTTCATTCCATTGTCTGACAGCTGGACAACAGTCAAGGCCACAGCAGTCAAGCCGGGCGATACGGTGCGCACACAGTCCGGAGAGATGCTGACGGTTTCGCACATCGAGACGGCATTCTTCGGCAGGCCAGACATGTTGGCCTTCATTGAGGACACCCCCGACCGCTGGTTCAAGCAACCCATGCAGTCGGACTCCGATGTAGAGGTCCGCGTCGCCGCGGCTTGACAGGTGCAAAGGGGGTACCGCTCGACCGTCGTTGACGTCTCCGAACGGGACTCACATGCGACTACTCAAAGTCCGCATTGTTGGGAGCGCCTCGCCGACTCCTCCCAGAGAGGTCAGTCTCAGATCGAGGTTCAGTGTCCCACTGGCCAACCAAGGGTTCTCGCCGCCAGTGCTCAGGTCGAGCAGACTGGCGCTTGTTTCTTCTCAGTCGAAGCACTAGCTGGGCCCGCTTAGGAGATGGAGTCCGGAGGAGGATGCCATGCCTTCAAAGATCGAGGACTACGCGATCATTGGCGACACGAAAACTGTGGCCCTCGTCGACCTCGCCGGTTCCATCGATTGGTGGTGCGCACCGCGAATCGATTCCCCTGCGGCCTTTGCAGCGCTGCTCGGCGACGAGGGCAACGGACGATGGCTGATCGCCCCAAAAGGCGAGGTAACGAAGGTCACCCGCCGGTACGAACCGGAGACCTTGATTCTCCACACGATCTTCGAGACGGAGACCGGCTCAGTGTCGGTATACGACTTTATGCCGCCCTACGACGGCCACTCGATGATCCATCGCATCGTCGAGGCTCGTGATGGCATCGTCGAGATGCAGATGGAGCTCATCGTGCGTTACGAGTACGGAGCAATCACGCCCTGGGCCACCGCTACTGGCGACGGCCTTGTCCTCGTTGCCGGCCGTGACGGCCTCCGCCTGCACAGCCCGGTCCGTCTCGTTGGTAAGGACAACACCACCGTCGCCTCGTTCTCCGTTTCGGGCGACACACGGCGCTCGTTCTCCCTCACCTGGTTCCCTTCTGAGATTCGCGCTCCCCTCCCGCTGGACAGTCTCGCCGCCCGTAACCACACGCGGCATTATTGGCACAACTGGGTCGGACGCTGCACCTACGAAGGCGGCTGGCGTGACCTGGTCGTGCGTTCGCTCATCACGTTGAAGGCCCTGACCTACGAGCCCAGTGGCGCAGTGTGCGCGGCGGCGACGACCTCACTTCCCGAGACCATCGGGGGAACTCGAAATTGGGACTACCGCTATACCTGGCTCCGGGATTCGACCTTCACCCTGCACGCCTTGTTGATCTCCGGGTACACCGACGAAGCGGCGGAGTGGGTGGGCTGGCTCCGCCGAGCTGTCGCCGGCACCCCGGGCGAGATGCAGATCATGTACGGAGTGAACGGAGAACGGATGCTCCCCGAGTTCGAGCTCGATCACCTCTCTGGCTACGAGGGATCAACCCCCGTGCGTATCGGCAACCGAGCGGTCCTCCAGCTCCAGCTCGACGTCTACGGCGAAGTCCTCGACTCTGCCGTCACGTATTGGCAAAGCTCTATCCCGAAAGAATCCAACGTATCGCCGGGTCAGGTGATGGCAATACTCGATCACCTTGAGAAGGTGTGGCGCGAGCCCGACAACGGGATCTGGGAGGTCCGCGGCCCGCGGCGGCCCTTCACGCATTCGAAGGTCATGGCTTGGGTGGCTTTCGACCGCGCGGTCACCCTGGCGGAAGACGGAATTTTGTCGAAGGAACGGATAGACCATTGGCGGCAGTTGCGGGACGAAATCCACGCAGAGGTCTGCGACCGCGGCTTCGACCCTGAACTCAACTCGTTCACGCAGTACTACGGCTCAAAGCTGCTTGACGCGAGCTTGCTCATGCTCGCACCAGTCGGCTTCTTGCCACCTGATGACCCGCGCATCGTCGGCACGGTCGAGGCGATCCAGCAGGGGCTCGTCATCGACGGCTTCGTCCGTCGATACCAGACCAACTCGGACGAAGGGATCGACGGCCTTAGGGGATCCGAGGGTGCCTTCTTGATGACGAGTTTTTGGCTCGCCGACAATCTGGTCCTGCTCGGGCGCCACGGCGAGGCCGAGCAGATGTTTGAACGGCTCTGTGGGCTTTGCAACGACGTCGGTCTTCTCTCCGAGGAGTATGACCCCGAGGCTGATCGACTGCTCGGAAACTTCCCGCAAGCTTTCTCACACGTAGCCCTGATCAACACCGCCGCCAACCTTTCGTTGGCCGAGCAAGGCCCCTCGGCGGCGCGCAGTCGTCGTAACGACCGAGCCTGACGCCGGAGCGCCACTGCGGGTTGATCAACCAAGCCGCCGCCTGTCGCCATAGATTGCGAAACAGACGGGTCAGAAACACGGGTGACTGGCTCTTTGGCTGAATTTGAGAAACCTGAAGATTTGCAAGCTCTGGCTTGCAGCAGGCCTGTGGCGCTCGCTGTTAGCGTGACCGAGTGCCTTCGGGGTGGTCCGCGCTTTCCTATGAGCAGTGGCATGAGACCTGCGACACCCTGCATGCCCATACACAGCTCCTCGGCAAGCTCGCGGTCGCCGTCGCGCCGCCGGAACCACAACTCCAACACGCCGCCCTCCGGCTGACTGCCCGGGGATGGGAAACAGGACCCCTGCCGGCTCCAGATGGTCGAGGGAACTTCGTGACCGCGATCGATCTCCACAATCATCAGGTAGTGGTTGAGGCCAGCAGTGGGGGAGTCCGCCACGTCGCGCTGACGCCACATCGCTCAGTGGGCACAGTCACGCGCGAGGTCCTCGCCGCCATCCGTGAAGTAGTCGGCTCTGTCGAAATCAATCCCATTCCTCAAGAAGTGCCGTGGAGCGTTCCGCTCGATGAGGACGACGAACACGCACGTTATGAGCCGGACCAAGTCGGCCTGTATTTCGCAGCCGCCGCACAGGCGGCGCTGGTTCTGGCTGAATTCCGTGCGCCATATCGGGGACGCTCAACCCCGGTCAACGCCTGGTGGGGATCGTTTGATCTGGCGGTAAGCCTGTTCTCAGGACTTCCGGCCGATCCGCCCTCCAGTGATTTCATCATGCGCAATGCCATGGACGCTCAAGAGGTTGCCGTTGGCTGGTGGCCGGGCGATCGGAACTACGACGCGGCAGCATTCTATGCCTACGCCCATCCGGCGCCCGATGGATTTGGTGGGATGACCCTCTCTCCTGAAGCGGCCCACTGGAATGCCGAGCTCGGCGAGTACATCCTCGACTGGGAGGATGTGAGCAAAGGTGCCAACCCTCATGCGGCAGCCGTGGAGTTTGCCGACTCTGCGTTCCAACACGCTTGTCTTGTTTGCGGTTGGGATTCAGCGTTGGCCGCCAGTGCTGAGGGCAGACCGCCACCTGTTGCCTAGGACGTGTACTCAGATCGCGTGAGTCACCGACCGTCGCGCCCTCACCGAAGCGTCCTGGCCTTTGTCGCCGTGATTGAACGGCCGCTCGGCAGTCGAAAGGATCGGCAACCGGCGGATGGCCCGGGTGGCGCGCCGTAGTGGCTACAGTCACCCGCCATGACGGAGACAGCGAAGATAGCGTCTGAGCTTTCGTTCCCAGAAGGCTTTCTCTGGGGTACCGCGACCGCGGCGCACCAGATCGAGGGCGGGAATGTCAACAATGACTGGTGGGAATGGGAGCACAATCCGACCTCAGGTTGTGCTGAGTCCAGCGGTGATGCCTGCGACTCATTCCACCGCTGGCCTGAGGACATCGAACTCGTGGCTGCCATGGGGCTGGGGGCCTATCGTTTCTCGTTGGAGTGGAGCCGAATCGAGCCGTCGGAGGGGGAGTTCTCTCTCGCGGCGTTGGACCACTACCGTCGGATGTGCATGGCCTGCCAAGAAGCGGGCATTGCGCCCGTGGTGACGTTCCACCACTTCACCACCCCCACTTGGTTAGCGCGGCGAGGCGGATGGGAGGCAGCCGATACCCCTGAAGTGTTTGCTCGGTTTGTCGGCAAGGCCACAGCTCATTTCGGTGATCTGATCGGATGGGGTTGCACGATCAACGAGCTCAATCTCATCGGAACGATGGGCTACGGCCTGGGTTCATCGCCCCCTGGAATCAAGGACTTTGTTCGCAACTTGGCCGTCAACGACGTGGTAGCCAAGGCCCATCGGTTGGCGGTTGACGAGATTCGGTCCGGCCCGGGCAGCTACCCGGTGGGGCTGACCCTCTCGATGGACGAAATGGTGGCGGATCCGGGCGGAGAAGCCATCCTCGAGGCGGCTCAAGAGGTGCTTGAGGAGCGATTTATGCGGACGACCCAGGGTGATGACTTCATTGGCGTCCAGTGCTATTCCCGTGTTCACTTCGGGCCAGAGGGCCAAGCTCCCAATGATCCCGATGTCCCAGTGACCCAGATGGGGTACGAGTACTGGCCCCAGGGCGTGGAGTACTGCGCTCGGCGGGCCGCTGCGATCACCGGCATCCCGGTCATGCTCACCGAGAGCGGAATCGCAAGCGATGACGACACTGAGCGGATCGCCTATATCAGCGAGGCGTTGCGCGGAGTGCGCCGGGCCCTCGACGACGGCGTCGACATCCGTGGCTACTTCGTGTGGAGCCTCCTGGACAATTTCGAGTGGTCCAACGGATTCACCCCGAAGTTCGGTCTCCATAGCGTCGACCCGACGTCGTTTGAGCGGCGAGCCAAGCCCAGCGCGTCCTGGTTCGCTTCCGTGGCCCGGGCGAATGCTCTCGTGGCGGCTCCTAGCTGAACGCTTCGCAAGAGAACAGATGGCCAACGTATTGGTCGGCCTCGTGAAATCAAGGTCGGGTCAGGCCATTGAGAATCCGCAAATCGACATCCGCCGTTACTCAGAACGAGGCGACGGGGCCATCGGGTCGTCGGTCAGGTTAACGCTTGACGCCGATACTCCTGCCCTCGGTGTATCGGATCGGCTCCTCCAGGGTATCGACGAGAAACAGATCACGGTCTCCTCGATCCCATGCCTCCTTCAATCCCGGGCTCGCCAGATCAAAATCCGGTCGAGTCTTCTGAAAGACAGCCCGCAGATCCATGTGCAGCTCTGTCATCGTCGGACGACCCCAGTACCAGTAGCCGTTGTAGACCTTGAAGATCTTGAGTGCTGGTTCGAGTACGAAGGTGTGGGGGATCATCGGATCGTGGGGCTCATCGGTGAACTCCTTGATGTCGAGATCCTTCTGGATCATTCGATCAGAGTCCGACAGGAAGGGCCATGTGGCACCTAGGGCGTCGCGGAACTCGTTGATGTTCAGCTGATTGTCGGTCGAGATGACAACGAGCCGCGTGTAGGCGTTTCGGAAATCGGGATAGGCATCGACCAAGTGCCGAAGAAAGCGGTGCTCTTTCGGATCGAAGCCGCCTCGGGACAGATGGAGCACCATTGCGTTTCCTCCCTGAAGTTCAGACAGAGATCGCCGCTTGCCGGCCTGATCGGCCAGCTCGTAGTCAGGGAATGTCCCGCCCTCTGTAATGTCGCTGCGCATGTGGCCTCCTTAGCTCCATGTGTGATGAAGGGATCTCGTGGAGGTCGCGATGATTGGGACCGCACTTCCATCCATCAAGATCTTGCTTCTTCTCCTTGAGGGCGTGCCCTGAGCCCAGCTGGGGCGAAAAGGCGTATGAGAATGCCCTGGGTTCTCGTAGCGTAAGGCGTATTCATTCATGGTCTCGGTCTCAGGGGCACAGAGGTCGACCCATCCAAGGATCCTGCATGGAGGCCTTCAGTTCTGACGCTGGGTCTGCTCGATATCCGGGCATGCCAGAGCGGCTCCAGGGGGGCGGTCTCGTTATGATTGGCGGAGGTGCCCGTTGAGCCTGGGCTTCGATTTCTGCCCAGCAAGGGAGGGTCGACATGGATGGCGAGCCGCCGATACAAAATACTCCTCTAGAACGATCCTTCTACCGGCCACCTTCGTAGATCTGACGAAGAAGTACCGAAATCGGATGAAAAACGGATGAGGAGCCACGATGAAGCAGATAACTCAGGAGCGGAGCTCGACCCAGAAGGTCTCGCTTGGGCGAATCGCCGGTGCTGCCGTCGCACTCGGCGGCCTGTCCGGACTGGTCTTGGCCGAGGGAGTGGCCGGTGCCGCGGCGAACGTCGTCGTATCGACGACGAAAAACGCAAAACTTGGCACGATCTTGGTCAGCGGTAAGACCGTCTACACCTTGCAGGCGAGCAAGACACCCTGCTCGACAGCATGCTTGAAGATCTGGCCCGCTCTCAAGCTTCCCCAAGGCGTCACGAAAGCCACCGCCGGAAAAGGCGTGAGTGCTTCGAAGCTTGGGTCCGTCAAGCTGAGCAATGGGACGCGCCAGGTGACCTACGGGGGCAAGCGGCTCTACTGGTTCTCCGGTGATTCCGGTGCAGGTCAAGTGCACGGGAATGTGACGGATCTGTGGGGCAAGTGGTCAACCGTCGTGACCGTGAAGCCGGCGACGTCTAGCTCCGGCTCTGGCTCGAATTCGAGCTCCAACTCTGGCTCCGGCGGGTCAACCGCCGGTTCGGGGGGCGCGTCGTTCTAGTGTCGAGATCGGCGATCGCGAGGAGATTGTGTCTTCTGTTCTAGTCGGGCCGTCTCGCTCTCCCGAGGCCACAACCGCATACGCGGCGCGAAGGTCACGGGAGGCGAGAGGGCTTTGGAATGCCGTGTCATCACGTGTCTACCTACCTGCTGTCGGAGTTGCGGCTTTGGCCGTGGTCCTGGTGGGGATTGGTTGGTCCGACAACTGGGGCGGTGAGCGCTTCACCGGATCTCTCACCGACCTTCGTGTGGTTCTCGTGGGTCCTGTGGCTCTGGCCACCATCGGAGTCTTTCTCGTTGTAGAGCGAGTATGGCCTGCACAGCAGCGACCGCTCTTTGCTCGTGGCCACCGCCACGACCTACTTCTCACCCTCATGAACGTGACCCTTGTCGCTCCACTGGTGACTGCGCTGACCCTCTCATTCATGGCCGTGGTTCGCTCGAGTATGCCTTGGATCGTCTTGCCGAAGATCGGTGTGCTTCCACGCTGGGGTGCGATCGCGGCAATCGTTCTGGCGATGGACGGTTTGAACTGGTTTGTCCATCTTGCGAACCACCGCGTACGAATGCTCTGGCGCTTTCATGAGTTGCACCACTCGCAAGAGGACATGAACGTGCTGACAGTGTTCCGTACTCATCCGTTGATCCACGTCTCGTACCTCCTGGCTCTCATTCCCGGCGTCGTGCTCCTGGCGAACGGAACCGCTTCGATCACCATTCTCGTTGTGTATGGGGGCATCGTGGCGTTCGCGCACTCCAACACCCGGCTTGGTTTCGGTCCGCTCGGCCGGGTATTCGTGAGCCCGAACTTTCACCGCATCCACCACCAGTTGGATGGACCACAAGACGTCAACCTGGGCTTCGCTCTCTCCATCTGGGATCAGATGTTCCACTGCGCGGTGTTCCCGAGCGAAGAGACTGTCAGGACCGATACCGGGCTACCGGGTCGACCGCTGGTGGTCGAGCAGTCAACGGCGCGCCCGCGACACCTTTCCGTTCTCGCGGCTCAGCTTGTGGCTCCGTTCCGTCCGATGCGTAAGCCGGCAGAGCCCGAGTCAATTCGCTGGGTCTCGAGTCGACGCAACAGTTCGGACACCGCCTTGTCCCGTGGTGGTGAGGGTTCTGCGGATCGCTCTGCCATTCCGGTCGAGGAGTTGGCGTCATGGTGACGGCAGCGGTGGAGACGAACCGGCTCTCGGCTCGGACTGTGGTGAGAACCGTGGTCAATACACGCGCCGAGCCTCCCGCCCTTGATTGGGCTTTGCTCGTTGCCCGCATTGGGCTGGCGTGGATCTTCATCTACTACGGAGCCGGAAAGCTGTTCGGTTGGTTCAATGGTCCGGGAATCCACGGGACTGCGCTGTACTTCTCGCAGGCCGCCCACCTCCATCCCGGGGGGCTGTTCGCTGTCCTCGGTGGGCTGATCGAATTCGGGGGCGGAATCGCAATGGCTCTCGGCCTCTGTTCACGCCTCGCCGGCGTCGCCCTGTTCGGGGACATGGTGATGGCGATGATCACCGTGACCTGGGTAACGGGGATCAACAACAGGTTGAATCCGCCCGGTTACCAACTGAACCTTGCGCTGGCAGTCCTTGCGCTTGTCGTTGCACTTCTTGGTTCCGGGCGAATCAGCCTCGACGCTTTCATCGAGCGACGCGTCGTCGCGGGGTAGCCGTGACGACGGGTACGCAGGCCACCTCCGATGCGCCTCACGAGGATCTGACCTGGAGCGAGGGGGGATCGACCGAGTCGTTCGAGCCGGGCTGGCGCCGGAGATTGACCGGCTACCGCTCCGCAGGCGGTGGACGGCTGATCAGGATCTCGATGAATCTCGTCGGCGCCGCCGGCGCCGCCTATTTTGCCGAGGCCACACTCCGCGCCTACTTGCAGACCGGGCGCCCGCTGGGTGCCATCTTGTTCGCCGAGCAGATGTGGGTTGTCATCGCGTATCTGATCCGACGTCCAGCGCGCCTCGTGAGCCTGCGTTGGGGCGATTGGGCCCTCGCCTTCGGCGGGACGTTCGCCGGCGTGTTGTTCCGTCCGGTCGGGGCGCACCCGCATTGGGGGATCACCACCGGACTAATCCTGCAACTGGTTGGCCTGGCGATCTGCGTGGCGTCCTTTCTCACCCTCGGCCGATCGTTCGGGTTCGTCGCGGCTGACCGTGGGCTGGTGCGAACAGGTCCCTACGCGGTCGTTCGCCACCCGATTTACGCGTCGTACCTCCTCCTTCAGCTCGGCTACGTGCTGCAAAGCATCTCGCTGCGCAACGCTCTCGTGATGTTGGTCGCGTCGGGTTGCAACGTCGGTCGCGCCCTCGCTGAGGACCGCGTGCTGGCAACGAACGACGAATACAGCGCGTATCGCCTGCAGGTGCGGTGGAGATTGATCCCCGGGGTCTGGTAGCTCATGGCGCGGAGTTCGCTCACGAGGCGAAATGGTGACACGCAGGGCTCGGGTCTCCCGTGGCTTGCACTGCGGCTCACCGGCGCCGGGCTCCTGCTTGCGACCGGTGCGATCCATCTTGACTTGTACCTCACAGGTTACCGAACGATTCCCGACGATCGGTTGGCTGTTCCTACTTCAAGTCATCACGGCGTTTGGCCTCGGCGCGATCCTCCTCGTGTGGAACAGCCGCTTGGTTGCGGCGGCGGGCGCTGGGTTCGCCATCGCTACCCTCGCTGGATATTTGTTGTCGCTGCGCTTCAGTCTCTTCGGGTTTCGCGAGATCCGTACCACAGCGGGGATCGTTGCCGGGATCATCGAGGTTGCGACATTCGCAGTGCTGCTCGCGTACGCCCTTCGCCCCTTTCCCGAGCCTGATCTCTCCTCGCAGGGGACTGGCGACGAAATGGTGGAACGACTCCGACAACATGTCGGGGTGGGCCGGTGGGCACTCGCCTCGCTGACCGCCCTGATCCTGGTGCTGTTGGGGTTGTCGCTGGCGGCCGAGGGACCTGAGTCCACGAGTACCGCGTCCTCGAAGGCCCAGGTCGAGGTCGGGCAGGACCATGGTGTCTCAGTGCTGACCAATGCTCGTGGTTACACGCTGTATCGGTTCGCACCAGATACGTCGAGCAAGTCAACCTGTTATGGCACCTGTGCGGCCTATTGGCCGCCGCTGACGGGCCGACCGGTCGCCGGGCCCGGAGTGACCGGCAAGCTCGGAACGACCGAGCGGACGGGTGGAGCAAGCCAGGTCACCTATAACGGCCACCCGCTCTACACCTACATCGGAGACTCTGCTCCCGGCCAGGCCACCGGCAACAACATCAACTTGAATGGCGGCTTTTGGTACGAGATACCGGTATCTGGTTGATGTTCGAAGTGCCGCGGGACAGAGTACTGGCGGGCGTGGGCGAGGGCGTTCGGTTGTTGGTGCCTTATGGTCCCAGTCAGGCTCTGGCGATATCCCTACCGGGCATTGGCTTCGCGAGCGCAATCCGCCATTCCGGCGCCCCGAAGGCGTCGCCGAAGTACTGCGTCTCGTGAACGACGGACTCATTCTCAAACTCCATGATGCTCACCGAGTAGCTGGGTACGTCGTCGTACGTGATGATGCACTCGCTCACCCAGAGGTCCTCGCTGCCAACGATCCGGAGGACAGTGAAGTGTCGATTGGCGGGGTGTGCACCGCGCTGGGCAGCGATCGCGTGGCGCCCTCGGAACTGTTCCCCTGACTGCGGATAATCGAGGATGGCATCGGCACGGTAGATGGCGTGCTCGACTTGGCTGTCGCCGCGTTCAGATGCCCTCCAGTGCTCCTCGAGTGCGGCTCTCTTCTGGTCCTCCAAGTTCATGGACATCCTTTCCGACTACTGAAATGACGAGGCGAGGGATGGGTGCGCCCGTTGTCCTTGCGGAAGCCACTGGCGAGCACTTCCCAAGCGGAATGTGCTGCCCTGTTGAGCTGGGACGCCAACCCCCCCCGGTTCATGAGTCCGTCGGCGGACTGGACAATGTCGGGGTGTTGTCAGCATCGGAGTGTTGTCTGAGTTCGGTCTCAGAAATGGCCCAGGCCGCGTTGACGAGCCCGATATGGCTAAAGGCTTGAGGAAAGTTACCCAGGAGATCTCCGCTGGCGGGATCGACCTCCTCTGAGAGCAGGCCGACGTCATTGACGAAGACCGCGGCCCGTTCGAAGACGGTGCGGGCCCGAGTCGTTTGTCCGGCCCTGGCCAGCGCTTGAGCCAGCCAGAAGGTGCAAAGAAGAAACGTGCCCTCTTTGCCCTCGAGCCCGTCGTGCGAGCGGTACCGATATACCAGCCCGCGTGCATCCGTGAGCCGCTCTTCGATCGCGTTGATCGTCGATAAGACTCGTGGCTCGTCGGCGGGAAGGAATCCAACCAATGACAGCATCAGGTTTGAAGCATCCAGCTCGTCCGAGCCAAAAGACTGCGTGAAGGCATTGGCCTGGTCGTTCCAGCCTTTGGTCAGGATGGCCTCACGGATCTGCTCTCGAGTGTGTGTCCATTCCTCGATTCGGTTGGAGGCGTCGAGGCGGTCGGCTAAGGCAGCCGCGCGGTCAAGGGCCACCCAGCACATCAGCTTGGAGTACAAGAAGTGACGGGGTTGGCCCCGAATCTCCCATATTCCTTGGTCCTTCTCCTGCCAGCGTCGCGCCGCGGTGTCGGCCAGTTGAACGAAGAACCGTCGGGTAGCTGGTGCGAGATCCGGTGCCGCACCCCACTTGTCCGGATCTGCCGCGGGCCCAACCCGTCGAGAGGCGGTGTCGAATAGGTGATCCGAGAGGCGATAGACGGCGCCGAGCAATTCGCCGTAGACGTCAAGTTGTCGCTGTTTCCAGGCACCATTCCCGACGCGCACAGGGACAGAGTGTCGCCAACCTTCGAGATGAGGCAGCTCCCTCTCCGTCAGATCGCGTTCACCGGCGATGCCAAACATGATCTGCAAGTCGTCGCCGCGATCCAGTGAGCCGGCCGCGGACGTGGTCACGTAGTCGAAGAACTGGTTGGCTTCGTCGGGGCACGCCGCCACCCACAGGGCCTGGATCGTGAAGGAGGCGTCCCGGACCCAGGCGTAGCGGTAGTCCCAGTTCCGGGTCCCGCCAACGGTCTCAGGCAGTGAAGTGGTAGCTGCCGCACAGATCGCGCCGGTAGGGGCAAAGGAGAGCGCCTGAAGTACCCGTCCGCTGTGGTGCACGAGATCGTGCCACGGACCCTCGTAGGCCTGGTGAAGTTCGGACCATGACTCCCATGCCGAGACGGTGTCGTCCAACCGGGCGCCGATGTCGGCTTGGCTCCACACGCTGGCCTTTTCCGGCTCGGCTCGATTGCCGTGATGCAGGGCGAAGGCCGCACTCTCGTCTTTACGAAGCTGGAGCTGGCCTGACGCCAACGAGTGATCGACGGTCAGAGGCATTGGAGATGAGAGCACGAGGACATCGGGACCATCGAGCGTGGTGATTCCGCCGTCGATACTGTTGAGGGGGGGAGAGGCGAGTCCGTACTCGGGGCGCGGGGCGTACTCGAGGCGCAACTCGACTTCTCCTTTAAGGCATGTCGCACGGCGCAGTAAAATGTGCGGCGCGTCCTTGCCCAGTTGATGTCCCCTGTTGCCGTCTCCCATCGCGAGGGCGTCGGTGATGGCGACCGTACCCGTCGGCGTGTCGAACGTAGTCTCGAGCACCATCGTGCGATCCAGGTAGCGGCGAGTGACCTGTGTGGCATCGGATGCCCGGATCGACCAATGTCCAGCCACGTCACCCAGGAGGCGACCGAAGATCGAGGGGCTGTCAAAGCGTGGAAAGCACAACCAGTCAATCGACCCGTCCAAGCTCACGAGCGCAGCGCTGTGCCGGTCCGAAAGGAGCGCATAGTCGGCTATTGGGGTCGTGCTCATGTGAGCTCCTCCGCCCGTCCATCCAGGGTTCGGTGTCTGGTATTCGGGTGAAGCGTCCGCTCCCTCCCATTGTGGTCGGAGGTCCGATCGATCAGCCCGGCATACGTGAGCGTACCTGCCACTGAAAGATGAGGACGTGCAAACGCGGCGTCTACGGCAGCGGTCATGCATCGATTGGATCAACGTGGCGACGGAGCGGCCTCCCTCATCGCCCTGCCGCGAGCAGATCCGTCATGCGGCACTGTCTTCGAATGTCCTCGTCCGGCGACCCCGTGGCGTCGAGCCCTCCGCTGCACTACCGTGCAAATGACGTCCTTCTCGCTCCGACTAGGTGCGCACGGGAGTGGTGTGAGAGTCGCCTTGAGCGGTCGCGGCGTTGGGTCACGTATTCGCCGAGTCGGGAGGTTCACCGACGATGTCGATCCATCAACCAGACCAGGCGATCTTCAGATCCGTGCTGCCCGAGAACGTTGATTGGAAGCCATTTCCGGCGTTCCCGCCGTCAGCGCGCTTGGCAATCCTTGTCGGCCAGCCCTCTGATCCTGGACCGTATGTCATCAGAGTCATGGTCCCCGCAGGCGTCAAGCTGATGCCGCACAAGCATCCGGAGGATCGCGTCTACACGGTTATCTCCGGCGTCTTCTACATCGGGCTGGGCAGCCGGTTCGACGGCGATCAGCTTCAGGCGTACCCGCCCGGTGCGGTAGTGGTGCTCCCCGGCGGTACTCCTCATTTTCATTGGGCAAAGTCCGGTGCGTACGTCACTCAGGTGTCGGCCATTGGGCCGCTCGGGCTTGACTACCTCGACCCAATCGACGATCCGCGGAACAAGTGATGAAGTCGTGTCTCACTGGACACGGTTTGCGAAATGCTGAGACGACGTGCCGGACACGAGCGATACTCTTGTGACCATGAGCGCACCCGTCGCTGGGCCGGATGGGTTGATTCCGTCGCAACGAATGCGAGCGTGCGGCGACGAGAAAGGCGATGATCCATGCGATCCGACATCACACCCGGCGGCACCTTTCCTGATTACTCCCTTCCGGATCATACGAACACGGTGCGGAAGCTCAGCGACCTTCAGGGTGACGACCCGTTGATCTTGACATTGGCTCGAGGCAATTACTGCCCGAAGGAGCACCAACAGCACCTGGAGCTGGCTGCGAACTATCCGAAGGTTGCGGTCGGGTACACCCAGATCGTCACGGTCTCGACCGATGACCACCACACGACACAAGAGTTCCGTGCCTCAGTCGGTGCCCAATGGACGTTCTTGTCCGATCCCGCCCGGACCATCCAAAAGGACCTCGACATCCAGGAATACACCGATCCTGAGCACGATCCAATGATTCCCCACACTTTGGTGCTCAAACCCGGATTGGTGATTCACAGCATCTACAACGGCTACTGGTTCTGGGGCCGCCCTTCGTTTGCCGACGTGTGGTCCGATTTACGGGCCGCCTCGAGCGAGATCCGCCCCGACTGGGATTTGAGCAAGCCAGGGTTGCGGGACGCCTGGGAGGCACGCGACTATTCGGCCTTTCACGGATGGAACAAGCGGGGTCCTGCGACGATGCCTACGTCCTACGATTCGTAGAGGAATGTGGATCGGGTGACCTGTCCAGAACGACCACGCGCCGACTGGTTTCCGGAGCTGCAGCCCATGCGAACGGGTAGGTGGTAGTGGTGCGAACGCCAGTCTGCGAGCTGCTCGGCATCGAACAGCCAATCATCCAGGCGCCGATGTCTGCTGTGGTTGAACTGGCGGCAGCGGTCTCGAATGCGGGAGCGCTCGGCACGTTGGCCCTGACGTGGTCCAGCCCGGCTGGCGACCCAGTTCGTCAGACGGCGACGCTCACGAAGCGTCCGTTCGGGGGCAATCTGATTCTCACCTCTGATCAGCACCGACGCCTTGACGAGGCCCTCGATGCCGGCCTTCGGATCGTGTCGTTCATGTGGGGGGATCCGGCCGGCTACGTCGAACAGGTCCACGAGGCAAACGGCGTCGTGCTGCACACGGTGGGTAGCGCTGAGGAGGCGCGGCGGGCCGTCGACATCGGAGTAGATGTCGTCGTTGCACAGGGCTGGGAAGCCGGTGGGCACGTGTGGAGTCAGGTTGCAACCCTCCCCTTGGTGCCCGCGGTCGTGGACGCAGTGTCACCCGTACCGGTAATCGCGGCCGGCGGCATCGGGGACGCCCGAGGGGTGGCCGCCGTGTTTGCGCTGGGCGCCCAGGCAGCATGGCTCGGCACCCGGTTTCTGCTGGCTCAGGAGATGCCGATCCACGATGAGTATCGCCGGCGTCTGATGGGCGCGGCCGAAACTGAGGCTCAGTGGTACGCAAACTTGTACGAAGTCGGATGGCCTGATTCGCCCCATCGCGCGCTCCGCAACTCCACGGCTGAGGCATGGGAGGCCGCGGGCCGCCCCCCACCCGGAAGCCGACCGGGGGAGGGCGATGTAATTGCGCATTTCCCTTCCGGTGAGGCCATTGTTCGATATGAGCCGGGAGCGCCGTTGCTCGGTACAACCGGTGATATCGAGGCGCTGTCATTGTGGGCTGGACAGAGCGTTGGACTCGCCAGGCAGACGCAACCAGTCTCAGAGATCGTGGCCGAATTGGTCTCGGGCCTGTAAGGCGACACTGGGACCGCGGCCATCGTCAATGACAACGTTGGACGAGCGACCGGGGCGAATCCGGGTTATCTGGTCGTCTGCGCAGTCAAGGTTCGGAAGGGAGGCCGGGGACTGAGGCAAGACGCATTCCGGTCGCTCTGGGATGCAAACGGACGATGCGATGGGTTACAAGGAGGCTTCGTACGGTGCCTCCGCTGAACTGAGGACTTGGAGCAGACAAATGAATGTTCAAGGTGTCGTCGTGAACGTGTCCGACCTAAACCGCTCGATCGACTTCTATCGTGAGGTGCTTGGGTTCACGCTTTTGTCACAGAAGGAGCAGTTGGCCGCAGTGCGGACTCCGGGGAGCGACCTAACCCAAGTCATCGTGTTGCGAGCGTTCGGCAACAGCCCTGCAGGAGGAGCCCGTCACATCGGTCTGCGAGCCTTTGTTTTGGAGGTCGAGTCCGCCGAGCAGCTGGAGCGAATTGCCAAGGACCTGGACTCTCGGAGACTGCTTGTCACACGGCGTGATCACAGCGAATGGAGTGCGGTGGTAGGCCGCGACCCGGACGACGTGGCCGTCGTCGTAACGTACATTCCCGGTGGCAATCAAGATGAGAGTTGGAGAACGCTCGATGATCTGCTCTATGGAATCGGCGAGTAGACAAACTCTGGAGTCGCTGCCATGACAGAGGTGAGGTTGTAAGCGAGCCGCGAGAGCCGCTCCGGGTTTCGGTAAAACTCTATGCGTCGCAACAAGAGAGGAGTGCAAGTCATGGCGGGAGGAGGCCAAGATGGTCCCGTACTGTTCTGCTTTGACGGTTCAGACGGCTCGCGAGCAGCGATGAGAGCTGCGGCAGCCATGATCGACCGACCGGTGGACGCTGTCGTGCTCACGGTTTGGGAGACTGTCGCAACGCGCTTGGCCCTTGCGGGTGCCTTCGCCGCGGGCTCCACAACAGGTGGAGCGGATCTGGACGCCGACGAAGAGTCCTATGCCCGATCTGTCGCAGAAGAGGGGGCACTCCGGGCGAGCGAGCACGGATACAAGGCTTCACCGTTGATCAAGGAGTCCTTTGACGGGATTCCCAGAGCTGTCTTGGAGACCGCAGACGACTTCTCGGCACGCCTGATCGTCTGCGGCCAACGAGGTCGGGGTGCTCTCCGCAGTACGTTGCTGGGCAGCGTCTCGCACACTTTGGCTTCGCATACGAAGCGCCCGATTCTCATTGCTCCGGAACACCCTGCCCAAGACGATTGAGAGTGGCTGGCTCAATGCTCGTGGCGATCAGCTTCGAAGCGAACCTCATCGGGTGTCCCGCGACGGTCCGCCTGGTGTGGTGATGTGATGGCCTCGCTCAACGCATCTCGACGTGAAAGGCAGGGAGTCATGGCGAATACAGGAACCGCGCTGAGACCGACGATCTTCGTGCTCTTCGGAGCTACGGGAGACCTGGCTCGCCGGTTGGTTCTGCCTGCCTTTTATCGGTTGGCCATCGCCGGCCTTCTTCCTGACGATTGGAGGATGGTTGCCGAGGGTCGCGGTCAGGTCACCGATGAGCAGTTTCAAGAAGAGGTGCGAAAGGCCCTCGAAGAGTTCGGACCGCGACCATCAGAGGGTCCATGGGAGGAGGTGCGCCGTCGTTTTCTCTTTGCCGGAGGCGGTTTCCAAGTGGACGACCCTGGCAGCCTTCTCGATGTGCTGGCGCGGACGAGAAAGGAACTGGGCGGGAGTCCCCAACTGATTCACTACATGGCCGTGCCGCCGTCCGCGTTTGGTCCTCTGACCGAGGCGATCGGCGCACACGGTCTTGCTGCGGGTTCACGCGTCGTCTATGAGAAGCCGTTCGGAACTTCTCTGAAGTCGTTTCAACAACTCGACAGAGTCGCTCATGAGACGTTCGAAGAGCCGCAGATCTACCGGATCGATCATTTCCTCGGAAAGGAGGCGACGCAGAACATACATGTGATCCGGTTCGCGAACGGCCTCTTTGCCGGTGCCTGGGACAGCACCCATATCGAGAGCGTGCAGATCGATGTGCCAGAAACGCTCGACGTCGCCATGCGTGCAAACTTCTATGACGCGACCGGGGCCATCCTCGACATGTTGGTGACCCATCTGTTCCAGATTGCCGGCGAGCTCGCAATGGAGCCACCCCACTGTCTCGAGCCCGACTGTCTGGCGGAGGCGCGAGAGTCGGTCATCGGCTGCTTTCGGCCTTTGAGCGCCTCAGACGTCGTGGTCGGACAATACGAGGGGTACCGCGGTACAAGCGGTGTTCCTATGGACTCACGCACGGAGACATATGTTGCTGCTCGGTTGTGGGTCGACAACGAACGCTGGGCCGGAGTTCCCTTCCTCCTGCGAACGGGCAAATGCCTCCTGGAGAGCCGACAGAGAGTCAGTGTGGTGTTCAAGGATGCCGTTCCGGGGCTCCCTGGCCAACCTGGCGGTGGGAGCATCCTCGGATTTGAACTGTCCGGTGACGGCGAGATCGACTTGGGGCTCATCATCAAGACGCCGGGTCCCGGAACCACCCTTGGGGTAGGGAGGACCACGCTCCCCCTGGGGTCAGCAGCAAGCGGTCCGTCTCTTCCCGCATACTCACTGCTTCTTCACGATGTTCTGACCGGTGACCGCTCGCTCTTTACGCGTCCTGACGGACTCGAGCACGTGTGGACAGTGGCCGATGGCATCGTCCGGAACAAACCGGATCCCGTTCCCTATGCACGGGGTTCGTGGGGCCCGCATGAGGCTGTGGCGTTGGCGAGCCCGCATGCTTGGGTCTTGGGCGAATAGGTCGCATCGTGAGAGGTGCAGCTCAAAGTGCTCTGTCTTGTCACTGGTGAGCCCCAGTCAGCACTCGAGTCCCGTGCGAGCTGTGCACGCCGAGACTGGAAGCTGGTCAGATGTCGGTGTGGCGGGTGGCGCAATGTCAGCAGGCGGGAGATCATGAAACCGCGTGAGTTCGGTTGATAATTGAGGGTGACGGAACCGATTGGAGGGTGGCATGCCTGCTGTAACGGTTGATGACCTGTCGAGGCTCCCGAAAGTGCCTGATCTGGACCGTGAGGCGGCGAATGAGCGGGCTGTAAAGTCCGTGACCACGGCGCCGACAGGCCTCGAAGGGGAGGGGTTTCCGGTGCGCCGGGCTTTCGCCGGTGTGAGTCTGGCTGATCTCGATCCCTTTGTTCACATGGACCAGATGGGCGAGGTGAATTACGCGCCCGGTGAACCCAAGGGGACCCCATGGCATCCCCACCGAGGCTTCGAGACGGTGACGTACATGATCGATGGGACCTTCGCCCACCAGGACTCCCACGGTGGCGGTGGACTCATCACTGACGGAGCGACCCAGTGGATGACAGCGGGCGGGGGGATCTTGCACATTGAAACGCCGCCCGAGGAGCTTGTCGTCTCGGGCGGCCTCTTCCATGGGGTCCAGCTCTGGGTCAACCTGCCCGCAAGGGAAAAGATGATCCCTCCGGCCTATCAGGGGCTCGAAGCTGAGCAGGTGACCCTGATGTCGACGGGTGACGGAGGAAGCCTGGTGCGGTTGATTGCCGGCCAGCTCGGAGAGCACCGAGGTCCTGGCTCCACACACACGCCGATGACGCTGATGCATGCGAGCCTCAGCCCCGGGGCACTGCTCGAATTGCCGTGGGACCCTAGATTTAATGCACTCGTCTACCTCCTTGCTGGGTCAGGACGTGTTGGGAGTGACGGTCGGCCGGTTCACGAGGGCCAAATGACCGCCTTCGGCCCCGGTGACTGGATGGCCATCCGAGCGGACGATCATCTTGACTCTGGAACTGATCGCCTCGAAATCCTTCTCCTGGGAGGCCAACCGATCGGAGAGCCGGTCGAGCACTATGGGCCGTTCGTGATGAACACCCGCTCGGAAATCGGTCAGGCGGTAGAGGACTTTGAAGCTGGACGATTCGGTTCAATCCCGCCGAACGCGCTGATGCCGCATACACCTGACCCCGATCCGATCCGAGCTGAGCAGACGGGAATCTGACGCCGCGCAACTCTCCTGTGTGGCGCGACTCGGTCACGTGCAGAGGTGACGTCTCCGTCGGCCAGCAACGGTGGGATGAGGGAATGGTCGTCGTGTCGCCACGGGTTTTGTGGTCGGGTGCGCGACCTGTGGGTCCTCATCTTGCCAGGAGTGGACTCGACGTCCCCGAGGAGTCCGGTCGATGATTGCTATTCCGAAAGACTGGACATCTGGGCGGCCATCGGTCTCGCCGGTGGCGGCAAATTCGCGACCGCCATGCTGAGCTCCTTGAGGGCCGAGTCGTAGATTCCCGAAAAGCTCGGGAATGGTTGCATGGTGTCCATCAGAACTGCGAGCGGGACCCGCGCCCGGATTGCCAGAGTGGCTTGCTGCAACCATTCACCGGCTTCGGGTCCAAGTGCGTAGGCACCAGTCAATCGGGTCCCGTCGCTGAGCAGGGTCAGAAACCCGTCGGACTCGGCGTAGGCATGAGTGTAGGTCGCCATCTTCGGCACTTCCGACAGTGGCACGGTGACGTTGTATCTCGACTCCACGGCCCCAACTGCTGCCGCCTGCGGATCGGTGTAGGTCACCCTGGGCACGGCCTCGTAGTTCGCTGGACGAGGATCGCCGGAAATGTTCGCGGCGACGACGTCCCCCTCGTATTCGCCGACATGCGTCAGCGGCCAGATGCCGTTGACATCACCGATGGCCCACAGACGGTCGCCGGCACGCAGATACTGGTCGACTTGGACCCCCTTGGGATCTACCGCGATGCCCACCGATTCGAGCCCGATACCTTCGACGCGTGGGCGCCGTCCAGTCGCCACGAGAATCCGGTCTCCTCGCACCTCTTCTCCGCCGTCAAACGCCAGCACGAACTCGTCCCCCTCCCGCCTTGCCGCGGTGGCGCGATGGTTGAGCGCAAGCTCGATCCCGTCTCGGCTGAGTGCGTCACCCAGCGCCTTGCCGAGCTGTGGCGGTTCCCGTGGGATCAGGCGATCCGCGCCTTCGATGATCAGCGCCTCGCCCCCGAGGCGCCGCACGACCTGCGCCAATTCGACCCCAGCCGCTCCGCCGCCGAGGACCAGCAGGCGACGTGGCACCTCCTTCATGCTTGTGGCCTCGCGCGTACCCCAGAGGCCATCGAGCTCACGCAGGCCAGGGACGGGGGGCACGAACGCGTCCGCGCCTGTGGCGAGGACGACGTCGTCGGCCGTGTGTCGGACGTCGTCAACCTCGACGACTCCGGTCCCGGCCAGGCGGCCGGCGCCCCGCAACAGATCGATGCCTCGGCCGGCCAGCCAGTGCTCCTGATTCGTGTCGGACCAGTTGGACACCATGAAATCCCGCCAGGCCAACGCGGCCTCGACGTCCACCTCGGCGCGTGCACCAATCGCTTGTGCGCCCCGAACTGCCTCGCCCGGTCGGAGAAGGGACTTCGACGGGATGCAGGCCCAATACGAACATTCGCCGCCGACAAGTTCTCGCTCGACAACCGCCACGTGCTTCCCTCGCGCCGCCAGAGCAGCGGCGCAGTGCTCGCCCGGCGCGCCTCCGCCGAGCACGATCACGTCGTAGTCGCTCACGAGGGGAGCCCTGTTCCGGCCTCTTCCGCCACCATGAACGTGGCGTACCAGTCGGGCCAGTCGGGGTCTGCCTTCCCGATGCGCTTCTCGTGCTCGCCGTGGGCCGCTTCAGCACGCCGCAATGCCCCTGCGAGGTCGCTGACGGAACTGAACGCAGTGAGGTTCGGATCCACCCGCCCCGGCAGTCGGTCGGTCACTTCCTGTAACAGCCAGTCATTGCCATCGGGATCCGCGAAGGTGGCGAAGGTGTTGTAGCTCCTGTGGTCCGCATCGGGACCCTTGACACGGCCACTTGAGTCGTCGGGTCGGAGTTGAGCTCCGGGTGTCCCGGAGTGAAACACCTCGCTGACTTCCGCCCCTCGCTCCTTGAGCTGGGTGCGCCCGGCGTCGATATCGGACACGATCAGGTAGAGGCCATGGGCAGACCCGGGTTCTGCCGACGTGATCTTGGTGCCGAACTGGACGGAGCAAGGCGAGCCGGGCGGCGTGAACTGGACGACGCGGAAGCCGTTGTCGAAGGAGAAGTCGGCGTCGAGTCTCCATCCGAGACCGGCGTAGAACGCCTTGGACCGGTCGGCGTCAGCGACAGGGATGACCACTGCTTCGAGCTTCAGGTCCACGTTTCCGGGAACCGCAGGCGCGCCCGCGTCACCTCGCTGCCCGTCGGTGCTGCTCATTAAGGCCTCCTCGCTAATTTCGCTGGGCAGATTGTCGCGCCAATCTCAATGGAGCGCACCAGGGCCCACGGAGCCGAGATCGCGTTACATCGGAGGACGGGCAACGGAGTCCAGGAGGTGACCGCCGGTCACTTCGGCGGGGAATTCGAGTGGACTGGGGGTGGTTCCACATCGTCATAGACCCGGACCGCCTCCAGGAGCCCATCTAAGTCGCGTTCGAAGATTGCGATCCCAGCCTGAGCCGCAATGTCATGGGACCCCCAGCGCACGCAGTTGTATTCCATGGCACACCTCGCCCCGTCGTCGGTGATCTCGCAGGGCTCGAGGGTGACCCCACCACCGGCGCCACAGCATTCGAGGAAATAGGAGCGCAATTCAGCGGTCCCGCGGTGGAGCGCATGCGGACCGATTGGTTCCCGAAGGTACCCGTCGGGCTGGAATGTCTGCATGATCCCTTCGACGTCGCCGGCCTCCAAGGCGCTGTGGTAGCGGCCGATGACGTCATGAGGCCAGTGAGCTCCAGCCGGGAGGATGGGTGGCCTCAGGTGACGGTGACCTTCGTGCGGCCAGGTACTGCAATAGGTGCGGAAGACCACCGACCGGTCGTCCGGGGAGTCGGCGACCACGGCGATCGGCCATGAGATGCGCGCTCCATCCCGGTCAAGAGTTGCCAGTAGTTCGACAACGGCTCGTTGGCCGTCGCTGGTGGAGGCAATGATTTCTGTCTGCGCATGATGCTCCGCCAACCAGGATTGGTTTTGGCTCACAAAGTGCCGCAAGTTCTTGTGGCCGCGAACCACGCCGACGAGGGGGTCGTTGACCACGACCTGCCCGGGCCATATCTCCTGGAGAAGGTGACTGTCACCCTGTTCGATTGCCTGGAGGTACCGGGCGACCGGGTCCGCGCGCCCGGCTGTTTGAATGTCACGTCGCGCCAGCTCCGCCGCACCGACGAAGTCCGGGAACCAGGGCATCGTCACCTCCATGGTGATGGGCGCAAGTCGGGAAAACCATCAAGCTATCCGAGAGGAGCTCCCCAGAACTCCGGGCTTGCACAGTCCGGGTTCTGGCGGCCTCAGCCCACCAGGTACGTCTCGTAGATCACCGTGCCAGGCCGTCGACCGCCGACGCAGGCGAAAACACCTTTGTTGAGCCAGCTCAGTTGGGGATTGCCGGTCTCAATCCGTGCGGTCACGCGAAAGATGTACTCGCTGGCGTCGACATCTTCGCCCCGAGCAAGGCGAGCGAGCACTTCGGTGCTGCCATGGCGTACCCCCTGACCTTGCACTGAGAGCAGCGCTCCCTCTTCGGTTTCCAAGGTGTAGCGAAGGTCGGCCAAAGCGGTTCCGTCCGGGAGCACGGTCTGCCAATCAGCGCTGGCTCCCGGTACCAACCTGCCGCGGATGTCAGGGCCCTCGAATCGTCCGCCAGTGAGGGCCACCACGCGTCTGCGGCCCTGAGTCGTTTCGCCCAGATCCAGAGGTTCGCCCAAGGTGGCCTCGAGTCGGTAGATCATGCTGAGATTCGGGAGGGGGAGATGCTCCTTCGATCCTCCACCTTGCGGGGATGAGGTTCGCGTCGCCGGGTCGTTCGGATGGGGTTGCAGGGGGGTCACCGTGACGTGCATCCATTCACGGAGCGGGAGATGACCGAGCAAATCGTCCAACTCAACTCGGCTCCCCGCCCGATAGAGCCCCAGCACAGTCGGCTGACCCGTCGCAACGGGTCGATTCCAGACCCGCAGGATGTGCCCTTCATCTGCCAGTTTCGCGGCGGCAGTCGCTTCGGCTCGCTCGCGATCCGCCACCTCCGCCGCTGGGGTCCCTTCCGGAACTGCAATCTCGAACTCAACCAAGAATTCCATCATTCTCACCTCGTCGTGTGGGTCCGCTGGACGGATCGGAGGGCGGGCCGATCGTCGAGGCAACTCCGTGGTGGTGCTGCTGCGGATGACTCGGCGTAGGGCCATGTCAAGATCTGGTTCAAGCCGGCACCTCTCAATCACCGGGTCCGACCGATTTTGCGGTACGCACTCACCCTCCTGACTGCTCGGTGAGGCGGACCGTGTCGGTGAGACGGAGACGGCAGGTTGGCAAACTGAGGATGAGCGTGTGGATAACCTGCCGTGAACCGTCAGGCACTTGCGAGATGATAGATCGCTCGGCGACTGCCCGAGGCTGCCGGAATCTGACCGGGATTCCGGTTTCGGGGCGAGACCTTCTCTAAGCTTCTGTGTCGTGTGAATCGCGAAGTGTGTCCCATGGGAGGGAGAACATCATTGAGCTCAGCGTCGCACGAAGAAGTCCGAATCGTCACTCATGCCGGAGAATCGAAGAGTTCTGGCGGCGCCCGGAGGCCACAACGGGCCGATCCTCGGAGCTCTGGTCCTGTCGACCCCCGTCTTCTTCACTACACACGGGGAACTCGCCGCTATCTGCTGCTGACCGTCGCTCTGGGTGGTGTGACGGCCGGCCTGGTCTTGTCCCAGGCGTGGTTGATCGCCAACACCGTCTCCGACGTCGTGGTCCACCACCAGGGCGCGACGCAGGTTCGCTCGCTGCTCGTCGTCTTGGCCTGCGTGATCTTCGGCCGCTCACTGCTCGCCTGGCTTGGAGAGCGTGCTGCGCAGCGGGCCTCGGCGGCCGCCAAGTCGGATCTGCGTACAGCTCTCGTCCAACGCATCGTCCAACTCGGACCCGCCGGCATAGACCGGCAGCGCTCGGGCCGACTCGTCGTTCTGTCGACAAGTGGTATCGACGCTCTGGACAGCTATTTCGCCCGCTACCTCCCCCAGCTTTGTTTGGCCGTCATCGTCCCGGTCGCCGTCATTGTGGTGGTGGCCGGAGCCGACTGGGTCTCTGCCTTGATCATCGCGGTGACGGTGCCGTTGATTCCGCTGTTCATGGCGCTTGTCGGCGCCTCGACGAAGGCTCGGATGCGAAGGCAGGCTCGCCTACTCCAGCGCCTGGCCGGCCACTTCCTGGACGTCGTGGCGGGCCTCCCAACCCTGAAGGTCTTCGGCCGGGCGAAGGCCCAGGTCGCCGCGGTCCGGGACATCACGAATCGCTACCGCACCGCGACCATGGCGACCTTGAGGGTGGCGTTCCTCTCGTCCCTCATTCTTGAATTGCTGGCGACCTTCTCGGTGGCGCTCGTGGCCGTCGCTGTCGGCCTGCGCCTGCTCGGCGGCCATTTGACTCTCGCGACCGCCCTCTTCGTCCTGATCCTTGCTCCCGAGGCGTATCTACCACTCCGGCTTCTCGGGACGAATTATCACGCCAGTGCAGAAGGGATGAAAGCTGCCGAAGACATCTTCGAGGTGCTTGAACAATCGGAACCGGAGCGCGGCAGTCGACAAGATGTACCGGACTTGTGCGCCTCGCCGCTCCGGATCGAGCGCCTCGAGGTGTGCTACCCAGGCCGCACGCTGCCCGCTTTGCGCGACGTTTCCCTCTGCATCGAGCCCGGGGAGGTGGTGGCGATCGCCGGCCCAAGCGGCTGCGGAAAGTCGAGCCTTCTCGCGGTCCTCCTCGGCCTGGTGCCGGCCTCGGGCGGCATGGTGGCCGTGGGCCATCTCGATCTGGCCGAACTCGACCTTGACACGTGGAGGAGCCGGGTGGCCTGGGTCCCGCAGCGGCCGCACCTGTTTGCCCGCTCCATCGCCGACAACGTTCGCCTCGGCCGACCCGACGCGACCGACCGTGAAGTTCGCTCAGCCATCGGCGAGGCCGGGCTCGACGAGGTCGTAGCCCGATTGCCCGAAGGGCTTGCGACCATGCTGGGCGCCGACGGTGCGGGAATCTCGGCGGGGGAGCAGCAGCGGGTTGCACTCGCCCGAGCCTTTCTGCGAGACGCGCCCCTGCTCCTCCTCGACGAGCCCACGGCGAGTCTCGACGGAGCGACAGAGGAAACAGTGCTCGCCGCCGTGCGACGCCTCGTGGTCGGTCGTACCGTGGTGATGGCAGTCCACCGACCTTCCCTGTTGGCCATCAGCGATCGGGTGATCCGACTGGCTCCGCCGATTGAGGACGCGGTGGCGTCGTGACGCTCGCCGACGTGTGTGGGGAGAAGTCGGGTGAGCGCGCCCCTCTGGGCCGGACTCTGGCGCTGATCCGACCGACATCGCGACGCGTTGTCGGCGCGACGCTCCTCGGAGCGGGCGCCATCGCCGCGGACATCGGTCTCCTGGGCACAGCCGCCTGGCTGATCTCCAAAGCGTCCCAGCACCCGAATGAAGCGAGCCTGGCCTTGGCCATCGTGGCAGTCCAGTTCTTCGGGTTGTCTCGCGGTTTCCTGCGCTACGAGGAGCGTCTGGTTGGCCACGATGCGGCCTTCCGGCTGCTCGCCGACCTGCGGGTGCGTGTCTACCGGCGACTCGAAGAGCTGGCGCCTTCAGGCCTCCCTTCGTTTCGGCGCGGCGATTTGCTGGCGAGGATGGTGCAAGACGTCGATGCAATGCAGGACCTGGTACTCCGTGTCGTTCCCCCTTTCGGCATCGCTCTGATCGTCGGTGTCTCGACCGTCGTGCTGCTGTGGTGGATGCTGCCGGCTGCGGCGCTCATCCTGGCCGGATCCTTGCTCCTGGCGGCCACTGTCGTGCCGTGGCTCACGGGCTCGCTGGCCCGGCGTCGCGAAGCGCGATTCGCCGCCGTGCGCGGCGACCTGGCGGCGGCCATGGTCGACCTCACGGAGGGCGCCGCAGAACTCATCGCCTTCGGTGCCGCCGACAGTCATATCCGGACCATTTCGGAACAAGACTCGGAACTGACCGAGATTGCCTCGGCGACGGCCGGGACCGCTGGCCTCGGTTTGGCATTGACCACCCTGCTCGCCGGCCTGGCCTGCTGGGGTTGCCTCATGGTTGGCATCCCCGCCGTGATGTCGGGTCGACTCGGTGGCACGGAACTCGCTGTCATCACGCTCGTCCCCCTTGCTGCCTTCGAACTCGTCGTTGGCCTTCCGGTGGCGACCCAATCGCTCCAGCGCGTGCGTCGAGCCGCCGCACGCGTCTTCGAGGTCCTCGATGCCCCAGCACCCGTGCCCGACCCCGAGGTCGTCGTCTCGTTACCCGACCCGCCCTATGACCTCGAGGTACGGTCGGCGTGGGCCGGGTACCCGGGTGTGGAGTCGCCCGCTCTCGGTGGCGTCGACCTTTCGCTTCCACGGGGGCGGCGCGTCGCGATCGTGGGGCCGAGTGGGGCAGGCAAATCGACCCTGGCCGCTGTCCTCGTCGACTTCCTCAGATGTCGGGCCGGCTCGGTCACGTTGACCGGCGTTCCGTTCGAACGGTTGTCGGGCGACGAACTCCGCACTGCAGTCGGGTTGGTGGGCCAAGACGCGTATCTGTTCGACACCACGGTGGCCCAGAATCTACGCGTCGGAAGAAGGGATGCCACGGACGACCAGCTGCGCGACGTACTCGACAGGGTCGGGTTGGCGGACTGGCTCGGCGAATTGCCCAGGGGTCTGGAGACGGAGGTCGGATCGCACGGGGCTCGGCTGTCAGGGGGTCAGCGCCAGCGAGTGGCCCTTGCCCGGGCACTGTTGGCCGATTTCCCGGTGCTCGTCCTCGACGAGCCGGGTGAGCACCTCGATCCGACGACCGCCGACGCTTTGACCTCTGACCTCTTGGGCATGACGAGCGAGCGCTCACTTGTGCTCATCACCCACCGTCTGGCCGGACTCGAGTCCGTCGACGAAGTCCTGGTCATGGAGCACGGTCGGGTCACACAACGAGGCACGCACGACGACCTGCTCGGTCGGCCTGGCCGATATTCCGATCTCTGGTGGGAAGAAATGAGAACCGAGCGCTATGCCGCCGTGCCGAGAGAGCCAAAGACACATGGCCAGCCACAATCGACGACGTCACCTCCGGTGGTCGTCCCGACTGACGGGAGTGTCGCCACATGACCAATGACCTCGCTCGGTGGCAGTTCGCCACGACAAGCATCTATCACTTCCTGTTCGTGCCGGTGACCATCGGTCTGGCCTTCCTGGTGGCCCTGCTGCAGACGAGTTGGTACAGGAACGACAATCCGACCTTCAAGCGGCTCACGAAGTTCTTCGGGACCTTGCTGTTGATCAATGTGGCTGTCGGCGTGGTCACCGGGCTCGTCCAGGAGTTCGAATTCGGGATGAACTGGTCGAACTACTCCCGCTTCGTTGGCAACATCTTTGGCGGCCCCCTCGCCATGGAAGGCCTGGCGGCGTTCTTTGTGGAGTCCACCTTCTTGGGTATCTGGATTTTCGGGTGGGATCGCCTCTCGAAGAAGCTTCATCTGACCTGCATCTGGCTCGTTGCCGGCGCGTCCATGTTGTCAGCACTCTTCATCATGGCGGCCAATTCATGGATGCAGCACCCGGTGGGCTACGTGATGAACGCGCAGCATCAACCACAGCTCACCGACGTCTGGGCCCTCTTCACGAATCCGGTCTTCTTGTGGGCGTACCCACACGTCATTCTGGCGTCACTGGTCACCGGTTCCATCATCATGCTGGCCTTTTCCGCCTGGCATCTGAAGCGCAAGAACTCTGTCGCGGCCTTCCGCCGGACGGCCATCATCTCGGTGGCCGTGCTCGCCCCGGCGGTCTTCCTCAATATGTTCATCGGGAGCGAGCTCGGTGTGGTTGAAGGCAAGTACCAGCCGATGAAGATCGCCGCTGCAGAGGCTCTGTGGAATACCTGTCCATCACATTGCGCGTTTTCACTCGTCCAGATCGGCGGTGGGAACAACGACCAGACCCCGACCCAGATCATCGAGATCCCCGACCTGCTGTCCATCCTTGCCACCAACCATCCCGACGGAGAGGTCCAGGGCATGAACAACCTCCAGGCCCAGTACGTGAAGGAGTACGGGCCGGGCAACTACATTCCCAACGTCTTCATTCAGTACTGGGGGATGCGGGTCATGGCCTATCTCGCCGCGCTCATCGCGCTGTTCGCGTTATGGGGACTCTGGTTGATCCGCCGCAAGAACCTTGAGAAGGAAAAGTGGTTCTTGTTGATCGCTCCCTGGTTCGCCATCACGCCATTTCTCATGAACACGGCCGGATGGTTACTCACCGAGAGCGGCCGTCAACCCTGGATCGTGCAGGGCCTGATGAAGACCTCCCAGGCTTCGTCGCCCTCGGTGTCGTCAGCCGACATTTGGATAAGCCTAAGCGTCTTCGTGCTCATGTACCTCGCACTGGGGGTGGCCGACGTCTACCTGATGATCCACTACGGACGTCAGGAGTTGGAACCGAGCGCGGGGGAGAGCGACGGCGACGATGATTCCGATTCTCCCCACGAGGGCTTGGTGGACGATTCCGAAGACGACCGGGTCCCGGCCCTCATCTACTAGGAGACGAAATGGTCCATCTCAATACCGTCTGGTTCGTGATCGTCGCCATTTTCTGGGTGGGGTTCTTCATCCTGGAGGGCTTTGACTTCGGGGTCGGCATGCTCCATTCCTTCGTCGGAAAGGACGATGTGGAGCGTCGTATCGTCGTGAACTCCATCGGACCCATCTGGGACGGGAACGAAATGTGGCTCGTCGTGGCCGCGGCAGCGATTTTCGCCGCGTTCCCGTCGTGGTACGCCACCATGTTCTCGACCCTGTACCTGGTCATGGTCATCATCCTTCTGGCTCTGATCGTGCGCGGGGTCTCCTTCGAGTACCACCGCAAGATCGACGACCCCCGGTGGAGGTCGACGTGGCGGTGGGCGCTCACGATCGGGAGCGCGGTGATCCCCTTCTTGCTCGGCACGGCGTTGGGCGACCTCCTCCATGGGCTTCCCATTAACTCGTCTCACAACTACACCGGCAGCTTCTTCGGCCTGTTGGTTCCGTACGGGTTGTACACCGGCGTCACGGTCACCGTGCTTTGCCTCTTCGTGGGAGCCGCCTATCTCACCCTCAAGACGGACGGCGCGCTGCATGCTCGGGTCGCTCGTCTGTCGGTCCGACTCGGTTGGCTCGCCGCGGTGATCACCTTCGGCTGGCTCACCTGGAGCCATGTTGGGCTCAGCACGGGCTTTGTTCCCAAGCCGATCGACGCGCTGGCGCTCGTCGCGGTGGTCGGTGGCGCCTTGCTGGCCGAGTCCCGTTCGGAGGGCTGGGCATTCGCCGCCGCCGCGACAGCCATCGGGAGTGTGGTGGCTTCGATCTTCTTCGAGCTCTTCCCCAGGGTGATGGTGTCCAGCACCAACTCGGCGTACAACCTCACGGTGGCCAACTCGGCCAGCCCGTCGTACACGCTCAGGGTGATGACGGTGGTAGCGGTCATCACCTTCCCGGCGATCCTGCTGTACCAGGGCTGGAGCCTCTACGTCTTCCGCAAACGGATCACCGGAGGGCCTCCTGCCGAAGATTCTGTGCCGGTGAATCCCGAAGTTCCGTCCTCGACACCCACGGAATCCCAGGGGAGTCCGGCGGGCCAGTAGCGACTGGGGCTGGCATCGCCGTGTCGCACAAGCCCTACCGAAGAACGGGCCTGGGGCGCCAGTCAGCCCACGGCCAGATTGGGTGACCCGAACGCGGAAGCCTGAGGAATGGGCTCAGACGATCGTCGGCGACTCTCGGTGATCGCTCGGCTGTAGGCAGCGACGTACGAGTCGACCATGCGATCACTGCTGAACCGCTCTACCGTGACGGCGCGCACGGTTTCCCGGTCAAACTGATTCACGTGCATGATGGCCTCGGCCGCTGACACGACGTCAGGCACGAGGGTGCCCGTCGTTCCTTCGACGATGAGCTCTCCCATGGACCCGCGATCGAAGGCGATGACCGGGGTCCCGCAGGCCATGGCCTCCACGACGGAGAGTCCGAAGGGCTCGTCGAAGTTCACCAGGTGAAGCAGCGCACGGGCCCGGCCGAGGAACGCCGATCGATCCTTGGCCCGCACAGGACCCACGAATTGCACACGGTCCCCGTCGAGACGTGGCACGACCTCCTTTTCGAAGTATGCCTCGTCCTGAACGATCCCGGCTATCCGGAGCGCGACCCCAGCCTTCCGTGCGGCTTCGATCGCCGCGGTGACCCCCTTGTCCGGATGTATGCGTCCGAAGAAGGCCACGTACGAGTCCGGCGTCGGAGTGAAATCAAATGCACCGATGTCGATCCCATGGTGGATCGTGGCCACGTAGTCGAGCGACGGATGCCTGTCTGAGTCGCTGATCGCGACATAGAAGGTGTCACGGTTGTACTTGGCGTAGACCGGCACGATTTCGGGCGACGAGAATCCGTGGATGGTGGTGACCACGGGAGTCGAGATCAACCGGGAGTAGGTGAGCGGCAGGAAATCGAAGCTGTTGTGAATGACGTCGAACTCGGCCGCCCGCTCGAACGCCGCCGAAATGTGGAGGCACTCGGCGACTTTGGGCTCAATGCTGGCGTCCTCGGACCAGCCCCGGTGAACCACGCTTCGGAGACGAGCCGAAGTCTTGGAATCCCCCGTCGCAAAGAGCGTGACCTCGTGGCCCCGGGCGACCAATCCTTCGGTCAGGAGCGAAGCGAAGAGCTCCCAGGGACCGTAGTGGCGCGGAGGGACGCGCCACGAAATGGGCGCGAGCACCGCAATGCGCACGGCGCGCTCAGCGCCCCAGTCCCAAGCGGTCAGCCTTCTTGTCCCGCTCCTCTCGCTTCTCCTTCTTTGCCCCTCTCTTCTCCTTGACGGACCTTCCGGGCTTCTTCCCCGACGGCTTCTGAGGGGATCGGTCTGGCATCGCGCTCTCCAATCGTTGGTGGTCTAGGTCAATCGGTCCTTGCAATGCACCAAGGAGTCCGTCGAGCGGCACGCTCGCCACGCCGATCGCAGAGTCGCCGATTCCGTAGGGAAGGATCAGCGTGTCCGCGTGCACGAGGGCGCCGCACGAGTAGACGACGTTGGGCACGTACCCGTTCTGCTCATCGCGGGCGGGGCTGAGGAGTGGCTCCCGGAGCCGGCCAATGACCCGGGTGGGATCCTCGAGGTCGAGCAGAATGGCCCCGATGTTGTAGGTGCGCATCGGACCCACGCCGTGGGTGAGGACGAGCCAGCCGAGTGCGGTCTCAATGGGCGACCCACAATTCCCAAGTTGCACGACCTCCCAGGAATGCACCGGCGTCTGGCACGCCAAGCCCTGTTCCCAGAGGTGTGGGATCTCTGAGTAGGTGATCGTGTTCGATTCCCGATCAGAGCGTGAGAGCGCGGCAAAGCACCCGTTGACCCGTCGAGGGAAGAGCGCCAGGCCCTTGTTGGCCGCGGCGGCGCCGGCCATCGGCCTCGAGGTGAAGTGCACGAAGTCCTTGGTTTCAAGCAGCTGCTGGCCGATGTCGGTCCCATTGAAGGCGGTGTAGGAGGCGTAGTAGGTGATGCTGCCATCGTCGTCACAGAACCGCACGAAGCGAGCGTCTTCGACGCCTTTCGCCTCGGCACTCATCGCCGGTAGGAGCACCCGCTCGCTCAACGGCGTCTCGGCCTCGAATGCGACGCCGTAGCTCCTTTCGGCGATCCGACGAATTTGGCCGATCGTCCGCTTCGCTTGCGGCCGGGTCGCCACTTGCTTCTCGAGGCGGCGCAACTGCACCTCCAATCCGGCCACGGGAAATTGCGCTCCGAGCCGGCTGAATACGTACTCGACGTCGTCCACGCTGGCACGGAGCCGCCGCAGTTCTCCCCTGAACACCGCGGCCTCGAGCATCGTCTCTTCTCGTTGCCCCTTGGTGGCGAAGGTTGGCGGGGGGTCGAAGTCGATGTCGGCGGAAGCGCAGATTATGCCGGTCCGAAAACCGATGGAAGACCGATGACCCTCGCCCACGGCGCGGACGCTCATCACGAACCGGACGTCGCCGGCCTTGACGCCGACCTGGTCGGGATGCGCGACCATGCTGGGATTGCAGAGTGCGGCACCCTCAATGGCGTACTCACTCGTGAAGGTGGCACCGAGAAGAAGCCGGCGAGTCGGGGAAAGCTGGTGTTCCGGATTGAGGCGATCCGACAGCTCGTCGGCATGCTGCAAGAACGTGTCGGTCAATCGGTGATGTCGCGAGCTGAAGCGATCCAGGACCTCATCGAGACTCTGTTGGACCTCTTCGTCCGGCAACTCCAGCACGCGTTGCAAGACGGAATTCGACCGGGACTCCTGTTGATCGAATCCCTCGTGACCTGGGACGAAGAGTTGGGCGACCACCCGCGACGGATCGGCGGCAATGCGGACGGGATGGCGATGAAGAAGGTTCGATCCGAGAAGGGTCATTGCGGGACGCGGGCCATTCGTCGGGCGTGGTGCATCGTCGAGAGGAAGGCGAGGGTCGACTCGGTTCCCTGGTTCAGATTCGCGCCGGATCTGTGCAGGCCGTCCAAGCCACCACCGGTCTGCGGGTCCCACATCAGCACGCCGACGTCATTGTCACCGAGGAACCAGTCTGCGGCCGCAGTGATGCCGTCGAGCCACTGGCGGTTGCCGTCGAGGTCGAAGGCGCGGGCACACGCATCGGCAAGTGCGGCAACTTCGATCGGTTGCTGGTCGAAGCCCGGGCCCCCGTCCGCGGGACCGCTGCCTCCCACGGGGGTGACGGACAGATGTCCGTGCCGGGTCTCATGAAGGAGAAGCCACTCCAGGAGATCCAACCCCTGCCGCACGAGGGCGGGTCGACCGAGCGCTGATCCGGTGGCGATCATTGCTTCGGGGAGGACGGCGTTCGCATAGGTGAGGCGGTCTTCGGGCCAGGGCCAGCTCCGCGGAGTCCTGGGTCCTGGCCATCGCGTCAGCGGCATCGCACAACAGCAGGCGTGCCGACAGGTTGTCGGGGTCGGACGCCAGGAGGTCGGCCGCACCGAGAGTGGCAAAGGCCATCGACCTCGGCCACGGGGAGCGCTGGCTCATGCCTCGTTCGATCCCCCGCAGGGCCACGTCTCGGATCGTGGGGTCGTCGCTCTGGGACGCAGCGGTGCCCAGTCCCCAGATGCTCCTTCCCCAGCAATCATCGAGGGTCGCGGCGTCCTCCCACGCGCCACTCAGGTTCATCCGATTTCGGCATGACCGACCGGATCCAGCGCATCGGCAAGGAAGTGCACGCTCAGCGAGGCCAGGTGGTGCGCCTCCGGATTGCCCTGCTCTCGGACCGCCACCACAAGGACCCGAGCCATGTCGTCACTGCAGTAGCCGTGCTCGGGCCTGGGCGCGCGGAACAGTGCGTGCTCGAAGACGCCGCGTGCATCGGACATGGAAATGAGGTGTCCCAAGTTCGTCGGCGGAACCTCCAGCAGCGACGTCACACGAGTGACAGGCGTTCCGAAAGGAGGCGATCGGCCAAGCGGACGTACCTGCCGGCGACGACCGACCATCCGAGGCTCGGGGCCAAGCGGGCGGCCTCTGCGGCCATGCTGGCTGCCAGCTCAGGCGTGGTCAGAACTCTCCGCAGCGCGCGTGCCATCGCATCTGGGTCATCGTGGTCGACGACGATCCCGGCTCCGCTCGCGAGCAGTTCCATGGCGTGCGGAAATGCCGTGGCCACGACAGGTCGGCCTGCCGCAATGGCGTCGACGAGGACGCCTGACGTCACTTGGTCCCTGGAGTCGTACGGGAAGGGCGACGACGGTACTGGCTTGGATCAACGCGGTGAGGGAGGCCACGTCGCGATAGCTCGCGTCAAAAACGACGGACGACGAGAGTCCGTGGCGCTTCGCTTGTTCCATGCGCTCCCGACGGTACGACTCGCCTTGTGCGGCGAGGACCTTCGGGTGGGTCTGCCCGGCCACGAGATAGCGTGGCTGGGTCGGGAGATCGTGCATCGCGTGCATGGCGTCGATGACGCGTTCGATGCCTTTGCCCGGACCGATGAGCCCCCAGGTCAAAATGACGGGTCGGGCCGTCGGGTCGGGTGCCACTCGGGCCCGGGGGAGCGCCGCGCCGTGGGCGATCGTGGCCACCTTGGCGGGATCGACATCGAAGCCCTCGCACAACCGAGTGTGGGCGGCCTGCGTCATGACCACGACCTGACCCGCCAGAGCCACCACGTCGTTGAGGACCGATCGCTGGTGGGCAGTCGGGTCGGCCAGGATTGTGTGGGCGATGACGATGGACGGAACTCGGAGAGCAGCCAGGATCTCGAGCAGCTCGTCTCCGTCGGCTCCTCCGTACAGGCCGTATTCATGCTGGATCAGGGCAACGTCGAACTGGTTCAACGCCTCCGCGCTCGGCGAGGACCGAGCTGGCGATCCGTTGGTCAGATGGCCCACGACGGGATCGTGGGCCGACCCCTGCGCTCCGGCATCGAGGACTTGCACCACACCCATCTCGCTGTCGTGCTTGCCAGCCCGGACGCCAGAGCGGCGCTGAACGTGGCCAGACCACACGGCGTCGGAGGGTAGGAGCTGAGAATCCCGAAAGAGCGAGCGCGACGCTCGGGGATTTCGATGGGCAAAGTCGTGACGCGCACGGGAGCTCCTCAGAGAGGCTCGGTCGAGGCGTCGAACCTGTTCGAGGCGACGTCGGCCGATTGGCCGTCCTGCCCAAGCAAAGCGACTCTCCCAAGGGGTGAGGCACTCATCATACCGCGGGACCTGGTCAACGGTTCCACCAAGAATGCACTCGAGGCCGCAATTCTGGCCGGAAGATCACCGTTTCTGTGCTGCGCGCCATGGTGCGTGGCAGCGAGCCGTGCCAGGGCTGACGGGAGCCGGCAGTCTCCTTCGATCGTCGAAGACAGACTCGGGCCAGGGTTGCTCGAGGAGAGTGCACGGCCTCGTGAAGCGCGCGCGTCGGTCGCTGGCACGTCTCACCGAGTTCGGCCCACGTTGATCGCCGCAGCGCATGCGGCGACGGTGACCCAATGCCAGACGCCCAAAGGTGGTACCGTCCACGCTAGTTCAACTCGAACGAACGCGCCCCTGCTCGACGGGGGAGGATTGGGGGGTTCCATGGAACCCCGGGCTTGATGTGCAGACGGTGTTCCGCAAGGAGCAGTATCGGACGGAGCGATAGGTCCGTCTGGGTCGACCGGCGTCAGAAGCCGGACCACTTTCCAGTCCTGATCGGATCGTAGAGCGGTCATTCGCGTGGGATACGGCGAGACGTGGCTGATGCGGCACAGCGATCCGACTCGTGCGCCACCGACGTCGCATTGCGCACCGTCGTCCCCGGCGGCGATCGAGAGTGCACACACGTCAGCCATATCGAGCGCGCAGTCCTGCGTTGCTCAACACGAACTGAGGAGAACACATGGAAACATCGAAGCCGAACATCGTCCTTGTCCACGGAGCATGGGCCGACGGGTCGTGTTGGAGTGCGGTCATCGAGGGACTCCAGGCCAAGGGCTACAACGTCACTGCGCCGCAGTTTCCGGAGAGCTCGTTGGCCGATGATGTGGCCCGGCTCCGTCAGGTGCTCAATCGCCAGGGCGGCCCGACCGTCGTCGTCGGCCACTCCTACGGTGGGCAGATCATGACCTCGCTCAGCACCGACGCCCCGAATGTCGTGGGACTGGTCTACATCGCAGCCTTCGGCCTCGACGAGGGTGAGACGATCGGGGGACTGCTGGCGGAGGGGCCACCGACCCCCGCCCTGGCCCATCTCGACATCGACGAGCAGGGCTTCGCCTGGTTGCCCGAGGACGACTACGTGAAGTACTTCGCCGCAGATGTCGCGCCGACCAAAGCCAAGGTCATGTTCGCCGTCCAACAGGCGCTTTCGGCGTCCACCCTCGGAGACGTCATGGGTGTCCCGGCCTGGAAGTCGTTGCCGTCATGGTACATGGTCGCGGCCAACGATCAGGCCATCCCGCCCGATGCCGAGCGGCTCTTCGCCAAGCGGATGGGGGCGACGACGGTCGAAGTCCCGAGCAGTCACGTGGTGATGGTCTCGCACCCCGAAGATGTCATCCGGCTCACCGAGACGGCCGTCGAGGCGTGCGCCGCCAGCGGAGAGCTGGCCAAGGTCTAGAGCATTCGCGCGGGAGCCACCGCCACTGGCGGGTATCGGTCGTTGCCCCCATCGGGCGGATTTCGATGGGGGCAACTCGGCCTTGGCGGCGCCCGGCGCGCACTGCTTAGACCCGACCCCTGCGGGGTACATCATAGTACGTGGTCTCTGGTCGATCGACTGAACTCGAGCGAGAACTCAAGTTCGAAGCCCCCCTCGATGCCGGCTTGCCCGACCTGCGAGATCTCGTCGGGACGGACCGAGCGGCTGCCGCAGCGCCTCTTTTCGTCCGTGTACTTCGACACGGACGGAATGAGGCTCTGGGAGCGTGGACTCACACTTCGCCATCGGGTCGAGAGCGGGGAATCCAGCGGGACCTGGACGTTGAAGGTTCCGTCGGACAGCCGTGGGTCGGCGCTGGAGCGAACCGAGGTCTCGTGGCCGGGCACCCGAGACGCCATTCCTGATGGTGTCGGGGAGATCGCTCGAGGCATCGTGCGGCGCCAGCCTCTCCGCGAGATCGTTGAGCTCGAGACGGTTCGTCAGCGTTGGACGCTCCGTGATGACGGTGATCGAGCCCTCGGAGAGATCGATGACGATGTCGTCACCATCCTCAGCGGACCGAGACAAGGTGACTCGATTTCGACAAGTCGAATTCGAGTTGGCCACCGAGGATGAATCCGTTCCCAGCCAGGTCCTGAATCGTTTCGCGTCGGCCCGCCTGTGTGCTGGGGCCGCACCCAAGGTTGCCGTCGCACTCGGTCTCGCGCCACCCGGTCAGGATGAGCACCGACGCCTCGACCGGCGTTCACCGATCCGAGATGTCCTCAAATGGGCCGTCCTCAACGGTCTCGAACGGCTGCTGCATCACGACTGGCGGCTGCGGCTCGCCGCTCCCGACCTGGCCCCGGAGGATGTCCACCAGGCTCGGGTGGCCGTACGACGTCTTCGTTCCAATCTGAAGACCTTGCAGTCTGTGCTCGATCCGGTCTGGACGGGCCATGTCCGAGAAGACCTCAAATGGATCGGCGCTGCGCTCGGGGAGGTGCGCGATGCCGACGTCCTGAGAGGCCTCCTGGCCGCGGCCCCGGGAGAGCTCCAGGCAGGCCTCGCTCGTGACCGGGAGGCCGCGGTCCGCCGGCTCATGCCGGTCTTGGCGAGTGAGCGGTACCTCGACCTCCTCGATCGGCTCCACGCCGCCTCGCACACTCCACCAGTCCTCTCTGCTGACGATGTCGACGAGGCCGGCGGGGCAAAGGATCAGCTGAGGAGCCACGTCGCCGCCGACTGGCATGCGCTGGGCCGACGGGTTCGAAAAGCGGGGCCGGATCCCTCTGACCAGCAGCTGCACCAAATTCGTATCGGGGCGAAACGTCTGCGCTACGCCGCCGAGATGGCGGAGCCGGTCATCGGCAGGTCAGGGCGTCGACTCGCGGAATCGGCGGAAGTGGTCCAGGCCGTCCTTGGCGAGCATCACGATGCGGTCGCGGCAGAGAGCTGGCTTCGGGCGCACGTCCTCAGCGTCTCGCCGGGCACGGACCATGACGTCTCAGTGGCGTCTGCCTTCGCGGCAGGGTGGCTCGCGGCGGGAGAGCGTCAGTCGCAACGCACACTCCGACGCCGCTGGTTGCGGTCATGGAGGGCTCTGCGCAAGCAGGCAACATCGTTCGCCCGTTGACCCGGAGCAATCGGTCCGACCGCGTCTCCAGAGAGATCGACGGCCTGGCGCCGCCTCGAGTCATCGGCAGCGTCGGGACGACCGAGTTCGAAATCGGTGCCTGTGGTCCGAGTTGCGCAAGGGAACCGACCTGGAGATCCTCGACGACGGAGCGCAGAACGCGGTCTCGATGCACACAGAGGTCGGGCAGCGGCCGATGTTGGCCGCCGGAATACCGATGGCGATCTGCCGATGTTGCAGTGGAATCCGTCCGGTTCGTGTCGGACCGTGCAGCTGGCCATTCGTCACACCGACGGTGAGCGGGAGTACGCCGACGATTCCGGTCCCCTTTTTGGGAGCGGATCCGGCCAACTGTTGGCGGTCGCGGCGGAACAAATGCAGGTCGGTGGTCGACAAGGCGGCCGAGTGGTCGAGCGTGTTCCCGCCGGACGCATGAAACCACTCCCGGCCGGCCTGGGACACGAAGGTCAAGGACCTGCACGACCCTGCGCGGCTCCGTGGGCCTTACTTCAAAATGTTGACTGCCCGGGCGATGACGAGCCCCAGGACCGCGAGGCAGGCCGTCGCCTGCACGGCCATCGCCAGCTTGGCCCAGCGCGCCAGTGGCATGACGTCGGTCGGGCTGAAGGCGAGGGCGTTCGTGAAGGCCAGGTACACATAGTCGAAGAACTCGGGTCGCCAACCCGGCCTGGCTACCTGCGGATTGAGGTGTTCGGGAAATGCGAAGTCGGGGAACCGTGGGGTCGCCCGGGCCCGGGCTTCGGGACCTCCGGCATCGAGTTCCCAGTAGAGGAAGGCGAACGTGATGATGACATAGACCAATACGACCGCACCGATCTGAATCAGTTGTCCGGGGGAGTTCGTTTCCGGTCCGCCCCGAATGAGATCGACGATCAGTCGCGTCGTGACTGCCGCCGCCCCCAGAACCAAGATGCCCACCAGGCCGAGCGAGAGCCCGCGCACGAGCGAGGACGTTCGGTCGATCCTCCCCGGATCGGCCACGATCAGAGCGACCAGGAGGAGGGCCTCGACGACCGGAATGACCCAGCGCGGGGCCAGGCTGAACCGTTCGGGCAGCAGAAAGGGCAACGCCATGGCCAGGACCAGTGTGAGGGCCATGGGCCAGCGCTTCTCCCCGGCCGGGGCAGCTTGTTCGCTGCTCATCTCGTCACCGTAGAGCATGGCGCCGAAATCCTTGGTCGAGATCTGACATGGTGGACGCGTGGTGTCGCAGTCGGATGTGGCTGCCACCCTCCGTCAGGTGACGATCAGATAGATGCTCTTGCCGACCAGCCAGAGACCGAGCACCAGTGAGACGATGATGATGACCTGATCGGTGTGGGTATCGATCCACGTCCGGATGTTGCCGAGGAACTCTTGCGCGCGCTCCGGCCGGAAGCCGGCATAGAGCTCCAAGGCGATGTAGAGCGCCGTCGCCACCACGCAGAACAAGAACAGGGCGACGTAGCTTTCCCAGGACGAGAGTTTGGCTCCGACGATGGTGGCGACGCCTGCGGCCACCAGACCCCAGGGCTGGGTGAGGGGAGCCAGGCCGATGACGAACCAGGGCGACATGTTGTCCAGACCTGTTTGCCATTTTGGTTGCTTCTTCGGCGGCTTGGGCTTCCCCATCCGCCGGCGCTGTCGAACCGCAACCAGGATCAGGACCACACCGAGGGCGATCTTGACGGCGAGCGCGGCCAGCGATGGAGCCGTGTTCGGCTTCGGCGGCTTGTTGCCGGTGACCAGAACGGTCGCGGCGACGACGATGGCGAGCGAGAGGAGCCAGCCGAAGATGAAGGCCGCGCCCTTCCGGGTCCCGCCCTTCGCCAAGAGGATCAGGATGAACGCGGTGAGCGGAATGGGCTCGAGGGTGATCGCCAGTCCGATGATGACCAGGTCGATGATCATGAGCGTCGGCAGTCTTTCATCTGAGCCTGTTCCACGTGCGAGAGACGACGGGTTGGCCGAGCGGAGGGGCTCCGCGGGCACGACAGCAGGGCCCGGCTCCTCGAGGCCGTGTCGGCCGGCGACTGCGTGTGCTCCAGGGCCGACGATTGTCGTCGGGTATGGCCACCGCTCAGGCGAGCAGCTTGGCCTTCTGGGCCTCGAACTCGGCGTCGGTCAGCACGCCCTGGGTCTTCAGGTCGGCCAGCTTGGCCAGATCGTCGGCCGACGACGTGCTCCCGGCGGCCTGCTTGACCGCGGCGTCGAAGGCTTCCTGCTGCTTGGCCGCCTGGGCCGCAGCGCGCTCGTGCATCTTGCCCCCCCGAGCGATCAGATAGACGAAGATCCCGAGGAAGGGCAGGACGATCACGAAGATCACCCAGAGTGCCTTGGCCCCGCCTCCCATGTCCTGGCTCCGGAAGATGTCCGAGAAGATGACGATGAGCAACCAGAACCAGATGACCAGGACGAAGAAGCCCAACATGGTGCCGAAGAGGTCGGCGAGGGGGTACGTGTAGGCGAGCATCGGGTTGGCCTCCTATAGGGGTACTTCGTTCCGGCAGCGCCGTGCCGGTGTTCCCCCGAACAGGTATGGAACGGGGCACCACGGCGCGTGCCGCCTGTTGACCACGTGATGGAACCACATCCGGCCCCTGGTGGGCATCACCCACTAGGGGTGACTTGACGCCAAGACGTGGCGACTAGAGCAACCCGATCTCCTGGGCCCGCCGAATCGCCGCGTTCCGATTTACGACATCGAGCTTCCGGTAGATGTGGGTCATGTGGGTCTTGATCGTGTTGACCGAGACGTAGCACCGTTGGGCCATCTCCGAATTCGTGAATCGGCTCGGCAGGTAGGACAGGATCTCGAGCTCACGGTCGGTCAGCGGGTCGACCAATTCGCCGCCCGGCCGAGAGGAGCTCGCCTCGCGGGCACGCCGCACCACGGCGCCTCGAAAGGCGCTCGGTACGCCCGGGAGTCCCTGCACGAGCGCGACGACGGCCGGACCGGCCTGCACGAAGGTCTCGACCAGCGAATGGCGTGCGCCGATCTCCAAGGCGCGGGAGAGATGCCTCCGGGCGTCCGCCATCGTTCCTTCCGCGCTCGAGGCCCAGGCCAGTTCGAGCTCCATCCGCAGCTCGGCCGCCGGATTGTCCACCCGCGTGCGGCTTGGAGCCCCATCGATCAGCTTGCGGGCGTGATCGGTCTGTCCGGCCGAGAGAGCCAGCGCGACCAGTTCGAACTCCAGGATGTCCGAGTCCCGAAACGCCCTCGTGGACACGCGCGCCGCCTCGTCGTAGGAGCCCTGCAGGCGGAGGAGGCGAATTTCGAGGGCACGGAGACGCTCCTCGACGATGGGAGGTGGCGGGCCGCCGGGCCGATCCTGACTGCGCAGAACGGCCATGCTCTGGTCGAGCTGACCTTCGGCCGCCCGGAGCAGGGCCAGTTCGAGCGAAGCGATCCACGACAGCTGGGTGCGATGGTTGGCCTCGGCGCGCTGCGAGCCTTCGTGGAGCGAAATGGCCGCTCGACGTGGTTCCCCCTTCTCCAGGGCGGTCAGGGTGATGGCGAGAAACGCGTCGCCGGTCGAGGGGTGCGTCAGCATTCCCACCGACTGGGCCACGGCGAGCGCCTCTTCGGCCAGGGTCTCGGCCCGCTCGGTGTTTCCGCACCAGGCCTCGAGCAGGGCCAGAGCACCGAGACCGCTGACCCGCCAGACCGAGTAGGTCGCTCCGAGGCTGGCCAAGCCCTGCGTGAGCCATGTGCGGGCGTCGTCGAGGTGGCCGGCCAGGAAGTGCGCCCGGCCCCCCGAGACGAGCACCATCGTCCGCAGCGACTGGACGTCGCCCAGATTCATCACGAGTGGCATCGGCTCGTCGGCTACGTCGTCGAGCATCACGAGCGCCTCGTCGGCCATCTCGATCGTCATCTCGTGGTTCGTCCGCCACTGGGCCAGGGAGGCCAGGAAGGCCTGGGCGCAGGCGGCCTCGCCGGCCGACGCGGTGGGGTGGGTGCGGACGCGGCGCACGATGTCCTCGGCGGAGGCGGCTTGGCCTTCCATACCCTTCAACAACGCCAGGAGCAGGCTCACCGGATGACGATCGGCCCGCACCACCTCTGGGATGTTGCCGAGCCAGCGGATCACCGTGGCCATTTCGCCTCGCTCGAAGACCTCCGAGCCACGAGCCAGGATCAGCTCGAGCGCGGCATCCCAGTCCCGGGCCGCCATCAGGCTCTCGACGGCCGAGTCGGGCCGATCATGCTCCAAGTCCCACGTGGCCGCCCGGTGCAGCAGGAGGGACTCGAGCTCGGGGTCTTCGGCCCGGAGCCGAAATCGGAGAAGGTCGCGAAAGAGGTGATGGAACCGGTACCACTCCCGAGTCGAGTCGAGTGGGACGAGGAACATGGAGTCCCGCTCGATCTCCTCGAGCAGGCCCTGTGCATGGGTGCCGCCGGTCAGCGCGTTGACCAGGTCTGCGCTCACCTCGTCGGGTACCGACATCTGGAGGAGCAGCTGGCGTCGCTCGGGAGACTGGGCCTGGAGCACCTCTTCGCTCAAGTAGTCGGCCACGAGCCGATCCGTCCCGTGGAACTGGGTCACGAATTCGTCCGGATCATCGTGGACCCGCAGCGTCATTCCGGCCAGCTGCAGACCGGCCGCCCAGCCTTCGGTCCGGTCGACGAGGGCGCGGACGCTTCGGCACTGAAGGTATGGCCGGTGATGCGCTCGAGGAGCTCGGCCGAGTCGACTTCGTCGAAAGTCAGGTCGGCCTGGCGAATTTCGGTGAGACCGAGACGCATGCGATGACGGCTCCAGGCAATGGGCAGATCCGCCCGCGAGGACAGCACCAGATGCACGTTGGGCGGAAGCAATTCCACCAACCGGCCCAGGTCGGAGACGAGCGACGAATTCGACAGGCGGTGCAGGTCCTCGAGGATGACGATCACCTCGGGGAGGTCGGTCATCTGCGCGGCGAGGTCGACCAGGAAGACATCGCCGAGACCTTCGCCGTGGATCGAGGCCAACGGGCTGAGGTCCGAGAAGGCCGGATCGATCCGCGCCAGCTCACTCAGGAGACGTCGGCAGAAGCGCACGGGGTCGTCGTCGCTGGGCACGATCTCGAGCCAGGCGAACTCGAGCTCGGGATGCGTCTCGGCCCACTGGGCCAGGAGGACCGATTTCCCCGCCCCGGCCGGGGCGATGATCAGGGACAGGCTGTGCTCGACGACCGGGTCCAGCCTTCGTCTGAGCGCGGGGCGGTCCACCACGTGGGCCGGGGTTTTCATCTTCTCGTCACGACACCCTCCGCCCCTCTGGGCCCAGTGTGCCAGTTGTGGTGTGCAACCGCCATGTGAATTTCAGCTGTGAAGGGCCGCCACACCTCGTGTTTTCCGCCGATCACCCTCTTCGGATGATGCCGCCACAGCCGGGTGCCGCCCATGATGCATCCAGTGCTTGCCTCATCGTCTCGCATCGATCCAAGTCCACCTTGGTGGGGTGATCTCCCACATGACCATGAAGCACGGATATGTCGTGCCAGCGGAATGAGTCGAATTGAGTGCGCGTTCGTTCCAAATCGAGGTCCGAGGGACACTGAGCCCGACTCTGATTGCGGCCGTCGAGGGCTTCGAAGTCAGCCGCGTGGAGAATGGAAAAACCACCCTGGTCGGATGGGTCCCTGATCTCGCCCGGCTCTACAGCACGTTCGAGGTGTTCCGGGATCTCAATATCGAGTTGATCTCGGTGAATCCGGGACCCGACCAAACAGGGCCTCCCATCACCCCGTCCAAATGAAGGACCAGCCGCGTCAGCGCCCCCTCGCGACGCAGTGTGAAGATTCCTCACCGCGAGCACGTTGGGCTGACGACCTACGAAGCCAACCATCCCGATACCTCATGTCCACCGATCGAGCAGTTCCGGCCTCCCGAGGGCGGGTGAATATCGCCCACACAGGGTGATGGACTCGGATCTCGCTGGCTGTCAGGGTGGGAGAGTGGCGATACTCGAACAGACGTCGACCGAGGCCCAGGGCACTGCCCGCCATCTCACGAGGAGTGAGCGCAGTGATCGGGGGAAGGCCGCCCGCACGTCGGCCCCCCGCACCACCCATGCCGAGTGGGAGGCCCCGGTTTCCCGCCCGGACCCGGTCGCCCTCCTGCAGAGCCAGGCCGCGTCTCGGGTGCAGGAGCTCGTCCCCATCCGCTACGGCCGGATGCTGGTCTCACCGTTCACCTTCTATCGCGGCGCCGCGCTCATCATGGCCTCGGACCTCTCGACGACACCGCGCTCGGGCCTGAACGTCCAGGCCTGCGGGGACGCCCACCTGAGCAACTTCGGGGTCTTTGCCTCGGCCGAGCGGAGCCTGGTCTTCGACCTCAACGATTTCGACGAGACCCTGCCCGGGCCCTGGGAGTGGGACGTCAAGCGGCTCGCCGCCAGCCTCACCATTGCCGGGCGCGACCGTGGCTTCAGCGAGAAGGAACGCAGCGCCATCGTGCTCGACGCGGTCTCCGGCTATCGCAACGAGATGACCGCGCTGGCCGGCAAGCGTGATCTCGATGTGTGGTACACCCGCATGGACATCACCCAGGTCCTGAACGACCTGGGTGACGAGCTCGGGCTCAACAAGAACAAGGGCTCCGACAAGACCATGACGAAGGTCAAGGCCCGGGCCGACAAGCAGCTGGCCAAGGCCCGAACCCGCGACAGCATGCAGGCGCTGGCCAAGCTCACCGAGGTGGTCGACGGCCAGACCCGTTTCGTCAGTGACCCCCCGCTGATCGTGCCGATCGAGGAGCTCCTGCCCGCAGACGAGGGGGCGGCGTTCACCAGCCGGGTGCACGACCTCATCCGCAGCTACGGCCGCAGCCTCCAGAGTGATCGGCGCCACCTGCTCAGCCAGTTCCGCTTCGTGAGCATCGCCCGCAAGGTGGTCGGTGTCGGCAGCGTCGGGACGCGGGCCTGGGTCGTCCTGATGGTCGGCAGCGATGGGGAAGACCCGCTCCTGCTGCAAGCCAAAGAGGCGCAGGAGTCGGTCCTGGCCCGGTTCGTCGGTGACAGCCGGTACTCGAACCAGGGGGAGCGGGTCGTGGCCGGTCAGCATCTGATGCAGGCCTCCAGCGACATCTTCTTGGGCTGGGACCACGTCGAGGGTGTCGACGGGGTCCAGCGCGACTTCTACATCCGCCAGCTGCGCGACTGGAAGGGCTCCGTCGACACCGACGTCATGGAGCCCCAGGCCATGGCCGTCTACGGGCGGCTCTGCGGCTGGACCCTGGCCCGGGCGCACGCCCGCTCGGGCGACCGCATCGCCATCGCCGCGTACCTGGGCTCGAGCAACGTGTTCGACAAGGCCATCGCCGCCTTTGCGGAGATCTATGCCGATCAGAACGAGCGCGACTACGCCGCGCTGAAAGAGGCGGCCGCCCAAGGTCGCATCGTGGTCGAGTCTGGCCTGTGACGGATCCGACGGCCGCCACGACGGCCCGGCACATCTCTCGTCCCGGGCCCGCGGGACTGGGCGGAGCGTGAGGCGGCCGACGGCGGTACCCTTCCCCGTAGCCGGTGAGGACCGCTCGCCCGTCGCCTCTCACGCGTGTCACCGCACGTAACCCGCAGCAACAACACCATGACCCCTATCGCAAGCAATCGAAATGAGGAGAGGAATCATGCCCCTAGGACCAGTTGAATACATCGTGGTGGGATTTCCCGGGAACAAGTTCACCGGCGAAATCGCGCCCGAGCTCATCGCGCTCGTCGAGTCGGGAACGGTGCGGGTCCTCGACCTCATCTTCATCGGCAAGGCCGACAACGGGGACGTGCTGTCCTTCGAGATCGACGAGTTGGACGGCGTGGCCGCGTTCGACGGACTGGCGGGTGAGTTCGGAGGACTCATCGGGCCGGACGACGTCGAGTTCGTGGCGTCGAAGCTCGAGCCCGGGAACTCCGCCGCGCTGCTGCTCTGGGAGGACGTCTGGGCCGCTCCCTTCGCCCAGGCGGTCAGGAATTTCAGGGGGCATCCTCCTCGAAGGTGCCCGCATTCCCCACGAGCTGATCGAACCCGCATACGACGCACTGCCCCAGGCAGTCTGAGCCAGAGACGAAGGAGTCAGCACATCATGATGAGACGACGACCCATTGCCAGAATGGCCGTGCGCACGACGGCCGTGGTCGGTACCGCCGCGGTGGTCGGGGGCCACATGGCCAACAAGCAGGCCCAGGCCCAGGCCGCCCAGGCACCGCCCGAGGCGGCACCCGCACCCGCACCCGCACCAGCACCCGCGCCGGCCGCCGCCGACCCCGTGGCGCAGCTGACCCAGCTCGCCGCGCTGAAGGATTCGGGCGCCCTCACCCAAGCGGAGTTCGACGCGGAGAAGGCGAAGCTCCTCGCGTAGTCGGCGCCACTGGCTCGACTGCCCGACCGCCCCGTCCCCTGTTCGGCCCATGGGGGACGGGGATCGGTCGATCTACGACCCGTCCACCCCGCCCAGGACGGCGAGGAGTTCGTCCCCCCAACGCTCCAAGCGGATGGGCCCGATGCCCTTGCAGCGGGCCAGTTCGGCCAGCGTCCCGGGCCGAGTGGCCGCAATACCCACCAGCTCGTTGTCGTTCAGCACGACGTAGGCCGGGAGCGCCTCCCGCTTGGCCACACCCGAGCGCCACTCGCGCAGCGCACCCTCGTAGGGCTCGGCGGAGCCCGCAGCAGCCCGGACGTCGCCCGGGGCGGTCAGGACCATGGTGGCGCCCTGCACCCGCACCTCGGTCCCGAAGGCGACCGTCAGTCGCGCCGCACCCACCCCGACGACCGCCGCCGACTCGGACAGCTCGACCACCGTGCCGGCATGACCTCCGTAGTCGAGGGCCAGGCCGACGACCGCCGCCACCTGCGGCATAGACCGGGCCGGTGGCTTCGCGCGCGGTCCGCCCGGCTCGCGCTCGGCTCTCCGGGCAGCCACGGCCGAACCGATCGGCTGACGCGGTCGGCTGCCGTCGAGCTCGGCCACGAAGGGTGACGGTGCCTCGGCATCGCCCAGCACCACCACCTGGCGGATGGCGCGGGTGAGCGCCACGTGGAAGACCCGTCGTTCACCCTCCTCGTCGTCGCTCAAACGGTGGGGGAGCAGCCCCTGCGAGGCCCCGTAGACGATGACGTGCTCCCATTCTCGGCCCTTGATCTTGTGGATCGTCGAGAGCAGGACACCCGGCCCGCGGGCCGGCGGCTGCGCCAAGAGGTCGCGCAGCCACGCCTCGAAGGTGGCGGCCTCGGGATGGAGGGCCGCCACGGCCTCGAGGGCGACCAGGTCGTCGGTGTGGGTCGATCGATCGGCCTCGCGGCGCGAGGAGTCCAGGACGTCCATCGTCTCGCCCAGGCCGACCTGGACGCGAATGGCCCGCACGACCGCCGCGGTCGAGCTCGGGCACGCCGCGGCCACTGCGTCGAGGGCATCGGCATAGGCCAGGAGTTTCGGGACGTCACGTCCCGACAGGCGATGGGCCAGGCGTCTGATCTCCGTGGTCGACGTCGTCCCGCGCTCGGTGACCATGGTCACCACGTTGGGGGCGATGCCCCGCGAAGGTCGTCGGATCGTCAGCTGGACATCCTCCCGGCGGAGCGATCCCGGGTCGAGACCCATGCGGAGGTAGGCCAGCGCGGTCCGGATGCCCGTTCGCTCCAGCGCTTTCCCGTTGAGCGGGGCATTGCAAGGGATGCCGGCTTCGGCCAGCGCCACCTGGACGGGGAGCAGGGAGGAGTTGACCCGGGTCAGCACCGCGATCTCCTCCACGGGTGCGCCGCTCTCGAGCCAGTCCGAGATCGCACCGAGCGCCATCCTCGGCAGCTCCTCGCTCCGTGCCTGCAGCACGGCGACCGGACCGCGGCCCCGAAGGAGCGGACCGGCCTCGGGGACGTCGTCGCTGCGATCGGGTGGCGTGCCGATCGTCTTGGCGATGCGGTCCACGTTGTAGGACAGCACCGACGTGGCCGCCCGGACGACGGCCGGCGGGCACCGGTAGTTCACCTCGAGTGCGTAATTCTGCGCGCCCGGGAAGTAGTCGCCGAAGTTGATCAGGTACTCGGGCGTTGCCCCGGTGTAGCCGTAGATGACCTGGTCGTCGTCGCCCACGCCGAAGCAGCCGTAGGCCGGGGCGCAGAGCAACCGGATCAGGAGCATGTGCGCGGCGTTGAGATCCTGGAACTCGTCGACCAGGAGCTGCCTGCAGCGGCCCTGGGCGACGCTGCGGGCCTCGGGGTCGCGGAGCAGGATCTCGATCGCCCGGTAGATCTGCTCGTCGAAGTCGATGGCGCCGGCCTCGGCCAGCGCGTCGCGGTAGGTCCCGAAGCCATCGGCCAGGCCCTGCGCATCGGGGATCAGCTCTTCGACCCGGCCCGGTGAGGTCAGGCCCAAGCGGACGGCCGACAGTGCGTCGATGTAGGGGAGCACGGTGTCGGTGTTGGCCTGGCGCCGGACGGGGAAGACCTGCTGGACGAGGTCACGCACCGAAGGCTCCTCGAGCACGCGCAGGCGCCCCTGGGCACCGTAGGTGTCGCAGATCCACTGGCCCAGGCTGTTCAGCGTCCGGATATGGGGACGACGCGACGTGGCCTGGCTGTCCGATCGCTCCATCAGTTCGTCAGCCGCCCTGCGGTTGTAGGCCAGTGCGGTCACCGTCGTGGGGTCGACGCCGCGTTCCGCGATCAGATGGCGGAGGCGCTCCGTCAGGACCCTCGTCTTGCCCGAACCCGCCGGGGCGATCACCCGGGCACCCCCTGTCGCGTGGCGCACGGCGGCCAGCTGGTCCGGCGCCAGGTCGGCCTCTGGTGGGCGGTGGCCGACCAGCGAGAGCGACCCCGCCTCGGTGTTCCATCGGTGGACGACGCCGGCCCCGTCCGCCAGCGGGGAGGGGGCGAACGGGCCACCGTCGACGTAGAGGGCAGTCCCGTCGGCCAGCTCGATGTCGGCGGGACCCGTTTCCTGCACGCCCTGGTCGGCGAACCGTCTGGCCGCCTTGCGTCCGTGCCACCAGATCGGCGTCCCATTCCGGGCGTCGTAGGAGTTCGCCCAGACCAGGAAGTGGAGCCGCTCGCGCGAGAACTCGAAGTGCGGGTCGAGCTCGTACACCGGCCGCAGGCAGGTTTCCCGATCCTGCAGTTCGGCCGAGTCGACCCCCAATTCCACCACCACCGGCTCGCGGGCGAACCAGGCTTGGTGCAGCCTGGCCACGGCGGCGCTCGGATCGGCCAGTGTCTCGGGACGGATGGAAATCATCGGACACCGGGTCCACGGCTCGGGTGGGCTCGATCCGGGCGAGACCACGACGCCACGGCCAAGTTCCGGCGGCCCGGGCGTTGCCATTCGGCCACGCTATCGGGAGCCTGTTTCGCACCCGGTGCAGCCGAGGTGGCGCCTCCGGTGCCGCGCCGTGCGAGTCGTCCCGGGTCGACAGTGTTCTTGGCGGTGCCCACCGCCTCGGAGGGGTCTGCCTCGTTCCGGCGGGAAGCGACACCCGAACGGGTGATTTACACAGCGTATTGCGTCAACGATCGGGGTGGGCCGTTACGCTCCCTCTTGAGCGATCCACCCTGGGACGCACGACACCGCCCTCGACAAGGAGACCGACGGTCGCCGTCTGTGGGAAACGTCGGCTCCTGGCTGCGGCCGCGTGAGGGCCTGCTCTGGTGGCTCATGTGAGTGGCGTGCCCGTGTAGAAACGTGACGGTCAGTGATCCGCGCCTGGATTCCCGCCTAGAACCGATTGAAGAGGTACTGGTTGACACCTTGGCTCGAGCTCAAGGAAATCGCAGCAGAGTGTGGAACCGCCCTCCCGAAACCCGGTTCTGGGGCCACCCATGCTCGCTTCGCCACGCTGGCCGACTGGGCGGCGCGCGACCTGTCGCTTGCTCGATTGCTCGAGGGTCACGTCGATGCGCTGGCCATTCTGGCCGAGGCCGGCCTGGCACCAGAGGCGGGCGCCACCTATGGGGTCTGGGCGGCGCGTGCACGGACTGGCGGAACCACCGCCCACCTGGCCCGAGACGGGTGGCATCTTGCAGGGGAGAAGCCCTATTGCTCGGGCAGCACCCGTCTTGATCGGGCCCTCGTCACGGCGGACTGCTCCGATGGATACCGGCTCTTCGATGTCGCCGTGAACGAGAATGTCGTGAGAGTCCATTCTGGGACGTGGCCTGCGGTCGGTATGGCAGATTCGCTGAGCGAGACGCTTGATTTCGGCGGGCCGCCCGTGCCGGCGAACCGTGCCATTGGCCCTCCGAACTTCTACCTGGACCGCCCCGGTTTCTGGTTCGGGGCGGTCGGTGTGGCTGCCTGTTGGTATGGGGGCGCCCGAGGCCTCCTCGATCACCTGTTGCACAGCGTGGGGTTGCGTAAGTCCGAGCTTTTGCTGGTCGAGCTCGGACATGCGGTGGCCCACGTCGAGATGATGCGCCAAGCGATTGAGCGCGTCGCCGAGGAGATCGATGCGGATCCAGAGGATTGCAAGGGTATGGCGAAGCGTCGAGCACTCGTAGTGCGTCATCTGGTGCACCATGGCGCGCAGCAAGTGCTGACGAGGAGCGCAGCTGCCGGGGGCGCCGGACCCCTTTGTCATGATCCACAACAGTCTCGGCGGTCGGCCGATCTGTACGTGTATCTGGCCCAGCATCACACCGTGCAGGACGCGAACCTCCTGGGCCACCTGGCCTGCGATGGATGGCCGTGGAGCTAGTCGTCGGCGACCTCCATCCCGGGACGGACGAGCGCACGTGGCTCGGTGCAGGTCGTCTGGCCGGGCTCCCGTCCTTGCGAGAAAGGCGACCCCGTCGACTCGTCGTGGTGGCGCCGCATCCCGACGATGAGATCCTCGGTGCCGGAGGCCTGCTCCAGGAGATGGCGCGGGCCGGCGTTGAAACCGTTCTGGTGGCCGTGACCGACGGTGAGGCATCACACCCTGGGGCCCGGGCTCACGATTTGGCCGAGAGACGCGTCGGAGAGACTCGATCGGCCCTTCATCGCCTTGACTGTGGCTCAACGAATGTGCGGCGTCTTTGCCTCCCTGACGGGTTGGTGGCCGGGCACGCCCAGCACCTGACCGACGTGTTGATCAACCTTTTGGGGCCCGAGGATCTGTGCCTGGCTCCGTGGCGGTCGGACGGCCATCCGGATCACGATGCCACTGGCCGCGCTGCGGCGAAGGCCGCCCGTCAGTGCGGAGCAGATCTGCTCGAGTACCTCGTCTGGGCTTGGCACTGGGCCACACCCGATGATGCGCTCATACCCTGGCACCGCTGCCGTCGTTTCGACCTGCAGCACCAGCAAGTCGCCCGCAAGCGATGGTCGACCTATGCCTTCACCTCTCAGATCAGGCCTCTCGACGACGAGGGTGGGCCAATCTTGAGCGACTCGGTACTGCGACGATTCTGGCGACCCTTCGAGGTCTTCATCGAGACGGAGGGTTGATGTCGACAGACCGGTCGTATTTCGAAGGAATGTACTCCGGCCAGGCCGACCCTTGGGACTTCGAACACAGCACGTACGAACAGCGGAAATATGCCGTCACTGTGGCCAGCCTGCCTCGGCTCCGCTATCGCTCGGCCTTCGAACCTGGGTGCTCGGTCGGAGTCCTCACCGAGCAGCTTTCGATCCGATGTGACCGGCTGCTCTCGAGCGACATCATTCCCTCCGCCCTCCAGCGGGCCGAGGCCCGCCTCCTCAAGAGTTCCAATGTCTGCTTCGAACAGCGTTCCATCCCCGACCAGTGGCCGTCTGGCCCGTTCGACCTCGTGGTCCTCAGTGAGATCGCGTATTACTTCGATCGAACGGACCTCGGCTCTGTCATGTCCTGCGTCATGGGCTCCACGGACCTCGGAGCCCATGTCGTTGGTGTCCACTGGCTCGGAGAGACGGACTACCCCCTCAGTGGCGAGCTCACGCACCGGATCATCGCCGAGATCCCGGGCCTTGTCCCCGTCGTGCATCACCGCGAGAAAGCGTTTCTGCTCGATGTCTGGGAGCGGCAATGAGCCGAGAAGACCCTGGACGGGGGCTCGGGGCCGTCGGTGTCGTGCTGCCGGTTCACGACGAGGAGGACCTGTTGCCCGCAGCACTCGACGCCCTCGAGGTCGCTGTCCACGCGCTCCCGCCGGAAACCCCGTGCAGCGTGGCTGTCGTGCTCGACCACTGTGCCGATGCCAGTTCTGCCATCGCACGCTCCTGGGGAGTTCGATCGGGCGGGTTGGTGATCGGCCGAGAAGTTCAGGAGAGTTGGGATGGCCCGGCACGCCGGAAGTCTGGCCCTTCTGTCCCTCTGGCCGGATATTGATCCCGCACGGGTCTGGCTCGCGACCACCGATGCCGATTCGCAAGTGCCGCGGGACTGGCTGACCGTCCAGGTGGACGCGTTCATGTCCGGTGCGGACCTGTGGGCGGGCAGGGTTCGCCTGGCCGAGGACAGCGCCACCGTACGTCGTTGGACGACAGCGCTATGCGTCCGAACTCGGACCGATCCACGGTGCAAGCCTCGGTTTCAGCGCCGCGTTGTATACGCAACTCGGGGGCTTTCGAAGTTTACCCAGTGGCGAAGATCGCGACCTCCATCATCGAGCGGCGGCGGCCGGCTTCCGCATCAAGCACGACCGCCGAGCGGCGGTCACGACAAGTTCTCGACGGAAGGGTCGGGCCCCAGGCGGATTCGCCAGCGTCTTGGACACCGTGGCGAAGGAGCAGTCCAAGGCGAGCGCCTTATCGCTCAGGATGCAGGGCAGTTCCCAAGCCCTCTCGACAGCCCCGGTCGGTCAGGCTCACTAGCATCACCCCGCGTGAGGCGGAGTCGAAAGTCGAGGCCGGAGCGCCGTTCGAAGGTACGTCACGGCTGGCTGCGGATCGCGTCGCTCACGGTGTATGCCGCCTTGATGGTCGCAGTCGGGCCGACTGGCGGGTTCGCCGACGCCTCGTCGAGGCCTTCCGGGATTGCCTGGTCGCCGTGCCCCAAGGTCACGGGCTACCTCTGCGGCTCGCTGCAGGTGCCGGCCGAGTACGCGAACTCGTCCCATGGCACGTTGCCCCTGGCGGTCATTGAGCACCCGGTGCCCGAGAGCAGGGGGGTGATCGTGTTCAATCCGGGCGGACCAGGCGAGAGCGGGGTCCTCATCCTCCCGATCCTGGCGTCGTTGGTCCCGAAATCTGTGGTGGACCAGTTCACGCTGGTGAGCTTCGATGAACGCGGCACCGGATCGAGCGACCCGCTTCTCTGTGGGCCATCCCCTGTGGCGGCCGGCAGCGCGGTGGTCGGGACGACGTCGGCGACCCAGACCTTTGCCGGTTTGGACCGATCCTGTCGTTCTCGCTATCCCACGCTCTTCCCGACCGTGGACACCACGACCTCGGCCCAGGACATGAACAGTCTTCGCATGGCTCTCGGGGTCGACCGCATCAACTACTACGGCGTGTCCTACGGCACGGTCCTCGGGTCCATATACCGGCAGCTCTTCCCGAGCCACGTACGATCGATGGTGCTCGACGGGGCGGTCGACGCCAACCTGAGCCTCCCGACCGACGCCACGTTGGAGGCGCCCGCGATCCAGACGGCACTCAAGCACGCCCTCAGCAGTTGTCCGACCACGTCTGGGTGCACCCTCGGAACCGACCCCGTCGGCGCCTATGAGCGACTGGCGGCGCAGCTCACCCGGAGTCCGCTGCCGGCACCCGGTGGCGGGGACAACGTCCCGGTCACCGTGGGTGACCTCATGACCGCGACCTTGCTCTATCTCTCCGCTCCGATGTTCACTCCGGGCTACTTTCCCGCCCTGTCTGCGGCGATGGCCGGTAACGGTGCTCCGTTGCGCTCGGTGGCACAGGGCCTCGAGACCGACCTGAACGGAAACTCGCTGGTCGGTGCCCTGTGGAGCATCACCTGCAACGACGCCGGCCGCGCATCCGAGCGGCGTCTCCACGGCTACCTTGGCCCGCACGCTGGCCAAGCGCTTTCCGCTCGGGGGAGCTGAGGCCGTAGCCAACAACCTCATCGGTTGTCCGGGGTGGAACGAGTCAGGCGGTTCGCTCGCCCACCTTGCGGTCATCCGAAGTCAGCCGCCGCTGATTATCGGCAACACGTACGACCCCAACACGCCCTACGCCGTGGCCCGGAAGCTGGCTCCCACCATCGGTGGACGGCTGGTGACCTATGTCGGGTACGGCCACAGCTGGCTGCTCAACGGGTCGGCCGATCCCTGCATGCAGAACGTGGTGAGCAACTATCTGATTCTCGGCAGGCTTCCTGCCCCGAATACTCGTTGCGCCGCGGCCGGTTGAGTCTTCAAAGCGTCCGCAACCCGTGGTTGCGGCTCGTGAGCAGCTCGACGATCGCCTATGTCGTGACTTCGGAAAGAGCGTAGCGACGACAGTGTTCGAGGTACGAACGTTCGTGGTCGACCAAGAGTCCCACGACGGCGGTCCAGAGCCAGACGGGGGCATCGAGGTCTTTGGTGCGGTGACGGTTCAACTCTTGTTGCCATGAGGTACGCGTTGGTGAGTCCATTTGGCGAGCGTGAGCGAAGCCAACCACCGTGGCCAGAAACGCTGCCGCCTTCATCCCTTCCTTTGCCGATAGCTGAGTCAGCTCGAGCTTGAGGTCCTGAGGCAGCAACTCGCGGACGAACACCGGACGGCCGAGCACCGTCGTCGCCCGCATGCGTTCACCCAGAAAAGGTGAGATGTGCAACGCGCCCTCGACTACTCGGCGGCCTTCGTCAGCCGGCATGTCCGTACTCGAGGTCGGAGCAGCTGACGCAACCGCTTCCTTGACATCCATGAGGCAGAGATCGGACGAGCCTCCGTCTTCGTCCCTCACGTCCAGCAAGACGGCGTAGCGCAGGAGTCCGAGAGAACTGCAGCCTTTCATCCAGTAGGCGGAGTCCATCAATTGCACCGTGGAGTCGTCATCGCGACCCTTCACCATGGTGGCCAGGCGGACCATGGCGTCATCGTCAAAAGTCGATTCGAGGGCTTGCTGCTCCTCGTCAGAAACAGGCCAAAATCTCTTGCCGAGTGGGATCTTTGGGCGCGTATCTCCAATACGCTCCTTGGCCAGCTCCTTCCACGTTCTCTTGGCGGCCCGCTTCATCACGAGTCGCACAGCTTTTGGCGCCTCAGGATTGTCCTCTGCCTCGTCAAAGTCATGTTCGAAGGCCGATGCGTAGCCGTCCATGATCGCCTCGAGCATGTTTGCCGTTGCCACACCGGGGAGATCAGAGCCCCGTGCCGCCGAAGCGAGCGACAGGGCAAGCCGGACAAGGTCATGCGCTGGGTTTCCGATGACGGTCTGATCCAAATCCCGAATGTGGATCCTGACCTGGCCAGAAGTGGCCGCGATAGGTCCGAGATTGCCGACGTGACAATCACCACAGATCCAGACTGGTGGCCCGTCTGGGATGCCGATCTCGGGATGTGAGGCGAGCCACTCGTAGAACGGAGCCGTGCTGCCTCTCACGTAGCGGTGTGACGACTCCGCCATCTTTCGAGTGCGCGTGCGCTCGAGAATCATGACTCGTTCTTGAAGCTCGACGGGAACGTCGTGTGAAGTCGGCAAGCGCAACCTTTCGAAGGACGGTGACTCGAGATCGCCGCGACGCGCCTGGGAGTGGCGCGACGGCGGGGGAATCGGTATCCGGCGGCGAGAACTGGCAGGTCCCCGGAAGGAACGGGCCCTGGAGAGCAGGGCGCGGACGGGTTCCCTTCTGGGTCCTACGTCGAGCGAACCTTCTCCGCTGATTGGGGTACTAGCGAGCCGATGGCAGATCAGGTACTCGGGCGAGCAGGTCGCCCGCCCGCTCTATGCCTGCAGAGATGTACGGGCCGGCAATGTCGAGTGCTTCCTCCAGCAACTCGCTACCTCGCTCGAGTCCGGCTGAGATGTAAGGCCCGGCAGTCTCGAGTGCTTCCCCTGCGACCTCGAAGGCGGTCTCATTGGCCTGACGGAGATAGGGCGACGCGAACACGACGCCGGCCTTGGCCGCGTTGAGAGCCGCCTCGTTGGCCTCCTGGGCCGCGTGGACTGCAGATCTGTTCGTTTGTCGGGTCGCCGCCTTGGCTGACCTCTTGGCGCGGCGCCCGGCTTTGCGCCCGACGTCGGCCGCCCTCGACGCGGCGTAATGCGCGTGTGCATCGGAGTTGGCATGCGCGTCCGTCATCGAAGTGGCCACCTGACGGAGCCGACGCCGAGTCCTCCAGGCCACCGATGGAGCACCATCCGTATCGAACGCGGCATAGATCAGCCCACCGAGAAGTCCCAGATTCTTGAGAAGTTGCATCTTTTGCTGGGCTCTTTTTTCGGCATCTGGTTCTTCCCAAAACCGATGTCCGGCGTAGGTGGTCGGCGCGATGGAACCGATCAAGGCGAGTGCCGCCAGACGCGGAAACTTCCCGCTCGCCAGGAGAACTCCGCCGCCCACTTGGACCGCCCCATTCACTCTGACCAAGGTCAGAGTGTTGTCCGGAAACTCCGTCACGGCCTGAGAAGACATTTCGACGGCACTGACATTTCCCTCTGGCTTTCGGATCGCACCTATACCTTCAGCGATGAAGGCTGAGGCCAAAAGAGGTCGGGCAATTCTCCGAGAAATACTCACGAACGAGGTTATACCCGCTTTGCCGCTCGCTACCTCCGGTTGCGTCAGTCAACAGCACACCTCGGGTGCTCTGGAACAAGGTTCTTCGTCAGGTATTTGACCTTGATCTGAGATGGACTCGGGACGCGGGGTGATGACAAACGAGTAAGCGAAGGGACAAATCGGCGTTGGGTGTCCGATTCGAAGAGGAATCTACGGGTATCACGCGGGTATGACTCCGAGTGACGCGACACGAAGAGGAGCCTCATATGCCGTCGAAGATGGCGCACATGCGGTCGCGGCTGAAATGCGAGGCGTGGCTTTGAGGCGCCCAAATGGCTGGGCTTGAAACGGCAGAATCCGGGGAACCCGAGGCCCAACGGGACAATCGGAATCTGGCTGACCTGCTTCAGGAGTTGCGCGTCGCCGGATTGGGAGTACAGATGCTCTTCGGGTTTCTGCTCGCCCTGCCGTTTACCGTCCGCTTCGCACATCTCGACGAGGCCCAACGGGTGCTCTACAGGGTGGCCGTGCTGAGCGCCGCGGCCGCAACGGCGCTGTTGATAAGCCCGGTGGCCTACCACCGCTGGGTGTTCCGGCGGCATCAGAAGGCGAGATTGCTCCGTCTGGCCAATGTCGAAGCCTTGCTCGGCTTGGTCATGGTGGCGGTGTCGGTGGCGTGCGCCATTGTCCTCGTCTTCAGCGTCGTCGGGAGCGGTTGGGTCTTTTCCGTCCTCGTCGCAGTTGTGATCGCTGGGTTCGGATTTCTCTGGTTCGGCCTGCCCGTTTTCGAACGACTGACGTCGGATCGGACATAGTCGCCCAAGAGAACGGTTGGTTGGGGAGGTCGGTGAGGGGCGTGGTCAGAATTCGGCTCGTATTCGCTGCAAGCACTGAGCCAGAAGACGGCTCACCTGCATTTGGCTTATACCGCAGCGTCTGGCAATCGCCGATTGGGTCATCTCGTCGACAAACCGCATGCGGATCAGATCTTGCTCGAGTGACGAAAGGCCGCGGAGGGCCTCTGCCAGAACCGATCGAGTGTCGACGCCGTCCATCTCATCCTCGTCGCCGTCCATCGGCGCCATTTCGATGACCTCGTCACTGTCGCTGTCCAACGAATCGGACCGGTACATACGGCCTGCTTCGAGGGCCTCGAGCACGGCCACGGGCGGTTCCCCGAGGGATTCTGCGATCTCAGCGACAGTCGGCGTCCGGCTCAGTTCGTGGGTCAGCTCTTCGACCTGATGTCCGACGTCGAGGTAGAGCTCTTGCACTCGGCGCGGAGCGCGTACTGACCAGCCTTTGTCCCGAAAGTGGCGCTTGAGCTCGCCAACCATGGACGGGACGGCGAAGGACGTGAACTTCACGCCGCGATCCGGATCAAAGCGCTCGACGGCCTTCACCAACGCCATGCATGTGACTTGATAGAGGTCGTCGTAGGGCTCCCCCGATTCGCAAAGCGCCGAGCGAGGTGATGGGCAAGGCCCAAGTGACTCTCGATGATGGCGTCTCGCACCTCGACACGATGCGTCCGGATCAGTTCTCGGAACTGGTCCAGCTCTTCGTCAGAGTTGAGAGGTGGCCGGTCCACGACTGTGACGTGTCTGGTTGGTCTCGATTGGCGGGAACATGGATGGGTTGCGGGTTGGGCGATCCGAGTGCTCGATTCAGTCTCATCAACGACAGCGCGTCAGCCTGCTTCAAAAGAACTCGGCAATCAATCACCCGATCGGGTGATTCAAGTGGTCGCGACCCTGGCTGCCCCCGAATCAGAGCTGGCTTCGGATGCCTGCTAAGGGACCAGCGCGCGGGCTTCCTCGACGGACCGGTCTCGGGCCCGGCTGAAGAGACGTTCCCGGCAAGCGACCCTCGCCATGGCGCACGTCGCATTCGACGTCACGCCGTCAGACGCTGGACGTGTCCAGTGTCGGGGGGTTCAGCCGAGCTCGGCCGCTTCTTCGACGGTCAGCTCCGCAGCCGGATCGGACTCCAGGCGATCGTCCGGAATGGGTTGCCCGGAGCGAATGGAGAAGCCATAGGTGCCGTCCTTCAGTCGCTCCTCCGCACGAGCGACTGCGGCCAACCGGTCCTCGAGCTCCGCCCGGACGGAGCTGTCCGTGCCCTCCGTGGTGAGGGGTTCCGCAGAGTCGAACATGTCGCCGGGCGCGTTTGCCGCTTCGCGGTCTGCAGTACCCGCTTCATCGATCTCCCCCAACAGCTTCTTCGTGCGGGCGTGCTCGGCGCGCAGCAATTCCTCGGCCCTGGCGTACTCCATTGATTCGAGGCCCCTTTCAATTCTCCGTCCGCAAATTCTACTTAACTCGGTGAAGTGGAACCATTCGTCGATCATTGCGAGCACTCAGGATAAATGCCAGCCTTGGCCGCCGTGAATTCCGAGCGCACTCTGGACGCGAGAGGTCCAGAGCTGAACTACGTCCCTTCTTTGGACGGTGTCCGGGCAGTCGCAGTCATCGTCATCATGGGATATCACGGCGGACTGTTTTTGGCCAACGGAGGCTTCTATTCACTCGACACGTTCTTTACGTTGTCGGGCTTTCTCATCACGACGCTCCTCGTTGCTGAATGGCAGCAGGCCGGAGGCATTCGCTTGTTGCGGTTCTGGGCCCGTCGAGCCCGGCGGCTGCTGCCGGCGCTCTTTCTGCTCGTGTTGGCGGTCGTCACCTATGTCGCGCTGTTTTCGACACCAGGCACCTACGGCGGCCTCCGCCTGGATGCGTTCTCCACACTGTTCTACGTGGCGAACTGGCACTTCATCCTCGTCGGCTCCAACTACTTTGCCCAGACTGGTCCGACCTCACCTCTCCTTCACACGTGGTCCCTCGCGGTAGAGGAGCAGTTCTACCTGTTCTGGCCGCTCGTCGTCATTGCGGTGCTTCGCACACGATTTGGCCTTCGCCTTCTTTTGGTGGTCAGTGTTCTTGGTGCATTGGCGTCGGCGACCCTCATGGGGGTCCTCTATTCTCCGGCGACTCAGAACCGCGTCTACTACGGAACGGATACTCGGGCTCAATCTCTCCTGCTCGGCGCGGCCTTGTCGGTATCGCTGACGCTCCTGGCCAAACGGCGGGTTCCGACGGGCGAACTGACCAGCACGCCGTCGGCATGGCGAGCGGGAACCGTACGGACTCGGCGAGCCCTTATCGCTGTGGGAATCCTGGGAGCCGGCGTGTCCGCCGCACTCTGGACGTTGGTCAGCGTGAGCGATGCCTTTGCGTTCCGTGGTGGGTTCCTCCTCGCGTCGGCCTCAACCGCCTGCGTTCTGGCCAGTGTGGTCGTTGCCCCGGGATCGGTTCTGACGGCCGTACTGACGATCAGGCCTCTGCGGTACCTCGGTCGTATCTCGTACGGGATGTACTTGTGGCACTTTCCTCTGTTCCTGTGGATAACGCACGCCAACACAAATCTGGACGACGTTCCGCTCTTTGCTCTGCGGTTCGTCTGCACCGTGCTCGTGGCGAGCGTGTCGTTCTATCTGGTGGAACAACCGATCCGGCAGCGGCGTTTCCTTCGCTCGGCGAAGACAGTCTTCGCCGCTGCGCCCGCCTCGATCCTGGCTGTCGTCGTGGTCGTCGTCGCAGCGACGCCGCTGACGGTGACGGCTGCGCAGGGTGCGTTTCGTCCACCGGCCAGACAAGTCGGACCTCTCTATACGGGTCCTCCCGTCAAGCTCCTCCTCGTTGGGGACTCGACCGCAGCCACGCTCGGAATTGGATTGGGGGCTTACAGCCACGCCTACAACATCGAAATGCAGAATTCCGGCATTCTCGGCTGCGGCGTGACGGAAGGAGCAGAGTACGAGCTGCAGGGTGTCGTCGCTCCGATGGCGAGTGCCTGCAATGGAACTTTGGGCCAAGAGCAGTGGCCGCAGCTGTGGAAGCAGGAGATCAAAACCCTGGATCCGAATGTCGTGATGATCCTGGCCGGTCGCTGGGAGGTCACGAACAGGACCTATCAGGGTCACTGGACCAACATTCTCGAGCCCAGCTACGCCAACTACGTCCGTCATCAGCTGAAGCTTGCGGTCAATGTGGCCAGGTCGAAGGGCGCCAGAGTCATGTTGTTGACTGCGCCCTGCTATGACACGGGTGAACAACCCAATGGACAGCCATGGCCCGAGGACTCAGCGCAACGCCTGGCGAAGTACAACTCGATTGTTCGCCAGGTGGGATCGTCAGAACGAGGAACGACGGTGGTCAACTTCGAGGCCCTTGCCTGCCCGGCCGGGCATTATCAGAGCGAGATCGACGGAGTGGACGTTCGCTATGACGGAGTCCATTTCACCTTCGGCGGTGGTGATGTCTTCGAGCCGGAGCTCTTCCCGTTGGTAGCCAAGCTTGGGCGCGAACAGATGGCCGCATCACAGAGTCGTGCTGGACCTGCCAGCGGCGGATGATGACCTCTCCCGCGTGAGCGATCAGAGGACCCCGGCAACATTCCAGCGGGTTGGACGAGGTCACTATCGGCGCCGCGACGAGGTGTTGAGAGCGATTGCGGCCTGAATCAGGACGCCCAGCGCTCTTTCATTGAGCTTCTCGTCTTCGTGGATGTCAATGGCGCGTCGGACGTTGCCGTCGAGGCTTGAGTTGAAGAGCCGCGCGGGGTCAGCAAGGGAAGCGCCCTTCATGAAGGTGAGTTTCACGATGCTCTTGTAGGTTTCACCCGTACAGATGATTCCGTCGCGTGACCAGACGGGAGTCCCTCTCCATTTCCACTCCTCGACCACCTCGGGGTCGGCTTGCCTGATCAAGGTGCGGATCCGAGACAGCATCTCGCCCCGCCAGTCTCCGAGTTCCTTGATTCTGGCGTCGATCAGTTGTGACGCATTTCCGCGGGCCGGCGAGGTGGTTGCCCGCGTCACCGCCTTCTTGGCTGGGACTTTCTTGGCGGCCGTCCTGACCGATACAGACTTGGCCGCCTTCTTGGCGGGTACTGATTTGGCGACCTTCTTGCCCGCGACCTTCTTGGGCGACGCTTTCTTCGCCGCCGACTTCTTTTCCGCCGCCTGCTTGGCCGGGACCTTCTTGGCCGCCGCCTTCTTGGCGGCCGGTGTCCGCTTCGTAGCCATCTGCGCCTCTCCCTTGAATGGATCCGTGGACAACAACCGTCAAAGTATTTCAGCCGTGCCCGTGCTCCCGCGGCGATTCGAGGAATCTCTCGTCGCCTTTGTCGGCCCTCGCGCAGCTCTCGCCGCTGTCGGGGGTGCAGCTTGGTTGCACGGGTCCCCGAACCCTTGAACCACTCGATGACCGAGCCATACGCTGAGGTGGCAAACCGCTCTGAGGGGGGCAGTGTGTCTGCGCGTACGGAAGAGGTGCTCGGCGCTTCGCACCGCGAGAAGCTGTCGCAACTCCCGTCGGAGTTGTGCCGTCGGCATCCACGGATGTTGTGGATGCTTGGGCTTTTCTCGGCGGCGAGCCTGGTCGTCTATTTCGTCTGCCTGGCGTTTCTTCCACAGATGGACTTCCGGGTCTACCGAATGGGAGCCCAGCATCTCTTCAGCGCAAGCCTCTATTCGTCAGAGCTGACCGTGCTCAGCCGACATCTGCTCTTCACGTACCCACCGCTCGCGGCGCTGCTCTTCTGGCCGATCTCTCACTTCTCCACCTACGCCGGCCAGACGATCTGGGACCTGGTCGATATCTTCGTGCTCACCGCTCTCATCGCGGTCAGCCTGGCGGCAGCGCGGAGCAGGCGAGTGATCCGTGCGGATTGGCGCACGGCGTTGATCCTCCTGGGGCCGATCGGCTTCTTTCTGTATCCGGTCCGCTCCAACTTGGTTCTTGGCCAGATCAACCTCGTGTTGGTGCTCATGATCGTGGTTGACCTCACGATGACGCCTTCGTGGCGCGGGCAGGCGCCTTCCTCGAGGGGTGCTCGTGGGTTTCGCTGCGGCGGTCAAGCTCACGCCGCTTCTCTTCATTCCGTACTTGGCCCTCTCGGGCCAGTGGAGAGAGGCACGACGTGCGGTGGTGAGTTTCCTGTTGGCGACCGGGGCCATGTTCGTCATCGCTCCCCGGGCCTCCTGGCAGTACTTCGCCGGGGATGCCTACGAGGTCAAGCGCGTCGGCAACAGCGCGCTATTGGGCAACCAGACGCTGCACGAAGCAATTCTGCGATCGCATTTCGGAGTGGGCTCTGCTCGTTCTCGTGTGTGGCCTCGGCATCGTGCTCTGCGGCGGCCTCGTCGTGGCCGCGTTGGCCTACCGGCGTTCGTCAGCCATGCTCGGCATGCTCGTGTGCGCGGCGACCGGCCTGATGATCTCGCCGATTTCGTGGCTTCATCACTACGTCTGGATCGTGCCGCTCTTGGTATGGCTGGTGTGTGGGCTCGACAGACCGGCAAGGGGTGTCTGGTGGGCCGTCGTTGGCGCATCCGTGTTTGCGTGTGTTCCCCAAGCCCACGCGCACGTCGGGGTGCTCGGATTCCTTCTGGCCAACTCGTACGTGGTGGCAACGGTGGCTTTCATCGTGCTGACCGCGGTCATGCTGTGGCGCCGACGCGGGACCGTGAAGAGGTCGTCACTTCGGCATCACCGGAGACGGCACCGGTCCGAGTCCTCGGTTCCCACGAGCCTTCCTAGCGGGCTTGGCCGGGCCCACCGCTGCGTGTCCCGACCCTCGGGGCGTCTTGGACACACAGGTCGTCGCTCCGGGACTTCGACCCGCGAGCCAGGTGGCGTCTGCACGGTCCGAAAACCAGGGAGTGACCAGGGCGTTCAGCTCGGAGAGACGACGGAAGCCCGAAAGGCACTAGTACTCGCGCCGGCACGTTGCTACTACCGTTGGAGCCACATCGAGAAGGAGCGGACGGTGGGAATTCGATCAGGGCGGTTGCTGGCGAGTCTGGCGTTGGGCATGGCAGGTCTGTTGGCGCTCCCGGCCTTGGCCGGGGCGGCGAATGGGGGAGTACCGACCGGCCGGAGCGATGCGGCAGAGGCGGGGGCAGGAGCAGTGCCGGCCAGTCTGCAACGAGGCCACTGCGCCGCAGGTCGCTCACTGCTATCTCAGCGTCGAGCGGGATCAGCAATCCGGCCTGGCCCCAGCGGCCACGACGTCGACGCTCTGCCAAGCCAACAAGTCGGCCGGCTGGACCGCGTGCAACATCGAAACGGCCTACGGGGTGAAGAAGGCCATCAAGACCGATGGCAACGGCAACCTGGTGGCCATCGTGGAGGCCTACGACGATCCGAACGCAGAGTCCGATCTCGCGACGTATCGAACAGAAAGAGAAGTTGCCCGCGTGCACAACGGCCAACGGGTGCTTCGAGAAAGTGAACCAAACAGGTCAGACGAGCAATTACCCGAGCACGAACGGCGGGTCATGGGCCGGCGAGACGGCGCTGGACACCCAGATGGTGTCGGCCATCTGCCCGCTCTGCCACATTTTGCTGGTCGAGGCGGATTCCAGCGGGTTCGGGGATCTGGCCACGGCGGAGAACGAAGCGGTCTCGCTCGGTGCGCACGTCATATCCAACAGCTGGGGGAACGGAGAATTCGACGGCGAGACGGACTATGACTCCAACGTCGATCATCCCGGGGTGGACATCACCTATTCCTCGGGAGACGGCTCTTACCAGGGAGGCGTGCAATACCCGTCCGCCTCGCCCTACGTGACCTCCGTGGGAGGCACGCAGCTGAAGTCAGCCACGAACACGAGAGGATGGAAAGAGACCGCGTGGGTCACCAAGGGCAGTACCCCTCCCACGCAAGGGTCGGGTAGTGGTTGCTCGTCCTTCGAGCCCAAGCCGACGTGGCAGACGGACGCCGGATGCTCGGCTCGCATGACGGCCGACGTGAGCGCCGTGGCCGCCAACGTCATCTTCTACCAGTCGTACGGCACCTCTCCCGGGTGGTACTTCGGATTCGGCACGAGCGTGTCGTCGCCGATCACCGCCGGCATGTACGGGCTGGCCGACAACCAGCCGACGTTCACCGTCGCCGCCTCGGCTGCCTACGCGGCGCCGTCGTCCGACTTCTTCGACATCGTCAAGGGGAGCGAAGGCACCTGCACCCCGACCTACTTCTGCCAGGCCGGCCCGGGCTACGACGGCCCGACCGGGTTGGGGTCGCCTGATGGCATCGGCGCCTTCCACGTCCCCGTGACCGCGGCGCCGGTCATCAACTCGGTGACGTTCACCGGATCGGCCGCGACCCCCACGGTGACGATCTCTGGGAGCAATCTCGGCACTGAGCCCACCGGCGGTCCGCCCGGGTGCAGCACCTCGGGGCAGAACTTCCCGGGGAACAGTCTGACCTTCGGCGACACCACGGAGGGCTGGACTGCGGGCACGGGAGGGGACTGCATCGGCCTCGTGGTGAGCAGCTATTCGAGTTCTCAGATCGTCTACGGATTCGGCTCGGGCTACAACGTCTACGGCACGGCGAACAGCGGTGATGCGTACACCTTGACGGTCCAAGGGGTGGCCTTCAGCGGAACGGTCAGCTACAGCTGAGCTGGCGCCGCGACGAACGGCGCCGAAACAGGGGCTTCCAGCGGACTCGTTCACCCGTGGTCACGCGCGATCAAGTCATGCCGCGGGCGGCGGGGCTCTGTCGTTCAAAGCAGAGCGGTGGTGTCCGTGTTGACCGAGCCCTGGTGTTGGCGTCCGGTGCGCCGCCGCATGCCGGGACCGACCAGCAACAGCCGGCCTGAGCGCAGGAGGCGGTCGATCTTCTCCTTCGGCATCGGCTGGGCGAAGAGGAAGCCCTGTGCCTTGGGGCAACCGGCCTCGCGAAGCGTCCGGAGCTGATCGGGGCGCTCGATGCCTTCGGCCACGATGTCGAGACCGAGGGCCTCCCCCAGTTGGACGAGCGTGCGGACCAGCGCAGCGCTCTGGACCGACGTCGTCGCCGTGGTCAGGAAGGAGCGGTCGATCTTCAAGATGTCGACGGGGAACTGGCGCAGGTAGCTGAGCGAAGAGAATCCCGTGCCGAAGTCGTCGATGGCCAGCCGCACCCCGAGGGACTTGAGCTGGCGGAGGCGGTGCACGGTCGCGTTGGTGTCGACCATGAGGGTCGACTCGGTGATCTCGAGCACGAGGGCGGCCGGATCGATCCCGCTCGAGCGAAGCGCATCGCGTACGACGTCAATGAAGGAGTCGGTGGCGAGCTGCACGGGCGACACGTTGACGGCCACGGTCATCCACGGGAAGGCGTAGCGCCACATGGCGCCCTGACGGCAGGCCTCGTTCAGCACCCACTGCCCGATTTCGTCGATGACGCCGATCTCCTCGGCCAGGGGGATGAAGCGGTCGGGGGAGACCCAGCCCAGGGTCGGGTGGTGCCAGCGCAACAGCGCCTCGACCCCGGTGAACCGGAAATCGGTGAGGTCGACCACGGGCTGGTAGTACAGCTCGAACTGCTGCTTGCCGAGAGCTCCGTGCAGGTCGATGGCCATTTCGAGACGCTCGTGCACGGCCGACTGCATCTCGGGAAGGAACAGGGCGGCGCAATTCTTTCCTCTCGCCTTGGCCTGGTAGAGGGCGACGTCCGCGTTCCGGAGCAGTTCTGCCGCCTCGTAGGCCTCACCCATGGCGATCCCGATGGACGCGGTGACCGTGACACTGCGGCCGTCGAGATGGAAGGGCGTGGCCCGGATCACGTCGAGGACGTGGTGCGCCACGACCTCGGGGCCGGAAGTCAGCGACGAGCCGGCAACGAGGACGACGAACTCGTCGCCGCCGATCCGTCCCAACGTGTCGACGTTGCGGACGGCCGAACCCAGGCGTGTGGCCACGGCCTGCAGCAGTTCGTCACCGACGATGTGGCCAAACGAGTCGTTCACCTCCTTGAAGTTGTCGAGATCCACGAAGAGGACGGCCATGGGCTCCTGTGCCTCTCGAGCTTCGGTGAGCAACTGCTCGGCCCGCTCGAGCAGGAGCGATCGATTGGGCAGACCCGTCAGAGCGTCGTGCAGGGCCTGATGACGCAGCTGATCCTCGAGGCGGCGGCGTTCCGAGACGTCTTGCGCCATGACGAGCACGCACCCTCGACCGTTGAAGACCAAGCGGTGGGATGCGATGTCGACGTCGATGAGCAGGCCGTCCTTGGTGAGGTGGCGCCACGAGCCCGAGTCTTCGAGGTCATTGCGGGAGTCCGAGATGTGATCATGCAGCTTCGGAACGTCCTCCGGGGGACGGATCTGGGCGATCGTCATGGACAGGAACTCGTCGCGTGAATAGCCGTAGTGGATCAGGGCCGCTTCGTTGACCTCGACGAAGCGCAGGGTCTGCACGTCGTAGACCCACATCGGGTGCGGATGGCGCTCGAAGAGCATGCGAAAGTCCTCCTGGGACTTGCGCAGCGCCGCTTCGGCATCCTTGCGCCCGGCAATGTCGTGCGCGAACGCGTGGAACCGGACACCATCGGGATCCCGGGTACGCCAGAAGGCGAGCTCGATGGGAAACGTGCGCCCGTTTCGGTGCTGCGCCGTGAGCTCGAGCCGCTGACCGAGCAACGGTTCCTCGCCGGTCGAGGCGAGATTGGCCAAACCCTGACGATGCCGGGTCGTGTCGCGGGCGGGTTCGGGCAGGATGACATCCTCGCCCCGTCGTCCGATCGCCTCCGCACGGCTCCATCCGAACAGCACCTCGGACTGCGAGTTCCAATCGGTCACGATGCCGACTTCGTCGATCTCCATGTAGGCGTCGTTGGCGGTCTCGAGCGTGGTGCGCAGTCGCTCCTCGGAATGCCGGAGCGAATCTTCGGCGGCAGCGAGGTGGCCGGCACTGACGCCCGAGCAGGCCGATGACGAAGAGGGTGGCGAGCGCGGTCAGCGCGGCCAGGCCGTACTCGTCGGGGGGCTGGATGAAGGTGGGGGCCAGGCCCAGGCTGACCGCGGTCTGCCCGGCGACGACGCCCGCCGCCACCCACGCCGCGATCTCAGGCCAGGGATTGCCCTCGGCCACGGTGAGGTTGTCGCGGGCCACGAAGACGAAGGCGAGGGTCAGGGCCGGTCCCCACCCCGTCAGGTACATCAAGGTGGTGGCCAACGCGACCTGGACGGCGATCCGCACCTGCCACCGCCGCCGCGAGGGCGCGGTGACGTAGAACAGATGGGCCGTCCACGAAAGGAAGTAGCCCACGCCGACGACGACCACGAGGACCCAGAGCGGTTCCTGCGCCACGACGTGGTAGCGCTCCAGCCACCACAACGCGACCGCCGTCGCCACCACGATCACGAAGACGAAGCGGGTAACGGGGAGTGCCCATTCCGCCCGAACACGGGCGGACAGCGTGGAACCCTCCGGCATGGTGACCGTGTTCACGTGTTGAGAATCGGCATCCTGGCCTGCGGGCCAAAGGACGGCCGAGGGTGCGTGTCAATTGTCGTTGAAAACTTGTCAATCGACCATCCCGCTCAGCCGGTGACCGCGGTGGTGCCCGAGGCGCCGAGGTCGACCACGCACCGTGGCCCTCAGCGGCGTCGGGACGGCCCAAGTCCGAGCGCCCGGACGAAGTGGTTGATCTGGCGATTGCCACTCCGGTAGATCACCCGCCGCGCCTCGCGCTGGGCGGCACCGGACGCGGCGCCGCCCAGTCCACCCCTGCGGTACCCGTGCTCGACCGCTTCGACGTTGCCGAGGTCGCGAGCGAACCGATAGAGCTGCGACCTGGTCGTACTCATGACGGGGCCTGCTCCTTGAGCGCCCGGTCGGCCAGGATGATCCGCTCTACGAGGGTCCGGAGCTGCTCGGGATCGCCGGTCGCCTCCATCAGCTCGAGCTGGTCGGGCGGTACGCCGACGCAGCCCAGGCCCTCGTCGTCGAACTCGGAGCGGCGCCAGGCCAGCCAGGCGTCGCCATCCTCGTCCTGGCCCTGCTCCTCAACGGCATTGATGAGGGCGACCAGCTCGATCTGTCCCTGCGCGTCGACGTCGTATTCGATGAAGAGCATCGTCCGCCACCTCCCGCACCAATCCGGAGCAGATTAGGGCAGGCCAAAGGCGTCATCGTGCCTTCAGGTTCGTCCCGTACCCTCTGGCGCAGTTCCATGCCCCGCCGTCTCCCAGCCCACGTCCCCACTGGACTCTCGTGCGCCCGACCCGTCCCGGGTCCGGCAAGCAATCGGGTCGGCTCCGATCTGGGAGGATCGCCCGGTCGGGCGCCGAGCTTGGCCGAAACCGACGGGTCGCCCCGGCTAAGTTCGGCGGTTCCCAGTCGCCTCGATCCGAAAGCTTGGTAGGACGTGGAGCACATTCTCGGGCCCCTGAGCCATGCGACGCTTCTCGGTGCGAGCTTCGAACATTTCTTGGGGCAGTGGGGCTATGCCGGCATCTTCATCCTGAGCTTCATCTCCGCCATGGGGCTCCCGGTCGGGGCCGAGGTGGCGGTGATCTACGGCGGTGTCCTGGCCAGTGGGCAGATTCCGGGCGAGAAGCCGCTCAACATCGTCGCCGTGATCGTGGTGGCTCTGGTCGGCGAGTTGCTGGGCGACGTCGCCGGCTACTCCATCGGCAAGTACGGCGGAAGGCCGCTGGTCGACCGCTTCGGCAAGTATCTCCTGCTCACGCACAAGGATCTCGACAGGGCCGAAGCCTGGTTCGACCGCCGGGGGGAGCCATTCGCGCTCTTCGGGCGCTTCATCCCGCTCCTGCGCTCGCTGGTGTCCTTTGCCTGCGGGCTGGGCGAGATGGCGTTCGGCAAGTTCATGCTGTTCACGTTCATCGGGTCGGCCATCTGGGCCACCGCGCAGGCTTTTCTGGGCTACAGCCTCGGGTCGAGCTACGAGCACGTCCTGCAGGCCTTCAGTAGTGCCGGCTATGTGATCGGGGCCCTCATCGTGCTCGCCGTGATCGCCGGGCTGGTCCTGCGTTTCCGGGCGTACCGCAAGCAGGCGGCCGAGCACGCTTCCGAAGCCGACGCCTGAGCCCCGATCGGCCGGCGATAGCTGAGGCCGGCTGAAGATGGTCCTGGGTGGCCTCGACGTCGAGGCCAGGCGGCGGCCAGGCCGGAGACCCCCGGACCCGGGCCGGCGGCGGCGCGGGGCGGACACCAGCTCAGCCGCAACCGGAATGCGACAGGACGCGGCAAAGACCAGGTCAGAGGCGAGTCGAGCCGGGAATTCCGCCCCGAAAAGGCCAAACGGCCCATGGAGCAGGACCAAGGACATTGATCGAAAATTGCCCCGGTGTTACCGTCCTGTGCAGGATCTGGGGGGAGGGGCGGTTTGGTGATGCTGCGGGGCAGAACCCCACGTTCACAGCGCGGTCGTGGAGTGCGGTGGGGAGTGATCCTCACCGGCGCCGCCGCGCTGGGATTTCCGCTCCTGGCCCTGCAGGGTCCGTCCCAGGCCGGCGCCGGCCAGACCGGCGGCACCAGCACCAAGTACATCGTCTCTTCGACCTCGGGTGAGTTGTCCTCGGGGACCCTGTCCACGGTGACGAGCGAGGTGGCGGGGGTCGATTCGACCGTCAACTCCGATCTGGCACCGGTGGATGCCGCGACGGCGCAACTCGACGCCTCGCAGGCCTCGTCGCTCGCCGCCGTGCCGGGCGTGGTCGTCACCCCGAACCTTCCGGTGCAGGTGCAGGGCACCGGTGGCGGCTCTGGACGGGCTCCCGCCGCCGTCTTCCCCGAGCAGACCGGGGCCTCGCAGCTCTGGGCCCAGGGTGACACCGGCCAGGGCGTCAACGTGGCCGTGCTCGACACGGGCATTTCGCCGCTGCCCGACTTCGCCGGCCGCCTGGTCGACGGCGTCGACCTGAGCGGGGGCCACAACCCCTGGAACGATCAATACGGGCACGGCACGTTCGTGGCCGGCCTCATCGCAGGGGATGGCGCGTCCTCGAACGGTCAGTACATGGGCGAGGCGCCCGGTGCCGGCCTGGTCTCGGTCAAGGTGGCGGGGGGAAGCGGCAACACCACCCTGGCCACGGTGATCGAGGGAGTCGGCTGGACCATCGCGCACGCGGCGAGCGACAACATCGGCGTCCTCAACATGTCGCTCGGCTACCTCCCGCTGACGTCGACCGTGCTCGACCCGCTCGACCAGGCGGTCGAGAAGGCCTGGGCCGCCGGCATCACCGTCGTGGTGTCCGCCGGCAACTCGGGCCCCGGCAACGGGACGATCCTCTCGCCCGGTGACGACCCCTTGGTCATCACGGCGGGGGCGGTCGACGACGGGGGACAGGTCACCCCGGCCAACGACACCATGTCGACGTTCAGCAGTGCCGGCCCGACCAACCCGGACGGCTGGTTCAAGCCCGACCTGGTGACGTCCGGGCGTTCCGTCGTGAGCCTGCGGGACCAGGGTTCCACCATCGACCGGCAGAACCCGTCCGCCCGCGTCAGCGGCACGAACTTCGTCGGCTCCGGCACCTCCTTCAGCTCGGCCATCACGGCCGGCGCGGCCGCCCTGCTGCTCTCGGCCGATCCCTCGTACGCGCCCGACACCGTGAAGGGCACGCTGCTCGGCACGACCACCTCGGGCCCGGTGGGCAACCCGTTCGTGGACGGGCACGGCGACCTCAACGTGGCCAATGCGGTGGCCTCGCCGGCCATGACGCTGGCGCAGTCGCCGCCGACACAGGCCACGCCCATGGGCGGCAACGTCTCGCTGGGTGTGAGCGGGGAGTCGTCATCGTGGAACCCGGCCAACTGGACCGGCTCGGCCTGGAACGGGTCGGCCTGGAACGGCTCCGCCTGGAACGGCTCCGCCTGGAACGGTTCGGCCTGGAACGGGTCGGCCTGGAACGGCTCGGCCTGGAACGGGTCGGCCTGGAACGGCTCAGCGTGGAACGGTTCGGCCTGGAACGGGTCGGCCTGGAACGGTTCGGCGTGGAACGGGTCGGCCTGGAACGGCTCGGCCTGGAACTGATTTCGGCGCGCTCGAGCAGGACACTCACTCTCAGGACTCGCACGATCACCACCAAGGCGGCAGGCACCATGGAGACTCGAGTCTCTTGACACTTCCGAAGACCTCGCGGGTCGTCATTGGCGCCTGGGCCGTGACCGGGCTGGTCGCGCTGGCCATCGCGCTGGACCGGACCCTGACCGCCCCGTGGCCCGGGGCCACGGCGATCTGGTTCGCCTCGATCTTCGCCGTGCTCATGGCGGTCAGCTGGATCTGGCCCATCACCCTCTACATCGGTGGCGAGTCGGACGCCATCGACTTCGACGAGGGGTTCCTGGTCCTCTTCCTGCTCCTCGTGCCGGCCTCCATGTCCGTGCTGGTGTTCGCCGCGGTGACCATCGCGGCCCAGGCGATCAAGCGGCGCCCGTTGGCCAAGTCGATCTTCAACGTGGGCCAGGTCGTGACCTCGGCGGGCGTGGGCGCGCTGGCCTTCGTGCTCCTCCACGGGTCCACCGACTCGCTCGGCTACGCCAAGGTCGGTGCGGCCGTCGCCGCCGCCTTCTGCTACTTCGTCGTGAACACCGGGTCCATGGTCACGATCATGGTCACCCTGGGGACGCCCTGGCGCAAGGTGGTGTTCGGCGGTATTGAGGGGAAGGTCCTGATCGCGGCCGGCGGCATCTGTCTCGCCATCCCGGCCGGACTGCTGCTGGCCGAGCACCCGCGTTACCTGCCCATCGCCCTGCTTGCCCGCCGTCATCTTGCGCTTCGTGGGCGCCGGCCACTTCTACGCCCGGCACGACCGCGCCCGGCTGCTCGGGCTCTTCGAGGCCACGCTCGACGTCAACCGCAGCATGGGGATCGAGGAGACCAAGACCGCCGTGCTCAACGCGGCGTCGAGCCTGCTGCGCTCACCGGACGCCTCGTTGGGCGCCGCCGCGCCCAGCGGTGACCACGACGAGCTGGCCGCTCCGATGGCCGTCGGCGACGAGACCCTCTGGCTCCGGGTGGCCGGGCGCAGCCAGACCGAGCCCTTCGACGACGCCGACCAGACCCTGGTCGAGGCGTTGGCGTCGGTGGGGTCCATCGCGCTGGCCAACACGAACCTCTACGCCGAGGTGCAGCAGCAGAAGGACAAGCTCTCCATCATCACGAGCAGTCTCGGCGAGGGTGTGTGCGCCATCAGCGAGACCGGCGAGATCACCTTCTTGAACCCGGCCGGCGCCAGCATGCTCGGCTGGTACACCGTCGGCGCCGGTGAGGACGACGGCCCGATCCTTCCGGCCTACGAGACGCCGCGCTTCCTGCTCGACCCGGCCATGCGGGCCATCGCCCTGCGGCGCAACGTCACCAGCTACGACACCCGCTTCGACCGGCCCGACGGCTCGCACTTCCCGGTGACCATGACGGCGTCGCCCGTCGTCGGCGGCTCGGCGCCGTCGGGAGCGGTGATCGTCTTCCGGGACACCTCGGAGCGCAAGGCCTTCGAGGAGCAGTTGGCCCGCCACGCCTTTCAGGACGCGCTCACCGGCCTGGCCAACCGGCGCCTCCTGCTCGACCACCTCGATCACGCCCTCTTGCAGGCGGACCGCAACGGCAGCCAGGTGGGGGTGCTGTTCTGCGACATCGACCGCTTCAAGGTGGTCAACGACAACCTGGGGCACCAGGTCGGTGACGAGCTCCTGCGGGTCATCGGCGAGCGCCTGCGCCGCGCCGTGCGGCCCGGTGACACGCTCTCGCGCTTCGGCGGGGACGAGTTCGTGATCCTGCTCGAGGGCATCCTGTCGCCCGACGACGCCAGCGACGTGGCCAACTCGGTGCTCAGCGCGCTGCACGACCCGATCGTGCTCAGCGCCGGCCACGAGGTCGTGACGACGATGAGCATCGGCATCGCGCTGAGCGAGTACGGCAAGTCGCGCGACGACCTGCTCCACGACGCCGACGTGGCCATGTACCGGGCCAAGGACCGCGGCCGTGGCGGGCAGGTGGCCCTCTTCGACGTCGACCGCATGGGAGGCCGTTCCGCCGGTCGGCTCGACCTGGACACCGCGCTGCACCATGTGGTCGAGCGCAGCGAGGTCGAGGTCCACTACCAGCCGCTGGTCTCGCTCGACCGACCGGCGCATCCTGGGGGCCGAAGCCCTGGTGCGCTGGAACCACCCGGACCACGGGATGCTCCTGCCGGCCCAGTTCATTCAGCTGGCCGAGGACAACGGCACCATCCTGCCGATCGGCCAGTTCGTCCTGGAGCAGGCCTGCCGCCAGGTCAAGGAGTGGTCGCTGCACTTCGGGACCAACCTGCAGATCGGGGTGAACCTCTCGGCGCGCCAGTTCCAACAGGTGACCCTGGCCGACGACATCGCCGAGGTGGTGCGGGCCACCGGCATTGAGCCGTCGCAGCTCTGCCTCGAGATCACCGAGAGCCTGGCCATGGACGACGTCGATCTCACCACCAGCATCCTGACCCGGCTGCACACGCGTCGGGGTCCGCCTGGCCATCGACGACTTCGGCACCGGGCACTCCTCGCTCGGCTACCTGGCCCGCTTCCCGATCGACGTGGTCAAGATCGACCAGAGCTTCGTGCGCGACATCGACAAGGACCCGGTGAAGTCGGCCATCGTCTCCGCCGTGGTGGCGCTGTCCCAGGCCATCAACTCGACCACGGTGGTCGAGGGGGTCGAGACGGCGGCGCAGCTCGACGAGCTGCGCAGCCTGGGCTGCGACGTGGCCCAGGGCTTCTACTTCGCCCGCCCGGTCTCGGCCGCCGCCTTCGAGCGGTTGCTGACGGCGAGCTCGAGCCCGAGCCCCACGGCGAGCCCGCCCGACCTGCGCGTCGTCCGCGGCGCGGAGGCCGCCGCCGGGTAAGCGGCCGGGGCGGCCTCGAGCGTGGCAGCCCGCAGTACGCTCTGGCGCGATGGTGGAGCGCAGCGCAACGACCCGAGCGGACTTCGACCAGGCAGCCGGCGACCGCCCGCTGCGCGTCCTCATGGCCAAGGTCGGTCTGGACGGCCACGACCGCGGGCTGCGCGTCGTAGCCCGCATCCTGCGCGACGCCGGCTGTGAGGTCGTCTACGCCGGCCTGCGCCAGTCACCCGAGAGCATCGCGGCCATGACGGTGCAGGAGGACGTCGACGTGGTCGGCGTGTCGATGCACAACGGGGCGCATCTCACCCTGGCCCCGGCGGTGGTGGCCGCCTTGCGCCAGGCCGGTCTGGAGACCCCGGTGGTGGTCGGCGGCATCGTGCCGCCCGGCGACGTGGCGGTCCTCCTGGGCGACGGGGTGGCGGCGGTGCTCGGGCCGGGCGCCTCGAACGAGGACGTGGTGGCGACCGTGCGGGCCGCGGCGTCCTCGGCGAATTAGCCGGCGGTCGCCTGGAGCAGCGCCTGCTGCAGCAACGGCACGATCTCGTGCCAATCGCCCACGAGGCCGATATCGCAGTGCTCGAAGACCGGCGCGCCGCGGTCCTGGTTCACGGCCAGGATGGTGCCCGCGCTGCGCACGCCGACCATGTGGTTGAACTTGCCGCTCAGGCCGATGGCGACGTAGAGGCGCGGTGCGATGGAGCGCCCGGTGATGCCGACCTGGCGGGCCCGGGGCGCCCAGCCCTTGTCGGTCACCTTGCGGGTGGCGGCCAGCTCGGCCCCGAGCAGCGCGGCGAGCGGCGCCAGCTGGTCGTACTCGTCGGGCGCCACGCCGGCGCCCACGCCGATGACCACGTCGGCCCGGGCCAGGGTCTCGACGTCGTCGTTGCGGCGCTCCCCGAGGAGGCGGACCTGACCGAGGGCGGGCACCGGGCGGGTCGTGGTCGTGGCGGGGGCGGCGCCGGCGGCCGTCGCGGGCAGCGGGAGGACGCCGGGCCGTACCGTGACCATCGAGGTGGCGCTGCGGCAGGTGATGTCGGCCACGAGCGCGCCGGCGAAGGCCGGCTTGGCCGCCACCAGCGTGCCGTCGTCCGCGGTCGACAGGGCCACGGCGTCGCCCACCAGCCCTGAGCCGGTGGCCGCGGCCGCCCGGGCTGCCACCTCGCGGCCGAACGCGGTGCTCGGGGCCAGGAGGGCCCAGGGCCGGCACTGGCGGATGTAGTCGGTCACGGCGGCGGCCACGTCGCCGGGCAGTGCGGAACCGACCAGCGCGCAGAGCACGTCGGCCCCGCCGGCCGTGCCACCTCCCTCGACGGCGCTGGGGCCCGGGGCCAGGGCCTCGACCGTGCCGCCGACCAGCTCGGTCAAGCGCACCGCCGCCCCAACCAGTTCGGCGCCCACCTGGGGGCGGCCCGGTTCGAGCAGGACCGCCACCACGCGGTCACCGGAGGGTCGCGCGACGACGGCTCGCTCGGGCGGCGTTGAGCGCGACGCGGGGACGGTGAGCGCCCCGCGCTCGGCCAGCGCCCGCACGGCCCGCTGGACCTGCTCGACCACCGGCCCGTCGAGCACCCGCAGGACGCGGTCGTGCTCCATCGGGTGGGTCGGGCCGACCACGGTCGGGCTCCCGGGCTCGCCCCAGGGGCCGTCGCCGAGCGCGGCGGCCCCGACGCGGGTGATGCGCTCGGCGGGCACAGCGGCCCGACCCTCGGGATTCACCTTGCACGGTTCGCACAACCGCTCGGCCACCGACAGGACGGCCGGCAGCTGCACCTCGACCTCGGAGGCGCCGTCGTCCAGCTCGAGCTCGAGGCGGAGCCAGCCGCCGCGGTCCTCGAGCCCTTTGACCCCGCCGGCGAAGGGCAGGCCGAGCAGCTCGGCCAGTTCGGGCCCGACCTGCCCGGTCTCTCCGTCGAGCGAGTTGCGACCGACGAGCACGAGGTCGTAGGGGCCGGAGCGTTGCAGCGCGGCGGCCAGGGCGCGCGCCGTGGCCAGCGTGTCGGAACCGGCGAAGGCTTCGTCGCAGACGTGGAGCCCGCTGTCGGCCCCCCAGGCCACGGCCTCACGCAGGACGTCCTCGGCGCTGGGCGGACCGAGGGTCACCGCGGTGCAGGTGCCGCCCGTCTGGCCGGCGAGGGTGACGCCGTGGGCCACGGCCCGGCGGCAGTACGCGTTCATCTCGAGGTCGAGGCCGTCGCGTACCAGGCGGCCGTCCTCGAGGCGCATCGACTCGGCCACGGGGATCTGCTTGGCCAGCGAGGCGACGCGGAGCGGGCTGCCCGCGACCCGGTCCGCCCCGCTCACGCGCCGGGGCTGCCGGCCCGGGTGAGCACCCGCTCGTGGGCGGGCTCGTCGACCGCCGGCGTGTAGACGTAGCGCTTGCCCCGGGTCCACGAGGCGGCCGCCGCAGCCAGGCTCATCAGGATGGCGAAGTCGAAGGCGGCGTGGAGGCCCTTCTGGAACGGACCGGAGATCAGCCCGGGGAAGAAGCCGCGCTGGGCCAGCGCCGCCTGCTGGGTCGCGCTCAGGTGCGCGATGGTCTGCGCCCCGACGAGGTGCTGCACGGGGTTGTACCCGAGGAACGCTGCGAAGAGCGTCGAGATGGGCGGCAAGTGCGAGGCCTGGTCGGCCACGTGCGGAGGCACGCCATGGGCCAGCAGGCCCGAGGAGACGTTGTGGGGGAGTGCGTCGGACAGGCCGACGATCATCAGCGAGAAGAAGATGCCGATGGAGATCACCTGGGCCGAGTTCTGGAAGGTCGTGTTCATGCCCGACCCGGCACCGCGGTGCTCGGGCGGCAGCGCGTTCATGACGCCGGTGCGGTTGGGCGCACCGAAGGACGCCATGGTGAAGCCGGTGAAGAAGAGGATGACGGCGAAGACTGGGTAGGAGAAGTTGATCGGGAGCGCCTCGAGCAGGATGAAGCAGATGGCGGTGCCGAGCATGCCGCCGGTGGCGAACGGCCGCGGCCCGTAGCGGTCCGAGAGCACTCCCGAGATCGGCCCGGCGATGAACATGCCCACCGTCAGCGGGATCAGGGCGATGCCGGCCCACAGCGGTGTGGAGGAGAACGAATAGCCGTGCAGCGGGAGCCAGATCCCCTGGAGCCAGATGATCAGCATGAACATCAGGCCACCCCGGCTGATGGCGGCCAAGAAGCTGGCGAAGATGCCGGCGGTGAAGGCGCGGATTTTGAACAAGCGCAACGTGAACATCGGCTCGCGCACGTGGACCTCGATGATGCAGAACACGATGAGGAGGACGACGCCCAGCGTCAACGTGAAGATGACGCGCGGGCTGGTCCAGCCCATGGCGTGCCCGCCGTAGGGCTCGATCCCGTAGGTGATGCCGACCATGATGCTGACCAGCCCGAGGGCGAAGGTGGCGTTGCCCCACCAGTCGATGTGGGCCGAGCGGCGCTGGCCCAGCTCTCGCAGCTGCAGGTAGCCCCAGATGGTGGCGAAGAGGCCGATCGGCACCGAGACCAAGAAGATGAGGCGCCAGTTGATCGGGGCCAGAATGCCGCCCAGGATCAGCCCGAGGAACGAGCCGCTGAAGGCGGCCGCCTGGTTGACGCCCAGGGCCATGCCCCGCTGGTTCTCGGGGAAGGCGTCGGTGAGGATGGCGGCCGAGTTGGCCATGAGCATGGCCGCGCCCACACCCTGGAAGATGCGCATGATGATCAGGTACATCCCGGCGGCGTCCCCGGTCAGCCAGCACACGCTCAGGGCCAGCGAGAAGAAGGTGAAGACGGCGAAGCCCAGGTTGTACATGCGGACCCGTCCGTACATGTCGCCCAGCCGGCCCAGGGTCACCACGAGCACGCTGGTCGTCACGAGGAAGCCCAGGATCATCCAGAGCAGGTAGAAGCTCTGGCCCGGGAGCAGGGGATTGATGCCGATGCCCCGGAAGATCTCGGGCAGGGAGATCAGGACGATCGAGCCGTCGATCGTGGCCATCAGCATGCCCAGGGTGGAGATGAACAGAGCCACCCACTTGTAGTTGTCGGGCAGCGGCCCGGTGGGGTCGGGTCGTCGCAACCAGCCGGGTTGGGCCATCACCTCTGCACCAGCCCGGGGCCGGGACCGGGGTCGGCCGCAGCGATCCGTGTCGGGGCATGCGGCGGCGCGGGGGCGAGACGTTTGATAAGACCAAACTACTCGCCGGAGGACCCTTTCGGGCTCGCAGTCAGCGCCCCAGGGCCGCGCCCTCGGGACTGCGCGGGTCGGACGCGCCGAGGAAGTGTGACGACCCGTCGACCGAGGTCACCTCGATGATCTGCGCGCAGCCGACGGCGGTCGGGTCGAAGGCGCGAATGGGCTGCACCCGGTGCCCGCGCTGGCGCAGGCCTTCCACCCAGCCCGGCGGCGCATCCGCCTCGGCCAGCACGGTCAGGTCGTCGCCCCACCACAGGCGGAACGGGCCGGCGGCCGGCGCGTCGAGTGACATGCGGGGGGCCGAGACGGCCCGGGCCGGGTCCTGGCCGGCCCGCAGCATCCGGGCCAACAGCTGGACCAGGATCTGCGGCTGGGCGTCGCCGCCCATGGCCCCGACGAGATGGCTGAGGGATCCGTCGGTCGAGGTCACCAGCATCGGCGAGAGGGTGTGGGGCGGGCGCCGGCGCGGGCCCACCTCGGCCGGGTGGCCCTCGACGAGCGAGAAGCCGACACCCCGGTTGTGGAGGAAGATGCCGGTCGTCGGCTCCAGCAGGTGCGAGCCGAAGTCCAGCGCGTTCGACTGGGTCAGCGACACGCCGAGGCCGTCGCCGTCGATGGTGCACAGGTGGGTGGTGTCCCCGTCCCCCACCCGGGCGATCGACGGCCCGACCGAGCCGGAACCCGGCGTCACGTCGGAGGCGGCGGCCCGGCTGGGCGAGATGCGGGCGGCCGCCTCCTCGAGGCGCGCCGGGTCCAAGAGGGCGGCCCCGTCCGCGCCGTCGAAGAGCACGTCGGGTCGGTCGTGCCCGACGGCGCGCCACGACTCGACCATCAAATGGGCCCAGGCCGGGTCGTCGGGATCGGTGCCCAGGCCGGCCGCCTCGGCGACGGTGGCGCCGGCCAGGGTCAGGTAGCCCTGCGAAGGCGCGGGTACCGTCCACAGCTCGTGGCCCCAGGCGCGCGTGCGCAGGGGGTCGCACCACTCGGCCACCGACGTCTCGAAGTCGCCCGTCGCGAAGTGGCCGCCGCCGAGGTCCAGGAGCCCCCGACCGAACTCACCCCCGTAGAAGCCGGACCGCCCGTCGCGGGCCAGGGCGCGCAGCGTGCGGGCGATGCCCGGCAGGCGCACCCGCTGGCCGATGTCGAGCGGGCCGCCGGGGCAGAGCTCTCCGGCGCCGGGCAGGGCGTGGACCAGATTGCTGGCCAGGGCCAGCATGATCGAGGCGGGGAAGCCGTCCTCCGCCAGCTCGATGGCCGGGGCCAGCACGTCGGCCCAGGGCAGCCGGCCGTAGCGCTCGTGCAGGGCCAGCCAGCCGTCGACGGCGCCGGGCACCTCCACGCTGCGGATGTCGCCTCGCAGCGGCATGGTGGTCAGCCCCTCGGCGCGCATCCGCACCGGATCCGATCCCGAGCCGGCCCGGCCCACGCCGAGCAGGGCCTCGGGCGGCGTCCCGGGTGCGCAGACCATGGCCAGCATGTCGCCGCCGAGGCCGCAGAGGTGCGGCCCCACGACGGCCATGGCGGCGGCGGTGCCCACGGCGGCGTCGGCGCCCGAGCCGCCCTGGGCCAGGACGGTGATCCCGGCCGAGACGGCGAGCTGATCGGCAGCCGAGACCAGGCCGCGCGCGCCCGTGCGCGACGCGAAGGGAACGAGCGGCAGGCTCATCTCAGAGGACCACCACGGAACGCAGCACCTCGCCGCGCTCCATGCGGCTGAACGCACCCTCGACGCCGTCGAGGCCGATCGTCTCCGACACGAACCGGTCGAGGTCGAGGCGCCCCTCGAGGTACAGGTCGACCAGCATGGGGAAGTCCCGGGACGGGAGGCAGTCGCCATACCAGCTCGGCTTGAGCTGACCGCCACGCCCGAAGAACTCGATCATCGGCAGGTCGATCTTCATGTCGGGCGTCGGCACCCCGACCTGAACCAGCGTGCCGGCGAGGTCGCGAGCGAAGAAGGCCTGTTCCATCACCTTCGGATGGCCCACGGCCTCGATGCACACGTCGGCGCCGTTGCCCCCCGTGAGCGACCGGATGGCGTCGACCGGGTCCGACGCGCCGGCGTCGACGGTGTCGGTGGCCCCGAACTCGCGGGCCAGTTCGAGTTTCCTCTGGTCGAGGTCGACGGCGATGATGACGGCCGCTCCGGCCAACTTCGCCCCGGCGATGGCCGCGCACCCGACGCCGCCGCAGCCGAAGACGGCCACCGAATCACCCAGCCCCACGTTGCCGGTGAACATCGCCGCGCCGAGGCCGGCCATGACGCCGCAGCCGAGCAGGCCCGCCGCCTCGGGCTTGGCTGCTGGGTTGACCTTGGTGCACTGACCCGCGGCCACCAGTGTCTTGTCGGCGAAGGCGCCGATGCCGAGGGCGGGGGAGAGGGGCGTCCCGTCGCTCAGCGTCATCTTCTGGGTCGCGTTGTGCGTGTTGAAGCAATACCAGGGGCGCCCGCGCCGGCAGGCCCGGCACTCACCGCACACGGCGCGCCAGTTGAGCACCACGAAGTCGCCGGGCTGCAGGTCGCCCGCGTGCGGGCCGACGGACTCGACGACGCCGGCCGCCTCATGGCCGAGCAGGAAGGGAAAGTCGTCGTTGATGCCGCCCTCGCGGTAGTGCAGGTCGGTGTGGCAGACGCCGCAGGCCTGAATGGCGACGACGGCTTCGCCGGGCCCCGGATCCGGTACGACAATCGTCTCGAGGCTGACCGGCGCCCCCTTCGCCGTGGCCACCACTCCGCGCACTTCCTGTCCCATGCAGGCTCCTCCTGGTCGACGAGCCCACATGATGCCCGATCGGACTCAGCCGGGACGACTGAACATGCAGAACGGATGGCCGTCGAGGTCGGCGTAGACGTACAGCGGCTCTTCGGGGTCGTCGAAGCGGTCCTCGAGGACGCGTGCCCCGAGAGCCAGAGCGCGCGCGTGCAGCTGGGCCAAAGCCTCGGGATCGGGCAAGAAGAGGTCGAGGTGCAACTGCTGGGGCCGTTCGGTCCCGGGCCAGGTCGAGGGAGGCAGGGACTCGACGTGCTGGAAGGCGAGGTGGGGACCGCCTGCGGGATTTTCCAGGACCAGCCAGTCCCGGGCGGCGGGGTCGTCCTCACCGTCGGGGGGCACTTCGGAGTCGGGACGATACGTGAAGCCGAGCAGCTGGCGGTAGAACTCGGCGGCGGCGCGGGCGTTGGTGCTGTCGACCGCGATCCCGCGCAGGGTGGGGAAGGTCTTCTCGGTGGTCACGGCTTCATCAAACCACGGCCCTGTGTCGGTCCCGGCGGCAAGGGGAGTTCCTCGACGGCCTGGCCGGCGTGGGTGAGGAGAGAGGGAATGGTCCGGCAGTGGATCGGTGCGGCCATGCTCCAGAGGGCACGTGCCGGGGGCCGCTCGAACCACACCGTGGTGACCCACTCGACCACGTCGTCGTCGACCGCGACGATGTTGCGGGCCCGCAGCACTCTGGACGTCGCCGTCAGGGTGATGGTGTCGGGCCGCTCGTCGACCGAGGTGATGGCCCAGCCCGCCACGTGGTCGGGCGAACCACGCGGACCCAGACGAAGCCCGAGTGCCGCTCGCCATCCCACCTCGACGAACGAGCGGAGCGCCCGCGGTCCCTGCTCGAAGACGGCGCGTGCCCACTGCTCGGGAGTCAGGGCACGCGCCCGCGGGCACACCAGGGCGAACGCATACGACGCGACGCCAGCATCGCGTCGCGTCAGCGCAGCCGGGAGATCGATCCGTCGCGCCTGCCCCGGGTTCACCATCACCCTCGGCATCGTACGGACCGGTTCGATGTCCCGTCGGGCGCGCAGTCCCCCGTTTAGGGTGACCGGGATGGCCCAGGCGTTCGTGAGGGTTCCGGAGGGCTGGCACCGCCTGGGCGGCCGCGGCTTCGGGCCCTTCGTCACCCGAGAGTCCCTCACCCGGCCCGACGGCACCGAGGTCACGTGGGAGTCCCGGTGGCACCGCAAGCACCCGCGGCGCACGCCTTCGGGCACCACGTGGTGGGCGCCACGGGCCATGGCCTGGTGGATCGGTGTCCTGTTCGCCTTCGGCTCGCTTTGCTTCGCCATTGGATCCTTCCCGCTCTACACCACGACGGTGGGCACCAATGCGGACGACCTGACCTATTTCATCGGTTCCATCTTCTTCACGACCGCCGCCTTCCTGCAGTATTACGAGGCGGCCTCGACGGCGTCTGCGGTGGACGGCACGTCCCGTCGCGGCGTCCGCTCGCTCTTCACCGTGCAGCACCGCCGAATCGACTGGTGGGCCAGCCTCATCCAGTTCGCGGGGACGCTCTGGTTCAACCGGACGACCTTCGCGGCCTTGGTGGTCGGGCTCGGCGCATCGGGCACGCACCACCAGATCTGGCGACCCGACGCGCTCGGCTCCGTCTGCTTCCTCGTCGCCAGTTGGCTGGCCTGGGCCGAGGAGTGCCATGGCTCCTTCGCCTGGCGCCCGTCGCAGATCTCGTGGTGGATCACCCTGTTGAACCTGGTCGGATCGGTGGCCTTCGGGGTCTCGGCCATCGCCTCCTACGTCAAGCCGAACGGGCAGCTGGTCAGCCTGGCGCTGACCAACCTGGGCACGTTCGTCGGCGCCCTCTGTTTCCTGGCCGGTGCTCTGCTGCTGCTCCCCGAGCGGATGGAGAGCGCGGCGGCCGAACCCGAGCCGGCGCTCTCCGTGTGATCCCGCGGCTCGGAGCGTCAACCTCCGGCCCGCAGAAGCGTGATCACGGGGGAGAACGCCTCGACCGATCGCACGCTGTAGTAGTTGATGCCCCAGCGCTCCCGGCAACGGATGAGATGCTCGGCGATCTCCTCATGAGTACCGATGCAGAGGTACGGCGTGGCCGTAATGTCCTCGACGGTCATTCCGGTGCGCTGTGCCAGTACCTCTGCCTGCCGACGACGATCCGCCGTCACCACGACCTGCTGCACGAGCGCATGCAGCTCGAGGTCCGCCCAGCGGGCGCCGGCCGACGTCCTGACCCACTCGACCGTGCGATCGAGCCGGTCCGCTTCCCAGCGCACCGCGTGGTGCTGGCCATCGGCCAGCGTCCGACCCAACATGGTGGGGGCCACGATGTCCGCATGGAGGGCCGCGTGGGCCAACGCCGTCGACCCGTTCACCCCGACGAGGAGGGGCACGTGTGCCTGACGGGACCGCAATGTGCCGGCCCCCTCGAGCGTGTAGTGGCGTCCCTGTCGGGTCACCGAGTCCCCGTCGAGGAGTGCGCGCAGGATCTCCACCGATTCGGCCAGTCGCTCCTTGCGCACGGCCGGCGGATCGAAGGCGCGTCCGATGGCCTGATACTCGGTGAAGGAATGCCCGGCACCGAGGCCCACCTCGAGGCGCCCCTCGCTCAGGTGGTCGAGGGTGGCCAACTCCTGGGCCAGCGTCACCGGGTGACGGAGGTCGCTGTTCAGGACCAGCGTCCCGAGGCGCATGACCCTTGTCACCCCGGCCACGGCGGTCAGGCTGACCAAAGGCGACGGCTCCGCGCCGACGTGATCACCGATCTGGAACACGTCGAAACCGGCTTCTTCGGCCCGGCGCGCCTCGCCGAGCAGTTGGGCCGGATCGTCGGTCGTCGACTGGTAGCCAAAGCGGAACGGCCGCACGCTGGGGACCCTACCCAGGGCACGGCCCGTTGCGACGGCGAGCCTTTCCGTTGCCCTACCCTGGCCTCACCGGTGCCTTGCGCATCGGGCCCGGGAAAGGGAGGCGTCATGCTCGAGAGGCTCGAGAGTCCCGCCAACGTCTGTGCCGTCGAGGTGGTGGGCAAGCTCGAAAAAGCCGACTACGACACGGTCTTGCTGCCGGCGCTGCGCCAGCAAGTCGAGGGTGCGGGTGAGATCCGCCTCGTGTTCGTCTTCGGTGACCGCTACGAGGGTCTCACCATCGGTGGGAATCTCGCCGACGCCAAGCTCTACGTGCACGAGTTGTTCCACCACGAGCTCTCCAAGTGGAAGCGTTGCGCCGTCGTCACCAACGAGTCGTGGCTGCGCCATGCCATCAGCATGTTCCGCTTCATGATGCCCGGTGAGGTCGAGTGCTTCGAGCCCTCCGAGGTCGAGGCGGCGATCGCCTGGGCTGGGGCCTGAGCGAGGGCCGGCCGATCAGCGCCCGGGCGCCCGCTTGCGACCCCGGTAGACGCTGGCGAAGAGGAAACCGGCCGCCACCAGTGGCAACAGGATCGCCGCGACGATCCGGTTCCCGGCCAACAAGAAGGCCAACCCGACCAGTGCCGCGGTCGCCAACGCCAGCTCCGGCGTGTCGCCCACGAGGAAGTCCCACCAGAACAGGCCGAAGGCTCGCAGGAGACGCCCGACGGTGCTCACGCGGTGGCCTCCTCGGGCAGTGGTTCGGGCAGTCGCGTGCGCATGAACGCGGTGAAGGCGACATAGACCACGGCGAAGTAGGCCACGAGCACCGGGATGAAGAAGTCGCCGCCCGGCCAGTCCACGCCTGCTCCCTCACCGGTCCAGAACAGCCCGAAGCTGCAGAGCATGACGCCGACGATGGTCTTGATCGTGTTCTCGGGGACCTCGCTCAACTGGCGGGCCACCACGAGACCGACGGCGGCGACCACCACGAGTGCCGCGGCGGCCGCCAAGGCGGCCAGCCCCAGCCGGTGCTGGGCCGCGCCCAGGCTGATCACGATCAGCACCACCTCGGTCCCCTCGAGGAAGACGCCCTTGAAGGCCACGGCAAAGCCGACACCGTCGAATGCCCGACGCGCCGAAGTGGGATCCTGACCCAACTCGGACACTGTCTCGGCGTAGATCTCGTCTTCGTCGTGCAGGGCCTTGTGCCCGCTCGCGCGCAGGATGGCCTTGCGCAGCCAGCCCAGCCCGAGCACCAAGAGGAGTGCACCGACGATGACGCGGAGCGTGTCGATGGGGACGTAGCGCAGGAGGGGCACACCGACGGCGAGCACGAGCACACCGAGGACCAGGGCGGCGGCCCCGGCGCCGAGGAGCGCGGAGCGCCAACCTCGGCTGACCCCGGCCGCCACCACGATGGTGAGTGCCTCGACCATCTCGACGAGGCTGGCCCCGAAGACGGCGATGACGAGGACGATGGTCGACGAGGAGTGCATGGCGATCGGGGCCCGAAATTACCGGGTATCCACGATGGGGTCCGCCAGACAGGGCAGGGCTAGTCTTCGCCTGCGTGACCAGGGATTCCGTCTAGGGAGGGTGGCCGAAATGGGTGAGGAAACACAGGTGGGGAACCTTCCGGGCCGCAACTACGTCGTCATTTCGGCCGACACGCACGCGTCGCCCGACAGCCTCGAGCACTTCCTCTCCTATGTCGACCCCGCGCAGCGCGAGGCCGTGGCCGCGTTCGGCGACATGTCCTCCCTCGCCATCTCCATGTTCGGCGGGTTCGATCCCGGTGAGGTGGACGAGTCCGATCCGGTCCGGGCCACCGCAGCCCGGCGCCTGGCCGGCATGGGCGTCGACACCGACGCGGCCGAGGGATGGCTGGCCCATTACGGGACGGACTGGGTGGTGGCGGGCGACGGCGACGGCCGCCGGCTCGAGGTTCTCGAGCAGCAGGGCATCCACGCCGAGGTCACCCTGCCCGGCCCCATTCTGGCCGGCGGGCTCTCGCCCGCCATGTACCTCGGCGGCCACAGTGACAAACGCCTCGAGGTGGTCTGGCCGGCCTTGCACGGCTACATGCGCTGGCTGGCCGAGTTCTGCGCGGCCGCGCCGGGCCGGCGCGCCGGGTGTATGCCCATCGACTTCCACGACATGGACCGGGCCGTGCAGGAGGTGGCCTGGGCCCGGGAGAACGGGATCTTCGGCGGAGTCATGCTGCCCGCCATGCAGGTGACGTCGAGGCTCCCGGGGTACGCCGACGACTATTACGAGCCCTTCTGGAGTGCCTGCGAGGAGCACGGCATGGTCGTCAACCTGCACACCGGAGCGTCCGGTTCGGCGACCGACGCGAAGTTCCTGTACGACGAGGCCCATGGGGGGATGCTGGGCCTCTACGAGGTGTTCGTCTTCACCCGTCGGCCGTTGTGGTTCATGATCTTCGGCGGCGTCTTCGACCGCCATCCCGACCTCAAGGTGGTCGTGACAGAGAACGGTGTGCAATGGCTGCCGTCCCTCATCCGCGACATGGAGTCGTTCTTCGACACCCACGGCGGCGCGCCGGTGCGCAACTACCTGAAGATGCGGCCCGCGGACTACTTCGAGCAGCACGTGTGGATGGGCGGCTCGCTCATGAAGCGCTACGAGGCCGAGATGCGCCACGAGATCGGCATCGACAAGCTCATGTGGGGCGCCGACTATCCCCACCTCGAGGGGGCTGCCCCGGTGCACCGCGAGATCCTGCGCTACATCTTCGGCGGGCTGCCGGAGGACGACGTGCGCAAGATGCTCGGTGCGAACGCGGCGGACCTCTGGGGCTTCGACAGCGCCATGCTCCAGCAGGTGGCGGACCGGGTCGGGCCGACGGTCGCCGAGGTGGCCGAGCCCTTGGCTCTGGCCGACATCGAGGACACGTTCAGTTGGAGCCTGGCCCGACCGGTGCCGTTGGTGGCGGCCGGGTAGTCCCGGTGCGCCGGACACGGGGAGGGTGATTCCCGCGCCGGTGGCGATCGCCTCTGGGGGTGATCACGGCGGTGCTCGCACCGTCCTCGTGATGACGTCGCGGTGCGTCGCCGACTCCCCGGCACGGGTCGCCCCAGCGTGTGCCGTCACGCCACCTACACGGGCGACGGCGGCTACTCTCGCAAGGGTTCTTCTTCTGGGAACCCGGTGACACCGTCACCATCACCGTCCACTGGTGTTCGTCCGCCACGTCATCACGTCGAAGGACGTCACCTACACCACGGCCATCCCGAGCACCCTCGACCCCAGGCTCACCGAGTCCGACGATGACGTGCATGGCGCGGTCCTGAAGGTGGCAGTCAACGGCGGGTACGACAGCGGCGTGCTCAACAACTCGGGTGACATCGCCCTGGCCGGACACGTGTCGGCCAACGGGCACCGCCGCTTCTCCGACGAGTCAGCCGCCGAGGGGTAGATCGCTCAGAGGGGCTTGGGGCGAGGGGTTCGAAAACCCTGAGGGGCCACCCCGGTGTTCTGTCGGAGCGCCGCCCGCGTCCGCCGTCCCTGGTCCTGGGCTTACTGGGGCGGACCCGTCGCAACGGCCGCAACTGGCGCGAGGATAGGGTCCGGAGACAGAACGGGACCAGTGTCAGGGGCATCGTGAGTCACAAGCACGAGCTGCGGGGTCAAGCGCCACCAGGCAGGAGAGGGGAGTCTCGCCACGCGCCGGAGCCCAAGCCGGCCGGGCTCGACGTACGGGCCCGGGCGTTGCTGCTGACGCCGGTCCTCATCGTGGTCACGCTCGGGATCGGCTGGCTCGTCTGGAGCGTGGCGGAATGGCGCCGTGGCCGCACCCCGAGCTACCGACGCACCGGGTTGCGCGTCGTCCGCCTTTCCGACGGCCAGCCGATCGGTCTGGGACGCTCCGTGTTGCGCGAGCTCTGCGTCCTCGTGCTCCTCGTTCCCACACTGGTGGCGTGCAGCCTGCTGGCCGTGGCCTTCGTCATGGGGGCGTCGCCGCCCGACGGCCTGTTGCGCAAACCGCGCGCCGCACCGTGGGACGTGTTGACCCGGACCGAGGTGGTCGACGAATTGGGCCGGGCCCGCGGCCGCACCAAGCTCAAGCTGGGCGAGGACTGGCCGATCGATCCCTCTCCGGCCCTGGTCCGCCGGAGCGGCGAGAAGTGGCGCCAGAACTGAGCGTCGTCCGACGGACTTGGTGATCGCGGCCTCGGGACCCGGCCGTCAGCCCGCGACGACGAGGCGGTAGCCGAGGTCGAGCGAGTCGCGGGAGAGCAGGTCGGCGTGGCGTTCGTGCCAGGCCCCGCTCTCGAGGTCGGCCGCCAGCGCGGCCACCCCTCGGGCGATGACCGTCTGGTCGGCCAGGGCCAGTCCCGAGCAGTTCGCCCGGACGGCCGGCTCGAGGTACGCCTCGGGCCGGCGCCAGTAGGCCCCGAGCACGCCGTCGACCATGTCGAGCGGCACCAGGAGCGGCACCGTCTTCGTGGCCCCGATGGCCCGCGCAATCGCCGCGGCGTCGGGCCCCAAGCTGCGGGTGTAGTCGCCGACCTCGGGCAGGTAGTCCTGGAGCAGCCAGAAGGAGGCGTGCAGGTCGAAGTCCATCCCGAGGACGACCCGGCGGTCCGCCACCCGGCACATCTCGGCCAGGCCGGCCGCCCAGTCGTCCCAGTGGTGCACGGTCAGGATGGCCATGGCCACGTCAGCGCACCTCGAGGGGAGCGGCAGGGCCGAGCCACTGGCCCGCACCGCCGGGCCCGCCTCGGCAGGCCGCTGAGCGATCATCACGTTGGACGGGTCGACCGCCACCACCGAGCGGTGGGGTGGCTCGTAGGCGCCGGCACCGGCGCCGACGTTGACGATCAGCTCCGTCTCGCCCAAGTGCTCGAAGATGACCGCCTCCCAGCGCGGGTCGGCGCGCCGATGGGCCAAGTAGCCCTGCCCGATGGTGTCGTAGACGGGCGAGGAGGTCATCCGTGTCTGCTCAGGCGGCCGACTTCTCCAAAATGTGGATGCCGCAAGCCGAGCCGAGGCCGATCACGTGGGTCAGGCCGACTTTGGCGCCGGCGATCTGGCGGTCGCCGGCCTCGCCCCGGAGGTGCGTGGCCACTTCCCACACGTTGGCTATGCCGGTGGCGGCGATGGGGTGGCCCTTTGATTCGAGGCCGCCCGACACGTTGACCGGGGTCGTGCCGTCGCGCCAGGTGGCGCCCGAGGTGAAGAAGTCGGCTGCGCCACCGCGCTCGCACAGGCCCAGGTTGTCGTAGTGCACCAGCTCGGCCGTGGCGAAGCAGTCGTGCAGCTCCACCAGATTGAGGTCCTGGGGACTGACGCCCGCCTGCTCGTAGGCCTGCGCCGCCGCGTTGCGGGTCAGGTCGTTCACGTTGGGGAGCACCTGGCACGCCTCTTCCCACGGGTCCGTGGTCAGGATGGAGGCCGAGATCTTCACCGCACGCCGCTGCTGCTCGAGGGACAGTGTCTTGAGCTTGGAGCCCGACACCACCACGGCCGCCGCCGCACCGTCACAGTTGGCCGAACACATTGGCCGCGTGTTCGGGTAGGCGATCATCACGTCGTTCATGATCTCGTCCAGCGACATCTTCTTGGTGTAGGCCGCCAGTGGATTGAGCGTCGAGTGGGCGTGGTTCTTCTCGCTGATCTTGGCGAAGAGCTCGAAGCTGGTGCCGCCGTAGCGGTGCCCGTATTCGAGGCCGATCTGGGCGAAGACGCCCGGCATCGTCTCGGTGCCGATCCGACCGTCCACCGGCGCCACGGCACCGAAGCGGCCGTGTGGGGTGTAGGTGTTCGAGTCCGAGCCGCGGCTTCCCCCGGCCAAGAGGCCGGCTCCGGCGAGCTTCTCCACGCCCACGGCCAGGCCCATGTCGACCTCGCCCGCCTTGATCGCCATACAGGCCACCCGCAACGCCGTCGCGCCGGTCGCGCAGGCGTTCGACACGTTGTAGACGGGGATCCCAGTCTGTCCCAGCTGCTTCTGAATCATCTGCCCGGTGGGAGCCATGGCCATCATGAGGTTGCCGGCACCGATGATGCCGATGTCCTTCATGGTGACGCCTCCGTCGGCCAGCGCGCCCCGCGCCGCCTCGGCCCCCAGGTCGACCAGGTCCTTGTCCGGGTGCTTGCCGAACTTCGTCATGTGGATCCCCAGGACCCACAACTCCTCGGATGCCGATGCCATGGTGCTTAACCTCCCAGTGGTTCGAAGCCAAAGCCGACAGCTTCGGTTCCTTCGTCGTCGGTGCCGATCACTTGGGTGGCCAGTCGCACCTTCATGCCGGTCGTCACGTGCTCAGGGTCGGGCGTGACATTGATCAGGTTGGCCCGGACGCTCGTGCCCTCACAGTCGACCACCGCGGCCACGAAGGGCACCGGGACACCCGGGGCGGCGAAGCTCACAATGGTGAACGTACGTACTTCACCCGTGGTGGGTAGCTCGACCTTCGTGAAGTCGGTGCCCTCGCAGGACGCGCAGGCATTGCGGCGGTCGAAGAAGCGCGCCCCGCAGGACGTGCATTCGTTGGCCACCAGGTGCGGGTTCTCACCCAGCGTCAGGTAGTCCACCAGTGGAATCTGTTGCGCCATCTGTCCCCCAAATTCGGGTCGAAAGAGGGTCCTCAACCTATCGGCGCCCTTGGCGGGTGGGCCAATCGGTACCGCACTGCAGACTAGGGGCGCGACCTCGGATTTCAGGCCACCGGGGCTGACCTGGCGGGGGTCGGGCCAGCGCCAGGGTCGCCCGGGGTGCCGGTGCAACCAGGAGGTCGGCCCGATAGTTTCGGGTCCATGCGCTACACACACCTGGGCCGCACCGGCCTCCGCGTCAGCCGCATTTGCCTCGGGACGATGAATTTCGGGCCCGAGACGGACGAGGCCACCTCTTTCGCCATCATGGACTCGGCGCTCGACGCCGGGATCAACTTCTTCGACTCGGCCAACGTCTACGGGCGCTCGGTCGGCCGTGGCGCCACCGAGGAGATCGTCGGGCGTTGGTTCGCCCAAGGCGGCGGCCGGCGCGAGAAGGTCGTCATGGCCACGAAGCTCTACGGCGACATGGGGGAGTGGCCCAACGAGGGACGTCTCTCGGCGCTCAACATCCGCCGGGCCTGTGACGCGAGCCTCAAGCGTCTCCAGACCGACTACCTCGACCTCTACCAGATGCACCACATCGACCGTCACAGCGGTTGGGACGAGATCTGGGAGGCCATGGAGGTTCTGCGCAACCAGGGAAAGATCCTCTACGCCGGTTCGTCCAACTTCGCCGGCTGGCACATCGCCCAGGCCCAGGAGGCGGCCGCCCGCCGCAACTTCATGGGTCTGGTCAGCGAGCAGTCGATCTACAACCTCATCGTGCGCAACATCGAGGCCGAGGTGCTGCCGGCCGCCGAGAGCTACGGACTCGGGGTGATCCCGTGGTCGCCGCTCCAGGGAGGGCTGCTCGGCGGGGTGGTGCGCAAGGAGCGCGAGGGCAGCCGCCGCTACGCCGGCCGGGCCGCCGAGACGATCGAGAGCAGGCGCCCCCAGCTCGAGGCCTACGAGGATCTCTGTGCCGAAATCGGAGAGGACCCCGGCACCGTGGGCTTGGCCTGGCTCCTGACCCGTCCCGCGGTGACCGGCCCGATCGTCGGCCCGCGCACGCCTGAGCACCTCGACTCGGCCATCCGCGCCGTCGACGTCACCCTCGACGAGAAGGTGCTGACCCGCCTCGACGAGCTCTTCCCGGGCCACAAGACGGCGCCCGAGGACTACGCCTGGTAGGACCCATCGCCCCGGGGCCTCGTCCACGCGTCGAGCGTGGGGCGGGTCCTGTGACGTTGCGGCATTGCGCACTGCACCGAAACCCCGGACGACGTCGACCAGAGGGCGATCCGATCCGATCTCGCTCAAGCCGGCGCTCCGACCATCACGATGGCCACTCCCAGCACGCCGGCAGCCAGCAGGGCAGGGACGACGCCGCGGCGCAGGCCGAGGAGCCAGATGGCGGCGAAGGCGAGGACACCGAGCTGCCAAAGGTGAGCCAGCTCACGGCCGAGCGGGATGGCGGAGCCGGCGATGGCGCCGATGACTGCAGCTCCTGCTCCGATCAAGAAGGCCTGGATTCGCACGTCAGCGCGTAAGCGGTCGAAGTGCGAGGCGCCGCCGATGATGAAGCAGAACGACGGCGCGAAGGCGACGAACGCGGCCAGGAGACCTCCACCGAGCCCGCCGGCCGCATAACCCACGACTGCGACCGTCTGGACGACCGGTCCTGGCGTGATCTGGCCCAGAGCCACCGCGTTGAGAAACTGGGCGCCGCTCATCCAGTGGTAGGTCACCACCGCGTCGTGTTGCATCAAGGGGACGATCACGAACCCCCCGCCATAGGAGAGAGCGCCGACCTTGAGGGCGACCCAGCAGAGCGCAGCCAGGCCCCCGGTCACCACCGGTGTCGCAGTGGCCGGGAACAGGAACAGCGCCGTCCTTCCCGAGACGCCGGTGAATCCGCCTCGGACCGCGATCTCGAGGAAGCCACAGCCGAAGAGGACGACGACGAGGAACGGACCGATGGTGGCCGCCGACGCAGCCCCGACGACGAAGTAGCAGAGCCAGCGCACCTTCACTGCTCGGGCGGGCCCCGCCCGGTGCCATGAGGCCGGGATCAGCCCGAGGGCCGCGTGCAGCGCCACCGCGGGCACCGCGGCCCCCGCCCCGGCGGCCGCCCCTTGTATCCACAGCGGTGGGTTCGCGGCCAAGAAGACCACGGAGAGAGCCAAGATGATGACCAGGCCGGGGACGATGAAGCAGACACCACCGATCAACGCACCGAGCCGGCCCCGCAGCCGCCAGGCGCACAGGATCGCCAGCTGGGTCGAGGCCGGTCCGGGCAACAGGTTGGTGGCCGCGATGCCGTCCTCGAACTCGTGGGCACTCAGCCAGCCCTGCTCCTCGACGCAAAGCTTTCGCAACAAGGCGATGTGGGTCGGCGGCCCGCCGAACCCGATCATCCCGATGCGGGTCCACTCGCGCACGATGGTCGCCAGGGGCACCTGATGTTCGACGGGCTCGGTCATGGTCCTGGTCGGCGAGGAATCGTCGGGTGGCTCGGAGGCGACCGAGGGCTCGTTCGCTGAGCTTCAGTCTGGCTCAGGGTTCAGCTGATCACGTGGTTGATCGCATCGAGGGGAGGCCGCGGCAAGGGCCTTCGCGTGACCGAGGCGCGGACAGCAAAAAGCCCCGCTGGGAGCCTCCCAACGGGGCTTTCGCAAGTGCAGTCACCGTACCGACAGATCGTCCAGGGCCGCGGCTAGCGCCTGCCCGAACCGGCCAGCTCTGGTTCTGGTTCTGGTCCAGGGAGCTCGTTGGCCTGCAGGTCGTCCGCGTCCACCGAGATGTGCGGCAAAATCCGGTCGAGCCAGCCTGGGAGCCACCAGTTGGCCTTGCCGAACATCATCATGAGCGAGGGCACGATTGCCATCCGGATCAGGACGGCATCGACCAGCACGCCACCGGCCAGGCCGATGCCGAACTCCTTGATCACCCGCTCGCCCCCAAGGATGAAGGAGGCGAAGACGAGGATCATGATCAGCGCCGCCGCGGTGATCGTCTTGCCGGTGGCCGCCAGGCCGTTGCGCACGGCCACCCGGTTGTCGCCGCCCGACTTGATGTACTCCTCGTGGATCCGCGAGACCAGGAACACCTGATAGTCCATCGACAGGCCGAAGAGGATGGCGAAGAGCATGACGGGTAAGAACGACTCGACGGGGCTGGTGCCGGTCAGGCCGATGATCGACCCGCCGTCGCCCCACTGGAACACCGCGACCAGGATCCCGAAGGCCGCACCGATGGAGAGCAGGTTCATGACGGCCGCGGTCAGCGGGATGAGGAGCGAGCGGAACACCATCATCAGCAAGAGGAACGAGACGAGCACTACCAAGCCGATGAAGAGCGGCAGCTTCGAACTGAGGACGTTGGTGAAGTCGATGATGATCGCCGTGTTCCCGCCGACAAGCAGGTTGAGACCGGAATGACCGACCGCCGCGGGGATGGTGTCGCTACGTAGATGGTTGACGAGGTCTGCCGTCCGGGAATCCTGAGGCGACGTGGTCGGGAAGACGTTCATCAGCATGACGTCGCCGCCGCCCGTTTTGCTCGGGATGTAGGTGGGCACCGGCTTGGCCGCCACGCCCGGTTGCGCGGCGATGTCAGCCGCCACCGTGTTGATGGCGGCGCGCTGGTCCGGCTGGACCACGCCCACCACCATCAGGGGACCCGTGAAACCTGGTCCGAAGCCGCGCGAAAGCATGTCGAAGGCGACCCGGGTCGGCGTGCCCGCCGGGTCGGTGCCTTGGTCGGCCTGGCCCAGCTGGAGCGAGAAGAACGGGAGGGCCAGGGCCACAATGACGACCAGGGCAACGGACGCCGACACCCAGGGATAGCGCTGGACCCGGTCAGCCCAATTCGGCCAGAAGCCCTTGCTGTCCGCGCCGACGATGCGCGGGCCATTGAGGGCCAGGTTCCGCTTCTGCTTACGGCTCATCACCTTCGGCCCGATGAAGCCGAGCATGGCCGGGAGAAGGGTCAGGGCGGCCACCATGGTGAGGGCCACCCCGACCGCGGCGGCCAAGGCCAGTCCGTACAGGAAACTCACGCCGATGGCGAACATGCCGAGGAGGGCGATGCAGACGATGATGCCGGCGAACAGGACGGCGCGGCCGGACGTGTTGACCGCGTTGATGATGGAGGACTCGACATCGCGCCCAGCCACGAGCCCTTGGCGATGTCTCGTCACGATGAAGAGCGCGTAGTCGACGCCGACGCCCAGTCCGATGAGCAGCATGACCTCCGGCGAGATGGAAGGCATGCCGAGCGCATGGCTCAGGAGACCGATCACGCCGACCGCGGTGCCCAAGGCGAGCAGGGCCGAGAGAATGGGCAGGATGGCCGCGTAGCCCGAGCCGAAGATCAGGAGGAGGACGATCAGCGCCAGGACGACGCCGAGCAGCGTGCTACTGAAGGAGGGATTGTTGGCGTCCTCGGCCAGCGGGCCGGTGACGGCCACCGTGAGTCCGTCGCCCGAGGTGTGCGTCACCGTGTTGACGAACGTCTTCGCCTCGGCACTGGTCAAATTGTTCTGCGTCTTGTCGAAGTCCACCTCGAGGAAGCCGACGGTCTTGTCGTGGTTGATGTCGGCGGTGTTGACCAGGTTCCCCGACGAGTCGAACGGAGTCTGCACCGCCGACACGTTGGGCAACGCCTGGATCTTGTGCACCATGGTGTTGATGCGCTGGCCCACGGCCGGGTCGGTCAGGCTGGTCCCGTCTGCCGTGCCGAAGACGACCTGCTCGGTGTCGCCGGAGTGCGCAGGGGCCACCGACTTGAGCAGGTTGATGGCGTCGGTCGACTGGGTATTCGGGAAGTTGAAGTTGTCCGAGTAGGCCGAGCCGACCGCCTTCACGGCGAAAATGGACACGACGAGCACGGCAATCCAGAGCAAGACGACGAGGCGGCGATGACGGACACACCACCCTGCGAGGGTGCGCATTAGGAAGATCTCCTCGAATGAGACGGACGCCGCCGGGGATCGGCGTCACGGGATGAGTCGATGTTACCGCCACCAGGGGCAGCCCCTGGAATCACCTCGTCTCGCTGGCATGGGCCAGCGCGTTGAACACCGGCACGGCCAGGCGGTCGGGCGAGACGGCCGAACGGGCGACCAGGCGGCCGGCCAGGACCGGGTGCTGCTCGGGGATCGCGAAGAATTCACGTTCGCGCAGGGTGAGCAGGGTCACCGGTGACAGCGCCACCACGGCGATGGGCGAGCGCTGCCGGTTGAGCAGCGAGTGCTCGGACCACGAGTCCCCTTGGCTCAGGAGCCCGATGGGCGTGCCGTCGCGCTGGACGATGACGTGGCCGCGGATGAGGAGGTGCCAGAGGCGCACCGGCACGTCCTGCGCCTGGATCACCTGTCCGGGGTGCGCTGTGCACACGTCGCAGGAGGCCGCGATCTGGTCCAGCTCGTCGACCGGCAGGCCCGAGAAAAGGGCGACGTTGCGCAGATGGCTCACCGGGTCCTCGTCCGCGCTGCCGCACGGGAGTGCCGCGTGGCCATGGTCAGTGGTCCATCACCGAGCTGCCGCGGTGGCCCGCCGGCCATGCGGTGATGATGGTGGTGGTGGCCGTTGAAGTTCCGCCACAGGAAGAACCCGACGACCGCGAAGAGGAACCACGGCACGTGGTACAGCGGATAGAAGGGCACGGTGGCGCCGGCAACCAGGGCGAGGAAGAGCACCAAGAAGAGCACCGGCACAATGCGCCGGCGCCGGGGTGGTGGCGCCGGTGGATCACTCGGGACGTGGGGCAGGTCGTGGAACAACCCGTTGAGGTCGCCCCGCGTCGTGGCCGACATGGCGGTGTCGAGGCGGTTCTTGAACTCCGTCTCGTCGAGCCGGCCCTCGGCGTAGTGGCGGGAAAGTTTGTCGGCGACGGCGTTGCGTTCGTCGTCCGAGGCTCGAAGCGAGGCATCGGACATGTCGCGTCGCCCCATCGGGTAGGCGGGGTCCCAGCGGTAGCGCATCACAGCTCCTTGGTCATGGTGGGGGTGGTGGTCGTGGGGTCGGTGGGGAGGTCTCAGTACGCCCCGCGGGCCCGCTCCCGGGCCAACAGGTCCTCGGCCACCGAGAGGTCGGTCTCCTCGTCGGGAATCAGGAGCCAGCCGGCGACGTAGAGCGGCACGGCCAGGCCGCCGACGAAGGCCAACGCGACGAAGCCGATTCGGACGATCGTCGGATCGACGTCGAAGTAGTCGGCCAGCCCGGAGGCGACGCCGGCGACCATGCGGCCGCGCACGCCACGGTGCAGGCGGGGTTCCTGCCCGTTGGGGGGGATCTGGGCGGAGTCGGAGGCTCCCATGGTTTCGTTCGGGGTCGTGTCCATGCAGCCAGCGTGAACCCCTGGCGGAGCTGGGGAAATCCGGTATCACCCTGGTCCGACCCTGAGCCCGGTTCCGAGCCCTCAGGGATGTCCCTGATAGCCCCGAAGGGGCCTCCGTGGGACGATGGAGGCATCGCAGAGGCGCCTGATCCCGGCACACGACCGCTCGAGGAGGGTGGCCGCCCGACCCCACCGTGCCCGGGCGCGCCCGGGAACGGTTGGCGGGACTACGGCCGGGCCGACTGGTCAGAGGACTACGCGTGGATCGGCCGGCGGCACCGCCATCACCACCAGGGCGGCCGCCACCTGGCCCGCGGGCTGAAGAACCTGCGGCGCGACCCCGAGAACCGGGTGCTCGGAGGCGTCTGTGGCGCGCTGTCCGAGTCATTCGGGGTGGACGTCACCTGGGTGCGCATTGGCGTCGTCGTCCTCTCCCTCTTCACCGGGGTAGCCGTCCTGCCCTACACGTTGGCCTGGCTGCTGATCCCCATGCGCGGCGAGGACACCAGCATCTTCCACCGCGCCGTGAACGACCGTGCCGGTGTGCGCCTGCTCATCGCGCTCATCCCCGTCCTGGTCGTGGTGCAGCTCCTCGTGAGCTCCCTGCACCTCGGCTACCTCGGGTTCGTCGGCTGGCCGAGCATCCTGGCGGTCGGCATCGGCGTGCTCATCTGGCGCAACGCCGGGGAGTCCGAGCGCACGTTCCTCCACGACGACATCGTCCCGCTCGTGACCCACGACACCGAGGGTCGGGGTCGGCCGCGTCATCGTGATCCGGGTCACTGCGGGCGTGCTCGTCGGGCTCGGCGGTCTGGCGCTGATCGTCATGAACCACCGCTACACCGCGGCCGCCACCCTGCGACCCGTCGGCGGGGCGCTGCTCGTGATGGCCGCGGTGGTCATCATCTTCGGCCCATGGTGGTTCAGCCTGGTGCGCGACCTGATCGCCGAGCGCCAGGCCCGGGCATTGGCCGAGGAACGGGCGCAGATGGCGGCCCACGTGCACGATTCGGTGCTCCAGACCCTGGCCCTGATTCAGCGGTCGGCGGACGACCCGCAGAACGTCGTGCGCCTGGCCCGTTCCCAAGAGCGCGAGCTGCGGGCCTGGCTCTTCGAGGGCAAGGCCCCGGGGACCATCGGCGACGAGGCCTCCAACCTGGCCGAGGGCATCGGACTGCTCCAGCGCCAGGTCGAGGCCGACCACGGCATCACGGTCCAGGTGGTGCTGGTGGGCGAATGCCCCCCGCTCGATGAGGCCCTGCGTGCCCTGCTCGACGCCGCCCGGGAGGCCACCGTCAACGCCGCCAAGTGGTCCGGCGCCGATCAGGTCTCGCTCTACGCCGAGGTCGAGGCAGACCAGGTCATGCTCTACGTACGCGACCGGGGCCAGGGCTTCGACCCCGAGGCGGTGCCCGAGGGGCGCCAGGGCATCACCCAATCGATCCGGGCCCGGGTGGCTCGTTTCGGCGGCTCGGCCGTCATCCGCTCAGCGCCGGGCGACGGGGCCGAGGTCCAGCTGTCCATGCCGCGGCGCGAGCGGGTCAGGTGAGCACCGAGGGTCGTCCCCGCGTCTTCCTGGTCGAGGACCACGCCATGTTCCGCGCCGGAGTGAAGACAGAGCTCGGCGACGCCGTCGAGGTGGTGGGCGAGGCCGACGAGGCGGGCGCCGCCGTCGAGCTGATTCGTGAGCGCCTGCCCGACGTGGTCCTGCTCGATGTGCACCTGCCGGGCGGGGGAGGGCACGCCGTCCTGCGCGGCGTCCTGCCCGACCACCCTGGCGTGCAGTTCCTCGCCCTGTCGGTCTCCGACGCCCCCGAGGACGTCATCGACGTGATCCGGGCGGGCGCCCGGGGCTACGTCACCAAGACGATCTCGGGACCCGAGCTGCTCCAGGCGGTCTACCGGGTGGCCGCGGGCGACGCCGTCTTCTCGCCGCGGTTGGCCGGTTTCGTGCTCGATGCCTTCGCCCACCCCGGGGGTGCCGTGCCGGCCACGGAGCTGGACCCCGAGCTCGACCAGCTCTCGCCGCGCGAGCGCGAGGTGCTGCGCCTGATCGCCCGGGGATACACCTACAAAGAGGTCGGTCGCGACCTGACCATCTCGTCCAAGACGGTCGAGTCCCACGTGTCGTCCGTCCTGCGCAAGCTCCAGCTCTCGACCCGTCATGAACTCACCAGGTGGGCCACCGACCGCCGCTTGGTCTAGAACAGGGGGCCATGCCTGACGACCTCTCTTCCGAGCATCGCGACGCCGCGCACCTGGCCCAACTGGCGGGGAAGGCGCTGCTCGAGCTGCGCAGCATCCCTTCGGCGTCGCGTGACCTCGGGGCGGCGGGCGACCGCACCGCCCATCAGCTCCTCGTCAGCGAGCTGAACAAGCTGTACCCCGACGATCCCGTGCGTTCGGAGGAGGGGCTCGAACACATCTCGAGCGCCGGCCGCCTGTGGATCGTGGACCCGCTCGACGGCACCCGTGAGTTCCGCGAGCTCGATCGATCCGACTGGGCCGTCCACGTCGCACTGTCCATCGGCGGCGAGCCGGTCGTCGGCGCCGTCGCCTTGCCCGCCCTCGACATGGTCCTCTCGACCGGCCAGCCGCCCGTGCTGCCGCCCCATCCCGAGGGCGAGCCGCCTCGGGTGGTGGTCTCGCGCACGCGCCCGCCGGACGTGGCCTACGACGTCACGGAGGCCCTCGACGGGGTCATGATCCCCATGGGGTCGGCCGGCGCCAAAATCGCCGCGGTCATCCTGGGCAACGCCGACGTCTACGTTCACGCCGGGGGCCAGTACGAATGGGACTCCTGCGCGCCCGCCGCGGTCGCCTTGGCCAGCGGGCTCCACGCCAGCCGGCTGGACGGGCAGCCGTTGCGCTACGGCGAGCCTGACGCCTGGTTGCCCGATCTGGTCGTGTGCCGCCAGGAGTACGCGCCGACCGTGCTGGACGTCACGACCAAGCAGGGCCGCCAGAACTGGTAGGCGTGCCGTCGGCGCGGTGGCGATGGACCCCTCGGTGTCCGCCGACATCGGCCCGGGAACGACAGAACCCCGCCTCGCGAGGAGACGGGGTTCTGCAGACTGCGTCCTGGCCGGCCGTGGCCGGCAGGTCGAGTTAGATGGCGCGCACGTTGGCGGCCTGCAGGCCCTTCGGACCTTGGTTGGTCTCGAATTCGACCTTCTGTCCTTCTTCGAGATTGCGGTAGCCCGTACCACTAATCGCGCTGAAGTGCACGAAAACGTCGGGGCCGCCACCGTCCTGAGTGATGAAGCCGAAGCCTTTTTCACCGTTAAACCACTTCACGGAACCAGTTGCCATTGAAAATCCACTCCTCTCCTGGCCAGATTTGACCCCGTGCTCTTCCGGGGGTCATGGCCGGTGGCTCTTTCGAGCCAGAGGGATTTCCAAACTGTTGTGGTGGTGCCCTCGAGGGGAAACCATAGCGCGGCCCTCCGGCGCAAGCGCGTTTTGGGCCGGAGGGTCCTCGAGCCAGTCACAAAGTGTTCACCGAGTCACCCCGTCGCACCGCCCCGCCCAGAACGTGGAGGGGCGGGGCGGACGTCGCCGCTGCTACGGCAACGCCGTGTCCTCCGAGGCGAGCTGCCATCCCCACCGCCGAAGCCGCCTCATCCGTCAGGACTTCGACGCCGGCACCTCCCTCGTGCGGCCGTAGGTCCCGACGCCATGCTGGGCGAGGCGGTCTTTGTGCCCTGCTCCGACGACGTCGCCAAGGACGACGGCTGGCTGCTCGCCCTCGTGTGCTCGGGGAGAGCGTTCGTCGTTCCTGCCTGTCCTCGAACCGCTGACCTCACCGGTGATCGGGCCTCGATCGTCGAACTCCCCCAACGGGTCCCGATCGGGGTTCCACGGCAACTGGGTTCCTGACCTGGTCTGACGAACAAACGCTTGGACGGGCGGGGCGCCGGGGTTACGATGACGCTGTGTTCGTCTGGCACTGGGTCCAGCAGCACCGGGTCCTCTCGGTCATCGTGCTCGCCCTCTTCATCGTGGCGACCGCCGGCGGGACGGCCTGGGCGCTCGTCTTCCGCACGGTGTCGTCCCCGGTCGGGTTGGCCGAAGCGCTGCGCATGTACCGCCGTGAGCAGACCGCCAAAATGCTGACCTCGCTGCGCAACCACCTTCCCAACCCCGGCGTGTACACCTACGCCACCGCCGGCGGCGAGGGGCTGAGCCTGATGGGCGTCCAACGGTCCTTCCCGTCCTCCAGTTCCATGGTGGTGACCGAGGGCTCGTGCGCCAAGATCAGCTGGGTCCCCATTGAGCAGCACACCGAGAACACCACGATCTGCCCGGCTCCGACGGGCGCCTACCAGATGCCGCTGCTCGTGACCGACGAGTCCATCGCCGGGACCACCACCACCTCGACCATCTCGTGCCCGCCCACCGCGTACCTGTTGCCACCCGACGCCGCCACCGGGCAACGGTGGTCGGCCACCTGCTCGCTGGCCAGTCCGGCCGAGAAGGTGAGCCTGGCCGGCCAGGTCGTCGGTCCGGCCACCCTCGACGTCCGCGGCCAGTCCGTGGGCGTCATGCACGTCCGGTTGGCTCTCACGTTCACCGGCGCGCAGCAGGGCATCAACCCCACCGACTACTGGATCGTCCCGAGCACCGGCCTCATCGTGCGCGAGAAGGAATCGGTGGCGGTGACGTCCGGGGGCGTGCGCTACAACGAGTCCATGGAGGCCTTCCTCCGCTCGTTGTCACCCACCAGCTGAGCCACCGCGCGGCCTCGTTCAGCCCTCGGGCGCGACCTGGGCCGCCAATCGCTTCGGCGCTACCAGGCAGTAGCTCTCGGCGATCATCTCGGCCATCTCGTCCCAGTCGGGTGGGCGACGCAGGTCGAGCCGCACCCCGACCCAGCCGATGTGGCCCACGTACTTGGGGACGAAGAAGCGCTCGGGGTCCGAGCTGAGCAGCATGCCCTGCACGCCTCTGGCCGCCTTGACGTTCATGGTCGACCCGTCCTCGGCCAGCATGGCGAAGAACTTGTTGCGCACCCGGAAGGCGGGTGCGGTGTGATCGCCGAAGGGCTTCTCGACCGCCTCGGGCAGGGCGAGGCAGATGGCACGGACGCGGGCGATGGGTCCGCGGCCGGGGCTCACGCCGTCGTCGTCTCCTGCGCCGCTCTGTCCTGGGCCACGGCGTCGTAGGACTCGTAGTCCGAACCGGTGTCGTCGGCGAACTCGAACTCGAGCAGGCCCGCTTCGCCCCACTTCTCGCGCAGGTAGCCATTGTTGGCGTCGAGCAGGCCGAGCTTGCGCACATTGGGCACCAGCTTGGCGAAGAAGCCGCGGGCAAAGCCCCGCATGGGGTTGAGCTTCGTCTTCTGGGCCGCCTCGATGATGAAGGGCATGACGGCCTCGGCCGTCGTCCCCATCCGCTCCCAGACCTCGGGCGTCGTGGCCCGGGCCCGCGAGTTCAGCGTGGCGTCGAGCAGGAACTCCTGACGCTCGAGCAGCTCGGGCTCGCTCAGGTCGCCGTAGAACTCCGAGAGGGTGAGCACGCCGAAGGCCACGTGGCGGGCCTCGTCGGACATGACGTAGCGCAGCAGCTTGGTCAGCAGTGGCTCGTCGGTGCGCCGCAACATGTCGCCGAACGCGGCCAGCGCCAGTGACTCGATGACGATCTGCATGCCCAGATAGGCGATGTCCCAGCGCGAGTCCTCGAGCAGCGACCAGATCTGCGCCTTGAGGAACGGGCTCATCGGGTAGGCCTCGCCCAGCTTCGTGCGCAGGTACTTGGCGAACACCTCGGTGTGCCGGGCCTCGTCCATGGTCTGCGTCGACGCGTAGTACTTGGCGTCGATCCACGGCACCGTCTCGACGATCTTGGCCGCCGTCATCATGGCGCCCTGCTCGCCGTGCATGAACTGGGACAAATTCGCCTTGAACATCTCGATGCCCAGCTGCGTGAACTCGCGGTCGGTCCACGAGGCCAGCGGCGAGCCGGGGAGCGTCCCGGCCACCCGGGCCACCCCGAGCAGCGGGCTGTCCTGCGCAGCCACCAACCGCTCGGGGTCGACCTCGATGGACCAGTCCAGGTCCTTGACGCTGTTCCACTGCGAGGCCATGGCCTTGTTGTAGAGCGTGACCAGCTGTCCCCGGTCCCGCTCGTAGTCCCACAGGAAGAGGCGCTCCGCGTTGTCGTGGATGACTTGGACCGCCTCGTCCATGTCGTGGCGGCTCGGCAGCGGAGGGGTCGCCTCGGTGCTCATCGCCCTATGACCGACGCCCGCCCATGTTGGCGTTGGCTGCGGCCTTGGCCACCAGGTCCGGGATCACCTTGCCCAGCTCGGCCGGCTCCCAGCGGTCCTTCTTGTCCTGGCCCGGCCCGGCCACCCAGCCCTCGGCCACGCTGATGTTGCCGCCCATGACGTTGAACACGCGGCCGGTGATGCCCTTGGACTCGGCGCTGCCCAGCCAGACGACGAGCGGAGCGATGTTGGCCGGGTCGAGCGGGTCGAACTCCTCGGGCTTCACCTCGGCCGAGGCGTCCGCCATCCCGAGGTTCTCGGTCATCCGTGTCGAGCGCGGCGGGTGCGATGGCATTGACGGTCACCCCGTAGCGCTCGAGCTCCATGCCGGCGATGATGGTGAAGCTGGCGATGCCCGCCTTGGCCGCCCCGTAGTTCGTCTGCCCCACGTTGCCGTAGATGCCCGACGGCGACGTCGTGTTGATGACGCGGGCGTCGTTGCTCTCGCCGGCCTTGGTCCGGTTGCGCCAGTACTCGACGGCGTGACGGGTCGGGCAGAAGGTCCCGCGCAGGTGCACCTTGATGACGGCGTCCCATTCGTCGATCGTCATGTTGACCAGCATGCGGTCGCGCAGGATGCCGGCGTTGTTCACCAGGACGTCGATGGTGCCGAAGTGGTCGACGGCGGCCTGAATGAGCCGTCCGGCGCCGTCGTAGTCCGACACGTCGTCACCGTTGGCGATGGCCTCGCCGCCCATGCCGCGGATTTCGTCGACCACTTCACCCGCCGGGCCGGTCGAGGACCCTGTCCCGTCCATTTCGCCGCCCAGGTCGTTGACGACGATCTTTGCGCCCTCCCGGGCGTAGGCGATGGCGTGCTCACGCCCGATGCCGCGCCCGGCCCCGGTGATGACGACGACTCGTCCGTCGCAGATTCCCACGTTGATGTGCTCCTTTGGTCTTGGTCAGCGGCCGGCCGCAGCCGCCCGGTACTGCTCTCGTAGCTTCCTCTTGAAGATCTTCCCAGTATCTTCCCGCGGCAGCTCGTCCACGAAATCGACGGTGCGCGGGCACTTGAAGTGGGCCAGGCGGTCCCGGCAGAACTCCATGAGCTCGGTGGCCAGCTCCTCGCTGGGGCTGACCCCGTCAGCCGGCTGGACGACCGCCTTGACCGCCTCGCCCCACTCGTCGTCCGGCACGCCGATGGTGGCCACGTCGCCCACTGCCGGGTGTTCGAGGAGCACCGCGTCGACCTCGGCCGGGTAGATGTTGACCCCGCCCGAGATGATGAGGTTGGCCGTGCGGTCGGTCAGGAACAGGTACCCGTCCTCGTCCATGTAGCCCATGTCGCCCAGGGTGAAATAGTCGCCGCGGAAGGCGTCCGCCGTCTTCTCGGCGTCGCCGTAGTAGTCGAACTTGGTCGCCGCCGGCGCCTGGAGGAAGACGAGGCCGATCTCGCCCGGGGGCAGGTCGTTGCCGTCGTCGTCGGCCACCTTGACCAGTCCCGACACCATGGGCCGACCGACGGTGCCCGGATGCTCGAGCCAGGTCTTCGAGTCGACCAGGGTGCCCAGGCCCTCGGTGGCGGCGTAGTACTCGACCACCACCGGGCCCAGCCATTCGATGAGGCGCTGCTTCACGGGCACCGGGCAGGGCGCCGCACCGTGGATGACGAAACGCAGCGACGAGTGGTCGAAGCGCTCCCGTTCCACTGCCGGCACGGCCAGCAGGCGGTGGAACATGGTCGGCACCATGTGGGTGTGGGTCACGCCGTGACGCTCAATGAGGCGCATCGTCTCCACCGGCTCCCAGTGCTCCATGATCACCAGGGGCACGCCGTAGGCGAAGGGCACGGCCACGGAGAAGGCGAGCGGCGCCGCGTGGTAGAGCGGCCCCGTGACGAGGTGGGCGTCGACGGAGTGCTCCCAGTCCTCGTCGTAGCCGCAGAAGTTCACCGCGGCCAGCGCGCTCACCGCCGAGCCGTCCCGGTGCACGCCCTTGGGCCGCCCGGTGGTGCCCGAGGTGTAGAGCATCTGGGTGCCCAACACCGGGTCCTCAATGTCGTCGCCATCCTGCTCGCCGACGAGCGCGTTGTACATCTCGAAGCCGGGGATGTAGCCCCCGACGGTGATGCGCACCAAGTTCGGGCCTCCGGCCTCGGCGGCCAGCGTCACCGCCTCGCCCAGCTCGGCCGAGCAGACGAACGCTTTCGCCTCGCAGTTGGCCACGATGTAGCCCGCTTCCTCCCCGGTGAGGTGCCAGTTGATGGGGGTCAGGCGCAGGCCGATGCGCTGGGCGGCGTAGAGCACCTCGAGGTACTCGGGCCGGTTGGTGCACATCAAGGCCAGGGCGTCACCCGGGCCCAAGCCCCGGGCCCGCAGGGCCCTGCCCAGGCAGTTGATGTTGGCGTTGAAGTCCGCGTACGACCGGTCGCCGTCCGGCGTGCTGACGGCCAGGCGGTCCGGCACGCGCTGGGCCCACCAGGCGTGCAGCAGGCCCTGGGCGATGGCCTCCGCCTTGGTCTCGGGAACGCTCATGCGCCTCCTCCCCCCGATGCTCCAGCCGTGGTGAACAGCGGCAACTGCCGGCCGTCGCTGAGTGGCTCCCACGTCAGGACGACCGCCATGCCGCACCGCACCTCGTCTGGGGGACAACCTACGACGTTGCTCACCAGGCGCACACCCTCTTCCAGCTCGATCAGCGCGACACAGAACGGCTGGCCGCCGCTGAAGGCCGCCCCGGCGGCCTCGGGCCGGTGCTCGACCCCGGCGGCGTAGACGGTGCCCCGACCGCTGGCCTCGCGCCACTCGAGCCCTCCCGCCCCGTCGGCGCAGTGGGGGCAGAACGCACGCGGGTAGAAGATGGCGCGCTCACAGGCCGTGCACCATTGGAGGAGGAACTTGCTCTCACGGGTGGCGGCCCAGAAGGGCGCGCTGTCGGGGCCGACCGGAGGTTCGAAGCGGGTCCGGGCCGGTGCCTCGCGCCCGGGGTCATTCGTCGGGTCCGTCACAGCACAGCCTCGGTGCCCAGGACGGCGGTGGACATGACCGAGAGGAAGATGCCCGAGCCGTGGGCGACGGCGACCTGCGCCCCGTCCACCTGGCGGGCCTCGCCCTCGCCGCGCAGCTGCCGGGTGGCCTCGGTGAGCAGGAACATGCCGTACATGCCCGGGTGGGTGAACGACAGCCCACCACCGTTGGTGTTCATGGCCAGCGTGCCCCCCGGCCCGAGGTGGCCGTCGGCCGCGTACGGCCCGCCCTCCCCCTTGGGGCAGAAGCCCAGATCCTCGAGGTGGAGCAGGGCGGTGATGGTGAAGCTGTCATAGCCCATGAGGACGTCGACGTCGCCCGGCCCGAGGCCGGCCATGGCGAAGGCCCGGGCCCCCGAGACGACACCCGGAGTCGTCGTCAGGTCTGGCATCTGGCTGATCACCACGTGGTCGGTGGCGGTCGCCGCCCCGAGCACGTACACCGGTGGTTTGCGCAGCGAGCGGGCCCGCTCGGCGCTGGTCATCACGAAGGCGCCCGCGCCGTCGGTGACCAGGCAGCAGTCGAGGAGGTGGAGCGGTGCCACCTGGTAGGGCGAAGCCAGGACCTCCTCGATGGTCAGTGGGTCGCGGTAGCGAGCCCGAGGATTGCGCGAGGCCCATTCCCGGGTGCTGACGGCGATCTGCGCCAGCTGCTCGGCGGTCGTGCCGTACTCGTACATGTGGCGCGAAGCGGCCAGGGCGTAGGGGCCCATCGGGGTACGCAGGCCGTAGGGCAGGTCCCACTCGATGAGCGGGTTGGGACCGCCGAGGCCGCCCCGCCTGCCTCCGCCCGCGCCGCCTCCGGCGCGGGCCCGCCTGCGGTCACTGCGCGGCGTGGCCGCATACACGCTGACCACCACGTCGCACACCCCGGCCGCGATGGCCGCGGCGGCGTGCTCGACGTGCACCTCGTAGCTCGAGCCTCCCGTCATGGTCGACTCGGTGAAGACGGGATGGATGCCGAGGTACTCGGCAAAGGAGGGGGCCGAGTCGGGGTGGCAGACGCCGTCGACGTCGGCCAGTGAGAGGCCGGCGTCTTCGAGGGCCTCGAGCACCATGGCCACCTCGAGCTCACGCCCGGTCCGTGCGAGCTCGCCGGTGGGGGAGACATCGTCGGCGACGCCGACGATGGCCGCCGCGCCGCGCAGGGTGCGATCGACGCGGCGTGTCACACCCGAACTCCCCCCTGACCGAACGCCGCGGACCGGCTACGCGTTCTTCGGGAGCTCGGCGAAGGGTGTCGTCCGGTCGTTACTGGGCTCCTTGGGCAGGCCCAGCACGCGCTCGCCGATGATGTTGCGCTGCACCTGGTCGGTGCCGCCGTAGATGGGCGGCGCCTGGGCAAAGAGCGCCATCTCGGTAATGCCGCCCGCGAACGGATCACCGGTCGCGTGCTTGAGCGCGGCCTTGTCGTCGCCGTCGTAGGCGTGCAGCATGCCGCCCGGCCCCATGATGCGCAGCCCGAGGTCGCGCGTGAGACGCACGATCTGGCTCATGGAGAGCTTGGAGATGTTGGGCATGCCCGGGATGTCGCCGCCCTGCTCCTTCACGGCCTTCATGCGGAGCCCGTTCATCCGGCCGAGCTCGCCCAGCGTGTAGAGCCGGGCCAGATCCTGGCGGATGGTGGCGTCGTCCGAGACGCCCCGGGACTTGGCCACGCTGATGAGGAGGCGGGCCCCTCCCTGCATGGCCCCGAGCGCACCGCCGCCGGCTTGTTTCTTGCCCCCCGTCTCGGGCGGCGCCACCAGGTCGCCCACCCGCTTGGTCAGCATGCCCATGACGGACCCCGGTTGCGCCAAGCCTCCGCCGGCCGCGTTGCCGCCGCCCGAGCCGAGCCCGGCCCGCTCGTTGGCCAGCGTGGTGTTGGCCGCGGCCCAGCCCTTGTTGAGACCGCCGATCAGCGCGGAGTCGGCCACGCGGGCGTCGGTGAGGAAGACCTCGTTGAAGAGGGAGTGCCCTGTCATCTCCTTGAGCGGGCGCACGTCGACGCCGTCCTGGAGCATGTCGAAAGCGAAGTACGAGATGCCCTGGTGCTTCGGCACGTCGGGGTCGGTGCGGGCCAGCAACATGCCGAGGTCGGCGTACTGGCCACCCGAGGTCCACACCTTCTGGCCGTTGACGATCCACTCGTCGCCGTCCTTGACGGCGCGGGTCTGCAGGCCGGCCAGGTCCGAACCGGCCTGGGGCTCGCTGAAGAGCTGACACCAGGCCTTCTGACCGGTCACGATGTCGCGCACGTAGAGGTCGATCTGCTCCTGGGTGCCGTGGGTGGCGATGGTCGGCGCGGCGAGCAGGAGCCCGAGGCCGGCCGGGGCGCCGAGGGCGCCGAACTTGGCCACCTCCTGCTGGACCAGCACGACGTCGGAGCGGGCCATGGACTTGCCGTAGGCGTTGGTCGGCAGTCCCGGGGCCGCCCAACCCGCGAGCCCGAGGCGCTCCCACCATTCGGCGACCGTGAGGTCCGGGTCCCAGTTGTTGCCCAGCCAGGACCGGAGCTCGCTCAGCTGCTCGTCGGTGCCGGTCGTCTCGGTTGCGGTGTCAGTCACGTCCTCCGAAGTTACCGGCTGGAAAGCGGGCGCGGCGAGTCGGCGTCCCGGTGGCCGCCCCGGTAGCGTCCCCTCGGCACGGACAGAGGAGAGGCATGCGAGACGAGCGACTCGACAAGGCATTCGAGGCCTGGGTGCAGGCGCAGACGACGGCACTCGACGTCGTCCGGGAGGCGACCGGGGTCCCCGAGACCGATGTCGACCTGGCCGAGGGCTACCGCTGGGTGACCCGGCTCAACCGGTTGATCCTGGACTGGATCGTGGAGCGCTCCGATCCGCTCCACCCGGTCCTCTTCGACCTGCAGGACGAGTACAAGAAGCTGCTGGTCGACAACCCCGATGTGCACTACACCTTCTGCGTCCTCGACGACCAGCACTCCTACCGCCTGGTCGGCTTCCGCGGCGAGTGCGCCTATTTGGGCATGACCTTCGGCACCGCCTTCGGGCAGGGACCCGTGGGCGGGCGCACGGGCACGCAGACCCAGACGCACATCGACGAGTTCGAGCTCGGGCCCAACGGTGAGGTCGACATCCTGATCGCCCCGGAGGCGCAGATGCCCAACCCCCGGCCGCGCAACTCCGTCCTCCTCCAGCCTGGGACCGCCCAGCTGGCCATCCGGGAGACCTACTTCGAGAAGTCGCCCGAGAAGTTCGCCCGCCTCCGCGTCGACTTGGTGCCCCAGCCCGGTGAGGAAGTGTCGCCGCCGATCCTCTCGAGCGAGGAGTTGGCGCCCAAGCTCGAGTTCGCCGCCATGTTCCTCGCCTTCATCGGCAAGAACGCCATCGCCATGTGGAACGACGCCGGGTCGAACATGAACACCTTCGGTGGGCAGTCCGGCGCAGCACACGTGGAGGCGCAAGAGGACGAGATGCGCACCCATACCAACGCCGAGATGACCTACCACGGCGGGCGTTTCAAGCTCGAGGAGGGCGAGGCGCTCGTCGTGACCGTGCACGAGCCCGACAAGCCGTTCCTGTACTGGGGCCTCACGCTGACCTCGCCGTGGGGGGAGAGCTTCGACTACCGCTACACCACGACGGCGCTGAACAACAAGACGGCCACGCGTGGAGACGACGGCACGTGGAGGCTGGTCATTGCGCCGACCGATCCCGGCGTGACGAACTGGCTCGACACCGGCGGGCGTCGCGAGGGCTACATGCTGGTGCGCTGGGTGCTGGCCGACGGGCCGCCCCATCCGAGCGCCGAGGTGGTGCAGATGGTGGACCTGGCTCGGTCGTAGCACCGGCGAGGCCGGCGGCGTCTATTCGGCCCGGCTCGGCACCTCCTGGACCAGCCAGCCGTTCCCGTCGGGATCGCTGAAGGAGAGGAACGAGCCGTAGTCGGCGCGGCCGGGATCCGGCCCGTCGACCTGCGCTCCCTCCTCGAAGTGGAAGACGCCGCTGGCGGTCACGGCGCCGGCCTCGAGCACCCGCTGGGCCTCGTCGATGTCGGGGACCACCAAGTGCAGGCCCTGCAGCGACCCCGCGGCATCCGCGTTCTTCATCAGTGAGATGGAGCAGCCCGATCCCTGCGGTGTCAGCTGGACGACCCGGAAGTCCTCCCCGGCCCGGTGGTCGACGTCGACGTGGAAGCCAACGGCATCGGCGTAGAACGCCTTGGCCCGGTCGACATCGGCGACCGGGACGACCAGTGTCTCGAGTTTCCAGTCCATCTGTCCCTCCCTATTCTCTTCCGCCCCCCGGCAGCGATCTACTGCACCTCCGACGGTACGCCGAATCGCTCCTGATATGGCGCGACGAGGGCGCGGTGGGTGGCCAGGTCGAGCCCGGTGTCGGCGAAGGAGTAGTCGTGCCCGTGGGCCCGGTTGGCGTGGCGGGCCGCCAGGTAGGCCTCCAGCCGGCTCCGGAACTCTTCGCTGAGGGCAAGGCCCCAGCCGGCGTAGAGGCGCTCGACCACCGCCAGCGGGTCGGCGATCAGGTCCTGGTAGATGATGTCGGTGATCTGGTCGTTGGGGATGGCGCCGGCATCCCGCTCGGCGGTGACCGAGTCCATCTGCAGCTCGAGGCCCATGGTCATGAACTCGACCAGTACCGCGTGGTCGACCTGATCGGAATGCATGTAGTGGAGCGTGGCCATCAGATCGGCCAGCGATCCCACGACGCGCAGCGGGTCGCGGTGGGTGATGACGACCCGAGCGTCGGGATAGGTCGTAAAGAGCAGAGGCAGGGCAGAAAGATGGGAGGGCGCCTTCACGACCCACCGCGTCGTCGGCCGCTCGGCTACCCACTGCAGCGTCTGCAGATGGCGCCGGTGCCAGTCGTAGATCGGGGCCTGGTCGACGCCGCTTCTCCAGATCGTGTAGCCCGGTACGTTGACCGTCCCGGTGTACATGTCGGTCGAGAACTGGTGCGCGAAGGCGAAGATGCATTCGGTCGGGAGGCGGCCACCGTTCTCGTGCATGGCGGTGAACGAGGGGATCATCTCGTCCATCAACTTGATCTCCTGGTCGCACAGGTCGCCCGAGGCCTCGTCGTAGGGGACGGTGTGCAGCAGTTCCCAGAGGAGCGGTGGCCGATTGTCGGGGTCGCAGGCCAGGAGCTCGTGCAAGAACGTGGTGCCCGAACGGCTGAGGCCGGTGACCACGATCGGTGCCGGCACGGGCTGCTCGAGCACCTCGGGCTCCCGGGCCCACAGGTCGACCATGCGCAGGCGGTTCTGGAGGATCAGCTGGAGCTCGCCTCGGATGCGGAGGCGGCCGGGCAGGTGCAAGTTGGCCTCGTCCTCGAGTGAGGCGCACAGGCGTCCGAAGGGCTCCTGCCACCAGGTGTCGCCGAAATCGTCGAGCCCGGTGGTGGCCCGGGCGGCGGCGGTGAGCGCCTCGGGCTCGACCGAGACGATCGAGCGCCCGTCGTCGCCCAGGCCGCGTCCGAGGGCGACCATCTTCTCCATCCACGGGCTGCGGGGCGGCGGGGTCCAGGGCACGGCCGGTCACGGTAGCTGCAACGAGGGAGAATGGCCCTATGCCCACCGCCCCGATCCCGGAGCTCAGCGTGGACGAGCTGGTCGACGTCCTGGCCACGGTCGGTCCGACGTTCCAGCTCAGCCCGCAGGTGCCGGTCAGCCAGCTCGACCACGCGCTGCAGACGGCGGCACTCCTCGAGCGCTCCCACCCCGACGACGTCGAGCTGGCCGTGGCCGGGCTGGTGCACGACATCGGCCACCTCCTGCCAGGCGGTACCGACGAGGCCCATGCCGACGACGGTGCCCAGGCGGTGCGCGGCGCGCTGGGGGAGCGAGTGGCCGGAATCGTGGGCCTGCACGTGGAGGCCAAGCGGTATCTGGTCGGGGTCGAGGGCGACTACGACGGCGAGCTGAGTGCCGACTCGGTCGTCTCGTTACGCCGGCAGGGCGGGTCGCTCGGGGCGACGGAGGCTGACGCCTTCGCCCGGCTGCCCCTGGCCGCTGCCGCGGTGACGTTGCGGCGGGCCGACGACCACGGCAAGGCCGCTGGCCTGGCCGTCCAGCCGCTCGAGTGGTGGGTGCCGCGGCTGCACGACCTCTCTGATCGGGTCGCCCAGGGGTCCTAGCCCGAGGCGGGGCACTCGGCTCTTTTCCGGGCCTGCGTCGGGCCGGTCGACGTGGTGTGGACGGCGAGTGGCGCCCCCCTACGCCCTGAACAGGCCTTTTCCCGTTCCGGCGGAGCCCGGCCGCGCCACCACGGCGCAGTAGCCCGCGCGAGAGCACCCGTAGGGAAGGGCCCGAACGGACGTTCTGCTCCCGGTGCTCAAGGGGAGGGTTCACCGGGTGATGGGGACTCGTGGGTCATGGTGGCCGTCCATCCGCCGGCGCCGGTACACGCCGGCGATGCTGCGGATCGGCCTCGGTTGTGCGTTGCTGTCGGCGGTCGGCCTGGTCGAGCTGGGGACGACCTCTGGCGCGGACTCGTCCTTCGTGGCCGGGAACGCACAGGCGCAGTCGCAGGCGATTTCGCTGGCACCCACCACCGGAGGCCTGAGCTACGCCATCACGCTGGCCACCTCCATCGCCAACTATCAGGACGTCGAGGCGCAGTCGCTCTCGCAGACGATCGACCTCGGCACCATCGGGACGGCGCTCGAGGCGGAGGGCTGTAACAACTCGCCGCCCACCCTGCCCCAGAGCGACGTGCCGCCGCCGGTGCAGGCCGAGTCGACCAACGGCAACCAGGTCCTCACGGACAGCATCACGCCGCAATCGACGGACACCGGGCTCGGTGTGGGCAACGAGATGGCCATCGCCACCTCGCAGCCGGCGTCGGGATCGACGACCACGGCGGCCGCGGCGAGCGTCCCGGGCAACCTGATCACCCTCGGCACGATGACGACGAGCGCGCACGCCTCGGTCGACAATGGCAGCACCCGGACCGCCTGGGCCACGGCCGACGTCGGTCAGCTCTCGTTGGCCAACGGTCTGGTCGTCCTGGGCGGCTTGCACTGGGACGCCGAGGAGCAGTCCGGAGGTGCAACCCAGACGACCGGGACCTTCTCGATCGGCTCGCTGACGGTGGCCGGAGTGCCGGTCGACCTCTCGGCCGCGGACGTGTCGCCCCAATCGGAACTCGACGTCATCAACACCGCGCTGTCGCCGCTCGGCTTCAACATCGTGTGGCCCGTCCAGTCGACGTTGCCCGACGGCACTGTGGTGATTTCTCCGCTGCAGATCGGCATCGACAACAACGCCCTCGGGCAGGAGCTGATCGGGGCGAACCTCGGCTCGGTGCAGGCCGAGCGCGAGGCGGTGGTCAACGCGATCCTGAACGCGGACTGCAACCTGGCCTCCGAGATCACGGTGGGCGACATCGGTACCGGCGTGGCGGCCGGCGGCGGGAACATGAACATTTTGCTCGGCGGCGCCACCGCGCTGACCAACGACCAGGCGGGCTCGTCGCCCTTCGGCCCCTCCGGCGCACCGTCGGCCTCGGTCCCGGCCCTGGGCGCCAGCGGCAACAGCGGTACCGGCGTCTCGGCCGGGTTGACCACGGGCAACTCGGGGGCCGGCTTCACGCCCTCGAGCGCGTCCTTGTCGACGTCTCTGCCCGGCGGATCGGCGTCGTCGGGCTCGGCGCCGTCGAGCGGCTCGCCCAGCGCCCAGGCACTCGGACCGGTGCAGAAGACGGCCGACTGCTTCAGTCTCGGGCCGGCCGGAGGCGGGTGTTACACGGGGAATGTCGCCGTTCCCATCGGCTTGGGCGTCATCGCCATGCTGAGCGCGCTCTTCACGTGGGACTACGTGCGGCAGCGCCGGCGGGGCCCGCTGCATGCGGTCACGGAGGTCACGCAATGAGCGAGCAGGCGTCGGTGAGCAACTTGCGGCTGAGCGCCGTCAAGTCGAACAGCAGGTTGTTGAAGGGCTACGGCCCGCTGGCCGTGCTGCTGGTGGCCTTCGTGTTGATGGCGATGCTGGTGCCGACCAAGGCCCCGCAGCAGGAGGTCGTCCACGAGTCGCGGGCGGCCAGCACCACGGGCACCGGTGGCGCCGGGGCGGGCGGGGCTGCCGCCGGGGCCGGCGCGGGCACGGCCGGTGGCGCAGCTGGCGCGGCGGGCGGCGGGGCCGGCGGTGCGGCAAGCGGGGCCGCCACGGCCGCCGCCAAGACGGCAGCGGCCGCCGGCGCGGCCACCGGGAAGACAGGCTCGTGCCCGGGCCAGACCGAGCAGGTCTCGGGCGACCCGTACTCGCCCCCCTGCATCGCCTTCTCGGGCAACAATGGCGGGCCCACCTCCGCCGGGGTCACGCCGACGGCGATCAACGTGTCGTACCGGATCACGTCGGACTCGGAAAGCTTCCAGCAGACGCTGGCTTCGCTCGGCGGTGCCGACATCACCGACACGACGGCCGACATCGAGCGCACGGTGCAGGCCCTGGCCACCTACTTCGACAACCACTTCCAGTTCTACGGACGCAAGTTGAACATCCAGTTCTTCAACGGGCAGGGCTCCATCACCAACGAGCTGCTGGGGAGTGGCCAGCAGCAGGCGGACGCCGACGCGGTGACCGCGGCCCAGCAGCTCCATGCGTTCGCCGAACTGAACGGCGTCAGCGAGCCCTACGACGTGGCGTTGGCCCAGCAGAAGGTCATCTCTTTCGGAGCGCCCTACCTCTCGGCGTCGTTCATGGGCCAATACGCGCCCTATATGTGGAGCCTCGACACCGAGTCCAACGATGTCGTCGAGGCCACCAGCGAGCTCTACCTCAAGTCGCTGGCCGGCGGGAAGGCCCAATGGGCCGGGGGAGCTTGCAGAACCAGCCCCGCAAGGTGGCGATCATCGCCCCGAGCGACCCGTGGTACCAGACGGCGGCGCAGTCAGCCGTGCAGGAGGCCCAGGCGGCCGGCCACCCGATTGCGGACAACGTCTCGTACCAGCTGAACCTGTCCACGCTGTCGAGCCAGGCCTCCAACGTCATCAGCCAGCTGCAGAACGACGGCATCACCACCGTGTTCTGCGGTTGCGACCCGGTCTTCCCGGTCTACCTGACATCGCGGGCGGCCGAGCAGGGCTACACCCCCGAGTGGGTGGTCGCAGGGGTCGCCCTCACCGACCAGGACATCGTGGGCCAGCTCTTCGACTCGGCCGAGTGGTCACACGCCTTCGGCGTGAGCTTCGACGGCGCCACGGTGCCCAAGAACGACACGTTCGGCTACGCCGCCTACAAGTCGATCGACCCGGGCAGCGAGCCGGCCAACGCGGTGGACCTGATTTACGCGCAGATGTACGAGATGGCCATCGGGATTCAGATGGCGGGGCCCAACCTCACGCCGGCGTCGTTCCAGAGCGGCATGCGGGCCTACCCGGGCAGCCAGGCCGGCGCCCCGAACGCGCTCTATGGGACCTGGGCCTTTCCGAACGGCCATTACACGCCGCAAATGGACTGGTCCTTCATCTACTGGGATCCGACCAAGACCTCGCCCTACGACGACAAGGTCGGTGCCTACGTCTACTCCACGACGCGCACGAAGATCGGTTCCTTCGCCGGTGGGGCGTTGCCGCTGCCCTCGTCGTTCCCCATCACACCGCCCTCGGGCTCCTAGGGCGCCGTCGTGTCGATCGACGTGCCACCACGCCTGAGCCACGCCTGGGCCACGACGCCGGCCCGGTTGCGCGCCGTCATCATCTCGGCGGCGGTCGCGCTCGTCGTGCTCTTCGCCGTGCCGGCCCTGTGGCCCCACGACGCCCCGCGTGGGCAGATCCTCCTCGGGGCGGAGCTCGGTGCGGTCAACGGACTGCTCGCTCTCGGCCTGGTCCTGACCTACCGCGCCTCGCGGGTCATCAATTTCTCCTACGGGGCCATGGGGGCATTGGCGGCCACGGTGGCGGTCGAGCTCAATCTGGCCCATCACGTGAACTGGTTCGTCTGCCTCTTCCTGGCCCTGGTAGTCGGCGCCGCCCTGGGCCTCTTCGTCGACTTCATCATCCGGTGGCGCTTCTTCAACGCGCCGCGCCTCATCGTGATGGTGGTGACCATCGGCCTGGCCCAGCTCTTCGGGGGAATCCAGATCCTGGTGCCGGGCTGGTTCAGCGGACCCTCGATCGTGGGGGCGGTGACCACACCGCTCAGCTCGCATCACCTGCTGATCTTTCCCGTCCTCTTCAACGGCAACGACCTGCTGGTCGCCATCATCGTGCCTGTGGTGCTGATCGCCCTCGGCTGGTTCTTGATGCGCACCGACGCCGGCATCGCGGTGCGCTCGGTGGCCGACAACGCGGACCGGGCCCGCCTCCTCGGCATCCCGGTCAAGCGGCTCTCCACCCTGGTGTGGATCATCGCCGGCGTGATCGCTGCACTGACGACGACGGTCAGCGCCCCTTCTCAGGGCATCACGATCGCGGCCGGCGCCGGTCCTGCACTGATCCTTCCGGCTCTGGCCGCCGCCATCATCGCCAGCATGGAGAACCTCCCGCTGGCCTTCGGGGCCGGGGTGGCGCTCGGGGTGACGAGCGGGCTGGTGCAGTTCAATTTCCCCCAGTACGGCAGCGCCACCGGGGACGTGGTGAACCTGGTGGCCATTCTGATCGGGCTGCTGTTCCTGCAGAAGAAGCGCAGCCGGGCCGACGACGCCGAGGAGACGTTCTCCTCTACAGGGATCCTCAAGCCCATCCCCGACGCCCTGCGCAGGCTGCCCGAGGTGAAGTTCGGGCGCGGCGCGGTCATCGCCATCGTCGCCGTGGTCGTCCTGGTGGTGCCGCTGGTGGCGAGCCCGGGCATCACCTTGGAGTACACCGGCGCCCTCATCTACGGCGTGATCGCACTGTCGCTGGTCGTCCTGACCGGTTGGTCCGGCAACGTGAGCCTGGGCCAGTTCGCCTTCGCCGGGGTGGGCGGCGTCCTGGCGGGCGACCTCATTGAGAAGGCGAATGTCGACCTGTTCTTCTGCCTCACAGCGGCGGGTCTGGCCGGCGCCGTGCTGGCCGTCATTGTGGGCATTCCGGCCCTGCGGATCCGAGGCGCCTACCTGGCCGCGGTGACCCTCGCCCTCGGGGTCGCCATCGACTCGTTCTTCTTGAACCCGACCTACTTCCCGAACATCATTCCGCAGTCGTTCCTACGACCGGTGCTTTGGCAGCGCTTCGACCTGGCCTCGAACAAGTCCTTCTATTTCGTCTGCCTCGGCTTCTTGGTGTTGACGATCGTGTTCATTCAGGGCCTGCGCAAGGCCCGACCCGGGCGGGTCCTGCTGGCCACGCGCGACAACGAGAAGGCGGCCGCGGCCATGTCGGTGCCGCCCGTGCGCACCAAGCTGGCCAGCTTCGTGCTGGCGGGGGTCATCGCCGGCGTGGCCGGCGGGCTCTACGCCGTACTGCTGGGCGCCGTCGGCTTCAACACCTACGACCCCTCCTACGGGCTGGTCGTCTTCTCCATGGCGGTGATCGGCGGTCTCAGCTCCATCAGCGGCGTGCTGATGGGCGTGGCGTTGATCGAGGTCCTCAGCTACTCGTTCCCCAAGTACCAGCTGGTCCTGACCGGGATCGGGCTACTGCTCATTCTGCTGTTCCTGCCCGGCGGGCTGGCCGACGGCGTGCAGCGCATTCGGGACCGGCTCTTGCGCATGGTGGCGCTGCGCCGCGACATCCTGGTGCCCAGCCTGGTGGCCGACAAACGAGTGGAACTGGTCGACCGGGCGCCCGAGGAGAGCGCCCTGGTCGAGGGAGCGCTGAGCGCGGACGAGCAGGAGGACGGGGCCGGGCCGTGGCACCCCGAACTGGTGCCGGCGCCGCTGGCCCGTGACGAGGACACCGAGCCGGTCCCGCTGCCCGCGGGCCGCGACGGGTACGACCGGGACCGGTCCGAAGACAAGGTCGGCCTCGACGCGCCGCCCGTGCTGTCGTGCCAGAAGGTGGAGGTCTCCTACGGGCCGGTACAGATCCTGTTCGGGGTGGACCTCGATGTCTACGAGGGCGAGATCGTGGCCCTGCTCGGGACCAACGGCGCCGGCAAGTCCACGCTCCTCAAGGGAGCCAGCGGGCTGGTCAAAGTGGGCTCGGGCGCCGTCCGGCTGGGTGGACGGCCGATCGGCGGGGAGCCGGCGGAGGCCATCGCCCGGCTGGGATTGTCGCTGATGCCTGGCGGACGGGGCATCTTCCCCACACTGACGGTGGACGAGAACCTGCGTCTGGGCACATGGATGATCCGCAAAGACCACCGGGCCGTCGGCGAGGCCAAGGCCCGGGTGCTCGATCTCTTTCCCATTTTGCGACAGCGGGCCCACCAACAGGCGGGCAACCTCTCGGGCGGTGAACAGCAGATGCTGTCCCTCGGCATGGCGCTCATGGTGACCCCGAAAGTCCTCATGATCGACGAGCTCTCGCTCGGCCTGGCCCCGACCGTGGTGGCCCAGTTGTTGCAGGTGGTCAAGCTGCTCCACGCCCAGGGAACGACGATCGTGGTGGTGGAACAGTCGGTCAACGTCGCACTGGAGCTGGCCGAGCGGGCCGTCTTCTTGGAGAAGGGCGAGGTGCGCTTCAGCGGGCGCACCGTCGACCTGCTCGACCGCCCCGACATCCTGCGGTCGGTCTTCATCGCCGGAGCCGGCTCGGTGGAGGGGACGGTGGTGACGCCCGACGCCGGACCCGCCGACGTGCGCGACCACTCGGTGGCCTCGTCGGCGCTCATCGTGTCCGACAATCGGCATCGCGTGCCGCCGTCGGCCGAGGCGCCCGCCATCCTGGAGTGCAACGGCGTGCGCAAGACCTTCGGCGGGATCACGGCGATCGAAGACATCAGCCTGACGCTGCGCGACGGCGAGATCCTCGGGCTCATCGGCCACAACGGGGCCGGGAAGACGACCTTCTTCGACTGTATTTCGGGCTTCCTGGCGACGGACGGCGGCCGCATCCGGCTGGGCGGGGCCGACATCGACGCCTGGCCGGCGCACCTGCGCTCGGCCGCCGGACTGGGGCGGACGTTCCAGGAGGCCCGGCTCTTCCCTTCGCTCACCGTGGCCGAGACGATCGAGGTGGCCCAGGAGCGCCATCTCACGTCGCGTGACCTCGTGGCGGCGGGGCTGCGCCTGCCCGCCTCGCTCGACTCGGAGGCCGAGGCCGCACGGCGGGCCGAAGAGTTGATCGAGATGATGGGACTCGGCGCCTTCCGGGAGAAGCTGGTGGGGGAGCTGTCGACCGGGACCCGGCGCATCGTGGAGCTGGCGTGCGTGCTGGCCCAGAAGCCGGGCGTCCTCCTGCTCGACGAGCCCTCGGGCGGCGTGGCCCAGCGCGAGACAGAGGCGATGGGACCGCTCCTGGTGCGGGTGCAGCAGCACATGGGCTGTTCCATCCTGGTGGTGGAGCACGACATGCCGTTGCTCACCGCGATCTGCGATCGCATGATCGCCCTCGAGCTCGGTTCGGTCATTGCCGAGGGGACGCCTGCCGAGGTGCTCGAGCATCCCGCGGTGATCGAGTCCTACCTGGGGACGGACGAGGCGACGATCAACCGGTCGGGTGCGAAGGTCTGAGCTGCGGCCTGGGACCGTCGGGCTTCAGTCCGAATACTGAAAGACAGCCACGTAAAACGGCTGGCCCACTCGAGTGAACGGGCGACCGATTTTGCTCGTGATGAGTTTCGATGCGGGACCCCTCCGGTCCATGCCGTTCGGGCCCATCGATGCTCGGTGGTGGGTGTCAAGCCTGGCGCTTTCGTGACAGCCGATGTTGTGATCGCCCGCCACTGTTGACGGCCCGCGTCTTGTCGTCGATTCGTTGACCGAAAAGCCCGGCCAAAATACCCGCAACTGCAACGAGGAGCATGCCAATCAGCTCCACCACAACATGACTCCAATGACGTCCGACTGCAACGGCCCCGAGCCCGAGTCCGGCAACCGCGGCTGACCCGAGAGCCAAGCGCCATTGGCGCACGAGGATCTCAGCGATCAAGACTCCGATCCACCAAGCGGCGCATGCGATGACCAATGGAAGCCAATACACCCCGGCCACGGAAATAGCGAGACCAAGTCCGGTGAGCACGGTGACAAGGGCCATGACGAGAGCAGTAGATCTCGATGCAGTCGCGGGGGAGACGGCGAAGTTTGCGACTCGGAGAACCCCGCTCAGGACCGAAAGCACTGCCCTGACGGGCTTCGGAGCTGCCGAGCTCACGGTCTCGGTCGCCACTGCACCGGCCTGTGTCGCCAGTCCGGCGAAGCGGTCCGACCCGAACTCGTGGGTGATCTTCTCGCCTCCGATCGCGCAGGCCTGCCAGACACCCCACCGGTCCTGAGGCGTGGGGGGATTCGCGAGCCCGCCGGCCTGGTCGAGAAAATTGACCAACGCGTCGGTACGTGCGATGCCCGTGCTCAAATCTCCTTGGACCGCGCCCACCAGACGGCTCCACTCGTCATCGACGATGCGCATTCGTTCTGCCTTCGAGACCGCGTCAGCGGCCCAGGCACGGGCCCGATTCGCCCGACGAACTCTTTCGGTCGAGTTCTCCTCCGCCTGGCACACTTCTTCCAAGAGATACGCGAACGTGCTCTGGAACTCGTCCGGGACATCTCCGCTCATACCCTTCGCAATTTGCGCCGCCATCGCACTGGGAGTTCCGAGTTCGAGAAGGGTTTCAGGATCAACGAGCATTTCGAAGAGTCGAAAGCATCCGTCCAAACGGCCCCAGATCCAATCGTTGACTCGCCACGAGGACGCGTACAACGCGCCGAAGTGCATGAACTGGACACCGGTGAGCTTCTCTTCGGGTGTTTTCGTCGAACCCGGTGTATTCGTACTCAGTTCGAAGTACTTGATTCGCTGCGGATTGTGCACGTCGCAGTCGGTAACGGACGCTTGCAGAACATCGAGTGCCGACAGGGCGCGCTGCCAATTCGAGCGTATCGCTGCGGTCTTTGAGCGCATCCGGTGGCAAATTCTTGTCGGCCAAGGCAAGGGCGGCCACCAACGTCATCTCATTCTGCAGCTGCTTGAGAGCTCGATTGTCTACGTCGACGTAGGGTTCGAAGAGCATTGGAACGAGCGCTGTCATCGCTCGGGTGACCGGTGGTCCCACGTCGGCGGACTCGGAAACCTCGCCACGAGCGGGAGGTGTCGCGAGCAGGAGAGCCGAGATCGACTCGCGCTTGACCATCAGGTCCGTCGCCAGCCCCGAATTGGTATCTGCCAATGCGCGCCCCAGAAAGTCCTGGACGATGAGGAGAGTCTGGCGACGGGTGCGTGCTTGATCGCGAGCCGTGAGGCCGTCGCCATCGGGTGAGTCGTCAGAAGGATCCAAACGCCGACGGGCAGATCGCACACCAGGCGCCAAACGGTCGGCAGTCGCCAGCAACTTCTCGGCCGTCGTGATGAGACTCGGACTCAAGCCCTGATCTTTGTAGCCACCAAGGAGGTCGTTTCGCACGTCTCGAAGGACGCGGTGCTGTCCGGCTCGCAGGTGAAGCTGGTCGTAGAGCAAGGCGTTACTGCGCTGTCGAGGAATCATCAGAGCGTGGTCAAGGACGCGATAGACCGAAGGTGGCTTGGTTGGATCGTCTGCAGGTGAAGTCGAGAACGTGGATCCGAGTGGATCAACAAAGAGAATGCTTCGAGATACCGGGCCGGTCGCGGGCTGTGACGCGATGGTCTCGAGAACGACGTCGAGCGGCGCGTTGTCGACCAGGCCCCCGTCAAGGGCGAATCGGCTGACTCCGAAATCCACCATGTCTTCCCGGAGATCCCCGTTTGCGCTGCCCACGGTGACGTAGCTCGCCTCGAAGGCGCCCGGGAAGGAGGCGCTCGAACGCGCGGCGCGAGCGAGGGCTTGAACGATTCCGGGAGGATCTTGTGTCGTCGCGACCGGCTCGTCGATTGTGAAATCGTCCTGGTGAAAGTGAAAGCGGCCGACATTGGTTGATTCGGAGAATTCGACTCCGTTGTCGTCTACGAAGTTGTCGACGGTGGGCGTGATCACGGTCGTATTGACGATCAAGTGGAGATCAGGGTGACCGGATGTCCGACTCGCCAGATGAGTGGTCGGATCGTTGAACGAGGTCGACATCTGTTGGAGTACTTGCTCAATCTGGGGAAGAAAGTAGTCATCTCCTTCGAGGAGGGAGGGAGGATTGGAAGAAGAAGCGGGCCGCATCAGAGCCTTGAAATCGGCAAGAGAAAACCAAATGGGACCGAGACCGGTGAGGTCAGTGCCCCAGGCAATTGCTGCCGCCAGGAGCGTGCCGTTGAGTCCTCCGGCGCTCGTCCCGGCAACAATGTCGATGAGTGGCTCGACGCCGAGCACATTGAGAAGCGGACCGTAGGGATCTCGATCGTCGGGTTCGTGGTGGTTGCCGGCAGGTTCGCCACATCGAGAGCGGCGGAGTCGATCGATTTCGAGCGCAACGCCGCCCATCCACACGCAAAGGCTCACCCCGCCGGTCATGACGACAGCCAGCCGAAGTTGACGCCTCGGCGGATGGCCTCCGGGTGGTGTCACCCCACCCTCCGAATCTGACTGGCGCCCTGAAGATTCGGCTTCGTTCGACATCGTGCCCCCGGTCTATGGATGTGGCGGCCTTGTTGCCAAACCACAGTAGACGAGGGTCACGGAATTCGTTCTCGTTGCACGCGAACGTTGACGGACGAGGTGGGCTCAGGAGAATTCCAGGATGAGCGAAAAGCAGCTCGGCTCACGGACCAGCTGTTCGAGTGAAGACCACTCGATCGAGCTCCTGGCCCTGCTCGTTGATGAAGCGCAGGGTCATGGTGGTGTGCTGGCCGGCAGGCGCTGGGACGACGTCGAGTGCGATGAAGCCGTAGTCCCGGTATCTGGCCTGCGACCAATCGACTGTCTCGGTGCTCTCACTGAAGTCGAGCTCACTGACGTAGGGACCCTTGCCGGTCTTCGCGTGGCCGATCACGGTGGAGCCACTGCCTCCGCCGGCGGCGAAGTTCCGGTCGGTCTCGCTTTTGTCTGTCCAGCCGTAGCGCGGTGTGCCGGCCGTGCCGACGACGACGTAGGTCGTCCCGTCCGTGGCCGGCGCCACCTCGGCCGGCTCGCTCGGCGAGAGGGCCACCGCTTGCTTGCTCGACTGCGCTGAGTTCGTGGAGGCGTTGTAGATGAGCGGATTGGTCCTCTCGTACACGTGATTGTGGCCCTGCACGGCGAGATCCACCTGATAGCGGGCAAAGAGAGGAGCCAGCGTGGATCGAACGCCGCCATCGGAGCTGTGACCGTTGCAGGTCGAGAAGGCGCACTCGTGGAAGAAGGCCACGATGAAGTCGACACCCGGATCGGAGCGAAAGTCGGAAAGCTGATTCTCCAGCCATCGGGCCTGTGCTCCATTGCTGTAGTCGCGGAGTCCCTGAATCTCCCAGCTGAGATCGTTGGCGTCCACGCTGATGATCCCGACGTTGCCGTAGGTAAAGCTGTAGACCGACGGGCAGGCGGAGGGTCCGTTCTTCGGCAGGTCAAGGCGTTTCACGATGCCGCCGTAGCCGATCGGGTCGTAGTTGGCGACCGTCTGGGAGTCGGCTGCCACCATGGTCGAGAAGAGCTCGGGCTCGTGGTTGCCCGTGGCGAACATCCAGGGGATCGTCGCCGCGCTCGGTTCGATCATCGGAAACCAGCTGGTCCAGACCCAGGGGTCGTAGTAGTCCCATCCTCCGCTGTGGGCGGGCGGCGTCGGCGTGTTCCCCGACCGTGGCTGGCGCCCGTTGGGACCGTCGGGATTGATGATGGGCTGGATGTCGCCTTGGGCCTGGGCGTAGCACAGGTCTCCCGCCACCAGATTGAATCGTGACGGTGAGCCGTTCGAGAGATTGCGGACCGCGTTGATCTGCGCGACCACGGCCGACGTCGTGGCCGTACCCGTCACTTGCGGTTTGTCGGGGTCTCCGGGGCCATAGCTGCCGTCATTCCACATTCCCCAATCTGATTCAGGCAGGAGGGATGGATCGCGATCCAGGGTGGGCCCGGGGATCCCTTCGTCACCGAATGCGGTAAACGTGAATGGTTCGAGCGAATGTGTCGGTGCGGTGCGCAAGGTGGCGTCGGGCGTCGTCCCCTTTTCACCATCAGCCTTGTAACGGAACCGATAGTGGTAGGTCTGACCGGGATCGAGACCGGTCAGGTGGGCGTGGACGAAGAACTGATCGGCGTTGAGTGTCCGGGACGCCTTGAGCACGCCCGGTTGCCCGTCCCACACCGGCACGTGGGTGAGCAGCTCGCGGATTTCCGCTTCCACCGAGGCGCCATAGCCAGGGCCGCTTCCATAGTCGAGCCAGACTCGGATGGAAGTCGGCGGGATGGCGTTGTACTGGTTGAGGTTGAACAGCTGGCCGCCGACCCACATCTCGGTTGTCGGATCGTCGCCGAACGACAGGTGGCGGCCGTTGACGAGGAAGCCGCCGGCGATCGTGCCGAGGCCGGTGGCCGCCGAGGCAATGCTCGGTTCTGACCAATCTCGAGTGCCGATCAGCGCCGCAGCGGTCACACCAGTGATCGCTCCTTTGAACAGGGTGCGCCGACTGACGGCATTGCGTCTGAGGTGTGCCGACCATTCCTCGTGATGTTCGGCGAACGGTCGCACTGCACGGGGTTCGGGCATGGGGCGAAGGTACCGTCCGGCGAGTGCAAATCCTGAACGGAAAACCCATTTGTCACACGACGATTACCCGGTGTTTCCAATCGGAGCCAGGTCCGCACGGACCTCGGTTCGGGGACCGGCACGTATTGGTCGTATCGGGCTTTCGACGATTCAGGACCGAGGGCGAGGGGTGGTGCTCGGCCCAGAATTCGGATCTTCGACCCAAGTACGACCTGCTTAGGCCCGCCATCGCCGCACGGACCAGACCGTGACGCCGAGCAGCGCCCCAGCGGTGATGATGAGAAGGGCAGATTCACGCCATTGCAGTTCCCAGTATCGGTCTCCAGGCTGGTAGTAGGTGCCCAATTGCACATGGTGAGCCGACAAGCAATCGAAGTAGCCGGTGGAGCTCGAGTAGCGCTGGATTTCACACCGCTGGTCAACGGCGTTCGCAGACGGCAGCGATGCTGCGTCAGGAGTGCCGGGGATGTATCGGTACCCGCTACCCAGATCCCACGCACTCTCTGATACGGAGTTGGCCGAGTCGCCGACACCCTGACCGGTCGCACTGATGTGGATCGGAAGAAACACCTGCGGTGCGAGCGAAGGCCGAATCACGAGGACCATGAGTACCGACATGGCGGTATAGACGACCACCGTCGCGACGATGGCCCACGCAGTCTTCCGAATGGCCGCCCCGAGGGCGGCGCCCAATGAGAATGCAAACAGCGTGTATGCAGCGAAAGCCAGGCCGGTGACCGGAAAGTACAGCGGTTGGAGCCGGCCGGTGCCGATCAGAAAGAGATTGAGATCCTGAAGCTCCTGGGTATGTCCGGTCCACCACTGAGCCACGAACGTCAGAGCAACGACGGGCACAAGAAGCGTCAGGCCGACGACGGTCCATTTTACGAGCAACCACTTCGTTCTGGAGATCCCCTGGGTCCAGGCGAGGCGGTTGGTGACGTGCTCGAGCTCGCCGGCCACGAGTGGCGCGCCAAAGACGACCCCCAGAAGGCAGGGGACGAGGAGCAGGAGAAAGTTGATGGCTGTCGCCTGGTCTGAAAGCGAAAAGATCCCGCTTCGCGTGTTGCAATAGAAACCGCCGTAGTGGCATGCGGAGCTCGACTCGGCGACGTCTGATGCATGCCCTTGCCACAGCATCCAGACAACCAGACCGACGAGTGCTACGAAGGCGATGGACATGAGCATTCGGTAGCGCCGGAAGACCAGCCAGATCACGATGCCTCCTTCTGGTCTGCGTTGCTCGCAACGTCACTGCGACGAGGGTCGAGATAGGCCAAGACGATCTCGTCGAGGTCTGGCTGAAGCACCTGCCAGGCGCGTCCGACATTGCTCGGCTGGCCCCGAACGAAGAGAGTCGACTGCAACTCAGCGTGGCGGGCGGAGACGACCTCGACCCCCGACGGCGCCGGTTCGTTCCGTGGCCCGACCAGGACGTGATGCACGGCCAAGAGTTCCTCGACCGAACCAGAGCACCGCACACTCGAGGCGGACAGGATGATGAGGTTGTCACAGACCGGTTCGAGTTCACTGATGATGTGTGAGGAGAGAAACACGGTGGTGCCGCGCTCGGCCACGGTCCCCAGTAGGGCCTCGAGCAGTCGACGGCGGGCCACCGGGTCGAGGCTGGCCACCGGCTCGTCGAGAAGCAGGAGATCCGGGCGCTTGCCCAGGCAGAGAGCAAGCGCAACCAGAGCCTGCTGTCCCAGGGACAACCGCCCCACCCGCTCTTTGAGTGGCACGTCGAGCTCGTTGAGCCATTCGAGTGCAGCGGCGTTGTCCCAGAACTGATTGCACTTCTTCCCGAATCGAAGCGTTTCGTCGACGCGCAGACCTGGGTACAACGGTCTGAGTTGATCGAAATAGCCCATTCGTCGGAGATGGTCAGTCGAGTTCGGCTTCACCTCCGCGCCGAAGAGAGAGACACTGCCCGTGGTGGGCCGGGAGAGTCCGGCGGCCAAGCGCAACAAGGTTGACTTGCCCGCACCGTTCGGGCCGACGAGGCCGGTGATGGATCCCTCCGGGACGCGCAGAGAGCAGTCGCGCAAGCCCCATTTGGTGCCATAGCGCCGGCCCAGTCCCACTGCCTCGAGGGCAGCCACCTGTGTCATTCCTCCTCCTTCTTCGAAGACTCCGCTGCCTCGGCCACCAGGGCGGCGATTGCCTCATCGCCGAGTCCGGCCGCTCTGGCCATCCGCATCCACTTCTCGAGTTGTCGCTGGAGTTGCGGCTGCTGGTCTGGCACCTTGGAGAGGGAGCGCCGGATGAATGTGCCGCTGCCCGGTCGACCCTCGGTCAAGCCCTGGGCCTCGAGGTCCCGGTAGGCGCGATGCACCGTGTTGGGGTTGATGGCGATCTGCTTGACCACGTCACGGACGGTCGGCAACTGATCGCCCGGTCGAAGAATTCCGAGACGGAGCGCCTGGCGAACCTGGTCCACCACCTGCCGATAGGCCGGCACGCCAGACTTGCGATCGAGTCGGAATCGAATGGTTGGTTCCGACTCCATCGTACGAATGTACTAAAAGATTAGTACAAGATCAAGGAGTCTCGACGAGGCCGAAGGCGCCCCATGTCGTGACAACGGGAGCACAGGGTGACAAGAGGAAATGGGTGCTCCCACTTCTGTGCGGACGTAGCGGTGGAGTCGTCTCCTGGTAAACCTGATCCACATGAGTCCTGATCGATTGCTCGAACTGGTCGGCGTCGCCGGCGGTCCCTTGGCTGATGCCGCGCTGTGGGATTTCGAGGTCCTGAGTACTGGACCGCTGTCGTCCAACCTGCATCGATTGGTCCTGACGGCTCCCGGCCTTGCTGGACTTCGCTACACGGCGGGCCAGGACCTCATGTTTCGGATTCCACTGGCAGAAGACAGAGTGGTGAACCGTCGCTATACGATCCGCGCATTCGACATGGAACGCGCGGCCGTGACCATCGATATCTCTCTCCATGCCAAAGGGCCCGGAACCGACTGGGTCCGGGCCGCGAGAATCGGTGATCGGATCGACGCGATCGGTCCGCGCGGGAAGATCACCTTGCAGACGGACGCCGACTGGCATCTCTTTGTCGCAGACGAAACTGGCATGCCCGGAGTGTTGGCGATGGTGGAAACCCTCCCGTCCGCGTCGATCGCCTTGGCGCTCATCGAAATCGACAGTCCGGCTGACGAACAGGCATTGGACTCGGCTCAGCGCCAGGAGTTGGATCTGCGGTGGCTGTATCGAGTGGAAAGGTCGGTGCCAGGCGACGCTTCGTTGCTCCTCGACGCCCTGGCTGGTCTGGAGCTACCCGTCGGCACTGGACATGCCTACATTGCAGCAGAGGCGAGAGTGGTGAAGACCATTCAGCAGAGTCTGGCTGACCGTGGCCTCGGGAAGGATCAGATCTCTGGCAAGGCGTACTGGCGACGTGGGCTTCCCAATGCCGAGCACGGGGAGCCCTCTCGGGAGGAGTAGGGGGTCCGTGGTGGGGTTGTGTGTCAGATGTCACCACGGCTGCGTCAACCCAGCGCGGGTCGGACCCGACCATGGCTGGCAGGCGTACTGGCCCCCGGCCTGGAGCAGCACAATTCGTCGTCTAACCCGCGAATGCCCAGTTCTCAGGGCGTTCGGCCCGCCTGAGTAGTAAGAAGAGGGTAAAGAGTTCTACGGTGTTCTTCCCGAACGGGCGGAGAGTCGGATCTCTAGTGGTGACGAGAGGGAGCAACGCAGAAGTGACTTGGTTGGCGACTTGTCTGTGACGAACTAGATGACCGTTGACCAGGCTGGCGTACCGCTTTCCACGCAAGAGAACGAGTCCGAAGGGATACACGCCACCAGGGAGCTGGAACTCGACCGTGACCAGTCTGCTGAGACGGCTCCTGAGACGCGGAAGCGCCATGGGCTGCATCGGCAGAGCATCGTGGTGCTCGTCGTGGGTCTGCTGCTGACCGGAACGCTGACGGCCATTTCGCGTGTGAACTACATGCACAATGAGCAGCGTCTTTCGGACCTTCAGGCCAACCTCACCGGTTCAGCGCTCGGCATCGCCCCGGTCGACCTAGAGAGGCGGCTCGGCCAGGCCGCCGGGGCGGCAGGCGAGGCGCCGGACCCCGCTGCGACCTTCCAACGTGTCATTCAGCCCTCCATGGCTCCCGCCGGGCCGTTCACGACGGCGTCGCTGGCTCTGGTACGCAACGGACAGGTCCAAGTGCTGACTCGGGCAGGGGCAAAGCCGATCAACAACCCGACGAGCAAGGCCTCGTTGGCCCTGTACGCGCGTGCGGCAAAGGTCGGTTCGCTCGTGACGACCAGAGTGGAGGGTAAGGGACTTCAGCGACTCGGCTATCTCATGCCGGTCGTTGCTCCGAGTGGAACGTACGTCGCCGCGGCAGGACAGGCCTTGCCCAGCAATCGCAAGCTCGTCGTTCCGGCTAACTCACCAGATGCTGGACTCAACATTGCGGTCTACTTCGGTAAGACGATACGTCCTGGCGCCCTTATTTTGACCAATGTCTCGCATCTGCCACTCACTGGCACCGTTTCTAAGGCAACGGTGCCATTCGGGTCCAGCCAGTTGACGCTTGTCATCTCTCCGACGACTCCGTTGGCTGGAGTCTGGTCCGATCGTCTTCCCTGGGGCATTCTGATCGTTGGCCTTCTCTTCACCGCTGGTGTGGTCGTGATGACCGAACGCCTGGTCAGGCGGCGTCAGGTTGCAGAACGGCTCGCTGATGAGAACCGACGCCTGTATGGCGAGCAACGCAACGTGTCGCTGACGCTGCAGCGCTCGCTGTTGCCGAAAGAACTCCCCGCAATCGATCGAATGGAGCTTGCCGCCCGTTACATCCCGGGAGAGTCCGGCATCGAAGTCGGCGGGGACTGGTACAGCACGATCGCCATTGACGATCACCGCTTCGTGTTCGTGGTCGGTGACGTGTCCGGCCGAGGACTGGCGGCCGCAACGATCATGGCGGGTCTCCGATACACCACTCGAGCGTATGCGGCGATTGGCTACAGCCCGGAGCGAATCCTCGAAATGGGCGCAAAAGAGATCAACGTGGATACGGACCGGCACTTCGCCACAGCTCTGGTCGGCCTCGTTGACAACGATCGCCGCGAAATCACGTTGGCCAACGCAGGCCACCTCCCGCCGTTGCTTCTGAACGACGGGAGCAGCGTATTCCTCGAAGTACCAGTCGGCGTTCCGCTCGGGGTCGGAGCTCCCATCTATGAGTCGAAAACGTTGCCTATTCCGCCCAACTCGACGTTGATCGCCTACACGGATGGGCTAGTTGAGCGAAGAAACGAAACGCTCGACGCTGGCCTCGAGCGGTTGCGCGAGGCGGCCTCGCTCGGAGCTCCGTCGGTGGATGAACTTGTCACCAACATCGCTGACTCCCTGTTGGCTGAGCACGGTTCCGACGACGACACCGCGATCTTGGCCATTCGCTGGCTCGACTAGCCGGGGAGCGGGTTCGTGTTGTGATGTGCTGTGGCCCGACTCCGACGATCTGATCCCTCACGGCCGGGCATCTCAAGGCGGCGCCGCGGCCGAGGCTTCAGCTATGCACACGCCGATGGCAGACGTGTCTCTGATGAGGAGACCCTCCAACGCATCCGCAAGCTTGTGCTCCCGCCGGCCTGGTCGGACGTTTGGATCTGCCCCTGGCCGAACGGCCACATTCAAGCCATTGGCATCGACGCGGCCGGGCGACGCCAGTACCGCTACCACGACCAATGGCGGGAGGATCGAGATCGACAGAAGTTCGCCCGAATAGAAGGCTTCGGGGCGGCTTTGCCCAACCTTCGGACGAGAGTACGGCGTGATCTGGCTAAAGGGGATCTCGGTCGAGAGCGCGTGCTTGCGGCCATCGTCCGCCTGCTCGATGTCGGATATTTCCGTGTAGGGGACGAGAATTACGCCTTGGAACACGAGACCTTCGGTGTGGCAAGTCTCCGAAAGGAACACGTCCGAATCCACGATGGCCTGATGACCTTCGACTATCCAGCCAAGGGATCCATTGAGCGGACTCTCGAGATCCGCGATGCGCCGGCATGCAAGGTGGTGTCTGCGCTGCGGCGTCGCCGTTCCGGTGGGCCAAACCTCTTCGCGTATAAGCAGGGTCGACGGTGGGTCGACGTTCGCGCCCACGACGTGAACGTCTACATCAAGGCGGCGACGGGAGAGGAATTCTCGGCGAAGGATTTCCGGACCTGGTCGGCCACCGTATTGGCGGCCGCGGCGCTGGCCGAGAATGACCCCGTGCCTGAGTCGCGCGCAGGTCGTCACCGCGCCGAGGTAAAGGCTGTCGTCGTCGTTGCAGAGCATCTCGGCAACACACCCACCGTGAGCCGCTCTGCCTATGTGGACCCTCGGGTGATCGAACATTTCGAGGAGGGTGACACGATCAGCGGAAGGCTGGGACATCGGCCTGATCTTGACACGTTGGATCCTCGTCGGAAGCGCCGGGGTCGTGAGGCCCGAGCGGTGGAAGAAGCCGTCATCGAGCTGCTCGACGATGGAGCGACACCTTCTCCCTCGAGCTGATGGAGGGCGATCCTCGGGCTCGGGCCAAACCGCTGGCGGCGCGGTTCGGGCTCAATGCCTGGGCGATCTGGGAGTGCGGCGTGGTCGAACGGATGTCGACCGGGCTCGGAACGATGGTGAGATTGCAGTCGGCGGCCAGCCCGATAGTGAGGGCTGACGAGTTCGTGGCGGAACAACACGCCGCATCCGCCGCCGACGATGGACATCCCCGCCGCACCGCCCCTGCAGCGATACGGGGCGTCCCGTCGCAAGTGTGGCCGCTGCGATCCCAACGAAGTAGCGGTTGCACGCATTGTCCCCAGAATTAAATGTTCGTAAAGCTCCACGTCAGGGAGTTCAACCCACATGACAGCTCCGTGCAGGTCCTCCGAAAGCGGGTAAGTCATCATGCGGCGCCACTCGGTCGCACACGAACGCTCCGCGTTGTCGTGGCGACTGGTGGTGTCCGAACCCCCCGCACGGAGATCAGCCGTGTGACATGAAAGCTCGCTCCTGAAGGAGTGAACCGACACGAGTCCGGAGGTCTCGAATGAACAAGAGGAAATTGCGTGACGAGAGACGACAGCACGTTCGGAAGTCCACCCGCGGCCGCATGCGGTTGCTGAGCATGGCGGCAGGCGCATTCACCTTGGGTGCCGGTCTGCTGGCGATCGGGGGGACTCAAGCTGCGTCAGCCTCTGGATTCACGACCGGCACTGCACAGTCCGTGACCGGAACTGTGAACCTCAACGGTGCGGCGTGTTACACCTCCGCAGCCTGTGTGGCCGTGGGCGACAACGGGGCCACCTCGGGTGAGGTCGTGCCGCTCACGAATGGAACCCCAGCGGCGCCTCAGGCCGTGGGGGGCGCGGGCACGTCCTTCAACGACGTGGCGTGCATGAACCAGTCGACCTGCTCCGCGGTCGGATCGGTCACCGGCGGCACCGGCACGATCGAGACGCTCTCCTTGGGCACTCCTTCAGGGAGTACGCCCGCGACGTTCCCGTTGAACGGGATTGGGTGCGTCGGGACCAGCTGCGTCTATGTCGGGCAGGACCCGTCGACGACGCAAGGTGTCTTCTACAACGGCAACTGGCAGCACGTGGCTGGTTCGGCGACCCTCAACAAGGTCGCCTGCACCAGCCCTGCCTATTGCGTGGCCGTCGGCGAGCAGGGTGCCGCCGGTACCCCCGGCGTCTTCTCGGCGATCACCAACGGCACCGCCGCTTCGGCCCAGGCGGTCCCCGCCGGCAACCTGACCGGCGTGGCCTGTTGGGGCACCACGTCGTGCGTCGCCGTGGGAACCACCGGCAACGGGCTCAATGGAGTCGTCGTTCCCCTCAACAACGGCGTGGCCGGGACGGTGTCGACGCTGACTGGGAATCCACTCAGCGGCGTCGCATGCCCGAGCGCCGGCTATTGCATCGGTACGGGTTCCTCGGGCTTCGTGGTGCCGATCAGCAACGGGGTTCCTGGCGCCGTGCAACCCGTCTCGGGGACCAGCAAGCTGGTCGAAATGGGGTGTGCCAGCGCCGCCTCATGTGTAGCGGTGGGGAACAACGTGGCCAACAGCGTGACGACCGGCGCCGTAGTCGGGCTTTCGAAGCCTCAGGGCTACTGGCTGGTCGGTTCTGACGGAGGAATCTTCAGCTTCGGGTCGGCCGTGTTCCATGGTTCGACCGGAAGCCTGGTCCTACAGCGCCCCGTGGTGGGCATTGCGCCGACGAATGACGAAGGTGGCTATTGGCTCACGGCTTCTGACGGCGGTGTCTTCGCCTTCGGGGACTCCCAGTTCCAGGGGTCGCTTCCTGGCCTCGGCTACCACCCGGCCGGTTCGGGTCTGCCCAAGAGCCTGAATAAGCCTGTGGTCGGTCTGGTTCCGTCCATCGACGACGGTGGCTATTTCATGGTCGCCTCGGACGGCGGAGTCTTCGCCTTCGGTGACGCCCAGTTCGCAGGTTCGTGCCCAGGGTTGACCAACGGATGTGCCGGCGCCGGCGTCGCGGTGATGCCCGACGCCAGTGGCCAGGGCTATTGGTTGGTGACCGCGACGGGCAACGTCTACAGCTTCGGTGACGCCAGCTACTTCGGCGGACCCGGGCCACAGAGCAGCCCGATCACGTCGGCCGTGCGCACGCCGGACGGCCGTGGGTACTGGATCCTCGATGCCAACGGGCAGGTCTTCGCCTTCGGCGACGCCTCCAGCCTTGGTGGCCCGACCGCTTCGGTGAGCAGCTCCAACCCGGCGTCGGCCATTTTCGCCGACTCGAGCGGGAACGGCTACTGGGTTGCCGCGGCCAACGGGGCGGTGTTCCAATTCGGTGACGCCGTCAACTCCGGCGGCATGACCGGCACCAAGCTGAACGGTGCCATCATCGCCGGCACGGGCTTCTGACCGAGGTCCACACGTCGTAAGCAACGCGGCGGCAGTCTCGCCCTTCGGGGTGTGAGGCTGCCGCCGCGGCGCGCCCGGACCCTGTTGTGCGGCCTCTGCAGGGCCGGGTTCCGGCGGCCTGAGTGGAAGACTGCCCGAGTGGCCACACCTGTCGTGGGAACGTGCGATCCCCGCTTCCGCTCCGTCGAAGAAGAGTTCAGGCGCAACTTCTCCGAGCGCGGCGAACTGGGAGCAGCGATCTGCGTTCGGATCGACGGAATGCCGGTGGTCGACCTGGCCGGTGGTTTCGTCGATCCCGGCTGCTCGGCGCCGTGGCGACTCGACACCCTCGTGGACTACTACTCAGCCGGAAAGCCAATCCTGGCCTTGCTCCTCCTGCAGCTGGTCGACGAAGGTCTGATCCGCCTGGACGATCCCCTCGTGGCGGTGTGGCCTGAGTTCGGTTCCGGCGGGAAGGAGGCGGCCACCCTCCGCCACGCCCTGTGCCACCGAGCGGCCGTTCCGGCCATCGCCGAGCCCCTGGGCAACGAGGACCTGTGGGACTGGGAGCGGATGGCGTCGGCCGTGGCCGCCACCGAACCCTGGTGGGAGCCGGGCACCCGCCACGCCTATCACACCAATACCTATGGCCATCTCGTCGGCGAGGTGGTGCGCCGGGTCGGCGGTGTGCCGTGCCGGGAGCGGCTGGCGACCGTGGCGGCGTCGCTCGACGCCGACATTTACATCGGCGTCCCGGTGGTCGAGCGTCACCGCTGCGCCGCGATCGTCTTTGACTCCCCGGGGGTGTCCGCCGTCGACTTTGATGCACTGACCGGTGATCTCCGCATGGAGATGCTGAGCTATTTCAACCCACCCGGCTACTCCTCCATGGGCGTCGTCAATACGGACGAATGGCGTTCCGCCGAGGTCCCGTCGACCAACGGGCATGGCACGGCGCGCGGCCTGGCTCGCCTCTACGCCGCACTGCTCGAACCGGGACGGCTGCTCTCGGTCGATCTGCTGGCCGAAGCCACCCGCACCCAATCGGAGGGCTACTGCCCGATCCTCCACGAAGAGGTGGAGTTCGGCCTCGGCTTCAAGCCGACAGTGCCCCGGCGTCCGTTCGGTCCCAATCCGCGCAGCTACGGGCACTTCGGCACCGGTGGCGCGGTCGGGTTTGCCGATCCCGACGCCAACCTGGCCTTTGGGTACGTCATGAACCACGTGATCCCGCGCTGGCAGAGCACACGCAACCGAGCACTAATCGACGCCGTCTACCGATCGCTCGACCCGTGACCTTCGAGGACCTTGTGGCCGAGGGCACCGCAATCCCTCTCGAGGGCTGGGACTTCTCCTGGTTCGATGGTCGGGCCACCGAGGCGCGCCCGCCCTGGGGCTATGCCCAGCTGATGGGGGAGCGCATGGGGGGAGCCGCCGCGGCCCTCGACATCGAGACCGGAGGCGGTGAGGTGTTGGCCGGCATCGGGCGCCCGCCCCGGTTCCTGGTCGCCACGGAGTCCTGGCCGCCCAACGTGGCCGTGGCCCGGGACATGCTGCGCCCACTTGGTGGCCGGGTCGTGGCGGTGGCCGACCAGCCCACGCTACCCTTCGCCGCGGATTCGTTCGATCTCGTGGTGAGTCGGCACCCCGTCGTCACCGTGTGGGACGAGATCGCCCGCGTGCTGCAGCCCGGGGGCACCTACCTGTCCCAGCAGATCGGCCCCGGGACCAACCGCGAGCTGACCGAGTTCTTCCTCGGTCCGATGCCGGTCAACGAGCAGCGACGACCCGAACGAGCGGCCGATGCAGCCCGGGCGGCCGGTCTCGACGTGGTGCGGCTCGAGGTCGCCGCATTGCCGGTCGAGTTCTTCGACGTGGCAGCAGTCGTGCACTTCTTGCGCAAGGTCGTCTGGACGGTGCCGGGCTTCACGCCCGAGGCCTACGACCGGCAGCTTCGGCGCATGGACGAGCACATCGCCCGCCATGGATGCTTCGCCTCGACCGCGCAGCGATTCCTCATTGAGGCGCGTCGACTGGCCTAGCCTGAGCGCCGTGACGTCCGGGACCCCTCCACCGGCGTCGCTGCCCCCGCCCGGTTGGTATCCGGACCCCGGTGGTGGAGCCGGAGTGCGCTGGTGGGACGGCGCACGCTGGACCGAGTTCACGGAATGGTCGACTCCGGCGGCGGGCACAGCCGGACCACGCGTCGACACGTCATCCGGCTCATTCGAGTTGTCGGGCTGGTGGCGCCGGGTGGGCGGCTTCCTGCTCGACGACTTGATCGTCGGTGTGCCCTTCTTCGTCATCGGCATCGTCGTCGGGCTGCTCTACGGTGTCTCGCACCTGGTGACGGTCACGTCCACCACGGTGGGTGGACAGAATCACACGACGCAGCTGCCCCTGGCGGTGGCCATCGTGCTCATCGTCCTCGGCGACGCCGCCTCCTATCTCTACGCCTACCTCTTCCTCCGGTTCAAAGGACAGACCCTCGGCATGATGGTGGCCGGCATCACGTGCGTGGACCGGACGAGTGGGGCCGGACTGGGCGGTCGACAGGTCCTCGTGCGCGTGGCGGTACTCTTCGCGCTCAGCGGAGCCTGGAACATGGTCGGAGGCATCGTCGGCGCCGGTCATCCGGCCCACAGCACGGCGGCCTCAGTGGCCCTGTTCTTTCGCGGCGTGGGCGCAGTCGGCTTTCTCGTCACCATGCTCTGGCCGACCGGCAGCGCCCTCAATCAGACGCTTCAGGACAAGGCCGCCGGGACCGTCGTGGTGCGTACCCGTCCCTGACCCAGGACAGGAGCGGGGCTCAGCTGGCCTGGCTGACCGTGCTCATGTTGTAGTCGGGGATGCGCAGCGGTGGCATCACCGTGCGGTTGAGGTACTCGCCGAACTCGCGCCCGAGGGCCCGCACCGGCGTGCCCACCTCGGTGGCTCGCACCAGGAGGTCGACGGGGCTCTCGTTGAAGCGGAAGTTGTTCACCGCGCCCACTACCTTGCCGCTCTCGACCAGGTAGACCCCGTCGCGGGTGAGCCCGGTCATTAGGAGCGTGGCCGGGTCGACCGTGCGGATGTACCAGAGGCACGTGAGCAACAGCCCTCGCTCGGTTCGGGCCACCATGTCGTCGACCGACCCGCCATCGTGGCCGTCGCAGCGCAGCAGCAGGTTGTCGATGTAGGGCGCCATGGGCACCCCGGACCGGGCCGCGCCAGCCCGGTGGTAGCGCAGGTGGGAGAGCACACCGTCGCGCAACCAATCGGTGCGCTCGGTGGGCAAGCCGTTGTCGAAGACCGAGACCTCCGAGCTCGAGGCCGCGGCGGCCACGAACGGCGTGCACTCGACGCCGGCGGCGAAGGGGTCGCTGAAGAGTGTGAAGGGCAAGGAGGTGATGGTCTCGCCCAGGCGGGTTCCCCCGCCCTCCTTGGAGAAGACCGTGCGCCCGTCCTCGGTGTCCTGGCCACCGACGGCGTCGAAACCGATCATGCCCATCATGTCGGCCACCCCGGAGGGAGGCAGGATCACTTCGTAGCGCCCGGCCTCGAGCGCGATCTGCCGGCTGGCCCAGTCGAGGCGGCGCCAAATCTCCTGATCCATCGCGTCGAGGGAGGCGTCGATGGAGGGCATCCCCACCCAGGCGGACCCGCTGCCGTCAGCGGTGCGGCCGACCAGGCTCACCGCCGACGTCGGCTGGGCATGGGACAGGCGAAGCCCCGTCGAGCTGCCCAGGTAGAGCGTCTCGATGTCGATCTCGGCAAAGCCGGCCAGCACGGCGTCGCGGGCGCGGGCCCGGCCAAAGGCTCCACCCAGCGACGAGAGCACGGGGTCGAGCGCGCCGGCGTCGGTCAGCTCGGGTTCCTTGTCGAAGGCGCGACCCACGCCGGCGGCCTCGGCCGGCGTGACGAGCGCGAAGGCGTCCTCGGCCGGTGGTGCTTGGCGGGCGTCGGCCAGCGCGGCGTCCACCATGTCGGTCACCCCGTCGACGCCGACGACGCCGGAGCGGCGTGCCGTGCCGACGGCGTTGCCCGCCATGACCACGACGCTGACGATACGGCTGCGCTGGACGCCGTTGGTCGTGGTGCTGTTGAGGGCGTAGCGCACGTCGGCGTGGCTGCCCTCCTCGACGAGCACGACGCACTTGTCGGCCCCGGCGGCTGATGCCGCGGCGACGCCGCCCTCGACGACCTCTTGGGCGGGGATCACGGGCGAACTGCCCGATCGGTCCGAGTCGTGGGCCTCACCGGCCGGCCTCCTCGCGGGTGTTGAGCACGTTGACCCCGCGCACGAGCACCGACGGGCACCCGTGCGAGACCGGGGCGACCTGGCCGGGCTGGCCCTTGCCGCAGTTGAAGGCGCCGCCGAGCACCCAGGTCGACTCGCCCCCCACCGCTTCCATGGCACCCCAGAAGTCGGTGGTCGTGGCCTGGTAGGCGACGTCGCGCAGCTGGCCGGCGAGTTGCCCGCCCTCGATGCGGTAGAAGCGCTGCCCGGTGAACTGGAAGTTGTAGCGCTGCATGTCGATCGACCAGCTCTTGTCGCCCACGATGTAGATGCCGCGGTCGACCCCGGCGATGAGGTCTTCGGTGCTCGGGCCACTCGGGCCGGCGTGGCCCAGCGACACGTTGGCCATCCGCTGAATGGGCACGTGCATGGGGGAGTCGGCGAAGGCGCAGCCGTTGGAGCGCGAGAACCCCATGGCGGCGGCGATGCCGCGGTCGAGCTGATAGCCGACAAGGATGCCGTCGCGCACCAGGTCGAACGACTGCCCCTCGACCCCCTCGTCGTCGATGGCCACGGTGGCCAGGCCGTGCTCCACCGTGCGGTCGCCGGTCACGTGCATGACGGGGGAGCCGTAGACCAGCTTGCCGACCTGGTCGAAGGTGGCGAAGGACGTGCCGGCGTAGGCCGCCTCGTAGCCGACGGCGCGGTCGAGCTCGGTGGCGTGGCCGATCGACTCGTGAATGGTGAGCCACAGGTTGGACGGATCGACCACCAGGTCGTAGCGCCCACCCTCGACCGAGGGCGAGGCCAGCTTCTCGGCCAGGAGCTCGGGCAGTTGGGCCAGCTCGGCGTCCCAGTCCCAATTGCCGTTCCCAGCCGGGCCGGTGAGGAATTCCCAACCTCGGCCCACCGGCGGAGCCAGGGTGCGCATGGTCTCGAATCCGCTGTCGGAGAGGGCGAGCGCTTCGAGCTGGCACTGCATGCGCACACGGTGCTGGGTCGCCCGGGTCCCGTTCAGATCGGCCAGGAAGGTGTGCTCCGACACCGAGAGCAACGAGGCCGAGGTGTGCGAGACGGTGTCGTGGCGACCGAGGCGGGCGCTCCACTCGGCCAGGAGGCCCGTCTTGTCGGCCATCGATACCGTGGCCGGGTCGACCTCGAACGCGCTGGACCAGTCGACCTGGCCGTGTGAGGGCTCACGGGCGAGTTCGACCCGCCCGCCACCGGCGTGGCTGGTGAGGGCGGCCATCTGCCGGGCCTGGCGGACGAGGTTCGCCGCCTCCTCAGGCCGGACGTCGACCGACGCGGCGAAGCCCACGGCTCCGTCGACCACGACGCGCACGCCCATGCCGAAGTCGGTGTCGTCCGCCGTGGTTTCGGGCAGGGCGTCGCGCAGGCGGACCGTCTGGCTGCGGATGCGTTCGACGCGCAACTCGGCGGCCTGGCACCCGGTCGCCGCGTCGAGGGCAGCGTCGGCCAAGGTGGAGAGCTCATCGGCGGAGAGCGCCATCAGTGCACCGGGGTGGGCTGACGGAGGGGGAGACCGGCGGCGGCGTAGATGGAATCGATGAGCTCCATGGTACGGATCGCGTCGACTGCCGTCGTGGGGAACGGCGCCCCGTCCTCGGCCGCGGCAGCGAAGGCCTCGAGCTGGTAGTCGTAGGTCGGCTTGCGGCTGAAACGCTCCTTGCGGGACCCGAGCGAGGTCGTGACCTTGACCCGGTGCCCGTATTGGGGGCTGAAAGGGTTGAAAACCGAGATTTTCCCGTTCTCACCCGTTATCTCTGCGTGCATGCGCAGCACGGAGGACGAGAACATGGAGCACCCGATGTGGGCGTTGCCCCCGTCGGACAGCGAGAAGTGGGCGTCCATGGCCCGGTCCACGCCAGGCGAGGACAGCTTCGCCTGGGCGTCGATGACCCGCGGCCCCGGCGCCAGGAGCCGGAGCAGGCTGACGGGGTAGCACCCCATGTCCATGATCGCCCCACCCGCCAAGGCGAGCTGGTAGCGGATGTCGCCCTTCTTCCACAGTGGAGCGGAGAAGGCGACGTCGATGTTGCGGACCGGGCCGAGTTCGCCCGAGCTCAGGATTTCGATCAGGCGCCGCGTCAACGGGTGGTACTGGTAGTGGAAGGCCTCCATCACCACCAGACCCGGGTGGGCGCTGGCCACCTCGGCCACCATGCGGGCCTCGTCCGCGTTGGCGGTGAAGGGCTTCTCACACAGCACGTGCTTGCCGGCCTTGAGCGCAGCGATGGTCCAGTAGCCGTGCAGGCCGTTGGGCAACGGGTTGTAGATGGCGTCGATCTCGGGGTCGTTGACCAACTCCTCGTAGCTGTCGACGACCCGATCCACGTGGTGCTTGCTCGCGAAGGCCACGGCGCGGCTCGCGATCGCGCGCGGCCACGGCGACCACCGTCGCCCTCTTGGTGCGACGGGCCGGCTTGACGACTGCAGTGGGGGCGATGCGGGCCGCCCCGAGAATGCCGATCCTCAGCACGTGGCGGTCATCGGCACGGGGTGCCCGGGCTCGGGATCAGGCAACGGATCGTGCGGGACACCCCGATCGCAACCGGGGGTGTCCCGTTTGCGCAGGGTACCGGCAGTATCTTGCGGCAGAGCATGAGCACGGACGCTAACGCACCTGGCGCCCGACCCACGCTTGGCCATCTCAAGGGGTTGGACGGCATCCGGGCCTTCGCGGTCCTCTCCATCATCGCGTTCCATACCGGCCTCAATTCGGTCCCCGGCGGCTTCTACGGCGTCGACGCCTTCTTCGTGCTGTCGGGCTTCCTCATCACATCACTGTTGGTCAAGGAGTGGGGTGGCACCGGCACCATCCGCCTGCGCCGGTTCTGGGCCGGGCGGGCGCGGCGCCTGCTGCCCGCCCTGTTCCTGATGGTGACGGTGGTCGGCCTCGTCATGGCCATCTGGCCCCAGCTGCTCTCGAGCCAGAACATCGTGGGCGACGCCGTCTCGACGGTCTTCTACTACTCCAACTGGTACTCCATCCACAGCGGGGTCACCTACTTCGACCTCTCCACGCAGCCGTCGCCGTTCCTGCACACGTGGTCGCTGGCGATCGAGGAGCAGTTCTACCTGGTGTGGCCGCTCATCGTGCTGGCCGTGCTGAAGCTGGGCCGGCGGCGGGGACGCTCGCCCCGGTCTTCGACCGGGGCGGTTCCGGTGCTCGGTGGTGGACGGTTGGTGCTCCGGGGGACGCCCGGCGGTGGCGACTCGGGTGGGAGCGTCGACGGCGGCGCGGGCGCTGGGCGTGGGCGTGGGCGAGGGCGACGATGCGTCGTCGCGGCGGCGGCGCCTGCAGGCGCTCTTTGCGGTGGCCTGCCTGGGTTCGCTGGCCTCGGCGCTCGTGATGGCTCTGCTCGCCCCCGACGGCTACACGACGAGGGCGTACTACGGCACCGATTGCCGGGCCCAGGCCTTGCTGGTCGGTGCGGCCATCGCCATCGGGCTGGCCCTCTGGCCCGACGCCGCGTCGCGACGGTGGTTCCGCTCCACCGCGGCGGTATTGGGCGTCGTCGGCGCCGCGGGCACCGCCGCGCTCTGGTGCACCACCTCGGAGATGACCACCTTCGCCTTCAGCGGTGGCTTCATGGTGGCCAGCCTGGCGGCGGGCGCCGTGGTGTTCGGCTGCGTCGGGGCCCCGCGCTCGCTGGTCGTGCGTTTCTTGGAGCTGCCCCCGTTTCCCCAGTGGGGCCGGGTGTCGTACGGCGTCTACCTCTGGTACTGGCCGGTCCTGTTGATCATGACGCCGCAGCGCTTGCACTGGGGCGTCTACCCGCTCTTCTTGGCCCGGGTCGGCATCACCGTGGCCATCGCCGCCTTGAGCTACGACCTCGTCGAAATGCCGATCCGCCGCGGCGCGCTCAAGACGTGGCGTTCCTGGGTGGCCCTCCCCATCGGCGCCGCCGCGGCCGTGGGCGCGGTCATCGCCAGCACGCTGGTGCCGGTCGGGGCCTCGGCACTCCAGGGCTCGACCCTCACGGAACCGGTGGCCACGACCACGACGACCGGCAGCACCGTGCCGGGGCCAGACCACGAGCTCGGCTTCGACCACCACCACCGTCCCCCTCCCGTCCTTCTTGAGCCCGGCCCCGCCCGACCCGGCCCGGGCGCCGCACCGGGTCAAGGTGCTCGTGGTGGGGGACTCCATCGCCGGCACCTTGGCCGTCGGCCTGGCCCAGGTGGCCCGCAACGAGGACGTGCAGATCGTCGACGAAGGGCTTCCGGGATGCTCGGTGACGACGACGGCGCAGATCAAGGTCTCGGTCTATGAGGTGCCCCCGGGCGCGCCGTGTGACGACGGCAATCGCGACGCCATCTTCGCCACCTGGCGCAAGTGGGTCGTCGGCCTACAACCCCGACGTGGTTCTCTACGCGGCGCGCAGCGAGACCTTCGACCAGCAGGTCGGTGGCACGTGGGAGAACATCGGCCAGCCCGCCTTCGACCGCTACCTGCGGACGCGCTTCCGCCAGGCGGTCGACGTGCTGGGGTCCAAGGGGGCCTCGGTGGTCTTCATGACCTCGCCCTACTACGACAGCGGCGCCCAGCCGTCGGGGACGCCGTGGCCCGAGGACGCGCCGGCCCGGGTGAACCTGGACAATGCGACCATGCGCCAGGTCGCGGCGACTCGGCACCGCGCCCAGCGACGCCCCGGTCTACGTCTTCAACCTCAACGGCGTGGTCTCGCCGGGCGGTCGCTACGCCGGTGCCGTCGGCTCGGTCAACGTGCGCTGTTCGGACGGGATCCATTTCACGGCCTCGGGTGGGATTTACGTGGGGCTGCGCCTGGTGCCGGACCTGGTCGCGCTGGGCCAGGCCCACGCGGCGGCCTCGCCCGGCGGCGCTTGGGCCGGGCCATTGCCGCCCTCCACCCCGGCGTGGTACGCAAAGCTTCCATGTTGAACGCCGAACGCGACTCGGGCCGGACCGGCGGCGAGGCCGTCGTGGTGCGCCGGGCCGTGACGGCGGATATCGACGCCATGGCGGACCAGATGGCCAAGACGTTCTGGGACGACCCGGTGGCCGGCCACTTGATGCGCAACCCGTCGCGCCGCGAGGCCGGCCTGCGGGCGTACTTCGGCACCCAGATGAAGGCGGACTACATGCCTTTCGGTGGCTGCTACACGACCGAGGGCTACACGGGCTCGGCCATCTGGGCTCCCGCCGGCAAGCCGCTGCTGACCGGCGCGACCGGCCTCCTCACCATGCTGCCGGTGCTGCCCTACGTGGCGCGCCACCTGGCGACGACGGTGCGCATGCTGGCGCTCATGGAGGGCAAGCACCCCCACGAGCCCCACTGGTACCTGGCCTCGCTGGGCACCGCGGTGGACCGGCAAGGCCAAGGGGTCGGTTCGGCCCTGATGCGCCCCGTCCTGGACCACTGCGACGCCGAGGGGCTGCCGGCGTACCTCGAGTCGTCCAAGGAGCGCAACGTGCCCTTCTACCGACGCCACGGGTTCGAGGTGGTCGAAGAGTTCTCGCTGCCCGGGAACGGCCCGTCCATCTGGACGATGTGGCGCGAACCGCAGGCGGTCGCCGGGGCGGAGTGACCGGAGGTCGGTCGGTGGTCGGTCGCCTCTGCGTGCGGGAGGTCGCGACACCGTCAGGCCGGGTGGATGCCCCCCGGCATGGAGAGGGCGTCGTGGACCACGACGTCGAGCACGTCGATGACCGCCCGGGCCGGGGCCGACAGCAGGCCGCGACGGCGCTGGGCCACGCCGACGCGACGGCGGGGGAGGCCCTCGACGCTGACGACGGCGAAGCTGTCGCGCAGGTGGCCCGGCACGGCGGTGGCCGGAATGATGGCCGGGCCGTAGCCGTCGAAGGCCAGCGAGGCGATGAGGCGGACCCCGTCGAGCTCCATGGCCGGGCGCAGCTCGACCCGGGCCGGCACGACGGCGGCGTCGATCTCGGCCCGCAGCGCGGTGCCCGGCGCTGGGAGCAGCAACTCGAGCTCGGACAGCCGCTCGAGGGGGAGCGAGGGCAGGCCGGCCAGGGGATGCCCACGCGGCACGAGGAGGACGAGGTCCTCGTCGAAGAGGTGGGCGGCGAGCACCTCGTCGCCGCTGAGCGGAAAGGTGACCACGGCGAGGTCGAGCTGGCCCGAGGCCAACTGCTGCTCCAAGGGGGCGCTGGCCCCGTCAGCCACGTTGAGGTGGATGTGGGGGTGGCGCACCCGCAGCAGGTCGAAGAGCTGGGGCACGAGCCAGCGGCCCGTGGTGCCGATCATGCCGAGGCGGACGGTCCCCACCACCTCCTTGCGCAGTGCGGTGACGTCGGCGACCATGGCCTCGAGCTCGTAGGTGACCCGGCGGGCCCGCTCGACGACGACCTCACCCTCCTCGGTCAGCCGGCCCGAGGCCCGATCCACGAGCTGCACATCGAGCTCGCGCTCGAGTCGGGCCACGTGGGCCGATACGTTGGACTGGACGGTGCCGATGGTGGCCGCAGCGGCCGAGAAGCTGCCGGTGTCCGCGATGCCCAGCAGTGCTTGCAGGTGTTTCAGTTCCACCCGGGTTCTCCCGTCGGAGGTGCTCGCGTGAGTTGCGTTACTCATCAGTATAACTGATAGTAAGTATCTGTCTAAACGGATTGACAGATTCTTCAGCACGGGGCCACAATGGTTTCAGACCACAGGGAAACGGAAGCCCCCCCTCCGAACCTGGTGAGTCTTGAGAAGGGATCGCCCTCCCCCCCGGCGATCCCTTCTCCTAATTTACGGCCCTGGTGGGCTGGGCTTTCTCAGACCCAGGCCGCCGGCCCAACTGCTTTAGGCTCTGGACTGTGGGAACGAGCGCCGTCTTCATCGACCTCGACCGCACACTCCTCTGCCAGGCGTCGGGCGAAATCCTGAGCCGAGCCATGGTCGAGGAGGGGGTGCTGCCCAAGGGCCGGTCTCTGCCTGGGGAGAAGGTCCTCTACGCCGTGAACAACCGCCTGGGCGAGAACCTGTTCTCCATGGGCCTGGTGCGAGCGGCCGCCGCCGTGGCCCGGGGCTGGAGCCAGGACCAGGTGCAGGCAGCGGGACGTCGGGCCGTGGCTGGGCTGAGCGAGCTGGTCGCCCCCTTCGCCCCCCAGCACCTGAGCGCCTTCCGAGCCGAGGGCCACAAGCTGGTCCTCGCCACCACCACCCCGTCCGACATGATCGCCCCTTTCGCCGAGGCCCTCGGCTTCGACGACCTCATCGCCACCACCTACGAGGTCCGGGACGGCCGCTACACCGGCCGCCTCTACGAGGGCTTCGTGTGGGGGACGGGGAAGTTGCGGGCGGTGCGCGAGTGGGCGCGGAATCATCAGGTCGATCTCGCCGACTGCCACGCCTGCAGCGACAGCATCTTCGACGTCCCGTTGCTCTCGAGCGTGGGTTCGCCGCACGCTGTCAACCCGGACCCTTCGCTGACCCTGGTGGCGACGGCGCGGCGTTGGCCGGTGGAGCACTGGGACCGCCCGCCGGGCGTGCCCAACTTCCTCGGCCTCGAGCCGTACCACGTGCTGCGGCCGTTCGTCCGCACGCTGTCCTTCCCCTACGCCCGCTTCGACATCCGAGGGGTCGAGCACGTGCCTGCCCGCGGCCCGGTGCTGCTGGCTTCGAACCATCGGAGCTATTTCGACGTGGCCGCGCTGGCTCTGGTGGCCCGCGAGATCGGACGGCCGGTCCGCTTTCTCGGCAAGAAGGAGATCTTCGACGCCCCGGTGGTCGGCCAGATCGCCCGGGCCATCGGCGGCATTCCTGTCGACCGGGGCAGTGGGTCGGGTCAACCGTTGCGGGCCGCCGAATCGGCGCTCAAGGCGGGCGAGGTCGTCATTGTGCTGCCCCAGGGGACGATCCCGCGGGGCTACGACTTCTTCGATCCGGTGCTGCATGGAAAGACGGGCACGGCGCGCCTGGCCGCGTCGACCGGGGCCACAGTCGTGCCGGTCGGCCTGTGGGGAACCGAGAAGGTGTGGCCGCGCTCGGCGCGGCTGCCCGACTTCACCTTGGTGCGCAAGCCACCGAAGGTCACGGTTCGCGTGGGGGCGCCGTTGTCGCTCTCCTTCTCTGACGCCAAGGGCGACACCGCCATCATCATGAAGGCCATCAGCGCGTTGTTGCCGGCGGAGTCGCGGGTGCGCCACGAGCCGACTCCCGAGGAACTGGCGCGCACCAAGCCGCCTCAGTGAGAGCGCAGCTGGCCAGCGTCACCACACGTGCGGTGAATGCCGCCTCGCGCCGGCTCGGGCGGGGCCAGGGGACGGTGGCTGGCGGCCGGGCCGGGCTCCGACTCGACCCCGCTCTGCTCGAACACCTCAGCGTCGGTCGCCAGGTGGCATTGGTGACCGGCACGAACGGGAAGACCACCACGACGCGCTTGTTGACGGTGGCGCTCGGCGCCATGGGCGACAACGTGGTCAGCAACGAGACGGGATCGAACATGCCGCCGGGGCACGTGGCCGCACTCGTCGGGACCGACGCGCCGCGAGCCGTGCTCGAAGTGGACGAGTCCTACCTGCCGCGGGTGCTGACGGCGACCATGGCGGCGGCGGTCGTGTTGCTCAACCTGTCGCGGGACCAGCTCGACCGGACCAACGAGGTGCGCATGATCGCGGCGCGCTGGCGGGCCGCGTTGGCCGCGGCGCCACGCACGCACGTGGTGGCCAATGCCGACGATCCGTTGGTGGCCTGGGCGGCCAACGCGGCCCGCGACGTGCACTGGGTGGGAGCCGGCATGCGCTGGCAACTCGATGCCGTCGGCTGTCCGTCGTGCGAGGGCCGCATCCGCTACGGCGAAGGGACGTGGGCCTGCACGGAGTGCGACTTCGCCCGCCCTCAGCCCAAGGTCTCGCTCGAGACGGCTCCCGACGGCTCGACGCTGGCCGTGTGGTCCGACGGTCGGACGCTGCCCCTCCATCTCTCCCTGCCCGGCCGCTTCAACGAGGCCAACGCGCTCATGGCGACGGTGGCCGCGGAGGCCTGCGGCATCGACCCGCTGGCCGCGGTCGAGGCCATCGAGTCGGTGGAGGAGGTGGCCGGCCGCTTCACGGTGCGCAGCTTCGGTGACGTGCAGGCCCGGCTGATGCTGGCCAAGAACCCGGCCGGCTGGGACGAGCTGCTCGACTTGGTGGTGCAGGACGAGGCGCCGTTGGTCGTCAGCATCAACGCGCGGGTGGCCGACGGGGCGGACCCGAGCTGGCTCTGGGACGTGCCCTACGAGCGGCTGGCGGGTCGAGTGGTGGTGGCCACGGGCGATCGCTACCGCGATCTGTCGGTGCGCCTGCAGTACGCCGGGGTGGACCATGCCACCGAGGCTGACCCGGTGGCGGCCGTGGCGATGGCGCGGGGCGGTGTTGGCGCGGGTGATGGGGCCGTGGTGGACGTCATCGGGAACTACACCGCGTTCTACGACCTGCTCGGGTCGACGGCGTGAGCGCTCGCACCGGCCCGCTTCGGGTGGCCGTGGTCTACCCCGATCTCCTGGGCACCTACGGCGACGGGGGCAACGGACTGATTCTGGCCCGGCGGGCCGAGTGGCGCGGTCTCGAGGTCGAGTTGCTCCAGGCGGCGTCCGACGCCGCGCTCCCCGAGGCGGACATCTACTGCATCGGTGGGGGTGAGGACGGCCCCCAGGTCCGTGCGGCGCGCACGCTGCTCGACGACGGCGGGTTGGGCCGACGGGTGGCCTCGGGCGCCGTCGTGCTGGCGGTGTGCGCGGGTTTCCAGGTGGTCGGGCAGAGCTTCCCCGGTGCCGAGGGCGAGCCACACGAGGGACTGGGCCTGGTGCCGGTGACGACCTCGAAGGTGGCGTTGCCCCGTGCCGTCGGCGAGGTGGTGGCCGAACCGGACGAGACCTTGGGCCTGCCCGCGCTGACCGGTTTCGAGAACCACGGAGGGCGCACGGCCTTGGACGAGGGGGCGACGGCGCTGGCCCGGGTCAGCGTGGGCGTGGGCAACGGCGACGGTCGTGAGGGCGCGCTCGAGGGCCGCGTGGTCGGGACGTACCTCCACGGTCCGGTGCTGGCCCGGAATCCGGCGCTGGCCGATCTTCTCCTGTCGTGGGCGCTCGACGATGCCGCGCTGACTCCCCTCGACGACGGCGCGGCCGAGAGCCTGCGCACCGAACGGCTCGAGGCGGGGCGCTCCCGGCGCTTCCGGCGGCGCCGGGTCGCCTGAACCGGGGCGGGCCGGTGAGACACGGCCGTCGGACCAGGGCCTGCCCGACCGTCGACCGTCGAGTCGGAGGGAGGCCCCATCGAACAGGTCGGCTCCCTCTTCATGCAGGCTGCATCGGAACGTCGATCAGGCGACCTTGGCCATGCGCACCCTCACCCCTCGTGCCGCCATGTGCTCAAGAACCGTTGTACACGTAACTCGGGTCCCAGATTCGGAAGAACGACTCCAAGGCGAGGGGAAGCGTGAAGAGCATGACGATGGTGAGCACCCAGGCGAGGAGCTGTACCCGCTTCAGCTTTGCCCCGTCTCCGGGAAGCCGCTTTATCCGGAAGAGGCCCCATATTGCCGCGGCGGTCATGAGGGCAAAGGCCAGAGAGGTCAACCCGTTACCCATCCTGGTGCTGGCGAGTGCGAGCATTCCGGCATTGAACAAGAGCGGGGTAAAGGGCCGGTAATTCCTTTGACAGTTCCTGGTCGTCGCATATCGGCCGGCGCGGTGCGACTGATCATGCGGGCGAGGCTCACTAGCCTCGTTGGGGTGGAGCAGGTGCCCGAAGGTTCACCCAGAGTTCTCGGCCATTCCTGGGGCGAACTCGACGTCGAGGGTCTGGGCACGTACGGCGACGCCAAACTCTGGCCCGGCGGCGGAAGGGAGTGGAACTGGGTTGAAACCGGAACCCACCATCGGCCGGGTATTCAGCCGACAGACCTCGAAGAGCTTCTCACCTTCGAGCCCGACATCGTCGTTCTCAGCCGCGGGCGAGAACTCAGACTCGAGGTGTGCCCAGAAACGCTCTCACTGCTGAGAACTCGTGGTGTCGAGGTGATCGTCGAAGAAACGTCCGTCGCCATCTCCATGTACAACGATCAGGTGGCGGGGAACCGACGAGTGGCGGCGCTCCTGCACAGCACCTGTTGACGCTGGTCGGGTGGCGTATCGCTGAGCGTTCGCTGGGTCGTCGTCCATTTCAGGCAACTGGGGTGGCGTCGATGGGGTCCGTGTGTTTGAGTGTCCCGATGCTCGCACGTAGACCACTTCTTGTGGCATCCACGTTCGTCGCCATGGTGGCGTCCGACGTCGTCGTGGGCGGCGTCGCCGGCGCCGCCACGCCACAGCTCTCGAAGAACACCGTGCAAACGCAGACGGCGAAGATCCTCGCCGCCAAGACCGGCCAGAAGCGCCCGAAGGTCACCTGCCCGAGGGGAGTCGCCGCCAAGGTCGGTGCCGTCATCCATTGCACCGTGGTCCCCTACGGGATGACACTGAAATACCCGACGACAGTCACCGTGCGGTCGATCCATGGGCACACGGCCAACTTCTACGTCCAGGTTGGCCAGGCCCGCGGCCAAGCCAACATGACGAAGTTTTGCGCCGACAATGCGACCATCAACTCGGCACTCACCGCGGCGACGACCTCCACGGCGTTTCTCTCGACCCTCGAGTCCAACGAGGCGGTCATCCTCGAGTTCCAGTCGACCGCGCCGACCAAGATTGTCGATGCGGCTGGCACGGTGACGGCGGCGGCACGGCAGGCGCTGAAGTCGGGCGACATCGCCGTCTTCAATACCAAGACGGTCGCCGACGCCGTGATTGCGATCGACAAGTTCTGTGGGCAGAGCACTACGGGATAGCTCTTCGGTGTGCGGAGGAGGCTGCTGAAGATCCGGGCGGTCGACACGCATCACCTGTGCCGGTCTCGCCACACCGAGAGTCCCCCCGCTGGATGCGGCCGGTCTCACACACCGTCCACTGATTCGAGCCCCAGGTCAGTTAGCGTCCCAGCGAGATCGAAGGAGGCGGCTGTGCATCGTTCCGCGCGAACTCTGACTCCAGTAGCGGCAGCCGCGCTCATTGCCGCATGTGGAGTTGCCCTGGGGGTAGGCCCGGCGTCCGGGGCTGCGACCGACAGTTCTCCTCCCACAGTGAATGCCACGAATTGGACGAGCGTCAACGTGACGTCGCCTCCGGCTGCGCAAGGCCCGGGTCTCACCGACATCTCCTGCGCCACGTCCACCTTTTGCGTTGCCGTCGGATTTGCCGGAAACGGTCCGTTCAGCACGTTGATCGAGCAGTGGAACGGCTCGTCGTGGTCTGTCGTCGACGCCCCGCCGGTCACCTCGGGCCTCACCTTCCTCGGCGGGGTCTCGTGCGTCGGGCCATCGTTCTGTATGGCGGTTGGAGCCACGGGCAACGACTCGAACACCCTGGCCGAGGAGTGGGACGGGACATCGTGGTCCGTCGCGCCCACCCCGAGCCCACCGGGCGATGGTCTGGGGGAGCTGCTGACGGTGAGCTGCGTGAGCAGCAGCTGGTGCACCGCCGTGGGCCTGGCGAACCAGCCGAACGACGTCACGCTGGTCGAAAAATGGAACGGGACGTCATGGTCCGTCGTGCCGAGTCCGAATCCCGCCTCGTCGACTCTCACCGAGCTGAACGCGGTCGACTGTGCCAGTGTCACCTTCTGCGTGGCGGTGGGCGGCGCGAACACGGGCAGTAGTACGCCGACGGTCTCGCTGGTCGAGCAGTGGAACGGATCCGACTGGTCCATCGCGCCGAGTCCGGACAACCCCGGACTCACCCCAGGTGCGACGGACATCCTGTTCTCCGTCTCCTGCGTCGGCGCACAGTTCTGCACGGCGGTGGGCGACCTTGCCCCGCAATCGGGTGCCGACCAGACGCTGATCGAAAGTTGGAACGGCTCGTCGTGGACCGTGGTGCCGAGTCCGAACACCTCGGCGAGCGACAACAACCTCCTGGGATCCGTGGACTGTTTCGGCCCGACGACCTGCAGCGCGGTCGGATCGGCCGGCAACGACAGCTTGGCGATGGTGTGGAACGGCACGAATTGGACGCTGGTCGATGCGCCGACCGAGCCCGGCACCTTCAGCTCTTTGAACTCGGTGACCTGTCTCACCGGTTGGTCCTGCGTCGCCGTGGGGGACTACGAAGCGGGAACGACCCCCCAGGCCTTCGTCGCCACCGCCCCCATTGCCCGCAGCGGCTACCGCTTCGTCGCCTCCGACGGCGGGATCTTCGACTACGGCGGCGCGGCAGCGCCGTTCTTGGGCTCCATGGGTGGCACGCACATCAACGCAGCAGTGGTCGGCCTGGCCGTCATGCCGGCTGGGGACGGCTACGACCTCGTGGGCGCGGACGGCGGGGTCTACACCTTTGGCTCGGCGCTCTTCTACGGCTCGACCGGGAGCATTCGCCTCAATGCGCCGATCGTGGGCATGGCCTTGACCGCCAATGGCGCGGGGTACTGGCTGGTGGCTGCGGACGGCGGCGTCTTCAACTACGGCGATGCCCCGTTCTACGGCTCGGCCGCGAATCAGCATCTCAACGCGCCGATCGTCGGCATGGCCGCCACCGCGGACGGCAAGGGGTACTGGCTGGTGGCTGCGGACGGCGGCGTCTTCAACTACGGCGATGCCGCGTTCTACGGCTCGGCCGGGTCGCTCACCCTCAACAAGCCGATCGTCGGCATGGCCGCACCGATCGCGGGCGGGTACTACCTCGTGGCCTCCGACGGCGGCATCTTCTCCTACCCGACGACGAACGGCCCGGCGTTCTACGGCTCGACGGGATCGATCACGCTCAACAAGCCGATCGTGGGCATGGCCGCCGCTCCGGGTGGTTACTACCTGAGTGGATCCGACGGTGGGGTCTTCGCCTACCCGACCAGCGGTGCCGGCCCGCCCTTCTTGGGCTCGACCGGGTCGATCAGCCTCAACCGGCCCATCGTGGGAATCGCGGGATAGCAAGGCCCGCGGAGCGGCGTCTGCGTCCTTGACGACGCGGTGAAGTCGCCCCCGCGACTCTTCCCAGGGTGACCGTGCCTGCCTCCCGCTGGCGAGGGGCGGGGGCCGAATGGCACTTCCTGTGCCGGAGGGCACAAACGTCGTGGCAGGAGTGTTCCGAACGGGGGTCCCTCCATAAGCTCCGCGTTGCGTTCATGGGGAGGGACCTGGAGTGGAGGCAGTGCATTCCGGGCCGGTGGCGCGGAGGACGGCGCTCGTCGTCGAGGGCGATCCCGGACAGCGTGCCGCCACCGGACAGATGTTGGAGCGCCACGGTTTCACCGTGCACACCGCGGCCGACGGTCCGTCCGCGCTGGCCTTCAGCCGTCGCCACGTCGGCGGCATCGCATTGCTCGTGACCGACTTCCTCATGCCGGCGATGCCCGGGGTCGACCTGGCCGAGGTCCTGCGCCAGGAGCGGCCGCAGATCACGGTCGTCTACATGAGTGAGTTCGCCCCCGACGCCTTCGACGGCGTGCGCCCGCCCGCCCTGATCCAGAAACCGTTCGACGAGGCGCAGCTGCTGGCCGTGGTGCACGACAACCTGGCCGACTGACCACCGCCACCGTCTCGACCGGATGGGTCAGTCCGGCCACTCCCGCTCGCGGGAGGGCGCCGGGTCGAGCGCCCAGGCCCGCCGCCACGCCGCTCCCTCGGGGCCCCGGTGGGCGCTGGCCGCACCATCGAGCGGTGCCGCGGGGCTGACCGAGCGCCGGGCCTGCCACCAGTCGGTCTGGACCTCTCGGGCCAAGGTGGCCACGGCGGCCTCCACCCGGTCCGAGAACCGGTGCGCATTCTCACCCTCGTCCGGGCTCATGGGGGCGCCGAAGAGCACGGCGATGGGGGACCGGCGCAGCCGACCACCCTGGCGCGCCTCGGTGCCCGAACCGCCCGGGGGCAGTCCGACGTCGTCGGGCTTCTTCGGCAGGACGTGGCGGGTGCCGTGCAGGTACACCGGCACGACCGGGCGCCCGGTGCGCCGGGCCAGGTAGGCCGCGCCGCCCCGGAACGGCTGGGTCCAGCCGTCGGGCGAGCGCCCGCCCTCGGGGAAGATCACCAGGCTCCAGCCGTCCTCGAGCAGCTTGGCTGCCGTGTCGGCCGACTTGCGGTTGACCCGGCTGCGTTCGATGGGGATGGCGGCCAGCGAGAACGCCCACAGGACCGACTTCCAGGTGCGGTCGAAGAAGTAGTCCGAGGCGGCCGCCACCACGGTGCGGTGCCGGAACTCGACCGGCAGCGTGGTCAACAGCAGCGGCGTGTCGATGTGGCTGGCGTGGTTGGCGGCGAAGATGACCGGACCGTCGATGTGGCCGAGATGCTCGAGCCCGCGCACCGTCGCCGGGGCCAGCAGGCGGGCGGCCGGCCGGGCCACGTTGTCCATGACCACGGCGCGGGCCAGGCGTACCGGGTAGCGCCGCGACCACTCGTGGTCGTAGTCGAGCCCGACCTTGCGCTCAGGGTCGGGTCGCTCGAGCGAGGTGGGCCACGACGGTGCCGCGAAAGGGAAGCGCCCCCCGCGCACCTTGCCCTTGAGGGCGGACAATGCCATCAGTGCACGTCCGACATGAAGATGGGCGGGTTGTGCATGTGGGTCAGGGTGGGCGAGGGCCCGACGACGTCGGTCGCGATCTCGAGCGCGTCGTCGAGGGAGCTGGCGGGCGAGAAGCCGAGCCGGCGCACCGCCTTGGGGTCGCCGCCGACCACGATGACCCGGCCCAGGTGCTCGAGGGCGTGCGCGCACCAGTACCACATGTAGAAGGGATGGACGCCGTGGTAGGCGTGACCGGTCCGGTAGAGGTGGATGTACCAGGGGTCGGTGGCGAAGGACTCCTCGAACTGCTTGTGCATCTCGGCCGGGTCCTTGGTCTGGGTCAGCACCTGCTCGTAGAAGTCGATGTAGCTCGGATGGTGGCCCGGGTGGAACTCGGGGCGGGTCGGGTGGCGCATGATGAGGACGCCGCCCTCGCGCACCAGCGGGCGACCTCGGTACATGTTGAAGAAGTACCCGAGACCCAGGCAGGCCACCAGGATCGGGTTCATGATGGAGTTCACGTTGTAGGGGCAGATGTAGGGCAGGCCCATGGTCAGGATGTCGGTCTGTCCCTCGACGTCGACGCCCTGCTGCTCCCACACGTGCTGGGTGGTGAGGGCGTGCACGGCCTCCACCTCGCCTGCCTGCACCGAGGTCAGAGCGTGCGGGGCCCGGATGTTGTGGAAGATCTGACGGCTCAGCCGCGGCGGCACCCTGGACAGGGCGGCCGCCGTCGTGGCGTAGGTGGCCCGGTCGCGCAGCGTCCATTCCCACTCCCGCTTCTGGAGGAACGAGAAGTTGGACGGGAACGTGTCGTTGTTGAGCGTTGTCTCGATCTGGAACACCTTCACGCCGGCCTCGGCTATGAAGCGGCCCATGCGCCAGTTGGACGAGTGCAGTTCGGACGCTGGCTGGTCCATGAACGACTTGGAGTGCTGCATGGTGCGCGGGTTGTGGTGGTGGCGCAGGCTGCGGTAGCTGGCCAGCCCGGTGGCCACGCTCTTGTGCCCACCGTCCATGGAGACGAGGTTGATGTTCACGTAGACCAGCAGGTCCGAGGTGGCGGCGCGCTTGTTGATCTCAATGTCCTCACCCTGGTCGGTCTGGCCGAGGTGGATGAGGTTGTCGGGGTCCTCGGCATCGTGCTGCGTGAGCAGGCCGTGCGGGGCGAAGGCGTCGTAGACCCGGTCACCCAGGGCGTGGCGCAACTCCGCCTCGGTCATGCGCCGGTGCAGGGCCAGGGCGGCCACCAGCACGACGTCGTCCACCCCGGCCTCGGCCGCCATGTCGAGCACGGTCTCGATCACCATCTGGCGCACGTCGGGCGCCTCCATCTGCGGCAGCGGCAGGGAGACGTCGTCGAAGCAGATGGTCAGCTTCATGCCGGACCGGAGCAGCGCCGGCAACGGATCGCGGTCACCCTCGGGGTGCAGCAGCGCGTGACGGATGGCCTGGTACGGATCGTCGATCGCCTTGATCGGCTCGGGCGCGTAGATCACCCGGCTCCCCTCGGGCAGGGTCTCGAGCGTGAAGCCCTCGCCGTTCCAGAACAGGGTGGGTGGGGTCGACTTGTCCACCTCGAGCACGAAGCCGGGTCGGCGGCTCATCGGGCGTGTCCTTTCCGTACATCGAATGCGATCTTCACCGAACCCCGCCGTCCCGCCGCACCGGCGTGGACGACGGCATCCTCGAAGCGGGTGAGCGGGTAGGTGGCCGACACCAGCCGGCCGGTGCGCTGGGCCTCCGCCAGTTCGAGGGCCAGCTCAAAGGTGGGGGTCGAGCGGGCCTGGTCGGCGCCGCCCTCGGCGCCCCGTTCGGTGCCGTAGGCGTAGGCCCCGGCCAGGCGGATCTCCCGATGCCAGAGCGGCGCCAGGTCCACGTGGACCTTGCCCGGCATCCCGACCAGGGCCACGGTGCCGCGCGGCCGCACCATGGCCAGCGACTGGGCGATCGACTCGGCGCTGCCGACGCAGTCCAGCACCACGTCGGCCCCGCCCGAGAGCGTGGCCGTCGTCCCCGACGGGCCGCCGAACGACATGGAGCGAGCGTGCCGACGGACGGCCCGGGGCAGCTGGTCCGGCGGGAGTGCCTCGGTGCCACCCAACTCGCGGGCCAGCCGTTGCTGGTGCGGATAGCGGGCGCCGACCAGCACCACCGAGGGCGTGGCACAACGATCCGTCGTCGCGAGGTGCGAGAGGGCGGCGGTCACCAGCAGCCCGAGCGTCCCGGCCCCCACGATCGCCACCACGTCGCCGGGGGCGATGGGTGCGCCCAGCACCGCGTGCACGGCGCAGGCGACGGGTTCCACCGTCACTGCGTCGGCGTCGCTGAGCGCGTCGGGCACTGCGTAGAGCTGACTCTGGTGGGCCACCAGCCCGGCACTGGACCAGCCGCCGCCGGTGTCGGCGCAGAAGCCCGTCTGCAAGCCGGGGCGGATGTGGCCGAAGGCGAGATTCCCGCAGTTCCCCACGTGCCCCGCCTGGCATGCCGGGCACGGCGGCTCGATGCCCCGGGCCGCGCAGCCCAGCACGGGCTGGAGCACCACCCGGCTGCCGGCGGCCAGCGCGGTGCCGTCGGCGGCCACGGTGTCCTCCGACACGGTGCCCACCACCTCGTGGCCCGGCACGAAGGGGAAGGACACGATGTCCTCGAAGTAGCGCGAGCTGCGCCCGTCCAGGGTGGCCAGGTCGGAGCCGCAGATGCCCGAGAGGACGGGATCCACGTGGACCCATCCCGGAGCCGGTGTGTTAGGGGCGTCCTGGTCGACCAGGCGCAGTGGCCCGACCCCCGCGCCGCGCCCCGATCCGAAGGACGACACCACGCGCGCCGCGGCGAAGCGGGGGAGCGAGCGTTCGAAGAGCAGCGTGCTCACCGGCCGATCACCGCCTTGGGCGAGCGCACGTCGAACGGTCCGAGCGGCAGCGGCCGGTGCGAGCCGCCCTCGGCCTTGGCCCAGTGTTCGACGTGCCAGCCCCGGCGCCGCGCGATGGTGGCCAGGCGGGACTCGGGGTTCACGGCGACGGGGAACCCGACCGCCTCGAGCATGGCCAGGTCGCTGGCCGAGTCGGCGTAGGCCACCGACTGCTCGAGCGAGAGTTCGTGCTGTTCGGCGTACTCGGAGAGCAGGATGGCCCGGGCCTCGCCGATGGGCGGCAGCGTCGTCAGCTGGCCGGTCAGGCGTCCGTCGCGCACGCCCATGGCCGCGCAGACGATGTCGTCGAAGAGCGGGCGGATCGGCTCGATCACGAAGTCCAGCGCCCCCGTGATCAGCAGGGTCCGATGGCCGAGCGCCCGATGCGCGCGCACCCGGGCAAACCCTTCGGGGAACGACCGGGTGAGGAGCTGGCGGTGGAAGAGCTCCCAGGAGTCCTCGCGCAGCTGCGACAGCGGCGCGTCCTCGAAGCGACGGTAGAAGGCGCTGAGGAAGTCGCCCCGGTCGCGCCGGTCCAGCGCCAGTAGCCCCGGCCCCTGGCGCACCAGGTCGGCCACGAAACGGGCGCGACGGGCCGGGGAAAGGTGCCGGCTGGCCAGCCAGGCATAGGTGTCGACGACATTGGAGGACATCAACGTGTGCTCGAGATCGAACACGGCCAGATGGCGCTCGGGCGAGAGAATCGCCTTGCGCTGTCGCTCGGGCCGCTTGTCGACCACCGATCGTCCAGGCGACGTGCGTACGCGCGTGTGCTCGAGCACGGACGGCAGGTGGATCTCGAGCACGTAGCGGTCCCAATCGATGGCGGCCGGGTCGAACCCGAACGACGAGCGATCGTCCCCGTCGCAGCCGGCCCACAGCTCGAGCAGGTGGTCGACCCGGTACCGCGCGTCCGTCTCGGTGTAGGCGCCGTAGAGCTCGACGTAGCCCAGGGCGCGCTTGGCCATGGCGTGGCGATCCTCGATGCGGGCGGCCAGCTGCGCCTGTTTGCCTCGGATCGGCAAGGCAGTGAGCAGTTTTTCGGCGAACGTCATCACGGTGTCGGCCCGCTTGAGCTGGCGCTGCACCCGTCCGCGCCCGGGGAAGGACCACTCGGGCACGTTGATGGGCTGGCCGCGCTCGTCGTAGAGCGGGTGACGCTGGAAGAAGCCGGTCGAGAGCTCGACCAGGCGCCCGTAGCGCAGGGGATTCCGCACGCCCGAGGCCACGTGGTACACCTTCGGCCGTCCCGTCTCGGGCCCGCGGGCGGCCACGGCCAGGATGGCGGCCACGACGAGGTCGACCGGGATGACGTCGACGATTCCCTCGGGCACGCCGGGGAACTCGCGGAACAGGCCGCGGGCGTACGAAATGATGATCGGCTCGGCCATGCGGAAGCCGCGGATCCAGCCCGGGCGCGGCTCGGACAACGCCGACTCGATGATCGACGGGCGTACGAAGGTGATGGGCACCTTGCCTTCCCACTGTTGGACCAAGGCGCGCTCGCCGAGGGCCTTGGTGTAGGGGTAGGCATCGGGCCAGCCGAGGGAGAGCGCCCGCGCCGTGCCGGCGGTGACCAACTCGCTGCTGACCCACTCCTCGCGCACCTTCTCCGAGCGGGCCGCGATCAGGTGGTCGCCGGCGGCGCCGATCTCGCTGCGGGCCTGCTTGGTGAAGGCGCGCAACCGTTCCGGCTTGCGCGACTCGGACTGCAGGTCGTCGCGCAGGCGCCGCGCCGCGGTCACCTCGTCCTGCCAGGACACGTCGAGCGTGTAGCGGTTCTCGCTGAGGAGCTCCTCCTTGGCCTCACCCTGGTGGGTGCTGGCCACGTACGCCGTGGAGACGGCGATGAGGTGTGCGGACGAGCCGGCCTCGGCAATCGCCGCAGCGACGCGTGAGGGGCCGAGCATGTTGATCTCGACCGCCTGGGTCAGCGGTGCGTCGAAGGAGACGGTCGCGGCGGAATGGATGACCACGTCGGCCGAGCGCAGCGCCTCCCGACCGTCCCCGTCGAGCCCGAGTCCGTCGCGGCCGACGTCGCCCGCAACGGCCCGGACCCGCCGCTCGACCTCCGCGGGGAACTGGTCACCCAGTTCGCTCCGGAGGCGGTCGAAGCAATCGTTCTTGATGACTTCTCGGGCCAGCCGGGCCGAGGCATCCGCCCGCCGTCCGGGCCGGATCAATACGGTGATCTCGGCCTCGGGCACGCAGCGCAGGATCCGCTCCACCAGGGCCGTCCCCAGAAAGCCGGTGGCCCCGGTGACAAAGAATCGCTTCCCACGGAGATCCCGCTCGATGGGCATCAGAAATGTCTACCACCGGGGAGCCGATTCTGTCTACCATTTGGTAAGTGCCCAGCTCGACGACCAAAGAGCGGATCCTCGATGCCGCCCTGAGCTCCTTTGCGGGGCGGGGCTACGAAGCCACGTCCCTCGACGCCGTGGCCCAGATGCTCGAGCTCACCAAGCAGTCGATCCTCTATTGGTTCCCTTCGAAGGATGTGCTCTTGGAGGCCGTCATCGCCCGGAGCGCAGCCGATCTGTCGAGCGCGGCTCGAGACCGCGCTGCGGGGGGCTGGGGAGGGCTGGGACCGGGTCGAGGCGGTGGTGCGCTCGGTTTTCCGACTGGCCGCCCGACAGCCGGAGCTCCTCGGGCTCTTGCGCGAGGTGGGACGCCTCGGCCCACCGGCGGCCACCCAGATGACGTTGGCCCTGGAGCCGCTGGTCGAGCGGGCGTCCTCATTCCTGGAGGCCGAGATGGACGCCGGCACCATGCGTCGTCACGACCCGAGACTGCTTCTCCTGGCCATCTACTCCACCGTCATCGGCATCGTCACCGAGGTCGAAGTGCTGCGGGCGCTGGGGGAGGAGCCGACCGCTCGCTCGCTGGTGCGCCGGCGGACCGACGTGCTCCAGCTCCTGCGATCGGCCTTGCTGGTGGAACCAGGCGTTTGACCGGCCGGCACCGAGGATGGCTACTCGGTGGGCTTGGGAATCTTCTTCCGGGGTGGCGCCTTCGGGGTGTAGCGCTTGTTGGCGGTCGGAGGCTTGCGGGTCCCACCGCTGCTCGAGGTCACCTTGGTCGCCCTGGCTTGTTCTTTGGTGCCGCGCCGGCCGCCGCTCTCGCGGCTCGCCTTGCGGTTCGCCGCGGCTTCTTTCGCCACCACCTTCGCATTGGTGGAGCCGTACTTGTTGAGGCGCCACGCCCGCAGCATCAGCCAGCCGCCGAGGAGGATGAAGGCGAACCCGATGATCCCGATAAACAGGGTGAATCCGAAGCCGATCAGGAAGAGCGAGAAGGTGACGAGCGTCCGCTTGCGCTTGTAGAGGGCGACGAGACCTATGGCGCAGAACACCAGGATCGCCGTCATCAGGAGCCAGGCGTCGGGAGCCACCGCGACGGAGTTGTGCCCGTGCTTGTCGACCCGGTTCTGCGAGACGACCCAGAGCGGCACCGCGACGCCGGCCACGGTGGCCAGGAGCAGGCCACCCAGGGCGAACTTGTGCTCGGTGCGGTCCAGGCCCGACATGGCGGCCTTGCGGTCCTCGGGGGGGACTACTTGTTGAGGGTCCCGGACTTCGAGATCGGCCCCACCGAAGAGCGCGGAAAGGCGCCCGGTCCAGCTCTGCGGACCGTCGTCGGGGTCGCCGGGAAGCAATGTCACTTCAGCCAGGGTACCGGTGCCCAAGCGGCGTCCCAAATCGCCCTGGGCACGATCAGGACCCTGCCGCTCGGCATAGAAAACGGGACGCTGGACCTCCGGAAAGTGCCTTTTGGAATCGAAAAGGGTCTTCACGGTTGTTGACTGCATGTTGGGCTGGTGCCATCGTGACGGCGGCGGCGGGAACGGGTGTGTGATTCGGAGCATCTCCGGCGGCCAATTGCTGCAGAAGCTATTGAAACCACACTCTTAAAGGGGAACGTGCTCATGATCAAGCGGATGTTGGCCGTCGGGGCTCTTGGCTCGGTGGGCTTTCTCGGACTCACTGCACTTCCGGCCGGCGCAGCGTCACATCTCGGCCCGAACGTCAACCTCAAGAACAAAGCCGGCATGCTGAAGTTCGCGCCGAGCACCTTGAATCTGACGCTTGGCAAGGGGAAGCACGTGCAAGGCCACGAACTACGCCTTCAGCATCACCAACAAGAGCGGTGCAATGCAGGAAATCGATGATGGCGGAACCCCCTTCTTTTCGCAGGCACCGGGCCAGGTGAACTTCGTCTGTGTTCGGCGTCGGCACGAGCGTCTTCTCGGTCGGAAGGTTCGGGTGCGACGCTGACGGTGAATATGGCGGCGAAGCCTTAGGGCCGTCACTGCACGGCGCGCACCCTTCTGGGGGCGCAGCGAAGGCCCTTCCATGGCGTGAGCCTCGGAGGGGCCTTTGCGCGTCCAGGATCTCCCTTGGGTCCGTTCTTCGATTGGCTGAGCATCGGCCCGAAGCCCATGCCCGTGATCGACCGGTCGGCCGGACGGACGAGAGGCCGCCGCCAACGCCGAGCCTCTTGGCTGGAAATTCGCCGGCCGAACCCAGCGGATCGTCTACCTGCCCCAATGCCCGTCGACGGTGCGCACGATGCCGGTTGGGCTGGAAGCCAGATAGAGTTACTGGCTCGCATGACCTGGAGGTTTCCTCCAAGGGGCGCTTAGCTCAGCTGGTTAGAGCGCAGCCTTCACACGGCTGAGGTCGTGGGTTCGAGTCCCGCAGCGCCCACCCTGGTCAGTCAGTATTTCTGGCCCGTGAAACATCGCGAAGTTCAAACTTCGTCCGTCTCTTGTCCGTCAAAGGTTGGAGGCGACATCACATGGCGGACTGGGGTACGGCATTGATCGCCGCAGGGAGTGCCGTTGCGGCATCTGGCATTACAGGTCTCGTGACCTATCGCGTGACCGACCGGCAAGTTCGGAGCGAGAATCTCAGCAAGAGCTGAACCGCCGCGTGGCCCGCACTCAACGGATTCAAGACCCAAGAATCGATGTTTATTCGGAACTCATTCTCTGCATGTTCTCTTTTGGAGATCGGGCGCGAATGGCGTCTCGATGGGCCAAGGGGCCGGAACCAGAGGTTCAAGATATCGGCAATGAGCTCATGAGCCGAGTGTCACTATTCGTGAGTCCAGAGTTCGTGGGTTGGATGACTGAAATCGACCAAGCCTTCACCAAGCTGAAGGATGCAGAACGCCTTCGTGCCGCGTTGGACGACACAGATCGAGATCTCGGCATCCATGTCGCCGATTCAGCCGAGGCAGTCGCTCGGAACGCTGCACCGCTTAAGAAGCGAGCTCAGGATGCATCCGAGAGACTCAGACTCGAGGTCGGTGCTATTGAGCCGTCCGAGAGTCCAGGCGAAATTGTTCCAGCCGATCGGCCATGGTGGCATCGGCATCCGGGAATAGGTGGCCATAGCGGTCAAGCCTGAACGAGGCCGAAGACTGACCGGCACGGCGAGCCACCTCGAGTGGGCTGGCATCCGAGGCGATCCACAGAGCGACCGCCGTATTACGGAGATCGTGAGGCCGTAGCGGAGTCAGCCTGCCCGTTCGACTGCCTGAGTCCACTGCCGCCGGCGCCAGGCGGGAACGCGGAGCGGGCCGCCTTCCGGAGCAGTGAAGAAGAATGCGTCGGCCCCTGCCGCGGTGAACGCGGCGAGATGCTCTCCGAGGGTTGCCACTACCGAGCGGGGGAGTGTCACGGATCGGCGTCCTGCTCGAGGTCGCATCGCCGTGACGGCAACGAAGGGCCAGACGTAGGTCCGAGTGACGACGATGAAGACCCAGGCCGCCACAGGACGTGTCGCGGGCGTCTTCACAGCGACCCAGCAGGCCGGCGCTCGGATCACAGGACGGGCCCAGGCGACTCACGCGGCGATGGCTCGTATCGTTCTGCCGCCCGTCAGCATCGGCGTCCTCCACGCCCAGTGGCGATCCCTCGCACTGACAGCGAAGGCCCGCAATCTGACCCTCCATGCCTGACGTCCTGACGCGAAGTGGCCCTCGACCGACCACAGCCGAGGGAAACGGAACCGCGACAATGGGATGAACGTTGCGCGAACGCAGAGAGGGCCTGCCAAACTTTTATTGCATCCGGACTGTCATCTCCCTAGCCTTCGGCGAATCGTCGGCCCAGCGGCCTGGGAGACGCCAAGTCCCAGGGTCCCAAACCACTGCGCCGTCGGGGGTCGAAGCGCTCCGTCCCCACGTCGTTCCCCTTCATGGGGACGGAGCAGCTCCCCCGTGACGCGATTCGACCCCGCCACATGCGGAGTGAAAGGGCGGGGTCGAATCCATGCCAAGTCCAGGGGGGGGTTGGACGACGTCAGGCTGCGATCCTTCTAACACTTGACCTGCAGCAGCCCTAGGGATTCGGGATGAACGCATTGTGAACACGCGCAGCGATGCAGGGGACCGCCTCGTTTGCACTGGAAAGCCGGCCGACACGGGAACACCCATGACCCGTGCCGGCCTCGCTCTCCTAATCAGTCACGACCAGTGAGTCCCCCATGGCGGCCGTGGTGACGTTGTTCTTGTCATTATCTGCGTCCTTCGACGCGCTGACAATCGTGGTGTGACCGTCGATGAAACTGATCCGTCGGCGCGAAGCGGCCCCCAACCGAAGCCAGGGGCCACTCCACGCGTTTGTCGTTTGGGACGCTATTCCTCGGTTTGTCGACGGTCTCCTAAGCGAGGATCCGCTTCAGATCCTCGACGGCCTTGAATAGGTCGTCCACCATTTCTCGCCCGGAGGGTGGCTCGCCGCAGGGAGTTAATCTCGCCGTAAGGTTCCGGTTCTACCGTTGGGGCTGGTCCCTCCTTCAGTCGAATCGCAGGGGCATCCCGAAAGGCCCCCGTCCATCTCCGTGGTCCGGGGGTCTTTCGTGCCAAGCTGGCAACTACCGTGGGCGCCCGAACTCCCTGACGGCCGTCAGCCCGTGGATGTGGTCGGGACAGCTCTACACGCGCCACCACGTCTCTTTTCGCATCCGGCTGTGCCAGCGCCCGTGGCTGACGGATCCTCCCGGCAGTGCGTGCTCTGGAGGTTGTGGTCGTAGACGAAAGCCCAGCACCTGGAGGGCTCGATGAAGAACCAGGGGGCGGTCGCCGGGGCGAGGCATCGTTACCGCCTCAGCAGCCAGTTATGGCTCCCTTGACCAGCTTGCCTTGAAGGCCAGCACCGGGGCCGCCGTAGTGTCCCTTGTATTCGACCGGTTTCCTGGTGGAGACGAACGTGCCGCTAAAGGTCAGGCCAGTGTCTGATCCGGTAGTCCAGGCATGTTGATCGTCGACCCGCCACCAGCGAAGGTGCCCGAGTCGCCGCCAAAGTTCGTGACGAACGTGTTCGAAGTCAAGCCGAATGTGGCTAGGGAACACCCACTACCGCCATCGCCCTCTATGGAGATCGACCAGGTCGCCCCGGGCTTGATCTCGAGCGCCGGCACTGCGGCCGAGGCCACGCCGGCGCCCGTCAATCCGAGGCTTGTCGCCATGGCGAGGCCTGAAGCAACTATCGCCACCCGTCGTGCGACCATCCGCCGCTGTTTCATGCCGCCTCCACGCTGTCGGGCCGCTCCCGTGTTGGCCATCATGGTCGATGGGTCCGTTTGGTACATCCGCCGGCCCGTGACACCGCGGGGATACCTTCGAAGTCGATGCCCGGACTGCTCGAGGACGACGAACGGCCGGCGCACGCGCCCATACTCTCCGCTTCGAGCAAGTCGTGACCGAGTCCCCGGACGACCGAGCTGGCTCGGCTCGAATGGCTCATGGTCCCGGACCCCCGGAGCTCTCGACTCTTCTCGACCTCTTCCGCCGGCCTGCGTGGCACCCTCAGGCGGCGTGCAGGGGACTGGACCCGGCTCTGTTCTTCCCGGAGCGCGGGATGTCCCCGAACCCTGCCAAGGCCATCTGTGCCGACTGTCAGGTGCGGGCCGAGTGTCTGGCTCCTCTCGGACATTGCTGGCGCCGGTTACGACGCCTTTGTGACTCAGGATGCCAATCAGCTAAGCGAACCCAAAGAGACGGAACTCATTCGCAAATCCAAACTGCACCACATCCGATTTCACCAAGACGCAGGCGTCTCTGGATTTGCTCGAGCAGTGGGGGGACTGGTGGCGGCGATGCCAGATGTCCTCACGGAACTAATGGACGCTGACGGGCAACGCCTCGTAAGAATCACGAAACTGGATCGGCGAAAGCGTCACGAAACGATCAATCCAAAGTTGATTCTAAGGCGTATTGGAGAGGTCGACGCTGAGAAGGGCCAACATGGTGGATCAGGTGTCTTGGCTGCTTTGATCCTCGGCGCCGGCGTGATCGCCACCTGCCAGAAGCGGGAAGAAGTGGCCGGCAACGCCCCTGAGGAAGCCGACGACCAATCTGGGCGTCAGTGCCGTTCCGGGGTCGTTGAGTTCAGCCGGAAGTTTCACCTCCATCTCCCTGGCCTTGGCAATGAGAGCTGAGCCCATGCCCTTGCCTAGTCTGCTCAGCCCTTTGCCCACCACCTCGGGATCCACCGTCCACGCAGGCACGGGAAGCGACTTGATGGGTGCCCAGGTCTTTGGGTCACGGGGGGTGGCGAGCGAAAAGACGTGATCGAACGTGCGCGCTGAGGCATCCCGTCCGGTGAAGGCCTCACCGAGTTCCCACTTCTTCCGCAGTGTGGCGATCAAGGACGTGTGTCTGTATTCCTCGTTGTACACCGATCCCGCCTCGACCCAGGGCGAGACGATGACGGCAGGTACCCGGTACCCCGAGCGCTCGAACGTGAATCCGCACTCGCCAGCGGGCGTCGACGGGTCGGGAGGCGGGACGCGTCCTGGAGGAACGTGATCGTAGGTACCTCCAGGCTCGTCCCAACCGATCAAGAGCGCGGTGTTCCAGACATTGGTACCGGTCTCCGAAGTGGCTGACCGGTAGGCGTTGAACACCCGCTCCAAGAAAGCCTCGCCCGACAGCGTCGAAGATGGGCTGTCGACCTCTATGTCCACTTTGTCCGAGAACGAGCGGCCCATCGCCGGGTGATAGTCGCCGTGCCCAGCCATCATGTTCGGCTCGATCAGAGAGAAGTCGGGAAGAGTGCCCGCTGCCGCGTCCCTCTCGAACTCGACGAAGGGTACGAAATGGGTGGCCAGGCGGTCCTTCAAGCGGGGATAGTGGATCAACCCCGTGAACGACAGCGGCATTGGCTCCATGACGTAGACCTTCCAAGTCTTGCCGTGAGCTTCCAACCGTTCAAAAATCGTCTCGGCGTCGTTCTCGGTGAACCATTTCCTCAGCGGACTGTTGACGACTGCACCCGACGATGTAGCGGCAGTCCAGAACGAGCGGTTCATAAAGGTCTGCGATGGAACCTCGCAGAACCAATGATCGAAGACGCCGAAGTCCCGGGCGAGACCGTTGAGCACTGGGAGCTGCTCTGGGGTGTACCCAGTCATGATGTGGGCGTACTCGTCGTAAGTGGGCTGGCGACCAATCTCTCCTGTGAACGTCGAGATGTAGTCGGTCACGAACCCATCCATCGTCGGGGTCGCATCCGGAGCCGGAGCGTTCCACGGCGCTGAGGCTGCTTCTCCGACCTTGAACCGGTTCTGGTCGTCGAGCAGGTGGAACAACTGAGTGTTGGTGTGGAAGTACTCCTCGCCCGAGTCCGGATTCGGCGAGTCCATATCGGTGGCGACCGTATACGGAACGTCCCCTCGGTCAGCGCCGTGCTCCGCCCAGTTGGGGATCGGGTTGCTCAGGTTCTTGCCGATTACCCCCTCGAAGTGTTTGCCGTCCCCCGGGCCGTACAGGTGTCCGAGGACGTTGTCGAAAGAGCGGTTCTCGAAGAGCACCAAGACGATGTGGTCGAGGGCGTGGGACGTGTCGAGCGTCGGCATCAGTTGCGGTCCCTTACCTCACAGACCTGGGCGGCATGAGCACTGCACGGTAACTCTCAGAAGTCTGGCAGAGGACGCTTCAGTCGTGCCCCAACTGTTTGACAGGGGAGCGCGTCCGACGTCTGATGACGAATTCGCGGCTGACTACGATCCTCGTCCGATTGCCGGTCAGAGGGCGTGCTGACCTCGTCGTGACGCTGTTGAGGCCGTGGGTTCGAGTCCCCCAGGCGCCCACCAAAGTTGTCCTGGTCAGAGGCTCGTGAGTCGTCTGCTGGCGGTTGCTCTCCATCGGTCCGGCGCGCCTCCAGGGCGACCGAACGCGGACTGTCGCCTGTCGCTTGGTCGCCTTTCGACTCGGATTCGCGGGCGTCTGCGAATCGATCAAGTGCAAATCCACCCACAGGGTCAAATGCTTCAGGACATGAGTGGAGAGCAGATAAAGAAATAGGCCACCGCCAATTTTGGACCCACCACGGGCATATTCCAATGCCATTTCATGTTGGCAGCCATCACCAATCTTCGATTTGGCTCGCTATGGTTCCAATTGAGCGAGGTTGGGAAGCTTCGTTCTATTACGAAATGTTCCGAAAGGCTCTGGCGGAAACTTCTGAGGGGTTGGACGTTGGCGTAGTAGCGGTAGACCTCTGATCGGCGATGATCAAAGTTCGTGTAGGAGACAACGAAGCGACCATGCTCGTTGAGAAGTTGCGCGATTTCGGAAAACTTCTGAGAGTGGTGACTGCCGATGTACTCAAAGAGGCCGTGGGCCAACACGATGTCGAAATGTTTGTCCCGGAACTCAATCGGTGACTCCAGAAGATCCGCCTCAATCAGGTAGGGCGCGGGTCCACTCAGTGCGATGTCGATACCGTGGTATCTGATATTCGGCGTGAGTAACTTCCGCAGCGTTGCGGGACCACAACCTAGGTCGAGGAGATCGCACTCGTCCGTACCGGCGATTTGGCTAACGATTTGACTCGCTTTTTTTAACCTGTAATGGGCACGAGAGTACCGCTGATTCTCGACGATCCAGAAGTCTTTTTTGAGGTGTCGGGGAGCAGCGGAACTCATTCCGCGGTACACCTCCCTCTCCGAGCGAAATCACCCGACCGAACATGAGGGTCCAAAGAAGGTGAGGGTTCCAGGCTCCAGTTAATACGAACGAATGCAGCGTTCATACTGGCCAATTCTTCGGACGCCTATGTCGCGGCGTTCCTGCAGGAGGATCTGCTCCCCAGGGGACTGGCGTAGACAACGCCGCCCGGAGTCGTCGAGACGACATCGACCAGCTGACCCAGCCCGGAGGCCTGGTGGGTTGACTCCCGGTAGCCAGGGCTTATTGCCGTTCTACGTCGGGTGTGGTCGGCCTGTTTCGAGTGGTTGTACAGGGGTAGACCTCTGAAGCGTCCTTTTTCGGAACCGCTTCGCTCCACAGTCAAGTTCGGAACGGCTCAGAGGCGTGACGTTGAGCGCGACCCGGTCCCGCTGGGCAACACCCCGCCATCCGATCAGCGGGGCCGGGCTCTCGTCGAAAGCGGAGCCGTCCCTATTGAGAGCGACAGAACCGACCGACTGCCGATGTACGTAACGAAGCGGATGGTCCACGCCGCAGCGTGCAATGGGTATTGCAAGCTGTCGTTGGCGATTCTGTCTGGACGCGAAGCGACCCCGCCGAAGCGGGGCCACTCCATCCGCCGTTGTCGAACGGATCTCCGATCTGGAACCTACCGCACCGGTGTTCGGTGGGCCATCACCAGCCGGATACCTCCCCCTTGATCAGCGAGCCTGGCCACCTGGGTAGGTGCCACCGAGAGGTCCCTTGTCCTTGACCGGCTTCGCGATGGAGACGAACTTGGTCCAGGTCAAATTCATCGTGGAGTGACGCCGACAAAGAACGTACGATCGCCGGCCATGGCTGTGACCTGCACATGCTGCTCAGCGTCGGTCGATTGGTGGGTCAGACTGCGCTCGCATCCCGATCTACCGATTTGCCACGACTGCCTTGGTGGTCTGAATGCACAGCGAGACGGCCAGCTTGAGCTCGTGAGCGGCTCATGGGTGGTCAGGGGGTTCGAGCCGATCTTCACAGTTGCCGACGTGGCTCGCTCCGTTGCCTGGTTCGAGCGGGCTGGATTCGAAGTGTCATTTCACGATGATTCGTACGCCTTCGCTCATCGTGATCGAGACCTCACGATCCACCTTGCGCAAGTGGTTGGCGACGACGTTGCGGGGCATGGAGTCCTGTACATCCACTGTCAAGACGCTGACCGCGTGGCTGAGGAATGGAGGCGGGCTGGGATCGAAGTCGACGGCCTGCGGGATGAGGACTATGGCAAGCGAGAAGGCTCGGTCACCGACCCGGACGGAAATGTGATTCGCTTCGGTAGTCCGATTCGATAAGCGTTCCAGGTGCCCGCCTTCAACCCCAGGTCCGCAGGACAGGGTGCCCTGGCCAAGGACACCGCCGGGCGAACCGTCCGACCACCTGAGCGTTGGGGAGGTGATCCGACGGAACGCCTCAGTGTTCCGAGCGAATGACCGTCACCTGCCAAGCGAGGGCTCCGGCGGGATCCAAGGTGATGTCAATGAGGGCGGGTTCGATGGACTCGACGTCCCATCCCTCAGAGAAGGCAGTTCGAATCTCGTCTGGACTCACTCTGCGCGGTCCCCAATCACCCGGCTGGCGGTCGCTGAAGCAGAGCATGTGATATCGGCCTTCCGGAGCAACGGCCCGAGCGAGGCTGTTGACGTACTGCTCGCGCTCCTCGTCATCGAAAACGTGAAAGAGCCCGCAGTCGAGGACTGTGTCGAACCGCTCGCCCAGGTCAAGGCGAAGGGCATCGGCAACCAAGAAACGCGCTCCAATGTCCCGCTCGGTCGCCTTGGCAATGGCCAATTCGATGGCTTTCACCGAGAGATCGATACCCAGAGCTTCGTGGCCCAGTGAAGCGGCCAGAAGGGCGTGCTCGCCCGTGCCGCACCCCGCATCGAGCACACTTCCTACCAAGCCCCCAGCCTCCGCCAATCGTATGAAGGCTGGCTGAGGTCGCCCGATGTCCCATGGGGGCGGGGTCTCAGACGCATAGACGAGGTCAAAATCATGGCTCGGACGCTGCATGCCAGCCATGCTGTCAGCAATCGGCCCGAGGGTGCCCTCCTCGCCGGGACGGGTTGCCACCGTGCGCTTGCTTTGAGGAAAATCGAAAAGAATCCAAGTCACCACACGTTTAGGCGTGTGAAATGCATCGTGGAGCGCCGAGTGCAGCCGTGAGGATCATTCTCGTTTAGCGCAGCCTGCTGAGCCTCTTTCGGACTGCTGACACTCTCGCCTGAGCCGCTTTGGACTGTCGTACGGCTAACACTTCGGCGGACTTGAGCCGGGTTAGTTCTTGAGTGGCCTGTCTGACGGCTTGTCTTGCCTTCGCCAGATTGGCGTCAGCAAGGTCGGCGTCGCCCTGAGCCTCCTCCAAGTTTCGCTTCGCGGCAATCTGGTCAGCCTTCGAACTCGCGCGTCGTGTGGAGGATGAGTCTCTTGCACTGGTCCCAGACCCGGCTGTAGTCGGCTCACCAAAACCGAGTCCCGAATAGTGGAGTCCAGTCGTCAAGCGTCCCCCAAGGAGACTCTCAGCGGAGTGAGGATCTGCAAAGGCGGCCTCGAGGGTCGTTGCGAGGTCCTCGGATGCAGCCGAAGATACCGACTGGCCTGCCCGAGAAGCCTTTGACTTTGCGTCTCGTACAAGCTTGGAGACCACATTGGCCTTTTCTTTCGAGACCCGTCGAATCTGGTCTCCTTCGAGGTTGCGTTTCGGCGCTCGAAGCTCGGAACCCAAGTTGACCAGACGTTCGACATCGCTTGATTGTTCGAGCACAAGAAGGTTCGCGAGCCATGCACCGACCGAGGGCTTGCGCAGCTTCTTCAGTGAGGCTGCCAGTTCTGCGTTGCCCGCGTTGCGGGCCTCGGCTGCCATCGCGTCTCGAGCTGCGGTGAATTGAGATGGAGCTACCCGATACAACTCCCGCGTCGCGCTGTCGATATCCACGGATCCATTGTGCCGTGACCGCATCCCAGAAACGCAATGAGACGCTCGTCCGTGTCTCCGCTCCATCCGCAGCAGACCTCTGACGCTGTGGAGCGCAGGTCTGGCAACCCGTAGCTTTAACCTCGAAACGTTGACACATGCCCATAAAGGAATATATTGCATCCGTGGCACGGTCTTGCACCACGTCGGACGTCTTCAACGCAATCGCCGAAGGGCAGCCGTCGCGCAGTCCTCGACGCACTGATCACGGGCGAGAAAGCAGTCGGGGCAATCGTCCACGAGCTCTCCATGACTCAACCTCAGGTCTCAAAGCATTTACGGGTGCTCAGTGAGGTGGGACTGGTCAGGTGCCGGGCGGAAGGGCGCCGACGGCTGTACCGCCTCGAACCGGAACACCTTTGGCCGTTGCACGAATGGCTGGTCAAGTACGAGGAAGCTGGCGTTCTGCGACCCGGTAGGTCGTGACCACATGAACAGGACCTGGTGCTCAGCACGGCTGCCCGAGGTGCCGGATCCATCTATGGGCTCAGGGCGACGACACTCCCACTTTGTCCCAGAGTGGCCGAGTCGTGGTGTTCAGCGTGGCAGCGTTCTCCTGAAACCCTGGCTACGGTTTCGGTATGGATCGAGAAGAACAGGCGATCTGCCCAGAATGCAATGAGCCCGCCATCATCAGATATGCCCAGCTCTCGACCGAGGAGGGCGGCAACCTGATCGAGGAACTTGCCGGTGTCGAATGCCGCACCGAAGGCTGCACGAACTTCGTGGCGCCGCCGCGCATCGGGTAGGCACCTCTCGACATGAGGCTTGTGTCGCCCAGATCTCCTGTCGGTGCTTGATGAAACCGGGAACTGACGAGCGGAGGCTGGCCGGGGTTAGATGTCTGGCAACGGCAACACACGAGGGGAGAACCAACGGTGAGCAATGAACTGCCGATTGAGCCAATCGAAGTTCCGGTTTCCCTGCCCCTCAATCTGCCCGACATTCTCGAAACACTGTCGCAGCAGACTCTTGAAGGCGGGACCCTCGTCACCGGACCGACGGCCGATGTAAACCGAGATGAGCTCACGGCGCTCGGATTTGATGTGCGAGAGCAAAGCGAACGCCTTTTGGAGAGCTTGCGTGAGATGCAGAGGCTCGCAGGCAACGCCTGAGCTCAATCAAGAACATTCCGAAGAGCCGGATCGGAATTGGAGGGTGCCATTGCAACCCGAATTCACGGACCGGGAGCAGCGCTGAAGTTCGTCCCGGCCGGCTTCGATGGAGTACTGGCCTGCCATCGGTCTGGCCGACGTCAGACGCGGATCGTCCAGTCCGGTTCTCTCGTTGGCCTCCATCTCGAGAAGTAACGCCGGCCACGTAAAGCCCGACTCGACGCCGGCACCACCTGGACTACCCGACCACGCGTCGTAGAACTCGCGGAAGCCGTGGTCATCCACCAATGCGCGCAGATCGGTTCTCAGTTGCGAAGCGTGATCGGGCAACCCGGCGCGCAACGCGGCGAGATGTGCCCAGTAGACGGTCGCACCCCAGACGGCATTGCCGTCCCATTGCACGAAGGACTCCACGCCGCGACCTGGTTGCACGCTTCCAGCCGCGAAGCCCTTTGGACCCCACATGACCGCACCTGGGTGGACATGGTGCGTGGTGACATCAGCCGCATATCCCCTGGCGGCAAGTATCCGCGATGCGGCCGGTATGAGCCCCATGGCCCCGACGCCGGGCACCTGGCTTCCAGTGGCGAGGTCGTAGGCCACGAACAGATGACCTTCCTTCCACCAGAGACGGTCTACGACGGCCTCGGCAACCTCCGTCGCCTTCTCCTCTGCCCAGGCGGCTCCTTTCGGCCAACCGCGGTCGTGACATGCCAACTCGAATTCCTCGAGCGCGAGGAGAAGCCATCCGCACATTGTCGGGTCGTGGACGACGAAACCGTGGTTCTCGACCAGCGCCCGTTTAGGCGACATCTCGGCCGTGATTGCCGAAACAGTCAGATCCTTGAACTGTGCCAGCAAGGACGGTTCCGTGTGCCTCAGGACCGATTGGACGTAGACGCTGTTCTCGGTCCCTGTTTCAAACGGGTGCAGCGCAACCGGGAGCACGTCACCGTCGAGGGCGCGGAGATTGATCAACGCCGCGAGGTGTTGGTGTACGGCCGACAACAACTGGTCAGCAGGGGGTCCGACGACACGGGACAAGCGAGCGCCCGCATAGGCAGAGGTCGGGGGATCGACGAAAGGCGTGAGGTCGCCCACGAACATCGGACCAAAGAGCTCTTCGATGAAGTGTTGGTGATCTCCTGCGCCAGGAATGAACCGCTGGTGCGACAGAAGTCCACTCCGTAGTCGATTGGCCTCGTAGAGGGTCGAGAGCTCCTGAAGGGCCAGATTCAGGTCGAGGTGGCGGAGGCTCAGCGCGTGGTATCCGCTGTCCCAGGCGAAGAGCGCCGGGTAGCGAGAGACATCCGGTACATGGAACGCACCACCGAAGGCGACGACCCGGTGGCGGGCGAACATGGCGGCACAGGCCTCTTTGAGTCCCAATCCGTTCAGCCTTTCGTCACGGACGCACGATCTGGACGGGATATGGGTCGCCATTTCCACGCCCAGTGCCCGACAGGCGAATGGTACGAGGACAAGGGACATCCCGCTGCCGGCACGAAGACTCGCGGATCGGACTGGACGACTCGATCCCGCTGATTCGTGCCGTCATATCAGGCTCGAATCTGGCGGGTTTCATCCGTCCAGAAGGGTAAGCACTCGGGGAGTGCGAGCGGCCCCGGGGCGGAGTGCGGCCGCATCGGGTGCCAGGACGAACCTAGGGGTCAGGTGGCACACTTAGCCGTCTTTCTCGGAGGTCCTTCATGCAAAAGAGTGTCGTGGCGATTGGCCTGAGCACGTTGGCGCTGGTCACGTCCACAGTGATCAGCGCCCTTCCTGCCTCGGCCGCGTCCGGAGGGTCTGGGGACGCCACGGGTCAGGGTGTCACGGCGACCACCATCCGGGTGGGCGTTCCCTACGTCGACCTCGCGGCCGTCCGGCAGTATGGCGTCACCCTTGATCACGGGAACTACCCCGATGCCTACAACGCGCTCATTGCCCACATCAATGCGCAAGGTGGCATAGATGGCCGAAAACTGGTGCCGTTTCTCGTCGCGGTCAATCCGGTGGGCACCGCAGCAGCGGCTACGGCGTGTACGCAACTGGCGCAGGATGACAAGGTCTTTGTGGCCTTCGCCCCACAGCAGCCAGACTGCTATCTCACCCAGTACGGTGTCCCCACGATCAATGGCACCTTCCAGGATGTGTCGGTCTCAGCGGGCACACCCAATTTCACCATGCAAGCTCCGCCGCTGGCCTATGACCCGATTCAACTCGCTGTGTTCGATCACAAAGGCTTGTTCCGAGGAAAGACGGTCGGGATTTTTGGCGGCCAAGTGACTGACCAGCGCGAACTTCAAGCAGTCCAGTCCGAGCTCAAGTCGCTTCATGTCAAGGTGGCCCAGAGCGCCGTGGACTCAGCGCCGACGGGGGACCAGAGCGCTACGTATCAGGATGCAAACATCATCGCCCAGAAGTTCCATGCCGCTGGCGTCAACGAGGTGGTCGCAGTCGGAACTGGTTCGCTCGTATGGCCCGAAGCGCTGCAAGCGGAGCAGGGCACCTACAACCCGCCGTGGGTGGCCACCAATGAGAGCTCTATCGAGGGGGCCATTGTGGGGTCCTCCATCAGTCCCATCTACCTCAAGAACATGGTGACGTCGAGTGCGGTGCTCGACAACTATCGGACGTGGCATCAGATGGCGGACCAACAGTGCTTTCAGATCGTGCACAAGGCGTTCCCGTCAGACAAGATCACGCAGCCGACGAATCCCATTGTGGGATCGGATCAATCCTTCTTTGCTATTCAGGAGGCCTGTGACAACTTGGCCATGTTCACGGCCATTGCCAAAGCGGCGGGCAAAGATCTCACCCAGGCAAGCTTTATCAAGGCGGGATATGGCCTCAGAAATGCGAACTTGCCCGAAGCGGCAGTGCCGGTGTCCTTTGCACCCGGAAGGCCCTATCCCCTCGGGCCTGTCTATCTCGGGCACTACGACACGACGAAGAAATCCATCGTGTTCTCTGCCGCGTCAGGCTGAGCAAGGCTCTGTTCGCGAGCATCCCGCCGCATGGGGCGGATCGCCTCGTACGCCGGAGCAGTTGGCAGACGAGGTCGTGTCGAGAGCCTGCCATGCCCGAATTGGTCCGTTCTTGATTCAATCCGCGGGGCAGAGCTGCCGAATTAGCCGAAAGGAAGCAGTGTCCGGGCATGGATGCCGAATCAAGTTGCGAGCCCTGTGGTGGGCGCTCGAGGCGACCCGAGGGGTTGCCTGAGAGGAGGCATCAGATGAGGGACCGGAGGCGTGCGTCTCGTCAGGCGGCTGGTTGGAGAGCAACTTGTCTGATCGATGAGCCAGGACTCGGCACCAAAGAGTGGCGCGAGTGCTGGGTGCTGGACGTATCGACCGGGGGGCTCAGCGTCACCATGCTCCACCGCGATCCGTCGGAACTGCTTGGCCGTGCCATCTTGGTGGAGTTCCCCGCCATGAGCCACTGGGTCAGTGTTCGACTCGAAGGCCAGATCGGCCATGTCGAGGAGATGGCGCCCGAGCTGGTTCGAGTCGGGGTCGAGTTCGTGGAGCTTTCCAAGGAGGAGGCGGCCGTCGCGACGGTGTTGGGCGTGATGACCGAGGTTGTCGATCCCGGGTCACCGCTCCACGTCGTCGCACGCACCTGAGGCCGACCGCCGACGAGCGCGAGAGCCGCAGCTTTACGGCCTTCTGTAGACGGCCCCGAGAAAAAAAGTGCCTCTGAGCGCGGCGGGGAAGTTGGATGCGAAAGGCATCCTGCCCGCCGTGACTCTGACGAGTGTTCGGGAGCAGATTTGGCGGCCCAGGCGCGCCCGTACGGTTGCAGCGAGCGGGACGAACCACGCAGTCGGAAATCAGACGCCGGACGTCAGTTCTGGACCAGCTGCAACGTGGGCGTCGCAGGCATTGGTTCTTTGACCTCGGTGAGCGCTCCCAGGACGGTGGCGATGGCCAGTTCTTCCTGGGACAGTCCGACGAATTCGATGCCGGCCTGGACCAGTCCCAGGCGCATCACATCGATGTTCTTGATCTGACCCTCGAGCTGGACACTGACTTGGTCGCTGACGGCGGGGAATTGGACGGAGATGCGACGACCTTCCAGTTCGGAGGGATGGCGGTGATCGAAGGCGATGCCGAGTCCGAGCATCGAGATGTCGAGGACCCAGCAGTCCCGCCACTGCGCGGTGCCCGAGTCTTCCTCTATGAGACAGGTCCCCGTCCAGCCAGCCGCTTGGCGTTGTACACGTCGGTCACTGTCCATGTGATGTCCCCTCCAGCGCCCGTCGGGCAACCTTGAGCACCCGCCGGCCGGGCTCTCACGTAGGCAGTGCCTCCAGCCGACAGTGCCCTCTTCCACTGGATTCGGCTCGCACGCGGTGAGGATTTAGACAAGAAGGGACCAACTTCGGGAGCAAGATGGTTGCAAAGGAGAATCAACGGCGGATGCCACCTCGCGTTCGGAGTTCCCGAGGCTGTGCGCACCGGCGGAGTTGGTGCGGGCGCCCAAGGTCGGACTCATTTCGACGGCGGTTGACCAGGCCACCCCGAGCGACCGCAGAGGTCGGAGCCGAGCGGAAATGACGCCGACGTCCGGTCTGTCAGGGTGCTGCCGCCTGTCCGCCAAGACCTTCTGCGATTTCGAGTGCTTGTGATGTCCGGTCCGGTTGGGACGGGTTCCCCGGAAGTCCCTTCCGTCGCGGATGCGGCTCGGCCGTTCGCCCCGTCGGATCAGCGAGCGATGCTTCGTCGAATCGTCGCCTATGCCGAATGGCGTAGGCGCGGACAGCCGAATGAAGCAACGCCTTTCACGAATCAGAAAACAGAATGCATTCGTGTTCCCATTTGGTGGTGAAAAAGGTTCTTCGACGTACGAATTGGGACCTCCGAACCCTGTCAAATCTTGATGCGGTCGTGTTACCTTTGCGCGAAATCTCACAAAAAGGGGCATGCGACACAATGAAATCTCTTGGCGGTGGTTCGCGTCGGCGTCGGTTTGGTCTGCGGCATCTCGTGGCGGCCTCCTCGCTGGCCGTTGGGGTGGTGGCGTTGTCATCGGGCGTCGCGGTTGCCGCGCCGACACCCTTCACGTGGAGCGGCGGCGGAGGTGACAGCGTCTGGTCGGACGGTGCGAACTGGTCGGGCGGTAGCGCCCCGCAGCCGAAGGCGTCGGTCGATCTCACGTTCCCCGAGCTTGCCTGTGGCTCGGGTTGTGACAGCACAGCCCAGAACGACGTGACCGGTCTGAAGGTTCCTGACCTTTCGTTGAGCCTTGGAGCGGAGACCGGGAACGGCGATTACAACATTCCCGGAAATGGGATCAAGGTCGGGACGTTCGACGTGACGACCGCTGGCCTCCCAAACAGCGGGAACGGGCAGAACGCCCTCGTTGATCTGCCCATGACACTGTCTGGGTCCGAGACGTGGTCCGTCGACGTTGAGAACAACTCCAATCTCGATCTCGGTACGGTGCAGGGAGCCAACAGCGACAGCCTGACTGTGAACCTGCCCGTGTCGATCCCAGGGAATTTCGGCGGATTCATCAATCTGCCGTCGATCAACACGGGCCCCCTGACCTTCCAGGGATCCTCCGGACCGATCTCGTTCGTCACGGGGGGCGACTTCAACGGCACCTCGGGACAACCCGTCAAGCTGTTGGACTCCGGCTTGTTCGTCACCGGTCCAGGTGGCACGACGAAGAAGACCACCACGACCGACTACGGGCCTCTGACCGTCAAGGGATCTCAGGTTCAGTTCGGCAACGGCGCGTCGGCGACTTCGTCCGGGCCGTTCGGAATCAACAGCGTGGACGGCAATGCCTCCTTCGACTCGGCGACGAACCTGGCCTTCAACTCGCTGGAGCCTGGCACGGGAGGAAAATTGACGGCTGGAGTCAACTACCCGCAGGTGGCTGCGAGTGGCAGCGTCAAACTCGGCTCCGCCAACCTCACCCTCTTCGCCGGCTGCAGCCAGGCCATCGGGACCAAGTACACGATCGTCACCGGTTCTGCCATCAAGGGAACCTTCAACGGGATCGCCAATGGCGACGTGGTGCAAGGCTCGCCTGACGGCTCACCCTCCTGTGGCGGCGGAGCAAGCGCCCCGTTCTTCACGATCGCGTACTCGGCCACCGCAGTGACCGCGACGGTCACGTCCGCGCCGCCGGCTGCGTTGCCGGCACACGCCTCGGCCGCTCCGCAGGCCGTTGTGCACCAGCTTCCCGGCGGCGCCTTCGAGATAGAGGGCTAGTTCGGAGTTCATCCGGTGTGTCCTCCCACGACGGACGTGGCGGCCGTCGTGGGAGGGCCTCCTCTCCGCCGGGGTCAGCCCGTTGGGGGACGAGCAGCGAGCAGGAAGCGGACAGCGACGTCGGCGCCAACGCTCACTGACTCGAGAGAATGGCGGCGACCTCGGCCACGGGGTCACGAACTACGGGGCCGGTGGCGCTGACCTCGGCGCGCACGATGGTGCCGTTGAAGACGAACGGAGCCGTGTAGCCCGATCCGATCGCGGGTCCCCATTCGTAGCCACAGGTGAGCCCGACCCCGACCTCGTTGAACGCCACCGGTGTGAAACGGTCGATGATCCCCGAGCCGACTTCTTCGCCGTCCTGGACCAGGGTGGCCACGCCCCCGAGCAGCTCGTCCTTCTCGAAGTTCATCTGGAGGAGGTGACGGCCCGAGCCGATCGGCGAGTTGCTCCCGACGTCGTACCATCGCTGCCCGTGCAGGTTGTGGACGTAGCGAAGGTGGCCGTCCAGCAGGTGGAGCGACCACCCGCCTAAGACGCAGCCGAGGGCCAGGAGCGTGCCCTGGGGGACGACGCCTTCAGGAATATCCACCGTGACCGAAATGAGATGTGACCGATTGCGGACGTCGACCGCGACCCATTCAGGTACTTGCGCTCCGTCCTGGAAGTACCGGTAGGTCTCCTGGGGCCGGCGCCGGTCGTGCTTGTGGGCGATGGCGTCGAGAACTCGGTTGTCCAGCGGGAGCACGTCGTTGCGCCGGGCTTCTTCCCACCAGAGGTCGACCAATTCGGCCACCTTGTCCGGGAAGTCCGAGGCGAGGTCTTTGGCTTCCGAGGCATCCTCGGCGACGTGGTAGAGCTCCCAGACGTCCTCCTCCCAGGGGGCATTCGAGCGCAGGCCGTCGTCGTACACCGGTCCCACGGGGTGGTAGGTCACGGCTTTCCAACCATCGTGGTAGATCGCCCGCGAGCCCAACATTTCGAAGTGCTGCGTCAGGTGCCGTCCGGGAGCAATTTCGGCGCCGTCCTCAATCACGTAGGCGAAACTCGTCCCGTCCAGGTGCGACTGCTCGACGCCCTCGAGTTCTTCTGGTGCATCGACGCCGACCAGCTCGAGGATGGTCGGGAGGACGTCGATGGCGTGCGCGTACTGGCGGCGGAGTGCGGCGCTGTTCTGCAGCCGTGATGGGGCTCGCACGATGCAAGGATCGGCGACCCCGCCCTCATGCACCTCTCGCTTCCAGCGCTTGAAAGGTGTGTTGCCCGCCATCGTCCATCCCCAGGGGTAGTTGTTGTGGCTGCTCGGGCCGCCGATCTCACCGATCCGTTGATGCATCTCCTCGACGCCTGCGAACTCGAAGTTCGAGATGCGACCTTCGTTGATGGTTCCTTCCTTCCCGCCCTCGGAGCTGGCACCGTTGTCGGACACAATGATGACCAGGGTGTTGTCCGTCTCTCCGAGATCCTCAATGAAGTCGAGCACCCGTCCGATTTGAGAGTCTGTATAAGAGAGGAACGCGGCGAAGCACTCCATGAAGCGCTGGGCCAGCTCCTGCTCCCGCTCGTCGAGCGAGTCCCAACTCGGGACCCACGGCGGCCGAGGCGAGAGGACCGTTCCCTCGGGAACCACGCCGGACGCCAGCTGGCGGGCGAACGTCGTGTCGCGCCAGTTGTCCCAACCCTGGGCGAAATGACCCTTGTAGCGATCGATCCAGTCGGCCGGCGCGTGGTGAGGGGAGTGGCAGGCCCCGGTGGCGAAATACAAGAAGAAGGGCAGGCTGTCATCGACTGCCCTGAGGTCACCGACGAACTCGATGGCGCGGTCGGCCAGGTCCGCGCTGAGGTGATATCCCTCCTCGATCGACCGCGGCGGGCGCACGCAATGATTGTCGTGGTAGAGCCCCGGAACGAACTGATGCGTCTCACCACCATGGAACCCGTACCAGCGGTCGAACCCGCGGCCGAGGGGCCAGGTTGCCCGTGAGGCGGCCATGTTGGTCTCCTCCTCAGGGCTGAGGTGCCACTTTCCGACGGCGTAGGTGGCATACCCGTGGGCTCTGAGAATCTCCGAAATGAACGCGTTCTCCTTTGGCGGACGGCCCCAGTAGCCGGGAAATCCTGTGGCCAGGTCCGCCACCCGCCCCATGCCGCTGCGGTGATGGTTGCGCCCCGTCAACAGGCAGGCCCGGGTCGGGGAGCACAGCGCCGTGGTGTGGAAGTTGGTGAGCCGGACCCCCTCGGCCGCCACGCGGTCGATGGCGGGGGTCTCGATATCGGACCCGTAACAACCAAGCTGGGCGAAACCGACGTCGTCGAGCACGACGAGGACGACGTTGGGTGCGTTCTCGGGCGGAGACGGTGTGGGCGGCCACCAGGGTTCCGAGTCGCGCCAGTCGTTGCCGATCTTGCCCTGGAATTCGATCCTGCCCACAGCCCAACCCCCAGATGCTCGACGGTGTGCAGAGCATGGCACGTGGCCACATGGCGCCCGGCTGGCGAGGGATCAAGTGGTCGGCCCGGGGCGTGAGTCGATCGACCGACACGGTCATTTCCGTCGCAGGTGATGGGCCGCTTTCATCCCCACCGGGTTGTGGTCTGGCTCAGGCGTCCGTCAGGCGTGTCCGGAGTGTGATGGCGTTGCGCGGACAATCCCGCATGGCGCGCCGCGCCGCCGTCATCAATTGCGCCGGAATGGGATCCGGCGGGACGATCGGATACCCCCATTCGTCGAGGGTGATCACTTCGGGAAGCAGCTCGGCGCAGTAGCCGTAGGCATCGCACGCGATCGGATCGATGGTGAGATGCAGCTTCCTCACGCACTCGCCCCTGACGACGATCGGATCATCGTCGTGACGTCCCGCCCGACGTCACGACGGGCGGAGTCGTCGTCGTGGTCGGAGGTTCAGTTGTCGTCGTCGTAGTCGTTGGAGGCACCGTCGACGCCGTGCCCGGGTCGGGGGCAACCGTCGTGCTGGGTACCGGGGCCTCCGTCGTCGTGGAGACCTGTGGCACGGTGGTGGTGGTGGGGGGTGGTGCGTTGGTCGGCGGGATCTCGGGAGCGGTGGCGTTCGCAGAACCCGGGTGCTCGCGGGCCACCACCGCGCCGATCACCGCGGTTGCGCCCGCGGCGGCCACGATCGCCGTGGAGGTCAGGCGACGAATCCTGGTCTGCGCTCGCTGGCGCGAGGCAGCCCGAGCTCGCTGCCGGCCATCCGTCCGAGCTTCTCTCTTCACGTCCCTCGCTCCCTGTGGCCCTCTGCCGTCCGGGCCCACACCGGGCGCCTGGCCAGATCTGGGCCGGGACACGGTGGAGGGCCCACCGCATCCACCCCACGTTGGCGCGTGCCCACCAGCTTACGAAGGTGGCCTGAAGCGAAAATGACAGGTCGAGGCAATGGCCGTCACCCCTTCGTCATCTGGGACGGGTAGACAGAGGTGTATGCGGGTGTTGGTCGCCGAGGACGACGAGGGTCTGCGCTCCGTGCTCGAAAGAGGGCTGGAGGAGAACGGCTACGTCGTGGACGCCACGGTCGACGGCGAGCAGGCCCTCCGTTACCTCGATGCCTACGACTACGAGGTGGCGATCGTGGACTGGCGCATGCCGAAGGTCACCGGACTCGAGGTGGTCCAGCGTCTGCGCCGGCGTGGCTCCTCGTTGCCCATCCTGATGCTGACCGCTCGCGATGAGGCGGCGGACCGCGTGACCGGGTTGGACGAAGGTGCGGACGACTATCTGGTCAAGCCCTTCGATTTCGGTGAGCTCTTGGCGCGAATCAGGGCGCTGCAGCGGCGAGGCGAGGCAGTGCAATCCCTCGTCATTCGTGTGGCGGACCTTGAGCTCGAGACCGTCTCGCGTGCGGTGACCATCCGGGGCGGACAGCCACCGCGGCTCACCGCTACCGAGTTGTCGCTTCTCGAAGTGCTGATGCTGCGCGCGCCAGCCGTCGTGCCACGCCGGGCCATCGCGCTCGCCGTCTGGCAAGACGAAGCCGACGCGCTCGGTTCGAACACGGTTGATGTCCACGTGGCTCGACTCCGTTCGAAGATCGCGTCGAGCGGCGTTCGGATCGAGGCCGTCCGGGCACTCGGATATCGCATTCGAGCGGCATGAGCCGGGCGACCTCCTCGCGGCGACCCTACGTCGTGCACGCCATCCGGGTTGCGCTGGTCGCCACCGTCATCATGGCCGCGGTCTACGTGGTGTTGGTCTTGGCCTTCAACGTCGTGGATCGGCAGCGACTGGTCAACGAGGTCGGGGACCGGTTGGACAGCCGCCTGGCTGCGGTGGCCAAGGCGCCCGATCAGGCCGCAGCCATTGCCCAGTACGACAATGCGCACGACCTCGATGACGCACCTGTGTTCTTCTGGGCGGCGCACCCAGGCGGCAGCCGCACGGCCCTCACACCCGGAGCACCCCGGTTGGCTGACCAGGCGTGGGCGACGGGCACGGGGTCGACGGAGGCACGATTCGGAAACGCCAATTTCCTGCTGCGCTCGAAGAAGGTGGGCGCCACCTACTTCGTCGCCGCCCAGACCCTGGTCTCGGCTGACCGGGTCGCCTCCGATCTGACTGCGCTCGAGGTCCTGGCGGGCCCGGTCCTGCTGCTTGGTGTCTTCCTCGGCACGTTGCTCGTCGGCGTGAAGGCAGCCGAGCCGGTGGAGTCGGCCCGACGACGACAGCTCGAGTTCACGGCGGACGCCTCCCACGAGCTGCGGACACCGCTGAGCGTGATCGAGGCCGAAGTGACGCTTGCCCTCAGTGGTCGGCGGACCGAGGAACAGTTGCGTGACACCCTCCAACGGGTGGGGCGCGAGTCGCGCCGCCTGGCCGACATTGTCGAGAACCTCCTCTGGTTGTCCCGTTTCGACTCGGCGCCACCGCCCCCGCGCGACGTGCTCGTGGATGTGGGAGCCATCGGTGTCACCTGTGCCGACCGTTTCGCCGTCCTGGCCCAGCAGCGCCGGATCGCCCTCACCGTAGAGGTCGACGCCGAGGGAGCACCGCTCATCCAGGCTCCCCCCGAATGGATCGATCGGTTGGCGGCGGTGCTGGTCGACAATGCCTGCCGCTACGCCGGTCCCGAGGGCACGGTCCGGATCGGTGTGCGGGCGACCGGTCACCGGGTGTCACTGATGGTGGAGGACAGCGGGCCTGGCATCGCGCCGGAAGAGCGTGACCTCCTCTTCGAGCGCTTCCACCGGGCCACCGATCAAGGCAACGGAGCGGGCCTCGGTCTGGCCATCGGCGATTCGGTGGTCAAGGCGACCGAGGGTGCCTGGCACATCGGGACCTCCGAGCTGGGCGGCGCGTTGATGGCGGTCAGCTGGCACCGCTCCACCCTGGGCCGCCACCACGTCGAGGCGGACGAGCCATCGGCTCCGCCCGCACCCGAGGGATCCTTCGAGGCGCCGAAGCCGACCCCGACGCCGTTGCCCAGTGAGGCTTCATCTTCCCGTCATTCTCGGTCCGTACCCTGAGCAGGACGTCAGACCATATGGAGAGAAAGGCCCAGCCCGTGCCGGCGGACACCCTCTTGGACCGCTCGTTCCAGCTGCTCAGGATCGATTTCAAGCCGACGCATGCCCAGCCGTCGGTGGTCCGGCTCCTCTTGGCCTCCATCGTCGCCCTGGTCGGATCACTCGCGGCCGACGCCATCCTGGTGGCCATCGCCAAGGCCGCTATTCCCTCCATCAAGGGCTATTCGCACTTTGTCTTCTCGGACTACGCCAAGTTGACCGTCATCGGCGTCATCGTGGCCTGCATCGGTTGGCCGATCGTGACCAGGATCAGCTCCTCACCACGCTGGCTGTTCTTCCGGCTCGCCATCGTGGTCACGCTCGTCCTGTTCCTGCCCGATCTCTACATCCTCAAGCAGGGCCAGCCGGCGAAGGCCGTGGCTGTGCTGATGTGCATGCACGTGGCCATCGCCCTGGTCACCTACAACGCGCTGGTGCACCTGGCCCCGGTCGGCCCCGCCGACGACAGGCCGCAGCCCTCCGCCGGCACCTGAGTCGTTCAACGCCCGGTCCAGACCGGGGGTCGTTTTTCCAAGAAGGCGCTGACACCCTCGCGGCTGTCCGCGGATCGCATCACCGCGGCCATCGCCTCCGTCGTGGCCTCCCAGCCGCGTGCGTCCTCATGGGCCACCAGCTCGTTCAGCGCCGCCAGACAGGCCTGCACCGAGACGGGCGCGTTGGTGCACACCTCCCGGGCCAGCTCGAGTGCTCGTTCCTCCGCCTGCCCGGGTTGGCTGACCACGTTGACCAGCCCGAGCTCGTAGGCGCGCGAAACGTCGAGCGGGCGGCCGGTCAGGATGAGCTGACGAGCGATGTTCGGCGGGAGAGCCCGCGGGCCGCGGAACAGGCCGGCACAGGTCGGAATCACGCCGATGCTGACCTCCGGGAGGCCGAAGCGCGCGGTGGACGAGGCGACCACCATGTCGCACGAGAGCACGATCTCGAGCCCGCCGCCCAGAGCGAAGCCCTCGACCGCGGCGATGAGCGGCTTGCGCCGTGACCGCCGGATGATTCCGTACTCGCCGCCGCGCTCGGTGACGTAGTCGCCGCCGCTAGTGAGATCACTGCCGGCGCTGAACATCTCGCCGGTGCCAGTCAGCACCCCCGCCCAGAGGTCGAGGTCGTCGTCGAGCTCGTTGAGGGCGTCGTCGAGCTGGTCGGCCATGGCCCGGTTGACCGCGTTTCGTTTCTCGGGCCGATCCAGCGCGATCACTAGGACGTGCCCGTCCCGCCGGCGCCGCACAAGCGTGGGAGAAGAGTCCGTCACGTGGGGACCAGGCGGCACGGCATGGCGTCAACTTACCCGGCCTCTGAATTATCCCGGAGTTAGCGCGCCCAGGCCCGCACCGAGCGGACAATTGCGAGGTGCCCCGTGTCTCTCCTTTGGCCGTGGGCGCCTGGGTGGCCGCCACCACCGTGGCCACGGTGGTCAGTTGGGCCGGTGTGGGCGCGGTCACCAGGGCGGTGGCGGGCTCTCCGGATCAGGTCATCCCGACCGGACGGCTCGGCGCCGCGCCCGCGTCATCCCTCGCGGCTCCCAACATGCCCGCCGCGCTGCCGCCGGCAACCGCGCCTCCGGGGGGCCCGAGCGTGGCGTCCACGACGTCGACTTCGATCGCCTCAGGTCGACCCTCGACGAACCCGAACGGCACCGTCACCCCCGTGTCCGCGCCATCGCACGACGCCGAGCCCGCCCGGCCCGGCACCAATGGCGCGGGTTCGGGGGGCGAGTGGCCCACGGTGCAGCCAGGCTCGGCTCCAACGACCTTTGCCAGCCCGGGCGGCCAGGCCACGGTGGTATGTCGGGCCGAGACAATCTCGTTGCTCAGTGCCTCGCCGGCGAACGGGTTCCAGGTCGCCGTGCAGAGCGGGGGACCCGAGCAAGTTGCCGTCAGCTTCTCGGGTGACGGTGTCGTGTACCAGCTCGGTGCGGTCTGTCACGACGGGGTGCCCCTCCGGACCGAATCGGGCGGTGGGTCATCGACCACCACCACGACGACGAACGGATCGGGCGGACCAGGTGGCGGGCCGGGCGGAGGTCCCGGTGGTGGTGGTGGCAGAGGTGGTCCGTCCTCCGGTGACCTCCAACCCTGAGCCCCTCAGGTGGTCAGAGTGGCATCGCGCGAGGTCGAACCGGCGGTTCCGTTCGGGGTGGGCGCATCGGGGGGCTTGGGCTCTCGGCCGAACACGACCTCGACGCGGGCGCCCGGCATCGTGGGGGCCTTCCCAGTCGACATTGCACCGCCCGACCGCTCCGCCGTCCGGCGCACGATGTCGAGGCCCAGGCCCGTCGATCCCGTCCCGCTGTGACCACGCCGATCGACGGGGCCGGCGGGCAACCCGGGGCCCTCGTCCTCGACGACGAGGACGGCTGACGTCTCTGTTCCGGACAGCCGCACACTGAACGCGGTGCCCTCGGGGGTATGGGCGAGCACGTTGCCGATGAGGGCGTCGACTGCCGCCGCCAGGTCCGCGGACGGCACGGCCACCATCAGCACGGTCTCGGGCAGCACCGACGTCCACGGCCGGCCCTGCTCCTCGGCCAGCACGGACCAGAAGTTCAGTCTGGCTCGCACCGTTTCGGTGATGTCCGAGATCTCGGCCACCCGCTCGGGCCGGTCCTGGCGGACCTCGACGATCACGCTGTTCACCGCCTCGGTGAGGTCGTGCACCGCCGCGCCGATGCGCTGACGATCGCCGCGGTCTTCGAGCGAGTCCGCTTCGAGGGCCAGCGCAGCGAGCGGTGTGCGGAGCCGGTGCGAGAGGTCCGCCGCCTGCTCACGTTCGAGCTCGAGCAGCTCCATGATGCGTTCCGCCAGCGTGTTCACGGCTCGCCCCATGTCCTCGATCTCGCTGGGTCCCGCCGGAGTCACCCGGGCATCGAGATCCCCGCTGCTCAGCCGCCGCGTCACGTTGTCGAGATCCTCGATGGAGCGCACCAGGGACCGTCCGAGCCGATCCGAGAGGAGCAGGGCCAGGCCGAGCACCGAGACCCCGACGGCGGCCAGCACCAGCCAGGCCCGCCAGACGCCCTCGGTCAGGAGCGAGTCGGGCACGCTGACCACCCCCACGACGACGCCCGACGACACGCGGACCGGCACCCAGACCAGCGTGGACGAACCCGACGCCGCGGAGAAGGCGTGACCTTGGCGGGCCGTCCCGAGTTGGTCGCCGGGGACGCGCAGGCGCGGGCCGATGTGCGCGCCGGCCGGGAGGTACACGGCCACGGCCCGCCCGCTCCCGTCGGCGTTGAGCTGGCCCACGACGTTGGTCAATGCGCTCCTCGACGCATTCGAGGCCAGGACGCTGGCCAGCGTGCGCGCCTCCTGGTCCGCCACCGACAGGGCCCGGTCGGACGCCACCACCTTGACGACGGCGCCGAGCGGGATGAGAAAGGCCACCGTGACCATGGCCGTCACGGCGAGCACGGTGAGGTTGAGGCGCCGCCTCATCCGGCGGGATCGACCAGCTTCACTCCGGCCCCTCGCATCACGTGGAGGAAGCGGGGTTGGGCCGCGGACTCGCCCAGCTTCCGGCGCAGCCACGACAGGTGCACGTCCACCGTCTTGTCGGCCCCACCGAGCGGCTGGTCCCACACGGCGGCGAGGATCTCGCGCTTGGACACCACGTGCCCGGGCTGGGAAGCGAGATACGCCAGAAGATCGAACTCCTTGCGGGTCAGGTCGAGCGGTTCCTCGCCCAGGCTCGCCACGCGGGAGGACGTGTCCACGCGGAGGTCGCCGACCACCAGGATCGGGTGCTCACGCCGAGCGGAGCGCCGGAAGACCGCCCGCAGCCGCGCCTCGAGGTGATCAGCCGAGAACGGCTTCACCACATAGTCGTCGGCGCCGGCGTCGAGCGTGCGCACGATGCCGGCCTCGTCGTCGCGTGCGGTGGCGCACACGATGGGTACCTCGCTCACGGCCCGGATCATCTTGACGAGCTCGAGTCCGTCGATGTCGGGAAGTCCGAGATCGAGCACGACGGCGCCCGGACGATGCTCGACCACGCCGCGCAGACCCTCGAGGCCCGTCTCCGCCGTCAAGACCTCGAAGCCTCGGCTGGCCAGCGCCACCTCGAGGGATCGCCGGATCCGTACGTCGTCCTCGATCAGCATCAGCACGGTCATCCAGCAGCGCTCACGGTGCAGCCTGCCACCGCGACGAGCCTAGGCCAGCACCGGAACGGCGTTGCCGCGCCGGTCGTTATCGACCGGACTGCCCGGACGAGCCGCCACCGGACTGGCCCGAGAACCCGCCACCGGACTGGCCCGAAGCGTCGCCACCGGACTGGCCCGAGATCCCGCCACCGGTGGGCGCCCCGCCGGGAATTCCGCCCGACGGGGCGCTGGGTCCCCGACCACCACCCTCTGTTGAGGTTGGTCCACCGGTGTGCCCCGGTCCCGAGCTTCCGGAACCCGAAGAGGGTTGGCCCTGCGCGGGCGCCGAAGGGAACGGTCCCGGCGTCGTCGGCGGGCCGCTCTGTCCGTTGCCCTCGCCCGACTGCGTGCCCGCGGTCGGTGGACCGCCGGGTGATGAGCCCGATGCGTGGGATGGGTTGCCGTTCAATGCGGGTGGGCCGCCGCCCGATTCCGGGAGACCCCTCACGGCGGGTGTCACCCCGAGACTCACCACGAAGGCATCGAGCGTGCTGCTGCCGGCAGGCTTGCCGACTGCCGTCACCGCCTCGCCCGGTGTGACCGAGGCGAAGGTGGCAGTGGTGGTCTTGGTGACCGTCGTCGAACTCGATGTCGTGACGGACTCACTTCCCTGGCCCTGGCCGTTCGAGATGGTGAGGGTGCCGCCCGAGTTGGACTGGACGACGCCAGCCGCAATGGAGCCGTTGTCGTGAGCCTCAGGCTCCTGTTCCGGCTCCTGCTCTGGTTCAGCCTCTCGCTCGGCTTCGGGAGAGTCGCCCGGACCCGGGTTCGATCCGTTCCACTCGTCGCTCGAACCGTTTGAGCCGTTCGAGTCCGTTCGAGCCGCTCGAACCTGTTCCGGGAAGAATGGACAACGCCGCGGCAGCGAGGCTTCCGTTCGCGGCCCGGGTTCCTTGGGCCACGACGAAAGATCCGGGCGTGGCCTCCGTCACTGCGGCGGCTGCCGTCAGGGCGTAGTGGGTGCTCGTGGAGGTGACAACGGTCATCGTGCTGCCGTTGCTCTCGTTCACGGTGAAGTTCGGAGCGCTCACGCTACCCACCGTGCCCGAGACGGAACCCGGTGACACCGGAGCCGAGCCGGCCGGCCGGGTGACAGCGGTCGTCCTCGGACTCGGGGGCGAGCCTGGCCAACCTGGAGTCCCCGGGCCGCCACGCCCGGGTCCTCCGTGGGGTGGCCCGAATCGGTCGACCGCTGGTTCAACGCCGAGGTTGACGATGAACGCCTCGATGGTGGCCTGGCCGCCCGCGTGTCCGACGACCGATACGGCGTCGCCGGTGCCCACTGAAGAGAAACCTGCCTTGACGGTCGACGTCACCACGGTCGACGACGTGGTGGTCACCGTCTGCGTGCCCTCCCTCGTCGCCAGGGTCACAGTGCCCGAAGTATTCGACGTGACTTCCCCGAAGGCAAAGGAGTTGCGTGGTGCGTCGGCGTCGCCGGCGTCATGGTCCCCGTCACCCGAGTCGTTGTCCGTCGTCGGCGTGGTCGTCTGTCGCGGCGGTGCCGGGACGATCGCAATGGCCCCGGCGGCCAGCGATCCGTCAGAGGCTCGGGTGCCGGTTACCACCGCGAAGGTTCCGCTGGAGGCGTCACTGACGTTGGCGGTGGTCGTCTGGGTGAAATTCGTGCGAGCCGAGGTGTCGACTGTGATGGCGGACCCACTCTCGGGTGTCCCGCTACTGGGCGTCAGAGTGAAGCTGGTCGAGCCGACCGAGGCGACGGTTCCAGAGGCGCGCGCAGGCGGAGGTCCGGAGTCGTGTGGGCCGGAGTGGCCCGGCGAAAGTGCCCAGGCGCCGGCGGCAGTGCCGACCGTGGCCAAGCCGACCAGGCAGATCGTCGGAACGGCGAATCGCCGCGCTCGGGCGAAGCCTCGAGATCGTTGCTGCCCGAGTACACCGGGTGTGAGTGCGTCCGGGTCCATGTCCGAGTCCATGTGGTCTCCCTATGTGAGCGCCGTTTGGCACCTCTGACGGTAGGGAGTCCAATGTGTTGACAAACTCCGCCGGAGGTAAAGGCACGGCAAAATTTCAGCTCACCCGAAAGTCCCAACCCGGGTGAGCTGACTGTGACACCGGGGTCGTATGGTCGCCATGTGACCGCTACTGCCTCGAGGTGCCTTGTCGGCCTGCGCTCGTTCGACGCGAGCTCGCCCGAGGTCGATGATTCTGTACGAGCGCACCGCGTGCGTTGTCCTGGCACACAAGGAGGAGCCTGGGATTTCTGAGCGAACGCGGCGCAGCCTGTCCCGACCGACCGACGGATTGGTTCTGGTCAGGTTCCTGCCATGGCAACGATCGGTTTGTTCAGCGGCTTGCCGCCCATGGAGCCGAAGAAGGGATCGTTGTAGGTGAAGACGCCACCATCCGAAGCCACGAACCGGTAACCCGAACCGTCGCGGTTGGCCTGCATCCCGACGATTGGCCGGTTCAGGTGAATGCTCCCGGTCGAACCGAAGAACGGCGCGTTGAAGGCGAAGATTCCGCCGTCGGCGGCAACCTCCCAATACCCGCCGGTCGCCTTGTCCGCGGCCATGCCGACGATGGGAGAGTTCAGCGGCCTGCCACCCATGGACCCGAAGAATTTGGCGTCGCCGTAACTGAAGATCCCGCCGTCGGACGCCACGAGCCAGTACCCCCTGCCGTCTGGTGTGGCTGCCATGCCGACGATCGGCTGATTGAGATGCGTGCCGCCGGTGCTGCCATAGAACGTGGCGTCACCGAAGCTGAAGATCCCGCCGTCGGAGGCCACCTCCCAGTAGCCCTTGCCGTCGGACGTGGCTGCCATTGCCACGATCGGCTGGTTCAACGGCTTGCCGCCCATGGACCCGAAGAAGCCGGCGTCACCGAACGAGAACAGTCCGCCGTCGGAGGCCACCTCCCAGTAGCCGCCACCGTCTTGGGTGAGTGCCGTGCCCACCACGGGCTTGACCAGGTGGATGCTCCCGGTCGAGCCGCAGAAGGGGATGTTCCCGTAGTCGAAGACGCCGCCGTCGGTGCCCGAGAGGAGATAGCCGTTCGGTCCACCGGCGGGCGCGTTGCAGGGAACCTCGATGGTGGGTGCCGGCGTGCCGGCGTCGCCCGTCAGCTGCGGGTCATGGTGGAACTGCGGCCAGGCGCCAGTCTCGTTGACCTTGGCGCCCGAGCTGGCGGTGTTGTCGATCTCCCAGTGCTGAATGACACTGACTCCGGCGCCGCCGATCGATTCGTAGCCGGCGCCGGTGATACCGATGTGGCCATCCGGATCGGCAGTGACGAGGGGTGAGTTTTGAAAGGCTTCGTTGTTGCCGAGGACGGTTACGACGGCGCCGGAGCGGCCGTCGAAGATCTCGATGCCGTCGGTCGTCGGAACGATGACGTCCTGGTAGCCAGCTCCAGTGAGGTCGGCGGTCACCGGGGAACCGATCACCTGACCTGACGTCGTGGCCGACCAGACGGTGCCCCCGTTCGTGCCGTTGAGCACGTAGACCGTGCTGGCATCCGTGCCTTCGACGACGTCGAGCTGCCCGTTGCCCTGGACGTCGGCCAAGGCGGGAGAGTCCGCCGTGACGCCGTTCAGCGTGGCGCTCCAGGCGAGACCGCAGCCGGTGTTGACGGCGAAGACCTTGTGCGAGTCCGAGGCGCCCCCGTAGAAACTGCCGTCGCCGATGGCGATGCCGACACCGCCTCCGGCGAGGAACTGGCCAACGGCGGGGGAGGAGCGGTCGATGTTCTGGTTCGTGTTGAACTGGCACACGAGCCCACCCGCCGGGTTGAACGTGCCGGCATTGCCGGCGCTCGAGATGATGCGCAGGTGCCCACCATTCGAGTAGGTCTGTCCGTAGGCGGCGCCGGCCGAGGAGTCGCCGCCGGTGATGATCTCGTTGTTCCCGTCCGCGTAGAGGTCGGCGACAGCGGCGGTCGAGAAGACCGAGTCCGCCGAGAACCATGGGAAGCCTCCGAGCATGGCTCCGTTGGCCGCGTTCAGCGCGTCGGTGTTCTGACCGAGCGAACCGGCTTCGACTCCGTAGCCGCCGGCGTAGTTCCCGACCGTCAGAGAGGCAGCGACGGCCGAGTGCGGGGTGGGATCGGTACCCGGGTTGGTCTCCTGGACGAACCACTGGTCGCCGCCGCCGGGGCTGATGGCCTGATAGCCACCCGTGTTAGGTGAGCCCGCATCTCCGCCGCCGATGTAGACGGTGTCGAGTCCGAAGGCGTTGATGGGTGCGACGGAGGGCGACGAGGCGATGGGCGCACCGGCGTTGTAGGGCCAGTGGGCGACGGCACCACCGCCCGCCAGGTGGAAGGCGTAGACGAAGCCGGCCTGGTCGCCGACGACGACCGAAGGCTGCCCGTCGAGGTTGGCCACGTTGGGCGAAGAGAGGGCGATCTGCTGGTTCGGGTCGTTGAGCTGCTGACTCCATTCCAGGTTGGTCGTGAAGCCGGCTCCGGCGTGTGGCAGTTCGGTGGCCTGGGCGACGGGTGCCGCCTGGAAGGCGGTGGTCAGGGCCAGGGCGGCGGCGCCAGCCATCACGGCGGTCGGCACGGAGCGACTGAGCGAGCGTGGGGTCACGTTGAACACGTTGATCCTCTCAAATGGTCTGCGGCGAAACGCCGATGTGTGTGAGGGCGCGCTGCAGACCCGTGGGGATGCCCACACGAGGTCCATCGTCGCGAACCGCTCCGAACTTGAGTCGGCCTGGCGAGGCCATCCGTCTTTTGTGCACCGGTTCTGCTCGGGGGCGTATCTGTGATGGTGCCAAGGGTGCCGAGCGGAATCGTGCTCCCAGCACCGGTTGCAGTCCTGGTCGCGAGCATGAAGCCCTTCTGGGGGTGGGGCGCTCTACCATGCAGCGCGTGTTCCGCAACTCTGGGCCGTCGGCTGCGCGGCCAACTCCCTGATGGGACGGCGTATCCGTTGGCTGGGCGTCATCATGGTGGTCTGCCTCGGGCTGGTCATCGTGCAGTTGGTGAACATCCAGTTGGTGAAGGGCAAGTCGCTGCAGACCTCGGCGAACAATCCGCGGGTCGCCGCGACGCGCTCTGACAACGCACGCGGTCAGATCCTCGCCGCGGACGGCACCGTGTTGGCCAAGTCCGTGCCCACACCCGCAGGTACGGATCGAGCTGCCTATCCGTACGACTACGTGCGCCAGTACCCCGGTGGCTCGCTCTACGCGGGCATCACCGGGTTCGACTCTGCCCTGAACTTCGGCACGACGGGGATTGAGCAGCAGTATGACGGGTACTTGAGTGCCCATCAGGAGAATCCCCAAACGCTGAGTCAGCTCCTGTTCAGGGAAAAATTGCCTCAAACCACCGACAACGTGACGCTGTCCATTGAGCCGCAACTCCAGCAGCAAGTCTCGAATTATCTGTCCACGTTGCCACCGGGTGGGAACAACGACGGTGCCGTCGTCGTTTTTCAGCCATCGACGGGAAACATCCTGGCCATGGTGTCGAACCCGACGTATGACCCCAACTCCTTGGTGAGCACGAGCCTGGCCGCAGAGAAGCTGGCGTACTTCAGTTACAACCAGAAGGACCACGAGGGTTTCTTTCCGCTGCGCCCTATCGCCACCGGCGAGACGTTCGCGCCCGGCTCCACTATGAAGGTTGTCACGAGCACCGCGGCGTACAACCTGAAGCCCGCGTTGGCCGCCTTCAACTACCCGGTGGCGCAATGCCAGAAGTTCGCCGACTCGAATGTCCCGCTGTGCGACCAGAGCGGCCCGTGCGGAGGGACCATGACGCAGATGTTGCCCTTCTCGTGTGACCCCGGCTACGGCGAGCTGGGCGTGCAAGAGGGCGTCGACGTCTTCACGAAGCAGGCGCAACTGTTCGGGTATGACGCCATCCCTCCGATCGACCTGCCCTCGAAGAACACGCTCGGTGGCGTGGTGGCGTCGACCATCGGGACGCTGCAGCCGAACTCACAGGCTTTCTTGGCGGACGACGCCATCGGCCAGTTCGGTGTCCAGACCACGGCCCTTCAGAACGCGATGGTGGCGTCCGGCATCGCCAATGGCGGAACGCTGATGACACCCCACCTGATGACCTCCATCCAGAACTCGCAGGGAGACACCGTCACCACCTACAAGCCCACGCCGATGGCCACGGTGGCGTCCGCACAGACCGCGCAGCAGGTGACGTCGCTGATGCAGGGTGTGGTGGCGTCCGGCACGGCCAAGGGGGTCGGGTTTCCCTCGTGGTTGTGCGCCGCGGTCAAGACCGGTACCGCCCAGACCACCAAAGCGAATCCGCTCACCGAGGACTGGATGATCGGCTTTGCTCCGGCCAACCACCCGCAGGTGGCGGTGGCGGTCGTGGTGCCCAAGCAGAGCGTCAGCTCCGACGGTGCCTCAGTCGCCGGGCCGATCATGCTGCACACGTTGGAGGCGGCCATCCCGCAGGCCTCGGTCTCCCAGCCGTGCAACGTGGCGCCGGTGCCCGTGTCGGCGTTCACGGCCGGGACGTAACCGCCGAGACGGCGGGATCGGCGAGGACGGATCCGAGTACGGATCCGAGTGCGGACGACTCAGGTGAAGTCGACGAAGCGCGACGCCGACACGACTTCACGGGACCGGCGCCCGCGGGCCGAGCCCTGTTGTGCCGGGTCGTCGAAGAGGTTCAGGCCCTGGGGCACCGGGCGCCACCAGTCGGTGCCCTCGAACTGGCCTGATCCCATCTCTTGCCCCCATGGGCCCAGCACCATGCGGCGCGGCGTGGGCAGGTCGGCCATCTGCCAGCGGTACTCGGCGGAGATCCGCAGGCGGTCTTCGCGATTGGGCAGCGCGGCGTGCGTGGTCAAGCAGTGGAAGATGAGCACGTCGCCCGGCTCGTAGTCGGTGGTGCGCCAGCCCCGCTCGAGGCGCTCGAGCGGATGGTGACGGACCCGGGTACTGGTCTGGCTTCCGGGCTGGAGGGCGAGGCCGCCCAGCCGGGTCGGAATGGAATGGAGGGGGATCCAGCATGTGAGCATGTCCTGCACGGAGCCGAAGTCCTTGTGCACGAGGTTGCCCGGATGGCGTGGCACCACGCTGGCCGGGTACACGACCCGAGGGACCTTCAGCGGGTAACAGAAGCCCTCGGGACCCATGATCTGACGCATGAGCCAGGCCAGGGGCGAGTCGTACGGGATGGCGTTGAAGCCGGGATCGAGCAGGATGTCGCGGTATCCGGGGTCGGAGAAGGCGTCGCGCATGGCGACCGCACGTACGGGGAGCCGGGGCGGTGCGTACACCGGATCGAAGCCGGGCTCGGTCCAGCCCGCGTCCTGGAGCGCAGACAGGGCATGGCGCCCGACGTCCTCGACCCAGTCGGGGTAGAGCAGGCCGCGCATGAAGATGTAGCCGTCTCGACGCAGGACGGCGCGGAGGGCTTCCTCGTCGCCGAAGAGATCCCGTGAGTCGACGAGGTCGAATTTCGTCCGCAGCGCCGTGGTGCGGGTCCGGGGAGCCGATGATGTCGCAAAAACCATGTTGACCATGCTGGGGTCCACGTATAAGAGAACTGTGATCAGGGTGTTTTCTTTCCGGTATTCTTATCTGCGTGCCTACGCAGATAGTTAAGGCCCCCGCCTCGGAGGAGTTCCGATCGGCCGTGGGGATGCTCAAGCTCCTGGGCGATGAGACGCGCCTGCGGGTCATCTGGGCCCTCCTGGAGGGCGAGCACTCGGTCAACGAGCTGGCCGACGTGGTGGGCGCCCAACCGGCTGCCGTGTCGCAGCACCTGGCCAAATTGCGCCTGGCCCGCCTGGTCCGCAGCCGGCGAGAGGGGAACCGGATCTACTACGTCGTCGACGACGCGCATGTGCGCCAACTGGTCGAAGAGGTCCTGACCCACGCCGACCACGTGATGGCTGACGGCTCATGACTGATCACGCGGTCGGCGAGGGGCGCGGCGACGGCCTCGGGGGCAGCCACCGACACGAGGACGAGCACGGTGGCGCCGATGCTGGCGCTGGGCGTGCGGGGCACTCGCACGCCCACGGGGCCACGGCGGACACCGATCGTCGGGCCCTCACCGGCGCGCTCGTGCTGCTCGTGGCCTTCATGGCGTTCGAGGTGGGGTCGGCCATCTACTCCAACTCCCTCGCACTCCTGGCCGATGCGGGCCACATGCTCATCGACGTCGGCGCCATCGTCGGCTCGCTCGTCGCCTTACGGCTGGCTGCTCGGCCCGAGACCGGGTCGCACACCTACGGCCTCAAGCGGGCGGAGATCCTGGCCGCGACGTTCAACGGGATCTCGCTCGTCGTCGTGGCCGCGCTGGTGACCTTCGAGGCCATCGTTCGCCTCCTCAACCCCTCGCCGGTCGACGGGGCCGTCCTGATCGTCGTCGCCTCGGTGGGAGTGGCCGTCAACCTGGTGGCCACGATGGTCATGTCGCGGGCCAACCGTGAATCGTTGAACGTGCAAGGCGCCTACCGGCACATCCTCACCGACCTCTACGGCTTCATCGGTACGGTGATCGCCGGCATCGTCATCGTGACCAGCGGATTCGAGCGGGCCGATGCCATCGCCTCGCTCGTCGTCGTTGCGCTGATGCTCAAGGCCGCCGTTCAGCTCCTGCGGCCGGCTTTGCGCATCCTGCTCGAAGCGACGCCCGACGACATCGACCTCGAAGAGGTGCGCGAGCACCTGCTCGAGCTCCCCGAGGTGCAGTCGGTGCACGACCTGCACGCCTGGACTCTGACCTCGTCGCTCCCCATCCTCACCGCACACGTGGTGGTGACCGACGAGTGCCTCAACACCGGCCAGGCGGGCCGCGTGCTCGATCATCTCCAGGAGTGTCTGGCCGGCCACTTCGATGTCGCCCACTCGACGCTGCAATTCGAGACGGCCGGGCATATCGAGCACGAGCTGGGCGGCCATCCCTGAGCGGGTGCGGCCGGCGTCGCGTCGCCGGTTCAGGAGCGGAGCTCGTGCAGCAGACGGACCAGCGACTCCTTGAGCGCCTCGAGCTCATCCGGGCTGGTGAGGGTGGCCCAGTGCTCCTCCACCCGTCTGGCCGCGGCATGGGTCACCTCGGGCACGGAGCGGCCGAGCGCGGTGAGGTAGATCAGCTGCGACCGCTTGTCCTGCGGGTTGGGCCGCCGCTCGACGTAACCGGTGCGTTCGAGCTGTTCGACCGCCTGGGCCATCGTCTGCTTGCGGACATGGGCCAGCTCGGCCAGCTCGGAAATGGTGGCGCCCTCGGGCGAGACGAAGGGGAACACGTTGGCGGCTGAGGGGCCGATGTCGTCGAACCCACCGGCCGCGAGCGCGTCCTCCATCTCCTGCTGGTAGTGCTGGGACAGCAGCCGCAACAGGAAGCCGATCATCGGATTCTCGGGGAAGGTGGCCATGGGCAGCGATCTCCTCGGTTGTCCCGTTGGTCCGCATGGTTGCGGCGGTGGCGGGTGGGTTCTTTGCTCGACTGGCCCGTCCGCCTATTGACAGGTACCTGTCTTATTCTCTAGTATCGACAGGTACCTGACAAACACTAAGCCAAAAGGAGCGCTCATGACGACTGCATCACCTCAGATTTACGGCGAGTTCGGCCAAGCCTTGGGATTCGCCGAGCGCGCCCTCTCGACCATTCTCCGCGAGCACCTGGCCCAACGCGACACGGTTCCGGAGAAGTGGTACTCCCTCAAGCTGCTGGCCGGCGCCGGCGAGGCCGGGTTGTCCCGGGACGCGCTGGTCCGGACGCTGTCGACCTCACCCACCTTCAGCGCCCGAGCGGCGGACGATCTCGTCGCAGGTCTCGAGGCCGACGGCCTTGTCACGGGTGACGGCGCCGCGCTCCGGCTGAGCCAAGCTGGCCAAGCCGAGTTCGACGACCTGCGGGCCTTCGTGGCGGGACCCGCGACGGCGTTGTTGAGCCAGTTCGACGTGCACGACATCGAGACGACCGTGCGCACGTTGCAGGCCATCACCGCACGGGCGGCTGCGGCTTGACGGGGGTCAAACCGGTGGGGTGAAGGCGGCCACCAGTTCGACGTGCTCGGTCATCGGGAAGATGTCGAAGGCGCGCAGGCTGTCGAGCCGCCAACCGGCGCCGGACAGGACGCCGGCGTCGCGGGCGAACGAGGCCGGGTCGCAGGCCACGTAGACGAGCAAGCGAGCGGTGGCGGCGTGGCGTTCGGCCAGCGCCCGGGTCACCTCGGTGCCGGCGCCTTGGCGGGCCGGGTCGAGCACGATCACCTGGGGCGAACCGATCAGCGTGGTCACGAGTTCCGCCGTCACGGCGACCTGCTCGACGCGCAGCGCCGGATGGGACGCCCCGTTGTGCCGGGCGTCCGCGCACGCTGCCCGGTCCCGCTCGACCGCCACCACGGACCCGTTCGGCCCGACCGCCGCGGCCAGGGGGACCGAGAAGAGCCCCGCGCCGGCGTAGAGATCGACGACATGCTCACCCGCCTGGGGGGCTGCGACGTCGAGGACCGCCTCGAGGAGCGCCTCCGCCGCACCGACGTGGACCTGCCAGAAGACGCCGGCCGTCACACGGAAGACGTGGTCCCGCACCGTCACGTGGACCGCACCGGGTTGGCGCTCCACGCGCCGACGGAGCACGAGGCCGACGTCGGGCGGGAGGGCAGACACGCGTGGCGAAGCCCGCCCATGTGGGGTCACCACGACGAGCGACTCGTCACCCACCGAGGAGGCCCCGGTCACCACCTCGAGCTCCGACGCCCCGGGCCACGATGCGGTGAGCGCACCCGTGGCCTCGACGGCGGAGGTAGCCACCGGGCAGTGGTCGATCCGCTCCAGCTGGTGGGAGCGGTGGCGCCGGAAGCCGACCTGGCCGCCCCGGTCCACCGCCACGCGCACCCGGCTACGCCAGCCGAGGCCCTCGGCGTCCCCGGTCACCGCCTCCACCACGACCTCACGCTCCAGGCCGGCCACCCGGGCCAGTTGTTCTTCGACCCGCGCCGCTTTGAGCCGGCGCTGGGCCGCCGGCGCCACGTGCTGGTAGTCGCAGCCACCACAACGGCCCGGGCCGGCGTGGGCGCACGGGGGCTCGACCCGGTCGGGCGAGGCCTCGACGATGTCCACCGCATCGGCCCGCAGGTAGGAGCGGGTCGTCTCGGTCACCTTGGCCCGGACGCGCTCACCGGGCAGCGTGTGGCGGACGAAGACCACTCGGCCGTCGGGGGCCCGGGCCACGCACCCGCCGCCGGTTGCCACTGCGCCCACCAGGAGCTCCAGCTCGTCGCCGGGCGCGACCTCGGCCACCTCGGGCGACCCGGGGCTCGTCATGGCGAGGGATCGTAGGGCAGCGAGGTGAAATTCTCCGCGTCGGTGTCGAACTGGGACGATGCTGTTCGTCGTGTGGGCACCAACAACCCCCGAAGAAGAGGAGAACCCACCATGCGGTACATGCTGTTGCTGGCCGGAGACGAGAGTGTCGTCAACACCGCCAACGAGGGTGACGAAGGAATGTCGCCCGAATACGCCGAATTCGTGAAGACGGCCGCCGAACGGGGCGTCCTCCAGGGCGGCGAGCGCCTGCGTCCGACGGCCGACGCCACCACGGTGCGGGTGCGTGAAGGCGAGGTCCTCTCGACAGACGGTCCCTTCGCCGAGAGCAAGGAGCAGCTGGCTGGCTACTTCCTGGTCGAGTGCAAGAACCTGGACGAGGCCATCGAGGTGGCCGCGCTGATCCCCGGTGCCAAGTCGGGCTCCGTCGAAGTGAGGCCGATCTGGGAGATGTGACGGCCCGGGCCGAGGTCGAGGCCGCGCTGGCCGACGCCTTTCACGCCGAATGGGGACGTGTCGTGGCCACCCTGGTCCGCCTCACCGGCGACTGGGACCTGGCCGAGGAGTGCGCGCAGGATGCCTTCGCCACCGCGCTGGAGCGCTGGTCCGGCGACGGCATCCCGCGCCGCCCCGGCGCCTGGCTCACGACGGTGGCCCGCAACCGGGCCCTCGATCGGCTGCGCCGTGACCGGGTCGGCGCGTCCAAGGAGCGGGAGGTAGCCGTGTTGCAGGCCGATCCCGGCGGGGACGGGTCACCATCAGCCAGCGCCGACGGAGTCGAGGAGGTCCCCGACGACCGCCTCCGCCTCATCTTCACCTGCTGCCACCCCGCACTGGCCTTCGAGGCGCGGATCGCGCTCACGCTGCGCACGCTGGTCGGCATGACGACGGCCGAGATCGCCCGCGCCTTCCTCGTCCCCGAGTCGACCATGGCACAGCGCCTGGTCCGGGCCAAGCGCAAGATCCGTAACGCCGGCATCCCCTTCGTCGTCCCGCCCGCCCACCAGTTGCTCGAGCGCACGGCGGCGGTGCTCGCGGTCATCTACCTGCTCTTCAATGAGGGGTACACGGCCAGCTCGGGCAGCGACCTGGTCCGGCGCTCGCTGAGCGACGAGGCCATCCGTCTGGGCCGCACCCTCTGCACGCTCATGCCGGACGAGCCCGAGGCCCTCGGGCTGCTCGCCCTCATGCTGTTCCACGACTCGCGCCGGGCCGCTCGGGTCGACGCCGCCGGCGACCTGATCCTGCTGTCCGACCAGGATCGCTCTCTGTACGACCCCGACGAGATCGCCGAGGGCCGCGACCGCCTGGCCGCCGCCGTGCGCCTGGCCCGCACCGGTCCCTTCCAGGTCCAGGCGGCCATCGCCTCGGCCCACGTCGCGGCCGAGGGGACGGACTGGGCCCAGGTCGCCGAGCTCTACGAGGAGCTGTCTCTCCTGGCGCCGTCCGCTGTGGTCGCCCTCAACCGGGCCGTCGCCGTCTCGCTCAGCGAGGGTCCCGAGGCCGGTCTGGTCATGCTCGAACGCATCGAGGCCGCCGGGGAACTGGGTGACTACCACCTACTTCCAGCGGCCCGGGGTGACATGTTGCGCCGGCTCGGACGCCGGGACGAAGCGGCCCGGGCCTACCGCCGGGCCTATGACCTGGCCGGCACGGACGCCGAGCGCCGTTACCTGGAACGACGACTGGCCCAGACCGCCGCGCCGGCTTGACAGCTCGCGGCGCCGGGACCCATCGTTCCGGGTCAACCGCGGGGCGCCACACGGCGTCACGCCCACGCAGAGACGGAACGAGGCAGAACTCCATGGCAGGGATGTTGCAGGACAGGGTCGCGATCATCACCGGGGGCGGGCGGGGCATCGGCCGCGAGCACGCACTGCTCTTCGCCTCGCTCGGGGCCAAGGTCGTCGTCAACGACCTGGGCGGCGCCGTCGACGGGTCGGGCGCCGACGTCTCGGCGGCACAGTCCGTCGCCGACGAGATCACCGCCGCGGGCGGCCAGGCCGTGGCCAACACCGACAGCGTGAGCTCCTTCGCCGGAGCCAAGGCCATGGTGGACCAGGCGGTGTCGAGCTTCGGCGACCTGCACGTCGTCGTGAACAACGCCGGCATTCTGCGCGACCGCATGCTGGTCTCCATGAGTGAGGACGAGTTCGACGCCGTCATCGGTGTCCACCTGAAGGGCACGTTCAACGTGACCCGGCACGCCGCCGACTACTGGCGCGAGCAGGCCAAGGCCGGGACCGTGTCCGACCGGGCCATCGTCAACACGAGCTCGGGCGCCGGGCTGCACGGCAACGTCGGCCAGACCAACTACTCGGCCGCCAAGGCGGGCATCGCCGCCATGACGGTGGTCAACGCCATGGAGCTGAACCGCTACGGCGTACGGGCCAACTGCATCGCTCCGGTGGCCCGCACCCGCCTGACCATGCAGACGCCGGGCATGGGCGAGCCCATGCAGAACACGGTGTTCGACCCCGAGAACGTCTCGCCGCTCGTCGCCGTCCTGGCCTCGGAGACCTGCCCCTTCAACGGGCAGGTGTTCAGCGTCTACGGCGGTTCCGTGGGCATCTACGGCGGGTGGTCCATCGCCGAGTCGGTCGACAGCGACGACCGCTGGACGCCCGAGACCCTGGCCGCCGCCATGGACACCTTGCCCCGCACGATCGAGGTCAACAGCCAGATCACGCAGTTGGCCAAACACATGCAGGGCTGATGCTCTCTTAGGCTGCAGCCCATGGCAGGGGAGGCTGTAGCAGGGGAGGCTGCAGCGGGGGACGACGGGCGAGAGTCAGCCGGGCGCGGGCCGAGGCGGCCGTGGCCAGCGCCGACGTGCACCCGCTGCTCTGCGCCGTGGCCAGCCTGACCGGCGATCTGGGCCTGCTCCGCCCCGACCTGGCCCCGGACCAGACCCAACTCATCACCCCGACCCGAGGCCTGGCACCCGAGCAGGAGGCCGAGGCCCGCCGGCTCGCGGTCGAGGCAATCGTCACCCACGCCACCAGCGGCGAGCCCGACCACCGGTTCACCCCCGACGAGCTCCGCCAGGCCTTCGGCTTCCTCGTCGGTGCGAGCTCGACCGAGAAGTGGGAGCCCTTCCTGCTCGAGGAGCTCGCCCTCGAGGGCGACCCCCGCGCCCCGTCCTGGCACGTCGACCAGGTGCGGCTCCCCGACGGCCGGGCCCGCTTCCGGTGTGCGGTCATCGGCGCCGGCGCCTCGGGTCTGGCCGCGGCGCACCGGCTGCACCAGGCCGGCGTCGAGGTCACGGTGTTCGAGAAGAATGCGGACGTCGGCGGCACCTGGCTCGAGAACGTGTACCCGGGCTGCCGGGTCGACGTGCCCAACCAGCTCTACAGCTTCTCCTTCGCCCAGACGAACGAGTGGGGGTCGCGCTTCTCGGCCCAGCCCGATCTCCTGGCCTACCTCCAGGGCGTGGCCAAGGAGCTCCGCCTGGGCGACCTCATCCGCTTCTCCTGCGAGGTCACCGAGGCCCGATTCGACGACGCCGCGGAGCAGTGGTACCTGCGGGTGACGCCGTCGGGCGATCACACGGCGACGACGACCGAGACCTTCGACGCCGTCGTCTGCGCCGTCGGCCAGCTGAACCGTCCCTCGTTCCCGGCCGTCGAGGGGCGCCAGGACTTCGCCGGCCCCTCGTTCCACTCGGCCGCCTGGGACGACACCGTCGACCTCGCCGACAAGCGCGTCGCCGTGATCGGCTCGGGGGCCAGCGCAGCCCAGTTCGTCCCGCTCCTCGTCGACGAGGTCGCCCACCTCAGCGTGTTCCAGCGCACCCCGCCCTGGCTGCTCCCCACCGACAATTACGGCGACCCGTTCCCGGCCGAGTTCCACGACCTCCTCACGCTGCTCCCCGAGTACGGCCGTTGGGAGCGGCTGTGGCAGTTCTGGCTCCTCCACGAGGGTCTGCTCGGCGCGGCCCGGGTCGACCCCGACTGGAACCAGGAGACCGAGGCGGTCAGCGCGGGCAACGACCTGGTCCGGGGCATGCTGCTCGATGTCCTGCGGTCCCAGGTGGTCGACGACGAGCTGTACGAGAAGATGGTCCCGCACTTCCCGCCCTTCGCCAAGCGAGCTCTCCGAGACGACGGGCGCTGGGCGGCCTCGTTCGCCCGTGACCACGTCGAGCTCGTCACGACGCCGCTCGCCGCCATCACGGAGACGGGCGTGCGCACCACCGACGGCACCGAGCACCCGGCCGACGTCCTCATCTACGGCACCGGCTTCACCGCCTCGGACTTCGTCACGCCTATGCGCGTCTTCGGGCGCGGCGGTCTCGAGCTGAACGAGGAGTGGGGTGGCGACGCCCGGGCCTATCTCGGCATCACGGTGCCCGACTTCCCGAATTTCTTCATGCTCTATGGACCCAACACCAACCTCGTCATCAACGGCAGCATCCTGGTGATGGTGGAGTGCCAGGTCCGCTATATCGTCGAGGGCCTCGGCCGCCTGCTCGGAGAGGGGAAGCGGACGATGTCGTGCCGCCGTCCCGTCCACGAGGCCTACGCCGACGAGATGCAGGAGGGCAACGCCCGCATGGTCTGGGGCGTGGCCGACGTCCCCACCTGGTACCGCAACAAGCACGGGCGGGTCACCCAGAACTGGCCCTTCGACCTCCACAGCTATTGGTCCCGCACGCTCGAACCCGACCTGTCCGACTACGAGCTGGCCTGAGCCGCCCCGGTGCCCAGCCCAGCCATGACCGAGATCCTGGCGCTGGTCCCGCCCGACTTCGCCGATCCCGACGCCGACGTGGCGGCCGTGCGCACCATGATGGCGCCCTTCCACGGGCATCCGGTCCCGCCCCACGTCCGGGTCACCGAGACCGAGCTCGGCGGCGTGCGCGCCGCCTGGTACGACGACACCCGTCACCCCGTCGCCGACCGCACCATCTTCCACGTCCACGGCGGCGGGTTCGTCTCCTGTCCCCTCGACGACTATCACTTCTACGGCGCGCTGCTGGCCGAGCGCTTTGCGTCGAGAGTGGTGATGGTGGACTACCGCCTCGCTCCGGAGCACGTCTACCCGGCGGCCCACGACGACTGTCTCGCCGCCTACCGCGCTCTGCTGGCCGGCGGAGCCGACCCCCAGCGCCTCGTCGTCAGCGGAGATTCGTGCGGCGGCCTGCTCGGCTTGGCCACCGTCCTGGCCGCCCGCGACGAAGGCCTGCCCAACCCGGCCTGCTTCCTGTCGATCTCGGGTTGGTTCGATCTCTCGGTCACCGACGCCGACGCCGACGCGCCCGGCCGCCCCCCGGGCGCATCCGCCGCCGACCCGTTCCTCACCGCGTCATGGGTGCGCAACCGCGGCCGCGACTACGTCGCCGGCGCCTACGCCCTCGACGACCCCCACGTCTCGCCCGCCTACGCCGACCCCAAAGGCCTGCCCCCGCTCTATCTCCCGGTGGCGCAGTACGACACCGTCCGCCACGGAGTCTGGACCCTGGCCGCCGCCGCCCTAAATGCCGACGTCGACGTCACCGCGGAGTCGTGGCCCGGCGCGGTGCACGGGTGGCAGGGACTGGTCAGCGCGGGCGTGCCCGAGGCGGAGGCCTGGTTCGTCCGTGCCCTGGCCTACCTCGACGAGCAGGTGTCGCCGAGCTGAGGCGCCCCGAGTCCCGTCACCCCGCTCGGCGGACGAGTAGTTGCGGACGATTAACTGCTGACGATGTTGATCGGGGTCCCGGCGGGGATCCCGCCCAGCAGCTCAAGGTCGTTGTCGTGCAGCCGCACGCAGCCGTGGGAGATCGCCGCCCCGGTCGTGCCGATCTGGGCGTCGGCGCCGGAGGTGATCGGGCCGTGGATGCCGATGATGGCGTCGCCCGAGTCCTCCCAGTCGGTGATGGTGTTCGAGTGGTCCGACGTGGCCAGGACGAACGCGCCGTAACCGGAGCTGGGCGGCGGCACCTTCATGGTCAGGAAGTAGTTCCCCGTCGGCGTCGGATCGTCGGGAGCGCCGATGCCGGCCGGGAAGTCCATGATCTGCTTCCCGGCGTCGGTGACCGTCAGGTGCATGGTGGCGAGATCCACCTCGATCACGTACGGCGTGGTCGAGAGCGTCACGTCACTCTGCTTGATCCATGTCGTCGACTCGTTGGGGCGCTGGGCCAGCCGCACGTAGAGCCAGCCCGGCTCGGTGGCGATGACCGGGAGCACCGAGGGATACCCGTACCAGCTGGCGGGCACGATCATGTTCGAGGGCTGACCCGGCGCGGGGTAGCCGGCCACGGCTGCGTGCAGGGCGACGACGAAGGACGTGCCCGGCGGCGGCACTGCCGCCTTCTCCGCCGACTTGGCGGCGTTGCCCGCCGCGGCGCCGATCGCGCTGATCTTTGCGGCGGAGGGGCTCGACGACCGGTGCGAGTGGTCGTGCGCTGCGCTCGATGATGCGGACGGCGAACCCGAACCGCACCCGGCCAGGCCGATCCCGATCGCCAGAAAGGCCACCGCGGCGGCTCCTCGCACGGCGCCCCGGCGCAGACTCATCGCTTGCGGCCGCCCCATGACCCCCCAATCCTATTTGGCCGAGGCCGCCCCGCGGTTCCGGGCCACCTCGGTCTCGGGTGCCGCACCTCCCACCGCCCTGACCCCTGCCCGAGCCTCCTACCTGGGCTTCCCGCCCCGGCCGAGCTCCACGTCCGCCCGTACCACTTCGATGTTCCGTTCGCCGGTCCTTTATTTGTGCAGCAGGTTGTTGACGACATGCCGGGTGCAGCCCTGGCCTGCGAGGTGTCAGGATCGGTCGCATGGTCGCTCGCCAGCTGGTCAGTTCCGGATCACCCTTCGAGCCGACGATCGGCTTCAGCCGGGCCGTGCGCGTGGGGAATCGGGTCCTGGTCTCGGGTTCGGGCCCGGTCTTCTCCGACGGGGAGTGCCCAGCCGACGCCGGCCTGCAGGCCCGGCGTTGCTTCGAGATCATCGAGACCGCGCTCCAGGAGGCGGGTGCGTCGCGGGCCGACGTCGTACGGACGCGGATGTACGTCACCGCGGCCGAACACGCGGATGCTGTCGGGATGGTCCACGGTGAGCTGTTCGCCGACATCCGTCCGGCCGCCACCATGGTCGTCGTCGCCGGGCTGCTCGATCCGCGCTGGCTGGTCGAGATCGAAGCCGAAGCCGATCTCGGCGCCTCGGACTGACCTCTCCCTCAGGTTCGTCCCGTAACGTCGCTGCATGGAGCCCGTCGAAGCCGTCGATGCCGTCGTGGTGGGAGCGGGACCCAACGGGCTGGCAGCGGCGATCACGCTGGCCCGGGCCGGCATCGGCGTCGAGGTGTTCGAGGGGGCGCCCACCGTCGGCGGCGGCACCCGGACCGAGGCGCTCACCCTGCCTGGTTTCGTGCACGACGTGTGCTCGGCCGTGCACCCCTCGCTGGTCTCGTCTCCGTTCTTCCGCTCGCTCGACCTCCCGGCGCTCGGCATCAAACTGCGCCAGCCCGAGGTGGCCTTCGCCCACCCGCTCGATGGCGGCCGGGCCGCCGCGCTCTACCGTGACGTCGACGAGACGGCCTCGCACCTGGGCGGCGACGCCGCGCACTACCGGGAGCTGGTGGGGCCACTGGTGCAATGGCTCGACCAGATCGTGCCCTACGTGCTCTCCCCGATGCGCAGCATCCCGAGAGATCCCCTCGCCCTGGCTCGCTTCGCCCGGGACGGCGCGCCGTCCGTGCGTCACGTGGCCAAGAGCTTCTCGACCGACTCGGCCCGGGCCCTCCTGGCCGGCACCGCGGCCCACTCCATGGAGCCGCTGAGCGCCCCGCTGACCGCGGCCTTCGCCCTCCTCCTGACCGCGCTGGGCCACGGCGCCGGATGGCCGGTGGTCCAGGGTGGGAGCGCCGCCATCACCTCGGGCCTGGCCACCGAGCTGCGCCACCTGGGCGGCACCATCCACACCGACCACTCGATCGGCTCGCTCGACGAGCTCCCGCCGGCCCGGGCCGTCCTGCTCGATACGTCACCCCGCCAGTTCCTCCAGCTCGCCCGCGGCCGCCTCAGTCGGCGCGCCGCGTGGCCGTGGGCCCGTTTCAAGCCGGGCGCGGGCACCTGCAAGGTGGACTGGGCCCTGCGCGGCCCGGTGCCCTGGGCGGCCGAGGCCTGCCGGCGCACCGTCACCGTCCACGTCGGGGGCAGCTTCGAGGAGGTGGCCCGGTCCGAGGCGGACGTGCAGGCGGGGCGCCACGCCGATCGCCCCTTCGTGCTGGTGGCCCAGCCGTGTGTCGTCGACCCCAGCCGGGCGCCCGAGGGCCACCACACCCTGTGGGCCTACTGCCACGTGCCCAACGGGTCGTCGGTGGACATGACCGAGCGGATGGAGAGCCAGATCGAGCGGTTCGCCCCGGGCTTCCGCGACCTGGTGCTGGCCCGGGTCGTGCGCCGGGCCGACCAGGCGGAGGCGCACAACCCGAATCTGCTCGGCGGCGACGTGAACGGCGGGGCGCAGACGCTGCGCCAGACGGCCTTTCGCCCGGTGGTGCGCTGGAACCCGTACCGGACCCCGGTCGAAGGGGTCTATCTGTGCTCGGCCTCGACGCCGCCCGGAGGCGGCGTGCACGGGATGTGCGGCGTGGCGGCAGCCGACGTGGTGCTGCGGGAACGATTCCGGGCGGCCCGACGCAGCGGCTAACCCCAAAATGCCGGCTGGCCCGAAACGGCGGCTAGCCCGGCGTGGAGTCGCTCAGGCGGCGGTCTTGGCCGAGTGGGTGAGCTCGTCGAGGAGGTACCAGGCGGTGATCTCGTCGCTGACGCACGACGTGAAGTCGCCCTGGGACACGACGTAGCGCAACCAGCACGGGTGGATACGCAGCGTGTTGATGCCGTGGTCGACCAGGACGTCGATGTTGTCGACCTCGTTGGTGAGCTCGTAGTGCCAGGTGACCTGGAAGTGGGCCCGATTGGTGTCGGCGATCAGGCGCTTCACCATCTGCTCGGCGATCTTGAGGTTCTGTGTCATTGCAATCCCCCTGGCCGTCGGTCTCATCGAGGGCCTCTCCTGGCGTCCACCAGACCCAACAATCGGACTACGGCTTCACAAGGATCGTGACTGAGCTGGGGTGAGACTCAGGCGCAACTCGGTTGCGATTTGGGTGCGAAGGTTGAAATTCGCTAAAGGGCCGTTGCAGACGGGGCGCTCGGACCGGCATCGCCTGTGTCGGAGTCGGCGGGGGAGTCGGCGGGAGGATTGGTGACCAGGGGCACCCGCCATTCGACCAGGGTGCCCTGGGGTTGGTGGGGCCGGAGGGTGAAGGTGCCGCCGAGGGCGGCGGCCCGGGTCTCCATGTTGCGCAGGCCGGCGCCGTTCGCCGTGCTCGGGTTGGACACGACGCGACGCCGACGCCGACGCCGAGGCTGACGACGCCGACGCCGACGCTGACGACGCCGCCGCCGTCGTGGCTGGGCCGATCCCGTCGTCGGCCACCAGGAGGACAAGATCGGTCCCCGCCGTCACGTGCACCTCCACCTCGGAGGCGCCGGCGTGGCGAATGACGTTGGAAAGCGACTCGCGCAGGACGGCCAGGAGCTGCTCGCCCGCCGCCCGGTCGACGGCCATGTCGACGGGGCCGTCGAAGCGCACCCGGGGCGGGAAGCCGAGCCGCTCGCCGGCGTCGATGGTCAGCTGCAGGACGCCGGCGCGCAGACCACCCCGTAGAGAGGGGTCGGTCTGGAGGTCGAAGATCGTGGTCCGGATGTCGCTGATGACGCCGTCGAGCTCGGCCACGATCTCGCGCAGGCGCCCGGTCGAGCCATCGGGGGCGGCGGTCAGCATGGCCGTGAGGCGCATCCCGACCCCGAAGACGCGCTGGATGACGAGGTCGTGCAGGTCGCGGGCGATGCGGTCGCGGTCGTTGGCCATCTCGAGGGCGCGCAGGCGCTCCTCGGCCTGGCGGACCTTGATCAGGTTGTCGACCCGGGCCCGGAGCTCGGGTTGGTAGAACGGCTTGAGCAGGTAGTCGTTCGCACCCCGGCGCAGCACCTCGATCCGGGCCTCCGAGTCGTTGCGCGCCGTCAGCACCAGGATGGGCGTGGTGTCCATCCGGGGCTCGAGCCGGACTTGGCGTACGAGTTCGTCGCCGGCCATCTCGGGCATCATGAAGTCGCAGACGATGACGTCGGGATGGAGCGCACGGGCCCGCTCGACCCCCTGCCGCCCGTTGTAGGCGGGGGCCACCCGGTAGTCGGCGCTAAGGGCGTCGCAGACGAAGTGGTTCATGTCGACGTTGTCCTCGACGACGAGGATGAGGGGCCGTTCGGGGTCGTCGCCGCTGCCTGGTCTCGTCTCGAACGTGCCACTCCGCACGGAGGCGGAGAACGGCGTGGCATCGTCGACTCGTGGCGTGGTCGCCTTGGCCACGGCGGAGGCGGGGACGGGCGCCGGTGCCGTCTGCCCGCCGGCCCGCACGGCCGTGCCCGACGGCGCCACCAACGGCAGCTCGATCACGAAGAGCGCCCCACCCTCGGGCGCGTCGTCGACCCCGATGGAGCCGCCGTGCAGCTGGACCAGGTCGCTGGCGATATTGAGGCCCAGCCCCGAACTGCCCCACGTGGTGTGCGGCTCGCCGTCGAGCCGGTGGAAGCGCTCGAAGACCTGGACCCGGTCGTCGGGCGGGATGCCCGGACCGCTGTCGGCCACCTCGATCCGGGCGACGACGCCGACGTCATCACCGCCGCGCCGCCATGGCCCTCGCCGACGACTTCGCTCCCGCGGTCGCCCACCCCCGTCAGCTCGATCCGCACCCGCCCCTCCGCCGGCGTGAACTTGAACGCGTTGGACAGCAGGTTGAGCAGCACCTGCTGCAGGCGGGACGGGTCGACCTGCGCCGGCACGGCGGGCGGCGCCACGATCCGGAACTCGACCGACCGGTCGACGGCCAGCGTCTCGAAGTTGTTCGCCGTCAACCGCACCAGGTGCGACAGGTCGACCGTGCTGTAGTCGAGCTGGAGTTTGGACGCCTCGAGCTTGGACGCATCGAGCAGATCGTTGACGTGGCCGAGCAGCGCGCGGGCATTGCGCAGGACCACCTCGAGGTCACGGCGGTGCGGATCGTCGGACTCCAGCTCGGCCAGCACCCGCTCGGCCGGGGCCAGGATGAGGGCGAGCGGCGTGCGCAACTCGTGGCTGACGTTGGCGATGAAGTTCGTCTTGACGCGATCCATCTCTTGGGAGCGCGCGTAGAGGCTGGCCAGCTCCGCATTGCTTTCCTTGAGTTGTCGTCCGGAGTCGGCCACTTCCCGGGCCCGGCGGACGATCTCGGCTTCCATGTCGTCGATGTGCCCCGCCTGCGTTGCCGCGGCTCGGCGCAGCTGGACGTACTCGGTGACGTCCTCGACCCGGTGCATGATGCACAGCAGCGAGCCGTCGGGTCGGAGGACGGGAGCGTTCAGCGTGCTCCAGAAGCGCTCCTCGAAGCCACCGCCCTGGGCGGCCGGCCGTTGGAGGTCGTACTTCTGGACCGACATCGAGTCCGGTGCACGGTCGCGCACCACCCGGGCGAGCGAGGCCCTCAGGTTGCGCACGCCCTCGGTGGCCGGGTCGTCGGGATTGTCGGGAAAGACGTCGAAGATGTGCCGACCGGTCACCGCGTCGCGCTCGGTCATGGTGGCGGCGAGATAGGCGTCGCTCGCCGCCGCGATGTGCAGATCGGCGTCGAGGACGAGGAACTGCCCCGGGACAGACTCGAAGAGGAGTTTGAAGTCGGGCGTCGGCGCGTCAGATCCCATGACCGCGACGGCATGCCTTTGCTGTGGGCGCGAGGGGCTGCCCAGGGTGCATCGAACCGCCTTCCCTCTTTCTCTTCCCAGTTCCGCTGATGTTCACGATACACAGGGAAAACAGGGTTGGCCCGGGCCTGCGGTTCGTCCTGTTTCCAAGGGGGAGTGCCGGCCGGCTGGTCGCTGATCGGCCCCGTTTCCTGGTCTGCTTATCTCTCGTCTTACCCGCTTACCCACCGGTCATCGCAGCCGGCTTCTCACTGATCGGTCATCGTGCCCGGCTGCGGCTCAATGCTCCTCGTGCAAGACCCGGCGCACGTCGTCGGCTCCCGGCAGGGTGATCGTCCGTGTGACCCGCACTTCTTCGAGAAGTCGGCGGTCGTGCGACACCAGCACAAGGGTGCCCCCGTAGGAGTCCAGGGCCGACTCCAGCTGCTCGATGGCGGGCAGGTCGAGGTGGTTCGTGGGCTCGTCCAACACCAAGAGGTTGACGCCGCTGGCCGCAAAGGCGGCCAGCTCGGCCCGCGTGCGCTCGCCCGGGGAGAGCGACGGCTGGCGGGCGGGTCACCGCCTCGGCGCCCAGGCCGAACTTGGCCAGCTGGGCCCGGGCCAGATCGGGCCGGAGACCGGGGACGGCAGCGAGGAATGCATCGAGGAGGGTGCCCGCGTCGCGGAACAGACGCCTGTCCTGGCCCAGCTCGCCGACGACGACGCTCGGTCCCATGCGCCGGGTGCCGGCGGTCAGGGGGAGCCGACCGAGGATGGCCTCGACGAGCGTGGTCTTGCCGGTGCCGTTGGGCCCGACCAGGGCCACGCGGTCGGCCCAGCCGATATCGAGGGTGAACGGACCGAGGCAGAAGTCACCGCGGTCGATCACCGCCTCCTCGAGCCGCACGACGACGGCACCCGATCGGTGTGCTTCGTTGATGTTGAATTGCAGCTCCCATCCCTCCCACGGCTTGTCCACCACCTCGAGCGTGGCGAGGGCGCGCTCGGTACGCCGGGCGCGTGACGCTTGCTTCTCGGTGCGGTTGATCCGGAAGTCGCGCTGTGCCTTGTCGTTGTCGCGGGGAGACTTCTTCTCACGGGCAACACCTTTGGTGGCCCACTGGCGTTCGCGCTGGGCCCGTTGTCGGAAGTCGTCGCGCTGCGCGGTATAGACCGCGTAGGCCTCCTCGGCGTGGGACTGTTCCGCGGCGCGCTCGGAGAGGTAGCCGGACCACCCTCCGCCGTACAGGCGACCGGTACGGCTGTGCTCGTCCAGTTCGAAGACATCGGTGACGGCGCGGTCGAGGAAGGCGCGGTCGTGTGAGACCACCAGCAACGCCCCGGAGCGCCGCTGCACCATGTGTTCCAAGCGGGCCAGCCCGTCGAAGTCGAGGTCGTTGGTGGGCTCGTCGAGCATCGTGATGTCGAAGCGCGACAACAGAATGGCCGCCAGCGCCACCCGGGCCGCCTGCCCGCCCGAGAGTGTGCTCGAGTCCTGCTCGGCGACGTGCTCGGGCAGCCCGACCTCTTCGAACGTGGTGACGAGGCGGGACTCGAAGTCGCCGGCGGCCATCGATTCATAGCGGGCGAGGGCGGTGGCATAACGGTCGGCGGCGTCGGACCGGTCGGTCAGCTGACCTGTCGACCGACCTGTCGACCGGACCTGGTGGGGTCTTCTGTGCTCTCGGCTGCTTCGTCGATGTCGGGTGTGTCGTCGATCTCCGACGCCCCGCCGGCAGTCGTGGCCAACCCAGCGGCGGCCCGGGTCAGCTCATCTTCGGCGGCGGCGATGCCGGTGCGTCGCAGCAAGGCGGCGCGCACGGTCTCGCCCGTCGCGGACGAGTGTTCCTGTTGCAGGTAGCCCACGGTGGCCGTCGGTGGATCGACTCTGACCTCGCCTGAGCTGGGCACGAGGAGCCCAGCCAGGAGCTGCAGGAGGGTCGACTTGCCGACCCCGTTGGGGCCGACCACGCCCAGGCGCGTCTCTGGACCAACGGTGAGCGAAATGTCGTTGAGGACTGGTCGTCCGCCACGCTCGAAACTGAGGCGACGGGCAGACAGCGATGCCAAGAAGGCGGGGGAGGGAGGCATGGAGAGCTCCAGGACACGAGGAACGATTGACGGGTCTGCAGTGTGCAAGACGGTGCGCGTCGGGCTTTTACTCCACGAGACGAGTGTACCGCGCCGGTTGGGGTGATTCCGGGGCCGTTCACTAGTGTCGCTGCGGCCGGTGATCGTGTCTGCCGGCGGTCCTGCCGAACAGCAGGGCCGGGCCAGGGCCAAGGGGGCTTCACGTCGCATGCCGATCGCCATCACCGACGAGCATCAAGAGCTTGGCTCCACCGTGCGTGGCGTCCTGGCGGCCCACGGCGCGCTGGCGGCAAATCGGGCCCTGCTTGAGGCGGATACGGAGCCCCGGCCGACCTTTTGGAAGGAGATGGCCGACCTCGGTTGGCTGGGCATCCACCTCCCGGAGGAGTACGGGGGAGCGGGCGCCGGCCTCAGTGAGCTGATCGTCGTGCTCGAGGAGATCGGACGTCAGGCCGCGCCGGGGCCCTTCCTGCCCACGGTGCTGGCTTCCGCGGTGGTGGCCCAGTGTGGGAGGCCCGAACTGCAGGCGGCGCTGCTCCCCGGACTGGCCGATGGTTCCGCCACTGGCGCGGTCGGACTGGGCGGGTCGTTGGCGTTGTCCGATGGCGTGCTCGACGGGGATGCGGGCATCGTTCTCGGAGGGGCTTCGGCCGACCTGCTGCTGCTCGGCCTGGGTGACGACGTGGTCGTGGTGCGTCCGCAATCCGAGGGCGTCACGGTCCGGACGAGCAAGGACCTCGATCCGTCCCGCCGATCGGCCGCAGTGACGCTCTCGTCCGTGCGGGTGACGACGACCGACGTGATCCCCGGCGCCGCCCGACGTGCTCGGGCCTTGGCCCGCACCCTGGGCGCAGCCGAAGCAGTGGGCGTCCTCTCGGCCTGCACGGAGACTGCCGTGGACTACGCCAAGGAACGGGTGCAATTCGGCCGCACCATTGGCACCTTCCAAGCCGTGAAACACCATTGCGCGGACATGCTCGTCGCCACCGAGCTGGCGACGGCGGCCGTCTGGGACGCGGCCCGGGCCGCCAGCGACACGGTCGATGAGTTCGATCTGGTCTCGGCCATGGCGGCCAATCTGGCCTTCGGTCCGGCCGAACACAACGCGCAAATGAACATTCAGGTGCACGGGGGCATCGGGTTCACCTGGGAGCACGACGCGCATCTCTTCCTTCGTCGGGCCATGGCGCTCAAAGCCCTACTGGGATCGCCCGACGATGCCTGCGACGTGACCGCGCAGTCGGCCAAGGGGACGAGCCGGAAGGTCTCGCTGGACCTGCCACCGGAGGCAGAGACGATCAGGGCCGAGGTGCGCGAGGAGGCAGCACGCCTTGCCCAGCTCTCCGGCGCCGAGCAGCGCAAGGAGCTGATCGACGCCGGGCTGATGGTGCCCCACTGGCCCACGCCCTGGGGCCGCGGGGCGGGGGCGATCGAGCAGATCGTGATCGACGAGGAGCTCCGCTCGGCTGGGGTGAAGGTGCCGCCGCTCGGGATCACGGGCTGGAACATCATGACGGTGAACCAGTACGCCACCGAGGACCAAGTCGAGCGTTGGGTACGCAAGACGCTGATGGGCGAGTACGTCTGGTGCCAGCTCTTCAGCGAGCCTGACGCGGGCTCCGATGCGGCGGCGGTCAAGACTCGGGCCACCCGAGTCGACGGTGGGTGGCAGGTCAACGGGCAGAAGGTGTGGACCAGCGGCGCGCAGTACTGCCATCTGGGTCTGGCTACGGTCCGCACGGATCCCGAACTCTCGAAGCATGGCGGCATCACGACGATGGTGATCGACATGCACGCACCCGGTGTCGAGGTGCGGCCACTGCGTCAGGTCACCGGGAACGCAGATTTCAACGAGGTGTTCTTCAACGACGTGTTCGTGCCCGACGACGACGTGGTGGGTGCCGTCAACGACGGGTGGACCGTGGCCCGATCGACGCTCGGGAACGAGCGGGTCTCGATCGGGGGCAGTGCAGGCGGCCTCTTCCGCAACATGGACCTGCTGGCCTTGCTCGAGCGGGGTGCTGACCATGTCCCGGGCGCCTCGGCCCGGGTGGGTGGCATCCTCGCAAAAGAGCACGTTCTCAAGGTGTTGAACCTTCGACGGGCGCAACGCGCCGTCGTCGGAGCCGGACCCGGGCCCGAGGGAAACGTGACCAAGCTCGTGCTGGCCGAGCACGGGCACGACCGGACGCGTCTGCAGGGCGAGCTGGTAGGTCCGTCGCTGGCGTTCCTCGAGGGTGACGACGCCCTGGCGGGATACTCCGAGCTGGCGACACGCGCCATGTCGATCGCCGGGGGCACGTCCGAGATCACACGGAATCAGATCGCCGAACGCATCCTCGGGCTGCCTCGCGACCCGCTGATCACATAGCGGCTGCATGAGCCCCTTGCCAGGAGTCGGCGTGCTCCTGCCACACTGTCGCTCCGTCCTATGAGCGTGCTGCGCGGAAAGCGGTTTCGGATCGTTGCGGTCGTGCTGGCGATCCTCGTCGTTGCCTTCGTGATCTTGACCGTGGTGCTCTTCGTGAAGCCCGACCTCAATCCTCCAGAGCGCGCCGATGCCGTGGTGGTCCTCGGCGGCGTCAACATCAGGGCGCCGCACGAAGGAGTACGGCTGGTGCAGGAGGGCTACGCACCCACCGTGGCGTTCTCCCTGGCGCCGGGATTTCCCTGTGTGGGCCCAGAGGTGAAGGAGGTTGACCCCGCTGCGAACGTCATCTGCTTCGCGGCCGAGCCCCAGACCACCCAAGGCGAGGCTCGTTCGATTCAGCGTCTTGCGTCGGTGCACCACTGGCGACGGGTCATCGTCGTCATGCCGATCCCGCAGGCTTCCCGGGCCCGACTGCGCATCGGACGTTGCTTCTCCGGCCAGGTGCTCGAGGTGGGTGTCGAACCGCAGGGTTTCTGGGACTGGATGCGCCAGATCGTCTACGAATGGGGGGCGATGGGCAAGGCGTTGGTGTTGCAACCCACCTGCTGAACCCGAAGCGACCCGACTGCAACCGTCCAGCGACGAGTGACGCGCGATCGGAATTGTACGGTGCCCGCAGGGGTGCTGGTTGGGGGACCGGCACGAGGGGGGAGCAGTGCAGGCGAGCGTCCGAGCCGTCGAGACACGCACCGTGTCCGCGGCCGACGCCGCCCTTGCGGCTGCTGACGATCCGGGCGGCCCCGCCGAGCCTCGCCGACTGCCCTTGTGGGTCATCGAGCTGGCCGGCCTGGGTCTCGCCGTCGCCTTCGTGTGCGCCGTCGCCCTCGGGCACGACCTTTCCAATGACGAGTTCTGGTCGATGGCGGCAGGGCAGTGGATGCTCACCCATCACCATCTGATCGGAGCCGACCCCTTCAGCTACACCGAATCGCATCGTCGCTGGGTCACCGATGAATGGGGTTCCGAGGTCGTGTTGGCGGAAATGGGCCGAGCCTTCGGCGCGTCCGCCTACACCGTGTATGCGGTGGTGCTCGCAACGCTGAGCTTGGGGGCAAGCGCGGCGTACGCCCGCGTGCTCGGTGCCCGGGGTGGCCGGGTGGCCTTCATCGTCCTGTTGCTTTCTGTGGGCTTGGCCGGTGTCTTCGTCGAAGACCGAGGCCTGGACTTCTCCCTGGTGTGGTTTCCGCTCGAACTCCTCTGCCTGGCCAAGGCCCGCTCCAATCCACGCTGGCTCTTCGCCCTTCCGGTTCTCTGCGCCCTGTGGGTGAACACACACGGCTCGATTCTCTTCGGGCTCTTCGTCCTCGCCCTCGAGCTGGGCTGGTCGCTTGTCCCGATTTCCCTGGTCCGGCGAATCGGGGGAACGAACCAGTCCCGCCACTCGGGACCGCTTGCCCTGGCCGTCCTGGGGAGTCTGGTGGCCAGCTATCTCACGCCGTACGGGCCGAGCCTGCTCATGTACGACTTCGGCGTGAGCCGGAACGGGCAGATCGGGCAGTACATCTCGGAGTGGAACTCTCCCGACTTCCACTCGACCATGGTCGTGCTGGTCTACTGCGTGCCGCTCGCCGTTCTCATCGCATGCATCCGGCTCCGGCGCATCCCGGTGCTCGAAGGATCGCTTGGGGCCATCCTGTTCGTCGAGGCCCTGCGTACCCAGCGGCTGGTCGTCTACCTGATGTTGGTCGCCGTGGGCCTGGGCGCGTGTCTCCCGATGCGCCCGCCTTGGGGCGCGACGGCGCGTCGCTGGGCCGGTGCCGCCATGGTGGCCTGGGCGCTGGTCATCCTGCTGGTGCCCGCCGTCCCCGCAGGCACCGTGGCACCCTCACAGCCCGTCCAGGCCTTCAACTACCTCGACGGACGATCGGGCCGCGTCTTCACCGAGTACACCTGGGGCGACTACTCGATCGCCCGACACCGGGCGACCTTCGCCGACGGCCGTACCGATCTATTCGAGGGCAAGGTGCTCAACCAGTTCTTCGCCATCACCTCGATGACGACCAACCCCGACCCGATTCTCTCCTCGTATCACGTGTCGTACGTCGTGTGGGCGCCGCGCACCGGACTCTCCGAGTACCTGTCGCACGACCCGCGGTGGCGTCTCGTGGACCGCAGCGACGTGGCGCTCGTCTTCGCCCGACGCTGACTCGGTCTGGCCGGCGGAGGGACGCTCCGCGAAAACACGGCGCGGTCCGGGTGCGATCAGCGGTAGACGGCCTCGATGCCTCGGACGTCGCCTTCGCCGTCGGACCAGCTGTCGAGAGAGCCATAGCCCAGACGGTCCAGGACCGGGGCCAGGCGCTCAGCCTGGTCGCCGCCAAGCTCCAGAATGAGTCGCCCACCGCGGCGCAGGTAGGCCTGGGCCTCCGTGGCCAGGCGCTCGAGCAACGTGGTGCCATCGGGCCCGCCGTCGTAGTGCGCGACGTCCTCGAAGGTCAGCGTGTCGTGGGGGAGGAGCTTCAATGCGGCAGTCGGGACGTAGGGCACCACCGCGACCACAACGTCGAGCCGTCCCTTCAACGTGGTGGGAAGCGGTGACAAGAGGTCACCCTCGTAGACCTCGATGCCGTTGGTCTGGGCGTTGTCGACCGCTCTCGGGTCGTTGTCGGTGGCCACAACGCGTGCGAGAGGTCTGCCTTGGCGGAGGGCGAGCGCGATGGCTCCCGAACCGGTGCACACGTCGGCGGCGACTCCCGATTCGGGCAGCCGGGCGATCGCCCGCAGAGCCAATTCGGTGCTTTGCCATCGCGGGACGTAGACGCCGGGACTGACCGGAACTTCGAGCCCGGCGAAAGGCGCCTGGCCGACCAGCCAGGCCAGCGGCTCGCCGGCAAGACGCCGAGGCATCAGGGCGGCCAATCTCAGCGCGTCGTTCCCCGAGGCCTGTAGCAATTCATCGGCCTCTTCGTCGGCCGCGACGAACCCGGCCGCTGCCAAGGTCGTGATCAGCCATGCCCTCAGCGAGGGCGTGTCCTCGGCAGCCCTCTCAGCGGCAGGTACGGAGCCGGGCTCAGGAGGGTTCTGGGGAGCGGACGTGAGGAGCGGCGTTCAGTCGAGCATGGCACCGGCCACCCGGGACCCACCCTGGCCCTCTGCGTCGGACGAGGGTGCGGGCGCCGGGGCGGCGGGGCGGTTGGGCAGGAAGAGCGTGGGGACGAAGGCGATCATGATGGCAGCCACCGACCACCAAAAGGTGTGAGCGAAGGCAGCGGCGACCGGATCGGCGATCTGGGGTGGAAGTTTTGTCGTGGTCGAAATGATGCCAGCACTGCCGCCAGCTTTGCCCGCCACCGAGCCCAGGTTCTCGATGATCTGGCGTTCGAGCACCACGGCGAAAAGCGCGGTGGCCACGGAGCCGCCCACCAGCCGCACGATATTCATGACCGTCGAGGCCTTGGGGATCTCCGCGTGATTGAGGTCGTAGTAGGCCGCCGCGCTCACCGGCATCATCGACAGGCCGAGCCCGAGGCCCCGCACGAACAGGGTGACGGCGAGGAGTACCTCGCTGGTCGAGGTGGTGACGAAGGCGAAGGGGATGGTGGCCGCGGCCATGAGCAGGATGCCGCCGGGGACGACGCGGCGCGGTCCGAATCGGTCGGTCATGCTCCCGGCCCAGCGCATGATGCAGGCGGCGCCCAGGCCTTGAGGCGCCATCAGCAGACCCGGCCTGCCAGGCCTCCTGACCTCGGGCCACCTGGTAGTAGATGGGCAAGAGGAACATGGAGCCGAAGAGCGTGGCCCCGATGACGAAGATGCAGACGTTGGCGATGGCGAAGTTCCGGTTTCGGAACGGATGGAGATCGAGCAGCGGGAATTTCGCCCGGAGCGCGTGGAGCACGAAGCCCAACGTCAGGCCAAGGCCAAGGACGAAGCCGACCACGACCGACGTGCTGGTGAAGCTCCCGGTCGTGCCGACCTCGGACAACGCGTACAGGAGCAGGGCCAGCCCGGGGGAGAGCAGGCAGAAGCCGAGCGTGTCGAACGGCGTGGTGAGCCGCTCGTCGGTGTCGAACTTCGGCAGCCAACGACTGGCGAGGACGAGCGAAACGATGCCGATCGGCACGTTGATGTAGAAGATCCAGCGCCAGCTGAAGTTGGACACGATCAGGCCGCCCAGGACCGGCCCCAGGACCGGGCCCATCACCATCGGGACCCCGATGATGCTCATGACCCGGCCCATGCGCTGGGGTCCGGCCGCCCGGGCCAGGATCGACTGGCCGACCGGGAGCAGCATGCCGCCGCCGATGCCCTGGAGGACGCGGAAAAAGATGAGCGAGTCGGCCGACCAGGCCAGGCCGCAGAGACTCGAGCCGATCACGAACAGGGTGATCGAGGTCATCCAGATCCGTTTGGCGCCGAACCGGTCCACGGCCCAGCCGCTGACCGGCGTGACCAGGGCCAGGGCCAACAGGTAGCCCGTCGCCACCCACTGAATGGTGGTGACGGAGACGCGAAAGTCCCGGCCCAGGGTGGCCAGGGCGACGGCCACGATGGTCGTGTCGAGGATCGACATGATCGACCCGAGCACCACCACGGTCGAGGTGCGTTGGAGTTCGGGACCGAGCGTGAAGGACTTGGTGTCAGGGGCTGCCATGGGAATACTTCATAATACTCAAAGTTCAGGTATTGTCAAAGACTTCACCGGGTGGGACAATCTGCCTGTGGGTGTGGCCGAAGAGGTGTTCGAGCGCTTGCGCCGGGTCATCTTCGAGGGCGAGCACGTCGAGCGGATGGCGGCCCTCAACGCCCGAATGAAGCTGTCGCCCGGCGTGATCAAGATGTTGATGCGCCTCTCCAAAGAGGACGGCGTCTCGATGGGTGACGTGGCGCGCGCCATCGGCGTGGACCCGTCGTACATCACGGCTCTGGTGGACGATCTGGATCAACGGGGATTGGCCCGCAGGGAACCCGCGCCCTATGACCGTCGGGTGAAGATCATCGTTCTGACCGACGAGGGTCGGAGGGTCGGCGAAGAGATCAACGCGATCCTCTCCGTGCCTCCGGCGGCCTTCAATGCGTTGTCGCAGGCGGAACTGCGAGAACTGCGGACCTTGCTGGACAAGATTCTGGGGGCGATGCCGGAGACCGGCGATGCGTCTGCAACGAAGGTGACCGCAGCAGCCGCATCCTGATATAGGCGACGCCCGATGTGGCGCGATGGTCATCGCGGCTCGGTCGTCCAAGTATCGTCGGCCGGATGGTGCGTGGGGTCGGGACATGCCAGCGGTAGCGGTCGAGCATCTTTCGAAGTCCTATGGCGACAATGTCGCGGTGCGCGACGTGTCCTTCGAGGTGCAGCCTGGGGAGGTCTTTGCGTTGTTGGGACCGAACGGTGCCGGCAAGACGACCACGGTCGAGATCCTCGAGGGTTTCCGCGACCGCTCCGGCGGGCGGGCGGAGACGCTCGGGGTCGACCCGGCTGAACGGAGCACCCAACGCTGGCTTCGCACCCGCATCGGTGTCGTGCTCCAGGAGCTGGCGATCGAGCCGTACTACAGCGTGCGCCAGGTCCTGACCCGTAACGCGGGCTATTACCCGCACCCGCGGCCGGTGGACGAGGTCATTGAACTCATCGGGCTCGGCGAGAAGGCGGACGACCGGATCAAGCGACTTTCGGGCGGACAGCAGCGCCGGCTCGATGTCGGCCTCGGGATCATCGGCAACCCCGACCTTCTCTTTCTCGACGAGCCGACCACGGGGCTCGACCCGTCCGGGCGGCGCGACACCTGGGAGCTCATTCGGCGGCTGGCCGCGGCGGGGACGACGGTGTTGCTGACCACCCACTACATGGACGAGGTGGAAGCGTTGGCCGACCGGGTCGCCGTGCTCTTCGGCCAAGAGGTCGTCGCCGCAGGGACACCCTCCTCGATCGGCGGCCGCGATCTCGGTGCGGTGACCATCCGCTTCAGGTTGCCCGAAGGTCTGGCGCTGAGCGACCTGCCGCTCGGGCCGAGCGCGTCCTCGGCGGAGATGGTCGACGACGGTCACGTCGAAGTACATACCGAGGACGAGTTGCAGGTGCTGCACGACCTCACGGGGTGGGCGCTCCAGGGAGGTCATGCGCTGGCCGGCTTGTCCGTTTTGCGGGTCTCGCTCGAGGATGTGTATCTCGGCTTGACCCAGAGCTCGAACCAGGACGTTCCTGACCCGACCGTTGGAGCTGTCCAATGAGCGCCAGCCGGCCATCACCAGCCGCAGCGCGGCCGACAATCGGGGCGAACGGCACGTCGGACGTGCCGATCAAGGGGTCGTTCCGTGGCCTGAGCGACCTTCCGCTGGTGGCGCGTCAGGTGCGCTTCGAGCAACTGTCCTTCTGGCTCAATCCCATCGGGGCCGCGCTGACCATCGGATTCTCGCTGGTCTTCGTCATCATCTTCCTCTCCACCTCGGGTCACTCGACGGTGGGGTACTTGGCGCACATCAACCTGGGTCAGTACTACTTGCCGGCCTTCGTCACCTACGGGATCATGGCGGCCTGCTTCAGCATTCTCGCCGTTACCATGGTCAACCGGCGCGAGATGGGCCTACTCAAGCGATTGCGCTTGAGCCCTTTGCCGACCTGGATGCTGCTGGCCGCCATCTTCGTCAGTTCCATGATCGTGGCCATCATCCAGATCGTTCTCGTGCTGCTCGTGGGTTGGGTGGGTTACGGCGTGACGGGGCCGCACGACCCCTTCGAGTTCGTCCTAGTGCTCGTCGTGGGCATGTTGAGCTTCACGGCGATGGGTGTCGGTATCAGCACGGTGGTGCCAAACGCGGACGCCGCAGGCCCGATCGTCAGCCTGGTCTTCTTCATCCTGGTGGCGCTGTCGGGGCTGTACTTCCCGGTCAAACCCACCTCCGGACTGGCCACCTTCACCAACTTCTTCCCGATCCGGCACTTGATCTCGGCGGCCGTCGACACATTCAACAACGTGCCGGGTACATCGATCTGGAATGACCTGCTGGTGATTGCCGTCTGGGGTGTGGTCGGCGCCTTCGTCGCGCTCCGCCGTTGGGATTGGTCTCCGAAGCGGGGCTAGAGCAAGCGCCTGAGCGAGGCCTCCCCGACCGATTGACTCAGTCGACCTCTTGGATGCGGATCAAGTTGCCGGCGGGATCGCGCAATGCGCAGTCCCGTATTCCGTACGGCTGATCAGTCGGCTCCTGGACCACTTCGACATCGCCTGACTGGAGCTGGGCGAAGGTGCCGTCGAGGTCGGTCGTCGCCAGGAGGAGGATGGCGTAGGTCCCCTTCGCCATCATCTCGGTGATCGTGCGGCGCTCCTCATCGGTGATCCCCGGGTCGACGGCGGGTGGATGAAGGACGATCGATGTGCCCGGCTGACCGGGGGGGCCAATCGTGATCCAACGCATCTTGCCGGACCCGACGTCGAGCCGGACCTCGAACCCGAGGCTGTCGCGGTAAAAGGCCAACGAGGACTCAGGGTCGTCCGCGGGGAGGAATGTCGAGTGAATGGTGAGGTCCATGACCATCACACTAAGTGGGGCTCTGCGAGCGTTGCTTCTCGATTCCTGATCGGTCTCGTGACTTGTTTGGAGACGCACGACGGGATCCCGGCCGTCCCATTGGCCGCCTGACGACGGTAGGTGCTGGGCGGCAGGCCGACCAGGTCGGTGAAGCGCGAGCTGAAGGTGCCCAGCGACGAGCAGCCCACCGCGAAACAGACGTCGGTGACACTGAGATCGCCACGCCGCAACAGCGCCATCGCCCGCTCGATCCGCCTCGTCATGAGATAGCTGTAGGGCGACTCGCCGTAGGCCAGCCGAAACTGGCGGCTGAAATGTCCGGCCGACATGTGCGCATCGCGGGCCAGGGCCTCGACGTCGAGCGGCTGGGCGTAGTCGCGATCCATCCGGTCGCGCGCCCGGCGCAGCTGTACGAGGTCACTGAGGTGCTGGGCCGAGCCACCGGTGCTGGTCACGCGACACATCTTGCCATGTGGTGGCGGCCCGTCCGGTGCTGTCACGCGTGACGCGATCTCCCAGGCGTGCTCCGGTCCGCACATGTCTGCAATCCTGACCCACTTCGAGTGTCCGTGGGCCTTTCTCCATTCGGCGGGGCTAGCTGGTGAGCCCGCCGTCGACGACGAGGACCTGACCGGTGATGTAGGTATTCGCCGGATCGGTCAGGAAGAGCACGGCCCGGGCCACGTCTTCGGATTCGCCCAGTCGACCGAACGGGGTGCGCCGGCTGATCTGGTTCAGCTGTTCCTCGTCGAGACCGTGGCTCATTTCCGTGCGGAGGTAACCCGGGGCAACGCTGTTGACCGTGATGCCGCGAGAACCCAGTTCTCGGGCCAGGGCGCGGGTGAAGCCGTCGAGGGCGGCTTTCGTCGCGCCATAGACGGCGAGACCGCGGTAGCCCGAGAGCCCGACGACAGAACTGATGTTGACGATGGAGCCCGAGCGTCGCGCCAGCATGGCGCGGCTGACCGCTCGGGTGACGTAGACGGTCCCTTTGAGGTTGAGATCTACCACCTGGTCGAGATCGTCGTCACCGAACAGCGCGATCACGCCTTCACGGGCGACCCCCGCGTTGTTCACCAGCACATCGAGCCGACCCCACCGCGTGACCGCGTCCTTCACGAAGCGGTCTGCTTGCCCGGCGTCGGAGACGTCGCAGACCGTGAAGTGAAACAGCTCCTTGAACTCCGGGTTGTCCTCCCAGGCCTTGACCGTGTCCGTGCCCGAGCGCGCACAGGTCTCCACGCCGTAGCCGGCATCGAGGAAGGCCTGGACGAGCCCGGCGCCCAGGCCGCGACTCCCACCGGTGATGAGGGCGACGCGGGGAGTGATTTCTGGCTCCGTCACGATGCTGTCCCTCGCACGGTCTTGCCCCCGCGGGTCTCGATGGCCTCGACGAGGTTGATGCTGCGTGGCTGTGCGGCGCGGGTCAGGTCGGCGACGGCTTCCTTGACCGTCTGGCGGACCTTTTCGGGGTCGACGGTCCCGACATCTCCGGCCGGGACGATGTCGACCGCGACGATGGCGCCCGTGAGCTTGTTGGGCCGGCCGTAGACCCGGGCTCCCTCGACGTCGGCCAGGGCCAAGATCCGTTCCTCGATCGGCAGAGGGTGGACCTTCACGCCGCCGACGTTGATGACGTCGGAGTCACGCCCTCGGAAGAGGACGCGGTCATCGACGATCTCGACCAGGTCTCCGGTGGGGCGCCACGCGTCCGAACCGCCCCGATCCTGCGCGGCCCCGTCGTCGCCGGCGGCAGCATCGTCACCGGCGGCAGCGTCCGAGTCGGCGTAGCCGAGCATGCCGGCCGTGGCGCGCACCCAGAGCTGGCCATCCTGGACGCGGACATTGGATCGAGGATTGTCCTCGCCGTGCAGCGTGGACACGGGGAGGCCGGGCCGGCCGTCGCGCACCGAGGTGATGGAACCGAATTCAGTCGAGGCGTAGACCTGGGAGACGTTGGCCTCGGGGAAGAGGCGACGCAGATCGTCGAGGAGATCCGGAGGCACCGCTTCGCCGCCCAGGGTGATCTGCTGGAACTCCGGCCATTCGATCTGACGACTGCGCCCTTCGGCCAGGAGGAAACGCCAGAAGGTGGGGGTCGCGCTCACGCAGGTGACCTTCTCGTCGACCATGGCCCGCACGCAGTCCTTGGGCAGGCGAGGAAAGGGCGCCACGAGCGTGGCCTGGCCGGCCAGAGCGTGCAGGAGGACCTGGATGCCGGCGAACTGTTGCGGGCCGTAGGCGAGGAGCCAACGCTGATCGAGCGTCGGGCGCACGCCGGCGACAGTCCGGGTCAGGACCCGCCAGTCGTGCCGCGCCGCCTTGGGCGCGCCCGTCGTGCCGGTGGTGCGGATCATCAGCGGTTGGGGCCCGGTGGTGGCGGGCGACGCATCCGGTTCGTCCTCGGTCAGGGTCTCCGGCCGCACGATCGCAGCGCTGGCGCCGAGGTCGTCGCGGCGGGTGACGACGACGGAGTGACCGAGGGCCGCCATCTGGGCGACGAGCTCGTCCGGGTCGGTGTCCGGCTGGTACTGGCAGGGCTCGGCGCCGGCCCAGGCCGCTCCGGCCAGCAACCGGATGGCCCAGGCGGCATCGGGCTCGGCCACGGCGAACCGGGTCATGCCGCGGCGGCGCAGCGCGGCGGCGACCCGACGGGACTGCTGGAGGAGGTCGTCGTAGGACCAGGAGCCCTCGGAGGTGACGACCGCGGTCTGCCCGGGGGCCTCGGCGGCCGCGGCTTCGAGCAGCTCGATCATTCGGTCGCGACGGCCGCGTAGAAGGCGACGATGTCGCCGACCCGTTCGGGCAGGTCACCATCGGTCGAGAAGGGGTCCGTGCCGAACGTGTCCTCGAGCATGGCGGACAGTTCGGCGGCCTCGAGCGAATCGAGGCCCAGCCCGCCTCCCCACAGGCTGGTGTCGTCCGTCCAGGGGCCGACCTTCTTCTCGGTACGCACGAGGAAGTCGGTGATGACAGCTCTGACGGTGTCCTGGTGGTTCTCTGTCGACACGCTCGGGATTCCTTTCGGGGGATAGGGGAAGGGGGATCCGGTCATGACGGTCTGCGGGCGGCCAAGATCCCGTAGCCGAGGGTCTCGTCGTGCCAGAACGACTCGAGGATCTGCGTGGCCCGGACGAAGTCGTCGGTGCCCCGTTTGCCGAGGAGGTCTTGCACCTCGGACCGCTGGGCCTCGACGTTGGCCCGCCAGGCCGCCAGGGTCGGCTGGGTCTCTGTGGAGATGTCCGTGCTCGCGGTGACGGTCAGCCCGAGCGTCTCGATCGTCGACGTGTACGAATGGAGCGGCTCCATGTGCGCGTCGCCGAACGCGGCCCGCAGGACGGCGAAATCCTCTCGCCGATCCCGGACCTTCGCGGAACGGGATCTCGCGTCTGCGGATGATGTCGCACAGCACCAGACGCCCACCGGGAGCGAGGACACGGGCGCACTCGGCCAGCAGCGCCTTCCGGTCGCGCATCAGGTGGGACGACTCCAAGACCCAGGTCACGTCGAAGCTTTCGTCGGGGAGCCCGTTGCTCGTGCCGTCGCGTTGCTCGAATCGGGCGTCACCGAGCTGACGGTCGGCGGCCAGGGCACGCGCTGCCTCCACGCCGCTGGCACTGGTGGTGATGCCGAGGACGCGGGCGCCGCGCGTGGCGACGAGGTCGCAGGACTGTCGGCCGGTGCCGCATCCGACATCGAGCACGCGGTCGCCCGGGCCGATGTCGGGCCAGGTCGAGCATCAGTCGGGTGAGGGCGGCAGTCGCCACCGGCAGCGGTGTCTCGGCGGTCGCGAAATACCCGTAGTGAAACTCCTCGCCCATGATGAGGCGCCAAGCACGGTGGACGCGGTCGTAGTGTGCGGCCGGCTCGTGCGTTCCCGAGATCTCGCTTCCTCCCATGACCCTTTCCTCCGTCACGCGCGGACGGTGTGTCGATGTCCCTGCGGGGCACGATTCCGCCGGCGCGGGCTCTGGATAGAGTTGCTTCCTCCACCTTCTACAAACGGTCCAACGAGGTGATGCTTGCGGCTCGTCCTGGCAATTTGCATGCTCGTGCTCCCGTCCCGCCTGAAGGTCCTTCTCGGGCGCACGCTGCTCGGATGGGACGTCCACCCCAGCGCCTACATCGGTCGGAGCGTCGTCCTGGTGGGCCATCTCTCCATGGGCCCGGGAGCCAGCATCGGCCCGCTGAACGTGATCAAGGACCTGGAAGAGCTGCGTCTGGCTGAGGGGGCGAGCATCGCCACCCGCAACTGGATCATTGGGATCCCACGGTCGCCCGATCCGGCGGCCGATCCCTTCCCGAAGTCCCCCAACCGCCGACCCTCCCTGGTCATGGGGAAAAACGCCATGATCACGGTGGCGCACGAAATCGACTGCTCTGACCTGGTCGAGATCGGCGACCACAGCTCGCTGGCCGGATTCCGCTGCACCATCCTCACCCACAGCCTCAACCTGGTTCGGGACCGCTTCACGACGGGCCCAGTGGAGATCGGGGCCCATGCGGCGGTGATGTCGGGTTCGACGCTGCTCAGCGGGACTCGGGTGCCGGCCCGCTCGATCGTCTCGGCGGGCTCCGTGATCAACACGCCCCTGACCGACGAGCTCACCTTCTACGGGGGGAGTCCTGCGGAACCCGTCCGGGATCTGCCCGAGACGCTGGGATTCTTCCATCGGGGTGACGGGGACGGTCCGGACGGTCCGGACGGTCGGATCGGCGTCGAAGGTATCGGGTAGTCAGGGCGTTCTCACTCCAGGTGGCCGTCCGTCGGCCCAGCACGAGGAGGCTCCGATTTGCTCGTTCCCACGCTTGACCGGCCGGTTGACCAGGCCGCCGACGCGGTATCGCTCTACCTCGACCTCCTCAAGCGCAGCCTGACCGGCGCGCTCGCCGAGGACAACGACAGCATCCTGGGTGGGGTGCGCACTGCGGGATCGACCTCGTGGAAGCGACGGGTCGCCAACTCGGTGGGCCAGGCGGCTTCGAAGGTCAACGTCGAGATCGTCTACAAGAAGCCCTATGACCCGAAGCGGCGCGAGATCGGGGCGGGACTGGCCGGCGCGGGCGGAGTCCATGATCGGTCTGCGGCGCATGGAGAACATCCAGCAGTGCGTGCAGACCCTGCTCGACGACGACGTGCCCGGGTGACCTGATCGAGACCGGGGTCTGGCGTGGCGGAGCCTGCATCTTCATGAAGGCGAACCTGCTGGCCCGCGGCGATTCGACGCGGACCGTCTGGGTGGCCGACTCGTTCCAGGGTCTCCCGCGGCCCAACGCCACCCTGTACCCGGCCGACACGCGGAGACGACCTGCACACCCGGGCGGGCTGAGCGTCGGCGCCGAACAGGTCCGTCACAACTTCCGAGCGTTACGGCGTCCTCGACGAGCGGGTCAAGTTCCTGGTCGGATGGTTCAAGGACACCCTGCCGACCGCCCCTATCGACGCGCTCTCCCTGATGCGCCTCGACGGTGACATGTACGAGTCCACGTGGCAGGCCGATCGAGGCGCTCTACCCGAAGCTCTCGCCGGGCGGATTCTGCATCGTCGACGACTTCGGAAGCCACCAGTCGCAGGCGGGCCAGGCGGTGACCGACTACCGCCAGGCCAACGGCATCGACGAGGAGATCGTCGATATCGACGGGTTCGGCGCCTTCTGGCGGAAGGCACGTTAGATGGTCCCTAGTCGCTCGGGGGAGAGGGGTGGGTTACTCCTCGCCGCGATGGAAGAACTTGAGCCGATCCGGGAGAGATCGCACGGCCTCGGCCGGGTTGCCCCGGTAGAACGTCAGCTCCTCGGTGAGCTTGGTCGTCACCACGGACCCCGCCGCGACGACACTACGGGCAGGGATCCGCGATCCGGCCGACAAGAGGCAGCCGGACATGGCGACGGCGTACTCGCCGAGGACAACCGACCCGGCCGTGTACTCGTCCCGCATGAGGTCGATGGTGTGCGTGAGCACCGTCGAGCGGAAGCCGGCGAGGGCCGCATGGCGTCCCAGCTCGAGGGAGTCGACGCAATCGATGTAGTGGTAGGACGCGATCTGTGCATGATCGGCCAGGTACACCGACGGATTGCGAGCCGGCAGCTTCTGGGTCGGGTGATCCCACCAGCCCTTCATCATGTTGCCGGAGCCGATGGTGGCACCCTCGCCCAAGCGGAGCTGATCGAGATTGGTGATCACATTGCGACCACCGATCGACGCTCCTGGTCCCATCGACAGGTGGCGGACCGTGAGCACGCTCGGCCCGATGTACGCCGTTGGGTGGATGTCCCACTGGTAGAGGTAGCGGGCGATGATCCGCTTGAGGGACATCGGCACCACCGCGAAGACGTAGGCCAAAGCCAGCCGCATGGTTATCCCTCCACGCTCGTCGCCGCCAGAGCCACAGCCACAGGCACAGGCACAGCCACGAGGCAGACCGTAGTTGGTCCGGCACCCCCTGCTGTCCGAATGGCCTGGTACGGACCGTGTGGTTCCCCCGGCAACCACGTTCTCGAGTGTGGGCGTGGAAGCGGCCGCGACGATGCCTGGAGCGGAGGGAGCAGGAAGGTGATGCGAGGAGCGGTGAGACGGGTCCGGAGCATGAGCCCCCTTGCGCCTCGGCATCGTGAGCCTGTGCACGCAGGCGGCACCCGACGCGCCTGGTGCGGGGACCGAGGCTGACCGTGCGTGTCGTCATCGACGGAATGGCCCTCCGTGGTCGAAACAGTCTGAGCATCGTCACGGAGCACCTCCTGTCCGGCTGGACCGCACTCCAGGAATCCGACGAGGTGCATTTCGTGACCCAAGATCCCTCGGCCGTCACGTTTCCCGACTGGGTACAGGTCCACGCCGTGCGAGCGGGCCGGTGGACGTTGCTCAGCCGCCTGTGGGCGCAGTCGGTCACGCTCCCGCGCTTCTGTCGTCAGGTTGGGCCTGACGTCATGGTGGGGCTTATCCCGTCGACGGCGGTGACACCGTTGCCGTGCCCCCGTGCCGTGGTGGCCTGGGACTTTCGTTATCGAGTCTGGCCCGAGCAGTTCAGCACCAAGACGCGATGGTTCCGACGGTTGAGTTACGCCGTCGGCTTTCGCCAGGCCGACGGGGTCGTGTGCATCTCTGAGCGGACCCGGCGAGACCTTGCGCACTTCCACCCGCATGCTGCGGCGCGGATCCCGGTCACCGTGGCGCATCTTGGTGCCGACCACGTCACCACCTGGCCATGTGACGACACGCGCAGAACGGTACGCGATCGCCTTCGCCCACTTCGCCAACAAGAACGTCGACACGGTGCTGTCCGCGTGGGCCCTCTTGCGGGCGGAGCAAGGGTCGCCTGGGTCTGTCCTGCCGCTCAAGCTGGTCGGCGTCACCAGCAACGAGCGCGAGGTCATCGACGCTCGGATCACGGAGCTCGGGCTCGACGGGGTGGTCGAGATCAACCCGTGGCTGGAGGATTCCGAGTTCCAGCGCCAGTTCGCCTCCTCGAGCCTGGTGGTGTACCCGTCGGAGTTCGAGGGGTTCGGGCTCCCGGCGGTGGAGGCCATGCGGCTCGGGATCGCGGTCGTGGTCACCCCCGATCCCGCGCTCCTCGAAGTCACGGCGGGACACGCCACCGTCACCGACGGGTCGGGGGGACCGAGGGCGTTGGCCGATGCGGTCACCCGGGCGCTGGCCCTCTCACCCGACCTGCTCGAATCCGCACGGCGTCACGCCGAGGGCTTCAGGTGGACCAGCTTTGCCGGGAGCGTCCGGACCACCCTGGGCGACGTCGCGAGCAGGACAAGCCGTCGCGCCCCCCAGCGCCGTCTACCCCCACATCCCCGATCCACCGGAGAACCGGTCGTTGAGGTAGTCGGCCACCTTGGGGAACCGCTTCCGTAGGCCGTCGTATTCCTCGGGCAGGACGATGCGCACGCACTTGGCCGTCTCGCCCAACAACCCCTTGGCGATGGACTTCCACGCCCCTCGCCGCCAGCGTTCGTAGGCACCGGCCTCCGCCGGGTCGAACGCGAGCGGCAGCGACCCCGGAGTCGGCGAGGCCAGCGAGTCCCTCAGGTAGGCCCGGCGCAGCTGCCGGGAGATCCGACGTCCCCGGCTGTCGGTCCAGTAGGGATACGGAGGTGCGGCGGGGAGACTCTGCTCGTACCCGATCAGCACCTCCGCGTACTCCTTGCAGAGCTGCAGCGTCACGCTGTCGTCGGGCAGATCGTGCTCCATCGTGTGACGGGGCCGGGTCGAGAGCTTGGTAGGCGAGGACGAGTCGAACGCGTGGAAGTGGAACAGGCGCAACCGCTCGCCGGTGGAGGCGATGAAGAACCCGTCGGCATCCTGCGAGAGTGGTCGCTCCGACAGGTTCGCCACTCCCACGTTGTACCCGGCATGACGGAAGGTCGTCGCCTCGAACAGCGAGCTCCCGATGTCCATCCACTTCTGGTCGACGAAGAGGCCGGCCAGCGGGTCGTAGAGGCATTCGCTCTGCAGGTGTGACCACCACCAATCCAAGAAGGGACCGGTCCGGGCGTCGACACCGCAGAACCCGAGGTTGTTGACCCCCACGAGCAGCATGTGCCCGTCGGTGATGTCCGCACCGGCCGGCGCCGGCCGGAGGAAGTGCGGCGTGAGCAAGATCCCGCCGGACGACGCCGCGATCGCCGGGCCGAGTTCGGCCATCGGCGAGGTGACGTAGGTGTCCGGGTCCAGATAAAAGACCTGGTCAGCCTCCCGAAGGAGCGCCCGCAGCAGCAGGGGCTTGACCGCCGTCGCGAACTCGACCAGGTCGTAGCCCATGGCCAGAGAAAGGACCTCCCGACGAGAGAGGCCGAGGACGTCGGTGCTCAGGCAGGTCACGCCGTCGAGCACCGGCAGCGCAGTGTCGTCGGCGTGGTCGATGAAGAGAATCTGCAGGCGGGCCCCGTCCTCGTGGCGGCGCAGGCTCTCGGCCAAGGCGAGCGCCTTGGCCAGATAGTTGGTCGAGAGGATCGTGCAGTAGGTGCGCGTCGGCATCGTCACGGCGAGGTCCCGGCGTCAGGCCCGTGCCAGCTGCAACGTCTCCTCCGCCGGGAGGAAGGAAGTGAGAAGGTTACCAGGGCCGACGCCACGCACAGCCTGGTGCGGCCGCCCCGCCCGGTCGACTAGAAGAGTGCGGTGACTGATCCGCCTCCCGCATCGTTCCGTCCGGCGACCTACGTGGCCGACCATCCCGACCGGCCCGCCGTCATCACCTCGTCCGGCCACGTCGTCACCTTCGCCCAGCTCGAGGCCCGCTCGTGTCGGCTGGCCCAGGCGCTGGCCGCCCATGGGCTCGTCACCGGCGATCACGTCGCCGTCGTCCTGCCCAACGACCACCGCACACACGAGGTGACCTTCGGTCTCCAGCGCTCCGGCCTCTTCTACACCATGGTCAACACGCACCTGACAGCCGAAGAGGCGGCCTACATCGTCAACGACTGCGGGGCCCGCACGCTGATCACCTCCTCCGTGTTGGCGCCCCTCGCCTCCGAGCTCGTCGCTCTCACGCCCGACATCCAGCTACGCCTCATGATCGGCGATGACCTCGTCGAGGGCTACGGCTCCTACGACGAGTTCGTCCTCCCGTTCCCCGCCGACCCGCTGCCCGATGAGGTCGAGGGGTTCGCCATGCTGTACTCGTCGGGTACCACCGGCCACCCCAAGGGCGTGCGTCGGGCCCTGACCGGCGATCGCTTCGGCACCTCCGCCACCCTGGTCCCGATGCTGCGCGGCATCATGGGCTTCGGCGAAGGAGATAGCTACCTGAGCCCGGCGCCGCTGTACCACTCGGCGCCGCTCGTCTGGTCCATGACCGTGCAGCGCATGGGCGGCACGGCGGTGATCATGGATCACTTCGACCCCGAACGCTGCCTCCAGCTCATCGCCGAGCACAAGATCACCCACGCGCAGTTCGTCCCGACCATGTTCGTCCGCCTGCTCAAGCTCCCCGACGAGGTGCGCAACGCCTACGACGTCTCGTCCCTACGCTCAGTCGTCCATGCGGCCGCCCCCTGCGCCCCCGAGGTCAAGCGCCGCATGATCGAGTGGTGGGGTCCCATCATCCACGAGTACTACTCGGGCACCGAGGGGATGGGCATGACCTGGATCACCTCCGCCGAGGCCCTCACCCACCCGGGCTCGGTCGGCAAGACCATCTGGGGCGAGGCCCACGTCGTGGGGGAAGACGGCGAGGAGCTGGCGCCCGGCCAGGACGGCCTCGTCTACTTCGGTGGCCGACCCGGCGTGACCTTCGAGTACAACAACGACCCCGAGAAGACCAAGGAGAGCTTCCACGAGAAGGGCTGGGGGACACTCTGGGACGTCGGCCACCTCGACGACGAGGGCTACCTCTATCTCACCGACCGCAAGACGTTCATGATCGTCTCGGGCGGCGTCAACATCTACCCGCAGGAGATCGAGAACGTCCTGGTCATGCACCCGGCCGTCGCCGACGTCGCCGTGTTCGGCGTCCCCGAGCCCGAGATGGGCGAGGAGGTCAAAGCCGTGGTCCAGCCCGCCCCCGGATACGTCGCCGGCCCCGAGCTCGCCGCCGAGATCCTGGCCTTCAGTCGGGAGAACCTGTCGCGCTACAAGTGCCCCAGGTCGGTCGACTTCACCGACCAGCTGCCCCGGGGCGAGAACGGCAAGCTCTACAAGAAGCCGCTCCGCGAGGCCTACTGGGCCAGCTCCACTCCCAGCGCCACCTGAGGCGTCGAAGGCCGCGGCCGCACGTCGGCGTACCACGACAGCACCAGTGCCACGACCGCCCCGAAGAGCAGGACGGCGGTGATGCCGACCACGGACACGACGGGCCCCACCAGCAGGTTGCCGATCCCGACCGTCCCCCCGAAGCCCATCATCCACAGCGCCATGACCCGGCCCCGCACGTTCTCGTGCAGCCGGGCCTGCAGCGTGGTGTTCAACGCCGTGATGAAGGCGAAGTAGAAAGCCCCCGTCACGGCGACGTTCACATAGGCCGGCACGGGGCTGCGTTCGAGGGCGAACGTCGCCAGCGCCACCGAGTACCCCACGAGGCACACCCGCACCAGCATCGGCTTCGACGTCCGCGAGAAGACCGTCCCGATGGAGATGGCGCCGGCCAGCGCACCGACCCCGAAGGAGGCGTAGAGGATCCCGTAGTCGGGGGAGTCGGAGAGGTTGATCCCGAGGTTGTGCGCCGCCACCACGGGCATCTGGCCGATGAAGGCCAGCGCCAGCAGCGAGAAGACGAAGACGGTCACCAGGCAGCGCCCGACCACCGGGTCCTGCCGGGCCACCGTGATGCCGGCGGTCAGCTCGCGCCACCGGCTCGAGTGGGCCGGCGACTGCGGCACTGCGGGCAGTGTCACCAGCAGCAGCGCCACGATGACGAACACGTAGGTCACCGCGTTGCCGGCGAAGACCCAGGCCGGCCCGATCAGCGAGTAGAGGACGCCGCCGATGACCGGTCCGATGACGCGTGAGGCGTTCATCTGGGCCGAGTTCAGCGAGATAGCCCCCTGCAAGTCCGCCCGGCCCACCAACCCGGGCAGGATCGCGGAGTAGGCCGGGCCGAACATGGCGCTCCCGGCGCCCACCCCCAGGACCATCGCCACCAGGAGCACCTTGGAGGGGTGCGGCGACAGCACGACCAGTGCCACCCCCAGCGAGAACACCATCTGCTCCACGGACAGCACGATCAAGAACCGCTTGCGATCCACCTTGTCCGCCAGCAGGCCGCCGAACATGGGCAGGATCAGCGTCGGGCCGAGCTGGGCGAAGATGATGATGCCGACGAACGTGCTCGAGTGGGTCAGGTTGTAGGCGTAGGCCCCGAGGACGACGTTCTGCATCCACGTCCCGATGTTCGAGGCGAAGGCCCCGAAGAACACGATGCGGAACGTGCGGTGGCGCAAGGCCGCCCGGGCCGTCCCCGAGTTGGCCGGAACGGGGGAATCGCCGTCGACGACGGCGTCTTCGATCTCCTCTATGGAGATGGCCCCGCTGAGTCCGCCGGACTCGGTGCCGGGCGCGTCGCTCTCCGCAGGTTCAGCCGGCACCGCCCCATCGTAGGTGAGCGCCTCCGCCGGGACGCCCGGACGCCGGGAGCCGCCTGTCGTGCTCCCGCTGTGGGTGCTCTACGGTCCGGCGGCCGAGCAGATGCTCCCGCACGGCGACGAGGTGAAGTCCGAGGCCGGAGCCAGCGGCACGTTCAACGCCGAGGCCGCCCCCTGGTTCCGCTGGACCTGGTAGACGCCGGCCGCCAGCGAGGGCAGGGTCGTCAGTGCGGGCAGGAGGTGCGGGGTGTCCGCCGTGGTGAGGGTGACCCGCAGGCGCCACCCGGCCGGCAGTTCGGCCATGGTGGGAAAGATCTGGATGTCGTTCCGGGTCAGCACGCCCGGCACGACGGGTTTCTGCCGCGGCGGCGGTCAGCGGGTGCACCGGTAGGAGCGGGAGCTTGTTCCAGGCGGTCCACGTCTGCGTGCCGTCGAGCGCCCGCTGCGACCCCAGGAGAGCGCCCGAGGAGAGCGGCACGCTGTCGCCGCTCGGCGAGACCGCCTCCACCGTGGCGGCCAACTCGGTATTCGTCGTATCGGCGGTCGTGTAGACGGTGGCGTCGATGGGTCCCGCCACCACCATCGGGTAGGTGAAGGCTTGCGTCGTGTACGTGAGGGCGCCCGGCCCGTACCCGAGCGTCACGTCGTCGAGGTCGCACGGGTCGCTGCTGTTGATGGTCGAGAACCCCAAGGCCAAGGCCCCCGCGCCCCATTGGTCCGTCTGGATGTCGCAAGGGCTCGACACGCCCGTATAGGCCATCGTGTCGGCTCCGCTGGTCGCGGCCGGCGCCGTCGTGGTCAGGTCGCCGTCGTTGGTGGAGATCGGATCGCTCCCGTTGCGCCCGGCGCCGAAGTAGTAGGCCGTCGGCGTCGCGTCGGGGAGCGGCCATTGGGCCTGGTCCACCCACTGGCTGGGCGAACCCGAGTTCTCGATCTCGAGATGCAACGGCGAACTCGTCGTCGCCAACGGCGTCTTCTCGCCCAACAGCCACGTGTCGAACCATTCCAGCTCGAGCGCCGACATGTTCACCCCGGTCCCGGTGGTGACGTGTTGCCACGGCCCCATCAGCAGCTGGTAGCGGGGTGTCACCGGCTGCCCGGGCGTCATGGCGGCGTACTGCGACCGCCCGTCGAAGAGGTTCTGCAGCCCGACGTAGTTGAGGGGCTCACCGGCCTGGAAGAGGTCGTTCCACCCGCCGACGAGGAAGGCGGGGATGTGGTCGGACACCACGGCGGAGAGGTCGTGGGCGGGCGAACGCACCTGCCAGTAGCTGTCGTCGAAAGCTCCGGCCCCCTGCCCGGTCTCGACGTTGAGGATCAGCTTCATGAACGAGACCAGCTGCGGGCTGTGCTGAGCCACCGTCGCGGGCAGGTTCTCGATCCCATCGGTCAACGTCGCGGCGTCCCCGTCCTGCAATGCGGCCACCAGCGGTTGGAGCGCCGGGTTGGAGAGGTCGAGGCTCGAGAGGAGCGCCACGTACGTCGCGGAGAACTCGGTGTCGGGGATGCCGCCCTGCGTCACCGTGTCGGCGTAGAGGTCGTTCCCGGCGATGATCGGGAACATCGCCTTGATCGGCGACCCCGCACCGGCCGCCTCGACCGTCTGGAACTGGTTGATCCCCATGTAGGACTCGCCGAAGAGCCCGACCTCGCCGTTGGACTGCGGCAATCGAGCGGCCCACTTCGAGAGGGTCACCCCGTCGGTCGATTGCACCGGGTCGAAGAGGTCGAAGTCGCCCCCTGAGTCGCCCGTCCCCCGCACGTCGGCGATGACCACGATGTAGCCCCGATCGACGAGGTAGTCGACGTTCGTGTTGGCGATGGCGGAGGCGTACTCGATGAACTCCTTCCCGTACGGCGTCTGTTGCAGCAGCACCGGGAAGGGCCCCGGCGCCGCCGTGGTCGTCCCCGGGGTGACGGGGAAGAAGACGTCGGCCCGCAGGACGGTGCCGTCGGACATCGTGACGGGAAGATCCCTCAGGGCACCCGTGCCGTAGATCGCCGCTTGGGGCGTCCAGTCGGCCGCCGGCGCCGCCACGCCCGACTGGTCGGCTGCGGCGGCCGCCGAACCCAGGGCCGACGGTGACCCGGTCCCCGCCCGGCCGTGCGGCCCCGGCAGCATGGGACCCACGACGAACGCGGAGAGGGTCAGGACGAGGGCCAGGCTGCCCATGAGGAGGCGCCACGGGATCGTCCCCACGATCCGACCCCTGTGCTTTCGATGTGACGGTGCCATCCCCACCCACCCCTCACCTAGACGGCGGGCCTGCCCAGACGCGCCTGCGCTGTTCCTCTTAGGGAAACGTGGATCGGCCGGCTGACCTTCGGTCGTCTTGGTCAGGCTGCGTCGATGCTGCTCCGAGTCGCTGTTCCGAGTCGCTGCTCCGAGCCTTTACACGGGGCGGACTCGGTCCGTCACCAGTCCTGGCGCCCCAGCACCCGGGCACGGCCCCGGCCCTTCTCTGCCTTGGCCCGGGCGTGCTCGTCGTGTTCGGGCGCCACGGCGTTTACCAGCAGCACCACGCCGATGCCGAGGATGATCCCGAAGATCAGGGCGAGCACCGTCCATTCCACCGTCTTGGGTGACGAGGGTTTCGTGGGTGCAGCGGCCGAGGAGATCACCTGACCGGATTCGTTGCTCACGCCCTGGGAGGCGAAGAACTGGTAGTTCTGCAACTGGTTCTGGAGATTGGCCAGCTGGCCCTGGAAGGCTCCGAGCTGCGACTCGAGCGGCGTCAGATCGGTGCCCGTCGCGGCGCCGCGGATCTGCGCGTTGAGGTTCGCAATGGCGTATCCGACCGTATTGATCTTGGTCTGGAGCTGCTGCTCGGCCGCCACGAAGATGTCGCTCGTCTGTTTCTGCTCGAGGGCGATGTAGGCGTGGGCGTAGGCATTGGCGGCCCGGGCGGCCAGGGCGGCGCTCGTGGACTTGGCCGTGATCTGCACCACGTCGGTGGTGCCGACCTGCGCGGCCGTGACCGCGGGAGCGTTCGGGATCTGTTGGCGCACCCGGTCAGCCACGGAGGAGCTCTCGATGACCTCGATCCCGTCGGGGACGTTCGGAACCGGACTGACGCCGGTGGGGTAGTTGGCCTCGATCAAGGTCTGCGAGATGGCCGGCTCGAGCAGCACCGAGGTCGTGCCTGCGTAGGTCGGCGTCACCACGAGGCAGTAGGCGAGTGTGGCCACCACGCAGATGGCGGTCACGATGGCGATCGTGACCTTCTCCCGCCAGAGCAGCTGGGCGTATTCCCGCAGCCCGGACTGCCCGCCGTCTCCCGATCCGGCCGTCGTCGCCGACAATGCGGGCACTGCCGCGCTGGCACCTTCGGGCTCTCCAGCGGGGGCCGCGGGCGGCAGCCCGTTGGCCTGGGTGTCAGGGGGTGCGTAGGGAGGCATAGTTCAGAAGTTGTTGATGGAAGAACGGGGCCCGGCATCCCGTCTTGCGGGAAAACGTGGTTTCCGCGGCCCGCCCTTCGTCCCAGACCCGATCTCCCGGACCCAATCTCCTGACCTGCGACTTCCTGGCTCCCGATCTCCTGGCCCGTACTCCCTGGACCCCCATCTCCTCGACGAAGACCTGCTGAAGGCGCTTCCTCGTCGCCTCCCTCGACAGCCCGCTGTGGCAGATCCTCGAAGCAGCGTCTGCTGATTCTGTAGGTCGCTCCGACAAAGCCGATGATGAGGCGCGAGACGGGGGGTCCACGCCTGTTCCCGATTTGATGACTCAGGAATCTCCGTCGATGCGGCCGAGGGCCTAGGGCCGGTGGGCCACGCCTTGCGAGCAGAGAGGGCGACCGGTCGCGAGGACCTCTTCGTGCGTCTTGCCCGCACCTGTGCCTTCGTCGCCATGGTGTTCCTCCCGCTGCTGAGATACCGAGTCGGCAAGGTGTTCGATCTCAGCGATGCCATCTTCTTGCTGGGTGCGGTCTTCTTGCTGCTGAGCCGCCGCCCGGGGGAACGAGCGCCGGCCGCGCCGGCCTGGTACTTCGGCGCCTTCGTCTTCATCCTGGCCGGGGTGGTCGCCTCGTCCCAGGCGGTCTCCACCTCGGCCTCGCTGGAGGTGGTGATCAACGCCATCTTCGTGTTCTTCCTCCTGGCCTGGATGCTGCGCCAACTCCTCGACACCACCCGACGAGTGCAGATCGCCATGATCTGCTTCGTCCTGGGTTCGACCGTGTCCGCGTTCGTGGCGTTTCTGCAGACCGAATTCCACTCGTTCGGGTATAGCCACGCCGCCAGCCTCGAGGGTTCGCGAGCCGTTGGCCTCAGCAACCAGCCGAACATTGCCGCCGTTGCGTTCGCCTTGGCGTTGGTGTTCGCCATCGGCTTGCTCGTGGACTTGGGTCTGCGTCGGAATTGGTACCTGGCGCTGTGTGTCTGCATCCTGGCTAGCGCCCTCATCTTCAGTGCCAGCGTGTCCGGCATCGCCAGCACGCTGGTCGGGTGCTTCGTGCTCTTTATTCGCCGTGGTTTCAAGGTGCGGACCTGGCTCGGGATCATCGCAGGCCTCGCCGTCGTCTATTTGGGCGCAGTGTCGATCCAATCAACCGGGACCGGATTCAACCTGAACCCCATCGCTCGGATCGAGCAAACCACCGGGACCAACACCGGCTACAACACGGTGAATCCCCGCGTGGCGACCCTTGAGCGTTCGTGGAGCGGGATCGTCCTCAGCCCCATCGTTGGACACGGGTTGGACGCGTCGACGATCGACGTCTACTACGACCCCGATGTCGGCGTCGCCTATCCCGCGCACAACATCGTGGTTCTGTATTGGTTCGCCGGGGGCATCTTCATGGTCGCCGGCGCCGCCATCATGATGGCATCCGGCTTCAGCCGGCTCCTGTCGAACCGCTGGTCCAGGCGCCCCGATAGCGCCATGCGCGACACCGTTTTGGCTGGATGCGTCACGGTGTTGTTCTTCTCCCTGCAGTCACCCGAGATTGTCGATCGATGGCTCTGGCTGCCCTTCATTCTCGCCCTGTGCTTCCGGGGACAGAAACAACAAGAGACGGCGAGTCACTCGACCGCAGCCCACTCCGCCCTTCCGATTCCACCTTCAACGAGGTTTCCATCCCCATCCCCATCCCCGTCTCCGTCTCCGTCTCCGTCTCCGTCTCCGTCTCCGTCCGTACCTCCATCTGCATCGTCAGCGCCGGCCGGCGCGCCCGGGCGGAAAGGTCACGTCATGACCCAAATAGCCAACGCGCCAACCACGAACGGGAACGGGAGGGTCGAGCGTGACCCAGCGCCGCTCGGCTTGGGAGAGATGTTCGACGATCGCATCCTGGGCTTGGACAGCGCACAAGTGTTCATGGTCAGCGCGCAAGCCTGGGCGGCGCGATCGAGGGTCGTGGCCGAAGTTGGATGTGGTCGCGGCGCCCTGGTCGATATGGACGCGCCCGGGGGAGCGTGGCAGGACCTACGAGGGTCGGGGCGAGTAGTCATCGGCATCGACCCCGAGCCCGTGGGCATGGACAACCCGGTCATTGACGAATTCCGTCTTATCGGCGAGGACGGTCGATGGCCTCTCGAGAATGCCTCGGTCGACCTGGCCGTCAGCGACTTCGTGCTGGAGCACGTGGCCGATCCCGAGGGGTTCGTGCGAGAGCTCCACCGGGTGCTGCGGCCCGGTGGGGTGTTCATTGCCCGCACCATCAGCCGCCAGTCGGTTCTGGCCGGGTTCGCCCGCCTGGTGCCCAATCAGGCCCATGCCCGCGCCCTCGAGCGGCTCCAACCGGGTCGCGAGGAGCGTGATGTGTTCGACACGGTCTACGCGATGAATACCCGCAAGGACGTGGCCCGCCTGTTCGACGACGACTTCGATTGGGCCATTGCCCGCCGGACCGGTCTCGAGCAGTACTTCAAGCCATGGCCACGCCTGCGGCGCAGCGTGGCGACGGTCGAGCGACATCTGCCCACGCCCATGTGGATGGCGCTGGTCGTCTTCGCCCGGAGGCGTCGCTGAGTGCGGCGACGGCAGGGCCGCGTTCCCCTGGCATGACCCGAGGTTCCTGGGGCATCGCGGCCCGCAGTGAGCCGGTGTCAGCGGCCGACGTACTCGACGTCGACCCGGACGGGCGGCGACACCGCGGCACCGCCGCCATCGGACAGCCTTGCCCGCACGGCCGAGATGTTTCGGGTCGCGATCACATTCGGAGTTGGAGGCTGCAGATCAGAGTGCCATGGGGTCAGCTCGCCGTCGAGCAGATGAATCGTGTATCCCCGCTCGGTGAGGAAGGTCCGCATGTCCGCCGCCGACACGCCGAAGTGTTCCGAGTGGCCGGCGTGCTCGAACAGCAGAACGGGGCTGGCCTCCGAGAGCAGCGCCTCCGCGCCTTGCATGACGGACAGCTCGGCTCCCTCGACGTCGATCTTCACCAGCGCAGGGGGATCGTCGCCGACCAGCCGATCGAGGGTGGTGACCGGAACCGTGATGCCGCTGCGTCCACGTTCGGCGCCGGCAGGTGCCAGCCGGTTGAGCACATCCCGGTCGAGTACCTCGAAGGTGGCTTCACCCTCGGCGTCGCTCACGGCCGAACCCACCACGGAGATGTCGAGATGATTCAGCGCCAGGTTCGCCTCAAGGTCAGCCCGCACCGGCGGAAAGGGCTCGATGGCGGTGATGCGTACACCGGGGATCCGGGTTCCGATGAGGGTGGAGAAAACCCCGACGTTGGCGCCGACGTCGACGAAGTGGTCGCCCGGCCGGAGGTAGCCCAGGCAGAACTGCAGCTCTTCCCATTCGTGCACTCCGTCGTAGATCGTCCAGACGGCGCTGAACTGGTGTGCACGGGCGCGCAACTTGGTCTTCCGGTCGACCGTCACGATTGCCTCGACATCGTCAGAGCGGGCACGCCAGTGCCAGGTCATCGCTCTGCGCTCCGCGGCGAGTCGACCTCCCTTGTTCGCCGGGTGCGCGGCGATCGCCCAGACCCAATAGGCGGAACGCCACGCCTTGTGCCCAACCGAGCGCACCGTCGAACCCACCGATGTCGCGCCGTCTGTTTCTCCGCGCATCCGAGGTGTCTACCAGACACGGAGACGGCATGACGCGACTTCCGTCCGTTCTCCGACCGCTCTTCCCGCTCGTCAAGGCGGGTGCATTGCGCACGGCGCAGGCCGTCGCACCGTTCACCCGTCGATTGCCCGGGAGCGAGAGCCGACCGACTCCTCCCACCTACGTCGCCCGCACGGCGGCGCTCTACGCCCACACCCAGCCCGCTGGTGGGGTCGAAGTGGTCCAGGTTGCGGCAGCGACCGAGCTGGTGCGGCGACTGCCCGAGGGACTCCCGGCGCAGCACCCCCAGTTCGCCAAGCACCGACGAGTGCAGATCGGACCGAACGTCGTCGCCCGCGTGTGCAACGGCAGAGCACTCGAGCACTACGCAGCGATCATCGCGGAAGACGACACGCTGCTCTTCGATCTCTCGCCCTACTACGGAGTGTCTGCGCCCACGCAGCACCCCGTGTTCCTGCGCTGGCGCCTGCCCGAAGTGACCTCGGTGCCCGGATCGGTCAGCGTCCTGACGACGCGGGGGAGTGAGAACTACTACCACTTCCTCACCGACGTGCTGCCCCGGCTCGAACTACTGCGAAGGGCCGGGGTCGACGCCGATCGGTATTTGGTCAACCGAGACACGCGATTCCAGCGGGATCTCCTCGATCACCTCGGCATCACGGCCGACCGTTGCTTGAGCACCGAGAAGTACCCGCATTTGCAGGCGGACGAATTGATCGTGCCGTCGCTACCCGACGACAACCTTCGGACACCGGACTGGATCGTTCCGTGGCTGCGCGGACACTTCTTGCCTGAGCAGGTCGACGCCCGTCACCGTCGGCTTTATGTCGGTCGAGGGGACAAGAAGCGCACCCGGCGAGTCGAGAACGAGGCCGAGGTGCTCGCTGCGCTGGCACCACTCGGTTTCGAATCGATCGATCCGGGGACGCATGTCACCGGCCGAGCAGGTGCGCGCGTTCGCCGAAGCTGAATGCATCGTCGGTGCACACGGTGCGGGCCTTACCAACCTTGCGTTCTGCTCGCCCGGCGCTGCCGTGGTCGAACTCTTCGCCTCTGACTACGTGAATGAGTGTTTCTGGGCCCTGGCCACCACGGTGGAGGGGTTGCGCTATCGGTACCTCGTTGGTGACGGTTCGGTGAACTCGTCCTGGAACTCGCGAGCGAATCGCGGCGTCGCATCGGACATCCGCGTCGATCCGCGTCAAATCCTGCGTCTGCTCGACGATCTCCTGTCCTAGTTCGTCACGGCGCCCGCAGAGGCGCCGGTTTCAACGCGCCGCAGCGAAATGCGGACTGGCGTCAACGAACGAGAAATGCGCTGATCAGCGTGCATTTCGTCGAGCAACCGAGTCTGGCAGTAATGGGCAGGCGGTCGATGATTGCCGGGCCACAACCGACGCATCACCAGATTTCTTGGCCAGAAAAGAATTGATCGAAAAGGTTCCAAGCGCTTCGCAGTTACCTCTACAAGTTCCGCTCAGTTGAGCCGTCCGGGGGTGACGAGTGTTGCCAGCGCAAGAACGACACACCACGACGACGTCGTCTCGAATCGTGGTCCACGACTACTCGGGTCATCCGGGTCAGGCTCAGCTGAGCAGAGCACTGGCCGGTCGCAGTTACGCCGTGGTGCATCAACACTGCCCTTCGTACGCGACGGGCAAGGGTTCGCTCGAGATGGAGCTCGGCGACCCGGAGAGCCTGCAGTTCGAGGCATGTCCGATGGACGGGACGTTCGCCAAGTACTCGTTGGTCACTCGGATCCGACAGGAATTGGGCTACGGCCGCCGAGCCGGTCGGCTCATCTCCGAGCATGATCCCGCCGTCGCGGTCATCAGCAACGTGCCTCTCCTGGCTCACTACGTGCTGGCTCGACACCTCCGACGCCAGCGGGTACCGATGGTGTTCTGGCACCAGGACATCTACTCCGAGGCGATTGGCAACGCGGCCCGACGCCGACTCCCGCTCGTCGGTGGGCTGGTGGCACGCCTGGCCGACCGATTGGAACGGAGCATCGCCCGGCGCAGTGCAGCCATCGTCGCCATCTCGCCGACCTTTCTCGACCGCCTTGAGGAGTGGGGCGTGGCCGACAAGGCGACGGTCGTGCCGAATTGGGCCCCGATCGACGAGCTGCCGACCCGACCGCCCAACAACCAGTGGAGCAGGCGCATGGGCCTCTCCGAGAGCCCCGTGGTGCTCTACACGGGCACATTGGGACTGAAGCACGACCCGAGCATCTTGGCGCTGATCTCGCAACAGCTCCGTATTTCGCATCCGTCGGCCAAAGTCGTCGTGGTCTCACAGGGCAAGGGACGCGACTGGCTCGAAGCGTGGAAGCACGAAAACCTGGCCGACAATCTCGTCCTGGCGGACTTCCAGCCCTACGAAGACCTGCCCGACGTCATGGCCAGCGCCGACATCCTCGTCGCACTCCTCGAGCCGGAGGCGTCCCGTTTCTCGGTCCCCTCGAAGGTGCTGACCTACCTCTGTTCCAACCGCGCCATCGTCGGCGTGCTGCCGCCCGACAACTCCGTCGCCGAGATCCTGAGCCAGCACGGGGCTGGCATCGTGGTCGATCCGGCCGAGCGGGATCTCGTTGCGGGGGTAGTCGCCCGACTGCTGAACGAGGAAGTCCTGTGTCGCGACATGGCGCGGGCCGGGCGGCGCTACGCCGAGCGCACTTTCAACCCCGACCGGGCCGCTGAACAGTTCATCGAGGTCTTCGGCGGCATGGTCTCCGAGCCGGTGCCGGTGCCGGTGCCGGTGCCGCGGTGCCGGCGACGGGGACAGCTCGTCCCGGTGGGACCGAGCCGGTGCGCCGCCCGACGTCGCCCTTGGCGTCGGTCGGGGAGGCCGGCTGAGTCACACCGGGCGAACAGTCGGGTCGGCGGCAGGTGGATCGTCGGACCCGACCGTGTGGATCGGCCGCTACGGCCGTTCTACTTGCAAACGAATCCGAAGGAGGAGTCGGGTGAGCAGGGTTGTGGTGGCGGGTGCGGGTGGGTTCATCGGAGGGCATCTGGTGGCCCGCTTGCGTGAGGACGGGGTCGAACAGATCCGAGCGGTGGATCGGGTCCCGGTGGAGGACTGGTACCAGCGCTTCGACGATGTCGAGAATTGCTGCGCTGATCTCCAGGAGAAGGACAGTTGCCTTATGGCGGCCGAGGGGATGGACGTGGTCTACAACCTCGCCGCAGACATGGGCGGTATGGGTTTCATCGAGAAGAACAAGGCGCTCTGCATGCTCTCGGTGCTGATCTCGACCCACATGCTCGATGCGGCCCACCGTGCCGGCGTCCAACGCCTCTTCTACTCGTCGTCTGCCTGCGTCTACGCGGCCGGCAAGCAGGAGTCGCCCGACGTCGAGCCGTTGGCCGAGCCCGACGCCTACCCGGCCATGCCCGAGGACGGCTACGGCTGGGAGAAGCTGTTCAGCGAGCGCATGGCCCGGCACTTCTACGAGGACTTCGGCCTCGAGACCCGGGTCGCCCGGTACCACAACGTCTACGGGCCCGAAGGGACGTACGACGGTGGCCGTGAGAAGGCACCGGCCGCGATCTGCCGCAAGGTGGCTCGGGCCGTCCTCGACGGAACCAACCGGATTGAGATCTGGGGAGACGGCAAGCAGACCCGCAGTTTCACCTACGTCGACGACTGCGTCGAAGGCACGCTGCGTCTCACCAAGAGCGACGTCGTCGAGCCACTCAACATCGGCTCGGACGAGCTGGTCACGATCAACGAACTGGTCGACATCGTCGAGGGCATCGCCGGCGTGACCCTCGAACGCAAGTACGACACGAGCGCGCCGCAGGGCGTGCGGGGCCGGAACAGCGACAACACGCAGATCAGCGAGCGCCTGGGCTGGGCTCCCTCCATCAGCCTCGAAGAGGGGCTTCAGAACACCTACAAGTGGATCTTCGACCAGATGAGCTCGGGCGTTGCGCCCATCATCCGCTGACCAGTCGTTCGAGCCGTCGGCCGGCCACGAGCGACTGAGGCCATGACCAACCAGGCGACCGCCAACTCCGCTCCCGAAGCAGCCGCCTGCGGTCCTGATGGCAACGGCTCGATCAACCTCCAGCGCCACACCCTCCCGGCATCGAAACGACAGACGGGCTCGCGCCAGCGCGTCATGGCGCTCACGGTCGTCGACCAGGGAGCCTCGAGCATCTCGAACTTCGCCCTGGCCCTCGTCGTGGCCCACTACAGCGACGCCCACGTCCTGGGCGTGTTCGCCGTCCTGACCACCACCTACATCGTCAGCCAGGTCCTCGTCCGCAGCATGACCAGCGACTGCCTCCTCACCCGCCACGAAACCGACGACGGCGTCATGGGTCGCTACGAGCGCGCCGGCTTTCTCTCCGCCATCATCTGCGCCGTCGCCATCTCGGGAGCGCTCCTCCTGGTGAGCCTGGCCATGAGCCCGGAATTCCGCCTGATGTTCGTCATCTTCGCCGTGTCGTTCCCCCTCATGGCGTGCCAGGACTTCGCTCGATACATCGGCATCAGCCGCTACAACCCCCTCTACGCCGTCTGGCTCGACACCGCCTGGCTCATGTCCTTCGTCGTGGCCTACGTCGTCCTTCGCCACGCCGGCCTGCTGTCGCTCCCGTGGCTCTTCGGCGCATGGACCGCCACCGGCGCCGCCGTCGGGCTGTTCGCCCTCTGGAACCATCTGTCCCTGCGCCGTCCCCGAGCGCAGCTGGCCTTCTGGTACGAGAGCGAGCGCGCCGTCGGCTTCCGCTTTGCCGGGCAGACACTCCTCGTCACCTCGTGGACGTACCTCGTGGTCTACCTCATGGTCCTCTTGTTCTCGGTTGCCGTCATCGGCCAGTTCAAGCTGGCCCAACTCGCCTTCGGCCCCGTCGCCGTCATGGGTACCGGCATCCTCACGGCCATGATCGCCTTGGCCGCCAAGGCCTTCCACGCCGACAAGCGGAAGGCGATGCGTTTCGTCCTTCTCGGCGGCCTCGTGACCGCCGCCATCACGCTGTTGTGGTTGGTCGTCATCTATGCCGTCCCGGTCGCCACCATGTCCAAGCTGCTCGGCCCGACCTGGCCCCAGGCCCGCCGACTGGTGCCGCTGGTCGGACTCAGCTTCGCCCTGAGCTACCTCCCCGGGGCGGCGGCCTCGGGCCTCCGCTCCATCCGGGCCGCCCGTGAGAACTTGCGCCTTGCCCTCTACATGGTCCCGGTCCTCTTGTTCAGCTGCATGACCGGCGCGGTGATCTGGGGCGTGCAGGGTGCCGCGGGCGGACTCTGCGCCGGCTTCGTCGTCTACGCGATCGTGGGCTGGATCATGCTGGTCCGCGCCGTTCGACGCTTCGAACCCGACGCACCGACCATCGAGCCCGTCCTCGAGATCGCCGAGCCCTGACCCTCACCGACCTCGGGGCGCGCGACAGCCACTTCTGAGCTCTGAGGAACAATGCGCCCTCACGAAGTTGGTGACCGACCACCTCGGCTGCGTCCGGCATCGCCCGGAGGGCGGTCCACCGAGGGATTCGCCGCCGGACTCGTCATGGCGGTCCACATCGGTGACGGGCACGAGGTCGTCGCTCGGCCGTTTGGTCCGACAAACGTCAGCTCGGCATTCGCATTCCCTTGCACCGTCCAACCGGTGCTGTGCATCAGGCTGTGGTGGTAGTTGCACAGCAACGCGAGGTTGGGGAGGTCGGTCCTTCCATTTCTGCTCCACCATTGGATGTGATGCGGTTCGGTGAAGATCTTGTTCCGGCATCCGGGAAAGCGACAACAGCGATCCCGGCGCCAGATCTCCCGCCGCTGGGCAGCGGTGGGGCGACGATGTTGTCGCCCCTCGTACATCGTGTGGCCCGACTTGTCGTCCACCGCAATGACGAAGGTGCTGTCGCAGAGCAGCCGGCGCACGGTCTCGAGGCTGATGAGTCCGCCCTGCTCGAGGTCACCGGCCAAGCCTGTCGGTGCGCCCTCAGGGTCGATCAGGGCCTCCAGGGGAGCGTGGAGCACGGCGAAGTACGGGCTGAATGACGGCTGGGCGCCTGCAATGCCTCCGCCCTCCACCGGGTCTCGCCCGCTCGGCTGGCGAACCTCATCCTTCTGTGCCCGGGCCGTCTGGCCCGACGGGGCGGCAGCGCGTCGTGGTCCGGCTGCTCCACCGGCCGAACGGATGAGGCCGAGAAAGGCGTCGCAGCATCGTTGGTCCCAGGTGGTGTCACCGTCGCTCGGGATGGCTTTCGCCTGGGTCTGGATACAGGCTTTGGTGGCCGCGTATTCGGCCGGCGGGAGCTGGACCGACATGGAGCGGCAGGGGTCGTTGAAGCGCAGCGAGCGGGCCTCGTAGGCCGCCAGGTCGCCTGTGGCCGTCGGTCGTTGGCGTGCCCGCAGCAGCTGTCCTAGCTCGTGCACGGTGCAGCGCCGGGCAGTGTCGGCGAGCTCCCGATCCGTCTCCGGGGTGGCCATGGAGGCGGCGAGCCGCATCTTGTCGAGGCCGATCTCACCGGTGCTCAGGGCCCGAGTCAGCATGGGCAGGTCCATCGCCTTGTCCGCCACTTGGTCATATGCCTTCGCAGTGGCATTCGAAAGGCCGAAGCGGGCAACCTGCCAGTCGCGCGACGACGGAGAGCCATCCTCGCGAAACTGCTCACGTCGGTTGACCTCTCCTTGTAGCTGGACGATGGCGCCGTCGACCACCGCACGGAGCCGATGCCAGGCGTCGAGATTCTGGCCGAGCCCCTGGCCGGACATCCGAGCCACCGACGCCAGCTCGAGCGGTGTCCGCTCGTACTCTTGCAGGAACTGCCGGAGTGTCTCCGGAATCGCATCGACCGCTTTCGTCGCCATTGTGAGAGAACGGTCGGTCCGGACTCCCCAAAGCGCGAAGTCGTCTCGAATTGGAGCAGAGCGATCCCGACTACTCCACCGAGGCCAAGCTCGCCTGGGCCAGGGTTCCGTTCGAGCGCAGGGCCGAGACGACCCCAGCCGCCGCGGCGATGAGGGCCAGAACGAACGCGGTGACCGAGAAAGCGTGCGCTGCCCGCTCCGTGGACCCGGTGTCCCCACCGGCAACGGTGAAGATCGAACCGGTGAGGGCAAGACCCAATGCCGTCCCTATTCCTCGCGACATGTTGAGGACACCGGAGGCCATTCCCGCTTGCTGTTCCGGAGCAGCGCCCATGATCGAGGCGTTGTTGGGCGAGGTGAAGAGTCCCATGCCGACGCCCACAGCAGCCAAGAGAAGGAGAAAGGGCAGCGTCGTCGGCCGGGACGCAGCCATCACCGCCATGGCGACCGTCACGATCGTCATGCCCGAGACCGTGAGGGGGCGTGCCCCCACCCGGTCGGCGAAGCGCCCAGCCAGCGGAGCCACGATCCCGAAGGCCAACGGCATGGCCATGAGCTCGAGTCCGGAGCGCGCCGTGCCAAAACCGAGCCCGCGCTCGAAATAGAAAGGAACGAGGAGCAGCACGCCGAACATCACGAGGTAGGAGAGGACGCCAGACACGATTCCCGTCGAGAATCGCCCGGAACGAAAGAGGCCCAGATCGAGCATCGGGTCCTTGTCCGTGCGTTCGTGCCAGATGAAGACGGCCAGGAGCACGGCCGCGGCGCAGAACAGCGCCACGATCGTGGCCGAGTTCCAGCCCAATGACGCGCCGAAGGAGATCGCGGAAAGCAGGGCCACCACCGCCGGGAAGAAGATGGCGAGCCCAGTCCAGTCGAAGGCGACCCGGGCCAGCAGGTTGCGGCTCCGAGGCACCAGCAGGATCGCCGCCACGGCGCCGAACACGCCGAAGGGGACGTTGACGAAGAAGATCAGCCGCCACCCACCGGCGGCGAGCAGCAGACCCCCGACGGTCGGGCCCACGGCGAGGCCGAGCGCCTGGGCGGTGCCCTGCAGGCCGATTGCCTTGCCGAGGGATCTCTCCTCCACCACGAGCACGATGATGGCCAGGCTGTTCGCTTGGAGCATTGCCGCACCGATGGCTTGGCAGGCACGGAAGATGCACAGCGCGGCCAGGTCTGGCGCCAGGCCACAAAGGACCGACGCAAAGGTGAAGATGACGAACCCGTAGACATAGAGGAGCTTCCGTCCCCACATGTCGGCGAACCGACCCACCGCAGTCACGGTGGCGACGAGAACCAAGAGATACGAGAGGCCGACCCAGGTCACCGCGCCGACCGAGGCGTCGAAGGTCTGCTGCAGGGTCGGCAGCGCGACGGTGACGATGGAGGCGTCGAGCTGGCCCATGAAGGCACCCACGCAGACGGCGGCGACTGCGAACCATGGCGCGTTCGGGCGGTCCCTGATCATCTGGGGTCGACGCGGCTCGACCAGGAGCCGGTCCCAAGTCCACGTCCACGGTTTGGATGTCGTCGACCCGGCGCCCACCTCGTCGTCGGTCACCCGGCCGCCACACCGCCCCAGTTCACGATGGTCGAGCCGCGAATGTCGCGAGAGGACGCGCCGACCAGGATCTCGTAACGACCCTCGTCGGAGCGCCAGCTGTGCGTGTCGACGTCCCAGTAGCGGTAGGCGTCGGCTCCGAGCCGGAGCCGCACCGTCTTGCGTCCACGGGCTTCGACCGTGACCTTGGCAAAGGCGGCCAACTCCCGGTCGGGGCGGTCGACCCGCGGGTCCAGTGCTCGCACGTAGACCTGGACGACTTCGGTGCCCTGCCGCGCACCATTGTTGACCAGCTCCACGACGACGGCGTCGGATGACACGGCAATGTCGTCGAACACGATGTCGCCATAGGACAGTCCATGACCGAATGCGAACAGCGGAGTGACACCCTTGGTCTCATAGAACCGATACCCGACGAGAACGCCCTCCCCATAGACCACTCGCCCGTCGGCACCCGGATAGCGCGCTGCCTCGCTCCCGGTTGGCCCGTCTTCGGCCCGGGCGGGGAGGGTGATGGGCAGTCGACCGGTGGGCTCGGCTGCCCCGACGATGATGTCGGCCAGGGCGTCGGCGGCCTCTTCGCCGCCGTACCAGGGAAGAAGGACCGCCCCCGCGTTGGCTGCCCACGGCATCTCGACGGGGGAGCCCGCGTTCACCACGACCACGGTGCGTGGGTTCGCCTCGATGACGGCCTCGACCAGTTCCCGCTGCCGTCCAGGCAGGGAGAGGTCCGGCCGGTCCCGCCCCTCGGATTCCCACTGGCCGTTCGAACCGACCACCACCACGGCCACGTCGGCGGCCCGGGCGGCCTCCACCGCGCGTTCGAATTCGTCCGTGGCGTCGGGGCGGCCGGCGGCGATGCGTACGCCCATGAGGGCGTTGCGCTTCGAGCGCGGCCAGATGTCGACCTGCAGGGCGTACGAACGACCGCCTTCGAGGCTGCGTTCGACCTGTACGAGGGTGCTTCCCGCGCCGTAGAAGCCTTCGCCGGGTCGGGGGTCGGAGTTGTCGACGACGATCGCCCCGTCGAGGCGCAGGGTCGAACGCCCGGCGCTCTCGAGTCCGAATCGCCACGGGCCCGAAAGGTCGGGCGTGAACGTGCCGGTGAGACGGACGGAGTACGAGCCAATGGTCAGGTCCTCGTAGGGCTGGCCCAGCCACATCACCCGGGAGAGGCGTGCCGGCTCGACGTGGACGGGATCGCCCGAGAGATCGGTGCTGGCGAAGTACTCCAACGTGAAGCTCGCCGCTTCGTCCCCCGCCGTCATGAGCGCCATGTCCATGGAGGGCAGCCCCCGGTCGATGCGGCAGCCGACCTCGTAGGAAAGGGTGACGACGGGCAGGCGCTCGGAGAGGGCCTCGAACAGTCCACGCCGGCGGTGCGGCGTGACTTCCGAGCTGCCGCCACCCATGGCCATCTGCACGGCATTGGGGCCGATGACCGCGATACTCGAGAGGCCGGGCCTTCCAGCCGGGGTGGCGGCGGTGCCGTCCGACGAAGCGTCTGGGTCCGGGGCCGTGGTCGGAGCGATGAGGGGGAGCAGGCCATCGTTGACCAGGAGGACGGTGCCCTCGGCGGCCACGGCGCGGGCGATGGCGCGGTGCTCGGGCCGGTCTTCCTCGCGCTCGGGTCCGCGTTGGTACGTGCCGTCGAGCAGCCCAACCCGATCCATCAACTGGAGCATGCGGCGGACTTGGCCGTCCAGGACGGACTCGGCCACCGCGCCCTCGCGTACCGCAGTGCCCATGGTCGGCCCGAGCCAGGCCGAAGGTCCCGGCATCTCGAGGTCGAGGCCGGCTTTGGCAGCAGGCCCGGTCGAGTGCGTCCCGAACCAGTCGGAGATGACGAGCCCGTCGAAGCCCCACTCGTCGCGCAGGATGCGACCGAGCAGGTCGGGCTGTTCGCAGCAGTAGACCCCGTTCACCTTGTTGTAGGCGGTCATCACGGACCAGACGTGGGCTTCCTGTACGGCGGCTTCGAAGGCGACGAGGTGGATCTCCCGAAGGGTGCGCTCGTCCACCTCGGCGCTGATGGTCATCCGCTCGTGCTCCTGGTCGTTGCAGGCGAAGTGCTTGATGCAGCAGGCCACCCCGTGGCGCTGCACGCCCCGCACGTAGGCGACGGCGATGCGGGCGGTGAGGCACGGGTCCTCCGAGTAGGACTCGAAGGTGCGGCCGGCCAACGGCGTGCGAGGAATGCAGACCGTCGGCCCGAGCAGGACGTTGACGCCCTTGGATTGGGCTTCGGCGGCCAGGACCTCGCCCATGCGCTCGACGAGCTCGGGGTTCCAGGTCGAGCCGATGGCCATGCCGCAGGGGAGTGACAGTGAGCGGCGTCCGGTCAGGCTCTCGCCGCGCACCCCCGAGGGGCCGTCCGACACCTTGAGGGACGGGATGCCCAGGCGCTCGACCGGCGGGACGAACCACAGGCTGGCGCCGGCGGTGAGGGAGGCCTTCTCATCGAGCGTCAGGCGCTGCACGAGGTCGTCGATGCGCGACGCGTTGGTCGAATCGGGCGCGGTCGCTGTGGTGGTCGGCGTCGTCTGCGATGGGTCGGGCGTCTCGGGCATTTCCTACCTCCGCTCCGTTGTTACCACGCCCCGACCGAGGGGACGCCGACGTTCCAGCACAGGCGGAATCGCGGTTGTCCGCTCGTCTCGCTCATGGCGCTGGTGTCGCTCAGCTTGCTGGCACCGATCGACGTGACGCGATGCTCCGTGACAAGGAGGCGACGGGATCGTGACGGGCGCCGGGCAGCACCCAGGGAGCAGAGCCCGGGCTGTTCAGTCCGTCGGGCCGGTCCAGAGCGGCTCAGGGATGTCGAAGCCGATCCCGCTGCCCCAGGCGTTCCGATACGAGACCTCGTGCACCGGACGGCGCCCAGCCACGCCCCATGTCCCCGTCGGGTAGCCGAAACTCACTGTGCCCGACAAAACCCAGCCCTGGTCGGCCGGCACCTCGAGGATCTCGAAGGTCTCGGTCGGGTGGAAGAACTGGAGCAGCGCGGTCAGGCAGCTACCCACGCCCTCCGCCCGGGCGGCCAGCATGGCGCTCCACACGGCGGGGTAGATCGAGCCGCCGGTCGGGTCGTGCTGGCTGAAGGGGAACAGGAAGAGCGGGACCTCTTCGAAGTGATCGGCCAACCATTGGGCCGAGCGCTGCACCTTGAGCACCTGGATCGACTCGGGCGCGTCCGGGTTGGCGTGGGCGGCCGCGATCTGGTCCTTGTAGATCGTCTGCCACAGCTCGCCCATCGCGTGTTGATACAGCGGCGCCAGGGCGGCCTTCTTGGCCGGTTCGTCCAGGAGCAGGAAGCGCCAGTTCTGCTGGTTGCCGCCCGAAGGGGCTCGGATGGCCGCATCGAGGATGCGGGCCTGGACGTCATGGGGGATGGGGTCCGGACGGACCCGGCGCATGGCGCGCGTCGTGTACAGCGCCTCGTGGAGTTCCATAGCGGCCGAGACTAGGCCGCGCCCGGAGACGATGCCGTGGAGCACGGCGCCGTCGCCGTTTCAGCGTTCAGCGGACGGCGACGTCGCAGGCAGCGGCGCCGCCACCGGAGTCGAGCCCCTGGGTGGGCTCGTACAGCGTCTCGTACGTCCCCGGTGGGGCCACCCAGACGTCCCCGGCGCTGTTGTACTCCACGACGTAGGCGTCGGTGCTCGGCGCCTTGTCCAACCACGGCCCACCGTCGACACCCGAGGTCAAGCGGGCGTAGTTCGCTGCGTAGGTCGATGCGCTCCACCGGTTCGGAGGCAATGGATACGCGCCGTTGTCCATCCAGTACGCCGTCACGGCCACCTGGACCGTGCGCAGATCGAACTGGCACTGCGTCTCGGCCTTCTGGGCCGCCTGCGGGGACAGTTGGGCCGGCGCCCCGACGGAGGAGTCGATGGCCGACCTGACCCGGGTGGTCAACGAGGTCATGGCGATGAGCCCCACCGTCAATGCCACCGCGAAGATGACCAGCGTGCAGAAGCCGATGATGATCCCGGCCAGGGCCAGGCGATCGCCGCGCTGTGCGCCGCGGGACCAACGAATGTCCCGGCGGGCCCGGAAGCCCAAGATGATGCCGAGTACGGAGCCGACGCCGACCAATCCGATGATGGAGAGGACGAACGAGGCCACGGCCAATCCGTTGGTCCGAGGCGCGACGGTGGCGGGCGCGAGGGCGGACCGATCCGGTCGCATCCGGAGCAAGGAGGGGGGACGACCAGCCGGCTCGAGTCCCGGGTTGACCACCGAGGCCGGCGGGTAGCGAGAGACGACATCGAGGCTGGCGACCGGAGCCATCAGCGACTCCAACTCGTCCTCGAACCATCCCACACCCCGCCAATGACGGGTCCGGCTCCACATCGTGCCGTCCCAGAAGGCCTGGACGTTGCGGAGGTAGTCGATGGTGTACCAACCCGGCGGGGACAGAAAGTCGGCGTCGTCCATGGGCGCCACGTCCTCCGACGGAACAGACTCCTCGTACTCTCGATCGGCATGCCCACCCATCGAGTACAAGGCTACGTGGCCTTGTCAAAAAACGCTCAGGCGGTTGCACCCTCATTGAGTAATTCGACGCGCTCGATCGCGTCGATGTACTCCTCGACCATGCCGAGCACCACGTCCTTGGTGCGACGCACGCTCTTCGCCAGACCGATCACCTGACCGGCCGGGTTGAAGTTCACGTCGCGTGCTTCTTCGGGGTAGGCGTGTCCGCGCGACACGCACTCGATCGCCACCATCATCTGCAGCGGCATTCCCAGGGGCTTCGGGTTGCCCGGTGCCTCCCAGGCGTCGGTCCAGTCGTTCTTCAACAGGCGGCACGGCTTCCCCGTGAACGAGCGGGAGCGCACCGTGTCGCGCGACGTCGCCTTCAAGTACGACTCCATCTGCTTGGGCGGTACGTCGGCTTCCTCGACGGTGAGCCAGAGCGAGCCGGTCCACACGCCGGACGCGCCCATCACCATGGCCGCGGCCATCTGGCGTCCCGAGCCGATGCCGCCGGCGGCCAGCACGGGCAGCGGCGCCACCGCGTCGATCACCTCGGGCCACAAGACGATGGAGCCCACGTCGCCGGTGTGGCCCCCACCCTCGGAGCCTTGGCAGATCACGATGTCGACCCCGGCCGCCTTGTGGTTCAGCGCGTGCTTCACCGAGCCGGCCAGTGCCGCCATGAGCATCCCGTGCTCGTGCACCTGCGCGATCACGTCGTCGGGGGGCGTTCCGAGCGCGTTGGCTACCAGCTTGACCTTGGGGTGCTGCAGAATCACCTCGACCAACGGCGCGGCCGTGGCCGCGGTCCAGCCGAGCAGCTCGCGCTTGGGCCCGCCGTCGAGCTCGGGCACGCCGTGGTCGGCCAGGATCTTCTTGGCGAAGGTGCGGTGCTCCTCGGGGATCATCGCCTTCAGCTCGGCCTCGAGCTTCACCGGGTCGATCTCGTCCATGCCCTCGTACTTGCCGGGGATCACGATGTCGACACCGTAGGGGTTGTCCCCGACGTGGTCGTCGAGCCAGGACAGTTCGACCTCGAGCTCGTCGGCCGAGAAGCCGACGGCACCGAGCACGCCCAGCCCGCCGGCATTGCTGACGGCCGCCGCCACGTCGCGGCAGTGGGTGAACGCGAAGATGGGGAACTCGATCCCGAGACGCTCGCAAAGCTCGTTGTGCACCGGTGTGACCTCCTGACTGGGCAGCCCGGTTGGGCGGCAGGGACGTACGTCGGGCGGCGGCCGACCCTCGAGGTCGACCGGCTGCCCGGGCCCGCCCCGGCAACTAGAACAGATTCTACTTTTTGTCGTGCCCCTGCGCAGGTCCGGCCTTCGCGGCCGCCCACGCCCTGGTCGCCTCGGGGGAACGTTCTGTTGGCTGGCTTACGCCCGGCCTGACAAGGGGAGGGCGGCCGTGTCCGCCTCCTCGTCCTCCTGGTCGGCGAACTGGGTGCGATACAGCTCGGCGTACAGCCCGTTCTCGGCCAGCAGATCGGCGTGAGAGCCGCGTTCGACGATGCGGCCGCCGTCGATCACGAGGAGCTCGTCGGCCTCGCGCACGGTGGAGAGCCGGTGGGCGATCACGAGCGAGGTGCGGCCGCTCAGCGTCTCACGCAGAGCGCGCTGCACCGCCGCCTCGGACTCGGAGTCGAGGTGCGCCGTGGCCTCGTCGAGCACGACGATGTCCGGGGCCTTGAGCAGCAAGCGGGCCAAAGCCACTCGTTGCTTCTCGCCTCCGGAGAGCCGGTAGCCCCGTTCTCCGATCACCGTGTCGAGTCCGTCGGGAAGATCGGCCACGATGTGACCGATCTGGGCCTGGTCCATGGCCTCGAGCACCTCGGCCTCGCTGGCCTCGGGTCGGGCGTACAAGAGATTGGCCCGGAGCGTGTCGTGGAAGAGGTGGGGGTCCTGGCTCACGACACCCACGACGTCGCGCAACGAGGCCATGGTGGCGTGACGTACGTCGACGCCGTCGATACGCACTGCCCCGCCAGTCACGTCGTAGAGCCGGGGCACCAGATTCGAGATCGTCGTCTTGCCCGCCCCCGAGGGTCCGACCAGAGCAACCATGCGTCCGGGCTCGACCGAGAACGACACGTTGTGCAGTACCTCGTGACGAAGGCCCGATTCGAGGACGGCCACCGACTCGAGTGAGGCCAGTGAGACGTCGTCCGCGCTCGGGTAGGTGAAGCTGACGTCGTCGAATTCCACCGAGGCGTTGCCGCGCCCGATGGTGACGGCGTCGGGATCCTCTTGGATCATGGGGACGATGTCGAGGACTTCGAAGAGGCGCTCGAAGGAGACGAGGGCGGTCATCACGTCGAGGTTGACGTTCGAGAGCTGCGTCAGCGGCCCGTACAGGCGGGTCAGGTAGGCCGTCAGGGCGACCAGGGTGCCGAGCGACATCGCGCCGTCCACCGTGGCCACGCCGCCGAAGCCATAGACGAGGGCGGTGGCCAGGGCCCCGGTCAGGGTGAGCGAGACGAAGAACACTCGCGAGTAGGTGGCCTGGGAGATGCCGATGTCACGGACGCGGCCCGCCTTTGCCTCGAACGAGGTCGCCTCGGACTCTGGGTGCCCGAGCAGCTTGACCAGCATGGCGCCGCCCACCTGGAAGCGCTCCTGCATGACCATGTTCATCTCGCTGTTGAGGTTGTAGCCCTCCTTGGTGAGCGAACCGATGCGCTGGCCGACGAAGCGCGCCGGGACGAGGAAGAGCGGCACCAGGATGAGGGCGGCCAGGGTGATCTTCCAGCTGAGGAAGAACATGGCGCCCAGGACGATGACCACGGTGACGAAGTTGCCCACCACGTTCGAGAGCAGGTCCGTGAACGCCTGTTGGGCGCCGATGACGTCGTTGTTCAGGCGGCTCACGAGGGCACCGGTTTGGGTGCGGGTGAAGAAGGCCAGGGGCATGCGTTGGATGTGCCGGAACACCTTCGAGCGCATGTCGTAGATGAGGCTCTCCCCGATGTAGGCCGAGATCCGGCGCTCGGTGAGGACGAGGCCCGCATCGACGATGGCCAGGGCGGCGACCAGGATGGACAGCCAGATCACCAGGTCAGCGTTGTGCTTGAGGATTCCGTTGTTGATGATCCCGCGCAGGATGAGGGGGGTCAGCGCGCCGACCGCGGCGTCGAGGATGACGACCGGGATGAAGACGGCCAGGATCTTCTTGTACGGGACGGCGAACGTGAGCATGCGCCGAGCCGTGCCCTTCTTGACCCGGTGCTGGAGGACGGCCCGGTCCTGACGCATGGAGCGCATTCCGCCCCAGCCGCCGGCGCGCCCACCCCCCATTGCGTGTCCCCGCATAGCCATAGGTGCAAACTACCGTCGACCTGCGACTCTTCCGGCACAGGTCGGAAGGCTCAACACCCGACCAACGCCCTCCAACATCCGTTTGCTGGGGGATTCCCTCGGGTACGGGGTTGGATGTGCGTCGGATCCGAGGTAGTTGGAGCGTTGTCTCAAGTTCGCAGAGGGCCCAGCCGAGAATTGTGTCGGAAGCGCACGGTGGTTTGCAGTTCAGCTGGCGAGGACCGAAATGGTCCTTAAGTCCCATGGACCGCATGCCAACGGCCGCCGTACAATTTTCTGAGCGCACGCACGTGTATGACCAGGTGAGGGAGGGGGCGGTCTTGACGTTGAGCGAGATGTTCGCCGATGACGAAGCTCGCACGTTCGAGCAGCAGAAGGACGAGGTGCTTGCGCTGGTGGCCCAGGCCGCCGACCTCGAAGGGCCGGACCAGTACCTGCGCCGGGCCGTTCACCGCTGCCGCCGAGCCCACAATCCTGCAGAGTTCGACGAGGCCTACGAGTCGCTGGTCGAGGCCATCGTCACGGCTCCTCTGACCGCCTGAACCACGACGCGCCGCGTCGGCGCTCGCCCGTCCGGGGGGAGGGCGTGCGCCGAGTGCGAGCGTGTGTTGTTAGCTGCTGGGGACGGGCACGGTGGCCCGACGCCGGATGAACGTGGTGACCAGGAACAGGGTCGCGACGACCGCCATCAGCAAGACGACGGCGCCCATGATGTCGGCGCCGGTCATCACGACGTCGGATGCACGACCCGCAGGGATGTGGTCCGCCAACTGCTGGTGGACCGCGCCCGAGCGATGCCGCGCGGACGCCGACGCGAGGGACGCGCCGCCCAAAAGGACATATCCGATGATGCTCCCAGCCGCTGTCGCCAACAGCGCGCTTTTCAATTGCAGTCGCAAGTCCTACCGCCTCCCTACTAGAGCAAGGATTTGCTTTACTTCGCCAAGTAGCGGTTTCACTCAACTCGGAAAACGCTCACAGAGCGCCTCCCTTGCGGGGGGAGAGTTCAACCAACTCCTATGTAACAGCTAAACCTTGCGAAGCACAAGGCCGCCTTCAGTCCAGATGTCAATATCTCCTTTCTACGGCTTCTTTCGAACATCTGATTCCCGCCGAAACGACCTGTTGCGCTGGAGCATTGCACAAATGACCGACAACGAACCGAGCCTCCAGTTGCCTTCCTTTTGACCCCTTTGGCGCCGTCTTTCCGGACCTAGGGGACGTCAGGGCGCCGGGCGGCAGAGAGGCCGGAAGGGCCGGACGGGCGGCCGTCAGTCGCCGCCGGCTCACCGGAGCCTCAGTAGGCACCGGTACCGCGCAGCATGATCTGAGGAGTCTCGAACATGATCTTGAGATCCCACCACAGCGACCATGAGCTGACGTAGAGGTAGTCGAGTTGGATCAAGTCCGAGCGGGAGAGGTCGTTGCGCCCGGAGACCTGCCACAGACCCGTGATGCCGGGACGGACTTCGAAGCGCCGGGTGGCCCAGCCCTCGACTTGTGACTCCTCGCGGACGAAGGGGCGGGGTCCGACGACGGACATGTCCCCCTTGAAGACGTTGACGAACTGGGGGATCTCGTCGATGCCGGTCTTGCGCAGGATGGCGCCGATCCGGGTGATGCGGTTGGTCAAGGCCGCCTTGTTCCGCAGCTCGTGGAGGGGGATGTCTGTGGTGGTGGACAGTGGTGCGAGCTCGAGTTCGCCCTCGTCGAGTGCGTGCCCGTTCCCATTGGTGTGGCCATTGCCGTTGGCGGCGAGCACGCCGACTGCGAGCTCCTCGGCCTTCTCGTCCCCGGCTTCGGGCTCGACCGTCATGGAGCGGAACTTGTTCAGGGTGAAGGGCTCTCCGTAGCGGCCCAGACGGACCTGGCGGAAGAACACCGGGCCGGGAGAACTGAGCTTGACCCCGATGGCCACCACCAGCAGGAGAGGCGACGTGATGAGCAGGATGAGGCCGCTCACGACGATGTCGAAGGTCCGCTTCATGATCTGGTCCCACGTGCTCAGGTGAGGCTGGGCGATCTCGAGGAAGGGCATGCCGGAGAGGTCGCTCAGCTTGGACCGCCAGCTGATGAGCTCGTAGTAGCGGGGAACCATGGCGATGTGGACGGTCTCAGAGAGGGCGCGGTAGATGTTGAGCACCTCGGGCGAGAACTGCCCGCTGGCCGCGACCAGAATGCGGTGGACGTCCAACTCGGCGCAGATCTGCGGCAGGTCCTCGATCCGGCCCAGCGCGCCGTCGAGGACCATGTCGCTCTCGCCAACCCGGCCGACCAACGTCATGCCGGGGTCCTGGCTCACGCTCAGCATGATCCGGTCCACGGCCGCACCGGCGCCGACCACGAGCACCCGAGTGGTCGTGAGCGCATGGAGGAAGTACCGCAGGAGCATGCGTCCGATGGTGATGACCACCACGCCGACGACGACGGCAGCCACCAGTTGGGTGGCCGAGGGCTCGGCCACGCCGGCGAATGCGTGCAGGAGAGCTCCGAGAGCCAGGGCGAGGACACAACCGACGCCGACGCCGAAGCCGAGCTCACGCACCTCGAGGAAGGCGCTCGCCTGGAGGCGCTGGTTGGTCGTCCGGTAGACGCCTCCGATGGCCAGGGAGATCACCACCGCCACCGGGAAGAACGAGTCAACGGTGAGGTTGTGGACCAGGTACGTCTGACTGTTCGCCTGCAGGGTGGAGATGCGGGCGAAGATGATCAGGGCGAACGGCAGGGCAACGCAGGCGCAGATGAAGTCGTTGCACGCCTGCATGAAGGAGAGCTCGCGATCCGAGACACTGCGATAGGGCGTGGTGGCTCGGTGCCGGCGCCGGCTCTCGCCGGGTCGGTCGAGGGGAGAGTGGATGCTGAAATTGGCATCATCGGTGTAAGCATTCGCGGCCGTCGAATCGATTGTGTTGGCCGTGCGATCAAAGACCTTGAACTCCACCTAGGCCCTCCGCGTCTTTCGTGCCTACCGGTTGATGCTCGACATGATCGGAAACGGAGGGCACCCCTGTGTCATATGGGGTGTCTCAGTTCCCAGTTACAGCTTTGTTTGAGTGCCCGGCCCGCCGAAAAGTACCCGGCACCGGGAAAATTCGGCCGTGGGTGACGGAAGCACGCTGTCCGCGGCTCAGCAGGGCACGCACAAAGCGGCCTGACCTGCGGTCGTGCCGTTGCAGCGACGATCACCCAAAGGCTTCAGTCGGAATGCGACTTTTGAGTCGGTACACGGCGCTGTGGGTGCCGTGCTGCGGTTCACATAGCGGTTGAGGCGGCGGTACCCGGAGTGCCGGGGCCGAGTCAGTCCGTCGGGGTCGGGGTCGGGGTCGGGGTGGGGCTAGGCGGACCCGGGCGGACCGGTGGTGCCGCCGCCCATGGCGTGCACGCCGCCGTCGACGTGGACGATCTCACCCGTGGTCATCGGGAAGAGGTCGCTGAAGAGGGCGATGCACGCCTTGCCGACGACGTCGGCATCGTGCACGTCCCACCCCAGTGGTGCCCGCTCGGCCCAGGTGTCCTCGAAGGCGGCGAAGCCCGGAATGGATTTGGCCGCCATGGTACGGACCGGTCCGGCCGCCACCAGGTTGACCCGGATGCCCCGGGGGCCGAGCTCCTTGGCCAGATAGCGCGACAGCGACTCGAGGGCGGCCTTGGCCACGCCCATCCAGTCGTAGACCGGCCAGGCCACGGAGGCGTCGAAGTCGAGCCCGACCACCGACGCCCCGCCGTCGGCGCCCGCCTTGGACAGGAGCGGCATGAAGGCGTCGACCAGCGCCTTGAGCGAGTAGGTGGAGATGTGGAAGGCGGCCGACACGTCGTCCCAGTCGGCTGCGAACATGCCGTTGCCGAGGCAATCGGCCGGTGCGAAGCCGATGGCGTGGAGCAACCCGTCGAGCCGGTCCCAGCGGGCGGCCAGCGTCTCGCCGGCCGCGGCCAGCTGCTCGGGGGAGGTCACGTCGATCTCGAGGACCTCGGGCGGGTCGGGCAGCTTGCGCGCCGTGCGCTGGGTCAGCGACAGGGCGCGCCCGGCTCCCGACAGCACGATGTCGGCCCCCTCTTCCTGGGCCCGCCGGGCCACGGCGAAAGCCAGTGAGGCGTCGGTCAGCACGCCGGTGATCAGGAGCCGCTTGCCGTCGAGGAGTCCCACTGGGTTCCTGAGGTTATGCGAAGGTATGGCCGTGCACGTGGGAATTCTTGGGGGTACCGGGCCGGCCGGACGCGGCGTGGCCATCCGGCTGGCCGAAGCCGGGGTGCGGGTCACCATCGGCTCACGCGATGCGGAGCGGGCCGCCGCCGTGGCGGCCGAGGTGGGGGAGCGCTGGCCGGTCGTCGCCGGCCTGATCGAGGGCGCCGACAACGCCGGTGCGGCGAAGGCCGAGGTGATCGTCGTGGCCACCCCGTGGGACAGCGCCATCCCGACCGTGAAGGCCCTGCGCGAGCCCCTGGCCGGGCAAGGTGGTCATCTCCATGGCCAACGCCCTCATCAAGGAGGGCCGAGAGATGCTGGCCCTCATCCCGCCCCGGGGCTCGGTGGCGGCCACCATTCAGGTGTCCCTGCCGGACTCCCTGGTGGCGGCCGCCTTCCACCATCTCCCGGCCAATGAAATGGAGAACCTCGACTCGGGGTTGGAAGCAGACGTGCTCGTGTGCTCGGACTACCAAGAAGCGACAAGGGCCACCGTCGAGCTCATCGAGCAGATGCGCGGCTTGCGACCCCTCGACGCCGGCAGCCTCAACCAGGCCTCGGCCATCGAGGCCTTCACCGCCGTCTGTATCACCCTCAACATCCGGCACAAGGCCCACTCGACGCTCAGGCTGGCCGGAATCTGACGCGTGCGGCTGTACGACACGGCGCATCGGGAAGTGGTGGCCTTCGAGCCCGGCCCCCAGGTGACCATGTACTCGTGCGGCATCACGCCGTACGACGCGGCCCACCTCGGGCACGCCGCCGTCTACCTCTACTTCGACATGTTGCAGCGCCGGCTGCGCGACGCCGGCCACGACACCCGCTGCGTGCGCAATGTCACCGACGTCGACGACGACATCTTGCGCAAGGCGCGGGAGCTGGGCGTGCACTACCTGGATCTGGCCGCGGAGGAAATGGCCCGCTTCGACGCCGAGATGGGACTCCTGAACCTCCTGCCCGTGTACTCCGAGCCGCGGGCGACCTCGGCCATCCCCGAGATCCTCTCGCTCATCGGTGCCGCGCTCGAGGGCGGCCATGCCTACGAATCGGGCGGCTCGGTGTACTTCAGCGTGGCGACGTTCGAGGACTTCGGCCGGCTGAGCGGCTACGGGCGACCCCGCATGTTGGAACTGGCGGCAGAACAGGGCGGCCATCCAGAAGATCCCAACAAGCGCGACCCGCTCGACTTCGTGCTCTGGCAGCCCTCCCTGCCCGACGAGCCGGCCTGGGAGTCGCGCTGGGGTCCGGGGCGACCGGGGTGGCACATCGAGTGTTCGGCCCTGGTGTTACGTGAGCTCGGCGAGACGATCGACATCCACGGGGGCGGGCGGGATCTCGTGTTCCCGCACCACGAGTGCGAGACGGCCCAGTCCGAGTCGGTGACCGGCGAGCAGTTCGTGCGCCTGTGGTTCCACGTCGGTCTGGTCGGTCTCGACGGCACGAAGATGTCGAAGTCGCTGGGCAACCTCGTCTTCGTCGGCGACCTCTGCAAGGAGTGGGACCCGGCGGCGGTGCGCCTGGCCCTGCTGGCCCACCACTACCGCCAGGACTGGGACTGGCGCACGGGCGAGGACATGCCGGCGGCGGCGGCCCGGCTGGCCCTGTGGCGCAGCGCTCCGCCGGCCGACGGTGACGCGGACGGCGTGGGTCTGAGCGTGGGCAGTGTCGGGCTGGCGAGGGTACGCGAGGCCCTGGACGAGGATCTCGACACGCCGGCCGCACTGCGGGCGCTCGACGAGGAGGCGACCGCCGGCCGGCCCGTCAGCGACGGGGCCCGGCTCCTCGGGGTCGAGCTCTAGGCCGGAACATCGGGTCGCTGCCGGCCGCCCACCGGTCGGATCGGGCCGCCGACGGCGCAGGGCGCCGAGGTGGGTCCAGTACCCTTGGGAGACCACAACGGTGTCCGGACCAGGAGCAATCCTCCGGCTGAGCAGAAGGTAAGGGTGCACGATGGCAGGCGTCATCTCGGTTGACCTCCCCGACGGTTCGCAGCGGGAGCTCACCGAGGGCACGACGGCGGCCGAGCTGGCCCATTCCATCGGCCGCGGCCTGGCCAAGGCGGCGGTCGTCGCCACGGTCAACGGCCGCGAGGTCGACCTGAGCACCGTGCTGCACCAGGGCGACCTGGTGGCCATCGTCACCGACACCACCGAGGCCGGCCGCGAGGTGCTGCGCCACTCGACCGCGCACGTGTTGGCCCAGGCGGTGCGCCGGCTGTGGCCCGGGGCCAAGTACGCCATCGGGCCGGTGATCGAGAACGGGTTCTACTACGACTTCGAGCTGCCGCACGGGGCGCACTTCAGCGACGACGACCTGGAGCGCATCGAGGCGGAGATGCGAGCCATCATCAAGGAGGACCAGCCCTTCATTCGCTCCGAGCACGAGCTGGCGGCGGGCCTCGAGATCTTCGCCGACCAACCCTTCAAGCAGGAGATCATCACCGCGGTGGGCGAGGGCTCCGACGAGGTCGACGCCGCCGGCTCGGTGGTCAGCACCTACCGGAACTCCGACGACTTCGTGGACCTGTGCCGCGGCCCCCACGTGCCCTCGACCAAGCGGCTGGGCCACTTCAAGCTGATGCGGGTCGCCGGCGCCTACTGGCGGGGCGACGAGAAGCGCGAACAGCTCCAGCGCATCTACGGGACGGCGTGGGAGTCGGAGAAGGCGCTGGCCGCCTACCTGCACATGCTCGAGGAGGCCGAGCGGCGCGACCACCGCAAGCTCGGGGCCGAGCTCGATCTGTTCAGCTTCCCCGAGGAGATCGGCTCCGGCCTGGCCGTCTTCCACCCCAAGGGCGGCACCATCCGCCGCCTCATGGAGGACTACTCGCGCCAGCGCCACGTCGAAGCGGGCTACGACTTCGTCAACTCGCCCCACATCACCAAGTCGCACCTCTTCGAGGTGTCGGGCCACCTGGACTGGTTCGCCGAGGGGATGTACCCGCCGATGGAGCTCGACGGCGGCCAGCAGTACTACCTCAAGCCGATGAACTGCCCGTTCCACATCCTCGTGTACCGGAGCCACCAGCGCTCCTACCGGGAACTGCCGATGCGGCTCTTCGAGTTCGGCACGGTCTACCGCTACGAGAAGTCCGGCGTGCTCCAGGGGCTGACCCGGGTGCGCGGGATGACCCAGGACGACGCCCACATCTTCTGCACCCGCGAGCAGATGGACGCCGAGCTGGTGCGCACCCTGCGCTTCGTGCTCGACCTCCTGCGCGACTACGGGCTCAACGACTTCTACCTGGAGCTGTCCACCAAGCCAGAGGGCAAGGCCGTGGGTTCGGACGAGGACTGGGAGGTGGCGACCGAGGCGCTGCGGACCACGGCGCTCGAAATGGGCCTGGAGGTCGTCATGGACGAGGGCGGCGGCGCGTTCTACGGGCCGAAGATCTCGGTGCAGGCCCGCGACGCCATCGGGCGGACCTGGCAGATGTCGACGGTGCAGCTCGACTTCCAGCTGCCGCAACGCTTCGGCCTCGAGTACGTGGGGGCGGACAACGCCCGCCACCGGCCGATCATGATCCACCGGGCCCTGTTCGGCTCGGTCGAGCGGTTCATGGCCGTGCTGATCGAGCACTACGCCGGCGCGCTGCCGACCTGGCTCTGCCCCGTGCAGGTCCGGGTCATCCCGGTGGCCGAGGCGCACGTCGACTACGCCCGCTCGGTGGTGGCAACAGCCAACGAGGCTGGCCTGCGGGCCGAGATCGACGAGAGCGGGGAGAAGCTGGGCGCCCTCATCCGCAAGGCCAAGCTGGCCAAGATCCCCTACGTCCTGGTGGTCGGCGGCGACGACGTGACGGCGGGGACGGTCGGGGTGAACCGGCGCGGCTGGCCGGGCAGACCCGAATACGGCGTGCCCTTCGAGACCCTCGTGGCCGAGGTGCACGCCGAGGTGGCGCGCAAGGGCCTGCCCGAGGACCGGGCCCCGGAGCCCGCCGACAACGCCACCGACAACGCCACCGCCCCGGGCAACGGCGCCACGCCGTCCTGAGCCGGAGCCGGAGCGGGAGCGGGCGCACGCCATGAGCTTCGAGCACCTCTGGGCCGGGTGGCGCCGTGACTACATCATGGAGGCCACCGAGCGCGAACGGGCGCAGGGCCTCGCCCACGATCCGGCCCAGTGTGTCTTCTGCCGCCTGGCCGCCAGCGGGCCACCGTCCGAGGACAACCTGATCGTGTGGCGGGGCGAGCGCACCTTCGTGGTGATGAACGCCTACCCCTACGCCAGCGCGCACGTGCTGGTGTTGCCGCTGCGCCATGCGGCGACGCTCGGTGAGCTCGACGACGCCGAGTCGGCCGAGTTGTGGTGGGCCGCGCAGAGGTCGGTGGCCACGATCGAGAAGGCGTACGACCCCGACGGCTTGAACATGGGGGCCAACCTGGGCCGGGCGGCCGGAGCCGGCCTCCCCTCGCACGTCCATCTCCACGTCCTGCCCCGCTGGTCGGGCGACACCAACTTCATGACCGCCGTCTCCGAGACGCGGGTGTTGCCCGAGACGTTGCCGCTGTCCTGGAAGAGGCTCAACGACGCCTGGCCCGGATGACGGCGCGGACGTCGGGCCCGGTGCCGTAGGCACCCGCGCCGGCGCAGCGGGTGGGGGAGACGGTGCCGTCCCGCCCCCGCCGCACGACGCGGCCGCACGCCCGGCCGCCCCCGCCCCCGACCACGACGCCGCGGCCACCACCGACGCCACCGCCCCGCCGCCCCGCCCCCGCTGGCGCCGCCTCCTCCGCCGGGCCTGGCCCACCATCCGCGTCCTGGTCGGCTTCGGCCTGGTCGTCCTCGCCCTGTGGGTGCTGTCGTCGAAGGACTCCGAGCTCTCCGGCTTCACCGGCGTGTTCGACCATCTCAACTGGTTCTGGGTCCCGCCCGCCTTCGCCGTCGAGCTCGGCTCGTACGTGGCCTTCGCCGCCATGCAGCGGGACCTGCTCATGGCCGGTCACCTGCGCCCCCCGTGGTGGACGCTGCTCAAGCTGACCTTCGGCTCGCAGGCGCTGACCAACTCGCTGCCCATCGGCAACGCCGTGGCCACGGTGTACGGCTTCCGCTGGTTCCGCCGCTTCGGGGCGGACAACACGCTGGCCGTCTGGGCGCTCGCCGGGACCCTGGTCGCCGCAGTGGTGAGCCTCTCCCTCGTCGCCGTGATCGGCCTGGCCATGGCGACGAGCGAGGGCGCCTCCTTCGACCTGGTGCCCGTGCTGATCGGCGCCTTCGCCATCGCGCTGGCCATCGGTTCGCTCTTCGTCTACGAGCGCCCGCTGCGCACCGTGGTCTCCTTCGGGCTCAGGAGCTCGGTGAAGCTGACGGGGCGGCCCCGCGGCGACACCCAGGCCGAGATCGAGCGAGCCCTCGCCTGGATGACCGCCGTCCGCCTCAGCTGGACCCAGATCGGCCGCGTCATCGGGTGGGGGACCACCAACTGGCTGCTCGACTGCGCCTGTTTCGCCATGATGTTCAAGGCGATCGGCGCCCCCATTCCCTGGACCGGGCTGCTGCTGGCCTACGGCGCCGGGCAGCTGGCGGCCACCCTGCCCATCACGCCCGGCGGCCTCGGGGTGGTGGAGGGCTCCATCACCGTCGCCCTGGTGGCCTTCGGGGGTGCCGAGACCAGCACCGCCTACGCCGTCCTCCTCTACCGGCTCATCTCGTTCTGGTTCATCCTCGTCGTCGGCTGGCTCCTGATCGGCGAGATGGCCCTCGAGGTCCGCCGGGGCCACTGGCGCCGCTCCGCCCTCGAGACCGTGGTCGAGGCCGGCCCCGACGCCCTGCCCCACACCCGCAAGCACCGCTTCCGCGGCGGCCGCCACCAGCCGACGACCATTCCATTGCCCGAACCCTCAACCTCGACCTCAACCTCGACCTCAACTTCAGGGTCAGGGTCAGGGTCAGGGTCAGGGTCTGCTCCGGAAGCGGTGGCCCCATGAGGCGGCTGCGCCGCGCCGCCCGGCTTCTGCCCGCCGTCCTCCTGGCGGGGTCCCTTCTGGCCGCCTGCTCGTCGGCCCGGACCACCCAGGGCACGTCGGGAGAGTCGTGCTACCTCGCCCTCCCTACGGCCGAGGATGCCGTCGGCGCCCCGGCACACACGCACCCGCAGCTCGCCGGGGTGCGCAAGTTCACCGTGGCCAGCCTCAAGGGCCCGGCTCCCCGCCTCTACGCGCACGTGAAGGACGAATTCCCGGGCACCCAAGCGGTCTGCATGGTCGCCTATACGGGCCACTTCACGGCGGCGACGGTCTCGAAGCCCTTCGGCCGGTCCAGCGGGTCACTGGCCGTCGTCGCGGTCAAGACCCCGGGCAACGACTTGCTCGGCACCGTGATCCTGGCCCACCTGCCGGTGAACTTCAGGCACACCCACCCGTTCTGACCCACCCACACACACACGAGCGTGCCGGCTACGCCTCCACCTTCGGGATCGACGCCATCAGGTGCTCGGGCACCGGGTCGTAGTGGTCGTAGACGACGGTGAAGGACCCCCGCCCTCCGGTGAGCGCCCGCAGGTCGACGGCGTAGCGGGTCAGCTCGGCCGTCGGCGCCGTCGCCGTCACCTTCTGGTAGCCCGGGACGTCCGCCTGGTCCGTCCCGACGATGCGGGCCCGCCGGGAGGACAGGTCACCGAGCACGTCGCCCTGGCACTCGTCGGGGATCGTCACCTCGAGCCGGGAGATGGGCTCGAGCACGACCGGGCCGGCCGAGGCCATGGCGGTGCGGATGGCCAGTGCGGCGGCCATCTTGAAGGAGACCTCGTTCGAGTCGACCGAGTGGGCCTTGCCGTCGTCCACCGTGACGGCCACGTCGACCACCGGGTAGCCGTAGAGCCCGCCCATGGCGAAGGTCTCGAGCACGCCCTTCTCGACGGCCGGGATGTACTGGCGCGGGATGGCCCCGCCCACCACCTCGTCCTTGAACTCGAAGCCCGACCCCCGGGGCAGCGGCTCGAGGCGCAGGTGGCAGACGCCGAACTGGCCGTGCCCGCCCGACTGCTTCTTGTGCTTGCCCTCGGCCGCGGCGGTCGCCGTGATGGTCTCGCGGTAGGGGATGCGCAGCTCCTCGCGCTCGACGTGCACGTTGCACTTGCGCTCGAGCCGCTCCAGGGTCACGGCCAGGTGCACCTCGCCCGAGACGCCCAGGATGGTCTGGTGGGTCTCGTCGTCCCGGGTCACCGACAACGAGGGGTCCTCGTCGCAGAGCCGCTGCAGCGCCGACATCAACTTGTCGTCGTCGGCCCGGGTCGCCGGCTTGACCGCCACCGACAACGCGGCGGCCGGCAGCGAGACCGGCACCACGCTGATCGGCTGGCCCTTGACGGCCAGGGTGTCGCCGGTGTGCGTGCCGTTGAGCCGGGGCACGGCCACGAAGTCGCCGGCCACCGCGGCGGAGACACCCGACCCGGTGTGCCCGGCCAGCGCCTGCAGCGCGTGCAGCCGCTCCTCCTCCCGGGTGCGCGTGTTCACCAGGATCGCGTCGGCCGCCAACGTGCCCGACACCACCTTGCACAGCGACATTTTCCCGGTGTGGCCGTCGTTGTAGGTCTTGGTGACCATGACAACCGTCGGCCCGGCCACATCGCAGGCCACCTCCACCATCTGGTCCGAGGAGCCGGCCGTCGCCAGCGCAGGGGGGCGTGTCGCCGGCGGCGGGCACAGCTCCTCGATCAGTCGAGCCAGTCGATCCACTCCCACGCCGCTCGATGCCGAGCAGCACAACACGGGGAAGACGGCGCCCGAGGCGACCCCGCCGGCCAGTGACTTCTCCAGCTCGGCGTAGTCGATGGTCTCGCCGTTGAGGTAGCGCTCCATCAGGTCGTCGTCGCCCACCACGATGCCCTCGACCAGCTGCTCGTGCACCGTGTGCTCCTCGTCCACGAGCTCCTCGGGGATGGGTCCCTCGTGTCCGCTCGGGGGCAGCGTGCCGTCGACGGCGCTGCCCGCGGCCGGCGTGTCGTAGTGGGTGGCCGTGTCGTCGAGCAGGTCGATGACGCCGTGGAAGTCGGCCTCGTGCCCGATGGGCAGCTCGACCGGGGCCACCCCGGCCCCGAAGGTCGAGCGGATCTCGGCCAGGGTGCGGTCGAAGTCGGCCCGCTCGCGGTCCAGCTTGTTGATCACGATGACCCGGGGCAGCCCGAGGCGGGCCGCCGCCCGCCAGGCGTCCTCGGTCTGGGCCTGCACGCCGTCGGTGGCGCTCACCACGACGACGGCCAGGTCGACGTTGGAGAGGGCGGTGAGCATCTCGCCGGCGAAGTCGGCGTAGCCGGGAGTGTCGAGGAGGTTGACCTTGACCCCGTTCACCTCGAAGGAGGCCAGGCTGGTCGAGATGGACAGCTGGCGCGCCATCTCCTCGGGCTCGAAGTCCATCACGGTGGTGCCCTTCTCCACCGATCCTCGCCGGGGCAGGGACCCGGTCGCCGCCAACAGGGCCTCGGCCAGCGTGGTTTTGCCCGCACCGTGATGCCCGACCAGGGCGACGTTGCGGATGGCGGACGGGTCGTGTGGCACCAGTTCCCTCCCCTGTACGGCGTGTGACAAAAGAGTGTACGGCCGGCCTCGCCGGTTCGCTCGGGCGTCGTTCCGGCCGGCCCTGACGGGCCACGGCCCCGACGGGACGCCGGACCGGCGTGCCGGGGCCGGACTCAGTCCCCGCCGGACCCGGATCCGGCCCCGCCCGCCCGTCCCGAGCGGAGGGCGGCGATGGCCGGGTCGTAGGCCCGCACCACCGACAGCCGCCAGAACACGGCCAAGGTGTCGATCAGCAGTGAGAACACGGCGCGCACCGAGATCGTGCTCGAGAAGCGCTCCTCGATGCGCACCGGCGCCTCGACGATCTTGGAGTACCCCAGGCGGCGGGCCAGGACGAGCAGCTCGAGGTCGAGGGCGAACCGGCTCTCACGCAGCAGCGGCAGCACGTCGGCGATCACCTTGCGGTCCACCAGCTTGATCCCCACCTGCGTGTCCTTCACGTTGAGCCGGAAGAGCAGGTGGATCAGGCGCTGGTAGCCCCACGAGTAGAGCCGGCGCAGCGGGGGATAGTGGACCGAGGAGTCGGGATGGCGCTTGCTCCCGATGATGATGTCGGGGCGCTCGGCCGCCATGACGGAGACGAAGGGGGCCAGGAACTCCGGGGAGATGTCGCCGTCGGCGTCGATGAAACCGAGATACCGCCCCCGCCCCATGCTCAGACCCTCACGCAGCGCGTGACCCTTGCCGACGTGGTCGAACTCGAGCCGGCGGACGATGCTCTCGGGAAAGCCGTCCAGGGTGAAGGGGCTGCCGTCGGTGGAGCCGTCGGAGACGGCGATGATCTCGAAGCGCATCTGCGAGGCGTCGAGCACCCGCACCATCTGGGCCACCGTCGAGCGCAGCCGCTCGCCCGGGTTGTAGTACGGGACGACGATGGTGACGTCGAGGGTGGGGTCGGGCAGCGCGGGCGCCGCGTCCTGAGATTCCCGCGCGCTCCTCGGCTCGGACACCGGCACCATCACCTCACGTCAGGTCACGCCTCAGGCCGCAACGCCGAGCGAGGCTACCCGACCCCGGCTGGGGGCCGGTTCCGCCCTCCGACCTGGTCGAACTGCCGGTGGGCGGCCTCGGGGACGTGCCCGGGGCCGTCTCGGCCGCCGGCGGGCGTTTCGTTCGCTTTGGTGTCACCATGGGCGGACGGGGCCGGGCCGACCCGATGGCGCACCGCTGGACAACACACCCTTCTGACCTGGGAAAAGGCCCCGCCTCGCCGCCGGACCGCCACCGGGGGTCGGGACCGGAGCGGCCGAGAGGCCCGAAGTTTCCGCGGCGCGATGGTAAACTCTTGCAAACAGCACGGCCCCCTGTCCCAGGGCTGCGCACGACGAGGAGCTCCATGTTCGACGGTCGTTGGCGAGCTGCGGTCGATCGGTCCACCGGTCCGGTCGGGACGGCACTGCATCGCCGAGGTGTCACCGCTGACGTCTTGACGGCGACCGGCCTCCTGTCCGCCACCATCACCGCGGTGCTCATCGCGACGGGGCACCTGCACTGGGCCATCGTGATGCTCATCGTGACCGGGCTGCACGACCTGCTCGACGGCCCTGTGGCCAAGGCGGCCGGCACGGCCTCGGTCCGCGGCGCCTTCTTCGATTCGGTGACCGACCGCGTGGCCGACGCCGTCCTCATGCTGGGCTGTGCCTGGTACCTGGTCGATCGGAACGAGGGCCACCTGGCCCTCCTGCCCATGGGCATCCTGGCCGTGACCGCGCTGATCTCCTACGAGCGGGCCAAGGCGGAGTCCCTCGGTCTCTCGGCCCGGGGCGGCCTGATGGAGCGGGCCGAGCGCATGATCCTGCTCGGGGTGGCCCTGCTGAGCGCCACCATCTTCGTGCCCGTGCTCTGGGTGCTGTTCGTGGGGGTGTCGATCACCGCGGCCGCCCGCTTCGTCAAGGTCTGGAACGCCGCCTCGGGCAAGGACGAGGTGATCCGCCGCCGCATCGAAGCCTGGCGCGAGGGCCGGGTCGATTCGCGCTGGCGGTCCTGGCGCGAGGGTCGGGCCACCAGCGGTGGGCCCCGGCGTGACATGGCCACCCGGCGCAGCAGCACGGCCCCGGTCGGTCGCTGGCGCGCCCGGCGCCAGGTGGCCTTGAGCAGTCGCTCGGGCCGGACCCTGCGTGAACGCCGCCGGGCCGCCCGGGCCCACGGGCAGGGCGCCAGCTCGGCCCGCTCGAGCAGCAGTCGGCGCACCCGGTCCACCCCCGGGTCGACTTCCTGATCACGCCGCGGCCGTCCTTTCTCGCCGCACCCCGATGACGTTCCTCCGTTCATGAGCGCTCGCCGGTCATGAGTGCGCACTGGCGCAGCACCGTGAAGTACCTGACGTACCGCGGGCTGGGTGAAGCCATGGGCCGCCTGCCCGCCCCCGTCGCCTACGGGGCGGCCTCGGTGGTGTCGCGGGCGATGGCGCAGCGCGGCGGCCCGGCACTGGCCATGAACGAGCGCCACATGCGGCGCGTGCTGGCCAGCGAGTGCGTGGACGGGGTCGAGCCCGATGCCGCCCTCGTTCGCCGGTTGAGCCGGCGCACCTTCGCCGAGTACGCCCGCTACTGGGCCGACGGGTCGCGCCTGCCCTACCTGAGCGAGCCGGTGGTGCGGGCCAAGTTCCGCCTCGAGGACGGCGACGCCCATCTGCGGGCGGCCTTTGCGCTCGGGCGCGGCATCGTGATGGCGCTGCCCCACGTGGGCAGCTGGGAGTGGGGTGGCGCCTGGCTGGCCCTCGAGGGCATGCCCATGACCGCGGTGGTCGAGCGGCTCGAGCCCGAGGAGCTCTTCGAGTGGTTCCTGGGACAGCGGGCGGGCATGGGCCTCACGGGCATTCCGCTCGGCGAGGGCACGAGCTCGGGTCTCCTGCGCGCCCTGAAGGACGGGAACCTGGCCGGCTTGGTCAGCGACCGCGACCTGGTCGGCAACGGGGTGGAGGTGGAGTTCTTCGGCGAGAAGACGACCCTGCCCGGCGGCGCCGCCACCCTGGCCCTGCGCTCGGGCGCGCCGCTGGTGCCGGTGGTCGTCTACTCGGGGCCGGGGGACTGGCACACCGGCGTGGTGCACGCGCCGGTCGACACGACGCGCCGGGGCTCGTTGCGCGACGAGGTGACCCGGGTCACCCAGGAGCTGGCCCATATCTTCGAGGGTGACATCCTCAGCCATCCCGAGCAGTGGCACATCTACCAGCCGAACTGGCCCAGCGATCAGCACTGACCCGGTCATGAAGATCGCCATGGTTTCGCCCTACGCGTTGAACCGCCACGGCGGCGCGCAAGGCCAAGCGGTCGGGCTGGCCCGGTCGCTCCGCCGGCTCGGGCACGAGGTCATCCTCATCGGCCCCGCTGATCCGGACCCCGCTCTGGGCGACGACATCGGCCAACACTTCGTCGTCGGCCACCCGACGGGCGTGCCGACCAATGGCTCGGTGGCCCCCGTCGCGTTGTCGCCGCTGGCGCCGTACCGGGCCGAGCGCTTCATCCGCGCCGGCGCCTTCGACGTGGTGCACCTGCACGAGCCGCTGGCTCCGCTCATCGCCTACGGCCTGGTCCTGCACCCGCCGCCCGCGCCCATGGTGGGCACCTACCACCGGGCCGGCATCAGTCGCGCCCTGGCCCCCCTCCGCCCCTTGGCCGCGCTGGTGGGGCGCCGCATGCAGATCCGGGTGGCCGTCTCCGAAGCGGCCCGACAGACCGGATTGGAGGCCGGGGGCGGCCCGTTCGAGGTCCTCTTCAACGGCATCGACATGGCGCGCTTCGAGTCGGCGCCGCCGGTGCGTGATCCGCAGGGCCGTCCGGTCGTCGTGTTCGTGGGTCGGCACGAGCAGCGTAAGGGCCTGGCCGTTCTGCTCGATGCCTTCACCATGGTCGAGGGACCCGCCGTGCTGTGGGTAATCGGCGAGGGGCCTGACACCGAGGCCCTGCAGCGGCGCGCCCCGGCCTCCGATCGGGTCGAGTGGCTGGGGCCCCTGTCCGACGAGGAGATGGCGGCCCGTCTGGCCGGGGCCGACGTGTTGAGCACGCCGGCGCTGTACGGGGAGTCGTTCGGGCTGGTGTTGCTCGAGGGCATGGCGGCCGGATGCGTCGTCGTGGCCTCCGACATCGACGGCTACCGCCACGCGGCCGGCGGGCAGGCCGTCCTCGTGCCGCCCGGCGACGCCCGCGCCTTGGCCGAGGCGCTCCGCCAGGCCTTGGCCGACGCCGCCGCCGGGACGGGACGGTCCGCCCCCGAGGCGAAGGAGGCGGCGCGTCGGCACGCCGCGGCCTGGTCCATGGACACGCTGGCCGAGCGGTACGTCGAGATCTACCGCCGGGCCATCGCCGCCGCCTGAGGTCGTCCACCGCCGCCCCGACGGGGTCCCGAGGGGTCCGCCGGAGGAGCGATGCAGGTCTGATCGGCGCCGTGGCGTGCCGTAGGCTGCACTTTCCATGGCCGAGCAGAGCGACAACGCGCAGAACCCGGCTCGACCCGCAGGCGGCAGCGGGGGGAACGGCGGCGGCGGGAACAGGAACGGGGGAGGCGCAGGCGGGGGAAGCGCCAGCGGCTCTTCGGGTGGCGGCGGGGCCAATCGCAACCGGAACCGCAATCGCAACCGGAACCGCAATCGGTCCGGCGCTTCGAAGTCAGGTGGCGCCTCCACGCCATCGGGTGGCGCGAAGGGTTCGGGCGGTGGCCAGCGCAAGGCGCCCAGCGGGAGTCAGCGCCAAGGCGGTGGTGCGAACCGTGGTGGGGCGAACCGATCGCGCTCGCGTTCGGGGTCGGGCCAGGGAGGCGGTCAGCGCGGTGGGTCCTCACGTGCCCCGGCCGCCGTGGCCTTGGCCCCATTGCCCGCGCTCCCGCTCGACGAGCATCCGAGCCTGGGCGCGGCCCAGGTCTCGCCGGGCGAGGTGGCGGCGAACCGGCGCCGGGCCGTCGGCATCTGTGCCCTGACGGCCGTCGTGCCGGCCATTCTGATCGGGGTGCTGCTGACCGTCGCGCTGAACTTCGTGTTCGGCATCGTCGCCTTCGTGATCGTCGGGGCCGTGCTCATGTACGGCCTCTGGCGCGCCGCGCCCTCCATGGCCATGAAACGGATCGGCGCGGTCCCCGTGGACGAAGACGAGTACCCCCGACTCTTCAACGTCGCCGACGGCCTCTGCGCCACCTTCGGGCTGGCCATGCCGGCGCTGTACGTGCTCGAGGACGACGTCCCCAACGCCTGCGCGCTGGGACGCGACGCCCGACGCTCCGAACTCGTGGTGACCTCGGGTCTGCTCCGTCGGCTCGATCCGATTCAGCTCGAGGGTGTCATCGCCCACGAGCTGGCCCATGTGAAGCGGGGCGACAACGGCGTGTCCTGTGTGGGCATCACGCTGGGGACGTTCCTCGGCGGCGAGCGCACGCTCCGGCGTTGCGTGGGGCAGAACCGGGAGTACCGGGCCGACGTCGTCGGTGCCTCGGCGGTGCGCTATCCGCCCGGGCTCCTCGAGGCGCTCGAGATCATGATGGCGGCTCCGGCCCCGGCGACGGGGTCGCTGTTCGCCTCCCCGGCCCGGTTCGGGGCCACCCGCTGGGTCTGGGTCGATCCGTTCGTCGGGCACCGGGACGATCCCATGGTGCCGGGCGATCTCGACCGCACCTCGGTCCGGGCCGCCGCGCTCCACGAGTGGTGAGGCGGAGCCGTCTTCCCTCGTAGACTGGGTACATGACGACCGGAACCTTCACCGTGAAGCGGGGGTTGGCGGACATGCTGCGAGGTGGCGTCATCATGGACGTCGTCAACGCCGAGCAGGCCAAGATCGCCGAGGACGCCGGGGCGGTGTCGGTCATGGCCCTCGAGCGGGTCCCAGCGGACATCCGGCGCGACGGGGGCGTGGCCCGCATGAGCGACCCCGCACTCATCGAGGGCATCATCGACGCCGTGACCGTCCCGGTCATGGCCAAGGCTCGCATCGGGCACTTCGCCGAAGCCCAGGTGCTGCAGTCCCTCGGCGTCGACTTCGTCGACGAGTCCGAAGTGCTCACGCCGGCCGACGAGGCGTTTCACATCGACAAGTGGGGCTTCACCGTTCCGTTCGTCTGTGGAGCCACGAACCTGGGCGAGGCGCTGCGCCGCATCAGCGAGGGCGCGGCCATGATCCGCTCCAAGGGCGAGGCGGGCACCGGCAACATCGTCGAGGCCGTGCGCCACCTGCGCTCCATCCTGGGCGACCTGCGGGCCATCACCCAGTCCGATTCCGCCGAGCTCTACGGCTGGGCCAAGGAGCTGCAGGCACCGATCCAACTGGTGCAGGAGATCGCGTCGACCGGCAAGCTGCCGGTGCCGTTGTTCTGCGCCGGCGGCATCGCCACGCCGGCCGACGCGGCACTGGTCATGCAGCTCGGGGCCGAGGCCGTGTTCGTGGGCTCGGGGATCTTCAAGTCGTCGGATCCGGCCCGCATGGCATCGGCCGTCGTCGAGGCGACGGCGCATTTCGAGGATGCCGAGCACGTGGCCAAGGTGTCGCGCGGCCTGGGCGAGGCCATGCGTGGGCTCGAGGCCGCACAGTACGGCGAGCATCTCGCCGACCGGGGGTGGTAGCGGGCGCCCAGGCGCACCGCCGCACGTCCTGGAGCCGTCAGTCGTGATCGGCGTCCTCGACCTCCAAGGTGACGTGCGCGAACACGTGCGGGCACTGCGCGAGGTGGGCGCGGAGTCGCGTCTGGTCAAGCGGCCGGTCGACCTTGACGGGGTCGATGGCCTGATCCTTCCGGGCGGCGAGTCGACCACGCTCTCCATGCTGCTCGAGTCGACGGGGCTCTTCGACGCGCTGGTCGAACGCCTGGCCGCCTCTGCGCTGCCCGTACTGGGAACCTGCGCCGGGCTCGTGCTGGTGGCCGACCAGGTCCTCGACGGGCGACCCGATCAACGGACCTTCGGTGTGCTCGACGCGGTGGTGCGCCGCAACGGCTACGGCCGCCAGCTCCAATCCTTCGAGACCACTCTGGTGCTGGGGTCGGGCGAGGGTCCCGCGCTCCCCGCCGTGTTCATCCGGGCGCCCCTGGTGGTCTCGGCCGGTCCCGACGTCGAGGTGCTGGCCGAGTACGAGGGCGCACCGGTCCTGGTGCGCCAGGGCCCGGTCCTGGCCTCGGCCTTCCATCCCGAGCTGACGCCGGACCGTCGCATCCATCGTCTCTTCGCGGAGATGTGCAACTCGGTCGAGGACGCACCCGGGAACTGAGCGTGCGCCGCTATGTCCTGACCGTCATCTGCCCGGACCGGGTGGGCATCGTGGCTGCGGTCACCGGCCTGCTGGCCCGGCTCGGCGGTTCCGTTGTCGAGGCGGCCCAACACGGCGACCTGGCCACGGGGATGTTCTTCCTGCGCATCGAGATCTCGGCCGACAGCCTGCCGAGCGGGATCGGGGCGGCCGAGCTGCGGGCGGCCCTCGGGCCGACGGCGACCGAGTTCGACATGGAGTGGACGCTGAGCGACACCGACGTGCGTAAGCGGGTCGTGCTGTTCGCCAGCAAGGAGGACCACTGCGTGGCCGATCTGCTCTACCGCTGGCGCTCGGGCGAGCTCGAGTGCGACATCCCGTGCGTCATCGCCAACCACGAGGATCTTCGGGAGTTGGTGGAATGGCACGGCATCCCGTTCCGATGGGTGCCGGTGGGGACGGAGCCGGCCGCCAGGGAAGCGGCCTTCGACGAGGTGCGCCGGATCGTCGACGACGAACGCACTGACGTCGTGGTGCTGGCCCGCTACATGCAGATCATCCCGCCGTCGCTGTGCGCGGCGCGCCCGGGCGGCATCATCAACATCCACCATTCGTTCCTGCCGTCGTTCGCCGGGGCCCGCCCGTACCAGCAGGCCTTCGACCGCGGCGTCAAGCTCATCGGCGCCACCTGTCACTACGTGACGGCGGACCTCGACGAGGGGCCGATCATCGAGCAGGACACCCGGCGCATCGACCACGCCGACTCGCCGACGGAGCTGCGCCGGGTCGGGCGCGACATCGAGCGCACGGTGCTGGCCCGCGGCGTGCGCTGGCACCTCGAGGACCGGGTGCTGCTCAACGGGAACAAGACGGTCGTCTTCACCTAGGCCCGCGTGCTGGGGCGACGCTTCAGGCCTTGGCGGCGCGCAGGATCTCGTCGGTCACGGCGTCGGGATCCTCGAGCGGGAGCATGTGGCCGCGGTTGGGCAGCGTGACCAGGCGCGAGCCGGGGATGGCGCCCACCATCTCGTGCGCCTTGGTCGGCAGGGTCAGGCGATCGCGACTGCCCACGACCACGGTGGTCGGTACCTCCATGGTGGCGATGCCCTCGAGCAGGTTCATGGCCGTCATCGACATGAGGAAGTCGCCCCGGACGCTGCCCTCGCAGCCCGCGAAGAGCTGCCGGGTCAGGTCCATGTGGGCGCGCACCGGTTCGTTGCCGAAGACGTTGCGCACGAAGACGTGACCGTTCGGCAGGCGGATGGCCCGCGAGAGCACCGGGGAGCTGATGACGAGTCGCCCGAGCTGCGCCGCCCGGCGCGCGCTGCTGCGCCGGGCTCGTCGCCGCCGTGGCCACGAGGACGGCAGACCGGGCCCGCCGGCGCAGGACCTCGGGCCGGTAGGTGGCCAGCGCCATGACCGTCATGCCGCCCATGGAGTGGCCGGCCAGCACTGCGTCGCGGACGTCGGTCGCCTCGAGCACGGCGGCGAGGTCGTCGGCCAAGGTCGGCAGATCGAGCGGCGCGCTGCCCCGAGTGCTCAGCCCGTGGCCGCGCTGGTCGTAGAGGACGACCCGGAAGCCGTGTTCGACCAAGCGACGGGCGACCGGGAGCCAGACCTCGTGACTGCAGCCCCAACAGTGCGGGAGGACGACGACGGGCGCGTCCGGCCCGTGGTCGGTGACGTCCCACACGGCGAGTGCGGCCCCGTCCGCGGTGGTCACCGTCATGGTCTCGGGACGGACCAAGGCACCCCAGCCGAGCCCGCTCCGCTCGTGCTCGTCTCCAGCCGACGCCTTCGAGGGACCGTGGTCGACCTGGCGCCGCCGGTACGCCACCCCGGCCGCGGCACCGATGGCCAGCGTGCCGCCCAGAAGCAGGAAACGCCGGGCCCGGGACCTGGAATTGGGGGAGGCGGAGGCGGCGCTCATGCGGGGTAAAGGTGGGTCGGCCAGGAAGAACGCATGGATTTCATATTAAAGGAAATTAGGGATTGACGCAATCACTGATTTATTGAACAATTGGAGCCATGGCACAGACGATGACCACACCGAAGACTCCATCGGATCAGACCTCGGATCAAGTACCGAATCCGACCAATCGCCGGATCGAGCGCCTGTCCACCGCCTCGCGTCACGCGCCTCGTCGAACCTGATGTCGACGTGCCCGGTGCAGTGGGCGACGGCCAGGTGTTGCCGGACGAGCTGATCTCCCTGTCCAACGTGCCCGAGCTGTTCGACACCTTGACCGACGAGCAGAAGGCCGTGTTGTCGCGCGAGGAGTTCGCATCGATCGTCGACACCGGGGTGCGCTTCGAGTCGGTTCTGATGGCGGGGTTCAGCGTCGAGATCCTCAACCGTGCCGATCTCACCGATCCCCGTGTCACCTACCTGCTGCACGAGATGGGGGAGGAGACCCGTCATTCGCGGCTCTTCGTCCGCCTGCTCACGCAGGTGAAGCCCCAGGCCAAGAACCCGCTGAACAACGCGGTGCTGCGCGTGCTCCAGCAGGCCGTGCTGCCCGTGTTGGCCTCGATGCCGGCCCTGTTCTGCCTTCTCGTCCTCAGCGGTGAGGAGGTGCCGGATCTCTTGCAGAAGTTGGCCAGCGAGCACGAGGACACCGACCCCATGATCAAGGCGGTCTCGAAGTACCACCGCCAGGAAGAAGCCCGTCATCTGGCGTTCGCCCGCCTCCTCTTCCCCGAGCAGTGGGCGGCCGCCGGCCCGGTCGAGCGGTTCCTGGTGCGCTACCTGGGCTCGCGCATCGCCATCGGGATGTTCGACACGATCGTGCACCCCGGTGTGTACGCCACGGTCGGCCTGCCGACCTGGCGGACCTGGAAGGCGGTCAACCGGTCCCCGGGCCGCACGGCCTTGCGCCACCGCGCCCTACGGCCGCTGCTGCACACGCTGCTCGAGGCGGGAGCCTTCGTGGGTGGTCGGGTACCCAAGGGGTGGCAGCGTGCCGCCGGCGTGGATGGTCGTGGCCACGAACGGGCCACCCCGGCACCCGTGGCGGCCTAGCGTCGGTGCTCGTGCCGACGAAGGGGGAGCAGGGTCCGTCGACCGACGGCGCCACCAAGGGTGATCGCACCCGCCAGGCGCTGCTCGGCGCCGCCGTGGTGCGGTTCGCCCGCGAGGGCTTCCGCGGTACCTCGGTGGCCGACGTGTGCCGTGACGCCGGATTGTCGACCACTGCCTCGTACCCGTACTTCGCCAACAAAGAGGCGCTCTTCGTGGCCGCGGTCGACGAGGACGTGGCCGCCCTGATCGACGACGCGGTGTCCTTCGTGGCCATGAGCGAGGACGCCGAGCAGTGGGCGCGCACCATGATGCAGGGCCTCCTCGGGCGCCTGGTCGAGCATCCACTGGCCAGTCGCATCCTGCGGGGGCTCGAACCGGAATTCACCATACGGCTCCTCCACATCCCCGCCCTGGAGGAATTGCGCAAGACGGTCACCGAGCTCATCCGAGTCGAGCAGGTGGAGGGCGTGGTGCGCCGGGACATCGACCCGGCGCAGACGGCCAACGGCATGGTGGTCATCGTCATCTCGCTCCTCATGGCGGCCACCCAGACCGGCCCGGCCGGGATCGACCAGGTCGTCGGCGACGTGGAGTCGGTCCTCCACGCCGCCACCCGCCCGCCCCGCTGACCCGACGTCGCGAACCAATCGGGGGGACTGAGCGTCTCTCTTTCCATGGGAGTCGTTCGAGCCAAGACCGGCGTTGTCCTGCTGGGCCTCGGCGCGCTGGCCCTGGCCCCGACGAGCGGCACGGCCGGAGCGACGACCCACCGGGCTCCGGCGGCCCTCAGCCGGACGGGCCACGTCTCCTATCAGGGCTGTCCCGCCAGGGACGTCGAGCTGACCGTGACCCTCTCGGCCCGTACCTACGGGCTCGGTCAGAACGTGCACTACATGGTGCGGCTCCACAACCTCAGTGCCGAGACGTGTGCGGGCGTGGGTGCCCCCGCCATCTCCCTCCTGCCGGGGCGGACCGGCTCGGGGCTGCTGGAACTGGGGGGCTGCGGCTCGCTGCCCTTGGCGATCACGGACGCCCATGGAGCGCAGGTCTTCCCCGACACCGGACCGATCGCCTGTCCGGTGGTCCTGGGGCAGGCGCTGGCGCCTCATGCAACGCTGCGTCTCTCGGGAACGTGGAATCGGGTCGAGGGTGGTCTGCGTCCGGCCCGGATCCCCAGGCCCGCGCCACCCGGCCGTTATCGCCTGGCGGTCGACACGGTGGTCAGCCTCCCCTTCACCCTCACCAACGCCCCGCCGGTGGCGGCACTCACCGCCGGCCCGACGCACGGCGTGCCGAAGGGCTCCTCCACCTTGGCGGGCTGATCCGGTGGCGCCGGCCACGACTTCGTGACCTGCGCCCACGGATACACTCGGGAGTCCGCCCAGCGCGGTCGAAGCCCAGGCAGGGGGCCTGCCGGCCATCCCCGTTGGCTGAGGAAGAATCGAGGCAGGAACGTATGTCGGGTCACTCGAAGTGGGCGACCACCAAGTACCGCAAGGGCGCCCAGGACAAGGCCCGCGCCAAAATATTTGCCAAGTGCATCCGCGCCATCGAGGTGACGGCGCGCGAAGGCGGGGGAGACCTCGACGCCAACGCGGGCCTGCGGACCGCCTTCCAGAAGGCCCGGGCCGCCTCGGTGCCCATCGACACCATTGAGAAGGCGATCAAGCGGGGGACCGGCGACCTCGAGGGCGTGCGCTACGAGTCCATCAACTACGAGGGATACGGCCCGGGTGGCGTGGCCATCATGGTGGAGACCCTCAGTGACAATCGCAACCGCACCGGCGCCGAGATGCGGAACCTCTTCTCCCGCAACGGCGGGAACATGGCGGAGCCCGGCGCGGTGGGGTGGCAGTTCGAGCGCAAGGGCATCGTGACGGTCGGCCTGGACAACGACGAGGACAAGGTCATGGAGGTCGCCATGGAGGGTGGCGCCGAGGACCTCTCGAGCAACGGCGCGGCCTGGGTCGTGACCAGCGCGCCGGGCGACCTCGAATCGGTACGCCAGGCGCTCGACGGCGCCGGCATCACCCCCGAGTCGGTGGACCTCTCGCTCGAGCCCACCACGCTCGTTCCCGTCGCCGACGAGTCCGAGGCCAAGAAGGTGCTGCGCCTGCTCGAGGCCATCGACGACCACGACGACGTGCAGGCGGTCCATTCCAACGCCGACATCCCCGACGAGGTCATCGCCTCCTTCGAGGGCTGAACCGGCAGACTCGACCCGGGGCGGGTCCACCTCCTGGCGGGGACCCCCGGCTATTCTGCGAACAGATGTTCGTATTGGGCATTGACCCTGGTCTGTCGCGCTGTGGCTATGGCCTGGTCGGCCGCGCCGAGGAAAATGGTGCGCTGGTGGCCAAGGCGGCCGGCGTGCTCGAGACCGACCCCGCCGGCGAACTGGCCGAGCGCCTGCTGATCCTCTACACCGAGCTCACCAGCCTCGTGACCGACCTGGAGCCCGACGTCGTGGTGGTCGAGCGGGTGTTCTTCCAGGTCAACGCGAAGACGGCCATGTCGGTGGGGCAGGCCAGCGGGCTGGCCCTGGTGGCGGCGGCGGCCGGGGGCTGTGAAGTGGCCCAGTACACGTCGAACGAGGTGAAACAGGGTCTCGTCGGCTACGGCGCGGCCACGAAAGAGCAGGTGCAGAAGATGGTGGCCAAGGTGCTCGGCCTCCGCGCCGTGGGGGGTCCGCCCGACGTGGCCGACGCCCTGGCGCTGGCCGTGTGCCACCTGACCACCGTCCCCCTGCGCCGGGCTGTCGACGCCGCCTTGGCGGCCAAGGAGAGGAGTGTGTCGTGATCGGGTTGTTGCGGGGACCGGCCGTGCTGCGGACGGGGGAGGGCGAAGTCATCGTCGAGGTGGGCGGGGTGGGGTATCGAGTCACCGTGACCCCGGCGACCGCGGCCACGCTGGTGATGGCCGGGCCCAAGGTGGACCAGATGCTCTACGTGCACACGCACGTGCGCGAGGACGCCATCGTGCTCTACGGCTTCGTGCACGACGACGAGCGCCGTTGCTTCGAGGTCCTGCTCGGTTCGCACGGGGTCGGGCCTGCGTTGGCCCTCTCCATCATGGCGCTGCTCTCTCCGGCCGCCCTGTCGACCGCCGTCCTCGAGGACGACATCGAGACGCTGTGCACCGTTCCCGGTGTCGGCCGCAAGACCGCGGCGCGACTGCTCATCGAGCTGAAGAGCCGGCTCGACCTGCCGGATCTCTCGTTCGACCAGGCGGGTGTCGGGGCGAACGGCTCCAACGGGGAGCGCCCGGCGTCGCGGACGGCCCGCTCGGAAGCCCGCGCCGCGCTGAACGAGCTCGGTTACGCCCCCGACGAAATCCGTGGTGCGCTCGACGGGCTGCGCGACGATGTCGGCGTGGAAGAGATGTTGCGTCTGGCCCTGCGCGAGCTGGCCTCCCGGTGAGCCCGCGGGCGCGCCGCGAGGTCCTGGCCACCGGCGACGAAGCGCCCGAGGGCGTCGAGGACGCCGAGGTGGTCGGCCCGCGCGTCATCGACCCGACCTCGTCGGACCGCGACGAGGAGATCGAGGAGGTCGGCCTCCGCCCGCGCTCGCTCGAGGAGTTCGTCGGACAGGCCCAGCTGGTCGAGCACCTGAGCATCGTGCTCCAGGCGGCCCGCCAGCGTCGCCAGGCCGTGGACCACATCCTCTTCGCCGGGCCACCCGGGCTGGGCAAGACCTCCTTGGCGGGGATCGTGGCCACGGAGATGGCGGCCAGCTTGCGCATCACCGCCGGACCCGTGCTGACCCGGGCCGGTGACCTCGCCGCGCTCCTCACCGACCTCCAGGACGGCGACGTGCTGTTCATCGACGAGATCCATCGGCTGCACCGATCGGTCGAGGAGATGCTCTATTCGGCCATGGAGGACGGGCGCCTCGACATCCTGATCGGCAAGGGTCCCACCGCGCGCTCCATCCGCTTGGAGCTGCCCAAGTTCACCCTGGTCGGTGCGACCACGAGGACCGGTCTCGTCTCGGGCCCGCTGCGCGATCGTTTCGGCTTCGTCGGACGCCTCGACCTCTACGCGCCCGAGGATCTGCGGGCCATCGTGGAGCGCTCGGCCCAGATTCTGCACGTGCGCATCGACGGGGAGGGCGCCACCCGGATCTCCGAGCGCTCACGGGGGACGCCCCGGGTGGCCAACCGGCTGCTGCGACGGGTGCGCGACTTCTCCGAGGTGCGCGGGGACGGGCACATCGACGGGCGCACCGCGAGCGAGGGACTCGAGCTCTTCGGGGTGGACGGCCTCGGCCTCGACAAGGTGGACCGGGCCATCCTGACCACGCTGTGCACGCGTTTCGGCGGCCAACCGGTCGGTCTGACCACGCTGGCGCAATGCGTCGGCGAGGAGCCCGACACCATCGAGGACGCCTACGAGCCCTTCTTGCTCCAGAGCGGCCTGATCCAGCGCACCTCCCGCGGCCGGGTCCCGACCGACCGGGCCTGGGCCCACCTCGGGCAGCCACGCCCGAGCGCCGCCTCGACCACCCCGCTCTTCTAGAGCCTGCTCGGGGCCGGCCCGGGCCTGTGGTTCCCCGAGCGGCCTCCCATGGGGTACCTTGAACGGGTTGCGCCACGAGACGAAGCGAGGTGACCGGATGGCAAGCTCCATGACCAAGCGTTCTGCGCTGATCGCCCGCGGTCCGGTGCTGCCCCTCGCCTTTGGTGCTTCCGCAGGAGGGAGGACCCGCTTCGCCGGGCCCGACCTCCGCCTCACGTGCCACTGACGCCGGCCCGCCACCCTCAGATCAGCTGAACGCCGGCGCTGGCCTCGCGGCCCGCCGCTTCGCTGCTCCCGTCGCACCCCTTGCGGTGCGCCCCGCTGTATCCATCACTGACGACCCTCCAACCAGGAGAGCCCCATGGGTGATCGCACCCTCTTCCCGAATGCCTCGACCAAAGCCACGCTGGCCTACTGCTGGAGCCAGATGCAACCCGACCGCGCCGCCTTCGCCGGCAGCTGCACCGCCATCGCGCTCGGCACGCTGGCCAACGCGGTTGCCGCGCCACTGATCTTCGCCGACCTCCTCGGACGGCTCTCGGATCTGGGCGTCAACCACGCCGACCTGTCGTCCTTCACGCCGCTGATCGTGGCGTATGCCGTCACGCTCGTCGCGGCCACGGTCTTCGGGCGCATCGGCGGCTGGCTGAACTGGGGCGCCACGCTCCGTTCCTTCGGCCGCGCCATCAACCACGGCTACGACCACCTGATCGGGCTGAGCCACGCCTGGCACACCGACCGGCCGTCGGGTGAGGTCATCGCCACCCTCGAGACGTCGACCTGGGCCTTCGTCGAGCTGATCGACGCCATGGTCTGGGGCATCCTTCGGATCTCGGTCACGACGCTCGGCGCCATCGTCGTGCTCGGCATCGTGGCTTGGCCCGTGGCCGTGGTGATGGCGGCCCTGGTGGGGGTCTTCGCGCTCGTCCTGTACGGCGTCTGGATCGGGTGGTGACGGCCGAGAAGGGTTTCTCCGACGCCCACTCGCGGGCCACGGGCGTGGTGGCCGACACCATCGCCAACCTGACGACGGTGCGGTCCCAGGCCGCCGAGGACCGCGAGAAGCTGCACGTGGACCGCATGGTCGGTGACTCACTGCGGGCCGACTTCCGGGCCAGGCGGGTCTTCACGACCACGCGGATCCAGATGGAGTCGGCCATGGCCTTCTTCAACTGGGCGGCCGTGGCGGTAGGCGTGGTCCTGGCGCTCCATCACGTCGCCGCGGCCGGGGTCGTCTACCTGATCCTCTTCTACGCCACCTTCGTGGGGACGAGTCTCGAGGAGTCCTTCGAGTTCATCCGTCTCATGTCGCGGGCCATCGGGCGCTGCGCCAAGTTCGCCGGCATCGCGCTGACCAAGCCCGACATCGTCGACGTGCCCCGGGCCCCGGAACTCTCGGTGCCACGGGGGCGGGTCGAGTTCAATCAGCTTCGCTTTGCCTACGGCGGCGGTGCGCCCCTCTTCGACGGTCTCGACCTGTCCATCGAACCGGGCGAGCACGTCGGCCTGGTGGGGCCGTCGGGTTCGGGCAAGACGACGCTGACCAAGCTGCTGTTGCGCTTCAACGACCGTGACGGGGGAGTGATCGCCATCGACGGGCAGGACATCGCGCAGGTGACCCAGCACTCGTTGCGGCGCCACATCGCCTACGTCCCCCAGGAGCCCCAGATGCTGCACCGGACGATCGCAGAGAACATCTGCTACGGCCAGGACGGCGACGGCATCGACATGGAGCTGGTGCGCGAGGTGGGCAAGGCCGCCTACGTGGACGAGTTCGTGGAGCGCCTGCCCGAGGGCTACGAGACGATGGTCGGTGAGCGCGGGCTCAAGCTGTCGGGGGGTCAGCGCCAGCGTGTGGCCATCGCCCAGGCCATGGCCAAGGGCGCCGCGGTGCTCGTGCTCGACGAGGCCACCTCAGCCCTGGACTCGGAGTCCGAGTCGCTCGTCCAAGAGGCCCTCTGGCGGCTGATGGACGGGACGACGGCCCTGGTGGTGGCGCACCGGCTGGCCACCATCGCCCGGCTCGATCGCATTGTGGTGCTGGACCAGGGTCGCGTCGTCGAGCAGGGCACGCACGCCCAGCTGCTGGCGCGCCACGGCGTGTACTGCCGGTTGTGGGAGCACCAGTCGGGCGGCTTCCTGGCCGCGTGACCGGCTCGGTGGTGCGGTCCCTTTCCGGAAACGGTCGAGCCGGCCGGGTCCGGGGAGGGGCTGCCCGCCGGGACCGCGTGTCAGGCGGTGCGCGACGCGCCGGCGGACGTGCGGAGCGGGATGAAGACGCGGAACGTGGTCGACCAGCCCGGGGTGTCCGCGATGTCGACGAATCCCTCGTGCGCCTCGGCCACCGACTTGGCGATGGCCAGGCCGAGCCCGGTGCCGGGCACGCCCTGTTCGAGCGAGGAGGCCAGGCGGTAGAAGCGTTCGAAGAGTTGGTCGCGTTCGGTCTCGGGGATGCCCGGGCCTTCGTCGAGGACCTGCACCCGTCCGTAGGAGTCGACGTTGTCGACGATCACGCGTACGCGTCCGCCGCGGGGAGAGAACTTGATGGCATTCGAGAGCAGGTTGCCCAGGAGTTGGTGCAGCCGGTTGGTGTCACCGAAGATCGGCGTCTCTTCACCCGGTTCGATCGACAGGACGACGCCGGCCACCCGGGCCGAGGTCTGGATGGCGTGGACCGCCTCGTCGGCCAGGTGGTAGAGGTCCAGTTCCGCGAAGGCGACCTTGAGCCCGCGCCCGGCCCCGGGGTCGGTGAGGAGGTCCTCGGCGACCCGCTGCAGCTGCTCGGCGTTGCGGTCGATGGTGGCGAGCATGCGGACCTGGCTCTCGGTGAGCTCGGACTGCGCGTCGAGCAGCAGCTCGATGAAGCCCCGGATGGAGGTGATCGGTGTGCGCAGCTCGTGCGAGACCGTCGCCACGACGTCGTCCTTCATCTGGGTCAGCTCGCGCAGACGGTTGTTCTGTTCGATGAGGGACTGCGTCACTTCCTTCTGAATGGCGAAGAGACGCTCACGGTCGGCGGCGAGCTCCTCACGCTCGGTCACGTCGATGGCCACCACGACGTAGCCCCCAGTCGACGGAGAGAGCACCTCGCTGAACTCGTTCTCGGGTTCGGCCGGCTCCTGCTCCACGGCGCGTTCGGCGTCGTCGAGGCCCTCCTGGTCGACGGCGGGGTCCGGCGCCGGCACGGGGAGGGCGCGCACCCGGACCACGCAACGCCGTTGCTGCCCGTCCTTGCGGGTGGCGGTCCAGGGCACCTCGGCCGCCGCTTCTGCATCGACCGGGGCCAGTGCGGTGCGCATGGAGTCGATGGTCTGGCGACGCTCGTCGATCTGCGCCGGGTCGATGAAGTCGGCGATGGAGTGAATGCCGACGACCTCGGCGGCCCGATAGCCGAGCAGCTGCTCGGCCCCGGCCGAGAAGAAGGTCACGGTGCCCGCGGGGTCCACGCCCATGATGGCGCTGCCGGTGGCGGCCCGCAGGAGGGTCTCGAGGCGGTCCCGCGCGTAGTCGGCCTCCCGGGCGTTGCGCCGGGCCATGCGGGACTGCTGGGCCAGGTCCCCCAGGACGGCCCTGTCCCGCGAGACCATCGTGTACACGGTGGAGGCCACCAGGGTGGTGACGGTGGCCATGACCGCGACCTGGCGCCATTCGATGAGCGGGTACTTGGGCGGCCCCACCATCAGGAGGGGCACCAGCAAGGCCAGGTCCATGCAGAAGAGCCCGACGAGAAGATGCAGCCGTCGCCCGTAGAGGGCGAGCCACACAATGGGCAGCAGGTACATCACCACCAGTCCGGAATTGCTGCCGCCCTGGGCGTCCCGGATGATGGCGATGACGGCGATGTAGCCGATGGGGATGACCAGCCAGGCCCAGTCCGGCAACCGTTCCCATGGGAGCAGGAAGGCGGCGGCGAGGAGGACGAAGAAGACGACCCCGGCCACTCCGATCTCTCGGCGAGCGTCGTGGGGGAACGGGATCAGCGCCACGAGCACCGTGCCCACGGCGACCAGGGCAAAGACGGGTAGGCGGACCCGCATCGAGCCCGAGAAGCCGATAGGTAGCGCGGGGCCCGGCATCTGCAGATCGCGACGCCCGGATTGGGTGGTTCGGGTGGTGGGGCTGTTGCTCACCGGCCTTGAGATCGGTAGCGATACCCGAAGCCCCGGACCGTTTCGATGGGCGCATCGTCGCCCTCGTCCCAGCCCAGCTTCCGGCGCAGGCGCAGGACGGCGTACTTCACCCGGGAGGGGGCCAGTCCGCTCGGGTCGTCCCAGGCCAGCTCGATCAGCTGGTCCGGCGAGAGCACCTGGCCCTGGTGACGGGTCAGGGTGGCCATGAGGCGGTACTCCGTCGGTGTGAGCACCACGGCGGAACCGTCGATGGTGACCTCCTGGTGGGCGTAGTCCACATGGAGGGTCCCGTCGTCGAAGGTGGTCACCGGGTCGTTGCGGGAGACCTGGCGCCGGCTGATGGCCTGGAGTCGGGCCAGCAGCTCGACCCGGCTGAAGGGCTTGGTCAGGTAGTCGTCCGCTCCGGCGTTGAGGCCGCGCACCTTGTCTCTTTCGGTACCAAGTGCGGTCAGCATGAGCACAGGGACGTCGCTCATGTCCCGGATGCGTTCGAGGACCTGCCAGCCGTCGAGGTCAGGCAGGCCCACGTCGAGGACGACGATGTCAGGGTGGCTCTGGTGGAATTGGCGGACGCCGTCGCGGCCTTCTGTCGCCTCCGCCACCGCAAAGCCTTCCCGCTCGAGCAAGGTCCTCAGCAATTGACGAATATCGGCCTCGTCCTCGATAACGAGCACGGATATGTGACCATCTCGCATTGTTCGCAACTGTACCTGGGCAAATGCCGGATCGGCTGGTTATCCGGGCCAGGGGAGGATACCCAGAACCGTCAGTAAAACACCTGGTGGCCCCAGAAATTTGTTTTCAGTGATCGCTGAAATCAACCCGGGGCGCCGGAGCGCGTCCAGTGGGTTCCGCGATTGCCCGACGACTCGATTCGGCGCCGATCGGGCCATGGGCTCCGCCCGTCGCCCGACCCCGGCGTGCCTGCGCCACCGTCGGTGACCGGTGAGCTCGAATGCCGACACGGAGTGAGCGAGGAACGCAAAGAGCCCGGAAACGCAAAAAGTCAGTGCAGCAACTTGGAGCGAAAGGTGCGCCGGCCTGAGTCATCGGCTCCCCCCGGATTTCTCCGGCCGACGACGGCCAAGGCCGGCGCACCTTCCTACATGCTCCTTACCCCCGGTGTTCCCCCTGGCAAGAATCCGTTCCCCTTCATCGGACTCTCACCTGGTCGCCCCCCTCCGAACGACCGTCACCGTGGGGTTGCTGTACTGATGGTCCGTACTTTGATTTGGAGGTGTCGCAGCCAGGGTTCCGTTTGGGTTGCAGTCAGGTTGCCCCCGACGTTTTGATCGAGGGCGCCGCCAGGGAGTGCGTCGTGGCCTGTTACTCCCGCCGGGAGGCGACTGCGCGGGCCTGGGACGCCCACGGTCGTCCGGGAGATCCGAGCAGGTCAGGGGCGGTGAGGCGGGCACCGGAACCAGCGCCCCGCTGAGCGCGCCCCCGGGGAGGACCGCCGCCCAGGAGAGCGGCACTGCACGCACTAGGGTGGCGCGTCGCAACCCTCCAGGTTCAAGGATCTCCTATGACAGCAACCATGGCGCTTGCCCACTCAGCGCTCGCCGCCGCTTCGAAATCGAGTTCTTCCCCTCTCCTGACGCTTCTGCCGTTGCTGGCCATCGGGGTGCTCGGCTACTTCTTCTTCATCCGTCCTCAACAGCGCAAGGCGCAGGCCGCCCGCGCCGCGCAGAGCACCGGGATCGACGTGGGCGACGAGGTGCAGACCGTGGGCGGGGTCATCGGGACCGTGCTCGAGATCCACGGGGACCGCTACACGCTCCTCACCGGCGCCCTCGGCGACGACGGCAACCTCGACGGTCCCCAGCCGACGCGGATCGTCTTCGTCCGCCAGGCCATCGCCCGCAAGATCGAGCCTGTCGAAGACGTCCGGGTGAACGACGTGCAGGTGGAGGACGAGCCAGTCGAGAACTCGACCAATGGCAACGGCAAGCGAAGCACTGTGACCGACGGGGGTGACATCGACGACGTCGGTGGCGACAGCGCGCACGGTGAGCATCGCGAGGAGGCCGAGGAGGGGTGAGCCCCAAGTCGGGGGGACGTTCGCAGAAACGGCAGCGGCGCAACCTGCTGATCAGTGTGCTGGTGGTGGTGGCGATCTCCATCGGCTCCTTTGCCGCGGTGTTCGCCGCCAAGTGGACGCCGCGGCTCGGACTCGACCTGGCCGGTGGCGTGTCGGTGGTGTACACGGCCGAGGGCCACAACATCAGCCAGTCCGACCTCAACGAGACCGTCAACATCCTCAACCTGCGTGTGAACGGCCTGGGCGTGTCGGGGGCCGAGGTGCAGACGACCGGGAAGAACCAGATCTCGGTCTCCATCCCGGGGGTGACCAATGCCCAGCAGGTGCTGGACCAGATCGGGCAGACGGCCCGCATGTACTTCCGGCCGGTCCTCTGTTACGCCTATCCGCAGGCGGTCCCGAAGCATTCAAAGGTCAAGACGCTGCCGCCCGGTGTTGGGGATATTCCGGCTTGTCAGGCCAACTACCAGCTGACCGCGTCGAATCTGGCCATCAACACGGCGACGCAACAGCCCACGAACCAAATCGGGCCGGACCCCCAGTACGCCACCGAGCCGTCGACCGCTGTCGAGAAGCCGAACTACGAGCACAGCACCGTGCTCTTGCCCGGGCTCGCTTCGAGCGGCACCGCCAACGGGGGTCAGCGTTACGTGCTCGGCCCGAGCGAGATGACGGGGCACGCCATCGGTAGCGCCACGGCCACGCTGAACCAGACCGGGCAGTGGGTGGTCGACTACACCCTGGCCGGGCAGGCCAACTCCGACCTGTGGGACAAGGTGGCCTCGGAGAACTTCCACCAGCTCCTCGGCATCGAGCTGGACGGCGTCGTGTACTCGGCCCCGATCATCCAGCCCGGCCAGCAGACCTTCAGCTCGTTCGGTGGCAAGGGCGAGATCTCGGGCAGCCTGACCCAGGCCGATGCCCAGAACCTGGCCCAGGCCATGAACTTCGGCGCCCTGCCCATCACGCTCAAGGCGGCCACCTCCGAGACCGTGTCGGCCACCCTGGGCCACTCGGCGCTCGTGGCCGGCCTCGGCGCCGGCATCGCAGGCCTGATCCTGGTGCTGCTCTACGTCCTGCTCTATTACCGGGCCTTGGGCCTGGTGGTGATCTCGGGCCTCCTCATCACGGCCGCGCTGCTCTGGGCCATCATCTCGGCCCTGGGCCATACCTCCGTCGCCCCGAGCTTCGACCTGGCCGGCATCACCGGCTTGATCGTGTCCATCGGCATCACCGTCGACTCGTACATCGTCTATTTCGAACGTCTCAAGGACGAGACCAGATCCGGGCGCTCGGTGCGCACCTCGGTGGACCGTGGCTTCAAGAGCGCCTGGCGCACCGTCTGGGCAGCCGACTTCGTGTCACTGCTGGCCGCCCTGGTTCTGTACTTCGTGGCCGTCGGGAACGTGAAGGGCTTCGCCTTCTTCCTCGGCCTCTCGACCATCATGGACATGGCGATCACGTGGTTCTACACGCGGCCACTGGTCATCCTCCTCGGCCAGAGTGAGCGCCTCCAGGGTTCGGGCTCGTTCAGCATCTCGACTGGCCTCAACGCTGGTCCGCAGGCCCGTGAGCCGCGGCCCGGTGTGCCCAGCGGTGCCGTCGCCGGGGGTGGTGGCTCGTGAGCCCGCGCGACAGCGGGCCCCGCGACGAGGACGGCAGCTCGCTGGACGACGTGTCCGAAGAGGAGGTCGAGCAGTTCGAGGAGGGCATCGACAAGGAGGGCCTCGACGAGGACGAGTTGATCTCGGTCGACGACGCCGCCCGAGCCCTGCTCTCGAAGGGTCCCAAGGGTCACGGGCCGATCGCCCGGCTCTACCGCGGCGAGACCCGCTTCGACTTCGTGGGCAAGCGCCGCATTTGGTTCGCCCTCTCGACCCTCATCATCCTCCTCGGGGTGATCTCGATCATCCTGCGCGGCGGCCTCAACCTCGGTATCGAGTTCAAGGGCGGCACGGAATGGACGATCGCCGCCCCCCACGTCACCCAGACCCAGGCCACCGACGCCCTGAAGGGCACCGGGCTGATCGACCCCACCGTCGAGCTGCTCGGCAGCGGCGGCCGGCAGACACTCAACGTCCAGTCCGACATCAACAAGCTGCCGCAGGCCCAGCAGGATCAGATCAGCAACAACGTGGAGAAGGCGCTGTACCAGCTCACGGGGACCAAGCCGCCGACCGATTCCGACCTCGCCTCGACGACCACGACGGCCCCGCCCACCACCACCCCGACGACGTCGAGCACGAGCACGACCGCGGGTTCGGGAGCGACGACCACGACCACGTTGCCGGCCACCGCCAAGCCCCAGGCCGACGTGATCAGCAAAACGACGGTCGGACCGACGTGGGGCTCGTCCATCACGAACAAGGCCATTCAGGCCTTGATCATCTTCTTCATCGTCGTGGCCATCTACATCAGCGTCCGGTTCGAACCGAAGATGGCACTGGCCGCCTTCATCGCCATGATCCACGACGTCCTGGTCGCCGTCGGCATCTACTCGATCTTCAACTTCCAGGTCACGCCGGACACGGTGGTGGCCATCCTGACCATCCTCGGCTACTCGCTCTACGACACCGTCGTCGTGTTCGACCGCGTGCGCGACAACACCCGGGGCATCGGCAACAGCGGGCGCCTCACCTATCCCCAGTTGATCAACCTCTCCATGAACCAGACGTTGGCTCGTTCGATCAACACGTCGGCCGTGGCCATCATTCCGGTCTTGGCCATCCTGGTGATCGGCGCACAGATCCTGGGCGCCACCACGCTGCAGTCCTATGGGCTGGCCCTCTTCATCGGCCTGTTGTCCGGGGCCTACTCGTCGATTTTCATCGCCTCCCCGGTGCTCTGCATGATGAAGGAACGCGAGGGCCGCTGGAAGACGGTGGCCGAGCGACAGACCAAGCGCGGCGACGCCGGCTCGTGGTACTCGGCCGTCGATGCGGCCAACATGAGCACCCAGATGAGCATCGCCGCCGCGGGCCAGGTCGGACGGGGAGGCCGGACCGCCCCGGCCGCGAAGCCCCCGAAGAAGGGCAGCGGACCCATCCGGCCCGGTTCGGCCAACGAACCCAGCGGCACGGCCGGCAGCACCGACACCGCCGTGATGGACCGTCCGGACGCGGGCAACGGAGCCGCGCCGGGTCCCAAGCCGCGCAAATCCAAGGGCAAACGCAAGCACTAGGGGTCCGCCTACGCAGGCAGCCCGGTACCGTCGTGGACGCTCTCGGCGAGGGGGAGTGCCTCCAGCCGGTCGTCAGGCGCATATCCTGGTCAGATGGTGGCCTTGACCCGGCTGACGGTCGCTGAGGTCCCCGCTGACGAGGGGGCATCGACGGCCCACGAGGAGACGCCCGAGCGCGCGCTCGCTGAGCTGCTCTCGCCGCTCCTGGCGGAATTCGCCCGGCACCGTCCCGAGGACGACACCGCCATGATCGTCGAGGCCGGGCGCACGGCCCAGAAGGCGCACGACGGCCAGTTCCGGCGCTCCGGCGAGCCCTACATCACCCACCCCGTGGCCGTGGCCACGATCGTGGCCGAGCTCGGGCTCGACGCGCAGACGGTGGCCGCCGCCCTCCTCCACGACGCGGTCGAGGACACCGGACTGACCCTCGACGCCATCGAGTCGACCTTCGGCGACGGGGTGGCCAAGGTGGTCGACGGCGTGACCAAGTTGGACCGCCTCCAGTTCAACTCGAAGGAGGCGCAGCAGGCCGCGACCATCCGCAAGATGCTCGTCGCCATGGCCGACGACTGGCGGGTCCTGCTGATCAAGCTGGCCGACCGGCTGCACAACATGCGCACGCTCGCCGTCATGCCCGAATGGAAGCAGCGGCGCACGGCCCAGGAGACCTTCGACGTCTACGCGCCGCTGGCCCATCGCCTCGGCGTGCAACAGGTGCGCTGGCAACTCGAGGACCTGGCCTTCGCCACGCTGCACCCGAAGCGCTACGCCGAGATCGAGCAGATGGTCGCCGCCCGGGCGCCCCAGCGCGAGGAGTACCTCGAGCAGGTCCTGGTGCACGTGCGCCAGCGCCTCGACGAGATGGGCATCGAGGCGGACGTGACGGGGCGCCCGAAGCACCTGTGGTCCATCTACGAGAAGATGGTGGTCCGGGGCAAGGAGTTCGACGACATCAACGACCTGGTGGCCATTCGGGTCGTGGTCGACTCGGAGAAGGACTGCTGGGCGGCCCTCGGGGCCATTCACGCCATCTGGGCGCCGGTGCAGGGCCGCTTCAAGGACTACATCAACACGCCTAAGTTCAACATGTACCAGTCGTTGCACACGACGGTCATCGGGCTCGAGGGCAAGCCCGTCGAGGTACAGATCCGGACCTCGGAGATGCACCACCGGGCCGAGTACGGCATCGCCGCCCACTGGGGCTACAAGTCCAAGGAGGACAGCTCCTCGGAGATGGCGTGGTTGCAGCGGATCGCCGACTTCGACCGGCAGACCGACGACCCCATCGAGTTCCTCGAGGCGCTCAAGCTCGACCTGGAGCAGGACGAGGTCTACGTCTTCACGCCCAAGGGCAAGGTCATCGCGCTACCGGCCCGCTCGACCCCGGTCGACTTCGCCTACGCCATTCACACCGAGGTCGGCCACCGTTGCATCGGCGCCCGGGTCAACGGGCGCCTGGTGCCCCTCGAGACGCAGCTGACCAGCGGCGGACACGGTCGAGATCTTCACCTCGAAGTCGCCCACTGCCGGGCCTTCCCGGGACTGGCTCCAGATCGTGGCCTCGACCCGGGCCCGCTCGAAGATCCGCCAGTGGTTCAGCCGGGAACGGCGGGAGGACGCCATCGAGAACGGCCGCGAGGAGCTGGCCCGTGCCCTGCGCCGCGACGGCCTGCCCCTGCACAAGCTGATGGGCTCGAGCGCGCTGGGCGAGGTGGCCGAGGCCATGAACCTGGCCGACCTCGACGCGCTCTACGCCTCCATCGGCGAGAACCAGGTCTCGGCCCAGTCGATCGTGCAGCGCCTGGCCAAGATCATCCGGGGCGGGGGCGAGCACGACGAGCAGCTGCCGACCACCGCCCTCACGGGTCCGACCCGCCGGCGACCCGGGCATCGCACGGGTGCCGGGGTCTACGTCGAGGGCCTCGACGACGTCATGATCCATCTGGCCCGTTGCTGCACACCCGTGCCGGGCGACCAGATCATCGGCTTCGTGACCCAGGGCCGCGGCGTGTCGGTGCACCGGGCCGACTGCGCCAACGCCACCGCGCTGGCCGATCGTTCCCGCGAGCGGCTCATCGACGTGGAGTGGGACCGGGGCAACGACGGCGTCTTCGTGGCCACGATCGAGGTGCAGGCCTTCGATCGCTCACGCCTGCTGGCCGACGTCTCGCGGGTGGTGTCCGAGCACCACCTCAACATCGTGGCGGCCCGGACGGCCACGACGCCCGACCGGGTCAGCCGGATGGCCTTCGACGTCGAGCTGGCCGACCCGACACATCTGCACTCGCTCGTCAACGCGTTGAAGCACCTCGACGGAGTCTTCGACGCCTATCGTCAGCTGCCTGGCAAGAAAGTCTGAGCACCATTCCGTGAGGAGCATGTCGTGACCGCGGGTTCGTCCGCGCCCACACCCAGCCGCACCCCCACCCGGCATGCACGATGTCCTGTGGCCCGAGTCGCTCCGTTGGGAGGACGCGGTCGTGCGCTTCGCCGCCCTGGCCGAGGGCGCGGGCTATGGCCTCGCCCTGACTCCGATTGTCGAGCACGAGGCGGTCTTCAACCGCGGCATCGGGGAGAAGAGCGAGGTCGTCGGTAAGGAGATGTACGTCTTCGAGGACCGCGACGGCCAGCTGATGGCCCTGCGCCCCGAAGGCACGGCCTCGGTGGCCCGCGCCTTCGTGCAGCACCACCCGGTGCCGCCTTGGAAGGCCTGGTACGTCGCGCCCCTCTTCCGGCACGAGCGTCCCCAACAGGGCCGGTACCGCCAGCACTACCAGCTGGGGGTCGAGGCGCTCGGGGTGGGCGACGCCGACCTCGACGTCGAGGTGGTCGCACTGGCCCATGATTTCTTCGCCGGCCTGGGCCTGCGCCGGGTCACGCTGAGGCTGAACTCCATGGGGGACGCGGTCTGCAAGCCGGGCTATGTCGCGCTCCTGGGAGAGTTCCTGGCCGCCCGCGTCGACCAGCTCTGCCCGGCCCATCGGGCCCGCCACCTGGAGAACCCGCTGCGGGTCCTCGACTGCAAGACGCCCGAGTGCCGGGCGGCCACGGAGGACGCACCCCACTTCCTCGACCATCTCTGTGTCGCGTGCGCCGCGCACTTCGCCCGGGTGCGCCAGGGGCTCGAGGCGCTCGGGGTCGCCTACGCCATCGACCACCGCCTGGTCCGCGGCTTCGACTACTACACCCGCACCACGTTCGAGTTCGTCGCCGAGGCCCTCGAGGCCGCCCAGAACGGCGTCGGCGGGGGCGGCCGCTACGACAGCCTGGTCGAGGTGCTGGGGGGCGACCCCACGCCGGGCATCGGATTCGGCATCGGGATCGAGCGGGCCCTCCTGGCCTGCGACGCCGAGGGCGTCTTCTCGACCGAGGCCGCGCGGGACGCCCGGCCGCTGCAGGCCTTCGTCATCGACACCGCCGGGGGTACCGAGGCGGTCGTCCTGACTGCCGAGCTGCGCCGGGCCGGGCTGCGCGCCGACCGCGCCTTCGAGGGCCGGTCGATGAAGTCCCAGATCAAGTCGGCCGACCGCTCGGGCGCCCTGGTCGCCCTGGTGCTCGGGCCCAAGGAGATCGAGGCCAACACCGTCGGCTTCCGCCCGTTGCGCAGTGACCAGGAACAGCGGACCGTCCCCCGCGACGCCGTGGTGGCCGAAGTGAAGCAGTTCGTGGAGAATGCGGGCCGACGCCATGACTGACACCACCGCACCCCAGGAAAACCAGCCCACCGCCATGCGCAGCCACCTGTGCGGCGTCCTGCGGCCCGACGACATCGGCACCGAGGTGCGGCTGTGCGGCTGGGTGGCCCGACGGCGGGAGCACGGTGAGCACCTGGCCTTCGTCGACCTGCGCGACCACTCGGGCATCGTGCAGTGCGTCATCGACCACGCGACCGACGTCCGCAGCGAATGGGTGATCGCGGTGACGGGCACCGTCCGGCCCCGCCCCGAAGGCACGGTGAACCCCGATCTGAGCACCGGCGAAGTCGAGATCGGCGACTGTCGCGTCGAGGTGCTGAACGAGGCCGAGCCGCCCCCTTCTCGGTCGACGACCGGGCCGAGGCCGACGAGCCCGTGCGCCTGCGCCATCGTTACGTCGACCTGCGGCGCCCGCGCCTGCAACGCAACCTGCGCCTGCGGGCCCGGGTCAACCTGGCCTTACGGGCCGCCATGGTGCGCCAGGGCTTCGTCGAAATCGAGACGCCGCTGCTCTGGGCTCCGACCCCGGAGGGCTCGCGCGAGTTCTCCGTGCCGGCGCGGCTGCATCACGGATCGTTCTACGCCCTGCCCCAGAGCCCGCAGCTGGCCAAGCAGCTCCTCATGGTCGGCGGCTTCGACCGCTACTTCCAGATCGCCCGCTGCCTGCGCGACGAGGACCTGCGGGCCGACCGCCAGTTCGAGTTCAGCCAGCTCGACCTGGAATGTTCCTTCGCCAGCCAGGACGACGTCATGGCCTTCGTCTCCGAGGCCGTGTTGGACGCGGCCGAGGCGGCCACGGGCGAGCGCCCGCCGCCCATCGAGCGCATGACGTGGGCCGATGCCCTCGACCGTTACGGCACCGACAAGCCCGACCTGCGCTTCGGCATGGAGCTGGTCGACCTCACCCCGACCTTCGCCGCCACCGGGGTCAAGGCCTTCAGCTCGCCGACGGTCAAGGCCATCGTGGTGCCCGAGGGCGCGACCTTCCCCCGCTCCAAGCTCGATGAGCTGACCGAGCAGGCCAAGAGGGCGGGCGCCGCCGGCCTGGCCTGGTTCCGGGTCACCGACGGCCCGGGACTCGACGGCCCCCTGGCCCGCCACCTGTCCGAGCCCGAGTCGCTCGGGGTGCTCGAAGCCACCAGGGCGTCGACCGGCGACCTCGTCCTGGCCGTCGCCGACGAGTACCGCACCGCCTGCGAGGTGCTCGGCCTGCTCCGCACCACCCTGGGTTCGCCGCCGGTCAGCCAGGGGCCGCACCGCTACGTCTGGGTGATCGACTTCCCGATGTTCGACGGCTACGGCGCCGACGGGAAGCCCCAAGCGGCGCACCACCCCTTCACCATGCCGTACCCCGAGGACCTGCCGAAGTTGGTCAGCGACCCGATGGCCGTGCGTTCGCAGGCCTACGACCTCGTGCTCAACGGGTGGGAGCTCGGTTCGGGCAGCGTGCGTATCCATCGCAGCGACATCCAGTCCCAGGTGTTCGCCGCGCTCGGGATCAGCGACGAGGAGGCCGAGGCGCGCTTCGGCTTCCTGCTCGGCGCCTTCCGCTACGGCGCCCCGCCGCACGCCGGCTTCGCTGTCGGCGTCGACCGTCTGGCCGCGTTGCTGGCCGGTGAGGAGAACATCCGCGAGGTCATCGCCTACCCCAAGACCCAGTCCGGGGCCGACCTGCTCACCGGCGCCCCGACCCCGCTGCCCCCGGCCAGCCTGGCCGAGCTCGGCATCCGGGTCGTGGTGCCACCCACCGCGCCGGGCCAGCCCGGGCCCGCGGGCGCCCCCAGCCCGGCCCCGAGCTGAGCCCGGCCGCGACGTCGTGAGCCTCTTCGCCGACGCCGCCGACCGACGGCTCCGCCAGCGGGCCCCGCTGGCCGCCCGGCTGCGCCCGCGCACCTTCGACGAAGTGGTGGGGCAGCAGCATCTCGTCGGTCCGGGCGCCCCGTTGCGGGCTTTGGCCGAATCCGACCGCGTCGGCTCCTCCATCCTCTGGGGCCCGGCCGGCACCGGCAAGACGACGTTGGCCCGCCTGCTGGCCGACAGCACGGCCAAGCACCTGGTCACCCTGTCGGCCACTGCGGCGGGGGTGAAGGACGTGCGCGAGGCGCTGGCCGGCGCCGAGCTCCGCCTGGGCGAGCAGGGCCAGGGCACCATGCTCTTCATCGACGAGGTGCACCGCTTCTCCAAGTCCCAACAGGACGTGCTCCTCCCCGCCGTCGAGGACGGGCTGGTGGTCCTCATCGGCGCCACCACCGAGAACCCCTACTTCGAGGTGAATCCGCCCCTGTTGAGCCGGACCTCGCTCTGGCGTCTCCACGCCCTGTCCGACGAGGACCTCGACACCCTGGTCCGGCGCGGCCTCGAGCTCGAGGAGGCCGACGCCGAGGAGGACGCCGTGGCCGCCCTCGTGGCCGCTTGCGAGGGCGATGCCCGTGCGGCGCTGACCACCGTCGAGGTGGCCGTGGCCCTGGCCAAGGCCGCCGCGCCCGACCCCTCGGCCCGGGTCACGCTGAGCATGGGCGACATGGCGCGGGCCCGGGACGGCCGGCTCTTCCATCAGGGGGCCGATGAGCACTACGACCAGATCAGCGCCCTCATCAAGAGCGTGCGGGGCTCGGACCCCGACGCCGGCCTTTACTGGATGGCCCGCATGATCGAGGCGGGGGAGGACCCCCGCTTCCTGGCCCGGCGCATGGTGATCCTGGCCAGCGAGGACATCGGGCTGGCTGACCCCCAGGCCCTGCTCGTGGCGGAGGCCGCGGCCCGGGCCGTCGAGTACGTGGGCCTGCCCGAGGCCGCACTGAACCTGGCCGAGGCCGTGATCTACCTGGCCCGAGCGCCGAAATCGAATGCCGTGGTGGTGGCCCTGGGGCGGGCCCAGGCCGACGTCCGTTCGGGCCTGACACAGGAGGTGCCGGCGCACCTGCGTGACGCCCACTACAAGGGGGCGGCGGACCTCGGGCATGGAGAGGGGTACGTCTATCCGCATGACGACCCCTCCGGGGTCGTTGAGCAGCAGTATCGTCCTGACGCGCTCGAGGGACGGGTGTACTACGAGCCGACGCCGCACGGTGCTGAAGGTGGCGGCACGGACCGGAACAGGGAGGCCGATTCGTGAACCGAGGACAGCGAAGGGGCGGCGCGCTGACGGCCGCCTTGGGCGGGTTCGTCCTGGTGCTCGGGACCTCTGCCCTGGCCCTCCCCGCGGCCAGCGCCGCCCCCGCGACGCGCGTCGTCCTGCCCCAGTCGGCCCCGGCGCTGCCCCACGGCACGGCCCAGCTCGGCGAGGCCTCGGCCGGCCAGAGCCTGCAGCTCGACGTGAGCCTGACCGGACAGAACCCTTCGGGGCTGGCCCAAGTGGTGGCGGCGGTCTCGACCCCGGGTTCACCCGACTACCGCCACTACCTGACCCCGGCGCAGTTCGCCTCCCAGTTCGGTCCGTCGACGGCCGAGCTGGCGCAGGTCTCCTCCGTGCTGCGCGGCGAAGGTCTCACCGTCGGGCAGCCGCTCGAGGGCAGCGTCCTCCTGCCGGTGCGCGGCTCGGTCGCCGCGGTCGAATCGGCCTTCGGCACCGCGATGCAATCGGTGCAGGCGCCCGGCGAGCAGCCCGCCCTCGTGAACACCTCCGCCCCGTCCATCCCGGCCTCGCTGTCCGGCCTGGTCACCGGCGTGGCCGGCCTGAACGGGCTCGACCAGCAGCACAACATGCTCAAGGTCGCTCCGGGCCAGACGGTGGCGTCACCCCCGGGCTCGCCCGGCAACCAGACCCCGGCCGCCACCACGCCGTCCACGGGGGCGAACAGGGGCACGCCGAGCGCGCGAACGCCCAGACGCCCCAGGCCTGCAACGCCGCCAACGCCACCGCGGCCCTGCACTCCGGCGCCTACACCTCGACCACCATGGCCAACATCTTCGGCCTGAATCAGATGTTCGGTGAGGGTCGCACCGGGCTCGGCCAGACCATCGCCGTGGTCGAGTTCGAGCAGTACCTGAGCAGTGACTTCACCACCTTCCAGAGTTGCTACGGGCTGACCAACGCCATTCGCAACGTCACCGTGAACGGCGGCTCCGGAGGTCCGGCGGCCGGGCTCGACGGCGAGGCGGCGCTCGATGTGGAATTCGCCGCCGTCAACGCGCCCGGGGCCTCGCTCGCCGTCTACGAGGCGCCCAACACCAGCGACGCCGACGCGCTCGACCTGTTCCAGCGCATCGCCAGCGACGACAGCGCAAAGGTCGTCACGACGAGCTGGGGGAACTGCGAGCAGGTCGTCGGGACGACCGACATCGACGCGGAGAGCGGCATCTTCTCCCAGATGGCCGCCCAGGGGCAGACGATGCTCGCCGCATCGGGCGACTCGGGTTCGGAGGACTGCTTCCCGGACAACTCGGCGAACACCGGGCTGGCCGTCGACGACCCGGGCTCCCAGCCCAACGTCGTCAGTGTGGGCGCCACCTCGATGTCGAGCGCGTCGGCCGGCGCGCAGCTCGTCTGGAACAACTGCCCGGGAGCGGACCAGAGCTGTGCGCTGAGGCAAGGCACCGGGGCCACCGGCGGTGGGTACTCCGTCGTGTGGCCGCGCAACCCGGGGCAACCGGTCGCCGCCGGGCCCAACGTCAACCCCTGCGGTGGCGGCGTCAACGGCTGCCGCTCCGTGCCCGACCTCGCGTTCCCCGGTGACCCCCAAGCCGGGGCTGTCGTGGCCTACTGGCGCGGCGGCTGGACGGGCTTCGGCGGCACCAGCATCGATTCCCCGACCACGGCCGGCCTTCTGAGTGACACCAATCAGGGCTGTGGTGCGCTGCTGGGCCGAGTCGGCCCGGCCCTCTACAGCTCGACCACCAGTTCCGACTTCACGGACATCACGTCGGGGAACAACGATTTCACGGATACCAACAGCGACTTCTTCACCGCGACCGTTGGAAAGACCGTCTCCGATGCCACCAGCGGATTGGGCTCTCCGGTCGATCCGAACCTGGCCCTGGCCCTTCAGGGCGGCGACGGCTGCCCCTCGGTGGGGGGCCTGAGCCCGAACACCGGGCCGATCAGCGGATCGGGTGCCATCACCATCTTCGGCGGCAGCTTTGCCAACGCCACCTCGGTGACCTTCGGCTCGCTCGGCGCCGCGCCGATCGTCGGCCGGACGGCAACGACCCTCACCGTCATCCCGCCCAACGCGCTCGGAGCACGCTGCGTCGACGTCGTCGTGAGCAATCCCCAGGGCGTCTCGGCCACCTCGTCGTTCGACCACTACGGCTACGGGGGCGACCTCAACTGCGGCCAGGGGTACTCGTTCGTGGCCTCCGACGGAGGGATCTTCGACTACGGCTCGGCCGGCTTCTTCGGTTCCATGGGTGGGCAGCCACTGAACAAGCCGGTGGTGGGGATGGCCGGCACCCCCACCACCAACGGCTACTGGGAGGTGGCCTCCGACGGCGGCATCTTCGCCTTCGGCGACGCCGGCTTCTACGGCTCCATGGGGGGCAAGCCGCTGAACCGGCCGATCGTGGGCATCGCCTCCACGCCCGACGGCAAGGGGTACTGGGAGGTGGCCTCCGACGGCGGCATCTTCGCCTTCGGCGACGCCGCCTTCTTCGGCTCCATGGGCGGCCAGCCGCTGAACCGGCCGATCGTGGGCATCGCCACGACGCTCGACGGCCATGGCTACTGGGAGGTGGCCTCCGACGGCGGCATCTTCGCCTTCGGCGACGCGGGCTTCTTCGGGTCCATGGGGGGCAAGCCGCTGAACAAGCCGATCGTGGGCATCGCCGCCAATCCGAACGGCGGCGGCTACTGGATGGTGGCCACCGACGGCGGCATCTTCGACTTCGGCTCGGCCGGGTTCTTCGGCTCGGCCGGGGGCATCGTGCTCAACAAGCCGGTGGTGGGCATGTCGCCCACGCCCGACGGCCATGGCTACTGGCTGGTGGCCACCGACGGCGGCATCTTCTCCTACGGCGACGCGCAGTTCTTCGGCTCGACCGGATCCCTGCACCTGAACGCGCCGATCGTGGGCATGTCCGCCGCGTGACCCGGCTCCGACGCCGTTTTTGGCCCCGGTAAGCTGGTGCGATGGACGCCAACGGACTGAGGGCGGCCTTCACGCGCTTCTTCGCCGACCGGGGTCACACCGTCGTCCCGTCGGCCAGCCTCATCCCGCACGACCCCACGGTGCTCTTCACCATCGCGGGCATGGTGCCCTTCAAGCCCTACTTCCTGGGTGAGGAGCAGGCGCCCTGGCCCCGGGCCACCTCGATTCAGAAGTGCTTCCGCACCCCCGACATCGACATCATCGGCACCGACACCTACCACTGCACGTTCTTCGAGATGCTCGGGAACTTCAGCTTCGGCGACTACTTCAAGGCCGACGCCATCCCCATGGCCTGGGAGCTGCTCACCGAGGTCTTCGGCTTCGACGGGGATCGCCTGTGGGTCACGGTGCACGACAGCGACGACGAGGCCGAGCAGATCTGGATCGACTCGGTGGGCGTGCGCCCCGAGCGTGTGCAGCGCATGGGCGACGAGGACAACTTCTGGACGATGGGGGAGACCGGCCCCTGCGGTCCCGACTCGGAGATCTTCATCGACAAGGGCGCCAGCTATGGCGGGGACGGGGGTCCCAAGCACGGCGGTGATCAACGTTTCGTCGAGCTCTGGAACCTGGTCTTCATGCAGTTCAACCGCGACGCCGAAGGCACGCTCACCGACCTGCCCCGCAAGAACATCGACACCGGTGCCGGCTTCGAACGGATCCTGCCCATCCTCCAGGGCCACGATTCGATTTTCGACACCGAGCTCTTCCTGCCCATCATCGACGCGGCGGCCTCCGTCATCGGCACCGGGTACGGCACCGACGAGCGCACCGACGTGTCGCTGCGCGTCCTGGCCGACCACGGCCGGGCCATGACCATGCTCGTGGCCGACGGCGTGCTGCCGGCGAACGAGGGGCGCGGCTACGTCCTGCGTCGCATCGTGCGGCGCGCCGTCATGGCCGCCCGCCGTCTCGGCGTGGACAAGCCCATCGCCCCCACCCTGGTGGAGGCGGCCACCGAGGTGCTGGCCGAGGCCTGGCCCGCGCTGGCCACCCAGCACGACCTCATCGTCAACGCGGTGGCCCGCGAGGAGGCGGGCTTCGACCGCACGCTGCGCGCCGGCCTGGGCCGGCTGGAGGAGGCCTTCGCCACCGGAGCCAAGGTGCTGCCGGGCGACGTGGCCTTCACCCTGCACGACACCCACGGCTTCCCGGTCGAGCTCACCGAGGAGCTGGCCCGCGACGCCGGGGTCGAGGTCGACCGCGCCGGTTTCGACGCCGCCATGCGCGAGCAGCGCGAGCGTGCCCGCTCGGCGGCGAAGTCAACCCGGGCCGGCGACGAAGCGGCCTACCGCTCCCTGCTCGAGAGCGAAGGCCAGACCGCCTTCGTCGGGCGCGGCCTCGAGAACTACGAGTCGCCCGCCCGGGTCCTGGCCGTGCTCGAGGGCATGGAGGGCGACGACGCCGGTTCGGTGGAGGTCTTCTTGGACCGCACCCCCTTCTATGCCGAGGGCGGTGGCCAGATCGGCGACACCGGAACGATCGTCACCGAGTCGGGCATCGCCGACGTCTACGACACCGTGTACGCCGTGCCCGGTCTCATCGTGCACAAGGCCCGGGTCGACGGGGAGCTCCTGGTGGGCCAGGACGCGCGGGCCACCATCGACGGTGAGCGTCGCGAGGCCATCCGGCGCAACCACACGGCGACCCACCTGTTGCACTCCGCGCTGCGCAACGTGCTGGGCGACCACGTGCGCCAGCAAGGATCGCTGGTCTCGCCCGACTATCTGCGCTTCGACTTCTCACACCACAGCCAGCCCACCCCCGAAGAGCTGGACGAGGTGTTCGGACTGGCCAACGCCGCCGTGCTGACCGACACAGGGGTCGAGACGGTGGAGGCCACGCGCGACGAGGCCGAGAAGATGGGGGCGGTTGCCTTCTTCGGAGACAAATACGGAGAATCGGTCCGGGTGGTCCGGGCCGGCTCTACCTCGCTCGAGTTCTGCGGCGGCACCCACGTCGACTCGCTTGGTCAGATCGGACCGATCACCCTGCTCTCCGAGGGTTCCATCGGGTCCAACACCCGCCGCATCTTCGCCGTCACCGGGAAGGTGGCGATCGAGCGGGCCAAGGAGCGCGAGCGGTTGCTCCGCGCCTCCGCCGAGCTGTTGCGCGCCGAGCCCGACGAGCTGTTGGCCGCCATCGGCCGGACGCTCGAGCGCCAACGCGACACCGAGCGCGAGCTCTCCACGCTGCGTCAACAGGCCAGTGAGGCCGAAGCAGGCACCCTGGCCGCTCAGGCCGCCGCGGACGGCGGCATCGTGGTGGCCCGCCGCGACCAGGTCCAGGGCAATGACCTGAAGAGCCTGGCCCAGGCCGTGTTCCGCCACGACGGGGTCCGGGCCGTCGTGCTGGTCGGTTCTCCCGACGGCACCACGGTGGCCATCGCCGCGGCCACGGGCGGCGAGCCCGACGCCAAGCAGATGGTCAACACCCTGGGCAAGCTGGTGGGGGGCGGGGGCGGAGGCTCACCCGAGCTGGCGCAGGCCGGCGGCCGGGACCCCTCGCAGATCGAGGCCGCGCTGGCAGAGGCGCAGCGACTGCTCACCGCGTGAGCGGGGGCGCGGACGAGTCGGGGAAGGCGCGCGGGCGGGTGGCAGCCATCGACCTCGGGACCCGGCGGATCGGCGTCGCCTACAGCGACAGTGGGCGGACCCTGGCCAGCCCCTGGGGCACGATCGAGCGCAGCGGTGACGTCGAGCGCGACCGCCAGGCCATCGTGACGGCCGTGCAAGAGTGCGAGGCGGGCACGGTCGTCGTCGGGCTCCCGCTGAGCCTCTCCGGGCAGGCCGGCCCGGCGGCCCAGGCCGCCCTCACCGAAGCCGACGCCCTGCGCATCGTGCTCCAGCCACTGGGCGTCGTCGTGGAGACGGCGGACGAGCGCTTCACCACGGTCGAGGCGGAGCGCTCCATGCGCGCCGCCGGCCGCACGGGCAAGGCGGCCCGCAAGGTGGTCGACAGCGCAGCGGCCATGGTGCTGCTCCAAGCCTGGTTGGACCGTTCGTGACCGGGCCTTTCGAAGGCGACGAGGACCAGCCACAGCCGACGGGCGCTCCGCTCGACGCCGAGCCGGCGGCGCCGCTCGTCGATGGTGAGCCGGCCGCACCTCAGACCCGGGCGCAGCGCAAGGGGCTGCGGTCGGCTCGGGTCCGGCGCCGACGGCGCATCGTGGTCGCCATCGGCGGCGTCATCATCGTGGTGATCCTGGGCTTCGTGCTCTGGTACCAGCTCGAGTCGCACGCTCTCGGCCCCGAGGGTCGCCAGGTGGTCGTCACCGTGCACGAAGGCGAAGGATCGAACTCCGTCGTCGACGCCCTGAGCCAGGCCCACGTCATCGGCAGCTCGCTGGCCTTCCGCATTTCGGACTTCATCCACGGTTCTCCCAACCCCGAGCCCGGGAGCTACGCCCTCCACGAGAACCAGAGCTTCTCGCAGGTCCGGGCCATTCTGGCCGCCGGTCCGAACATCTATCCGGTCGACGTCCGCCCTGGGTTCACCCTGTCCGAGGTGGCGAGCCAGGTGGACGGCATTCCCGGGCACGCCGCGGGTGGTTTCGCCAATGCGGCCAACAGCGGGGCGGTGCATTCGGAGTTCTCGCCTCCCGGATCGAACAATCTCGAGGGGATGCTGGGGACGGGAAGCTACCTGGTCCTGCCGGGCGAGACCGACCTGACACTGCTCCGACAGATGGTGACACGCTTCGACGGCGACGCGACCCGAGCCGGCCTGAGCACGGCCTCAGCGGCGAAGTTCGGGTTGACACCCTACGAGGTGATCATCTCCGCCTCGATCGTCGAGAAGGAGGGCTACTACGTCATCAACATGCCCAAGGTGGCCCGGGTGATCTACAACCGCTTGGCCAATGGCATGCCGCTGCAGATGGACTCGACCGTGCTGTACGCCATCGGGCAGGACGGAGGACCGGTGACCTCTCAGGACCTCAAGATCCAATCGCCCTACAACACGTACCTCAACACCGGACTCCCGCCGACTCCGATCTGCATGCCGTCGGAGACCGCCTTGAAGGCCGCGGTCGACCCGCCGGCGGGCGGGTGGCTGTACTTCGTCCTCGTGCAGAAGAACGGGGTGATGGCCTTCTCGGACACGTTCGCCGAGCAAATGGCCAACGAACAATTGGCGAAATCACGTGGACTCCCCTGAGCCGCCCGTGACCATGGGGGAGGCGCGGGCCCGCTGCGGTCCCGAGGCCACCGTGGTCGGCGTCATCGGGAGCCCGATCGCCCATTCCCTCTCACCGCTCCTCCACAACGCCGCCTTCGCGGCGCTCGGGTTGGCCGGGTGGCAGTCCTTCGCCTTCGAGGTACCTGAGGGCGAGGCCGGCGGCGCCCTCGCGGACATGCGACGACGCGACGTGCGCGGGCTGTCGGTCACCATGCCGCACAAGGCGGCAGTTGCCTCCCTGGTCGACGTCACCAGCGACGTGGCCCGTCGCCTGGGCGCGGTGAACTGCGTCCTGAACCGTGACGGGGTGCTGACGGGCACCAATACCGACGGCCAGGGGTTCGTCGACTCGCTGGTCCGCGGCGTGGGTTTCGATCCGTCCGCCCGGCGCTGTCTGGTGATTGGGGCGGGGGGGGCGGCGCGAGCCGTCATCCTCGCCCTGGCCGACGCCGGAGCGGCCGAGGTCGCCGTGGTCAACCGCACGACCTCCCGGGCGGCGGAGGCCGCCGCCTTGGCGGGGAGCGCCGGCAGCGTGGTCTGGGGGGATGTCGCCGGCGCCGTGGCGCGGGCCGACCTGGTCGTCAACGCGACCCCGCTGGGCATGACCGGGAGCCAGAGCGCCGAATCTTGGCCCGTGGCGCCCGACCTGTTGCGGGCCGGGCAGGTGGCGGCCGACCTGGTCTACGCGCCGCGCCCCACATCGTGGCTGGAGGGGGCGGTGGCCCGAGGCGCCACGCCCCTCGACGGACTCGGCATGTTGGTGCACCAGGCGGCGGCGCAACTGGTGCTCTGGACCGGCCGTGAGGCTCCGGTCGAAGAGATGTGGCAGGCGGCGGAGACGGCCTTTCCCAGCGAGAGCTGATCAGTCCGGAGACGGGCCCGCCGCCGGGGGCGCCGCGTCGGCGGGCCACAACTGGGCCCGGGCCAGAGCGGCCACCGACTCCTCGCGCAGAGCACGCGTGAGTGCGTCGCGCAAGGACGGGATGGTGTGCATCATCACCCGCACGGTAATGGTGGTCGAGTCTGCGCTCAGGAGACCGACGAGTTGCGGCGGTTCGGTACTGTGCCCGACGAACTCGGGTCGCGCCGCCACCCGGTGGGCCGCCTCCTCGATGACCTGACGGACATGATCGAGGTCGGCCGCCGACGTCCCGGGCAGGACCAGGTCGACGACGGCACGAGCCCACCCGCGCGACAGGTTGCCGACCAGTCTGATGTCACCGTTGGGGATGGTGTAGATGGTGCCGTCGACCCCGCGGAAGCGCGTCAGGCGCATCGTCACGTCCTCGACGACGCCGCTGACGCCACCCACGGTGATGGAGTCGCCGACGTTGTACTGGTCTTCCATCGTCATGAGGATGCCCGAGAAGTAGTCGCGCACGATCTGTTGCGAACCAAAGCCGATGGTGGCGCCGATGATGGTGGCGCTGGCCAGCAGCGGGGTGAGGTTGATGCCGAGCATCCCGAGGACGATCCCACCGGCTACGACGAAGACGAACAGCCGCCAGACGTTCGCCACGAGACCCGACATCGTGTTGACCCGGGCCCCGGCGCGCACCGAGCCGCGCTTGGTGGCCGCCTGGTCGGCCACTCGCTCGAGGAAGCGGCGGATCACTTTGGAGCCGTACCGGGCCACCAGGAGGGCGACCACGACCACGAGGAGGATCTCGAGCGGGCGCACGATGAGATCGGTGACCGTGGAGGCGCTACTAGGGTCGACCCCGAGCTTGACCAGCAGGTGGTAGAGCCAGCCTCCGCCCTGATCGACCTGGACGGACGCGCTCACCAGGGCAGAAGGCGGCGCCAGGGTGGGTGGGGTCACGGCCGGTATTCTGTCCCCGAATCACCGACATGACCACAATCGCCCGCACCAGCGTTGCCTCCCGCCGCAGCGTCCCCCCGTTCGACTTCGTCCTGGTCGCCGCGACGCTCCTCGTTTCCTTCGTGGGCGTCGTCATGGTGTACACCGCGACGCGGGGCACGCTGTTGGCGCAGGGCGACGACCCCAAGACCTTCCTGAAGAAGCAGGGACTCTTCGTGGTCCTCGGCGTGATCACCATGATCGTGCTGGCGCTGTTCGACTACCGGCGGCTCGAACCGCTCGCCGTGATCCTCTATTGGCTCATCGTCCTCTCGCTGCTCGGAGTTTTCGTGGTGGGCAGCAGTGCCCAAGGCGCGGCGCGCTGGTTCAGCGTCGGTCCCTTGCAGTTGCAGCCGTCTGAGTTCGCCGTCCTCGCCCTGGTCCTCGCCATCGCGTCGTATTGCGCGCGGCGCGAAGAGGAGGGCTTGGCCTGGAGCGACGTCTTCCGACTCCTGATCATGGCGGGCATCCCGATCGTCCTCGTGCTGCTCCAGCCGGACCTGGGCACCGCCATGATCATGATCATCGTGCTCCTGGTCATGCTGGCCGTCGCCGGCCTGCCCATCAGGATCCTCGTCATGCTCATCGTCGGAACCGCGTTGTTCGCCTTGATTGCGGTGAAGGGCGGCCTGCTGCACCACTACCAGATCGCTCGCCTGACCACCTTCCTCAATCCCAACGAGAAGAGCACCAACCCCTACGTGCAGTCGGCCGTCTACAACGGGCAGCAGGCCAAGAACGCGATCGGTTCGGGCGGCATCTTCGGTTCGGGCATCGGGCACGGGGCCCAGACCAACCTCGGTTACGTACCCGAGCAACAGACCGACTTCATCTTCACCGCGGTCGGCGAGCAGCTCGGCTTCGTGGGGGGCACCGGCGTCCTCGCCCTCCTCGGTGTGATCGCCTGGCGGGTCCTGCACGCCGGCGTGGTGTCCCGGGACGTCTTCGGCCGCCTGCTCTGCACCGGCCTCTTCACGTTCATCGCGTTCAGCGTGTTCCAGAACGCCGGGATGACCATGGGCATCATGCCCATCACGGGGATCCCGCTGCCCTTCATGAGCTACGGCGGTACCGCCGTACTGGTCTTCTTTGCCGCGGTCGGGTTGGCCCTCAGCGTCAGCGCCCGGCGCCGCTTCCGATGACCGACCTGCAGGCGGAGACGGCGGGCGAAGTGCCGCCGCCGGCCCCGGCCTTCCGGGTCGTGGACGTCGAGGACGTCGCGCTCGAGCTCCCCGCCCAGTACCCGGCGGTCACCTTGGTGGAGTCTGAGCCCCCGGGGCGGATGCTGGTCTTCCCGGTGGGCCTGCCCGAGGGCACGGCCATGGCCCAGGCGCTCCGGCGCATGGACTCGCGCCGGCCCATGACGCACGAGCTCTTCATGCACGTGCTGCAGCGGGTCCGCATCGACGTCATCGCCGTCCGCCTGGTCGGGCGCGAGGAGGGCAACCTGATGGCCGAGCTGGACCTCATGACCAGTTCGGCGCGCGAGCGGGTGGACTGCCGGCCGTCCGACGGCATCGTCCTGGCGCTGCGCATGCCGGTGGCCGCGCCGATCCTGGTCGACGAACGTCTGCTCGAACAGGCGGGCGACGTCGTGCCATACCGGCAGCCCGCGGCCGAATCTGATCAGATCGACCCATGACCGTCATCAAGATCAACGCCATCACCGTGCCCGAGGAGGCAGGCGACGAGCTGGCCAATCGCTTCGCCGCCCGGGCGGGAGCCGTCGACAACCAAGAGGGCTTCGAGGGGTTCGAACTGCTGCGGCCCACGGACGAACGTCGGCAGTGGCTGGTCGTGACGCGCTGGCGCGACGAGGAGTCCTTCAAGGCCTGGGTCTCATCTCCAGCCTTCGCCCATGGCCATGCCGGCGCCGATCGGCCCTCGCCTCACGGCGGCCCGGTGTCGGTCGGCTCGGAGCTGTGGTCCTACGAGGTGGCGCTGGGCTCCAACCCTGAGCCCTAAGGCGAATCGCCGACTGCGTCAGGCGGAGATCGCGACCATGGGCTGGGCCAGGCGCTGACCACCCGTCGAGCCGAAGAACGGCGGTCCGCCCACCGTCGGGAAGGCGAAGATGCCGCCGTCCGACCCGGTCAGGTAGTAGCCGCCGCTGACCGCGGCCATCCCCACGATCGGCTTGACCAGCTTCAAGGAGCCGGCTGACCCGAAGAAGGGAGCCCCGCTCGGGAAGGCGAAGATCCCGCCGTCCGACGCCACCAGGTAGTACTGGCCCGCCGCGTCGACGGACATGCCCACGATCGGCTTGTTCAGCCGGATCGAGCCGGTCGAGCCCTCGAACGGAGGTCCGCCGAGCGTCGGGAAGGCGAAGATGCCCCCGTCCGAGGCCACCTCGTAGTAGCCGTTGCCATTGGGCGTCGCCCCGATGCCCACGATCGGCCGGTTGAGCGGCTTGCCGCCCATCGACCCGAAGAATTCCGCGTCGCCGAAGGCGAAGATGCCCCCGTCCGAGGCCACGAGCCAATACCCGGCACCGTCCGGCGTCACGGCCATGCCCACGATCGGCCGGTTGAGTCGCTGGCCGCCCATGGAGCCGTAGAACTGGGCGTTCCCGTACCCGAACACGCCGCCGTCCGACGCCACCAGGTAATAGCCATCGCCGGCCGGCGCCGTGGCCAGGCCGACGATTGGCGCGTTGAGGCGGGTGCCACCGAGCGATCCGAAGAACGGCGCGCCGTAGCCGAACACCCCTCCATCGGCGGCGACGGTGCGGTAGCCCGACCGCGCGATGGGCGCCGACGCGTTGAAGGGCAATTGGGTTGTGCCGTCGCTGGTCTGAAAGGTCCCGACCGCCACACAGGTCCAATTGGTCAGGCAGGCCACGTCGGTGAAGAAGGTCTGGGGTGAGCCCGCTTCGTTGGGGGTATTGGTCGGTTGACTCCAATTCAGCCCGTCCCAGGTGAAGACCAGGGTCTGTGTGGCGAACGAGCCCACGGCAGTGCAGGCGGTGGTGCTGATGCAGCTGATCCCGAAGAGCTTGCCCGCCGCCGAGAGGGTCGGGACCGAGGCTTGGGTCCAAGCGGCTCCGTTCCACGAGTCGACGATCGGATGGTTCCCGTTCTGGCCGCCCGTACCGGCGGCCATGCAGAACGAGACGCCCACGCAGGACACGGACTGCAAGATGACGTCGTTGAAACTGTTGGCCACGAGGCCCGGCGACCAGGTAGAGCCGTCCCAAGAGGCTGCGTAGCCGCCGCCCGATGTGGTCGTGCCGGCGGCGCCGGCGATCATGCAGAACGTCGTGGTGGTACAGGAGATGCCGAAGCCGGATGCTTCGGTCGTCGTTTCCGGGTTCGTGAGGGTCGACGGGATCCACGCGGCCCCGTTCCATTCCTCGACGAAGACCGAGAGGTTGGTCAAACCGACCGAACCGACCGCCATGCAGAAGTTGACGCTCAGGCAGGAGACGTCTTCGAGTGCGATGGTGTCAGACCCGCTCGACTGAATCACCGTCCAGGCTGATCCGTCCCATTGCTCGATAAGCGGCGACTCCACGCCGGAGCTGACGACGTTGCCCACCGCGATGCAAAACTGTGCCGTCACGCAGGACACGCCGGCCAGTTGCACCTTGAGCCCGGTCTGCCCGTTCGCCGGAGGCAGGGGAACCTCCATCCAGGTGGTGCCGTTCCACACCTCGGAAAAGGGCGGCAGGTTCAGGAAGCTGGGCGCCCCGACCGCCATGCAGAAGTCGGCGCTGACGCAGGAGACCGCATTGTCGACCGCACCCAAACCGGGTGGCGCGCTCACCGTGAGGTTCGGCATTTGGGTCCAGTTGGCCGCCGCCACTTGTGCCCCGGAGGTGAAATCCTGGCTGGCTCGGGCCACTGCGGTCGCTCCGCCGCCCGCGGCAGGCAACACCGCAGCCATGAGGGCGAGGGCGCACCCCAAGAAGAACAGCCGGACCGGCCGAAGCATGTCACCCCCCTTTCGAAGCGCCCGACGTCGTTGTCGCGGCGTTCCCCCAGCGACCTTATGCGGCTCGGTTCTTGCTGTGAAACACCGGTGTTCAGAAGTTGTGCAACGTCCCAATATCAACCCAGATTGCGCCGAGCAAATGTCTGGTCAGCGCGCCGGCACCATCGGGGATTCGCCGGGCGCGCCGGCGTCACCGGCGGCCAGCATCTGCACATGGGCCTGCGCCCCCTCATCGGAGATGCGCAACAGGAGAGCGATCAGGACGTAATTGGCCAGCAGGGACGAACCGCCGTAGGCGACGAAGGGCAGAGTGATACCGGTGAAGGGCAAGATCCGTACCACCCCCGCCATGATGAAGAAAGCCTGGAATCCGATGATGAGGGTGAAACCGGTCGCCATCAGTCGGGAGAAATCGGAGCGAGCCGTCTGGGCGATCCGGAAACCTGAACCCACTAGCAGGATGAAGGCCACGACGACGGCCGCGCACCCGATCAGGCCCATCTCGGTCCCGATGGCGGCGAAGACCATGTCGCTCGTCAGCCCGAAAATGTATCCCGCGTAGTGGTCGAAGCCGAGTCCTGTCCCACCGACCCCGCCGGTCCCGAGGCTGTACTGCGCCTGGGCCAGCTGACTGTCGCCTGCGCCCGGGGCGGGCCACGGGTTCTGCCACTGCTCCACGCGTAGGTGGACCTGCTGGAAATAGCGTGCCGCGATATACGCGCCCACGCCGAAGAGCACGAGGCCGAGCACGAGGTAGCCGAATCGGCCCGTGGCCACCCAGAGCAGTCCGATGAAGAGGACGAAGAGCAGGGCGGCGAAGCCGACGTCGTCTTCGAGACCGATGATGGCCATGGCGGCACCCCAGGCGACGAGGATCGGAAGGAGCGGTCGGGGGTCAAGGTAGAGGCGGTTGCCGATCTGCGCGGTGGGGATCGTCAGCAGTTCCTTATTTTCAGCGAAGTAGGAGGCGAAGAAGATGCAGAGGAGGATCTTGGAGAACTCGATCGGCTGGAACTCCAGGCTGCCGAAGTGCACCCACAGGCGCGCGCCACCGATGGGGGAGAAGAACAGAGGCGCTATCAGGAAGATGCCGGCCACCAGCAGCAACAGGTAGCGGTAGCGCTCCAGGTCGCGGGAGTAACGGACGACGAGCAGCGTGAGCACGTAGAGCATGACGCCGAGCGCGGCCCAGGCTGCCTGGCCCTTGGCCTGCCCGGGGTTCCAGCGGGCGATGATGACGTAGCCGATCCCGTTGAGCAGTGCGGCCAGCGGCAGGATGACCGCGTTGGCATTGGGTGCCAGCCAGCGGTTGGCCATGTGGGCGATCAGAGCCAGGCCGAGGACGATCCCGAGGAAGGCGCCGATGTTGTCCGGAATCTTCGACTTCTGGCCCAGCGCGGCGAGGACATAGAGCGCCACCACCAACAACGAGCTGAAGAGGAGTAAACCCAGTTCCGTACGGCGCTTTGGCTTCGGGCCGAATTGGTAACTCAGAAGAGGTGCACGACGGGTCCGTGACGCCACGGGCGAATCGTAGTGGTGGGGGGTACGATCGTCGGTGACACCCGGCGGGTCCGCGCCGCGTGCCACCCCTTGCCATGACCCAGACGCAGCCCCAACCCCAGCCCTCCCCAGAGTCGGCCACGGGGTTGAAGCCGGATACGAAAGTGCAGGTCGGGGGCGGTAAGGGCCCAGAATCGACCCGCTCGGTCGCACCGACGTATCAACAGATCGAGGCCTTCGGCTACCAGCGCTTCACCAATCGGGAACAGTCACGCCTGGACTTCGGGGCTCGCCTGCTCGACCTGGCCGAGGACGACGGACTGCCGTTGCTCGAACGGGCCAAGTTCCTCGCCATCTTCTCCGAGCTGCTCGACGAGTTCTACCAAATCAGGGTGGCCGCACTGGAGGATCAGGTGGCCGCAGGCGTGCGCACGCGCTCCGTCGACGGCCTGCGTCCGGGCGAACAACTCTCACTCATCCGAGGCTGGGTCGAAGAGCTGGTGCGGCGCCAGGACGCCATCTTCCTGGACCAGATCGTGCCCGCCCTGGCCGAGGCCGGCATCCGTCTCTCGGACTGGTCGTCCCTCGACGACGACGACCGTGAGCACCTCGTCGACGTCTACCAGCGACAGATCTACCCGGTCCTGACGCCGCTCGCCGTGGACCCCGGCCACCCGTTCCCCTACATCTCCAACCTTTCGCTCAACCTCCTGGTCGAGGTGCAGGACCCGACGTCGGGCGAGCGGCGTATCGCCCGGGTCAAGGTGCCGCCTGCGCTGCCTCGTTTCATCGTGATGCCCGACGGCGAGCGATTCGTCCCGCTGGAGCAGGTCATCGCGGCGCACCTCGGGTCCCTCTTCCCGGGCATGACGATCGGGCAGCACCACGTCTTCCGGGTCACCCGCAATGCGGACCTGGCCCTGGAGGAGGACGAGGCCGACGACCTGCTGGTCGCCATCGAGATGGAGCTGCGGCGCCGGCGTTTCGGCAAGGCGCTGCGCCTCGAGGTCCAGGCGCAGACGAGCCAGGAGATCGTCGACCTGCTGGCCACCGAGCTCGAGATCGGGCGCGACGGGGTCTTCCGGGTCGCGGCACCCCTCGACCTTTCGGGCCTCTGGGGCGTCTACGCCCTGGACCGGCCTGACCTCCACGCGGAGATGTGGACCCCGATGACGCCGCCTCGCCTGGCCCAGGCGGCCCATGACCCCGGCGAATTCTTCGCCATGCTGCGCGAGCGTGACGTGCTGGTCCATCACCCCTACGACTCCTTCGCCACCTCGGTGGAGGCCTTCGTGGAGTATGCGGCGAACGACCCGGCCGTGCTCGGGATCAAGCAGACCCTCTACCGCACCGGCTACGACAGCCCCATCGTCCAGGCCCTCATTCAGGCGGCCGAGAACGGCAAGCAGGTCGCGGCCATCGTCGAGCTCAAGGCGCGCTTCGACGAAGAGGCAAACATCAGCTGGGCCCCGCGCTCGAAGAAGTGGGCGTCCACGTCGTCTACGGGATCGTGGGCCTGAAGACGCACTCGAAGACGGCCCTCGTCCTCCGGCGCGAGGAGGACGGTGTGCGCCACTACTGCCACGTCGGCACGGGGAACTACAACTCCAAGACGGCCCGCATCTACGAGGACCTCGGCCTCCTCACCTCGGATCCCGAGATCGGCGCCGACGTCGGTGAGCTCTTCAATTACCTGACCGGCTTCTCGCGCCACGCCGACTACCGCCAGATCCTCGTGTCACCGGTCACGGTGCGTAAGCGCATCATGGGCATGATCGAGGAGCAGGCCGACGCCGGCCCGTCGGGCCGCATCGTGTTCAAACTCAATGGCCTGACCGACGCGGCCATGATCGATGCGCTCTATCGCGCCTCGGGTGCCGGGGTGCAGATCGACCTGGCCGTGCGCGGCCTGTGCCGGCTTCGTCCGGGCATACCGGAGCTCTCGGAGAACATCCGGGTCCGCTCCATCGTCGGCAGCTTCCTCGAGCATTCGCGGATCTACCGCTTCGGTGGGCCACCGGCCGACCCGGCGGCCGGACCGGGTCTGCCGCTCAAGATCTACATCGGCTCGGCCGACCTGATGGGCCGCAACCTGGATCGCCGCATTGAGGTCGTCGTTCCCGTCCACGACCCCGAGCTCCAGGCCCGCCTCTTCGAGGTACTCGATCTCGTGTTTGCCGACGAGACGAATGCCTGGGAGCTCGGGCCGGACCGTCGTTGGCGCAGGGTACTGAACCGCCACGGTGTGAGCTCGCAGGACCGGCTGAAGGAGTTGGCCCGCGAGCGAGCCCGTCGACGCATCGAGTCGGACCTGCGGGTGGGCGAGGGGGACGAGGTCAAGACGGCGGGGTAGTGGTCGCCCGCCCTTGCAGGCGGCCTACGAGCTGGAAAGGTGCATGCTGACCCCGGGTCGCCGGTACCATGCGGAGGCATGGCGAGCGTCCCCTTGGCTCTGCGCATGCGCGCCATCGCATCGTCCCGTGGCTGGGTCTGGCCGACCGTATCGGCCGTCCTGGCCGTGACCGGGGTCACCGTGCTCGCTGTGGCGCACCAGCAGATCGACCTGGCCACGTACCTCTTGGGCGGCGCCCACGCCCAGTCGAGTGCGCTGTTCAGGGTCACGTTGCCGGCAGACAACCTGGGCTTCACCTACCCGCCCTTCTCGGCCTTCCTCTTCGCTCCCTTCGCGCATCTCCCGTTGCGCGTCTGTGAGGTCGCGTTCTCCTGGTTCAACCTGGCCAGCGTCTTCGCACTCCTCGTGGTATCGCTGCGAGCCGTCTGCGCGTCACTCGACCGGCGCACGATCGTGTGGTGGTCGATGGCCCTGCTGGTGCCGGTGCTCCTCTTTGACCCCGTCCGCCAGACGTTCCTGCTGGGTCAGATCAACATCATCCTGGCGTTGCTGGTGGCGGCGGACATGACCCTCGACCTGCCCATCCCGCGGGGGATCCTGGTCGGGTTGGCCGCCGCCATCAAGGTGACGCCGATCATTCTCGTCCCCTATCTGTTCCTGACCCGGCAAACCCGGGCCGGTTTCAGGGCCAGCGTGACGTTCTGCGCGGCGGCGCTCGCGGCTGCGGCAGCCTCGCCCACGAACTCGTGGAACTACTGGACTCACTACATCAGGGACCCGCAACGGGCCGGGATGCTGTCGTGGATCGGCAACCAGGGATTGCTCGGAGCGATCGAGCGGGCCGTCAGCCATACCCTCACCACGCCGACGACGTTCCTCATCGTGGTGAGCACTGCGGCCATCGGGTTGCTCGTGGCTGCCGGGGCCTATCGGCGTTCGTCGCCCGTCCTGGGCTTCCTCGTGGTCGAGGCCACCGAGTCGCTGGCCAACCCGGTCTCCTGGTCGCACCACTTCATCTGGGTCGTCTTACTGGTGGCCTGGTTGGCGCTGGCCGAGGACCGGCCCCGCTACGGCGAGTGGTTGGCCCTGGGCGTCTCGCTCCTGTTCTGGTCGGCGCCGTACTGGTGGGTGCGCCATGGTCCAGCGATTACCTACGCGGGACGAGGCTGGCTCATCCCGGTCTCGGACGCCTACGTCATCCTTTTCGTCGTATTGATCGCCGGGACGGGTGTGCGGATCGGTCGCGCCGCGGTGCAGCGGCCGTTGGTGCGCCGGCGGACCGTGGCCCCGTCGGGCGCCAGCGCCTGAACGGCGGCCGCGGGCCGGGACGGCGCCTCCTGCTCAGCCGGTCGCTGGTTCTCCGGCCAGGGCAACCACCGACGAGCCCTGTCCCAGCCATCCCGGCGGTGACGACGAGGTGCGGACCACGCGCCAGCCGGTGACCACGAAGAGCTTCTGCGGGTCACCGGGCAAGAACTCGTGGGGACGCCCCTGACCGAGCGCTCGGCGCACCTGGTCGAACGCTTGGCGCGCGGATTGGCCACGCCCGGTGTGCACAGGCGACACCGAGAAGGTAGCGGCCAAGACGCTGCCGGGCGCCGCCCGGGCGCGCAGCACCTCGCAGAGCGCGGCCACGGACTCGAGGGTCAAGCTGGCGAAGAGGCTCTCGGCCACGAACAGTGAAGGCCGGCCCTCGTCGTGGCCGGCCGAGGCGAGGGCGTGGCCCACGTCATCGTTGCGCACATCGACGCCGAGATACCGCACGGTGTCCGTAGAAACTCCGAGAGCGTCGAGCCGCCGGCGTTTGTCGGCCAGGGTCTCGGGGAGATCGACTTCGAACCATCGGGTCGCTCCGCCTCCGAAGCGAAGTGCTCGCCCGTCGTAGCCCGCGCCCAGCAACACGAGCTGGTCCACGCCGCGCCCGAGGGCGTCCGCAACTTCGTGGTCGACGAAGCGCGTCCGCTCCTCCAGCGCCGAGGTGCGGCCCGCCGGCAACGCGAAGGGTCCGCGCACATTCTGCTCGAGCGCGCGCTCGGCGTCCACGTCGCCGGCGGGCGTCGAAGGGCGGCTCCGCTCCAGGCGGGCGCGGTTGGCCGCGGCCCAACGTGCGGAGAGTGACGGTCGGCCGTGCATGCTGCCCCTCAGGAGGTGGCGGGGTTCGCCCTGGAGGTGGCCCGCGGGCGCCCGATCCGGAGCGACAGGTAGGAGATGCCGCCGAAGGGGATCGGCAACCAGAAATTGACCAGACGCCAGCTGAGGACGCCGGCCGCGGCCACACCGCCGGGAACGTTGAACCGGGTGAGCACGGCGACGATGGTCAGTTCCACCACGCCCAGGCCACTCGGGGTCAAGGGGATCACGGCCAGGATATTGGCCAGCCCGTAGGCCACGAGGACGTCGATCGGGTCGATGTGGGCGCCGAAAGCGAGCAGGAACACCCAGAGCGAGAAGGCGTCGAGGAGCCAGTTGGCCGAAGCCCACAGACCCGCGCGCCAGAGCAGATCCCGACTCGACAAGAGGATCTTCATGCGGTCGGCCACCTTCTGCACGAGCGAGGTCACCGTCTCGGCCCGCACGAAGGGCAGGCGGTCGGCCAACCGCTTCACGAAGACCTGGGCGTGCTTCTCACCCCGGGTCATCATGTAGATGACTCCGGCGAAGATGGCGATCAGCAGGACGCCGAGGATGGCGGCGAAGCCGTAGAGCGGGTTGTAGCCCTGCAGCGGGATGGAGATCAGCAGCGCCAACCAGAAGATGACGTTGAGCACGACGGCCGATCCGATGCCCTGGGTGGCCAGGCCGAAGGCCGCCGTGCTCCCGGACACCGTGCCCCCGGCGGCCCCCGGTTCGGTCAGCAACCGGTAGCTGGCGGCCGAGCCCGGGACGGTCCCTCCGGGCAGGGTGTGGCTGATGGTGAGCGCCCAGAGGTTGATGCGAAAGATGCGGAAGCGGGAGGGAGCTCCGGGGGAGAGCACAGTGCGCGTCAGTTCGGCGTAGGCCACGAGCGCGCCGATCTCGAGCAGGACACCGAGGATGAGCCAGAGGAAGTTGAGATGGCTCAGCTGATGAAACTCTTTTCGTGCGCTGGCCAGCTCGGGCAGGAGGACGTACTCCCCGACAAAAAAGAGGAAGAGGATCATCAACGTGATCTTCACGTTGCGGGGCAGGATCTTGCGCCTCACCCGCGGCGGGGGCGCCGCTTCGTCTTCCCCGTGGGCCTCCTGCTCCATTGGGCTCCCATGCTTGCACGTCGGCCGTGCGATAAAGCGCCTCTCGCGGGGTCAAAGCTGCCAAGCTATGACGCCATGGCCAACCGCTCCAGCCACACGTGGCGGTCCCGACTCTCGGGAAGTGCAGAGAGCCGGGGCGTGCCGCTGGCCACGATCGTCACCGCGGTTGCCGTCATCATTCTGCTGCTCGACCTCAACGCGGCACTGATCCTCGGCCTGTGGGTCCTGCGCACGATCGTCCTCTACGTCGTGATCGCCTTCTTCATCACGCTCCTGTTCACACCGGCCACCCGCTTCATGCAGCGGCGCCTGCACCTGAGCCACGGCGGCGCGGTGTTGCTGGTGTTCCTGCTCGGGCTCATCGCCTTCGTCGGACTGGTCTACCTGTTCGCCGAGCCGCTGGTCACGAGTATCGGCCACTTCAGCCGGCAGCTGCCGAACCTGATCGCCGAGACCAAGAAGGGGAGAGGCCCGATCGGCAAGCTGGTCTTCCGGTTGCACCTGCAGAAGTACCTCTCGGAGAACTCGTCGAAGTTCTCCTCGCAGATCACCCAGGTGCTCAAGCCTGCGACCGCCCTGTCGGTCGGCGCGGCCGCGGCCTCGACCATCATCGCCTTGGCCACCATCGCCGTCCTGACCTTCTTCACCATGCTCGAGGCACCGCGCATGTGGCGGGGTTTCCTGTCCCTGTTCCAGCAGTCGACGGCGGACCGGTTGGGCCGGGTGGTCGACGAGACGATCAGCTCGGTCACCGGTTACATGCTGGGGAACTTCCTGACCTCGGTCATTGCCGGCATCGTGGTGTTCGTGTCCCTGACGATCCTCGGCGTTCCCTTCGCGGGCCTCTTGGGCATCTTCGTCGCCCTCGTCGACCTGCTGCCCCTCGTCGGAGGGTTGCTGGCCGGCGTGCCGACGGTCATCATCGCCGCCATTCACTCGGTCCCGGCCGGGATCATCATGCTGGTGATCTTCCTGGCGTACCAGCAGGTGGAGAACCACATCCTCAATCCGGTCATCATGAGCAAGACCGTGAAACTCAACCCCTTCTGGGTGCTCATCGCCGTCCTGGTCGGCGCGACGCTGGGCGGCAAAGTCGGGGGCAGCCTGGGCTCTTTCGTGGGGGCACTGATCGGTATCCCGGTCGGCGGGGCGCTCCAGGTGATCGTGCGCGAGCTCCGGCGTGGCCCCGACGACATCGACCCGCTCGACCGCGTCCAGGAAGAGGAACCGGTCGAGATCTGAGCCGATGGGGACCGGGTGGACGGGCGGTCCCAGGCACGTCGGCCCGGCGAAGACCCAGGTCCGAGGCAGAAGCCGGTCCGGCCGCCGCGGGGGCTGGCGCCCAGGTCAGGGCGGCGTCACCCCCTAGACTGCGCCTCATGCGGCCGCTGGTTGTCATACCGACCTACAACGAGTCGGAGAACATCGAGCGCATGCTGCACCGGATCACCGAGTGCCTGCCCGGGGCCGGCGTGCTCGTCGTGGACGACGGCAGCCCCGATGGCACGGCGGACATCGTCAAGGCGGTGGCGGCCGAACTGCCCGACGCCCACCTGCTGGCGCGCACCGAGAAGTCGGGACTGGGCAGCGCCTACCGCGCCGGCTTCGCCTGGGGGCTCGAGCGCGGCTACGACGCCTTCATCGAGATCGACGCCGACTTCTCGCACGACCCCGAGGCGCTGCCGAGTGTGGTGGCACCGATCGAGGCCGGCTTCGACGTCGCCATCGGGTCGCGCTACGTCGAAGGCGGATCGATCCCCAAGTGGGCCTGGCATCGCGAGCTGCTCTCGCGTGGCGGCAACGTGTACGCGTCAGCTGTGTTGGGGCTGGGAGTGCGCGACTGCGACCGCCGGTTACCGCTGTTACTCGGCGCGCATCTTGCGCCAGCTCGACCTCGGCCGGATCCGGGCCGAGGGCTACGGCTTCCAGATCGAGATGACCTACCGGGCCAAGCAACACGGTGCGGGCATCACCGAGGTACCCATCAGCTTCGTCGACCGCACTGCGGGCGAGTCGAAGATGTCGTCCTTCATCGTCGTCGAGGCGCTGCTGTTGGTCTCGTGGTGGGGCCTGGGCCGGCTGGTACGCGGCGCGCGCGGAATGGTGATGGGCGCGAACCGGAGGTCGGGAGAGGTGAGCGGCGGATTGGCGCCGCCGCCGGCGCCTCCCAACGGAACCCATCCGGACCACACCGGTTCGGGAGCCGAAGATGCGGTGCACTCCGCATGAACGAGGAACGGAGAGTCCGAACATGACGGTCGACACACCGCAGACGCGCATCCTGGTTGTCGACGACGAACCGAACATCGCCGATCTGCTGTCGGCCGCGCTCACGTTCGAGGGATACCAGGTCGGCGTGGCGGCCACCGGGGCCGAGGCGCTCGAACAGGTGCGGACATTCCGGCCCAACCTGGTCATGCTCGACGTGATGCTGCCCGACTTCGACGGCAACGAGGTGTGCCGCCGGCTGCGCAACCAGGGCGAGCAGATGCCCATCGTCTTCCTGACGGCGCGCGACACGACGCAGGACAAGGTCGAGGGCCTCAGCATGGGCGACGACTACGTCACCAAGCCCTTCAGCATTGAGGAGCTGATGGCCCGGGTCGGCGCCATCCTGCGGCGCGCCGGCGAAGTGGCGGCGGCCGACACGTCGATCCTGCAGTTCGCCGACCTGACGATGAACATCGACACGCACGAGGTCTGGCGCGACGAGTTGCCAGGTCGACCTCACGGCGACCGAGTTCAACCTGTTGCGCTACCTGCTCGAGAACGCCCGCCGGGTCATCTCGAAGTCGGAGCTGCTCGACAACGTGTGGGGCTTCGACTTCCGCGGCGACCCGAACATCGTCGAGACCTACATCAGCTACCTGCGCAAGAAGATCGACGTGACGGAGCCCGCGCTCATCCACACCATCCGGCGGGTCGGCTACACCCTGCGGCTGCCCCGGGACGGATGACCCTCCAGCGGCGGCTGGTCGCCGTCACTGGCGCTGCTGCTGGTGGTCGGCCTGCTCGTCGCCGACTTCGTCACCTACGTCTCGGTGCGCTCGTTCCTCTACGGACGGGCCGACGCCACGCTGGCCCAGGACGAGGCGCTGGCCTTCAACTACCTGGACTTCGCGGCCTGCGCGGCCTGCCCGTCGACAAGGACAATCTGTCGCGCCGGGTCTCGCCCGACGTCTACGTGATCCTGCGCAACAGCAAGGGCCAGGTCATCATGCGCCGGCCGTCGGGGCCGGCCACCAATCCCGACCCGTCGCCCGTCCTGACCAAGGACATCCCGGTCCAGCACGTGCCCCCGGCGAGCTCGCGCACCTCCGGGCGCTACGCCGGGACGTTCCGCCCCGACCCCGACGCGGTGATCGTCGGGCAGCACCGACGATCCCGACGGCCAGTACCGGGCCATCGCCGTCAACGTGCCGCAGGGCACGCTGATCACCGTCGCTCTCGCTCAACCCCACCAACGACACGCTGGCCTCGCTGCGCCAGATCGAGATCCTGGCCAGCCTCGCCGTGCTGCTGACCATGGGCGTGCTCGCCATGGTCTTCGTCCGCCGCGGCCTGCGGCCCCTGCGCGAGATGGCGGGGACGGCGGACGCCATCGCCTCGGGCGACCTGAGCCGACGCGTGCCCCAGGCAGACCGAGGCAACGACGAGGTAGGCCGGCTCGGGACGGCCCTCAACAAGATGCTGACCCAGATCGAGTGGGCCTTCGCCGAGAAGTCGGCCTCGGAGGAGCGGCTGCGCCAGTTCGTGGCCGACGCCTCGCACGAGCTGCGGACCCCGCTCGACCTCCATCCGGGGCTACGCCGAGCTGCTGGGCCGGGGCGGCTTCTCCGACGAGGCCGGGGCGGAGCAAGGCGCTCAAGCGGATCGAGGAGGAGGCGGCCCGCATGGGCGGCCTGGTCGAGGACCTCCTCCTCCTGGCCGAGCTCGACCGGGGCCGGCCGCTGCGCGCTCGAGCCGGTCGACCTCCATCGGATCTGCGCCGACGTGGTCGACGACTCGGTCGCCGTGGCCCACGAGCCACAGCTGCACCCTGATGCCCGGGCGGCCCGGTCGTCGTGATCGGCGACGCCGAGCGCCTGACCCAGGTGGCGCACAACCTGGTGCGCAACGCGCTGGCCCACACGCCGCCGGGCACGACGGTCGCGGGTGTCCACCCGGGCCGAGTCCGGCCATGGGCGTGCATCGGGTGGCCGACAACGGACCGGGGATCCCGCCCGAAGAGGCCGCCCGCGTCTTCGACCGCTTCTACCGGGGCGACCCGGCCCGTTCGGGCAGCGGGACCGGGCTGGGCCTGGCCATCGTGCGGGCCATCGCCGAGGCGCTCGGCGGGTACGGCCGAGGTGCGGGCCGCCCGCCGGAGGCGGGGCGTCGGTGGTCGTGCGCATCCCGCTGGCCGCCGCCGCACTGGCCGCCCGAGCGCCGGCGTCGCCGGCGGCGCCGCGTCAGCCGCAGCTGCGCTCAGCCGCAGCTGCACCGAGGACTCCCGGGACGACGGTCTCGAGCACCGTCGCGAGCTTGACGTCGGTCTCGGCCGCCTCGGCCGTCGGGATCGGAGTCGGCCACGATGCCCGCCCCGGCCCGCAGAGCGAGGCGGTCCGGCCGTCGGTGCATTGAGCAGGGCGCTGCGGATGCCGATCATCCACTCGCCGTCGCCCCCGGCGTCGACCCAGCCGACCGGGCCGGCCCAGTAGCCGCGGTCGCCCGGCTCGCCGTCGGCGATGGTGGCCAGCGCCTCGGCCCGCGGGCGTGCCGCCCACGGCGGGCGTCGGGTGGAGCCGCTCGAGCAGCTCGAGGACCGGTCGTCGGCCGGCCAGGTGCCCCTCGATCCGCGTGCCCAGGTGGGCCACCGAGCGGAAGGCCACCAGCGAGGGCGCCTCGGGCACGGTGAGGCTCGTCACAGAACGGGCGCGAGCTGGCGGCGATGTCGTCGACCACGAGCGGTGCTCGGCCCGGTCCTTGGCCGAGCGCGGCCAGGCCGCCCTGCGCGTCGGCGTCGGTGCGGGCGGTGTCGCCCCGGGGGATCGTGCCGGCCAGCGGGTGGCAGGTCACACGCCGGCCGTGCCGGGCGATCAGTAGCTCGGGGGTGGCGCCGAAGAACGTGCCGTCGGGAACGGGCAAGGAGAAGATGGTGCAGGTGGGCTCGGCGGCCCGCAGGCGGCGCAGCACGGGCGCAGGGGCAGCGGGCCGCTCAGCTCGACCGTGAGCGGCCGGGCCAGCACGACCTTGCGCAGCGTGGCGCCCGGGCGCCTGCATGGCGTCGACGGCCTCGGCCACGATGGCGCGGTAGCCGGCCGCAGTCCATGAGCGGTGGAGACGCGCGGCTGACCGCGGCGTCGTCCGGCGCCGTCGATCGCCGGTGCCGTACTGCCAGATGCACCGCGTCGAAGAGCTCGTCGGTCCGGGCAGGGGCAGGTCGGCGGGCCCGACCGCGGTGGCCCAGCGCCGCGTCACGCCGTCCGCGTCGCGGGCGATGCCCATGGTGAAGCGGGGGATCACGAGCAGCCCGCGACCGGCCCCGGCGAAGGGCAGCGCGCCGAGGGCGACCAGGCCCGGACCCGAGGCGGCGTACCTGGTCCTCGGCACGGGATGGCGGCGAGGGCGGCCGCGGCCTCGTCGGCCCGCACCAGCGTGGCGGTGCCCCAGCCGACCAGGGTGAGACCCGGGCGGTCGAAGAGCACGGTCGGGCTGCCGTCGAACTGCAGGGGTCGGGTCCGTAGTCGAGCGGGACCGTGCGGGCGTGCAGCTCCTCGGTCACGGCGCCGCCGGTGCGGGTGGCGAGCACGAGCTGGCTCAGCCCGCCGGCCAGGGGTCGGATGCCGACGGCGGAGTAGCCCGACGTCGATCAGGATCCGGCGCAGCGTCGGGGCGGGCGGCAGGTAGGCCACGGAGCGGGGCAGGTAGCGGTAGGCCTCGCGGTCCGAGAGCGCCCCGCCGAGCACGGGGACCGCCTTGGTGAACCAGAGGTCGTACCCGGCGCGCAGGAGGCGCGAGCGGGGCGCGTCCACCTCCAGGACGGCCAGGCGCCCGCCGGGGCGCAGCACCCGGGCGGCCTCGGCCAGGGTGGCGGCCAGGTCGGTGAAGTTGCGCAGTGCGTACCCGCAGACCATGCCGTCGAAGGTGCCGTCGGCGAAGGGCAGCGCGGCGCCGTCGGACTCGACCAGCGGGACGTGCTGCTCGTTGGCGGCCAGCATGCCGGCGCTCAGGTCGGCCCCGACCATGCGGTAGCCGCGGCGACGCCCGAGGCGCGGACAAGTCGCCGGTGCCGCAGGCCAGGTCGAGGACCAGCGCGCCCGGCGGGCAGCCCGAGGGCGGCCACGGTGGTGCGCCGCCAGCTCTGGTCGAGCCCGAACGTCATCAGCCGGTTGACCAGGTCGTAGCGGGGCGCGATGGTGTCGAACATGGCGCGCACCCGCGCCGTCTTCTCGGCGCCCGTGGGCAGGGCCGGGTCAGCCGGACGCCGGTCGGCGGCCGGACGGCGGCCATGGCCGATGGCGCGGTCAGCGGTAGTAGCGGTAGATCACCTGGGCCACGCAGGCGGGCTTAGGGGTGTCCTTGACCTCGAAGACCAGGTCGTAGGTGACCTGGACGCCACCCTCGACCTCCTCGACGCCGGACACCGAGGCGCCCATGCGCAGGTCCGCACCCACCGGCACCGGCGTGGGGAACCGCACCTTGCCGCAGCCGTAGTTGACCCCGAACTTCATGTTGTCGACTCTGATGATCTTGTTGAGCAGCACCGGAGCCAAGGACAGGGTGAGGTAGCCGTGGGCGATGGCGACGCCGAACGGCCCGGACTTGGCCCGCTCAGGGTCGACGTGGATCCACTGATGATCATCCGTGGCGTCGGCGAAGAGATTGACCCGCTCCTGCGTGATCGTCTGCCACTCGGAGTGGCCGAGCTCCTTGCCGGCCCATTCGTGGAAGGCGTCGACGCCGTCGACCGTGATCATGGGTGTACTCCTCGCTGGTCAGGATCAGTTCCGTCCCGGGACGCTACTTGCCCGGAGGACCTCACTACGCTGAGCGCCAGTGTCCCTGCCGCATGAGCACGACCACATTCCGCCGCACCATCACCGGGACCTCGCCGGCGGTGGCGCCCGGGCCGCGGTCTTCGGCATCAGCGACGGGCTGGTCACCAATGTCTCCCTGGTCCTGGGCATCGCGGGCGCCAATCCGGGCGGATCGATCGTGCGCCTGGCCGGGGTGGCCGGCCTGGTGGCCGGGTCCTTCTCTATGGCGGCCGGCGAGTACCTGTCCATGACGGCCCAGCGCGAGCTGCAGGAGCGCGAGCTCGAGGTCGAGCGCCGGGCCCTGAGCGACAATCCGCGGGGCGAGGCTGCGGAGCTGCGCGGCATGTACGTGCGGCGGGGGATCGAGCCGGGGGTGGCCCACGAGATGGTGAACGAGGTCATGCAGGATCCCGACCTGGCCCTCGAGACACACGCGCGTGAGGAGCTCGGGATTTCGACGCAGAACCTGGGCTCGCCCTGGCAGGCTGCGGCCGCCTCCTTCGTCACGTTTGCGATGGGGGCGTTCGTCCCGCTCGCGCCTTGGCTGTTCACCTCGGGCACCCTGGCGATCGTGCTGTCCGTGGTCCTCAGCGGGCTGGCCGCCCTGGCGGTGGGTGTCGTGCTGGCCCGCTTCACGGAGCGCTCGCCGGCGGTCTCCGCGTTGCGCCAGCTCGCGGTGACGGCCGTGGCGGCCGCCGTGACCTACGGCGTGGGCCGGGCCATCGGCACCGGCATCAGCTGACCGGGTGGCTCAGGCCGGGTCCCGCCGGTAGGACCGGTCGACATGGTCGACCGCGAAGCCGAGGGCGCGGTAGAGCCCGACCCCCGCTTCGTTGGTGGCGTCGACGTAGAGCATGCCGACAGGTACGCCACGCTGGGCCAGCGAGACCAGCCCGGCCACGGTGAGGGAGCGACCCCAGCCCTGCCCGTGGTGGCGGGGGTCGACGGAGATCACGTAGATCTCGCCGAGCACCGGCACATGCTCCTTGTGCACCTTGGTCCAGCACGAGCCGATGAGGCCCTGGCCCGAGGGATCGTCGGCCACCAGGAAGCCTTCGAGGTCGACCCAGTCGGCGCTCATCCGTTCGCGGAGCATGGCGATCGTCCAGCCGCTCTGTTCGGGGTGGCCGGCGAAGGCGCGGTTGTTGGCGTCGACCCAGGCCTGCTCGTCACGCCCCGGTTCGAAGGGCCGGGTGGCCAGCGGCCGGGAGGCCGCCACGACGGCGGGGTCGAGCGGGAGGGGCAGGCGCATCTGGAGCAGGTCGCGCTCGGGGCTGAAGCCATGACGGGCTGCCAGCGCATCGTCCGCCGCGCCGGCCCTCATGGCCCAGAGGTGCACGGCCGCGCCGGGAGGCGCCAGCGCAGCCGCCTGGTCGACCAGGGCGGCGACCTCCTCGCCGTCTCGATCGGGCGGCTCGACCACCAGGTGGACGGAGACGGACCCGTCGCGCTCGGGGAACACGAAGGCGGCGCCGCTCAAATGGCCGTCGTCCCCGGCCAGCACGGCCCGACCACCCGACGCAATGCCCTGGGTCACGGCAAGCAGCTCGGGATCGGGCAGGGGCGGATGGTCCGCCGCCGTGGTGACCTGAGCCACGAGCACGGCCAGGGCGGCGCGCTCGGATCCCGCCAGTCCGTCCAGCTCGACCACGTCCACGCCGGAGAAGGTAACCCGGTACCGTGAACCGGTGGCGAAGCCGAGGACACCGAAGGGGCGGGCCCGGCTCACCGTCGAGCGTCTGGCAGAGCGCTACCCAGGCACGGCCAAGGACCTCTGTGCCCTCGATCACGACGGGCCGTTTCAGCTCCTGGCGGCCACGATCCTGTCGGCCCAGAGCACCGACGCCCGGGTGAACATGGTCACCCCGGTGCTGTTCGCCAAGTACCCGGACCCCGAGTCACTGGCCGCGGCCAACCCCGAGGACGTGGAGGAGATCATCCATTCGACCGGGTTCTTCCGTGCGAAGACCAGGAGCGTGATCGGTATGGCTGCCGCGGTGGTCGAGCGATTCGAGGGCGAGGTGCCGTCGGCGTTGGAGGACCTGGTGACCATTCCCGGAGTCGGACGCAAGACAGGCAACGTGGTCCGCAGCGTCGACTTCGACCTGCCCGGCCTGCCCGTGGACACCCACGTCCTGCGTGTGAGCAAGCGGCTCGCCCTGACCGAGGCGCTGCCGCCGGCCCAGCAGTCGGACGCGGTCAAGGTGGAGCTCCTGCTCAACTCGATGATCCCGCCGGGCGAACGAGGGACCTTCAGCCTGCGGACGATTTTGCACGGGCGGGAGACCTGCGTGGCACGAAAACCCCGGTGTGCCGACTGCCCGTTGAACGACTTCTGCCCCTCCGCCCAGTAATCCGCGCCTTCTAGGCCTTTTTTCCCCTTTTCAGGCAATTCGCGTGTTCGCGTGCTGAAATTCACGAATCCAGAGGCTACGATTCCGAACTGGAACCGGTTCCCGCCACCTGGTTCCAAAAGAGTCAGTGCTGGGATCCGCCTCCTGGCCGACTCGCCCAATGCCGGCCTTCGGGCCGGCATTGGTGTTTGCACGCCCTGGTCACACCGTTGGGGTGCGGATGGTATTACTCAGGGTGCTACCCTCGGGTGCATGGTCAGTAAGCGGTCAGTCTCCCTCGATGACGAGGTTGCAGCGTCCGTCGAGGAGGCGGCCAAGCAGGATGGCGTGTCCTTCAGTGCCTGGCTGTCGAGTGCGGCCGAAATGCAGCTCAGAGTCCGTCAGGGCCTGCGCGGCGTCGCCGCGTGGGAGGGCGAGACCGGATCGCTCAGCGCGGAGGAGGTGGCCGCCGGCGAAGCACTGCTGGCCCGGCTGCGCTCCGGGGTGTCCGGTGTGGCGTCGCGAGTGCGCCGGCGATGAGCGCCAATCGACGCGAGGGACTGGTCTACGGGCTCGGCGCACTGCACGCGGCAGCCCGGGGCGACCGCATGATGTGGGCACTGCACCGGGCCGCGCTCTCCAACGGGATCGTGCCGGTCGTCCCCGCAGTGACCGTGGCGGAGGGGTATCGCACCGAGGCGCGCAGCGACCGCATCGCCGAGCTGTTGGCCGGCACCGAGGTCGAGCCGTTCGACGGCGAGGCGGCCCGCCGATCCGGGGAGATCGCCGCTCGTTGTGACACCTCGGACCTGAGCGTCGTGGCCGTGGTGGAGGTGGCCGAGCGCCGCAACTGTGCCGTGGTGGCCCAACGCCAGACCGTGCTGCGCACGGCCGCCGCGCTGGTCGGCCACGAGCTGGTGCTCTACGCCGTCTGAGGAAGTCGGCCGCTCGGCTGACCGAGCGTGGGTCGTGGTCAGCGCGAGGCGTAGCGCTGGAGGCGACGCAGGGCCCCACCCAGGGCGCGTTCCACCGCGATGAGCTCGTGCGCCATGTCCTCGTCGCCCTGGTTCAGTGCACCCTCCGCCATGGCGGTGACCCTCCGGTGCAGTTCCTCCATGCTCGAAGAGAGGGACGAGAGCTCGGCGGCCGACGACATGCCCTGATCATGGCCGATCCGGCCCACCCCGTCGCGCCGAGGTCCCGAGAGCCCTTCGCGGCGATCCTGCCGACCGACATCGACGGAGAGAGCAGCCCCGGACGGAGCGTGCAGCAGTGCTCGTGGCGGGCACGCAGGCTCGCGGTGTCGCCCGGGAAGGCCATGGCACGCCGGTAGCCTTGTGCCCTCATGCCCCTGCGCGTTCTGGACCTTCGCGGCACCCCGCCGCCCTACGAGGCGGTGCTGCCGCGCCCCGACGCGCCGGGGGCGGACGTCCACGACGCCGTGACCGGGATTCTGGCCCAGGTCCGCGACGAGGGGGACGCCGCCGTGATCAGGCACACCGCCACCTTCGACGGGGTCGACGTGGCCGCCGGCCTCCGGGTCGCACCGGAGGAGATCAAAGAAGCGGCCGAGCGGGTGGCCCCAGCTCTACGCGGCGCGTTGGAGACGGCCTACGCGCGGATCGTGGCGTACCACGCGCACGAGAGCGCGCCGCCCGGCGACCACATCGACGGTGGGGTCCGCGTCCGGCACCTGATCCGGCCGGTGGCCCGGGCCGGCATCTACGCGCCCGGTGGCCGGGCCCGCTATCCCTCCACGGTGCTCATGTGTGCGGCACCGGCGCGGGTGGCGGGGGTCGCCTCACTGGCTCTTTGCGTGCCGCCGGCCTCCGACGGCCGGGTGGACGACGCCACGCTGTGCGCAGCACAGGTGGCCGGGATCGACGAGGTGTACCGCATCGGCGGGGTGCAGGCCATCGGGGCAATGGCCTACGGCACTGCATCGGTCCCCGTGGTCGACGTCATTGCGGGTCCGGGGAACGTCTACGTGGCCGAGGCCAAGCGCCAGGTCTCGGGCGTCGTCGGCGTGGCGTCGGCCTTCGCAGGGCCCTCGGAGATCGTGGTGGTGGCGGGGCCTTCGGCCGACCCCGCCTTCGCCGCCATCGACGTGGTGGTCCAGGCCGAGCACGGTCCTGACGGGCTCGCCTGGTTCGTCACCTGGGACCCCGACCTGCTCGAGGCGGTGGTGACCGAGATCGGCCGCATCGTCGACGCCTCGGCCCGCAAGGCCGACCTCGAGTCCACCTTGACCAGCTCGGGCATCGCCTGCCTGGTCGACGGCCCCGAGGAGGCCCTGGCCGTGGCCAACGTCGTCGCGCCGGAGCACCTGCAGCTGATGGTGCCCGAGGAGAGCGGCCTCGACCTGCTCGACGGAGTGCAGAACGCCGGTGCGGTCTTCATCGGCGACTGGGCGCCCGCCAGCCTGGGCGACTACATCGCGGGTCCGAACCACGTGTTGCCCACCAACCGCACGGCGCGCTTCGCCTCAGCGCTGCGCGCCGACGACTTTCGCAAGCACGTGCACGCCGTCACGGCGACGCCCGAAGCGATACGGGTGCTCGGCCCGCTGGTGCGCGTGCTGGCCGAGACCGAAGGGCTCCCGGCCCACGCCGACTCGGTGCAGCGTCGGCTGGACGCGCTCGATCCGGGGGAGCGGCCGTGAGCGCAGTGCCGCCGGTCCGGCCCGATCTCGATCTGGGGGAGGGCTATCACTCGCCCCAGGTGGAGGCCGAGGTGCGTCTCAACACGAACGAATCCCCCTTTGCCCCTCCCGACGAGTGGCGCCGAGAGCTGCTGGACGCACTGGCCGACGTCTCCTTCCACCGGTACCCCGACCGACCGGCCACCGATCTGCGCCAGGCCTTGGCCGATCTGCACGGGGTGACGCCGGAGGAGATCTTCTGCGCCAACGGTTCCAACGAAGTGCTCCAGAGTCTCCTCCTCGCCTTCGGTGGGCCGGGCCGGCGTGCGCTCGTCTTCGAGCCCACCTATGCGCTCCACTCGCACATCTCGCGCATCACCGGGACCGAGGTGGTGGAGGGCGGGCGTGACGACGACTTCGAGATCCATCTCAACGATCGCGAGCTCTGATCGGCTCGAGCGCACCCGACATCACGTTCCTCTGCTCGCCCAACAATCCCACGGGGCGCGCCGAGCCCCCGGCGACGGTGGAGGCGGTGGTGGCGGCCGCGCCCGGCCTGGTGGTCGTGGACGAGGCCTACGGGCAGTTCTCCCCCTGGAGTGCCCTGGCCCTCCGCGGCCCTGGCCAGCCCGGGCTGGTGGTGACGCGCACCTTCTCGAAGACCTGGGCGCTGGCCGGCGCCCGCCTGGGCTACCTCGTGGCCGACCCGGTCGTCGTCGTGGCCTGCGAGGCCGTGGTCCTGCCGTACCACCTGTCCGTGCAGACCCAATTGGCCGGACTGCTCGCGCTGCGCCACATGCCCGAGATGGAGGCGCGGGTGGCCAGCATCTCCGAAGAGCGAGGACGAGTGGCCGCGGCCTTGGCCGACCTCCCCGTGGACAGCTGGCCCTCGGACGCCAATTTCATCCTGTTCCGGCCGCGCCAGCGTGACGCCGACGACGTCTGGCGGGCCCTCCTCGATCGCTCGGTCCTCATCCGCAATTGTGCGAGCTGGGACGGGCTCAAGGGTTGCCTCCGCGTCACCATTGGCACGCCGGAGGAGAATGAGCGCTTCCTGCGTGCGTTGAAGGAGAGCCTGTGACCAGCCGCCGTGCCAGCAAGGACCGCGCCACCAAGGAGACGACGATCGCCATCGCGCTCGACCTCGACGGCTCCGGCCAGTGCGAGGTCTCGACGGGGCTCCCCTTCTTCGACCACATGCTCGAGCAATTGGGCAAGCACGGGTCCTTCGATCTCTCGGTGAAGGCGGAGGGCGACCTGCACATCGACGCCCACCACACGGTGGAGGACGTGGGCATCGTGCTCGGCAGCTGCCTGGCCGAGGCCCTCGGCGACAAGGCGGGGATCCGTCGCTTCGCCTCCATGCTGCTGCCGCTCGACGAAGCGCTCATGGCCGTCGCGCTGGACATCTCGGGCCGGCCCTATCTGGCCTATGGCCTCGACTTCGCGCCGGACACGCCGGGCCTCGGGACGCCGCCGTTCGACCCCCAGCTGGCCGAGGAATTCTGGCGGGCCTTCGTGACGGCGGCCAACATCACGCTGCACATTCGCCGGGTCGAGGGGAAGAACACCCACCACATGCTCGAGGCCAGCTTCAAGGGGGTAGCCCGCTGCCTGCGCGACGCGGTGCGCGTCGAGGGAGGTGGCATTCCCTCGACCAAGGGGAGCCTGTGAGTGGACCGCGCGTGGCCGTCCTCGACTACGGCATCGGGAATCTGCGCTCGGCGGAGAAGGCGCTCCAGCACGTCGGCGCAGCCGCCCAGCTGGTCACCACGGCGGTCGATGTCGAGGCGGCCGACGCGGTGGTGCTCCCAGGAGTCGGGGCCTTCGGTGCGTGCGCCGAGGCGCTGCGGGAGAGCGGGCTCGAAGCACCGGCCCGCGAGGCCATCGCGGCCGGCGTCCCCTTCTTCGGCGTGTGCGTGGGCTTCCAACTCCTCTACGAGTCCTCGGTCGAGAGTCCCGGCGCCACAGGACTCGGCGTCTTCTCCGGTGCGGTGAAGCGGTTGCCGGCAGGGGTGAAACACCCGCAGATGCAGTGGAACGTGTTGGAGCCCGCGGGGGCCGACGTGCCCGCCCTCCTCGCGGGACTGGGACCACGGCCTTGGGTGTACTTCGTCCACTCGTTCGCGCCGCCGGTCGGAGCGGAGACCGTCGCCGTGTGCGATTACGGCGGGCCGGTGGCGGCCATGGCCAATCGCGGCGCGCTGTGGGGTGCGCAGTTTCACCCGGAGAAGTCGGGCGCGGCGGGGCTGGCGTTGCTGGCCAACTTCGTGGCCCAGGCGGCGTGATGGAACTCATGCCGGCAATCGACCTCCGCGGGGGTGAGGCCGTGCGCCTGACCCAGGGCGACTTCGACCGCGAGGCGCGCTACGGCGACCCGCTCGTGCTGGCCGCGGGCTACGTCGACGCCGGCGCGACGTGGATTCACGTGGTGGACCTCGACGCGGCGCGTACCGGTGTGTCCCATGAGCACGGTGCGCTGACCCGGATTCTGGCCTTGGCCTCGCCGGCCGGCGTGCGGGTGCAGACGGGTGGTGGCATCCGCACGGAGGCGGCCGCGGCCGATCTGCTCGAGTCCGGTGTCACCCGGGTCGTGCTGGGCACGGCCGCGCTCGAGGAGCCGGACCTGGCGGCACGCTGCGCCCGACGCTGGCCCGGGCGGGTGGCGGTGGGCCTGGACTACCGGGTGGGCGAGGACGGGGTGGCCGAGGCGCTGGGACACGGCTGGAGCCAGGGCTCGGGCCGGGCGCTGACCGAACTGCTGAAGTTGTGGGCGGACGAGCCCATCGGGGCGGTGGTCGCCACGGCGGTGGCCCGCGACGGCATGCTCGAGGGACCCGATTTCTCCGGGCTGGCCGCCCTCCTGGCCGAGACGGCACTCCCCGTGGTGGCCTCGGGTGGGGTGGCCTCGCTGGCCGACCTGACTGCGCTGGCCGGCCTGCAGGCGGGCGGGCGTCGACTGGCCGGCGCCATCGTGGGTAAGGCCATCGTCGACGGCCGCTTCAGCGTGGGGGAGGGACTGGCCGCGTGCGCAGCATCAGACTGATCCCCTGCCTCGACGTGACCGGAGGACGCGTGGTCAAGGGCGTGCGTTTCGTCGACCTGACCGACGAGGGTGACCCGGTGGAACTGGCGTCGCGCTATGACGCCGAAGGGGCGGACGAGGTGACCTTCCTCGACATCACGGCGTCCTCGGATGGTCGCGACACCATGGTCTCGGTCGTCGCCCGCACGGCCGAACAGGTCTTCATCCCTTTGACGGTGGGCGGGGGCGTGCGCAGCGCGGACGACGCCCGCCTCCTCCTGCGGGCGGGTGCGGACAAGGTGGGCGTGAACACGGCGGCCGTCGAACGCCCGCTCCTCGTGCGCGACATCGCGGACGAGTTCGGGGGCCAGTGCGCCGTGGTGGCCATCGACGCCCGACGGCGAACGGGTGGGCAGGGTTGGGAGGTGCACACGCACGGCGGGCGGACCCCGACGGGGAAGGACGTGGTGGGCTGGGCCGTCGAGTGCGCCGCCAACGGGGCCGGCGAGATCCTGCTGACCTCGATGGATCGCGACGGGACGAGGGACGGCTTCGACCTGGCCCTGACGCGGGCGGTCGTCGACGCCGTGGACGTGCCCGTCATCGCCTCGGGTGGAGTCGGGCGGCTCCAGGACCTGGTGGACGGCGCCGTCGACGGCGGGGCCGACGCGGTCCTCGCCGCGTCGATCTTCCATCGGCGGGAGTTCACCATTGGCGAGGCCAAGGGTTACATGCTCCAACACGGCGTCACGGTACGTCCCGTCTGACCTGGAACGACGCCTTCGTGCGGTACCGTGAGAGGGTGCCCACGTCGACAAGGAAGAACGGAGCAAGCGAGGCTACGGCGGCTGACAAGCAGCCGATCTCGGTGCTCTTCGACCGGGTCATGGTGCAGATTTCCCCCACAGACGGCGAACGCCGGTCCCGGGCGGGCATCCTCATCCCGGCCACCGCCCAGATCAGTCGCCGCCTGACCTGGGCCGAGGCGGTCGCCGTCGGCCCCCACGTGCGCACGGTGAAGATCGGTGACACCGTCCTGTTCAACCCCGAGGACCGCTTCGAGGTCGAGGTGCACGGGGAGGAGTACGTGATTCTGCGGGAGCGTGACATCCACGCCATCGCGTCGCCCCGCAACGACAGCGGCACAGGGCTCTACCTTTGAGCGCCGTCCCCGAAGGGGTGCCGCTGCGCACCGAAGAGGCGCTGGTGGCCGAGATCGATTTCGCCAAGGACGACGGTCTGGTGCCTGCCATCGTGCAGGACGCCAGCGACGGGACGGTCCTGACGGTGGCCTACATGGACGCGGAGGCGCTGCGCCGGACCCTGGCCACGGGCCGTTCGTGGTTCTACAGCCGGAGCCGCCAGGAGTACTGGCAGAAGGGCGAGACCTCAGGAGACCGCCAGTACGTGCGCGAGGTGCGCATGGACTGCGACGGCGATGCGCTCGTCGTGCTGGTGGACCAGCACGGCCGCGGCGCCTGCCACACGGGTGCGCGCACCTGCTTCTATCGGACCGTCGGCAGCGGTCCGGGCGTGCCGGTGCCGTGAGGTGCCGATGACCGGTCGCGACGTCCTCGACTTCAGGCCCGATCCGGCCGAATTCGCCGCGCTGGCCAAGGAGCACGAGATCGTGCCCGTCTGGTGCGAGGTGGTGGCGGACACGCTCACGCCCGTCGCCTGCTTCGCCAACGTCGTGGGCGAGGGTGAGGGATTCCTCTTCGAGTCGGTGGAAGGCGGCGAGCGCTGGGGCCGTTACTCGTTCGTGGGACGCCAGCCGCTGGCCACCCTGACCGCCCGCGGTCGCCGCGTCGAGACCACGGGCCAACTGGGCCTGACCCCGTCCGACGACGGCATCCTCGCCGCCGTCGAGGCGCTGGTGACCCGATTCGAGTCGCCGAGCCTGAACGGGCTGCCGCCCCTGCACGGAGGGCTGGTCGGCTACCTGGGCTACGACGTCGTGCGCGAGGTCGAGCGTCTGCCGAAACCGCCGACGGACGACCTGGGGCATCCTGACGCGGCGCTCGTCGTGATCGGCCAGTTCTGTGCCTTCGACCACTGGCGCCAGCGCATCGTCCTGGTGGACAACGTCGTCGTGCCCAAGGGGTCCGGTGGCGTGCCCGATCCGGGCCAGGTGTCCGAGGCCTACGAGGGTGCCTGCGCCCGCCTGCGCCAGCTGGCGGCGGACTGCGCGCACTCGCGGCCCGGTGAGATGGTGGCGGCACCCCCGGCCGGACTCGAGAAGGCGCCGGCAGTGCGGACGGTGACGTCCGCCGAGTACATGGCGGCCATCGACGCGGCGAAAGAGCACATCCGTGCCGGTGACATCTTCCAGGTGGTGCTCTCCCAGCGCTACGACCTGGTGCTCGAGGCCGATCCGTTCGACGTCTATCGCTCGTTGCGCCTGCTCAACCCGAGCCCCTACCTCTACTTCCTCCGCTTCCCGGAGGTGACGGTGGTCGGGGCCTCGCCCGAGCCGATGGTGCGCCTGCGCGACAAGGTCGTGATCTCACGCCCGATCGCGGGCTCGCGTCCCCGAGGGGAGAACGAACAGCACGACCGCTTGCTCGAGGGCGAGCTGGCAGAGGACCCCAAGGAGCTGGCCGAGCACATCATGCTGGTCGACCTGGCCCGCAACGACGTGGGGCGGGTCGTTCGCTTCGGGACTGAGAAGGTCGACGAGCTCATGACGATCGAGCGGTACAGCCACATCATGCACATCACGTCGCAGGTGTCGGGCGAGCTCTCGGATGGGAAGGGTCCCATCGATGTGCTGCGAGCCACCCTGCCGGCCGGCACTCTTTCTGGTGCGCCCAAGGTGCGCGCCATGGAGATCATCGACGAGCTCGAGCCGACCAAGCGCTGCGTGTACGGCGGTGTCGTGGGCTACATCGACTTCTCGGGCAACCTCGATACGGCGATCGCCATCCGGACGATGGTGGTGACCCCGGACGGCAAGGCCAGCGTGCAGGCCGGTGCGGGCATCGTGGCCGACAGTGACCCGCAGTCCGAGGACGAGGAGTGCGCACACAAGGCCGGGGCCCTGCTGGTGGCGGTCACGGCAGCGCGCCGGATGCGCGAGACGCGGGTGACACCATGAGCGATCATCGAGACCGAGGCGCTGCGCCGCGGCGCGGGCGCCTACCGAAGCGTCCGCGACGTACTGGCCGTGCGGGGACCAGACGCCGAGATGTACTTGCAGGGACAGCTCAGCCAGGACCTCGATTCGCTGGCCGTGGGGGACTCCGCCGACTCGTTGCTGCTCGAACCCGATGGGAAGCTCTCGGCCCTGCTCCGGGTGACCCGAACCGACGGTCAAGGCTTCGTGCTCGACGTGGACGCCGGGTACGGCGAGACGGTGGCGGCTCGCCTGCGCCGATTCCTGCTCCGATCCAAGGTCGAACTCGAGAGGCTCGACTGGCGCTGCCTGTCGCTCCGCGGGCCGGCGGTGCCCGAGGCCGCCGCAACCCTGCTGGGTGCACTCACCGAACGCGGTGTGCTGGCGCTGCCTTTCGACTGGAACGGATGGACGGGTGTGGACCTGCTCGGGCCGGCCGACGTCGTGCTCGGCCCGGACGAGCTCCCGGCCGGCCTGGTGCGCTGCGGTGCCGACGCGGTCGAGGCGTGCCGGATTATGGCGGGGGTGCCGGCCATGGGGACCGAGCTCACGGCCAAGACCATCCCGGCCGAAGCCGGGGTCGTGGAGCGCACGGTGAACTTCACGAAGGGGTGTTACACCGGCCAGGAGCTGGTGGCCCGGATCGACGCGCGGGGTTCGAACGTGCCGCGGCGTCTGGTCGGACTCGTCACGCCGTCCGACGACGAACCGTTGGTCCGGGGCATGACCCTGCACGCCGGGGAACCTCCCGAGGGCGACGGTGCCGCAGACGACAAGGTGGTGGGCACGGTGACCTCAGCCGCCCAGAGCAGCGAGCTAGGCAGCTGGATCGGACTCGGCTACCTGCATCGGAGCGTCGAGGCGCCCGGCCCGATCCGCCTCCGGACCGGCGACGGCATCGGTACGTCCCGTCGCGCCCGCGTCGCCCAGTTGCCTCTGGCCTGAAGAGCCATGACCACGCACGCGCCTGCCGGTTGGGGGAGAGCGGCGCTGCTGGTCGCCGGAGTGGGCTACGCACTGGGCGCCGCCGCCACGACGCCGTTCTCGTTGGCGGCCAACGTGATGACAGGGATCCCCATCCTCCTGCTCGGCGTGCTGGCCGTCGCTCGCTGGCCTCTGCACCCCCGACCGGTACGCCCCCCGGGACGGCACCCGTTCAGGGATTGGATCATCCTCGGAGTTGCGCTGCTCGCCTGGGAGGTCGCGGTCTACGCGGCGCGGGGAAGTCGCGCCGACCATCCGACACTGAGCTCGATGGTCGACGCAGTGGACCGCTACTACGTACTCAAGTTCGTCCTTTTCTTCGGCTGGCTGTGCGTGTGCGTCTTCGTGGTGCTGGCCGGCACGGCCCGGGACGACGCATGAGCTCTGGTCTCTTCTACGCGGTGTGGGGGGCGCTCGGAGCGGCGGTACTCGTGTTGTGGGCGCTGTCGTACCGGCGAGGCTCGGAACTGGCGCGGCCGTCCCAGGTCGTCCGGCGCCTCGCGACCGGACCGATTGCGCGCATCGTGCTGGTGGTCGTCGTGATGTTCCTCGGCTGGCACTTCTTCGCCCGTTAGGTGATCCGGCCAAGGGCGCAACCGCAAGTGCAGGCGGCTGCAACCACGAACGAGTGGTCACGGTCGGCTGCCTGCACACCCTTGTGACCAGGGGAAATGGACGTGCTCAGGCAGGCGTTGTGCAGGCGTGGAGCGCACCCCATTTGCAACCTGACGTCACCGGACATGACACGCCGGGGGTGCACCCTTGGTCCATGAAAAAGCGGGAGCGGGGGAACGAAGCGACGTCGACGAGGTCGGCCGAGGATCTCCCCGAACTCAACCCGTGGCGCCAAATCGGGTGGATCTTCCGCGATGGGAGCTGTATCGCCATCGAGCGCCAGGGGGACGAAACCCGGGCGCGGGTGCTGGGGGACTGACACGATGATCAAGGTCACGCACGTGACGGATGACGGGACCGAGACGGCCTCGATCGAAGTGGACGACTTCACGATCGAGGTCCTCTACGCCGGCCTGTCCGACATGCTCAAAAATGCGGCACACACGCCGGCAGATCCGATGCCGGCCGCCTGCGAACTGCCCCGTGCGGCCCGCCAACGGCGCGAGAGGATCCTGACCCGGATCCATACGTAGTCGAGCGCGATGGCGTGGACCACCCGCCGGCCGACTTGGTAGCCTGCCGAACCGTCGGAGCCATCTTCGACCGGCGGAGGCATCCTGACCGCCGGACCGCATCGGGCAAGGTGACGGGACGTGCAGTTCACTCGGTTGCTGGGGTCCATCGGCTTGGCGGCCTGTGCGCTCGCCGTCTGCGCCATCGCCGCGCTGGCCATGGGCCTCGGCGGGCAGCCGAACAGCCAAGTCGTCGCCACGGGCGGCAGGTACTCCCTCCCCGGCTCCGTGCACACCAAGACGATCGTGCGGTCCACCTCACCGCAGACGCAGGTCACGAGCCCATCAACGGGGGCGGCCCCAAGCGTGGGGCCACCCGCCACACCGGCCTCAGGCGTGCCACTGGTCGGGGAGGCCACGGCATCGGGGTGCGCGGCGGCGCTGGCCTATCTCACGGCGTACGCGGCGCCCGGGTTCACCCTCGAGTGCCCGGCCTTCTCGCAGGGCCACGAGGCGAGCACCAGCTGCATTTCGCAGAACGCTCCGTGCGACCAGCAGCGCGTGATCACCATCGCTGACCCGTGCCCGGCGGCCTACATGAACGAGGCGTCGAACTCGTGGGTGCTCATGGGGGAGTCCAACGCCCCCATCGACCCCTACGGCCAGTGCCCCTGACCTGAGCGCACCGGCGGTGAAAGAGCCCGCCACTACGCTGAAGTGTCATGCCGACCTACCTGGGCGAGATTCTCGCCACCCATCGCGCCCAGGCCGCAGACGACCACCGTGACGTGGCTGAGCTGGTGGAACGGGCGGCAGGCACGCCGCCTCCCCACGACTTCACCGCCGCGTTGCGCGGCGAAGGGCTGGCCTGCATCGCCGAGATCAAGCGCCGTTCACCCTCGAAGGGCGATCTCGACCCGACCCTGCAGCCCGATCTGGTGGCCAAGGAGTACGTGGCCGGTGGCGCGGCATGCCTGTCCGTGCTCACCGACGCCGACTTCTTCGGCGGCGCCCCGGCCGACCTGGTGGCGGCCCGGGAGGCCTCCGGTCTCCCGACTCTGCGCAAGGACTTCACCGTGAGCGAGGCCGACGTCGCCGATGCTCGACTGATGGGAGCCGACGCCGTCCTCCTGATCGTGGCGGGGCTCGACGACGATGAGCTCCGCCGGTTTTCTGCGCTGGCCCAAGCCCTCTCGCTGACCGCCCTCGTCGAGGTGCACGACGGCCCGGAGCTCGACCGGGCGCTGCGGGCCGAGGCCCAGGTCATCGGAGTGAACCAGCGCGATCTGAAGACCTTCCGCGTCGACCACGAGCGGGCGTGCTCTCTGGCGGCGCGCCTTCCCAGCGAGGTGGTCGCGGTGGCGGAGTCCGGAATTCGAGACAGCGACGATGCCCGCCGGCTGGCCGAGGCAGGATTCGACGCCATCCTCGTCGGCGAGACCCTGGTACGGGCGGGCGACCGGGCGTCCGAGCTCCGCTCACTCATCGCGCATCCGGTGAGCGCCCGATGAGTGACGACTTCTTCGTCAAGATCTGCGGTGTCACCTCGGAGGCCGACGCACTGCTGGCGGTGAGCCTGGGCGCGTCCGCCATCGGGTTCATCTTCGCCCCGTCACCTCGGCAGGTGTCGGTGCAGCTGGCCGGCGATATCGCCAAGCGCCTCCCCGAGCACGTCCTGACCGTCGGAGTATTCCGGGACGAAGCGCCGCAGCGGGTGGTCGAGGCCATTCAGGTCTCGGGACTGGGAGCCGCGCAACTGCATGGCCACGAGACCGCCGAGGCGACCACCTGGGTGCGCACCCGGGTGCCGATGGTGATCAAGGCCTTCCGAGCCGGCGAGCGTGCCATCAGCCGCTTCGACGAATTCGGGGCCGACTACCTGCTGGTGGATGGGGAAAATCCCGGTTCGGGCCAGGTATTCGACTGGCGGTTGGCCGAAGGTGTGGCCGACCCGCACCGCCTGATCGTTTCGGGTGGATTGCGCCCTGACAATGTGGCGCACGCCGTCGCCAACTTGCGGCCTGCCGGTGTCGACGTGGCCACGGGAGTGGAATCGGCAGCCGGTCGAAAGGACCCACTGCTCCTGCGCGACTTCATCGTGAACGCGCGGAAGGCGGCGATCGACGCTTCCTTGCGCAACGCACCGGACGAGTCCGTGGCCGGAGAACCCTACGACTGGAGGGACGGATGAGCGTGGCCGACCGAACTGAGCGACCCGGCGACAATGGTCGATTCGGCGAGTTCGGAGGTCGATTCGTCCCCGAGTCGCTCATGACGGCATGCCTCGAACTCGAGAAATGGTTCGACGACGCCTGGGCGGATCCGGCCTTCCGCGACGAGCTGGCGGAGCTCTTGCGCGACTACGGCGGTCGTCCGACGCCCGTGACCGAGTGCAAGCGGTTGTCCGAGCGGCTCGGGGTACGGGTGCTTCTCAAGCGGGAGGACCTGGCCCATACCGGCTCACACAAGCTCAACAACGTGGTCGGGCAGGCCCTGCTCACGAAACGCATGGGCAAGACGCGCATGATTGCCGAGACGGGGGCGGGGCAGCACGGCGTGGCGTCGGCCACCGCGGCCGCACTGTTCGGGCTCGAGTGCACTGTGTTCATGGGCGAGGTCGACACCAAGCGTCAGGAGCTGAACGTTTTTCGCATGGAGCTCCTGGGGGCCGAAGTGCGCACGGTGACCTCGGGGAGCCGGACCTTGAAGGACGCGGTGAACGAGGCGATGCGTGAATGGGTGGCCACGGTCGACACCACGCACTACTGCCTGGGATCGGTCATGGGGCCACATCCGTTTCCCTACATGGTGCGCCAGTTTCAGCGCATCGTGGGGGAAGAGGCGGCGCAACAGTGTCGGGCCCTCCTCGGTGGTGGCGAGCCCGACGTGGTGGTCGCCTGCGTCGGTGGCGGCTCGAACGCCGCCGGGACGTTCGCCGGATTCGTGGACACAGAGGCTCGACTCGTCGGGGTGGAGGCTGCAGGTGGGGCCGCCATCACCAACGGCATCCCCGGAGTGCTGCACGGCATGTACTCCCAGTTGCTTCAGGACGAGGCAGGGCAGATCGAGGAGGCCGAGTCCATCTCGGCCGGACTCGACTATCCGGGCCTTGGGCCCGAGCACGCGCACCTGGCCGCGATCGGACGGGCCGAGTACTCGACGGCCGGGGACGAAGAGGTGCTCGAGGCGTTCCGGCTCCTGAGCCACACCGAGGGCATCATCCCGGCGCTCGAATCGGCTCACGCCGTGGCCTGGGTGGCACGGTCGGCCGGGACGGACGCGCTGCCGGCGGGTTCGACCGTGATGATCACGCTCTCGGGCCGGGGTGACAAAGACGTGGCGCAGGTGCGCGAGATCTTCGGCCGCCGCAATGGCTGACCTCGAGAAGGAGTTACGCCGAAGGCGCGAGCAGGGGCGCAAGCTCCTGATTCCCTACCTCATGGGAGGGATGACCGACGACTGGGAGCAGGCACTGGCGGCAGTGGTGGCGGCCGGTGCCGACGCGGTCGAGGTCGGCATCCCCTTCTCGGACCCCATGATGGACGGTCCGGTGATCCAAGAGGCTGCGCTGTGCGCGCTCACGCGCGGTGTCGTGCCCGACGAGGTGATCGACGGCATCGGGCGGGCCGAAGCCCCCGTCCCCATCGCCGTGATGACGTACTACAACATCGTGTTCCGGGCCGGCCACAGGCGCATGGCCCGATCTCTGGCCAGCGCCGGCATCAGCGGGGCCATCCTGCCGGACCTCCCCATCGAGGAGATCGACCCGTGGGCGGCCGAGGCGGATGCAGCCGGTGTCGACACCGTGCTCCTGGTGGCACCGTCGAGCCCGCCTGAGCGGGTCGAGAGTATCTGCGCCCGGGCCCGAGGCTTCGTCTATGCGGTGGCCCGGATGGGCGTGACCGGGGAACGCACCGATCTCGGGGGTGACGCGGCGCGCGTGGTCGAGCGCGTCCGACGGGTGAGTGACATGCCGGTCTGCGTCGGCGTGGGCGTCTCGACGCCCGAACAAGCGGCCGAGGTCTGCCGCGTCGCCGATGGCGTGGTGGTGGGCTCGGCGCTCGTGCGCCGCCTGCTGGAAGGCGGTGGGCCCGACGCCGCGGCGGCGCTCGTCTCGTCGTTCCGCGAAGCGATCGACTAGGAGCGAGACCGAAGCGTCTGCGCTCGTCGAGGCTCTAGGCTCACCGAGTCCGTGCACGATCGGGAGCGTTCTTGCTTCTCGGGGGGAGTGGAATGGCCAAGTCTTCGTGGGTATCCACCGTCCTTCGAGTGGAAAAGCCGTGGGGTCACGAAGAACACTTCGCCCTCGTCGACGGTCGGTTCTGCGGAAAGGTGTTGCACGTCAATGAGGGTCACGCGCTCTCGCTGCAGTACCACGAGCAGAAAGAGGAGACGGTCGCGGTGCAGTCGGGCCGACTTCTCTTCGAGGTGAGTGACCCCGACCAGCCACTGGAGTCGTTCGAGCTGCTCCCTGGCGAGGCTGTGCATCTGCGCCCCGGTACACGGCACCGCATGACCGCCCTCGAGGACACGGTCATCCTCGAGGCCAGCACCACTGAGCTCGATGACGTGGTACGTCTCGAGGATCGTTACGGCCGCACGTAGGGCTACTCGCTTGCTGTGCGCCGGTCGACTGCACAGCACTAGCGACGGACACGGAGCGCCTGCTCCGTGGCGAGGGCGAGGGCACGCTGCCCCGCCGCGGTGGGATGCGCCACCCGCCAGACGTAACGCTTGAGGTTGTTGACCGCTCCGAGCGCACTGGACTGGAGTGAGCTGCAGAACGAGCTGGGGTGAATGGCGTCGGTTGCGGTGCACGCGTTGGCGGCCAGGACCCTGGCGATGTCGCCGCTGAACGTCGTGGCGGGAATGCCCTCAGCGGAGAAGACCCAGGGGTCGGCGGTGCACAGGCCGTGCCCGCTCATGGCTCGACTGACGTCGATCAACCGGACGTTGTCGACGTGATGCGCCTCGGCGTCGGTCACCGCCCCGGCAATGGCGGCATTCAGTGCGGAGAGCACGACCTGCGCGGCGGTTGCGGTGACGCCGGCGTTGGACTTCAGGGCGGTGCAGACGAGATTGGTGCCGGCGTGCGAGTGCACGGATCCATCGTCGATCTGGGCCGGCTCGGGAATCGGCTGGTAGTAGTCGAGGATGCCCACCGTCTTGGTGTGCGGTGAGAGCTCCTCGATCGTCGCGGCCAGGCTGCTCCGTACCGCCTCCAGTTTCTTGCCCACCTCGGGGGTCACCGTCCCGTTGGAGACGCAGGTGTTGCCGAAACCCATGTCGAGACCCAGCACGCGAACCAGGTCGTTCTCGAGGCAGGCGGCGAAGTCGATGTCGTCCGCCCCGGCCTGGACCAGGACAAGCCGCGCCGGGTGTGCGGCCAGGCCCGCGGCCGCTACCTCGTCGGCCAGGTTGCGCGTCTGGTGGGGTGGTCGCAGGCACTGCGTGTCAGGCGCGGTGTTGTCGGAGGCATCGGCCACGGCGCCGCTGATGGCCAACTGGTCCCCGACGAGTTGGCAGTTCGTCGGTCGGACCGACATGGTCAGGCCGAGTGCGTGCGCCACCAGGCTGGGGTAGGCCCGGGTCGAGGGGCCTTGGGACACTGCCGTAGGCGGCAGGCCCAGTTCGGGCGTCGGGTAGGGATTGGCCAGGCCGTGACCGTAGGGAACCGAATCGCCCAGGGCGACGGCGCGGGTGGTCGGCGCCGGCGGCGGTGGAGGTGGCGACGAACTGCGGGTGGCCAGCACCCCAGCGGTCACGCCGACCGCGACGAGGATGACTGCGACGGCGACCCACATGAGGGGTCGTCGTGCGCGCGCGCTGCTGGTGCCGTCTTTTGCCATGGTCGAACCCCGCGGGCCGCATCGGCGGCGCTGGGAGGAGTGACCCTAGTGGTTGGGTTCAGCGAGGAGGCAGCAGGACCAGGCAGCCGTTGTGGCCGCCGAAGCCGAAGGAATTCGACAGCACGGCCGAAGGTTCCCAAGCCAGGGGCTCCCCGTGCACGATGCGCAGGTTGATCTCGGGATCGGGCTCTTCATAGCCGGCGGTGGGCGGAATCGTGGCGTGGTGGATGGTGAGCACGGCGGCCACGGCCTCGATGGCGCCGGCCGCACCCAATCCGTGGCCGGTGACGCCCTTGGTGGAGGTCACGAGGGGTCCAGGCTCCCCAAAGACCTTGTTGATGGCCCGGGCCTCGGCCAAATCGTTGAGTGGCGTCGAGGTGCCGTGTGCATTGATGTGGCCCACGTCCGCGGTCGTGACTCCAGCGTCGGCGAGCGCCAATTCCATGCAGGCGACGGCGCCAGAGCCGTCCGGAGCAGGAGCCGTGATGTGGTGGGCGTCTGATGTGCTGGCCGCCCCCGCGATCTCGGCGTAAATCGTGGCGCCCCGGGCCACGGCCCGGTCCCAATCCTCCAGCACGAGGGCACCCGCACCCTCGGTCATGACGAAGCCGTCCCGACGGGCGTCGAAGGGCATCGAACGGCCGGTGGTCGAGAGCGCGGTCATGTTCGAGAAGGCCGCCATCGCGACCGGCTGCATGCTGGCCTCGGAACCTCCACCGATGGCGACCTCGCAACGACCCGTGGCCACGAGCCGCGCCGCGGCGGCCACCGAGTGGGTGCCCGCGGCACACGCGGTGCAGATCACCTCAGAGGGTCCACGCCAACCGAGGCGCATGGAGATCCCGGCACACCCCGCATTCGCCATCATCATCGGCACGAGGCGGGGTGAGACGCGACGCGCTCCCCGCTCGTTGTAGACGCCGACCTGGTCGGCCAGCGTCTCAAAGCCACCGACGCCGGTAGCGAAGACGACGCCGGCCTTCGCCGGATCCACGTCGATCTCCCCGGCATCCTCGAAGGCCATCGTTGCGGTGGCGACGGAGAACTGGGCGAACCGATCGACCTGACGGACTTCCTTCGGACCGAACCATTGTTCGGGATCGAAATCGCGGGCTGCGCCCCCGATGACCGAAGGATGCAGGAGGCCTTCCCAGAGCGCGTCGACACCCACCCCGCAGCAACTGACCGCACCGAGGCCGGTCACGGCGACGCGCCGCCCCTGGACGGGGCCGTCTGGACCGATCCCGAGCTGCATTAGAGCTTGGACGAGATCAGGTCGTAGGCCTGTCCCACGGTGGCGATGTCCTCGAGCTCGGTCTCCTCGACCGTGACATCGAATGCTTCTTCGAGGGCCATGACCAGCTCGACCAGGTCCAGGCTGTCCGCATCGAGGTCGTCGGCAAACTTGGCCTCTTTGGTGATCTTGTCCGCCGGCACTTGTAATACCTCCACGGCGCACTCGCGAAACTTTTCGAACGCTGCGTCGCTGTCCACTCTTTTGGCTCCTTCTGTTTTGTGTTCTTAGAACGCTACAGGCCCATGCCGAGTCCGCCGTCGACCGGCAGCACAGCCCCGGTGACGTAGGCGGCGGCGTCGGAGGCCAAGAAGCCCACCACCGCCGCCACATCCCCGACGTGGCCCGCCCGCCCGAGGGGAACCTGGCTGGTCATGAGGGCCACCCGTTCCTCGCCCAAGGCCGAGGTCATGTCGGTGTCGATGAGGCCGGGCGCAACGACGTTGACCGTGATCTGGCGGCTTCCCACTTCGCGGGCGATGGCCCGGGCCATCCCGACGAGGCCAGCCTTGGACGCGGCGTAGTTGGCCTGCCCGGGCAACCCGACGAAGGCGCCGACGGACGAGAGGAAGATGATGCGGCCCTTGTGTAGTCGGAGCATCTTGGCCACGGCACGCTTCGCCACCCGAAATGACCCAGTCAGGTTGGCGTCGATGACGTCGAGGAAGGCCTGTTCGCTCATGCGCAGCATCAGTCCGTCCGCCGTGATCCCCGCGTTGGCGACCAGCACCTCGACGGGGCTCCAGCGCTCTTCGATGGTGGCAAAGGCGGACTCGACGTCCTCGCTGTTGCGAACGTCGCAGCGCACGGGCAAGAAGCGGTCCGCCGCGCCTTCGGGCGCCCGTGGAGGCTCTTCCGACCGGTACGTCGTGGCGACCTGGTCACCATTGGCCAGGAACCAGTCGACGCAGGCCGCGCCGATGCCGCGGGTCCCGCCTGTCACGAGCACGACGGCCATCAGAAGGTGTCCGGCACCCGGAGCCACACCAGCGGCTGGCCGTCCTGCACGCGCTCGCCGTCCGCAGCCAGCCAGCGGATGACCTGTCCGGCGAAGGGCGTGCGGACGTCGGACACACCGACGCGTCCGACCAGGTCGCCCACGTCGATGACGGATGAGGCGCCGCCATCGCCCGTGCCGGGCAAGAGACCGGTACCGGGTGCCTGCAGCGAGCTCTCCGGGCTGAAGATGCCGCTGGACGGGCTCACCACCACCCGTTCGGACATGTAGAGGTGCTCGCCCTGGTGCATTGCGGGCTCGGCTCGCCAGGTGTCGGCCTGGCCCACCTGATCCATCAGGGTGTCGAGGTCCTCGGGCTTGGAGACGGAGAGCGACTGGATCTCGGGCAGGCTCCGCTTGGCCAGGCCGCTGAGCACGCCACCCGGCCCCAGCTCCACGAGCGAGGTGAGGCCGAGCCCGGCAAAGGTCTCGAGGGTCTGGCGCCAGCGAACGGGACTGCACAGCTGTGCTGACAGAAGGCCCGGCCAGTCGGCCGGGTCGTCGTGGACGTGCGCGTCGACGTTGGCCACCACACGCACCTCGGGGGTGAGGAAGGTGACTTCGGCCAGGGCTTTGCGCAGGGGAGCGCGGGCCCCCTGCATCAGCGGGGTATGGAAGGCACCCGAGACCTGGATTGGCATGACCCGCTTGGCACCAAGACCCTTGGCGAGCTCGCCCGCTCGGGCAACGGCTTCGGCGGTGCCGGCGATGACGACCTGCCCGGGCGCGTTGTAGTTCGCCACCCAGACATCACCTTCGGCCCGCATGCAGGCCGCCTCGGCGTCGTCGTCGGCGATACCGAGGAGGGCGGCCATGGTCCCGGGAGCTTCCTCGCCGGCCCGGGCCATCGCCTCGCCGCGGGCGACGACCAGTTGGATTCCATGCTCGAAGCCGAGCGCGCCGCTGGCCACCAACGCGGTGTATTCACCGAGGCTGTGCCCGGCGCAGGCGGCTGGGGTCAGACCGATCCGCTCGACGGCGTCGAGCACCACCAGGCTGAGCACGGTGGTGGCGAGCTGGGCGTTTTCGGTCTTGGTCAGCTCTTCGATCGGGGCTTCGAGGAGCAGCTGGGCCAGATCCCGGTCGGCTGCGGCCGAGGCCTCTTCGACGACTTCCCAGGATGGGTGGTCGACCCAGGGCCCACCCATGCCGGCGCGCTGTGAACCCTGTCCGGGAAAGGTGAAAACCAACACGTGTCCGAAGACTCCAATCGACGGGGACGATCGAACGCACAGTGTGGCATGCCGGGGGTAGGCCAACCCAAGTTCTGCGCTCCCAGTCGCACCCGCGGTGAGAACCCTGCTGTCTCAGCGGCTCCAGTGCTGGTTACCGGGCGGAAACCTGGTGTGACAACGGGTGTGACCGGGTGCGAATTCAGCCCCTAACGACGCGCTCTGCGGTGAAAGCTGTCATCCGCCGGACTTCATTTCGGCCAAGAGGCTCGCGCCCGGCGTTTCGGTGCGGTGCGAAGGCGGCACCGGGCCGAACACGTGGACCAGCCCGACGCCGAGGATTGTTTGGGCGACGCGGTCATTGACCTCACCCTCGGTTGATCACCTGAAGTGTCGCCTCGGTGACATTGGAAGCGTCGCCCAGGCGACAGACATCGTGGCCGGGGAGGCCAACGATGGTCATAGGGCGATACCAACCCGAAAGGATCCAGCCATGGGCACCAACTTCCCGCTCAGCGAGAGTTCCAGCGATTCGATCCAGGAAGAGGCCAACTTGGTCCTCTTCGCCCAACGCGACCGCCGATTGGGTTTGAGACTTTCTTCGAAGCGTGCCCTCGCGGGAACAGCCGCCGCGACGGCCGCAACTGCATTGATCGGCGTGGGCGCTGCGTGAGCGAGTCCCAGCGATCAGACCTTGGTGGTTCGGTCGCTTGAGTGAGTCGCATCACTGCGGGGCGGAGCAATTCATGCCACCTGCAGTCTGGACGTGCAGGGCGACGTGCACCAGCGAGTGGCCCGTTGCTCATCCGCACAACGATCGCTGCCCACGCCGAAGGACCTTCGTTTCACTGAGGTTCGTCTTCGGTGCAGGGCGGCAGAAGGTGTCCTCCGGCTGAAAGTGCATTTCCTGGGTCAAGGGAACTTCCCGCGTCGCTCCAACGGCCCTTCAGGGCACGCGGTCGCCTGCTCTCGCTCTCCACGAGCGCCCCTGAGTCCACCACCGCAACTGGCAGTTGAGAAGGCCCATCGCGCAGAGCCTCTCCACCTCGTCCACGATCTGATCGGGAGCGAGTCCTGTCGCTGCCTCGATTGCGCTGAAGCTGACGAAACCCAGCTCGTCGGCGTTCTCGCGCACGAAGACAAGGATGGGCACCGCGACCACGTCCCACCTGTCGTCCACCATCGGGACCTTCCTTGGGACCAGTTGTGACTCGACGCCAGTCTGAGGTGACAACGGCGCGCTCGACCTAGTGCGCCGGCGTGCCCGGAGTGGGACTCGAACCCACACGCCCTTTCGGACAGCGGCTTTTGAGGCCGCCGCGTCTGCCATTCCGCCATCCGGGCTGGAAAACTCAAGCGTACAAGCTGCGATCTACGGTGACGGAGTGGGAGCCAAGAGGAGATGAAGCTCGGTGGCGTCGAGCTCGTCCGGGTCGAGATCCCGTTCGTGCACGACATCGGCACGGCCGCCGGCGTGCACCGTATGCGCTCGATGTTGTTCGTCCGAGTGGTGACGGATGACGGCGAGGGCTGGGGCGAGTGCGCAGCCCTGTCCGAGGGCACCTCGGTCGACCCCAGTGTGGACATCGTCGAGCAGGCCGCAGAGGAGCGGGGGGTACCCCGCCTGATCGGCGCCAGCCGGGCTCGCGGGGGCGACCTGCCGTCGGGGGCCGAGGTGGCCCCGCTGTTCGGCAACGGGCCGGACGACCGACAGCTCGCGGCCGTCTTCGAAATGGCGGTGTGGGATGCCGAACTGCGCGTGGCGGGCCTCTCCATGGCGCAGGCGCTCGAGATCGGACCCGGTTTCGAGACCATGCCGGTCGGCGCGGTGGTCGGCATCCCGGCCGACCGTGACGTCGACGTGGTGCGCCGCCAGGTGGACGCCGCGGTGGCCAGCGGGATCAGCCGGGTGCGGATCAAGATCGAGCCGGGTTGGGCGGCCGCGCCGGTCGCGGCCGTCAGGGCGGACCACGGGGACCTCGTCCTGCAGGTGGATGCCAACGGTTCCTTCGACACGACCGAACACGACGTCGACGCCTTGAGTCGCCTGGCTGACTACGACGTCGTCTGTGTCGAGCAGCCGTTACCCCCGGCCGATCTCATTGCGCACGCCGAACTGGCCAAGAAGCTCCCGCTGCCCATCTGCCTCGACGAGTCGCTGACGTCGCCGCGCCGTGTCCAGGACGCGCTGCGCAACGGGTCGTGTGCCATGGCGTGCCTGAAGCCGGGTCGGCTGGGCGGCGTCCGGGCCACCCGCGCCGCCCACGAGGCCTGCCGCCAGGCCGGGGTGCCCAGCTTCGTCGGAGGATTCTTCGAGGCCGGCCTCGGACGGCGCCTCGAACCTCACCCTGGCGGCCCGCCTGGCGCAGGACGCGACGGGCCTGGTCAGTGACGTCGGCGACCCCCGCACCTATCTCAGCGTGGATCCCTGCGGCTACCCCCCCGTGGTCGATGGATGGGTCCGCGTACCCGACCAGCCCGGCGTGGGGAAGTGGCCCGACGACGGCGTCCTGGCCAGGCTGAATGCGCAACGTCGCTGGTTCCCGGCCACGTACACTTGACGCTCCATGCGTCGCGCCCTGTTGGAACGGCGGATCAGAGAAGTCCACGCTCGCCTGGTGCGGGCGCGGGAAGAACTGGCCGTCCTCGAGGAGCAACTCGCAGTCGTCGTCGAGTCGGCTGACGAGGCGCGGGTGCGCGCGCTGGTTTCGGAGACACCCCTGGCCACCCACGAGCACAATGAGGCTGCCCGTCATGCTGATGCCATGGTGAAGGCGCGCGACACACTGCAAAAGGCTGTCGCCGACCTCGAGCGCCGCCAGGACGAGCTCCTGGCCGCCGTGTCGACCGGTACCGCATGAGCGGAAACACATCCTTGGCCCGCGTGGTCATCGCCGAAGACGAAGCCATCGTCCGCCTCGACCTCAAGGAGATCCTGGTTTCGGCCGGGTACGACGTCGTCGGCGAGGCGGGCCGCGGCGACGAAGCCGTCCAGCTGGTGGAGGAGCACCGGCCCGACCTGGCCATCCTCGACATCAAGATGCCGGGAATGGACGGCATCCGGGCCGCCCGGGAGATCACCTCGCGCCACCAGGTGGCGGTGCTCCTGCTCACCGCCTTCAGTCAGCGCGACCTCATTGAGGAGGCCCGTGACTCCGGGGTGTCGGCCTACCTGGTGAAGCCCTTCCAACCCCGGGAGTTGCTGCCGGCCATCGCGGATGTCCTGGCCAAGGCCCGCCAGGAGTGGGCCATCGAGGCCGAGGACTCCAGCGACGGGGCCGAGGACAAGATCGCCACCCGCAGGGTGGTGGACGAGGCCAAGCAGATCCTGATGGACCGCGACGCCATGGACGAGGCCGACGCCTTCGGGTTCATCCAGCGCACGGCCATGCAGACCAGGGCCCGCATGCGGGACGTGGCCCAGAAAGTCATCGACGGCACACTGACGCCGTAGTCTCGGAGGTCATGGCGACGGGCCGGGAGGAACAAAGACCACTACTCCTGCTCGACGGGATGTCCCTGGCCTTCCGGGCCTATTTCGCACTGCCCGACACGCTGGCCACCTCGACCGGCCTGGTCACCAACGCGGTACACGGATTCACCTCCATGGTGGTGTACCTCATCCGGGAACAACAGCCCTCCGCGCTGGCCGTCGCCTTCGACGCGCCGGGTCCCACCTTCCGCGACGAGATCCTCGAGGACTACAAGGCGGGACGCGCCCCGACGCCCTGGCTCCTGCCGCCCCAGTTCGACATGATCCGCGAGGTCATGGCCTCCTTGGCCATCCCCGTGGTCGAGGCACCCGGCTTCGAGGCCGACGACGTGATCGCCACCCTGGCCACGGAGGCGGCCGAGCGGGAGCACCAGGTCGTGATCGTGACGGGTGACCGGGACAGCTTCCAGCTGATCACCGACCCCTACATCCGGGTCCTCTACAACAAGCGCGGCGTGAGCGACTACGCGCTCTACGACGAAGCCGGGATCATGGAGCGCTGCGGCGTACCGCCGTCCAAGTACGTCCTTCTGGCTTCCCTGCGGGGCGACCCCTCGGACAACCTGCCGGGCATTCCGGGCGTGGGAGAGAAGACCGCCGCAAAGCTTCTCACCAAGTACGGCGATCTCGACGGTGTCTTCTCGCACCTCGACGAGCAGACACCCAAGCTGCGCGAGAACCTGACCGAGCACCAGGAGCTGGCCCGCTCCAATGCCCGGGTCATCCCCTTGGTGCGCGACGTGCCGCTCGAGGTCTCGGTCGACCAGATCACGCTCGGGGGGTGGGACCGCACGGCGGCGCAGGAGACGTTCGACCGTTACGAAATGAAGACGGTCTGGCAGCGCATGGAGGAGCTGCTCGACGCCGGCGCGCTGGGTGAGCCGGCGGAGGGGAGCGCGCCACGGGCCGAGCCGGTGGTGTCGAGCGTGGAGCCGATGGCCCCGGCGATCGAGTTGGGTGAGGTGGCACTGCCGACCACGGCGGGCGACGTCACCACGCAGCTGGGCGCGCTGGGCCCGGGGCAACTCGCGCTGGCCGCCCGCTGGACCGGCCTCCCCGGGCGCAGCGAGCTGGCCGGCCTCGTCCTGGTGGCGACCGAAGGCGACGAGGCGGGCTCCGGTGTGCTGGTCCCCGGCGATCTCCTCGGCACGGCCTCGGTGGCCAAGAAGCTCAATGCGGTGCTCGCCCACCAGGTGATCGGCCACAACGTCAAAGAGGTGATGCGGTCGCTCCTCCCGGTGGGCATCGACCTGACCGGCCTGGTCATGGACACCGCAGTGGCGGCCTACCTCCTCGACGCGTCGACGGGCGAGTACGAGCTGCAGCAACTGCGCGAGCAGACGGGGCAGCTGTCGCTCGACATCGTCGAGCCGGGCGAGGCGGCCCGCGACGTGGCCGAGGAGGCCGCGGCCGAGGCGATCGACGTCTTCAGCATGGAGGCCGGCTTCCGCACGCGTATCCAGACCGAGGACATGACCACGCTGCACGACGACATCGAGACGCCGCTCGTGCGAGTCCTGGCGAAGATGGAGGTCGCCGGCATCGGCATCGACCGGACCGAGCTGCAGGAGATCGCCGACTCCTTGGCCGCGTCGGCCGCCACCCTCCAGGACGAGGTCCAGAAGTTGGCCGGGCACGAGTTCAACGTGAACTCGACGCCCCAGCTGCGCACGGTGCTCTACGAGGAGATCGGCCTCACCCCGGGCAAGAAGACGAAGACCGGCTACTCGACCGACGCCCGGACGCTGGAGAGCCTGCGCGAGGCGCACCCGATCGTCGAGACGCTGCTGTCGTACCGGGAGGTCGAGAAGCTGCGGTCGACCTACGGCGAGAGTCTGCTGGGCGAGGTGCAGCCCGACGGGCGCATCCACGCCTCGTTCGGGCAGACGGTGGCCCGCACGGGTCGACTCTCGTCGGACCGGCCCAACCTGCACAACATCCCGGTGCGCAGCGAAATGGGCAAGCAATTCAGACGGGCCTTCGTCCCGGCCAAGGGCATGAGCTTCCTGGTCGCCGACTACGACCAGGTCGAGCTGCGCGTCATTGCCCACCTCTCCGAGGATCCCGGCCTCATCGACGCCATGACGACCGGGGCCGACGTGCACCGGACCGTGGCCGCGGCCGTCTACGGGATCACCCCCGAAGAGGTGACCCACACCCAGCGCGAGTTCTCCAAGATGGTGTCCTACGGGCTGGCCTACGGCATGGAGGCCTACGGGCTCAGCCAGCGCCTCAACGTCGCCGTCGAGGAGGCCGCCGCCATCATGGAGAGCTACTTCGGCGCCTTCCCACGGGTCAAGCAGTACATGGACGAGACGGTGGTCGAGGCCAAGCTCCGCGGCTTCACCCAGACCCAGTTCGGCCGCATCCGGCCACTGCCGGACCTCAACGCGTCGAACTACCGGCTGCGCCAGGCGGCGGAACGCCAGGCCATGAACGCCGGGATCCAGGGTCTGGCCGCCGACATCTTCAAGCTGGCCCTGGTCCGGCTCGACCGCGACCTCGAGTCGCACGCGCTCGAGAGCCGGCTCGTGCTCCAGGTGCACGACGAGGTCATCGTCGAGGTGGCAGCCGGGGAGGAACAGGAGGTCCACCGCCTCACCGAGTCCGCCCTGACCGGTGCGGCCGACCTCAAGGTTCCCCTGACCGTCTCGGTGGCGACGGGACCGAGCTGGGCGGCCGCCAAGGGCTGAGGGGCGCCGGCGCTCCGCAGCGACCCGGAGCCGGAGGACGAAGGGCCCGGCTGAGCTGGTACGATGGAACGCCCGCTGGCACCGGCAGCGGGCTACATATCCGACGAACCCTGACCCCGGCGCGGTCCTGCGGTTGCAAGGTGCAGCCCAGCAAGGAGCCTCACCACATGACTGACGTACGCAGCACCCTCCTCTCGCCCGAGCAAATGGGCACGTTCGACGCCGAGGGGAACTACATCCCCCGACCGATCGTCGACGACGACCTGGCGGACGCCGATCTCGAACAGGCGATGGGGGACTCCATCATCGAGTTCGACGATGGCGACGTGATCGAGGGGACCGTCGTCAAGATCGACCGCGACGAGGTCCTCCTCGACATCGGTTTCAAGTCCGAGGGCGTCATCCCCGCCCGTGAGCTGTCCATCCGCAACGACGTCGACCCGGCCGAGATCGTCAAGCTCGGCGAGCACGTCGAAGCCCTGGTGCTCCAGAAGGAGGACAAGGAAGGACGCCTCGTCCTGTCCAAGAAGCGCGCGCAGTACGAGCGGGCCTGGACCACGATTGAGGAGAAGAAGAACAACGGCGAAATGGTGTCCGGACCGGTCATCGAGGTCGTCAAGGGCGGCCTGATCGTCGACATCGGCCTGCGCGGCTTCCTGCCGGCATCGCTGGTGGAGCTGCGCCGGGTCCGCGAGCTCCAGCCCTACGTGGGCAAGGAGATCGAGGCCAAGATCATCGAGCTCGACCGCAACCGCAACAACGTGGTGCTGTCGCGCCGGGCCTGGCTCGAAGAGGCCCAGAAGGAGCAGCGGGGCGACTTCCTCCAGAACCTCAAGCCCGGCGAGCGCCGCAAGGGCATCGTCTCGTCCGTCGTCAACTTCGGTGCCTTCGTGGACCTGGGCGGCATGGACGGACTGGTGCACGTGTCCGAGCTCTCCTGGAAGCACGTCGACCACCCCTCCTCCGTGGTGGCGGTGGGCGACGAGATCGAGGTCGAGGTGCTCGACGTCGATCTGGACAAGGAGCGCATCTCGCTCTCGCTCAAGGCGACGCAGTCGGACCCGTGGCAGGAGTTCGCCGACTCTCACGCCGTGGGCCAGCTCGTCTACGGACGCATCACCAAGCTGGTGCCCTTCGGCGCCTTCGTACAGGTGGGCGACGGCATCGAGGGTCTGGTGCACATTTCGGAGATGGCGGTCCACCACGTGGAGCTGCCCGAGCAGGTCGTCACTCCGGGCGAAGAGCTCTGGGTCAAGATCATCGACATCGACCTGCAGCGCCGCCGCATCTCGCTGTCGATCAAGCAGGCCGCCGAGGGTGGCGAGGTCTCCGAGGAGTACCGCGAGGCCTTCGGTGAGCACGCCTACGACGACGAGGGCAACTACATCGGCGGCTTCGACTACGTCGAGGGCGAGTTCACCCCCGAGACCGAAGCGCAGGCGGCATGGGCCGACTTCGCCGAGGACGTCGGCACGCACGTGGTGAAGCCCGGTGAGGGCGAAGAGGGCGGCGAAGCTGGTGCGGCCGATGCGGCGGCCCCCGAGGGTGAGGCGGCGTCTGCCGAGGCGCCCGCCGCCGAGGCGGCTCCTGCGGAGGCACCGGTTGCCGAGGCCGTCGCTGAGGCTGTCACGGAGGCTCCCCCCGCCGAATAGTCGCTCGCCGCGGCATGCGGCGGGCCCTCAGATTCGCGGGCCAAGACATCCATACGCCGTTCGACGTGGGGCTCGTGCCGTGCTCCGTGTGGTGGCGCCCAACCCTGACCTCGGCTTTTGGCTCTCCACGCCCGACCCGCCGTGCGGTTCGACACTCTGACCGGCCCAAACTGCAATGGCGGTGGCGAGAACCCCGGACAGCGAGTAGACAAAGGCCCACGGGACCCTTGGCGATTGGGCCCACGATCTGGAAGGTCAGGCCAACCATGGGTGTACGTCTTCGCGGTTTCGGTTCGGTCCTGGCTGGGCTGGCGCTGTGCGCCGGCACGGTGACCGCCTCGGCTCTGTTGGTAGCCGGTCCGGCGTCGGCGGCGAAAGCACCGCCTTCGGGACCGGCCACGCTGTGTGCCCCCGGGACCTTCAGCGCCACCGGAAGCACACCGTGCACACCGGCCCCTCCCGGGACCTATGTCCCGTTTGCGGGGGCAACGTCCGTCGTCGAGTGCCCAGCCGGCACCTACAACCCGGACTCCGGAGCAACGTCCTCGTCCAGTTGTCTCGAGGCTCCGGCCGGCAGCTTCGTCAACTCGGCTGGTTCGGCGTCCTTCACCTTCTGCCCCGTAGGCACGTTCAGCGCGTCGGAGGGATCCACGTCCTGCAGTGATGCTCCTCCGGGCACGTTTGTGGACGCGGAGGGATCGGCTTCGGCGTCTCCGTGTGCCCCGGGCACCTATAACCCGTCCTTCGGGCAGTCCGCCTGCTTCGACGCCCCCGCGGGAGACTTCGTGGGGACGATGGGTGCGACTTCTCCGACGCCGTGTGGTCTGGGCACGTTCAGCGCGAACCCCGGCCAGTCGTCGTGCACCCAGGCCCCGGCCGGGACCTTTGTCGACTTCAATGGGGCCCAGGCCGCGACCCCGTGCGCCACGGGCACGTTCAACCCGAGCCTGGGGCAGTCGGCCTGCATGCAGGCTCCACCCGGGACCTTTGTGGCCACCACGGGGGCCCAAGCAGCGACCGCGTGTGGGCTCGGTACCTTCAGCGCGGCCGCCGGCCAGGCGGCGTGCACCGACGCACCGGCCGGGACCTTCGTCGGCACCACCGGAGCCCAGGCCGCCACCGACTGCGCCGTGGGCACCTTCAGCGCGAACCCGGGCCAGTCCTCGTGCACCCAAGCGCCACCGGGAACCTTCGTGGACACGACCGGGGCCCAAGCCGCGACGGACTGTGCTCTCGGGTCCTACAACCCCGACCCCGGCGCCAGCAGTTGCCTGCAGGCGCCGCTCGACACCTACGTCGACACGGTGGGCGCGGCCGCGGCCACTCCATGTCCGGTCGGGACCTCGACCGTCGGGACGGGTTCGACCAGTGAAGCCGACTGCCTCGCTGCCGCACCGACCATTTCGCACATCCCGGCGAGCGGGCGCGTGGGGGCGACCATCGCCATCAAAGGCACGAACCTCTCGGGGGCGACCAAGATCACCTTTGGTGGGAAGAAGGTCATCACCATCGTCTCGGACACGGCGACCACGTTGAAGGTCAAGGTCCCGAGCGGAGCCAAGAGCGGGAAGATCAAGGTCGTGACGCCCGGGGGAACGGCCACCAGCGCGACGTCCTTCAGGGTGACCTGACGCCGCAGCTGCATCGCAGCCTTGGCCGCAGGTCATGACGGGCGCGTGCGCCTAGGCCTGCCCGGCGACCCGTTTGACCTGACGCTTGGTGCGCCAACGGCTCACCGTGGTGGAGCGCCCGCACTCGGTGCGCTCGTCCGCCCCCTGGAGCGGGCCCCCACCCGCGCCGGGCACGGCCCCCGAGCCGTCGGCCCCATCCGGGCGGGACCACACCAGTCGCTCGAGCGGGGTCGGTCGGCTGATCAGGAAGCCCTGGAAGAAGCGCACACCGAGGAGTTGGAGCGCGTCCCTCTCCTCCTCGTGCTCGACTCCCTCGGCGATGATCTCCGAACCGGTGTCGGTGGCAAAGGTCACCAGGGCGGCCACGAGGACCCGGCGCACCGGATCGAGGTTGATGCCCGCCACCAGCTCCCGATCGAGCTTGATGAAGTTGGGAGCCAGCTTCAAAATGTGGGAGAGGCTGGCGAAGCCCGCGCCCGCGTCGTCGACCGCCAGGCGGCAGCCCGATGTGCGCAGCCGCTGCAACGTGGACGCGAGCGCCGGGTAGTCCATGACCCGACGTTGCTCGGTCAGCTCGACGACGATGCGATGCGGGTCGGAGTCGGAGAGCGCGTCGCTGAGCAACGGCGACAACATCGTCTCCGGTCCGACGTTGACGGCCAGATCCCAACCCGGGGGCAGTGAGTCGAGACGGGCGCACGCCTGCGCCAGGGCGCAGAGCTCCAGTTCGACGCCGAGTCCGACGCGGTGGGCCTCGGCGAACCAGCGGTCGGGCGTCTGGGTTGGCTCGAGCCCGAACCGAGCGAGGGCCTCCACGCCGACGATCTGGCCAGACTCGATGTCGACGATGGGTTGGAACACCATGGTCAAGAGATCCGGGTCGTCGAGCACGCTTTGGATCCGCTCCCGCGTCTGCAGCAGCGACGCCGCATGGGGCTGGAGGACGCGCAGCACGAACTGATCGACCGATGGGTCGGCCGGCGACGGTTGCGTCGCGGGCGAGTCCGGCGGGGCCACCTCCGATCGAACGGCCCCGACGGACGAGATGCCTTCGCCGACCCGGGTCAGGTCGTCCGCCAGGCCGACCACCACGCCCATGACGTCGGCCAGACGTGTCAGCAGGTCGATGTCGCGGTCGCCGAACGCCTCCCGTTCACTCGAAGTGACGGAGATCACTCCGAGGACTTCTTCGCCGCGGCAGAGCGGGACGCAGACCAAGGACGTGACCCGTAGGCGCCGACAGGCGTCGAGGTCGACCCGGGCATCACGTTCGGTGTCGCCGCAGTGCACGACGCGTCGCGTGACCATGGCGACACCGGCCAGGCTGGCATGCTTGTCGACGCTGGTCCCGACGTGCGGGGCCAGGAAGCCCGCACCGCTCACGTAGGTGACCCGCTCCTGGTCGATGAGACCGATCAGGACACCTTGGGCCGCGGGAACCAATTGCAGTGCCTGGTCCGACACCCGCTCGAGCAAGCCGGTGGCGTTGAGGAGCTCGCCCACACCCGTCTCGGCGTTGTCACTCATGCGCCCACCCCGGGCCGTGGTCGAGGGGCGGCGACCCGCCCATCGGCTTCCGACCAACTTCCTCTTGGTCCAAAATATCGGGATTCCGGTGCTCGCCTTGAGGGTCGCCCGGGCAACAGCGGTTTCCGCTGGGACCCCCGGGGCGAGCTCTCAGGGTGCGGCCGCGAGGGTGCGCCGGGACCGGGCCTCGATCCTCAGGCGGTCAGGACGAGCGGCTCGCCGTGGCGCACCACCATGGTGTGCTCGAACTGGGCCACCGCGCTGCCGTCCGCCGTGCGCAACGTCCACCCGTCGTCGCCGTCGACCACATGGGTGGCCGAGACGGAGAGGAAGGGCTCGACGGCCAGGACGAGGCCTTCGTGCAGCACGGTGCGCCGGCCGTCGTCGACACTGGGCACCTGCGGTCCTTCGTGCAGCGTGCGCCCGATGCCGTGCCCGCAGAGGTTGCGGATGACGCAGAAGCCGTGACGGCGGGCCCGGCGCTCGACCGCCCGCCCGATGTCGCGCAGCCGGGCGCCCGGTTGCGCCGCCGCCATGGCGTCGGCCTGGGCCAGCCGCGTCGCCTCGAGGAGGCGCGAGGACTGCGGTGCGACCGCGCCGACGGCCACGCTGATCCCCGTGTCGGAGAAGTACCCGTCGAGCTCGGCCGAGACGTCCAGGTTCACGAGGTCGCCGGCGCGGAGTTGCCGCGACAGCGAGGGCACGCCGTGCGCCGCCTCGTCGTTCACGCTGATGCAGGTCGAGCCCGGGAAGCGGTAGGTGAGGCGCGGGGCCGAGCGTGCCCCATGGCGCCGGAAGACGGCCCGGCCGATCGCATCGAGCTCGCCCGTCGTGACACCGGGCCCCACGGCGGCCACCATCTCCTGGCGCGCCTCGGCCACCACCCGGGCCGCCCGCAGCAGCCCGTCGAGGTCGTCCTGGCCGTCGATCGTCATGACCACCATGGTACGGGTCGACCGGGTGCGGCCGGGGGAATCAGCGGGCCGGTTTCTCTCCGCCCGCCTCGAGCCGGTCCGCCAGGACCCGGGCGAAGCCGCCCGCCTTGTCGGGATGCCAGGCGAAGAAGAGCAGCGGGTCGAGCAGCTCGAGCTCGAGCAAGAGGGGGTCGCCCCCCGTCCCGCGCGACCGAGTCGACCCGGGCGTAGGTGCTGGGCCCCATGAGGGCCTCGGCCGCCGCCACGGCCCGGCGCCCCAGGGCCAGCTGGTCCTCCGCCGGCGTGGTCGCCACGACCACCTGGTTGTCGATGAGGGAGTCGAGCGGGCCGGCGCCGTGGCGGATCATCGGCTCCTTGTGGATGGCGTGGGAGAAGGTGCCCCCGAGGAAGATCAAGCCCACCTCGCCCTCCCGGTCGACGGCTGCTTGGTAGGGCTGCACCATGGCCACGCGCCCCGCCGCGACCAGGTCGTCGATGTGCGCGCCGGCGGCCTCGTGCTCGTGGGGTCGGTAGCGCGCCGTCTGGTGCCCGCCGCCCGAGATGGCCGGCTTGACCACGACCTCGCCGTCCAGGTGCACCGGCCCCGGCTGTTCGACCCACGACGTCGGCACCACCGGCACGCCGGCCTCCTGCAGCGCGCGGCAGGTAGCGCTTGTCCAGGTTCCAGCGCAGGGTGGCGGGGGAGTTGACCAGCGCGACGCCTTCGCGCTCGAGCGTCTCGGTCCAGCGCACGAAGTCGTCGACGTGGCGGATGTTGTCCCAGACTCCGTTGGCCACCACCAGGTCGTAGTCGGCCCAGCGCACGGCGGGGTCGTTCCACACCGCCGTCTCGCCCTGAAGGCCGGCCTCGGCCAGCGCGCCGATGAGGAGCGGTCCCTCCTCGAGCAGGTCCGGATAGGCGGCCGGCGCGGCCAGCGCCACCCGACGGGACCGCGACGGGGTCAACTGCCGATGGGGAAGTGGCAGGCCACCTGGTGCCCCGGCGCCAGCTCGCGCATCTCGGGCACCTCCTCGGAGCAGCGCGCCTCGGCCCGGGGGCACCGGGTGCGGAAGCGGCAGCCCGACGGCGGGTTGATCGGGCTCGGGGGCTCGCCGGCCAGCGGCACCGAGGTGCGCGTCGCCTCGGGGTCGGGCTCCACGGCCGAGGCCAGCAGCGCCGCCGTGTAGTGGTGGGCCGGGGACTGGTAGAGGATGTCCGACGGCGCGATCTCGCAGAGCCGCCCCAGGTACATCACGGCCACCCGGTCGCTCACGTTCTTCACCACGGCCAGGTCGTGGGCGATGAAGAGAATGGTCAGGCCCAGCTCCTGTTTGAGGTCCTCGAGCAGGTTGAGGATCTGGGCCTGCACCGAGACGTCGAGAGCCGACACGATCTCGTCGCAGACCAGGAGCTTGGGTTGGAGCACGAGGGCCCGGGCGATGCTGATGCGCTGGCACTGGCCACCGGAGAACTCGCGGGGACGGCGGCTCCCGTTCGTGGCGGGGTCGATGCCGACCTGGTCGAGCATGGCGTTGGCCTTGGCCGCCCGTTCTTCCCTGTTCCCCATGTTCCAGATCACCAGCGGCTCGGCCACGATGTCGCGCACCCGTCGCCGCGGGTTGAGCGACGAAATGGGGTCCTGGAAGATCATCTGCACCTGGGTGCGTAGCGTGCGCAGGTCCCCCCGGCTCAACGTGGTGAGCTCGGTGTCGCCGAAGCGGATGGTGCCCGAGGTGGCCCGCTCGACCTGGACGATGGCGCGGCCCGTGGTGGACTTGCCGCAGCCCGACTCGCCGACCAGCCCGAGCGTCTCGCCCTTGCGCAGGGAGAAGCTGATGCCGGCCACCGCCTGCACGGCGGTGTTGCCCTTGCGGAAGGTGACGTGGAGGTCCTCGACCTGGAGGAGCGGCTCGGTCGCGATCCCCGGCGGGCTGAGCACGGTGTCGGTCACGCCGTCGCCGCCACGGTGGCCCGCGATCCCACGCCGAGCGGGAACCAGCAGGCGTAGCTGTGACCCGGCTCGGCCTCGACCAGCGGAGGCTTCTCGGCCCGGCACTTGTCCTGGGCGTAGGGGCAGCGGGGGGCGAAGGCGCAGCCGGTCGGCGGGCGCAAGAGGTCGGGCGGCCGCCCGTCGATCGCGTTGAGCCGGGTGTGGCTCGGGTTGCTCAGGCGCGGCGTCGAATGGAGCAGCGCCTCGGTGTAGGGCATGGCCATGCTCTTGAAGAGGACTCTGGTGGGCGCCTTCTCGACGACGTTGCCCGCGTACATCACGATGATCTCGTCGGTGCGGGTGGCCACCACGCCCAGGTCGTGCGTCACCAGGATCATCGACATCTCGCGTTCGTGCTGCAGCCGGCCCAGCAGGTCGAGGATCTGGGCCTGCACGGTGACGTCGAGGCCGGTGGTCGGCTCGTCCGCCATGAGGAGTCGCGGCGCGCAGGCCAGGGCGATGGCGATCATGACGCGCTGGCGCATGCCCCCCGAGAGCTGGGCCGGGTAGGCCTCGAAGCGCTCCACCGGGGAGGGGATGCCCACCTGCATCAGCAGGGAGAGGGCGGTCTCCTTGGCCTCGGACCGCGGCAGCTTGAGGTGGATGCGCAGGGGCTCCATGATCTGGTTGCCGATGCGCTGCACCGGGTTGAGCGACGTCATGGGGTCCTGGAAGACCATGGCGATATGGGTGCTCCAGAGCTTGCGCAGCTGGTTGGTCGGCGCGTTGAGGATCTCCTGGCCGGCGTAGCGCACCGACCCGGTCTGGGTGGTCGAGGCAATGGGCAAGAGGCCCATGACGGCGCGCGACAGCACCGTCTTGCCCGAGCCCGACTCGCCCACAATGCCGAGCGTCTTGCCCTGGTCGAGCGTGAAGGACACGCCCTGCACGGCGCGCAGCGGGCCGCGCGAGGTGGCGAAGGAGACGCGCAGGTCCTCGACCGCCAGCAGCGGGTTGGTCGTGACGTCCCGCTCGGTGCTCACAACTTGATCTCGGTCACGTCGAAGTAGGCCCGGAGCTTGTCCGCCACCACGTTGAGGCTGAAGAGGAGGAGGAACATCGCGGTGGCCGGGAAGATGACCAGCCACGGGTTGGTCTGTCCCTTGGCCCCGGTGAGGAGGCTCGACCCCTCGTTGAGCATGTTGCCCCAACTCGGGGTCGGCGGCTGCACCGAGAGCCCGAGGAAGGCCAGCGAGCCCTCCAGCACGATGATGGTGGCCACCGCGATCAGGCCGAACGAGACGACGGTCGGCATGATGTTGGGCAGGATCTCGCGGGCCAGGATGCGGGTGTCGCTGGCCCCGAGCGCCTTGGCCGCCAGCACGAAGTCGCGGTTGGCGTAGCTGAGGGTGGAGGCCCGCACGACCCGGAAGATGAGCGGCGCGCCGAAGATGCCGATGATGAGCGTGATCTTCCAGAGGCTGTGGCCCCAGAAGGACACGATGGCGATGACGGCCACGATGGCCGGGAAGGCCAACACGATGTAGGAGGTCGTGTTGAGCGCGGTGTCGATCCGGCCCCGCCGGTAGGCCGAGATCATGGCGGGTATGCCACCGATGATGAGGCCGAGCAGCGCGCCGCCGAAGCCCACGACCAGCGAGACCCGGGCCCCGTAGATCAGGCGGCTGAGGGTGTCGCGGTAGAGGTCGTCGGTGCCGAGCAGGTGGCCCCAGCTCGGGCCGGCGTTCTGCACGCTGTTGTAGTTCCCGAGGTCGGGGTTGGGGAGAGGCAGGAGGCTGGCGAAGGTGGCCAGCGCGGCCACCAGGACGATCCAGCCGACGCAGATCCAGAAGAACACCCCGAGTTTCTTCTTGGTGTGCTCCGCCGCCTCGTCGGCGGCGATCTCCTCCCTGAGATCGCCGAAGGCCTCGGTCTCGATGGCGACGCTACTCACGGGCGATCCTCGGGTCGACGATGGTGAACAGGAAGTCGAAGATGAAGTTGATCAGCACGATGGCCACGGCGACGAACAGGGTGATGCCCTGCACCACCGTGTAGTCGTCCTGGTTGACCGCGGAGATGAGCTGGTAGCCCAGGCCGGGCATCTGCAGCAGCAGCTCGACGATGAACGTCCCGGCGATCAGGCTCCCGATGGTGACGCCCGCCGAGGCCAGGAGCGAGATCGACGAGGGGCGCAGGGCATGGCGCCACATGATGCGCCGGTCGCTCAACCCCTTGGAGCGGGCCATGGTGATGAAGTCCTCCTGCAACGTGGAGATGAGGTCGTTGCGGAGTAATCGGAAGTACACGACGATCGACCCCAGCGCGAGCACGATCGACGGTAAGAGCATCGTGTGGATGTTCGACCAGAAGTCCTGGGCCAGCGGCACGTAGGAGGCGGGGCCCGGGAAGATGTGCCAGTGCACTGCGAAGAGGAGCACGAGCACCGGCGCGATGACGAACGGGGGGAGCGCCAGAAAGGCGAACGTCGTGCTGTTGGCCCCCTGGTCGAAGAGCTTGTTGGGCCGGCGCGACGCGTGCATCGCCATGGGGAAGGCGATGGCGAAGGCCAGGATCTGCGAGAAGATGATCAGCTCGAGGTCGATGGGGAACGACTGGGCGATGATCGTCCGGGTCGACTGGTGCGTCGTGTACGACTGGCCCAGGTTGCCCTCGAAGACGTGGCCCAGCCAGATGAAGTACTGCTGATAGAGCGGCTTGTCCAGACCGAGCTGCGCGTTGACCGTGGCCAGGTTCTGCGGCGTGGCGTTGGGGCCGAGGATGGTGATGGCCGGGTTGCCCGGGAGGAGGTGGACGAGGAAGAACGTGGCGATAGAGACGAAGATGATGATGATGACGAGAAGGAAGAGTCTCTTGGCGATGTAACGGCCCACGTCTGCTTCTTTCCCCCCTCAGCACCGCCCGGTCCCACTGGGGGTCGCAGCCCCACCGGCGGTGAATGATGCTAGACCGCGACCCCCTTGTCCTACCATGCGCCCCATGCCTGAGGAGGTTCCCGCGCTCACGGGTCGCACGCGCCTCCTGGCCGGTGTGGGCGTGGCGCTCGTGGTGGCGGTCGGGCTGGTGCTGCGTTTCTGGACCCGCTCGGGCCTCTGGCTCGACGAGGCCCTCACCGTCGACATCGCCCGCCTGCCGCTGCACGCCATTCCCGAGGCGCTCAAGCACGACGGGGCGCCGCCGCTCTACTACTACCTGCTGCACTTCTGGATCAGTCTTTTCGGCCAGTCCAACGACGCCGTCCGCGCGCTCTCGGGCATCATCGCCGTCCTGACCCTGCCCGTCGCCTGGCTGTGCGGCAAGCGTTTCGGCGGCCGGGCCGTCGCCTGGACCACCCTGGTGCTGCTGGCCAGCGCGCCCTTCGCCGTCTACTACGGCACCGAGGCCCGGATGTACGCGCTGATCATCCTCGAGACCGGCCTCGGCTTCCTGGCCTTGCAGCGGGCCATCGAGAAACCCCGGCCGGGCAATCTCATCGCGGTGGCCGTCGTGGCCGCCGCACTGCTCTATACCCAGTACTGGTCGCTCTACCTGCTCGGCGTGACCGGGCTCTGGCTCCTCGTCTCCGTCATCCGCGACCGGCGACACGGTCGAGCGGCCACCGCCCCGCTGCCCGCCTTGCTGGCCCTCGTCGTGGGCGGGCTGCTCTTCGTGCCCTGGCTGCCCACGTTCGTCTACCAGTCGCAGCACACGGCGACGCCGTGGGCCGCGCCGCCGAACTTCTCCGCCGTGATCAACGCCGTCACCGGCTTCACCGACAACCAGGGTTCGACCCTGTCGACCGGGACCAACCAGGGTCGCCTGCTCGCCGTCGTGTACTTCGCCATGCTCGCCCTGGCCCTCTTCGGGCTGGGCCGGTCCAACCGCCTCATCGAGCTCGACCTGCACACCCGCCCGCGCTCGCGCGGGGCCAGCTTCATCGTCGCGGGCACGCTCTTCGCCGCCATCGCCGGCGGCATCATCACCAAGAGCGCCTTCTCGTCGCGCTACGCCGCGGTGATCTTCCTCCCCCTGCTGCTCCTCATCGCGCTGGGCACCACGACGCTGCTGAGCCCCAAGGTGCGCGCCGCCGTGGTCGCCGTGGCCGTGATCGCCGGGCTCGTGTCCTCGGCCCAGAACGTGACGACGCAGCGGACCCAGGCCGGCCAGGTCGCCGCGGCCATCAACACGCACGCCAAGCCGGGCGACGTCGTCGCCTTCTGCCCCGACCAGCTCGGCCCGTCGGTCTACCGCCAGGTGCAGCACACCGGGCAGTACGACATGCTCACCTATCCCCGGCGCACCGGTCCGGCCATCGTCGACTGGGTCGACTACGCCGACGCGGTGCACGGGGCCAGCCCGGTCGCCTTCGCCGACTTCGTGGCGCACCGGGCCGGCGCGCACACGGTCTGGTTGGTCTGGCAGCCCAACTACCAGACCTACGGCATCCGGTGCGAGCAGATCGCCTCGAACCTGAGCACGCTGGCCACCCAGAGCGGCGGCGGCGCCCGCAACTTCGTGATCAACCGGCCTGCGCTCTTCTACGAGCCCATGAACCTGACCGAGTTCGTCTTCGCCGGTTCGTGACATCGTGAGGCCATGACCGCGAGCGCCGCGCCAGCCCAGGCCGGCCCGGCCGAGCCCGTCCGCGCCCAGCCCGGCGGGTCGCATCGTGCGGCTGTGGGACCGCGTCCCCGAGTCGCTGCGCGAGGCCCTCCTGCCCTTCGTGGTGGCCCGGGTCGTCGTGCTCGGCGCGCTCGGCCTGGCCCACTTCGTGGTGGACCGGACCCATCCGGCCAACGGGGCCACCGTGCTCCGGGTGCACCAGGGCCTGCTCGGCTGGGACGCCGGCTGGTACGAGAGCATCGCCCGCGTCGGCTACCAGCCGCTCGGCACGCAGTCGCTCCGCTTCTTCCCGCTCGTCCCGCTGCTCACCCACGGGCTGGCCTGGGTCCCCGGCCTCGGTGACGGTCCGGCGCTCGTGCTGCTGGCCAACGCGGCGGCCCTGGCCGCCACCGCGCTGCTCTACGTCCTGGCCCGGCGCGAGCTCGGCGAGGCCGCCCGGGCCCGGCGCACCGTCTGGATCCTGAGCCTGCTGCCCGCCTCCTTCGTGCTCGTCATGGGCTACGCCGAATCGGTCCTCCTCCTGTTGGCCGTCGGCACCTTCGTGGCCCTGCGCCCGCCGCCCGCCCGCGTCGACGCCCGCCCGCACTTCGCCCTGGCCGCCGGGCTCGTCTTCCTGGCCGCTCTGACGCGGCCCATCGGGGCGCTCCTGATCCTGGCCGTCCTGGCCGAGCTGGTGCGCTGGTGGACCCGGCTCGGGCGCTCCGAGCGGGCCGCCGGGATCGGCGCGGTGGCGGCGCCCTTCGTCGGCCTGCTCGCCTTCGGGGCCTGGGCCGACCACGAGGTGGGGGACTGGTGGGCCCCGCTGCGGGTGCAGACCCAGAACGCCCACCACGGCGGCCTGACCGATCCCTTCACCGAGCTGTTCGACGACGCCAAGGGCCTGGTGCACCACCACGTCGGCACGGCCCTGCACGTGCCCTGGGTCCTGGTGGCCCTGGCCCTGCTCGTCGTCTGCTGGCGCCGCCTCCCCGCCTCCTACACCCTGTTCGCCGCCGCGGTGCTGGCCGTCGCGGTGTCCGGCTCCAACCTCGATTCCTTCGAGCGCTACGCCATGAGCGCCTTCCCGCTCTCCATGGGGGCGGCCCTGGTCCTGGGCCAACCGCAGCTCGAGCGGACCGTGCTGACCCTGCTGGCGGCCGGGCTGGCCGGCTACTCCCTGCTGGCCTTCCTCAACATCTCGGTGCCGTAATTCCGTCCCCCGGGGCGCCCCGCCCCGACGCCCCGGGGCAGCCCGAGCGGGCCCCCGGCTCCCCGAAAGCGACCAGGGTGTCCGCTAACCTCCCTTGATCGTGGCTGCAGCTGAGGGCGAACCGATCGTCATCGCCGGCGCGGGTCCCGGAGGCCTGACCGCCGCCTATCTCCTGACCAAGCGGGGGGCGCAGCCGGTCGTGCTCGAGGCCGACGACGTCGTCGGCGGCATCAGCCGCACCGTGCTCAAGGACGGCTGGCGCTTCGACCTGGGCGGCCACCGCTTCTTCACCAAGGTGCCCGAGGTCGAGGCGCTGTGGCACGAGATCCTGCCCGAGGGCGACTTCATGCTGCGGCCCCGGATGAGCCGCATCTTCTACAAGGGCAAGTTCTACGACTACCCCCTCAAGGCGCTCAACGCGCTCCGGAACCTGGGCCTGTGGGAGGCCGTGCTCTGCGGTTTCTCCTACCTCTGGGCCCGCATCCGCCCGCCCGAGGACGAGTCCAACTACGAGAACTGGCTGGTCAAGCGTTTCGGTTGGCGCCTCTACCGCACCTTCTTCAAGACCTACACCGAGAAGGTGTGGGGCGTGCCCGTGGCCGAGATGCCGGCCGACTGGGCGGCCCAGCGGGTCAAGAACCTCGACCTGGGCAAGGCGGTGCTCAACGCCATCATGCCCAAGCGCAACCAGACGGACATCACCACCCTCATCGAGGAGTTCCAGTACCCGAAGCTCGGCCCAGGGATGATGTGGGAGGTCTGCACGGAGAAGGTGCGGGCCGCCGGGGGGACGGTGGAGATGTCGGCCCGGCTGACCGGTATCAACGTGGCCGGGGGCCGCGCCACCTCGGTCACCTACAGCCAGGGCGGGAGCACGCACACGCTGCCGGCCTCGCACGTGATCTCGACCATGCCCATGCGCGAGCTGGTGCACACCATCACGCCGCCCCCGCCGCCCGAAGTGGTGGCGGCGGCCGACGACCTGCACTACCGCGACTACCTCACCGTCGCGCTCATCGTGCCCGAGTCGCGGAGCTTCCCCGACAACTGGATCTACATCCACGCCACCGACGTCGAGGTCGGGCGCATCCAGAACTACGGCTCCTGGTCGCCCTACCTGGTCAAGGACGGGCGCACCTGCCTCGGCCTCGAGTACTTCGTCTTCGAGGGCGACGCCATGTGGAACCTGCCCGACGACCAGCTCATCGCGCTGGGCACCCGCGAGCTGGTCCACCTGGGCCTGGCCGCCCCCGGTGACGTCGAGCACGGCTACGTGGTGCGCGTGCCCAAGGCGTACCCGTACTACGACTTCGCCTACAAGGACAACGTCGACACGATCCGCAAGTGGATCGAGGCCGAGGCCCCCAACATCCACCCGGTGGGCCGCAACGGCATGCACAAGTACAACAACCAGGATCACTCGATGTACACCGCCATGTTGACGGTCGAGAACATCTACGGCGCCGATCACGACGTGTGGACGGTCAACGTCGAGGAGGAGTACCACGAAGCCGGGTCCACGGGGCGCGAAGCTCCCGTGCTGCCGCGCCGCCAGCCCGCCGCGGCCACCGGCGCCCGCAGTCCTGGCTAGACACGCCGCCGCGCCGTCGGCGGCGCCCACACTGCGGTGGTGGCCTCGGCCCCTGACCATCGCGGTCGCGGGGCTGCTCTACCTCGCCCTCGGCTTCGGCGTCTGGCTGCACGCCTGGACCCAGGGCGCCACCACGCACACGCTGTGCGGCTGCGGCGACCCCGCGCTGTTCCTCTGGTTCTTCCAGTGGCCGGCCACCGCCCTGGCCCACGGGCAGAACCCCTTCTTCTCCACGGCCATGTTCCACCCGACCGGGGTCAACCTGTTGGCCCAGACGTCGGTCATGGGCGAGAGCGTGCCGCTGGTCCCGGTCACCTGGATCTGGGGGCCGGTCGCCTCCCTCAACGTGGCCTCCACGTTGACGCCCGCCCTCACCGCCTTCTTCGCCTTCTGGGCCCTCGGGCGCTGGGTGCGCTGGACGCCCGCCGCCTTCCTGGGCGGCCTGCTCTACGGCTTCTCGCCCTTCGTGTTGACCAGCCTGGAGTTCGCCCACCTCATGACGGCCGCGCTCATGCTGCTGCCGCTCATGCTCGTCGTCCTCGACGAGATCCTGATCCGCCAGCGCCGCGCCCCGTGGACGGCGGGGCTGGCCCTGGCCCTGCTCTTCTTCGGCCAGTTCTTCCTCTCCACCGAGCTCCTGGCCATCACGGCCCTGGTGGCCGTCATCGGGATCGTGGTCCTGGTGGCCGCCGCCCTGGTCCTGGACCGGGCGGAGCTGCGGCGGCGTGCCCCCCATGCCCTCCGGGGCCTGGCCGTCGCCGCGGGGGCCGGGGTGGCGCTGCTGGCCTGGCCGCTGTGGTTCGCCCTCGACGGCCCCGCCCACCTGTCCGGCGTGATCTGGCCCAACGTCGGCGTCATCGGCGGGTTCCGCTGGGCCAGCTTCACGCAGCCGCTGTACCCCCATGGGGGCAACGACATCTATCTGGCCCTCGGGGGCTACGAGGGCTCGCCGCTCGGCTCGGGCGGCTTTCTCGGCTGGGGGCTCATCGCCGTGCTGGCCGCCGGCGCGGCCGTCTTCTGGCGCGACCGGCGCATCTGGTTCTACGGCTTCATGCTCCTCGTCTGCGTCTGGTTCTCCATCGGGCACTCGCCCGGCGGGACCTGGGCCCCGTCGTCGCTCTTCGCCCGCCTGCCGCTGCTCGACGACGTGATCGAGCAGCGCTTCTTGGCCTTCGGCTTCCTCTTCGCCGCGCGTGCTGCTCGCCCTCGTGCTCGACCACGTGCACGACGCCATCGGCGACTGGCGCCTCTCGTCGCTCAGCGCCCTGGCCGTGGCCGCCGTCGCCCTGGTGCCCATCGCGGCCACCTTCGTGCCCCGGCTGCCCTTCACCATGCGGGCGGTGCTGTTGCCCCGCTGGTACAGCGAGGTGGCGCCCACCCTGCCCCCCGGGCGGGTGCTGCTCTCCTACCCGGCGCCGTTCTCGGGCATCCAGTCCGCCATGTCGTGGCAGGCCGTGAACCGGATGCACTACAGCCAGGCCGGTGGCGGCGGACCCCAGGGCGTGGCCCACCGGGCCGGCAGCGCGGCGCCGGGCTTCCGCCTCATCAGCGCGCTGGGTTTCGGCGTGGGCGTGCCGCTGCCCACCGGCACGGCGGCCCAGTACGCCGCGGTGCGCCACGCCCTCGCGGTGTGGGAGGTCAACACCGTGGTGGTGGCGACGAATCCGGCGGCCCCGCTGCTCCAGCAGGGGCACGACCCGACCTACACCGCCGCCTTCTTCACCGGGGCGTTGGGGCGCCCGCCGCGCCTCGAGGCCGGCGCCTGGGTCTGGAACAACGTCCAGCTCGGCCTGCGCGGCCCGCTGCACACCCCCTCGGGCACGCTGGCCCGCTGCGTGACCCAGGCCGAGGGGACCTCGGGGCGGGTGCGGGTCGATCAGCGGGCCCCGTCCTGCGTGGTGGCCGCCGCGGCCGCCTCGGCCTCCGCCCATGCCCCGGCCGCCGCGCTCCCGGTGCCGCCGGGATGACACCGAGGCGCGCCCTCGGCCGGGGTCCGCACACCGCGGTCGCAGCCGACTTTGGTGCCAAAGTGGTGCCCTTCGCCATGCCGCCCCAGGACCCGACACCGCAGCTGCACCGCCCCGCATGGCCGCCCGCTGCCGCCGTCGGGGTCGGGACCGCCGTCACCGGGGTGCCGTGGACACGCCGGTGAGCGCCGAGGGATCGGCCGAGGCACCCCCGGCCGAGGTCCTGGTCGAAGGGATCCCGGCCGCCATGTCGCTGGCCCCGAACGCGGTCGGCCCGGCGCTCGGCGGCGAACTGCTGCTCGACCCCGAGGCCCGCCCCGGGGTGGAGTCGATGCGGGCGGGCCTGCTCCAGGCGGGACCGCTGGCCATTGCGGGCGTGCTGGCCAACGGGGCCAGCGTGGTCCTCACGGTGGCCCTGGCCCGGCTGCTCACCCCGCACAGCTACGGGGTGCTCAACCAGCTCACCGGGCTCTACCTGATCCTCTCCATGCCGGGCTCCGCCGTGGTGGTGGCGGTGGTGCGCCGGGTCACGATGATGCACGAGGACGGGACCGGCCACCTGGTGCGGCGCTGGGCCGGCCGGGTGCACCGGCAGGCCACCATGCTCGTCGTCATCTGGGCCGTCGTCGTCTTCTTGAGCCGTCACCCCATGGCCGTGTTGCTCAACCAGGCCAGCGGGATCGGGATCGCCGCCATCCTGGCCGCGGCGGCCTTCTTCGTGCTCCTCTCCCTCGACCGCGGCCTGCTCCAGGCCCACCGGGCCTACCGGCCACTGGCCGCCAACCTGCTGGTCGAGATGGGCGTGCGCCTGGTCGCCGTGCTGGTGCTGGTGGAGGCCGGCTACGGCGCCTCCGGGGCGGCGGTGGGCATCCTCATCGGCGAGGTGTTCGCGGCCGGGCACGCGCGCTTCGAGGCCGTCCGGGCCTGGTCGGGCGGCCACTTCCCGCGCCCGTGGGCCACGGGCTGGGTGGCCGCGGTGCGGCCCGACCCGGTGCTGCTCGACCACCGCCAGGCCCGGCGCACGGTGGCGCTCGACCTCGTGATCGCCTCGGTCTCGCTCTCCATGGTGGCCGTGCTCCAGAACGTCGACGTGCTCGTCATGGGCCGCGACAACCCGAGCCACTCGGGCGCCTACGCGGCCGTGTCGGTGACCAGCAAGGCCATCGTCTTCGGGGCCGTCGTGCTCGGCGGGTACCTGCTGCCCGAGGCGGCCATCCGCTGGCGCCAGGGCGGCCATGCCCTGCGCCAGCTCGCCGTCGTCCTGGTCCTGCTCGGGATCCCGTCGGTGCTCATTCTGGGCGTTGCCCTGCTGGCGCCCGAGCAACTGCTCCAGCTCGTCTTCCACCACGAGTACACGTCCACCTCCGATGCCCTGGCCCCGCTCGTGGTGGCCATGATCCTGCTCAGTGTCTCGGTGATCCTGACCATGTACCTGCTCGCGGTCGGCCGGCGCTGGGTGGCCGGCGTGCTCGTGGGCGGTGCGGCGGCCCTCACCGTGGCGGTCCTGGCGGTGCACGGCGCGCCGCGGGCGACGGCGCTGGTGGACCTGGGGGTGCAGGCCGTCGTGCTGGCCGTGATCGTGATCGGGTTCGTCCTGGTGCACCGGGTCCGTCTCGGGGAGAGTCGCCAGGGATAACCTGGACTGATGGGTGACGAGGGACGGCCTGTGGCCGCGGCGGCGACCCCGGGTTCACCCGCTGCCGGGCCAGCGGTCTCGGATCCCGAGGTCCTGGCCGCGCTGGCCGCGGCGGCGGGCATCCGCCGGATCCACCTGGTGGCCTGGCGCGACCTGGACGACCCCGAAGCCGGCGGTTCCGAGCTGCACGCGCACATGATCGCCGCCCGCTGGGCCGCGGCCGGACTGGACGTGACCTTCCGGACCTCGGCCGTGCCGGGGGCGCCCGCCGCGCTGACCCGTGACGGCTACCGCGTGCTGCGCCGCTCGGGTCGCTACGCGGTGTTCCCGGGCGCCGCCTGGGAGGGGATCCGCATGGGGCACCGCCCCGGTGACGCCCTGGTGGAGATCTGGAACGGCATGCCCTTCCTGTCGCCGCTGTGGTACCGGGGACCGCGCATCGTCTTCCTGCACCACGTCCACGCGGAGATGTGGGGGATGGTCCTCCCGCCGACGCTGGCCAAGCTGGGCAACGCGATGGAGCGCCACGTGGCGCCGCGTTTCTACCGGCACAGCCGGGTGGTGACGCTCTCGGAGTCGTCGCGGGCCGAGATCGTGGGCTTGCTCGGGCTGCCCGAAGAGAACGTCACCGTGGCCCCGCCCGGGGTGGACGACCGCTTCACGCCGGGCGGCCACCGTTCGGCCACGCCGTTGGTGGTGGCGGTGGGGCGGCTGGTACCGGTGAAGCGCTTCGACGAGCTGCTGCGCACGCTGGCCAAGGCGAAGACGGATCAGCCCGACCTCGAGGCCGTGCTGATCGGCGAAGGCTACGAGCGAGCCGCCCTCGAGGCGCTGCGGAGCGAGCTGGGCGCGGACGACTGGGTGCACATGCCGGGGCGGGTGCCCGACGAGGACCTGGTGTCGTGGTACCGCAAGGCCTGGGTGGTGGCCAGCACCTCACAGCGCGAGGGCTGGGGCATGACGCTGACAGAGGCGGCCGCCTGCGGCACGCCCGCGGTGGCGACGGACATCGCCGGGCACCGCGACGCCGTGGTCGACGGAGAGTCGGGCCTGCTGGTCGAGGACCTCGGCCAATTCTCGGTGGCGCTCGGCCGGGTGCTGGGCGACGACGTGCTGCGCAGCCGGCTCACCAAGGGCGCGCTGGCCCGGTCCCGCTGGTTCACCTGGGACGCCACGGCCCTCCGGGCCCTCGAGGCCCTGGCCGAGGTCGCGACGCACGACTGAGGCGGCAGCCCGCTCAGGAGGGGGCGGGCCGGTCCGTCTGGAAGCGTTCGAGCTCGGTGCGGGCGCGGGCCACGATGTCGGTCAGGTCGAGGGTGTCGCTCTCGGAACCGATGGGCGCTCCCGGCTGCACGTTCACCTGGGCCGCCTCGGTCTGTTCGTAGACGCGGACCTCGACCACGGCCAGCAGCTTGCCCCGGCGCGTGCGCTCCGCCTCGGCCCGCAGCGCGGGCTCGTTCCGAACGCCCTCGGGGACGTGCCCATGGTCGCCGGACGGGTACGAGACCCAGAGCTCCTGAGGTGACATGCCTACCTTTCGCCAAGGGGTGATGAAACTGACGATAAAGGGTCGGCCGCTACTGGCGTGACAATTTGAGAAACAAGGTTCGCGGTGGTGCGTTTCTTGTGCGGATCCACAGGCCGGCGTCGGGCCTGACGTCAGTAGCGGAGCTCGGCCAGGACGCCGTAGTGATCGGAGAGTTGCGGCGCCTCGGGCGGACGTACGCCGAGCAACGAGCAGGCGACGGGGTGCCCGATGCCATGGGCGCGGGGCCAGGCCGAGAGGACGTAGTCGAAGCGCCGGTCCGGATAGAGGCCGGTGGCGGCGAGCGGGTTGCGGTTCGACCAGGTATGGCCCGGCGTCCCGTCACCCGCCATCGCCCAGGCGTCGTAGAAGACGAGCCCGGGCTCGGCGGTGGCGGCCTGCCCGGTCAACAGGCGCAGCTCGTCGGAGTCCGGTCCGGCGTTGAAGTCGCCGCACACGAGCGTGGGGTGGCGGGGGCTGGTCACCTCCTGCACGAACGACGTCAGCGCCCGCACCTGGGCCTGCCGGCGTGCGCTGGCGTCGAGGGGATAGTCCAACGCGGCCAGGAAGAGCTGAATGGGACCGCGATCTCCCTCGACCACGAGGTGGAGGGCCTGACCGAAGCCGGCGCCGTCCTCACCGCGCGAGTGGCCGGGCCGTCACGTCGCTCAGCGGCCAGCGCGAGACGAACCCGGCACCCGAGATCCAGTCCTCCTGCGCCCAGTCGCCGGTGAAGCAATGGTGGGCGAAGCCGAGACGCCGGGCCACCAGCGCGGGCTGGTCGGCGTCGCCGTCGCGCCACGATTCGACCAGACAGACCAGGTCGGGCGCGGCCACCACCAGCTCGTCCTCGATCGCGGCCTCTCGTGCGGCCCACTGCTCGCCGTAGCGGCCCCACACGTTCCAGGTGACGACGCGCAGGGTCGTCTCGACGACCGGGCCGTAGGGCGCGTAGGGATCGAAGGCCATGGCGCGAGTCTGACCCCTGGGCGCCCCGGCGCGCTCAGGGCAGGGTTTCGATGAGGTCGATCACCGCGTCGCGCGGGTAGCCCTGGCTACGGGCGTAGGCCAGGAGCTCGCGCACCTTGGTCACGACGGCGCCGCGCTCGGGCGTGCCCGAGACGGTGATCCCGTTGCCCCGGCCGAACTCGACCAGGCCCTCGTCGCGCAGGATGTGCATGGCGCGCAGCACCGTGTTCTTGTTGACCCCGAGCACCGCCGCGATGTCCTTGGCCAGGGGCAGCCGTTCCCCCGGCGCGGCCTCGCCATCGGCGATGGCCCGGCGGATGTCGGCGGCCACCTGGTCGTGCAGGGGCACCGGTTCGGAGCGGTCCACGTTGACAGAGATCATGGTCCTAGTCATAGTAGCTCCATGATGGAGAGCGCCGGCACCAAGGAACGCGGGCGGGCGGGCGTGGCCGCGACGGCCGCCGAACCGCTCGGGACGGGACCGCCGAGCGACGATCCCGAGGCGCTCTTCAAGGAGGCACGGCGGCGACGTCGCCGTCGGTGGCTCGCCGCGGTGCTCGGGCTCGTGCTGGCGTTGGTGGCCACGGGGGTCGGCCTCGCGGTCTCCGGTGCGGGCACCCACCGACCGCCGGGGAACGCCGCGGCCGGTCGTGCACCCACGGCCCGGGCGCAGCCCGGACCTCCGACCGGTGCCGGGTTGGCCGCCTATGTCCCGCCGCCCACGGAGATCGTCGGGCAGGCCGACGCGCAGACCTCCTGGGCCGCCGGCGACAAGAGCCTCGCGCTCGACCAACGACGGTGGCGCGCACTGGCGCACGGTGACGCCGCCCAACCTGGCCCACGAGTTCGTGGCCGAGCGGGTCACGACGCTCGACGCCGTGGGCCGGGACGACCTCTGGCTGGTCCTTGAGGACGTGCCCGGACTGGTTCCGTTCGCCCAGTCTCAGGACGGATCCGATCGCGGCGAGGGGATCGACCGTTCGAGCGACGGAGGCAGGACGTGGGCGTTCGATGCGCTGCCCGGCTGCCTGCAGCTCTGTGGTCCGATTTCGCTGAGCTTCGTCGACGCCGAGCACGGCTTCGCCGCCGTGGCCGGCGCGCAGGGGTCGCCCGGCAGTCACCCGGCGCTGCTCTTCGGCACCGCCGACGGCGGCGCCACCTGGCTCCCGATCTCCACACCGCCCGACCTTGGGTCAGCCGAGGTGGGAGGCCCGAAGCCCGCCCCGCAGCTGGTCTTCACCAGCGCCCAGGACGGCTGGGCGGTGACGGGCGCGCGCGAGGGGCCCGACGCCACCACGGCCGACCCGGGCGGGGTGCTCTACCGCACCGTCGACGGCGGCAGGACCTGGTCCGTGGCCCCGGGTCTGCCGTCGGGCGACCTGTCGCTCCCGACCTTCTTCGGGACGGACGACGGCGTGGTGCTGCGGGCGACGGCCGTGCCCTCGAAGGTGACGCCGACCGTCTACGTGACACACGACGACGGCGCGCGGTGGTCGCCCATCGCGTTGCCGTCCGCGGCCGCCACCACCTACAAGGGCGGGGCGCTCCTCAGCGGACGGTTCTCGGCGGTCAGTCCGACCCAGTGGTTCCTCGCCGACGACACGACGCTGTACGCGACCACCGATGGCGGCCGCCGCTGGACGACCAGGGTTCCCACCCCAGCGTTCCAGGCGTCGTCCGCGGTCTTCAGCTCGGGCCGCGACGGCCTGGCCGTCGGGCAGTTCGTGCACTGCACCTCCGCGGCAACGCCCAGCCAGCCCTACCCGCCCTCGTGTTACCCGATCCTGGTGGCGACCAGTGACGGGGGTCGCCACTGGCGGGACGCCCGCGTCTGAGCGGAGACAGACAGGACGGCCGGGCCGTCAGGCGTGCGGCACCGGCGCCGGCTCCGGTTCTGCGGGAGCGGCCGGCTCCGCGTGCGTTGCCCGCAGGGCACGACGGCGCAGCGGCTTGGGCACGCGGAGGCCGAAGGCGCTGATGGCCGCGTCGGCCAGGAGCAGCACCAGCCCGAGCAAAATGAGATTGTCCGCGTTCAGGAACGACCCGTCCCAGTTCGAGCCGGGCAGGAAGTGATGCACCTGCTGCCCGCGCACGACGTTGAGGCAACCGGCCACGATCGCCGCGACGCCCGCCACGGTGGCGATGGCGCGCAACCACGGCAGGATCAGGCCGAGCGCCACCACTCCGGCCACGACGAGCGCTGCAGTATGCGGCACCACCAGAGCGGAGACCGCGCCGGTCACGGCGCCGATGACGAGGGCACGCGGGACGCGGATCCACCAGCCATAGGGCTCACCCACACCCGACGTGTCACGGAACGCGGGCAGGGTGAGGGCCGGCGGATCGAACGGGGTGCGGGGCCGCGCGGGAGAGTCAGGCCCGGCGGGGCCGCGCAGCCGCCTCGGCAGGCGGGCCCGGATGGCCCGGCGCCAGCGGGTGGGGAGGAAGCCGAGCACCAGGCAGAGCAAGAGTGTCGCGCCTGACACGGCCAGCGCCGCCCAGACCACACGTTGCGGCGTCCAGGTCAGAGCGACGGTGAAATTCGGCCCGCCCAGCGTCTGGAGGTCCGCCGGGGTGATGTGCCAGCCGTTGGCGAAGGCATCGACCAGCTGGGGCCGTCCCAGGTCGACCGAGTGGGATCCCGCGGGCGCGCCGGGACCCGGGTTGGCCACGGCGTGCCAGCCCTTGTTCACGCTCTGTCCCAAGACCAGCTCGAAGGAGTTGTTCGCCCCGCTGACGTCGCCGGCGTGGCCGTCGATGTGCTGGGACGTCTGGGTGACGTCGGGCGCCGGGCCCGGCTGGGTGGCCGAGAGGGTCGGAGTGCCGGCCGCGGTCGGCGTCGCCGCGGGACCCGCGGTGCCCCCGGCGGCTGAGTCCAGCACGAGTTGGTCGACGTTCCAGCCCGTGCAGGTGACCGGATTGGGTGCGCAGTTCGGCCCGTGGCCGAGCGCCGTCTGCACGATGTGGGGCCCGGGCGGGAGCGTGATGCCCTTGGCGTCGGGGCCGCACGGCTCGACCTGCATTTCGCCGCCGTTGAGGGCCTGCCCGGTCGCACCGACCACCGCCACGTCGATCGGCTTGCCGTCGATGCTCAGCAGGTTCGACACGCAGTTGCCCGGCACGGTCGCCGGCGTCGGCGCCGACTGCACGCCGGGGAGGCCGATCTCCGCGATGCCGATGGGCAGGGCGAGCGGACCGGCCGAGTAGTAGTTGGCCGCGTACTCGGGCCGGATACCGGTGAAGGTCACGACGAACTGCTGTCCACTCAGCGGCGGGAAGGTCACGGGCACGGTCGTGGTCGCGTTGGGGACCGTGCCGTCCGCGATGGGCGGCAGGGTCACGTGACGCACCTGGGTCCCCGACGCGATGGTCATGGAGGTGGGGACGGAGTGGCGCCCGTCCGCGATGACCTGCATGGCGAGGTGGTTCAGCGTCGTCTGCTTCGTCAAGTTGTAGGTGAGCGAGACCCCGAGCTGGGCCGCCGTGCCCAGGCCGGGTTGCCAGGCCGTCTGGGGGTTGCCGTCGATCGTGGCCGACGCCGTGGCCCGGAGGTCACCTGGGAGTCGCCCCGTGGAGTAGGCCGACGCGACGCCCACCGCGGTGTTCGGTGTTCGTCCCACCAGGCGGTCGATCTCGTCGTCGGGGATGAGCGCGGACAGGCTGGCACTGCCCGAGAGGGTGAAGGTGCGCGCCGTGGGCAGCGTGAAGGTGCGTGCGAGGGTCGTCTCGGGATCGCTGCGGGGCGGGAACTGCGAGGTGCGGTCGCGGGTCATCACCATGGTGACGCGGTTGTTCTCCGACGCGACACCCAACGAGGACAGCATCTGCGTCGGCATCTGGAGCACCTGCTGGACCGACTGGCCCGGGATCTCGATCTCGGAGAAGCCGACTGCGGCAGCCGACAGCGGGGTGGCGTGGTTGTTGGTCGTGCCGTCGAGGGTGACCCGCACGGTGTGGAACGTGCGGGTGGGGAAGGTGAGCGTCTGGCCACTCGTCACGTGCGAGGCCTTCGTCAGCTGGTAGCGGATCGGGTCCTTGCCGTCGAAGGTGAGGGTGACCGAGGAGACCCAGCGCGAGCGGTCACCGCGCTGGGGCTGCACGACCGTGATGTGATCGGTCGTGACCGGTTTGCCGAACTGGGCCTGCCACCATTGGCCGGCCGGGTTGGGGACGAACGTCCCGGCGATCCAGGCCGTGTCGAAGTCGCCGTCGATGGCGCTGTAGGCCTGATCCTCCGGTGTGTACGACACGGAGTTCCCGTAGCTGCTGGCGGTGACGTTGATTGCGCCCACGTAGGAGGCGTATGTCTTCGAGGTGATGGTCGAGCCGGGGAACAGTTCCACCGGGCTGTCACTCTGGTCCGACTTGGCCGGGTTCTCACTCGGCGTTTCCGTGTAGCCGGCGTTGGCCGTCAGGGTGTCCCAGCGGAAGGCCTGTTTGCGGTTGGTGTCGGTCACCACCAGCTGCGCCCCCGAGGAAGCCAGCTGGTGGAGGCGCGACGAGTCCTTGGCCAGGGTGCCCGCGTAGTAAATGGCGCTGTCCGTGTTGAGCAGGCCGAGCCCCGCCATGTTGTTGAGCCCGGTGGCGTCTCCCTCCATCACGATGGCGCCGCTGTCCGACTCGCCGCGCAGCATGGCGCGCGGATTCTTCACCGTGTAGGTGACGAGCGGGGCGGGCCAGCCGACGTTGCCCGGGATCGACAGGTCCTGCTCGTTGAGCGTCGACACGGTCGAGACGTTGGGCCGGGGCGAACCGAATGACTTCGGGGCGGACAGCCCGAGGGGGGTCTGCAGGAGCTGGAGCGCCACGAGCTGGGGCTGGGGAACGCCGTAGTGCTCGTAGCGCTGGTCGTATTCGACCATCAGGTCACCCGCGCCCATGAGCCGAGCCATGGGGGCCAGCGCGTTCATGTTGGCGATGCCGTCCTGGATGGGGGAGTCGACGGCGTAGAGGGTGTCGGCCGTGGCGATGGAGCCCATGATCTGCTGCTCACGGGTGATGAAGTCGCGGTTGAGCAGCGCCGACTGCGGCGTGTCGATGGTGTCACCCCAGCGGTCCGAGGCAAAGTCGTTCCCCGGGATGGCGAAGACCCGCGTGCCCGGATGGGTGTTGTTGAGGTGCTTGATCGCGGCCAGCTGGTAGGAGGGGAGTGACGCCGGCTGGGTGAAGTTGTTGGCGATCGTGTCACCGTTGAAGAGCGAGGGGTTGTTGGCGATGACCAGCGCACCGATCACCACCGCGGTGGCGATGCCGACGATGCTGAGGCGACGCCACAACGCGGTGAGCGCGCTGGCCAGGAGGATGGCCAGCGCCAGGAGCACGACCGGGGTGGCCCGGTCGGTCGAGCGCAGGGCCAGACCGGCCGTCGTGTTGGTCATGAAGGACTTCAGCCACCCGCCCAGCAGCGTCGGGTTGGAGTAGGGGAAGGGCCCCACGGCCAGCACGACCCCCACGAAGAGGATGACGAGGAAGAAGGCCCGCTCCCGCCAGCGCACGAACGCGGCGCCGAGCACGGCCAGCGCGGGCACCGCGAACGACGTGGCCAACAGCTTGACGTTCTGCGTGTAGCGGACGGCTGCGTTGGTCCAGGGGCCGAGGTGGTCGGTCCCGTAGAAGTACCAGTACCCGAGCCCGCGGAGGATGTCGGCGGAGTTGGAGGTGGCCGAGGTGGACGGGACGGTCTCGGTGTACTTGAGGACGTTGACGCCGTAGGCGGCCTCGACCTCGAGGCCGGCCATCCACCAGACGCTGGCGCCGAGGGTGAGCAGGCCGATGCGGACGGCAGTGCCCAGGGCACGGCGCCAGGTGGCCTCGCGCAGCACGACGACGGCGTAGACCAACCACAGGATGGGCACGACGCCGACGTAAATGATGGAGGTGGCGTTGATGCCGCTCACCAGGGCCACGACGATGGCGAAGAGGGCCGGCTGGCGCCACCCTCCGCGCCGCAGGGCGACGATGGTGAGACCGAGCATGAACGGCAGTCCCGCCCACGGCAGCAGGATGACCGAGATGCGACCGGCGTACTGCAAGAAATAGGGCGAGAGCATGTAGAGCAGCGCGCCGGCGATCGGTCCGGGACCGCGCAGGCCGAGGACACGACAGAGGTAGAGGATCCCGACCCCCGCGGCGAAGAGGATGGAGCCGAGCCACAGGCGCTGCGCCACCCACACGGGCACACCCAAGAGGTGGAACACCGCGTAGAACGGGCCCATCGGGAGGAGGTAGCCGATGTACTCGTGGCTGACCGTGCCCAAGCCGACCGTCGGGTTCCACATGAAGGGCACCTGGCTCAGGAAGCGCAGGGGATCGAGGTACAGGTACGTCTTCGTGTCCGGCGTGATGACACCGGGTCGCGCCGCCAGCAGGGGCACGTAGGCCAAGCCGGCCAGCACGCTGAGACCGCCGATCCACCACCAGCGGCCGCCCGGTTCTCTCGTGGTGCGCTTGGCGGCGTGCCGCCCTCGTGAGGCGGTGATCGTGGTGGGTGAGGTCATGTAGAGCGGCCGGAAAGTCGCCCGGTAGTGTAAGCAGGCAGCGCCACCCAGGCGTGTCACACAACCAGGGAGCGCTTGTGGCCACCAGCACCAAGTCCCGCCTGACGGGAGAACGTCCCCAGCAGGGCGTCACGCCGGACTCGCTCCTGGCGCTCCACGAGGCGGGCTACCGTGCCGTGCTCGAGCGCATGGGGGGCGGCCGGATCCTCGATGTGGGGTGCGGTCAGGGCTTCGAGTCGGCCCGCTTCCTCGATCCCAGCCGCCAGGTGGTCGGCGCCGACTACTCGAGTGACGCCGTGGTCACGGCCGCCGGCCGCTACGGCCCCGAGGGCCTCCGGGTGGCCCAGATGGATGCGCTCGGCCTCGGTTTCCTCTCCGGCAGCTTCGACGGCGCCTGCTCGTCCCACCTCATCGAGCACTTCACCGATCCCGAGCCGCACGTCGCCGAGCTCGCCCGGGTCCTGAAGGACGACGGAGTGCTCTACGTACTGACCCCGAACAAGCCGGCCGACTTCGAGAACCCGTTCCATCTGCACCTCTTCGACCGGGTCGAGCTGCGGGACATGCTCGAGCGCCACTTCGGCGAGGTCTGGCTCGGCGGGGTCGACGCGGCGGCGCACGTGAAGGACGACATGGCGGCCCGGAGGGTCAAGGCGAACAAGCTGCTGGCCCTCGACGTGCTCGACGTGCGCCATCGGATGCCGCACTCCTGGTACGTGTGGTCGTACACCCGATTGCTCCCCCTGGCCTACCGCCTGGTGGCCAAGGAGGACGCCGGAGGCCAGACCGGCATCACCGCCGATGACTGGTTCGTGACCGATCAGCTCGACGACACGACCCTCGTCCTGTTCGCCGTCGCCCGCCGGCCCAGGCGGGAGGCCGCCGACTGATGCTCGCCGTCGGGCTCACCGGCGGCATCGGGTCCGGCAAGTCCGCCGTGGCCGACCTGCTCGTGGCCCGCGGCGCCCAGCTCATCGACGCCGACCAGGTCGCCCGCGACGTCGTGGCCCCGGACGGGCCCGCCTTCCAACCCCTCGTGGACCGCTTCGGCCCAAGGATCGTCGCCGAAGACGGGACCATCGACCGACCCGCACTGGCGGCGGTCGCCTTTGCCGACGAGGAGAGCCGGCTGGCCCTCAACGCCATCACCCACCCGGCCATCGGGATCGCCATGATTCAGGCCCGGGATTCCTTCGAGGGGACGGACGAGATCGTCGTCCTCGCCATCCCGCTCCTCACCGCCGTCCATCGCGAGACGGTGAAGCTGGACAAGGTGGTCGTGGTCGACTGCCCGACCGATGTCGCGCTCGGAGCGCCTCCTCTCCCAACGTGGCTTCGACCGGGCCGACGCCGAGGCCCGAATCCGGGCGCAGATCTCGCGCGAGGAGCGGGTCAAGGAAGCCGATTACGTGCTCGACAACTCGGGTGATCGGGCCGCCCTCGAGGTCGAGGTCGAGAAGCTCTGGGACTGGCTCCTCGATGCCCGGAAGGAGCGTCGGGACCCCGCCTGATCGGTCACACCTCGCAGGTAGCCTTCAATGGTCATGCCCGACTTCGAGGTGGTTTCGCCGTTCAAGCCCTCGGGGGATCAGCCCACCGCGATCGCGGAGCTGGTCACAGGGGTGCAGCGCGGTGACGCGTACCAGACCCTCCAGGGCATCACGGGCTCGGGGAAGACGGCCACGATTGCCTGGATGATCGAGCAGGTCCAGCGGCCCACCCTCATCATCGAGCCCAACAAGTCGCTGGCTGCCCAGCTCTCCTCCGAGCTGCGCGAGCTCTTTCCCAAGAACCGGGTCGAGTTCTTCGTCTCGTACTACGACTACTACCAGCCCGAGGCCTATCTTCCCTCGACCGACACCTACATCGAGAAGGACTCGTCCATCAACGACGAGATCGATCGCCTGCGCCACGCCACCACCTCGTCGCTCCTGATGCGGCGCGACGTGATCGTCGTCGCCTCGGTGTCGTGCATCTACGGCCTGGGCTCGCCGGCCGAGTACCGCGACCGCATCTTGGGTCTGGCCGTGGGGCAACAGGTGGACCAGCGCGAGACGCTGCGCAAGCTGGTCGACCTCCAGTACGCCCGCAACGACGTGAACCTGGTCCGTGGCACCTTCCGTGCCCGGGGCGACACCATCGAGATCCACCCGGCCTACGAGGAAGAGGCCTTGCGGATCGAGTTGTTCGGCGACACCATCGATCGCATCGTCCCGTTCGACGTGATGACGGGGGAGATGGGCGACGAGATCGAGGACATCGCCGTGTACGCCGCCACCCACTACGTCACGGGCGACGAGATCATCCAACGTGCCGTGGGCACCATCGAAATCGAGCTCCGCGAGCGCCTCCAGGAGTTCGAGAAGGAGGGAAAGCTGCTCGAGGCCCAGCGCCTCCGGGTCCGCACCGAGCACGACCTCGAAATGCTGGCCGAGACCGGCATCTGCTCGGGCATCGAGAACTACAGCCGTCACCTCGACGGTCGGGCTCCTGGTGAGACCCCGTACACGCTGCTCGACTTCTTCCCCAAGGACTACCTCTGCGTGATCGACGAGAGCCATGTCGCCGTGCCCCAGCTCCACGGCCAATACGCCGGCGACCGCTCTCGCAAGGACGTGCTGGTGGACCACGGCTTCCGCCTGCCCTCGGCCAAGGACAACCGTCCGTTGCGCTTCGACGAGTTCATCGAGCGGGTGCACCAGACCGTCTACGTGTCGGCCACGCCGGGACCCTTCGAGTTCGAGCACTCGACCCAGATGGTCGAGCAGGTCATCCGCCCCACCGGGTTGGTGGATCCCGAGGTCACGATCATGCCGACCAAGGGCCAGGTGGACGACCTGCAGGCCCGTATCACCGCGACGATCGGCGCGGGCGGGCGCGTGCTGGTCACGACGCTGACCAAGAAGATGGCCGAGGACCTGACCGACTACCTGGCCGATGCCGGCGTGCGGGTGCAGTACCTCCACTCGGACATCGACACCATCACCCGCATCGAGATCCTGCGCGAGCTGCGACTCGGGACGATCGACGTGCTGGTCGGGATCAACCTCCTGCGCGAGGGACTCGACCTGCCCGAGGTGGCCCTGGTGGCCATCCTCGACGCCGACAAGGAGGGCTTCCTGCGTTCCGCCTCGTCGCTCATCCAGACCATGGGTCGCGGCGGCCCGCAACGTCGACGGCATGGTGGTGCTCTACGCCGACACCATCACCGACTCCATGCGCGAGGCGGTCTCGGTCACGCAACGGCGCCGCGAGGTGCAGATCGCCTACAACCTGGAGCACGGCATCGACCCGCAGACCATCCGCAAGTCGGTCACCGACATCCTCGAGCGCCTGCGCGGCACCAGCGGGGGTGTGGCCAAGGCCGGACGGAGCCGAGCCGAAGTGCGGAAGAACGCCGCCGTGCGGGGGAACCGCCGGCCTGAGCTGCTGGCCGATGGCGACGCCGCCACGCCGGCCGCGGCCATGGAGCTCATGACCCAGCTGGAAGCCGAAATGAAGGCAGCCGCGGCCGAGTTGCGCTACGAAGAGGCCGCCTTGCTGCGCGACGAGATCTCCGAGTTGCGCGCCTCGATCCCCGGCTGATCCCGAGTCGGACCACGGCCCTGCCCGGCCCCTACGATCGGGGCGACGCTTCTTGGAGCCGGTGCCATGCCCTTGCCCCCGATGATCGCAGTGGAGTCCAGCAGCCTGGCGGCGGTCGGCTTCGACGGGACGGTGAACGAGCTCTACGTGTCATTCCGCAGCGGCAAGGTGTACCGCTACTTCCAGGTCCCCAGTTCCGTGTATCGGGCCCTGCGGGAGGCACCGTCGCTCGGTCGGTTCTTCAACGAGACCGTGCGCGACCGCTACCCGAGTCAGCGGCTGCGGGCCGAGGAGCCCAACTGACGCACGTCGCGACCTGACCCGTCGGGCGCCGGCGGACGATACGGTCGCCGGCGTGGACGCCGATGCCGCCGAATGGGAGCGCCTCGGGCTCTATGACTCCGCCGCACCCGGCGCAGCACACCAGCTCGCGCTGCTCGAGTACCTGGCGGCGGCGGGGGCCAGCACCGAGGACCTCCTCGACTTTCGCGACGGGTTGCCTGGTCTCGCTGCCGTGCTCGCCCTGCGCGGAGGCCGGGCCCTGACCTTGCCCGAGGTCGTCGCGGAGTCGGGCTTGGGCGAGGCCCAGGTCACCGCGATCGTCCGTGCGGCCGGACTCCCGATTCCCGGTCCCGACGACCGGTTCTTCGTGGAGGGCTTCGCGGGCCTGGGCCGGGGGTTGGTGGCGGCCGACGACCTCTTCGGAAGCGACGCCGTGCTCCAGCTGGTTCGGGTCATGGGTGCCGCCATGGCCCGCGTGGCCGATGCCGTCGTCTCCGCCTTTCTGGTCCACGTGCAACCCCAGGCCGAGCTGGAGGAGGCCGTGGGCCTGGCCAGTGCCCGGGCCAACGCGCAGGCGGTCGAGCTCATCCCCAACGTCATGCGGCTGCTCGAGGTGCTGTTACGCCAGCACGTCATCGTGGCCCGGCGCAGCATCGCCGCGGAGCAGGTGGAATCGGGGTACGAGGTCCAGCACCTGTGCGTGGGCTTCGTCGACCTGGTCGACTCCACCTCCTTGGCGCAGACGTCCACCGTGGGCGAACTGGGAACGCTCCTCAGCGAGTTCGAGGTCCTGGCCACCGAGCGTGTTCTCGATGGTGGCGGCCGAGTCGTCAAGCTGATCGGTGACGAGGTGCTCTTCACCGCGCCGACCGCTCGGCGGGCGGTGCGGCGATCGCCACGGCGTTGGCCTCCGCTCTCGCCGCTCATCCGGGCCTGCCCGAGGCTCGCTGCGGCCTGGCCTTCGGGGACGTCACCCTCCAGGGCGGCGACGTCTTCGGCTCCGTGGTCAACCTGGCCGCCCGGGTCGTCCGCGAGGCGGCCCCGGGGGAGGTCCTGGTGGCGGGACCAAGGCCTCGACGCGGCCGAGGAGAGCCCGGTGCGGCTCGAGCCCGTAGGGACACGGCTGCTCAAGGGTTTTGCCGATCCCGTTCCGCTCTACCGGGTGGTCGGCTGAGCGCGCCAGCGACGCGTCGGCGCTCGAGCGGCCTATGGTGAGCCGATGCCCTACGCCCGTACTGCTTCGTGAGGTCGCCGAACGATATGCCAGCACGGTCGGCACCAAGGATGCGGACGCCTACGCCGCCCTCTTCACCGAGGATGCCGTCCAGATCGACCCGTACCCGGCCGGCCGCCATGTCGGGCGTGACGAGATCCGAGACTTCATCCAGAACTCGTTCGACGCCTGCGAGACGATCGCCTTCGACCTCGTGAGCGTGCACCCGGTGGCCGATGTCGCCGCCGTGAGCTTCGACATCTCCATGACGATGGCGGGAGCCGACCAGGTCATGCACATCCGCGGGGTCGAGGTGTTCACCGTGACCGACGACGGCCTGATCTCCGAGGTCGACCGCCTACTGGGGCGACGAGGACGTGACCTTCGAGTAGGCGCCCGAGGGCGGTCGCCGGAGCCCCTTGCGACGGCGCGCCGAATCAGCGACCGACGGATCCGTGGCCGCCGCCCCGTCGCCTGCATCGACGCGGCGTGGGACCGGGGTGACACAGCCCACCGGTAACCTCCCCTGAATGGCCGACCGTCTGGTCGTTCGCGGGGCCCGCGAGCACAATCTGCGCGATGTCTCCGTCGACCTGCCCCGGGACCGGCTGATCGTCTTCACCGGCCTCTCCGGGTCGGGCAAGTCGTCGCTGGCCTTCGACACCATCTACGCCGAGGGACAACGCCGCTACGTCGAGTCCCTCTCGGCCTACGCCCGCCAGTTCCTCGGGCAGATGGACAAGCCCGATGTCGACTTCATCGAGGGCCTGTCCCCGGCCATCTCCATCGACCAGAAGTCGGCCTCGCGCAACCCGCGTTCGACCGTGGGGACGATCACCGAGGTCTACGACTACCTCCGTCTGCTCTATGCCCGCATCGGGCACCCCCACTGCCCGCTCTGTGCGCCGCCCGGTGGCCCGCCAGACCCCCCAGCAGATCGTCGACCGGGTGCTCGAGCTGCCCGAGGGCACCCGCTTCCAGGTCATGGCCCCGGTCGTCCGGGGACGCAAGGGCGAGTACTCCACCCTTCTCGACGACCTGGCCAAGCAGGGTTTTGCCCGGGTCCGGGTCGACGGAGTCCCTTTGGAACTGGCCGACCGGGCCGAGGCCAACCTGGCTCGCTACGAGACCCACACCATCGAGGTGGTGGTGGACCGGCTCATCCGGCGCGGCAACGTCCGCCAGCGCCTGACCGAGTCGATCGAAGCCGCCCTGGAGCTGACCGGCGGCACGGCCGAGATCCTGGTGATGAACGGGGGAGCCGACGCCGAGCCCGACGAGGCCATCACCTTCTCCCAGCACCTGGCCTGCTCCCACTGCGGCATCAGCTTCGAGGAGCCCGCACCCGCGCAACTTCTCCTTCAACTCCCCCTACGGGCGCGTGCCCGACCTGTGCCGGGCTCGGCACTCGTTACGAAGTCGATCCCGACCTCGTCGTGCCTGACGACTCGCTCTCGCTGGCCGAGGGTGCCCTGTCCCCATGGGCGGGAGCCCGCAGCCAATACTTCACCGGCCTCCAGACCGGTGTGGCCGAGCACGCCGGCTTCTCCGTCGACACCCCTTGGAAGAAGCTCAAGGCCAAGGACAAGAAGCTCGTCCTCTACGGCACGGGCACCAAGCCCGTCCACGTCACGTACAAGAACCGCTTCAACCGGGTCCGTTCCTACGAGGCCCACTACGAGGGCATCGTGCCCTGGCTCCAGCGCCGCCATGGCGAGGCCGAGTCCGACTGGTCGCGCGAGCAGATCGAGGGGTACATGCGCGAGGTGGCCTGCCCGGTGTGCGGCGGGGCCCGCCTCAAGCCCGAATCGCTCGCCGTGACCGTGGGTGGGCGCAACATCTACGAACTCTGCAGCCTCTCCATTGCCGCCGCGGTGGAAGCGATGGCCACGCTCGAGCTGTCCGAGCGCGAGCACATGATCGCCGACCGGGTCTTCAAGGAAGTGCGCGAGCGCATGCAGTTCCTCCTCGACGTCGGCCTCGACTACCTGTCGCTGGCCCGCTCGGCCGGCACGCTCTCGGGCGGCGAGGCCCAGCGCATCCGCCTGGCCAGCCAGATCGGCAGCGGCCTGGTCGGTGTCCTCTATGTGCTCGACGAGCCGTCCATCGGCCTGCACCAACGGGACAACCAGCGCCTGATCGCCACGCTCGAGCGCCTGCGGAACCTGGGCAACACGGTCATCGTGGTCGAGCACGACGAGGAGACCATCCGCACGGCCGACTACGTGGTCGACATCGGCCCGGGCGCCGGCGAGCACGGTGGCCACATCGTCCACGCCGGCCCGGTCACCGGGCGCGGGGGATTGGTCTCGAACAAAGCCTCCATCACCGGGCAGTACCTCTCGGGCAAGCGTTCCATCCCGGTGCCGGCCCGTCGCCGCCCCGGCACCGGAGACGTCATCACCGTACGGGGCGCCCGCGAGCACAACCTGCGCGACATCGACGTGTCGTTCCCCTCTGGGCTGCCTGGTCGCCGTCACCGGGGTCTCGGGGTCGGGGAAGTCGACCTTGGTGAACGACATCCTGCTGCGCTCATTGGCCCAGCAGCTCCATCGGGCCAAGGCGGTCCCCGGGCCGCCATCGCAAGGTCGAGGGCCTGGCCCACGTCGACAAGGTGGTCGACGTCGACCAGGCGCCCATCGGGCGCACGCCCCGTTCGAACCCCGCCACCTATACGGGCGTGTTCGACCACATCCGCAAGCTCTTCGCGGCCGCGCCCGAGTCCAAGGTGCGGGGCTACCAGCCGGGCCGCTTCTCCTTCAACGTGCGCGGCGGGCGCTGCGAGGCCTGCGCCGGCGACGGCACCATCAAGATCGAGATGCATTTCCTCCCCGACGTGTACGTGCCGTGTGAGATCTGCCACGGGGCCCGCTACAACCGCGACACCCTCGAGATCACGTTCCGCGGCAAGACGATCGCCGACGTGCTCGACATGTCCTGCGAGGAGGCGTTGACCTTCTTCGAACGCCAGCCGCCCATCGCCCGGCACATGCAGACGATGGTCGACGTCGGGTTGGGCTACGTGCGCCTGGGCCAGCCGGCACCCACGCTCTCGGGCGGCGAGGCCCAGCGGGTCAAGCTGGCGAGCGAGCTGAGCCGCCGGCCCACGGGCCACACCTTCTACATCCTCGACGAGCCGACCACGGGCCTCCACTTCGAGGACACCCGGCGCCTGCTCGAGGTACTGGGGCGCTTGGTGGAACAGGGCAACACGGTGGTCGTCATTGAGCACAACCTCGACGTGATCAAGACGGCCGACTGGATCATCGACCTCGGCCCCGAGGGCGGCGACAAGGGCGGCCTGGTCATCGCCGAGGGCACGCCCGAGCAGGTGGCCAAGACAGCGGGCAGCTACACGGGTGAGGTGCTCAAGCCCGTACTCGAAACCAAGTAGCCGACGAGCGACCGGCCCAGTGGCCCGGACTCAGGAGAAGTGGGTCTTGGGTCGTTCGAGCTGCACGCCGTCGAGAAAGATGTCGAGCTTCTCGTTGTAAAAGCGCGACGAGGCCGGCGATGGGGAGCAGGTCGCGGGTCGGGAAGTCGTAGGCCCAGGCGATGTCCGGGTGCGTGCGCCCGTTGATCACGGATGACCAATAGCCCGTCGTGACGCCCTTGTAGGGGCAGGCGGTCTGGGTCGGGGTGGACACCAGGTGTGTGAAGTCGACGTCGGTCCGATTGAGGTAGTAGCGGGTCGGCAGACCGGTTTCGAAACACAGCACCGGTGAGGAGGATTCGGCCAACACCACGCCGTGGGACTCCACCCGCACCGTGCGAGTCGAGCGCAGGGCATCCACGCGCGAGTAGGGGCTACGCGGGTGGACGAAGACCTGTTCGTCCTCCTCGTACCAGGCGTCGAGCGCGGACCACTCGAAGCGCACCGTGTCGTCGAGGCCGGCCACCTTGGCCGCACCGATCACCGTTGCTGCGCCGGGTCGATGGACGTCGCCGACGCGCAATCCGTAGCGCTTGGCGTCGCCCCGGGGCGTTTCCTCGATCGCCTGCTCATCGACCAGGACGTCCGACGCCACGTCGGCGAGGGGGACGTAGTACTGCGGAAAGGGTGGCCACTCCCAGACGTACCTGGCTGCCGTGGTGTCCACGATGGCCTTGCCGGCCAGGACGGCACGGATCCGCCGTGGGACCGGCTCCACGTGGTTGGCCTGGACGGGTGGTGCGGGGTAGTCGGGCACCGAGCCTCCTCTCGCACTGACGTGAACGGGTCAGACGTTACCGTCAGTGCGTGGCCCGTCGGTCGCCCCACACGGGGACGTTGGCACTCAGGTGATGGTGAGCATGCGCTCGAGCGCGACCTTGGCCCACTCGGCCGTCTCGGCGTCGACTGTGATGGGGTTGCGCACCTGCCCGTCGACCAAGCCCTCGAGAATCCAGGCCAGATGTTGCGGGTCGATGCGCGACATCGTCGAGCACGGGCACACGAGCGGATCGAGGCAGACGACCGTCTTGTCGGGTGACTCGTCATTGAGGCGCTTGACGAGGTGGATCTCGGTGGCCACGCCGATCACCGATTCCGGAGGTGCCTCGTTGACGGCTCGAATGATCGCATCGGTCGAACCGATGACGTCACCGAGCTCCACCACCTCATGTGCGCACTCGGGATGGATCATGACGATGCCCTCGGGGTGCTCGGCCCGGAAGGCCGCGACGTGCTCCGGGCGGAAACGCTGGTGCACCGAACAGTGGCCCTTCCACAAGAGCAGCGTGGACTCTTTGACCTCGCTGTCGCTCAAACCGCCCATGGCCAGTCTCGGATTCCACACTCGCATGTCGTCGGCTCCGTAGCCGAGCTGGTAGCCCGTGTTGCGGCCGAGGTGCTGGTCAGGGAAGAACAAGACCCGCTCGCCGCGTTCGAGGGCCCAGGTCAGCACGGCCCGTGCGTTCGACGACGTACAGACGGCTCCGCCGTGCCTTCCGACGAAGGCCTTGAGGGCGGCGGCCGAGTTCATGTAGGTGACCGGGATCACCCCGTCCACGTCGATCACCTGGGCCAGATCGTTCCAGGCCTCTTCGACCTGGTCGATGTCGGCCATATCGGCCATGGAGCAGCCGGCATTGAGATCGGGCAGCAGCACCTGCTGGTGATCACCGGTCAGGACGTCGGCCGACTCGGCCATGAAGTGGACGCCGCAAAAGACGATGAATTCCGCCTCGTCCTGGCCGGCGGCCAGGCGGGAGAGCCCGAAGGAATCGCCCCGGGCATCGGCCCATCGCATGACGTCGTCGCGCTGGTAGTGGTGCCCGAGGATGAACACCCGCGAACCGAGCGCCTCTTTGGCCTGACCGATCATGTCGGCCAGCTCGTCGTCGGTCGCGGCGGTATAACGCTCGGAGAGCGGCGCCTGGAGCCTGAGCATGTGGTCTGCCCCCTTTAAGGGAGAGCATCGATGTGGCCGGCGGGGACAGCCTGGTCGCCCATCCGCGGGTATGTCGGCCTCGATGCGAGGTTGTGTGCCGGATTCCAGGCCGGCACCGCCCAGTGTAACGCCCAGGTCGCACGCTTGCGCGAGAGTGGGAGCGATGCAGTACCGGCCCCCAACGGGCTCCATCCCGGATGCACCGGGCTCGTACCAGTTCTACGACTCCGAAGGCCGAGTCCTCTACGTCGGCAAGGCGAAGTCGCTGCGCCACCGCCTGCCCAACTATTGGCAGGATTCGGCCAAGCTGATGCCCCGCACCGCCCAGATGGTGGCCCAGGCCGATCACGTCGAGTGGGTCGTGGTCGACAGCGAGGTCGACGCGCTCGATACTGGAGCACTCGTTGATCCAGGCGCACCTGCCTCGCTACAACGTCCGCCTCAAGGACGACAAGAGCTACCCCTGGCTGGCCATCACCCTCAACGAGGAGTGGCCGCGACCCGCAGTGGTGCGAGGGCGCAAGCGCAAGGGCGTGCGCTACTTCGGGCCCTACGGCCATGCCTACGCCATCCGCCAGACCCTCGACCTCCTGATCCGGAGCTTTCCGGTGCGCACCTGCTCGGACACGAAGTTCAAGCGACACGAACGGTTGGGGCGTCCCTGCCTGCTCTACGACATCGACCGCTGCTCCGGTCCGTGCGTGGGCGCGGTCGACCACGATGCGTACGACGGCTACGTCGAGGACCTGATGCGGTTCCTCTCCGGGGATACCGAGCCCGTGCTGGCCAGCCTGGAGGCGGACATGCTGGCCGCGTCGGACGGGCTCCAGTTCGAGCGTGCGGCGCGCCTGCGAGACCGGATCACCGCGGTGCACAAGGCGGCGGAGACCCAGCAGATGGTCTCGGACCGTGCGGAGGACTTCGACGTGATCGGCGTGGCCGAGGATCCCCTCGAGGCGGCCGTGCAGATCTTCCGGGTGCGGCGTGGCCGCGTGGTCGGCAATCGGGGCTTCGTGGCCGAGAAGGTGGAGGACCTCTCGAGCCCGGAATTCGTGCGGACGATCGTCTCGCAGGTGTACGGCGACGAGGGGGCCGAGGTGCCGCGACGGGTGCTGGTGCCCGAATTGCCTGCCGACCTGGACCTGCTCGAGAGCTGGCTGCGGGCGGTGCGGGAGGGCCCGGTCGACTTCGCCGTCCCCATGCGAGGGGCCAAGCGAGCCCTCCAGGAGACGGTGACCCGCTCGGCCAGCGAGGACCTGGCCCGGCACCGTTTGCGGCGGGCCTCGGACCACAATGCCCGTTCCCGCGCCTTGACGGAGCTCCAGGGAGCCCTGGGCCTGCGCGAGGCCCCCCTCCGCATCGAGTGCTACGACATGAGCCACCTCCAGGGGACCGACTACGTCGGATCCATGGTCGTCATGGAGGACGGCCTGGCCAAACGGTCGGATTACCGCCGGTTCAAGGTCAAGTCCGTGCCCGGGAACGACGACTATGCAGCCATGGAGGAGGTGCTCACCCGGCGGCTCACGGCCCTCAAGATGGCGAAGGAGACACCGGCCGGCGAACGGCCGCGGCGCTTCGCCTACCGTCCCAACCTGCTGCTGGTGGACGGCGGAAAAGGGCAGCTGGCCGTGGCTGAACGGGTCGTCCGTGCGCTCGGACTTGAGGGCGAGATGGAACTGGCCTCCCTGGCCAAGCAGTTCGAGGAGGTCTATCGCCCCGGCGATCCCGAGCCGATCCGCCTCCGCAGGGGCTCCGAAGCCCTCTACCTGCTCCAACGGCTGAGGGACGAGGCACACCGCTTCGCCATCACGTTCCACCGGGAGCGCCGGGCCAAGCGGATGACCAAGAGCCTGCTCGACGACATTCCCGGCCTCGGGCCCACCCGCAAGGCACGATTGGTCAAGGAATTCGGCGGGGTCAACGCGGTCCGAGCGGCCAGCCTGGAGGAGTTGCTGGCCCCATCGTGGCTGCCCGACAGCGTCGGTGTCGCCGTCTACGAGGGCGTGCGCAAGGCTGGAGGGCGATGAGCGAGTTCGTCGTGGTCACGGGGATGTCAGGTGCGGGGCGCTCCACGGCGGCCGCCGCGCTCGAGGACGTGGGTTGGTTCGTCATCGACAACCTGCCGGCGGGCCTCATCATGAAGATGGTCGAGATGGTGGACCGGCCCGGATCCGGCATCGAGCGGGTCGCCCTCGTGATCGGGCGGGGCGGGAGCAATACCGGTCCCGAGTACTTCGACGACCTGCCCGACGTCCTCGACGAGCTCAGGTCCACCCGCAAGCGCGTGCGGGTCATCTTCCTCGACGCGGCCGACGACGTGCTCATCCGCCGCTACGAGGGCACCCGCCGGCGCCACCCCTTGGCGGCCCGGGGGGTGGAGGAGTCGATCGCCGACGAGCGCAAGCTGCTCGAGCCCGTGCGCGAGCGAGCCGACCTGATGATCGACACGGGCGAGCTGAACTCGAATCAACTGCGCTCGCGGATCCTCGAGGCCTTCGGTGACGACGAGGAGCAGCACATGCAGACCTCGGTCATCTCCTTCGGCTACAAGCACGGCATCCCGCTCGACGTCGACCTGGTCTTCGACTGCCGCTTCCTCCCCAATCCCTTCTGGGTCGAGGAGCTGCGCCCCTTCAGCGGACTCGACGAGCCCGTGCGTGAGTACGTCCTGAATCAGGCGGAGTCGGTCTCGTTCCTCGAGAAGGTGGACGACCTCCTGATCAGCATCCTCCCGGCGTTCGTCCGGGAGGGAAAGTCGTATCTGACCATCGCCATGGGCTGCACCGGCGGCCGGCACCGCTCGGTCGCGCTCGCCGAGGCGCTGGGCGCCCGCCTGGCCAGTCACGGCCAGGCGGCGTCGGTCTTCCATCGGGACATCGACAAATGAGCGAAGTCCGGCCGGCCGTGGTGGCCATCGGTGGGGGACACGGCACCGCGGTGACGCTCAAGGCGGCGCGCCGCTATGCCGGCGCCCTGACCGGGGTGGTGTCGGTGGCCGACGACGGCGGGAGCAGCGGCAGGCTGCGCGAGCTCCTCAACGTGGTGGCCCTGGGGGACATCCGCAAGTGCCTGGTCGCCCTGGCCGACGAAGACTCCGCGCTTGGCGATCGCCTTCGAGCGCCGCTTCGAAGAGGGCGAGCTGGCCGGTCACGCGCTGGGCAACCTGATCCTGACCGGGTTGATCGATGCCACCGGCGACCTGGTGCTCGGGGTGCGCGAAGCCGCCCAGCTGCTCGGTGCGCACGGGGAGGTGCTGCCGGCCACCGCAGAGCCGGTCACCCTCAAGGCGGAGGCGGCCCAGGGCACGGTGGCCGGCCAGGTGGCGGTCATGGGGACCTGTGACATCCGCCAGGTCTCGGTGGTACCCGACGACGCCGCACCGCCTCCCTTGGCCCTCGAGCGCATCGCCGAGGCCGACCAGATCGTGATCGGGCCGGGATCCCTGTTCACCAGCGTCCTGGCCGCCGTGGCGGTGCGAGGCATCGCCGAGGCGGTGGCCTCAGCTCAGGCTCAGGTTGTCTACGTGTGCAACCTCCGGCCCCAGATCCCCGAGACGGAGGGATACGACGTGGCGGCCCATGTCGAGGCCCTGGCCAGGCACGATGTCGCGGTCGATGTGGTCCTGTGTGACACCATCGGCGGCATGGCCACCGGCGCGACGGACCTCGAGGTCCGCAATGTCTCCCTGACCGGGGACAATTCGCTGGTGCACAGCCCGGCCAAACTGGCGCAGGCGCTGTCGGGTCTGCTGGCATAGACGACCTGGTTGGCGAAAGGGAAGCAACATGACGGTGCGTGTCGGGATCAATGGCTTCGGGCGCATCGGTCGGAACTACCTGCGGGCAGTGCTCGCCACGAGCGCTGACGTCGAGGTGGTCGGCATCAACGACCTCACCTCGCCCGACACCCTGGCGCATCTGCTGCGGTACGACTCGACCCACGGGCGGCTCTCGGTCCCGGTCCAGGTCGAGGGGAGCGATCTCCTGGTCGGGGAGCAGCGCATCCGGGTCATGGCCGAGCGCGAGCCCGAGCGGCTGCCCTGGGCCGAGCTCGGGGTCGAGGTCGTGATCGAGTCAACGGGTATTTTCACGAGCCGGGCCGCCGCGGCCGGGCACCTAGGAAAGACGGTGAAGCGGGTCATCATCTCGGCCCCCTCCGGCGACGCCGACGCCACCTTCGTGATCGGTGTGAACGACGGCGCGTTCGATCCCGAGAAGGACGTCGTGATCTCGAACGCCTCGTGCACGACCAACTGCTTTGTCCCGATGGTCAAGGTGATCGACGATGCCTTCGACATCGTCAGCGGGCTCATGACCACCGTCCACGCCTATACGAACGACCAGAACCTGCTGGACCTGCCGCACAAGGACATGCGCCGGGCCCGCGCGGCGGCGACCAACATCGTGCCGACCTCGACCGGCGCGGCGCGAGCGACCGGCTTGGTGCTGTCAGCCATGAAGGGCCATCTCGACGGCTACTCACTGCGGGTGCCGCTGCCGGCCGGCTCCATCACCGATTTCACCGCAGTGGTACGGGGCAACCCTTCGGTGGCCGAAGTGAACACTGCCTTCGCCGAAGCAGCCGCCAAGCCGCCGCTCGACAAGGTGCTCGAGTACACCGACGACCCCATCGTCTCGAGCGACATCGTCGGGTCGCCTGCCTCGTGCACCTTCGACAGCGAGCTGACCATGATCATGCCGATCAACGACGAGCTGTCTCTGGTCAAGACCTTCGGCTGGTACGACAACGAGTGGGGATACTCGAACCGGCTCGTGGACCTCAGCGTCCTGGTCGGCCGCTAACGGCGATGAACCCTTTACGCGGCCTCCCGCTCCTCGAGGACCTTCCCGATGTCGACGGCAAACGCGTGCTCGTCCGGGTCGACTTCAACGTGCCGCTCCACATCGGCGTGCGGGGACGGGCCACCGTGGCCGACGACTTTCGCATCACGGCCGCCATCCCCACGCTGAAGCACCTGCAGGACCAGGGCGCCGACGTGGTCGCCGCCTCGCACCTCGGACGCCCCTCGGGTGCACCGGACCCGCGCTGGGAGATGGACCCCGTCCGCGAGCGCCTCGACGCCCTCTGCCCTGGGATCACCCTGACCGAGAACCTGCGCTTCGATCCGGGCGAGAAGGCGAATGACCCGGCATTCGTGTCCCGCTTGATCGACGGTTTCGACGCCTACGTCGACGAGGCCTTCGGAGCGGCCCACCGCAGGCACGCCTCCATTGTGGGCCCGCCCCAGTTCTTGCCCAGCGCAGCAGGATTGCGCTTCGCCCGCGAGGTCGAGGTGCTCGGTGGCCTACTCACCGCGCCGGCCCGTCCTTTCGTGGCCGTGGTCGGCGGGGCCAAGGTGGCCGACAAGCTCGCCGTGCTCAAGGTGCTGGCCACCAAGGTGGACACCCTCGTCGTGGGGGGTGGCATGGCCTTCACCTTCATGGCGGCCCGCGGGCAGCACGTCGGGAGCTCGCTGCTGGACAGCTCGCACCTCGAGGAGTGCCGGGAGCTGCTGGAGTCGGGCATCGAGATCCTGCTGCCCACCGACACCCGGGCCCTCGAGCCGGGGGGTACCTTCGGTCCTCCTTCGGAGGGACACGGGCCACGGGGGAGCGTCAAGGTGATTGAGGGCGACCTGCCCGACGGCTGGACCGGCCTCGACATCGGCCCCGACACGGCCGCCGCCTTCGCGTCAGCGCTGTCCCGGGCCGGGACGGTGCTCTGGAACGGCCCCTTGGGGGCCTTCGAGGACAAGCGCTTCGCCAAGGGGACCAAGGTGGTGGCCCAGGCCGTGGCCGAGTCGCCTGGCTTCACGGTGGTCGGCGGCGGCGACAGCGCCAGCGCCCTCGAGGAGCTGGGGTTGACCGACCGGGTCGGCTACCTGTCGACCGGGGGCGGCGCGTCCCTGTGCTTCTTGGAGAGCGAGGGCCACCTGGCCGGCATCGACGCCCTCCGCCACGCGGCGAACGCGCCGCAGGGGTGAGCGCCCGCCGCCCGCTGGTGAGCGGGAACTGGAAGATGCACCACGACCACATCGAGGCGCTGCACACCGTGCGCGATCTCGGGCTGCGGCTCAAGGCGGAGGACGTCGCCAAGCTGGACGTCTCGGTGCACCCGCCTTTCACCGACCTGCGCACCGTGCAGACGCTGGTGGAGAAAGAGCACATTCCCGTGGCTCTGGGCGCGCAGCACTGCTCGGACGAGGACGCCGGGGCGCGCACGGGCGAAGTCAGCCCGCGCATGCTGGCTCGCCTCGGGACCTCTTACGTGATCGTGGGCCACTCCGAGCGGCGCACCCTCTTCGGCATGGACGACGCCACGGTGGCGGCGACCCTGCGGGCCGTCCTCCGCAACGAGATGACCCCGATCGTCTGTGTGGGGGAGAGCGCCGAGCAGCGCGAGCGCGGCCACACCGAGAGCGTGCTGGAGGAACAGGTGCTGGCCGCCCTCAGCGGCTTGCCGGCCGAGACCCTGGCGGGCCTCGTCGTGGCCTACGAGCCCCTGTGGGCCATCGGGACGGGCCAGGCGGCCACCGCCATGGACGCCGAGGATGCCTGCGTGTTCATCCGGACCCTGGTGGCCAAGGTGGGGGGCGACGAGGCGGCCGCGAGCATCCGAATTCAGTACGGGGGCTCGGTGAACGCCGAGAACGCGACCGACCTGATGAGCGAGCCAAACGTGGACGGGCTCCTGGTGGGAGGGGCCAGCCTGGAGGCGGGGGCGTACACCGACATCATCCGGGCCAGCGGCGCCTGCTACCGTTCCTAAGCCGTAGCGGGCGAATACCGTCCCGAGCTGGAGGGCTCTCGTGTCCACACTCACCTGGGTGTACATCGTCATAGAAGTGCTGAGCGCACTGGGCCTGATCTTCCTCATCCTGATGCACAGCGGGAAGGGCGGGGGTCTCTCCGACATGTTCGGTGGATCCGTGGGGGCTGCCGCTCAGGGCTCGACGGTGGTGGAGCGAAACCTGGACCGCATCACGGTCACCGTGGCCATCGTCTTCGCCTTCGCCACGATCACGCTGGATCTCCGACTGCAGTGACGGGCCGGGGCCATCGCCCCCGGCATTGGCGCGGGCTGACCGGGGCCTTGCTTGGCCTGGCCGTCCTCGCTGCCGGCTGTTCGACCGCATCGGGTGGCAGCACGACCACCGTCACCTACGTCGGCGTGGCCGGCGGTGCGATCTCTTTCGGGATGACCGAAGGCGTGTCGGGCTGTAACCCCAATACGACGGAGGGCAATGCCCCGGGGACGCTGACACTCCTTGGTGCCGTGCTGCCGAGCTCCTTCGTCGTCGGCGCCAATGGGACGCCGCAAGCCAATTTGGAGCTGACCCAGGCGGAGGTGGTGAACCTCAGCCCACAGACCGTCGTGTACACCTTGAACCCCAAGGCCGTGTGGTCCGACGGTGTGCCCATTTCTGCAACCGACTTCAAGTACGCCTGGCAACAACAACGCGGCGATCCCGTTCTGTCTTCACCCGATGTGGCGAGCATTGCCGGCTATCGGGACATTGCGTCGGTGAAGGGCTCCAACGGCGGCCACACGGTGACGGTGAAGTTCAAGAACTCCTTCGCCGACTGGAAGTCACTCTTCAATGACCTCATGCCGGCCCATGTCATGGAGAAGGTGGGATGGAGCCCCACCTGCCCGACGGTGGATCCGGCGATCGACCTGTCGGGCGGTCCCTTCAAGATCGATTCGGTCTCGAGCTCGACCATCCGTCTGGTCCAGAATCCGAAGTGGTGGGGCACCCCGGCCAATGCCAAGTCGGTCACCGTGCACATCGCCACCTCGACCGACGAGCTGGCCCAGTGGATGATCTCGGGCTACGTCAGCGTGGCCGAACCGTCCACGGTCACGCCCTCGTTCCTCACCGAGATGACGGGGCTGCCCCGAGCGGCGAGTGACGTGGAGAACTCCAACACGTTGCTCCAGCTCAACATGGCGAGCGCACTCACCTCGAAACTGTCGCCCGACCTGCGGGCTGCCATCGCCCTCACCATCAATCGTCAGGCCCTGGTGAACCAGCAGGTGAGCTGGGCTGTGGGGGGTGTGACGCCGGCGGACAGCCATGTCTACGTGCAGGGTCAGACGGCCTACAAACCGTCGTCGTCGTCGCCCCCGACGACGACGGTGCCCGTCCCCACTTCTTCGACGTCGACCACCGTCATCGGAGCGGGCGGCAGCGTGAACTTCCCGGTGACGCCGGTACCGGACCAGGCCGCGGCCCTGGTCCAGCAGGCGGGACTGGTCAAGACGGCCAGCATGCCGCTCTATCACTACCCCTTCGGCGTGCCTTTCCAGATCCACATGGTGGTGGACGCGGGAGACCCGTGGGCGGCCGCTGCAGCGCAGACAATCCATGACCAGCTCGAGGACGCCGGGTTCGACACGACGGTGGCGATGGCGCAGACCGCGACCAGTGCGGGCCAACTGCTGGCGGCGGGCTTGGCCGACCTTGCCCTGATGCCACAGACATTCAGCCCGTACCCGAGCCAGTTGCTGGCCTGGTACACCTCGAGTCTCGGTCCTCCCGGGAAGAACGGATCGGCCAACTGGACCGGATTCGCCAATCCGCAGTTCGACCAACTCGTACTGATGGCTTCCCGACAGCTGAATCCGGACACAGCAGCCAATATCTACCAGGAGGCGGACACTCAGCTCTGGGACGAGATGGTGTCGCTGCCGCTCTACCCGGAGCCGAGCGCACTGGTTTGGAGCAGGACCATCGGTGGGGTGACACCGACGCCGCTCGGCACCAGCGTGCTCTGGTACGCAGCGCAGTGGGCCGTTCGCCAGCCCGAGTCGACCAGCAACACCACGCCGTCGCTGCCCGGACAGTAGGCCTGCCCACTCTGAACCTTCGACAGCGACGCGCGGGCTCGCCGTGGTCTGGGATTCCGCACTGGTGCGCTACCATTTTCGGACGCCTGATTTCAGGTGTTCGCCCGTCGGAGTGGCGGAATAGGCAGACGCGCCAGCTTGAGGGGCTGGTGCCCGCAAGGGCGTGGGGGTTCAAGTCCCCCCTCCGACACGATCCAAACCCGACTCCTTGAGTCCAACCTCCTGGTAGAGCACGTGCACCGGAGGCGCTCCGTGCACTTTCACGTCGAGGTAATCGGGTAAGACGATGATCTCCTCGAGAAACTCGTCGATCAACACACGCCGTTCGATTTCCGTTGCGGCTCTCCACGCGTTGTCGATGTCGAGCGACGCCAGCATGCGAGCGACAGCCTCGAAGTGCTGTGCGACATCGTCCGACTGCGCCACGACGACTCGTGCATCGTCGGACTCACGCTGCGCCTCCCGAATAGCTCCGGACAGGCGGGCCTCCTCCTCGGCGAACAGGTCGGCGCCGATCTTGTTGTCGTAGTAGAGGCGCAGCAATTTCCGCCGTTGGGCGATCAGGTTGTCGGCATCATGACGGGATCGACGAGCGCTGGGCCCTCCGCCGGCCTTGCGGGCCGGCGTTCGGGCCCGCTCGAGCTCTCGGCGGATGGCCGCCTGCAGGTCGACGTCATCGCCGATGAGCTGCAGCCCCAAGACGGCCGCCCGGTGCAGCCCGACGTTCGTGCGGCGGGGCTGCCGACAGCCCTGGCCCCGGTGGTGGCAGCGGTAGAGCTTGCGACCTTCCCCGTTCTGGTCGATGGCCATGAGCCGTTGGCAGATCCCGCAGCGGACCTTGCCCGACAGGAGGTCGGTGCCCCGGGCTCGACCCTTCACCCGGCCTCGATGGGCAGCGGCGAACATGTCCGGAGTGATGATGGCGTCGTGGTGCCCGGGAAACCATTCGCCGTTCATCTGCACTTCGCCCAGATATATGCGAGACCCGAGAATGCTGAGCACGGTCGAGTACTTGACTCCCGTGGCCTCGGCGATCTTTCCCTGACTGGCTCCTTCCCCTCGCATGGTGAAGATTCGCCGGACGACGGGAGCCATTTCGTTGGACACGAGCTCCCCGTCGACGAGGTCGTATCCCGTCTTGGGGCGGTTGACCCACTTGCCCTGACGCACCGCTTGCTGCATCCCCATGCGCACGTTCTCGGCGAGTTGTTCACGGTAGAACTGTGCAAAGGATCCGAGGATGTTGTAGAACATCCGCCCCGTCGCCGACGACAGATCGATCTTCTCGGTGAACGAGTGCAGGGCGACGCCCGCTTGGCCGAAGCGGTCGGCCAACATGATGAGGTCGCCGAGGTTTCTCGACAACCGGTCCAGCCGCCACGTCAACACGTTGGCCACGTGACCCTCCTCGACCATGTGCAGCAACTGCTGGAGTCCGGGCCGCTCGAGGTTCTTTCCCGAGAGTCCGGGATCGGCAATCACCGTCACTTCGCCGAGGTCGTGAAGTTCGGCGTAGACGCGCAGCTTGTCAGCTTGCCCGCTGATCGAGAATCCCTCCGCCGCCTGTTCCTCGGTCGACACCCGGCAGTAGGCCACCGTCAGCATCGCTGCCCTCCTGTTCCCCCTTGTCTTCGTTCACCATGCGCAGCCCGATTCGCACGAGCACCGCCGCCACCCGCTCGTAGTCGGGTCCGACCGGACTCATTGCAGCTCCAGCTCGTTGCGGCGACGGGCCACCCGATCGGGGAAAGGGGTGTGGCTGATGATCTCGTAGTTGTGGAGATGATGCCCGATGGCCCCCAACGTGTCGTCGATGCCCTTGGTTCCGATGAGCGCGCCGAGGGAGGCGAGGTAGCCGGTCAACCCTGGGAGCAGCTTCTCGATCGACGTGGCCCGCCGAGCCAGGCGTACCCGCTCGAGACCGACCGCCTGGTGCCCGAGTGTGGCCGCCTGGATCTGGGTCCACTCGGGCGCCAGGGGCCAGCGGGAACGGGTCGCGTCGCTGGTGGGGGAGCGGTAGGTCAGCCAGTCCCCGGTGGCGTAGGCCCACAGGTCGCCCGCGGCGTTGAGAACCTGGTCCGGCGTGTTGAGTTCGAACTCGACCAGTCCCTGACGACCGATCTCGAACTCGAGCCGGTGCACGGGCAGGCCGTGGTCGTAACGCTCGCCCCAGACTTCGTGCCACCAGCCAGCATCTCTGGCCGCGACCTCGGCTGTCTTGTCATACAGGCGTGCCAGGAGCGTGTTCGTCTTGCGAGAGCCGAACTCGAATCCGGTCAAGGTCCCGCCGACCTCGTATGTGCGTCGAGCTTCGGCCCGGCAGACGAATCGGTGGGCGTCATCGAACGTGAGGGACCAGCCCTGCCAGTCGGCGAAGAGGTCGACCCGGTTGACCCACAAGCGCAGGTGTCCGAGCTCGGGCTCGAGTACTTCCTGCAGCGCTGCCACTACATCTCTTGGCCCGAGGGCATGCAAGAACTCGGACCGCGGTTGGATGCGGACGGTGGGGAGGTGGCGACTGGTCGAGAAGCCGATGCGAGCCATGTGGTGGTCGAGACAGAAGCGGTACTTCCCCCACCCGTGGGGAGCGATCCCGAAGACAAGGTGGCCGATCTGACAGGGTGCCGCCCGCTTCGCCTCGACTGCCCACGCTCGGCCGTCCTCGAGTCGGGCCAGCAATGGCTTCGGAATGTCGGCCCGTCCAGAGAGATAGAGGGCATCGATACCGGAGGCCAACTCTCGGAGCTCAGGCGCAAGAAGCTGCATATTTGCGACTAGGTCTTCAGACGCGTGCACGGAACCGAACGTCTTTGGAGTCAGGCGAAGAAGCCGCGGCCGCGGGCCGCCTCGAGCTGCCGGGAGATCTGCTCGGACCAGGCGGCGCCGAGGTCGAGTTGGATCCAGGGGAAGACGAACTCGTCGGGGTGGGCTCCATAGGTGGCCCGGAAACGGCGGATCTTGCGGAAGATGGTGGCCCGGTGCCAGCCGCCACGCTCGAGATTGTCGAAGCCGCCGGCGAGGTGCCAGGCCACCCAGAATCCGATCAGCTCCGAGCGCTCGAGGGCGTCCTCGGCGAGGGCGTCACGCATCTCGGGATCGAGTTCCTCCATGCTCTGCGCCGGACTCGAAAAGACCTGCGCCACCACGTCCTCGTCGAGATCGTGGTGGTAGCCGGCCCAGCGGCTGACGGCGACACGGCCGCCTTGGGCGCTCTCGCTCTTGTCGCTCCGGAAATCGAAGTCTTCGGTCATGGCGCAGAGTTTGTCGCATGGTTGCGACAACCCTGTCGAACGAAGGTAACGACGCAGGTAGGCCGCCCAAAAGGGCGGCCGGATCCATGGTGACTCCGGATCCGCCCGGGCCCGTCAAGGCGGCCCCTCCGGGCGGCTCCGCCGGCCTTGACCGGCCCTGTTTATCCGGAGCTCGGTTGAGGTGATGACAGTGTACGTCATACGGCGTACACTGTTTGTATGGCATCGAAGACGGAGCGATTGAGCCTGAGGCTGACCCCCGAACAGGACGCCGTGTTGCGCAGGGCCGCCGAAGCTCGAGGGGAATCGGCCAATGACTTCGTCTTGCGTCATGCAGTCGAGGCAGCCGAGATCGAACTGGCGGATCGGCGCGTCTTCGTCATCGATGACGCCGAGTGGGATCAGCTCCAGAAACTGCTGTCGGCGCCGCCGGCGCTCCCGGCGTCGATGGTCAAGTTGCTTTCCAATCCCTCGGTGCTCGAGCGACCCGCTTAGTGGACTACGTCGGTCCGGAGTTACTGGCCGGCGACCATCTTCTCGACGGGTTCGACTGCGGCAAGCCGATTCTGAATCAGTGGCTGTTCCGCCATGCACGCAAGAATCAATCCAGTGGCGGCAGTCGCACCTGGGTCGTCGTTGAAACGGGATCACGTGAGGTTGTCGCCTTCTACGCGTCGGCGACAGCGTCGATCCTCCGATCGTCGGCTCCGAAAAGCATGCAGCGGAATCAGCCGAATGGACTTCCGGCCATTCTCCTCGCACAGATGGCGGTCGATTCGAGACACAGCGGTCGTGGACTCGGGGCGGCACTCCTGAAGCACTTCATGCTGAAAGCCTTCGAGGTGGCCCAGTCGGTCGGGGTAAGGGTGCTCTTAATCCACGCCAAAGATGACGATGCCAAGAGCTTCTACACCCACTACGGATTCACCGAATCCCCGTTCGATCCGCTCGTCTTGATGATGTTGCTGGGAGATGCGTGACCGAGCCAGAACCGCCAGCACTCGGGCGCTGCTGTAGCAAGCGCCCGCTAATTCCTTGCCAAGGAAAGTGGCCCCGGGCCGCGTTAGGGGGCGGTGCCTTCTACTCGTGACACGATCTGCAGCTATGCCATCGCAATCCAATAAGCGCCACCGTCAGATGTCGCTGCGCTCACGGGCTGTATGCCCGAAATGCTGCTCGATGGACCGAATCCAGTTGCCACGCAAGTTGAGGCAGTCGGACAAGAAACCGCAGCGAGTTGAGTCACTGCAGCGGGGACCGGCCGAGAGAGCCAGGTTTGGCCGCCGTCGCTCGTCGTGAGAATGTCCCTGTCGCTCCCGCCTCTTGCTTCGATCCCGCCGCCCACTACGACGCAATCCGTGGCACTGACACAAGAAATCGCGTTCAGGAAGGTCGTGTCTGTTGGCACTGGCTCGGACGCCCAGGTGCTGCCACCATCGCTGCTGGCGAAGACCACGCCTGTCGGTGATCCATCGCCGGGTGTTGCGTCTCCGACGAGAAAGCAGCGCGTCGGAGTAGAGCACGACAAACCCTTGAAGCTGTATACACCGATAGGTCCTCCCACAAGCGAGGCGCTTTGAGCCCAGGCCGATCCGCCATCGGCTGTAGTCAGGATGCTGAGCTGTTCCCCTGAACTCAGATCGCCCACTGTCGCTTCCCTGATTCCTTCGACGATGCAGTCGTCAGGTGTCATGCAGGTCGCGAGCGACAGAGCCCGTTGGCCTTGGGGCAACGAGAGTGACCTCCACTGCGACCCCATTGTGCTGGTGGATAGAGCGACACCGAAGTTCCCGTCGGTAGAGGAGCCGACCACCATGCAATACGTCGGTGTGGGACAGGACACACCACGCAAAATGCCGACGTCCGCTGGAAGAGCGGGACCGATCTTCCAGGTATGACCTCCATCAGATGTCTGAAGTACCACCGCTGCTTGATCATTGCCGACGGCTTTCCATCCCACAGCGATGCACGAAGTTGAGGTGGGACAGGCCATCGCATTGAGTTGTGTCACCTCCGCCAGTGGCGGCGTAGTTGCCCAGTGCGCCCCTCCGTCAGAGCTGAGAGCGACAAAGGCGCCCCCCGGTGCCGAGTTGTCCTGCCCCGCGGCCGCTACGCATACCTGCTCGGACGTGCAGGTAACAGTTTCGAGGGATGAAGTCAGCGCTCCATTTGTTGACTGGCCAGAAACCGCCTCGACCGGGCTCATCGTCGTGGTGGTGATCGAGCTAATCGCGCTCATCGACGTTGTCGTCCGATGACTCGATTCTGAGGATCGGTCGTTTGAGCAACCACCCAACAGACCGGCGCAAGCTAGCGCCGCAAGTGTCAGCCCTAACCCGGCAGGTTTCACTCCTCGATCTTGTCACCCTGGACAGCGAAATCCGATGCCGAGCGTGTGAGGCGGGTCGATCTTGTGCTTGTGTCCGTCGAGCTCGCTAACGGGTCCGCCATAACGCTTTTGATGTACCCCCGAAGTGCCGTTCGAGGCGTATGCAACTAATGCAAGCATCAGCTGATGTCGCGAGACATCGTGGACAGATATCGCGAGACATCATGGACAATTTTCAGCTCCCGTGGGGCTGATAGATCCGGCAACACGCGGCGAACCGACCAGGTTGTAGCTATTGGCCGCTCCATTCGAGAGAACGTCTCGCGGAACTGCAGACGGAATGAGAGAGGCGAGCGTGCAGCTCAAAGAACCAACCAATCCGAATCGGACCCCGGTACCGTGACCACCTTTCGTCCCGGTTCGTTCGACTCATGGCTCGCCCAGTTTGGCTTACGAGGAAAGAAGAACGGTCAGTGGCGCAACAATTGCCAGAATGCACAGAAGTCCCGATGCGAACGCCGCCCTTTTGGAAGTGCGCTCTGACGCAATGAGCCGTTGGACCCGTTCGGTCACGGAACGTGAGGCGAGGGCGAAGGCACAGCGGGGAGGAGCGGCGGAGGTGGACAGAGCCACGAGTGCGGACGCCAAGGAGGAGGGGGCATGCCTTCGGGCCGCATGATCGTCGGCCGCCATCTCGAGAAGACCAGCGACCGCACGTGGCGCCAAGCGAGCGAACGGGATCCATCGGAACGGTTCAGTCAAACTCGTCATAGGCAGCATGACCAGTCCATGACGTTCATGCGCATGTCCACGCTCGTGCTCGATGACCGCGGCCAGTTGTGCCGGGTCTAGGAGTCGCAGCGCGCCCGAGCTAATGACGATGCGCGGGCGGATGCCGGGCAGGCAGTAGGCGATCGGGGAGGGGTGATCGAGCGTCAGTGTCCCGGCACTGTCCTCTGACGGAGCGGCTAGGAGATTGAGCAGGCGGCGGTGGCGTGCTCGGGCGAGGACCGTGCGCGCAATGACGACACCGACCACACTGAGGAATACGACACCGACGTCGGCTGCCAACGTCAGACCGAGTGCGTCGGGCAGGCCGAGTCCTTGAAGCGGATGTCCACCGAAAAGCCCCTCCCCGAGTTCACCCACTCCGCCCACGAAGCCGACGTGAAAACGCTCAGTGGCGACGCACAGACCCGCCCCGATTGTCGCCAGCGTGGCGCTGAAGCCAATGCAATGCCACAGCGCAACCGCGGCGCGAGGAGAACGTGTCACCCAGCGTGCCTGCGCCAGCCACACACTGAACGGACAAACCAGCAGGACGACGAGCGCGCTCAGGATCCCAGCATCCAGGTAGAGGATCATCGCTTCTTCTCGCTGTGATCCTCGGGCAGGTCTCGGAGAGCCTGACGCAAGACGACCGCCTCTTCGGGGGTGACCACCTCAGCGAAGCGTACGAGAACCGCGTGTCGGTCCTGCGCGGTCCCGAGCGCCTCCACCATCAGTTCGGCCATGTAGGTCTCCCGGCTGGCGGTCGCCGCAAAACGATGCAACTTTCCTTCGGTAGTCCGTTCCACCAGGTTCTTGCGGCGCAGACGCTCGAGGATGGTGAGAACCGTGGTGTAGGCACGGTCGGGCAGCTCGTCGGCAACCTGGCGACCCGTCAATGGCGTGCCCATGGAGCCCCACAGGACGTCCATCACCCTGCGTTCGAGTTCGCCGAGTCCGGTCATGCCCCCTCTTCTACTTCCGTCACAGCGGCCGTGTGTGGACGCCACGGCTGACTGGGATTCTACACAGCGTAGTAGTACCTTGCAGGCCGTGATCGCCGCCCTCTACGACGCGCCCATCCCGCCCTTGCGGGGCTCCGAGTTCACCTCCACCCAGTTCGATTTCGTCCCGGTGGCCATGATCCTGGTCGCCTTAACTCTCTACCTCTGGGGAGTGCGACGAAACAACGCCCTGCATCCGCGACATCCGTGGTCGGTGGGCAAGTCGCTGGCCTTCGTGGGCGCGCTGTTCACGACAGGTGTGGCGATCTTCAGCTTCGTGGGCGTCTACGACGGCGAGCTCTTCTGGGACCACATGGTCCAGCACCTGCTCCTCATCATGGTGGCCGCCCCGCTCTACGCCATCGCCTCTCCCTTGGACCTGGCCTGGCGTTCGACCACCGGCTCCGCTCACATCGCCGTGACCGAGGCTCTCCGCTCGACGGTGGCCAAGTTCCTCGGCCACCCGATCGTCGGCTTCGTCCTCTATGCCGTGTTGATCCCGATCACGCACCTCACCGTTTGGTACAACTACACCCTCACGCACGAAAGTGTTCACAACGCCGAACACCTGGCGTTTCTCGTCGTCGGCTACCTCTTCTGGCGCCAGATCTTCGGATCGGACCCGAATGCCTATCGCCTGCATCCGGCCCTGCAGTTCTTTTACCTGTTCATGGCCATCCCCATCGACACCTTCACCGGGCTCTCCTTGGCCGGGGCCTCCCACGAGATCTTCCCGGCCTACTTCGCCACGCATCGAACCTGGGGTCCCTCCTACGTCGTCGACCTCCACGTGGGCGGCGACATCATGTGGGTCGTTGGCGACACGCTGATGCTCTGGCCCATGATCCCCGTGGCGCTGCGCTGGCTGCACATGGATGAGCGCCAGGCGCTGCGCATCGACCGCGAGCTCGACGCCTCGCGCACCTTCCAACTCGTGGGAGACGGTGAGAGGGCGTTGTGAAGAGCGGACTCTGGCGGAGACCGTTTCGGGGCAACCACGCCATCCCAAGCTCGCTGGCTTTCTTTGGTGCACTGCTCTGTCTCTCGCCGCTGTTGGCGGCCTGTGGAAGCTCCGGTGACCCGCCGGCGCCGCCTCCCGCCAGTCAAGGCATTGTCCAGGACCGCCCGATCCCCGACGTCCCTCTGATCTCGTCTTCGGGCGCCGCAACATCGCTCGCCGCGTACCGTGGAAAGTACGTCATCATGGCCCCCTTTCTCAGTCTGTGCCAGGACGAGTGCCCACTCGTCACCGGCGCCTTCATCGCTTTGCAGAGAGACGTCGACGCCGCAGGGCTTGGCAAGAAGGTCGTCTTTATGGAGATCACCGTTGACCCCGGACGTGACTCCCCGGCCCGGCTCGCCGCCTACTCGAAGGAGTTCGGTGCCGATTGGCCGCTCGTGACGGGGACGCCGGCAAATCTCGATGCTCTCTGGAAATCCCTGGGCGTCTCGGTCCAGATCGTCCCCGAAGCGCCACCGGCCAAGATCGACTGGTATACCGGCACGCCGCTCACCTATGACGTCGACCACACCGACGGCTACTTTCTCATCGACCCCGCCGGTCACGAGCGGTTTAGCGATTCCAACCCGCCCAATCTGCACGGGCGCCTGCACCAGAAGTTGACGAATCTGCTCAACCAGGGTGGTCTGCAGAACCTCGACCACCAGGGCAATCCCGACTGGACCCTCTCCGATGCACTGAACTCCATCAGCTGGCTGGTGGGACAGAACATCCCGAGCGTCGCGAGTACCTGATGGCCCCCGACCACTTGGGCCGGAGATCTCGCGGCGGAGTGACGCCGTATCGCCTTGAGGGACATGACCGACCAGGAACTCACCGAAGGGAAGGCACGAGCCATGGTTGACGTCACCGAAGCTCCAGTCGTGCACCGGCGCAGAGATTTCCGGCTCGTGCGGACGCAGCGGATCCTCCAGATCGTCTTGGGACTCTTCTGGCTTCTTGACGCCGGTCTGCAGTTCCAGCCCTTCATGTTCAGCAGCAACTTCACCACGACCTACCTCCTGAACAACGCCCAAAATCAGCCCGATGCAATTCGGTGGATCATCACGAATGTCGGCAATTTCGTCGGACCTCATGTCGCCGTTTGGAACACCTTCTTTGCCCTCATCCAGGTGGCCATCGGATTGGGCCTGCTGTTCCGCCCGACCGTGCGTCCGGCGCTTGCGGTGTCGTTCTTCTGGGCCTTCGGGGTTTGGTTCTTCGGGGAAGGTCTCGGCCTGCTCTTCACGGGATCGGCCTCAGCCCTCACCGGCGCCCCGGGTTCGGTCCTGCTCTACGGGCTCATCGGGCTGATGGCATGGCCACGGTCAGCCCCCATCGAGGAGGACGAGGAGCCAGAATCGAGCGTCGGGATCGCTGTCCTCCGCCGCCGGACAGGGCATCGGCGGGGTAGTGACCCCGTTGCTGGTGTGGTGTGGCTACTGGTCGCTGGCGGCGATCCTGTTCCTGCTCCCCGACAACCGGACTCCGACGTCAGTGTCGAGTGCGATCACGGGCATGTCCTCGGGTGAGCCCAGCTCCTACTCGCACTTTCTCAACAGCTTTGGCAACCATTTCGGCAGCGGGGGCGTGGCCACCACGTGGCTGCTGGCCATCGGTTCGCTCGTCGTCGGGTTCGGGCCCGTGGTGTTCCGGCGACCAACCCCGTTCCTTGCCGCGGGGGGCCTATTGGCGACCTTTTTCTGGGTAAGCGGTCAGGGTCTGGGAGGCATCTTCACGGGCTCGGGAACCGACCCGAATTCCGGCCCCCTCATCGTGCTCCTGGCGCTCGCCATGGTGCCCGCAGTGCTGCCTGATCCGGCGTCATGGCTCTCGCCGTTCTCAACCGCGCTCTTTCGCTATCCCGTCGTGGTCCTCGGAGGCCTGGTGGCCCTGGCGGCCGGGCTCTTCCTCAGCGCCGCCTACCCGGTGGCCGCGCAGGAGTCGACCAGCACGGCGATGGCCGGTATGACCGGCATGTCGGGGGCGACGTCGGGTTCAGGCGGGAGGACGGCGACGACGGCCACCTGTACGAGAGGGAACAACGGGGCGCCAAGGTCCGGGCTCGACGTTCAGAACACGCCGAACATGGTTATGGCGGGGCCCGGCACCGGTATGAACATGAACGGCGCCGACGCCAGTGCGGCGGCTGGGCTGAACACCACCAAAGCGAACTGGAACTACACCGGACCCGCCCTCCCGACGGCGGAGGCTCAGCAATTGCTGGCCCAAGGCGCCAACGGGCCCATCGACATCCATATGGCCGCCGACGGGTGTGCCTCCGAGCCCACGTTCTCCCAGCAGATCAACGCCACCCAGTACGTGCAGAAGACCAGCCAGGCCGCAGCACGGTATGCCGACCCGTCGGAAGCGACGGCGGCGGGCTACGTCGCGGTATCACCAACGGATTATCCGGTGGTCTACTACGTCAACCCGACAATCGTGGCGGCGAACGCAGCCGCCAAAAGGGCTCTGGATCCCGACTCAATCGACGGGCTCGTCTACGCCCAGACGCCCGCTGGAAGCGAAATGCTCGCCGCGGCGATGTACATCCTGCCAAGCACGCTGAGGAGCGCACCCACGCCCTACGGACCTCTGGTGCAGTGGCATGAGCGCACGAATACGTGTGCAGCGTCCATTTTCTCGACCGACAATGCCCTCAACATCACTGGAGTCGCGCCCTGCGCCCAAGGCACGGTGCAGAAGTCCACTCCGTATACGACGATGGTCTGGCAAGTTCCCGTGGCAGGGGGACCCTTGGCCATCCAGCCCCCCGATATCCAGATCGTCGAGGCCTCAATAATGGCTAGCGATGGTTCCTAGGTGATTCCGAATCAAAGATCCGGATGAAGTCATTGATGCTGTTTGAAGGTGCTGTGTTACAGGAAACGCACCCAGGCGGCCTCCGGCCGCCTACTTTCCCTGGTCCCAGGCTTGGAGCCGCCAATCGGGTTTTGCTCGACTAGGCCCTCCGACACACCGTTTGAACAGGTAGAACGCCCGGCTGCGTGGCCGGGCGTTTCTGTTTCCTCGGCCGGAACGCGGAACTGACGTGCGCTCGCTTCCTGCCTCCGTTCGGGGATTTCAACCTCGATCAAAAGCGATTTGGATCAAGAGTTGGGCAACCACTTCGGGCTCACTGTTTTGCGGACAGTGGCCCGTGTCCAGTTCGACCGGGGGAGAGCCAAGGCGAGTGGTCGCGGCGGGCCGTGCCCACTTTTGGTTGATGATCCTGTCCCGAGTCCCCAAGACATACGTGGATGGAATGTCCGGCCACGCTTCAAGCGGGGTTATCTCGTCGTACGCGGGTTGGGGCATCCACAATCGGAAGGTCGACAATGCCCAATCCAAAGTGGCGCCGTCGCAATCGTTGAACATGAACTTCCTGGCGGCGTCTTCACTGTCATGTGTGTCGAGGTAACCCAGCCAATCCTCGTGAAGCAAGCCGTCACCAAGAATCTGATCGGTCGCCGATCTCCCAATGTCGGGAAGTCCCGCACACATATACACCAAGTGGTCGATGGGCCGGTACATCGAGACGACAGGGATGACCAACCCGGTGCAAGAGGTTCCCACAAGGACCACGCGGTTGTGGTTTTCCACACACTTGGTGATGTAGGACGCACATTCCCGACCGGTCGCACCGTCAAAATCGCGAGGGTCCAAGTCGACGAGAATCGTTGGGACACCTGCGTCGGCCAGGAACGGTCGCACTCGGTCCCAGCCACTTGGTCCTTGGGTGCAGCCATGGACCAACGCCACCGTGAGAGGATCGCTCGGCATCGTGAATATCAACCTCGGGCGAAGCGAAGCTGTGCGACCACCCATGGTCTGACCACGGCCAAATACCAACCGCCAAACGGCAACGCCAAGAGTGCACCGCTGACGAGTCCTACCCAACCCAAGAACATCGAACCGCGCACGGCATGGTGCGCCATGAATGCCGCGCCACCCAAGATCATCAACAACACCGGTAATGCCAGGCCGGGAAGCCACAAGTACTTCCTGACACGGGCCGCACGGAACAGGGCGGTGGGGCGGACCACGACGTCGGCGAAGGCCCAGAGGCCAACCACCAATCCGGCCCCCACCGTGAGGATCACGACGACTCGTAGGGACATGGCGGTAAGCGTATGTCCGGCGATAACTCCGTGGGTGGTCGACACTTCCACCGCACGGCGACCCAATCGTGTCGCTCAACTGCGCGAGGCCAGGGTTGCCCACGAGCACGGCGCCGTGACCGTGTGCGGGCACACAACGGCACGTGGTGGGCAACGGCAGTCCAACGTGGGCCTGGGACAGGTCAGGCCGAACGCAACCTAGGACCATCACCGCCTCCGACAGTGAGTGCCCTGGAGGTTGTGGTCATGCGCGGAGCGGCCCCTCGGTCGGGTGGGAGGAGGGGCCGCTGCACCCACATCTCGTGACTGACGTAGGTGTATCTCCCTTTATACCCGGGTCGAGGGCCGGATCGATCGCGCCCTCCAGGCAGGCTGTCGGAGAGTCCCCCGCACGCTGGCCGTTCGTGACCCTCTTCGTTTCCCGCTCCCGATGCGCCGGCCCAGGTAGGCGCGCCGAGTCAGCTGGCGCGGCGGGTTGGTGAAGGGTGTCTCATGGCCGATCACAAGCTGGATCGGCGGCTCTTCGAAGTCTCAGTCGATAGACGATGAACCACGGAACGCCGACCACTTGAGCGAGGTCGTGGGGGAACCGCTCGAGCGCTTCTGCTGACGGCTGAGCTTCAACAATCCGCTCGATCACAAACTCCTGGTCGGCCAGGGCATTCATGACCGCCGACAACGGTCTTCGCCAGTACCACTGAGTCACCACGATATCGGCCTTGGTCCAGGCATCACTGACCAGTTCCGTCTCGAAATAGCCACCCTCTTGTGACGGCAGACGAGGCCCGAATGGATGTTCGAGGGAGAGCACAACCCAGCCGCCAGGCCGGAGTACCTCGGCGAAGGATTGGAGAGGCACCGTCCAGTCCTCCAGATAGTGGAGTACGAGCGAGCACGTAATCCCATCGACCGAATGGGGTCCGAGTGGCAACGGCTCTGCGAGATCTGCAGCGAAGAAGCGTCCCCGGCCCGAACAACGACGCTCAGCCTGTTCGATCATGGCCGAGCTCAGGTCGAAGCCGATCACTTCTGCTCCGTTGTCGAGCAGCCATTGCGCCTGGGCTCCCGAGCCGCAGCCGGCGTCGAGAATTGTGAGGTCTGAGACTGGGACTGGGATCAGACTGCGTAGAGCCGGTCGCTCCAGCCATTCGTTGAACGGACCATCGTCGCTGACCTTTGACCACACAGGTGCCAGCCGGTCATAGACCTCCCGGGTGTGTCGAGTGTGATCGGCTTGGCTCGGAAACTGAGCTGACATTGTCCTGCGATTGTGTCGCATTCCTCATGGGTCGTATAGGGGCAGTCATAACCGGCGAGGTCTGCGCACTCATCCTCCGATAACCGGAACAGCTCGTCGGAGTAGCGGCCGATAGCTTTCAACAGCTAAAGATAAGTCCTCGGTCGCCTCGGGAGACCACCACCCCATGTCGTCGTGTTCGCCTGATGCAACGTGAGGAACTCCTGTCCATTCTCTGACCACCCAAATGCGGCAATCGAAATCCGACTGCAGCAAGTGAGCGAAGGGGGGATCTGTGGGTTCGGGGATCACAATCCCAAGCTCCTCGTGCAACTCCCTGACGAGAGCTACCCGAGGGGTCTCATTCTCTTCGACGTGGCCACCAGGAAGGTCCCAGACATTTGGATACCAAGGGCGACCGGCAGAACGGTGGCAAAGGAATATCTCGTCGGCATCGACCAGCAGACCAGCCACGACGTGATGGATTCCGACAGCCTCGCTGTGTCTCAAGATGGCCAGCGTTCTCTTGTTCAGCCGCTGTCCCGCACCACGGTGACGGGACATGTCGCGTGAGTCACGCAGTGGATGCTCACGGAACCAAGGAGTATGCCGGTGAAGGCGCTGTGGCCACGACTGCCAACGACAAGAAGCAATGCTCCCTCTGCTGCGTGTAGGAGGACCGGAACTGGATGGCCTTCCACCACGGTGGGCCTGACCGGGACTGCGGGGTCGGCGCCGAGAATGTCAGCGACCGCCGTCTGGAGTATGGATTCGGCGCCAAGCCCGAGGTCATGAGGTGACGAGAGGTCAAAGCGGTAATCGGGTGGGACTTCCCACGCGATGACCGCCTCTAACGTCGCGCCGGTGAACGTGGCCTGGCGTGCCGCCCAATCAAGGGCCTGGCGAGACGACTCGGAGCCGTCCACGCCGACAACGATCCTTTTGGTCATTTCTCCTCCGTGGAGTCGACGTACCTATCCTCTCCCGCCCCTCGAGTATCGCCCGGACGCGACTGTCTCACTCTCGCCACGCATCACACCGGGCGTGCACCCATGGCATCCTTCTGTCCAGTGATGCCCTTCATCGGAGCCACAGAAGTCGAACGATAGGGATGGGTCTCGGGCTGGCAATTATCGGAGTGTCGCTGCTGCTTGTTGCAGGCGTTTCCCGCCATCTTTCGGGCACGCCAATCACTCCGGCGATCGTCGTCGTCACTATCGGAGTCGTGGTCGGACCGCTACTGCTGGACCAAATCACGACTCAGCCAACCAGCTCGACTGTGCGAACACTTGCGGAGGCAACACTCGCCGTTGTGCTGTTCTCCGATTCCTCTCGGGTGAACCTGCGAGCGCTCAAGCGCGACGTATCGATGCCACTGCGTCTGCTCGGAATTGGGCTACCCCTGACGATCATTGCCGGCGGACTCACGTCGCTCTTGCTCTTCCACGCGTTCTCATTGAGCGATGCCTTGATCCTTGGCGTAATTCTCGCTCCAACCGATGCAGGACTTGGTTCCGCAGTCGTCACCGACAACAGGCTTCCACAAGCAGTGCGTCAATCGCTCAACGTCGAAAGCGGTCTCAACGACGGCATCTGCGTGCCCCTGCTATTAATCCTCGTCGCAAGCATCTCAGGTGCAGCGGTTGATCCGGTACGTGTCGTCACCGAGGAGATTGGCTACGGAGTCCTCTGTGGTGCCGGTGCCGCTCTTCTGGCCTCGGGAATCATCATCTTCGGTGGACGGAGAAGTTCGATCGATGGGACATGGCGGCAAATCGTCCCGTTGGCTACGACGCTCGCCGCCTACGGGGCGGCCACCGCGTGCCGAGGGTCAGGGTTCATCGCGGCATTCGTCGCCGGCGCCCTCTTCGGTTTGTTTGCTGGCCGCGACGTGGCACTGACGATGCGGTTCACCGAGGAAGCGGGGCTGGCGCTCGACGGCGTGACATTCCTCATCTTTGGAGCGGTTTTACTCGGGCCATCGCTCGAACATTTGAGCTGGCGCATCGTGCTCTACGCCACATTAAGTTTGACCGTCGTTCGCATGTTGCCCGTGGCCCTGTCGCTACTTGGCACCCGGGCCAGATCTGCGACGGTTGTATTCATGGGGTGGTTTGGTCCACGCGGACTCGCCTCGATCGTCTTCGCGGTAATCGTCGAGGATGCGCATCTCCCGCATGCTTCGGAGATAGTCACGATTACCTACGTCACCGTTGGCCTGTCCGTGCTTGCCCATGGAATTTCGGCTGCGCCCCTGGTAAACCGTTACGTGAGATGGTTCCAGGCCGCGTCAGAACTCGGCCCGACAGTGATGGAGACGAGACCCGCCCACGAGCATCGACTGAGGCATCGGGGAAGTTAAAACCCCAGGCCGGAGAGGCTGACACGCGTCCGTTTGCCGGGATTGGCCACCCGAAATCAATGCCACCGAGATGCCGCGGACGTGATGTCTGGAGGTTGCCCATCGTCTGGCGCACGCGAGATCGCAGCCGACTGTTTTTCCACAGCGTTCAAACTGAACGAGGAGCTCGTGTCCTGGGAAACGCACGCGAGCGCGCCCCGACAAAATGGTCGTCGATCACGGTAACTGCAGAGAACCTCTAGCGGCCCAAGGTATCTTCAGGTACCGTGCAACCAGTAACTGTAGGGGGGGTAAGCCCTGGACAAATGGGGCGTTGTTCGGTGCCCCAGAGTGATCGGAGGCGACGGATGCAGATTCGGTCAAAAATGGTCGCAGTTTCGCTCGCGGGCGCGTTGTGTGGCGGAGTGACGTTCGTCGCGGCAGCGTCGGCAGCCGCTCCGGCGGGAGCCGCGAATGTTGGAGGACGAGCACTGCTCGCGCCACTTCCGGGAGGACCACCCAACGGGGAAACTGTCCACGGGTTTAGCCAGCTGGGCTCTTTCAACTGGTCTGGATTTGCTCAAGGCACCTCGACAAAGACCTACCAGAGCGTCGTCGATACCTGGAAGGTCCCGACTGTGAATACGAGCGTCTCTGGGACTCAATTTTCTTCTGACTGGGTAGGAATCGGCGGATTGAACGATGGAACACTCGTTCAAGCAGGCACAGAGGCGGACAACATGAACGGCACTGCCCTCTACCGGGCCTGGACCGAGGTACTGCCGGCGGCCGAAGACCCTCTGACCCTGGTCGTCCATCCTGGCGACAAAATCAAGACCTCCGTGGTGCTGTCCGGGACAACCTGGATCATGAAGGTCAAGGACGCCACCACGGGCATGAGTGCCAGCCGGACTGCGACCAAGAAGTCGGCCGGCTCCTCCGAAGCCAGCGTGGAGGTGATTCACGAGCGGCCTTGTATTGCTGACGGATGCACAAGCGTCAGCGACCTGGCTACCCTGACTAAGACGACCAACGTCACGTTCGACCCGGGCAAGTATGGGAAGTCGGCCACGCCGAATACGCCCCTGATGAATCCGGCGACAGGAGCAACGGTGGATCAGATCTTCATGCTCAATAACGCCGGCAACACCAAGATCGCAAGCCCGTCGAACCCTGACAGTGACAACGACGGGTTCGCCCTTGCAGATGGAGCCACGCAGCCACCAGCGCCTTCGAGTTGAATCGAGTCACCCTGCGATGAGTGCCCGATCGATCATCGACAGCCACACATCAGAGCGGTGAGTTCTGATGTTGCTGTTCACCCCAAAGGACAACTGAGTCAACGCGGCGTTTAGGCCGTCGTGTGTGCCACGAAGTGGTGCTCACGACGCACGACAGCGGAGGACGGAAGCATCTGTTGCAGCTTGGGGGCTGGATTGCAGGAGTCGCACCCGACCTGGATCGGCCACGCGGAGTCTGATCGAGACGCTCGCCGAACTCGATAGCTCCTTGGGTCCAGCAGGGTAGTTAGGACGGCTAGCCGAAACCAGCGCCTTCGAGCGGTGTCGCTGGCTTGATGTCTGGAAGTCGTCGCATCCGAAACGCGTTGGCGAAACCAAGGATTCCGGCGATGGCGGGGACGAGGAGCGCGAAATTGAAGGGAGTGGTCTCGAGCCTCGGTGTTGATGGCGAGAATCGCCTTCTGGACATCCTGGGGTTCGCTTGAGATCTGCTGTTGAAGCTGCGTGTTGCTTATCACCTCGGCGTCGGTCTCCATTTTGGCGGCGATCTGTTGCTGCTGAGCAGCGGGGATCACGTTGCTCGAATACGTCAGATTCGTAAAGCTCGTCGCCAACACCCAGAGCAGGAGACCGCCGGCCACCGCCAGGCCGAAAGACAAGCCGAACGAGCCGGCGGCTGAATTCACCCCGGCAGCCTCACTGACCCGCTCCTCGGCGATGGGCGCCAGAGTGAAGTTGTTGAGTTGGGACACCAGGAGGCCAAGCCCCGAACCCGCGATCAGAAGCGGGACCACGAGGTACCAGCCGGAGTCCACTCTCGGTACAAGGGGGATGATGGCGGTGATACCGATGGTGCTTAAGGCAAAGCCGACCAACACGATGTTGGCGGGGCGACGCTTCCCCCCTTTGCGACCAGCGAGCAGCGCCATGCCGAACATGGAGAGCGACAGCGGAGCGAGAGAGAGACCCGCTTGCATCGCGTTGTACTCCAGCGTCATCTGTAGATAGAGCGGGAGAGCGATCATGGCACCGCCGAGAGTGATCTGCTGGAGCATCTGTTGTGAGATGCCGATTCGGAAGTTCAAGTGTTTGAACAGATCGGGATCCAGAAGCGTTGGCTTCCCGCGACGTTTGCGCTGGACGAGCCAGTAGGCGAATAGAGCCAACGCCACGACACCGATGGCGATGATGAGCCCTACGTAGCCACCACCTTCCTGCCAGACCAGAATGCCGAGGACCACGCCCCCCATGCCAATGATCGAAAGGATCGCACCCACCGGATCGATCTTGCGAGGTCCGGTGTAGGGGACGTCCTTGACGAGGCGGATCTGGGACAACACCACGAGGATGATGACGACCTCGAGCCCGAAACCCACCCGCCACGACAAGTAGGTCGTGACGAAGCCACCGAGGAGCGGTCCGACTGCCGCAGCGATTGCCGCTGACGCTCCCACCAATGCATAAGCCTTCTTCTGGGCAGCTCCGGTGAAGTTGCCGTGGATGAGCGATTGCATCGCCGGTAAGAGGAGGGATGCCCCGAGCCCGCCGATGATGGCCCAGAAGATGACCACCGTGGTCAAATTTTGGGTGACCGTCATGGCCAGAGCACCAACAGCATAGGCAAGTAGGCCAATCACGTAGGCGCGCTTGCGACCCATGAGATCGCCGAGCTTCGAGTTGATCAGGATGAACGCGGCGGAGACCAGGGCCTCCAGTGCAATTGCCGTCTGGACACCGCTCGCCGTGGTGTGCAGATCGTGGACCACCGCGGAGATCGACACATTCATGAACGACGTGTCGACGACAAGGACGAACATCGCTGCCGCTAGGAGAACCGCTAATTGCGGGCTCGTCACGCTCCCCGCAGACGCTGCATTCTCAGATTCGGTGCTCATACCGCCTCTGCGTTATGACGGGCGGCTCACCTGGGTCGTGGAGATTGATAGGCCGGACTAGAACGCTGGACTGAGCTTCGATTCCGGTCAACTCGACAGGATCTTCAATTTCTGGGCTTGGAATTCGGCGTCGGTGAGAACGCCCTGTGACTTGAGGTCAGCAAGCTTGGAGAGCTGGTCGGCCGTGGTGTCCCCGCTGGACCCGGCCGTCTGCTTGACATAGGCGTCGAAGGCGTTCTGTTGCTCTGCGGCTTGCTGGGCTGCTCGCTCGTGCATCTTGCCACCGTGGGCAATCACGTATACGAAGACGCCGAGAAACGGCAGGACGATGACGAAGATCGCCCAGAGGGCCTTGGCCCAGCCGCCCATGTCGTGGCTGCGAAAGATGTCGATGAACACCGTGATGAGCAACCAGATCCAGATGACGAAAAGGAAGAAATAGAGCATCGTCAAGAAGAAATCAAGGATCGGGTATTGGTAGGTCGCGGCAAGCATGTTTCCTCCCTAGGTCAAGTGTGTACTGGTAATAAATCCGCTGCGCTGTGCTGCTGGGCTCATGTTCAAGGTCAGCTCAGGATGCGAGGACCTTCGCTTTCTGAGCCGCGAATTCGGCCTCGGTAAGGATCCCCTGCGCCTTGAGCTCGGCGAGATCCTTCAGCTGTGCGATCGTGTCTGGAGCAGCCGGGGGAGCGGGAGCGGGAGCGGGAGCGTACTGGGGTTGTTGCGCATACTGCTGCTGATCTTGTTGCGCCCAACGATTCTGCTGGCGCCGCGAGACGCGGTTTGACACGGCTGTGGCCGTTCCGGCGATGGCTGCGGTTCGTGCGATACCTCGGAGAAGTGGCATGGTTCCATCCTTCCTTTGATGATTTAGCTCCCGGCAGCATCGAGGGCAGCGGCCAGATCGTCCTGAGGTATGTAACCGGCGGACACAAGCTGAGCCTCACCACGACGCAGAGCCTGGACAAATGGTGTCGCCCAGCGGTTCTCAAAGATCAAGATCCCGGCCGAAGAACCCGGCTCTATCACCGAGGCCGCTTCAGAAAGGTCGCCTTGGTCGAGCAGACCCGACGAGGCGCCCGCAAACGCGGCGAGATCGAACCGCCCGTCCAGATCGATGTCCTGGAGATCGAGCGCACGCACCGAGCCATCAGAATCTCGCATCACGAACATGAGATCGAGGATCCTTATTATGCCCCTGTCGACAAGATCGAGAAGGGATGCGAACCCTTCGCCGGTCATCTTGTTGCCAGGGAACTCGACGATCAGATAGCTGATCGGGCCCAGGGCGTGGCCTTCGTCTGCCATTGCATGTTCCCCTTCTTCAGGCTCGTCCGCGAAGAATGGTACGCCAACGATGCCTTAATGGCTACTGAGATGAAGGGTCATGTTGTGGAGCCATCGGCAATGCCTCGGCTCCCAGAATGGCGGGTTCACGACATTCGGCAGCGGATTTTCGTGCCTGCGACACCGACCAAATCCGCGTACAGGGTCCCAATCCCTGGGATGAGCAGTCGCACCCCTCGGTTGCCATCGTCGCGGTCCGTTGAAGCGCCTGGACACCAAACCCTTCCAACGAAGATGCATTTGGTGTACCTTCCAAAATGGAACGGCCGCACGGCCCAAATGGTCCGTCGGTGTGGATCGGTTCGAGAGGGGTGCGCCATGAACGCACGGGGTCAGGGCTGGACAATTTTCGCTTCTATCGTCCTGGGAGTGGCCGGCATCATGCGGATATTCGATGCCATCTGGGCGTTCCGCTACCACGGAGTTGTGCCCCAGAACCTCGAAGACGCTCTCTTCGGCACCAGTCTCAAAACGTACGGTTGGGTCTATTTGATCATTGGCATCATCTTGATCTTGTGCTCCCTGGCGGTCATGGGGCGTTCGCAGTTGGGTCGTTGGGTCGGTATCGCAGCAGGGGCGATCGGCGCCATCAGCGCCATCTGGTGGATGCCCTATTACCCGATCTGGTCTCTCACCTACATCGCCCTTGGCGTGATCGTCATTTACGCGCTCGCTGCATACGGCGGTCCGGTGGAGGAGACTCTGAGCCCACAAGAGCTGAGTCGTCTCTAAAGTCGCACAAGTATCCGGTGCTCTCAGCGCCGCCGCCCCACTCCAGAGAGGAGTAAAAACATGGCCATCGACACTCTCTTCGTCTACTGCGGCGTGTACGGCAACTCCGCCGACGCTGTTGCAGACTACGACGTAGTCAAGGAACTCCACACCGAAGCCAACCTGATCGACGCCTACGATGCGGCCGTCATTGAGCGCGACCACAAAGGCAAGGTCAAGATCATCAAGAAGCACGAGACCCCGACTCGCGTCGGCGGCGTGCTCGGGGGTGGAGTCGGCCTGGCTACAGGCCTGGTGATCGTCTTGTTCCCGGCTGCTGCCATCGGCGGAGGTCTTCTGCTCGGCACGACTGGCGCGGGCGCTCTGCTTGGTGCGCTGGCCGGGCACGCAGCTGCAGGTATGAGTCGTGGAGACCTCAAAGACCTTGGCGAGTCGCTCGATGAAGACGAGGCCGGCCTCGTCGTGGTCGCCGTCTCCGACATGAAGGCAAAGGTTCGCTCCGCGATGAAGCGGGCGAACAAAATCGAGGAGAAGCAGCTCAAGGCAGACCAGAAAGAACTCGAAGCCGACGCCTCGGAAGCGCAGAAACCGTAATTGTTCGCACCTCTGGTGTCCGCTTGCGCTTCATGAGGAAGTGGCGTCTTGTTCGAGAGCGGGCTCGTGGACTGCGCCAATCTACTGCGTGTGCGCGCTTGATTGAAGTGAGCTGGCCCTCGAAACTACGGCGGCCTGCCGCCCTTCAGCCGTGGGTGATGCCGGCTGCCCTCGCATCGCGCTCCTGATCAGTCAAGCTCGGAGTTTGGCCATATGTCCCAACCACTGCTCGGCATCTCGGTGATGTCCGGATTGATGGGATGCGAAATGCGGTCGGGGACCGAATCCAGGATGGCGGAAAACAATTGACCAAGATGCGACGCAAGGAATACGAGGAAGAGCTCCGGCGCCTTCAGGTGGAACTGGTGCAGATGCAGCGCTGGGTCGTCGAGAAGCAGGCGAAGGTGTGCATTGTGTTCGAGGGCCGAGATACCGCTGGAAAGGGCGGCGTCATCAAGCGGATCACCGAGCGAGTCAGCCCACGTATCTTCAGAGTCGTGGCGCTGCCCGCCCCGAACGACCGCGAACGCTCGCAGATGTATCTCCAGCGATATACCCCCCACCTGCCCGCGGGAGGTGAGGTCGTGATCTTCGATCGAAGCTGGTACAACCGCGCCGGAGTCGAGCTGGTCATGGGGTTTTGCTCCCCTGAGGAGTCGACTCGGTTTCTCGAACTCGTTCCTTTCGTCGAGGGGGCCATTATCGACTCGGGCGTGATCCTGCTCAAGTACTGGCTCGAGGTCAGTCAGGAAGAACAGACGCGTCGCTTGACGGCTCGAATTGATGACGGCCGCAAGACCTGGAAGCTCTCGGCGATGGACCTCGAGTCCTACGGTCGCTGGTACGACTATTCCCGGGCGCGCGACGCCATGTTCCTCGCCACCGACACAGAAAGCGCGCCCTGGTACGTCGCCAACTCCGACGATAAACGCCGAGCCCGCCTCAACGTCATCACCCACATCCTCGACATGGTTCCCTACGAGCGTCAGAAGGAGACTTCAGTCGCCCTACCGGCGCGCCAGAAGAAGGGCGACTACCGAGAGCCGCGAGTACACCCTCACGAGGTGCCCTCTCGATTCTGACCGGCATCCAAGGCGGCAAATGGGCCTGAAAGCTTGCAACTCGCCAAGGGAGTCCTGTGGCGCGGGTCCGCCGCAGGACTCAGGCGTGTAGCGCGATCGTGGCGATGTGCTAGGGGCGACCCGTGCACTGGGTTGGGGAGTAAATGTCTCGCTGGTGGTGCTCGCTCGAAGCCACCAGTCCCGTGGGCGTGCCGCCGCTTCCTCGAACATTTCTTTCGTCTACCCGCTACGCGTTGTAGGTTCGGGCGAGCGGCGTAACGGCCGATGGTGACAAGTGGAACGGGGGGCAAGGGTGGACGAAGGCCCTTCGGGGATTGCTCGATGGATACCAGGCCTCAACGTCATCCGGACTTACAACAGAAGGTGGACCAGGTCCGACATCGTCGCAGGCGTTGTGCTCGCCGCGATCTTGGTGCCGCAAGGATTGGCATACGCCGAACTGGCGGGCTTACCTCCCGTGACCGGCCTCTACACGTCCATCGGCTGCCTCGTCGGGTATGCGGTCTTCGGTCCATCGAGGATCCTTGTCTTGGGCCCCGATTCTTCGATTTCTCCCCTGATCTTCGCCGCTCTCGTACCACTGATGGCTGGTGGTGACCCGCACAGAGCGATCGCACTGGCTGGAATGCTCGCGGTCATCGTTGCCATTATCGAAATTGGGCTGGGTATCGGGCGACTCGGCTTCGTTGCCGATCTGCTTTCAAGTGAAGTGCAGATCGGCTACATGAACGGTCTCGCGCTCATCATCATCGTTGGCCAATTGCCAAAGCTCTTCGGGTACTCGACTGATGCCGAAGGATTCGGACCTGAACTGAAGGCTTTCGTTTTGGGGCTCGATGGCACCGTCGGAGCCGCGCTGGTGGTCGGGCTAGGGGTCTTGGCCATCCTGTTGGTGCTGTCCCGATTCACCAAAGTGGTCCCGGCGGTCCTGGTGGGCATCGTGGCGGCAACCATCGTCTCGGCGATCTTCGACCTTCACGCGCACGGGGTGGCCACCGTGGGGACACTCCCCAGGGGTGTGCCGGCACCGTCGGTCCCCTGGACGAAGTGGGCTGATGTCGGACCACTCATGGCGGCTGCGGTCGGCATCACATTCGTCTCGTTAGCCGACACGATCGCCACCTCCTCGAGCTTCGGTGCCCGCCGGGGTGAAGAGGTAGATCCGAACCAGGAGATGATCGGGATCGGCGCGGCCAACCTCGCGGCAGGCCTCCTCCAGGGCTTCGCCGTGTCGACGAGTGGGTCGCGCACGGCGGTCGTCGAGCAGGCAGGGGCCAAGTCTCAGCTCGCTTCGTTGGTCGGCGCGGGCGTCGTTGTCGCGTTGTTACTGTTCTTCAACTCCCTCTTGGCCGATCTTCCACAGTCCGCCCTCGCCGCGGTGTTGATTGCCGCCGCATTATCGCTCCTCGATCTCGGGGCCTTGGCCCGCTACTACCGGGTGCGAAAGAGCGCTCTGGTCCTCTCCGTGCTCGCCAGTCTGGGCGTGATCGTGCTCGGAGTCCTGCCGGGGATTGTCATCGCGGTCGTTCTCGCGGTGCTTCTGTTCTTCCGTCGCAGCTGGCAACCCCACGGGGCAATCCTCGGCCAGGTGGAGGAACTGGGAGGCTGGCACAACGTCGAGCGCTATCCCGATGCGCTCGAAATCCCCGGGATCGTGGTCTACCGCTGGGAGGCCCCACTGTTCTTTGCGAACTCATCAGCCTTCCGGACCCAAGTCCGGCACGTCATGGTGGAACGCCAAGCCACGTGGGTGATCGTCCAATGCGAGGCGATCACAGACATCGACGTGTCGGCAGCGCGAATGCTCGAGCAACTTGACCTTGAAATCAATGCCACCGGTGCCCACATGGCATTCGTCGAGATGCGAGCCCGTCTTCAGGAACTCGTGCGGCGCTATGGACTATTCGAAACGCTCGATCGCGATCGGTTCTATCCTTCGCTGGAAGCAGCAATTGCGGCAGCGGGGGAGGCGTGAGACCAGCCGCCCTCGACAGAACGAACCGTCTGCTTGCTTCATTCCAAGCGATGCTACGACCCGTCAGTCACTCAGGAAGAGTCCCAGGTTCTCGGCGACCTGGGTCGCCGTGGCCGTCACGCAGTACGCGCTCTGAGCCCAGTTCGTATCCATCAAGACAGCTAAGCGACCGCCGGATTGGCCCACATCCCACACGGCTCCGGAAGCGCCGTAGCCTTCGGGGAACAACGTGTTCGATACAGCCACTCCAGTCAGAGCGCCCTCGTCGTTTGGCGACCATGTCGTCAGTGCATTCGGGTTCTCGGCAACGACGTCGACGACGTTGGGGTTCGCTGACAGCGGGCTCGTGCCGCTGATGCCCGCCACTGAAATCGACTTCGAAACGAGAGCTTGAACGATGTCCATGACTGATTGATTGTCGAACTGTCCGGCGACGCCGTAGTCACCATCGATATAGACGCTTCCACCGCCTCGAACGAAGGATTCGAGAGTGTGCTCGTCGCTGGCTGAAAGATTCTGGGTGCCATCCCACCAGATTTGCCCATAGGCACTGAGGCCAGGCGGGAGTGTCGTGGTTCCGGCAAGCGTGGTCACGTTCAGACCAATGTCGCTCAGCGAAGTGTCCAAGAAGGCGAAGGAGGTGTAGCCGGGGTCCTCAGAGGGATCACCATCGCCGAGGATCAGAACGTTGCTCTTTGTACCGGGAACGACGGCACCGGCCGCAATGGTGGCAGTCCGGTCTGCGGGTGCGACAGCATCGAATTGCTTCAGCGCGCTCTTGGTGGAAACTGCAACGTTAACTTGTGCGAGAGCGGCGGAGATGCTCTTCTTGACACTTCCCGGCATCTCGGTACCGGTCGAATTCGCCAGCCTGGCATCGGTAGCGCCCACTTCGGTAAGAAGCTGAGAATTTGCAGGAGGACGTCCTCTTTGCGCTGGGGTTTGCACCGAGGCACAAGAAGTAACTCGTGTTTTCGGACGTCCATTCTTGGTCTGCGGATTTGAGCGCGCTCCCGTGGTCGACCATGTTGACTGGCAGATAGCCCCCAACGAGCGACAGCGTCACCCACAGCTCCTGTTGCTTCTCTGGGGCCGCCACAGCCGTGAACGACCCAGTTTCCGACCCGTAAGTCACTGCCTGTTGGTCATTCGGGCCGATTGCTTTTTCGCCATCGACCGCATTGAAGAGGTCAGTGGTGAACGGGGCGCCAGCTGTCGCGGAAATTGAGCCCAGCACAACACCGCCTGAACCCTGCATGCTGAGGACAAGGCTGCTTTGGAGAGTGTCCTGGATCTGCAATGAACTCGGAGATCCTGAGCAACTCATCGGGAAGGTCGAGGGAAGGCTCACGCGAGCGTCTCCACCGCACGGGGCAGACGTAGCCTCCAATGCGGACTGCGAAGCAATTTGACTGAGCGGAAGCGCGACAACCACCAAAGTCATCAGAAACGACAACGCGAGTGGGACCGATCGCGAGAAGGATGCACCCCTCAATGGTTGTCCCATTTCCCCCCAAGTGTCTCTCGACGCCGGTTCATCGGCGTTGCATGCAAGTTAGTAACTTGAGAACTCGCAGGTCAACAAACGGGATGGTATTGGTTCCCTGGAGGGGCGCTGTTGTGCTCAGGATGTGCATTCACCTGGGATGTAACAGGTTCGGAGCCGCGAACGAAAGGGCTACAGCCGTCAGACCCATTCAGTCGGCAGATCGAAACGGAGGAAGAGCATGACAACGCTGGCAGACATCCTCGCCGGAGTGGAACGTGAGCTCGGACCGGACGCATCGGACAATGATGTGAAAACGAAGGTGCTCGAAACCATCGAGGCGTTACCCGATGCTGACAGGAGCGAGTTACTCGAAGAGATGGTCCAGCTCGCCAGCACTTCTCAGCTCGCCCACCTGAATGAGCTCGGAGAAGACATAACCGACCCGCAGGCGGCGGGGTAGACCCGCTGAACTGTGGCATTGGAGTCCGGTGGAAGGCGAGATAGACAGCGTCGCGACGACTTCGCAAACACCTTGGTCGCTGAGTCTAGGCAGTTATGGCCAATGATGTTCAGAGGGAGGTATTCGCCACCCGACCGCAGAGGCATGGTCGAGCAATATCCGGCTCGCGGTGCGCAACCATCGGCCGGGTATCTTCGGCGCGGTGAAGGAGGACCCAGGTCCAGAGGGGTACAGGAGATCGGACCGGCCGCCTGGTCAAGGTTGGAGGCATCGGAGCCGCGTGACGTTTCGGCGATTCGAGCACGGGTCGCCCCAAACGGGCGACATGGTCGAAGAAAGCCGGCCCGGTAATTCCGCCATCGACGATATCGATCACTGAGGCTTGATTTGCCTTCGCGAAGGCAGTGGAATAGCGATTCCAAGAGCTCCACGACGCCTCGTCGCAATCGATCAGCACCGTGATCTCGGCCGCCGACACGCTCTCATGACGAGTTGCCGCATGTGCGCGTGGAATCACGGCTTCGAGTCTCTCGTACCACAAGAGATCGGCGACCAAGTTGAGTCGCTCGACGTCACCCTCCTCGATCCACGCAATGGCCAAATCCAGGCTGCCTTCGGCAACTCGCGCCGCCTGGGTGTGTGACGGAAGCACCCATTCGTCGATACGGACTCGAGGATCGGGAATGGCTGCCGCTTCGGGGGAAGCCAGCTGACATAGCCCAACCGAAGGGGTAGCTCGCCACCGCCCTTTCGGGCCCGATCGAATGCCCGCGTCGCGGAGGCCAATACCTCCCGAGCGTCGACCAGGAAGTCTCGGCCTGCTGGTGTCAGGGCGACATGTCGGCGGTCGCGGACGAGAAGCTGTGCTCCGAGTTCACGTTCGAGGTTGCTTATCTGCTGAGACAGTGAAGGACCAGCAAGATGTAGCCGTTCTGCCGCTCGACCGAAATGGAGTTCTTCGGCGACGGCGACAAAGTAGGTCAGCTGCCGGAGCTCCACGTCGTCGATCGTACAGCTGACATGGCGTGATAGGCGCTGCCTACCAGACGTTGGCCATAAGTCGTGGACTCAAGACCGGTACGCCGGTTTACTACAAATGACGACCTTCGTTATCTGACCAGAGGACGAAGCTGACATCCGGACACGAGCGCAACGTCAACAGAGCGATGCCTCGGAAGCCGGCGACCGAGGAAAGCGAGTGAAGCAATGAGCGCAACCGAAGCACCCAGTGTCGCCATCAAGCTCGAAAACCACATCGTCTCCGTAACAGACGTCGATCGGGCCAAGGCGTTCTATCAGCAACTTGGTTGGCGCCTCGACGATGACGTTGCGCCAATGGATGGGCTTCGTTTTGTCCAGTTCACACCTCCAGGTTCGCCAGCCTCGATCACATTCGGCCTGGGGCTCCCAACCGGTTCGCCTGGCGGGATCCAGGCAACACTGGTGGTCTCGGACATCGAGGCGGCCCACGACGAACTCCTCAAGCGGGGCATCGAGGTGAGCGACACGTGGCATGGACCCCCGTTCCCGGTCTTGGCGCGCCAACCCGGCCCCGACCCTGAACACACGAGTTACGGGTCGTTCTGTTCCTTTAGCGATCCCGACGGCAATCTCTGGCTCGTCCAGGAAGTCACCACGCGGCTCCCCGGTCGGATCGACCCCTCGGAAACGACCTTCGCGTCGGCGGACGAGTTGCAAAACGCGCTGTGGCGTGCCGAGGCAGCACATGTCGAGCACCAAAAGAGGTCGGGGCGGACGCATCTCTTTCACCGCTCAAGTGAAGATGAGACGTGGCCAGCGTGGTACGCCTCCTACATGGTCGCTGAGAAGGCCGGCAACGAACTGCCGGCGTAAGCGATTTTGGCACCCCACGGGCCGCCGATGAAGGAGCGGGCGGGGGAGAGCGTTCACACACACGAACCCGCAATCAGCGACAAACCAGAAAGATGAGACAAAATGCCCTACGTCACTGTCGGGACTGAGAACAATGGCCCGATCGAAATCCACTATGAAGATCACGGGAGCGGTCAGCCGATCGTTCTTATCCATGGCTACCCGCTTGACGGAAACTCATGGGAACGTCAAGAACGGGACCTTCTTGCCGAAGGCTATCGAGTGATCACCTACGACCGCAGGGGCTTCGGTCGCTCCAGCCAGCCGATCATTGGTTATGACTACGACACCTTCGCCGATGATCTGAACACGCTCCTTGACTACCTCAACCTGAGCGATCTCGTTCTCGTCGGCTTCTCGATGGGTAGCGGTGAGGTCATCCGATACCTCGCAACGTATGGGTCTGCTCGAGTCTGCAAGGCAGCGCTCTTCGGCACTATTCCGCCCTTCGTGCTCAAAACCGACGACAATCCCGAAGGGGTAGAGCGAAAAATCTTTGACGACATCAAAGCCGCCATCGCCCATGATCGCTATGCGTTCTTCGAGGGATTCTTCAACAATTTCTACAACGTCGATCAGCTCGGTGGCACCCGGATCAGCGACCGGGCATGGCAGGCGAGCTTCAATGTGGCTGCGGGCTGCTCTCCCTTCGCCTCGCACGTGTGCGTCGACACCTGGTTGACCGACTTTCGCGTTGATCTGGCGAAGATCGACGTTCCGGTGCTCGTGATGCACGGAACAGCAGACCGCATATTGCCCTTCGAAGTCACCGCAGCTCGGCTTCCCGCATTGCTTTCCGATTGCACACTTGTGCCGGTCGAGGGTGGTCCGCACAACATTTGCTGGACCCACTCCGAGGAGGTCAACGCGGCACTGCTCAGCTTCCTCAGCGAGATGCCATAGACCGTCAACGGCAAACGAAGCCGTAGGCTACAAATATGACTGACCAATACCGTGTGCTTCGGGTGCCTCAGGACATCCTCAAGCTCGAAGCGGATCTCAATATGCACGCCGCCGAAGGATTCGACTGGGTGGCGCAAATCCAAGCAGGCCATCTGCCTGCGATCGTGTTGAGGAAGTCCGACTGAGTTGCATTGGCAATTCGGTGTCGGCACCAAAGGATGGTGCTGAGGGCGACACTGGTCGTGCGCTCATCGTGGGACCTACCAGGTCGTTGAGGATTCTGGAAAGTCAAAGCTTCGTAGTTGGCCGAGCCGTCCTGTCGTTCATCCCTGTTTGCTCTTGTTGGGACCGGAGACCTTCCGAGATGCCGAAGCAGTTCTTTTCTTTGCCGTCTTCTTGCGAGCCTTCTTCGCACCGCTCGTCGTTGTCCGTAGCCCTTGCCCGCCGCGGCCGAGGCAGTGCCACAGTGCCAACCGCCTCTCCCACTATCTCCGTTCGCGGTTTCTTTGACCTCGAAAGGCTCAGGTCTTGAAGGTCGCGACAAGGCATCAGCCAATCTCGAACGATTGGCGACGGTGATCGCCGAGGATTCCTTCTCCAGCGATGGCCACTGCCTGCGCGCGGTTTCGCACGTTGAGTTTGGCGTAGAGATGGCGTAGCTGAGTTTTGACAGTGTTTTCGCTGATGTAGAGGTGGTTTCCCAGTTCACGATTCGTCATGCCAGTCGAAAGCAAGGACAAGATCTCGCTTTCGCGTTCAGTAAGGCCGATGTCACGGCCCGGCCACCGCAGGTCCTTGTCAATGACGGCATGATGCGATCTTTGAGTCAGGACGACACGCTCACCGCGAGCGGCCGCTCTGATCCCGTCAATGATCTGATCTCGCGGCAACGACTTGGAAATGAAGCCCTCAGCACCGCCTTGTAACGCATGACGTACTGCCTGGGGCTGGTCGGAGAAGCTGAACACCACAATCACCCCGTTGGTCGGATCGGAGCTGAGGGAACTCACTCGCTGACTGAGACTGGCCAACTCCCCATAGGTGTCGAGCAGTGTGACGTCGATCCGTTGCCTTGGCTTCTTGCGGACGGCAATTTCGATCACATGAATCTCAGGCTCACACGACAGAAGAAGCGAGCGAAGTCCCTCAAGGACGATCGTGTAGTCGTTTACCAACGCAACCTTGATCGGCCTGGCCACCCACTCCACTCTAAGGTCACGAGGCGGCCCAAGAATCACCTGATCGGGTGATTGACCCAATCCTGGTGGTCAACGATCCTGTTACCACCGAAGTAGGCACCAGATAGGCGATTCGTGTCAAGGGTGGTCTGGTCGCTGGCGGCGGGGCGATCAGGCGGCGTAAGCACATAGGAAATCTGGCGGCGGCCGGCGAGTTGCGGAGGCAACGAGGAAAACGAGAACCGGTTCAACGATTACCCAGGCGACTGAGACGTGTGCAGCTCCTGGGTTTCGCTTCAGCTTCGCCTCGGCATGACTCAGGTCCCTGCCTAGGTGGCCAGCCATTCCCAGTAGAAAATTGGAGAGGACCGTCACTTGGGTGTGCTTTTGCTGCTCTTGCTTTTGGTATTGATCTTCGCAGGAGCCGGATTCGCTGTGCACGTTCTGTGGATTGTTGCGGTGGTGTTTCTTGTCATATGGCTATTGGGATTCGTCGTGGCAGGTACCGAACACCGTTGGTATCGCGTAAGGAAGTAGTCCAGCCGTGGACCGATGAGGGCTCGCAGTCATCGGTCCGGTTGTCGCGTCGGAGCGGGTCGGATGGCGATGGGAAACGAGGGCGTCCACCGCAGATCGATCGTTGGGGTGCGAAACGGGTATCAGAATCGAACGAGGTGGACTCGGTATTCGGCTGATTCCTTCTAACCGTTCGGGGAGAATTGTGATGAGAGGGCTATGACTTCGACCTATTCATACTCCGAGCAGGTAGCCAGGGACAGTGTCTACGCGTGGGAAGCTGACGGCAGCCGATATGAGCAGCGGAAGCTCTCGGTGACGTTGGCCTGCCTGCCCCGGATTCGCTACCGGTCGGCATTCGAAGCTGGTTGTTCAGTTGGCGCCCTCACTGAGTTGCTCGCCGTCCGATGTGATCGGCTGATCTCGAGCGATCTCACTCCCTCAGAACATCAACACGTCGATTCTCGACTGCGGCCACAGGAAGACGCATCCCTGGCCGTTCGCTCCGTGGCAGAACAGTGGCCATCTGGGCGGTTTGACCTTGTGGTTCTCAATGAGATCGCGGTCCGGTTTGACGAGAAGGATCTCGAAGCCGTTGCGGCATGTGTCTTGAACTCCACGAGATCGGGTGCCCATGTGCTTGCCGTGCATTCGCGTGAGTTGACGGATGTCCGCCTAATTGCAGATCACTGCCATAAAGTCATCGCGAACACTCCGGGCCTCACCTCCGTGCTGCACCATGTGGACGAACAATGTGTTCTTGATATCTGGGAGCGTTGGTGACTTACGCTCGCATGTGATCAGGTGACGCGGCGTTTAACCTGAAAGCACTGAGCTTGGCCAGTTGCATCTATCAGCTGTCCCGTACCGGATTGATCTTCTCTACATCACTCCCATTACACATCGCGCTCCATGCTCTGAACGTCGAAGTACACGGGAAGCAAGTACTTCACATAGAAGGCGTGCACCGTGAGGCCTGGGGAAACCAAGTCCTCGTATCGGATGATCTTCACCCGGTCGTCCTTCTCCGCATAGCGTTCGCAGTCCTCGAGAAGGCGATCGACCTCTTCTCGGCTGTCTTGGAGGAGTCCCAGGTGGTCGTAGCCGGGCGATGACATCGGTTTGTTGCTCTCCGCCAAGAGAATGAATTGGTCAGGGTCAGGCATGAGGAGGTGGCACAGCTGACCCACGACCTCAGTATCGAGTCCTTTCCAACCGAACACAGACCCGTAGAAGGCATCGACTTCCTCCCGAAATTCCGGGGTCAGTGCCCCCCGGGGCACCGTGAGCTCCATGTGGTTGAAGCGCATCGATCACTCCTCTCTCCTTGCCTTCACCCTGACATTACGACGACCGAGACCCACCCGACTGTGGCTCAGGCTCCGTCTTGTTGGCCAGCCTCACGAGCTCTGATGGGCTTCCCACGAACCTCGAGAAGATGGATCCTCGGTCCAGCCTCTCAGCTGAGACTAAGTTTTCACCGATCCTAGGGAAGGGCAGGTCCCAATGCATCGACGCTTCGACTCTCAATCGGCGTACCGGCTCTCAATCCGCTGGGTGACGCCGGTGGCGGCGTCGACCGCACTCGCAGCATTTTGGTTGTGCGGAACGGCTCCGCCCGTTGCTGGTGCGGCCAGTCCGGCCGGACAGTCGTTTACGTCTTGTCCGACCGAGGCGGAACTTGCGACGGCCGTCGCCGCACACGGAGCCATCGCCTTCGAGCTCAGTTGTTCGGTCGCGTTCAGCACTCCGATCGTGGTGAATGCCGGTTCAACAGACATCGAGGGAAATGGCTTCGGTGTGACGTTTTCTGGTGGTGGCACCACCCGGTTCTTCACCCAGTCGGGAGGCACCTTGACCCTTGGCGGTCTCACCCTCGAGGGCGGATTCGTGAACGGCAAAACGGGTGTGAACGGGACCGGTGGCAGCCAGGGGACCGTCGGTGCATCAGGTGGAACCGGTCAGCCAGGAGGCGCCGGAGGCCCTGCGGGTGCCGGCACGAAAGGCAAGGCCGGCAAGAGTGCGCAAGGCGGAGCAGTAGACGTGGCGTCCGGCACTTTGAACTTGAACGACGACACCCTTTCGAGCGATGGAGCAACCGGCGGCAATGGGGGCACCGGCGGCAACGGGGGCACCGGCGGAGCGGGTGGAATCGGCGGACCGGGGATCAACGGGGCAACGGGGAGCGCCGGTGGCGCTGGAGGGGCTGGAGGCGGCGGCGGCCCGGGCGGAAAAGGTGGACCAGCCCTGGGGGGAGCGATCTACAACGCCGGCACATTGAACGTCACAAACACCAACTTCGGGAGTGACACGGTCCGCGGCGGGTCCGGAGGCGAGGGAGGAGCGGGACTGAACGGTGGCCCGGGGGGCATCGGAGGTCAGGGAGGCGAAGGAGCTCCTCCGCCTCCCAACTCGGGTGCGAGTGGAGGAACGGGCGGGACGGGCGGGGCGGGAGGCGCCGCAGGACCCGGTGGCAACGCAGGCACGCCGGGTGCCGGGGGTTCTGCGATGGGCGGCGCGATTTACAGCGTCGGCACCATGACGATCAATGGTGGCACCTTCGGCAGCGACACGGCATCGGGCGGAACGGGCGGCGGTGCGGATGTAGCCGGCGGCGGGGGCGAGGGTGGAGCGGGCGGGAACGCTGGTGGTGGCACGCCTGGAGCTGGCGGCGTTCCGCCGGGGACGGGAGCCAGTGGTGGAAATCCGGGAGGCGCGGGCGGTATTGGGGGCCCCGCTGGAGCATCCAGTCCCGGAGCGGCTCCTGGAACGTCGGCCGGTGGTACTGCGGGCGGTCCAGGTGAAGGGGGGGCCGTGTACTCGGGGGCCAAGGCATCCGTGATCGATGCTGCGTTCAATAGCGACGCGTCCAGTGGTGGCTCAGGTGGCTTTGGTGGGAACGGCGGTGCCGGTGGCGTGGGGGGCAACGGGGGCGCCGGCGGAAGCGCCGGCTACGGCGGGAGCGGCTCCTGTGGGAGCGAGACCTGCGGGCCAATGGGTGGTCCAGGGAGCGCAAAGCCCGGTGGTTCTGCGGCTGCGTCGACCGTGGGATCGGTCGGGGCAAGTGGAGGTGCCGGCGGAGATGCGGCCGGCGGCGCGATCGCAAGCGCTGCGAAGTTGTCCGCGAACTCCGACATGTTTTTGGGCGACTCCGCGCATGCGGGGTCCGGTAACCACGGTGGAGCGGGAGGCATGGGCGGCGCCGGAGGAGATGGTGGTGTCGCCGGCAATGGCCAAGCGACCAATCCAGGCGGGACTGGCGGCAACGGCTCGGCAGCTGGTGCCGGCGCCAAAGGCGGGACTGCCGGTGCCGCAGGGGTCGCCAAGGGTGGCGCACTGGCCGACCTGACTGGGACGGCGTCGGTCAGCAATTCGTCCTTCTCACAGGACGGAGTGTTCGGTGGACCAGGTGCCGTCGGTGGGCCCGGAGGGGCCGGTGGTCCCGGAGGCGAAGGCGGGAACGGCGGCGAAGGCTCGACTCAGCCACTCGGTGGCGACGGAGGCAATGGTGCAAATGGTGGGAACGGCGGAGCTGGCGGAACGGCTTCCTCGGGTGGCGCTGGTACCGGCGGGGGCGTTTGGACCGCTTCTGCTCCCTTCTCGGGCACTGGCAACACCTTCGGAACAGGCAACCTGGCGACAGGAGGAGCCGGAGTGACTGCGGGGAGCGCTGGCGGGACGGCAGGCCGCGGTGGGACAGGCGGGTTTCAAGGGGAGAGCCTGTCCTCAGGAAACGGCATCAGCGGAAACGCCGGAACCGTAGGAAAAACTGGGAAGCCATCCCAAGCTGGAATCGGAGCCGATCCGAATTCGAATTGACGCCGAGGGTTGCGAAACGCAGGTCTGCGATGTGTCGCCCCGTGTGGGCCTGACGGCCACTTCAGTGCGACCGGCGCGGACCGGATGTCGAATCGCGCGAATCTAGGAAGCGCCGAGCAACAGGCGGAAAGCAAGATTCGCCTTGTCGCCGGACTTTTCTCCCAGGGCCGTCACCCTGTGGTTTCCGGCGTCGCCCGCCTTTTGATTGCCGGGGACCTTTCCCGAACAAGAGAAGCGTCCATCACCCTGCGCTCGTGCAGAGCACACAGTTGATGTCGACGACCCGGCATAGGTCACGAGAACGGTCTCGCCGGGGATGTAACCGGAGCCTTGCGCGGCCAGCAACGTACGGGGCGGACCTTGGGTGGGGCTGATGGCGATCGCTGGCTTGATCTGGAACTTGATGGATCCGGTGGCAGATGGCGGGTTGCCATTTGTCGCGGTGATGGTCGCCTTGTACGTACCAGCTTCCGTGGGCGTTCCGGACACGCGCCCGCTGGCATTCAGCGTGAGTCCTGGCGGTAGCGCCCCGGACGTCACCGAGACCGTCGGAGTGGGGAATCCACTGAGTGAGAACTGGAAGGTGAATGGGACTCCGGCGGTCCAAATGAGAGCCGGGTTTCCACCGTTGATAGCGGGAGGTGATGGCAGCGGGTTCACACTGAAGGACTGAACGAACGGCGACGAAGCTGCTTGATAATCCGAGGTTGCCGCAACCTGCGCAGTCAACTCACATGTCCCCGCGGAGACGTAGGTCACGGTGTGACCATCGGATGCAACACGACACACACCGTTCGCCTCTGAGGCCACCGACGTGGCTCCGTTCGAATTGGTCGCAACCGATGCAACAAAACCACCGCCCACCGTGCCCGAATCAGGCAAGTTCGTAATTTCGGGCGCCGTCGGCGAGGCGGGCGTCACGTCAATGAAGAGGAGGCCACTCTCCGCTCCGAAGAAGTTTGCGGTGGGCGCGACTGCCGCCTGCAGCTCACAGAACCCGGTGCCCACGAACGCCACGAAAAGGCCATTGGCGGAGCACACGGCGGGCGTATCGGAAACGACCGAAGTCTGACCATCGCTGTTCGTGACCACCGAAGCGTCGAATCCTCCACCATACGTGGCCTGAGGTGGTTCGTTCGCGATGTACGGGGTCCACGGCGTACCCCGGGTGACGGTGAATGATTGAGGGCTGCCGTCGGCCGGTCCGTACACGGCGCCCGTCGTGACATGGGCCGTGAGTGTGCAGGTGCCCAGGCTCAGCAGCTGCACGAAGTCTCCATTCTCCCCGTTCGTGCAGACGCTCGGCGTGCTCGACGTGACGAAGGTGGTTCCGTCGGCATTGGTCGCGATCGAAGGAATGAAGGTCGCGCCGACTCCACTCTCTTGAGAAGGTGGAGGCAGGTTGACAATGACCGGAATCGTGGGAACCACGCAGACGTTCGACTGGCCCCCGACAGTGCTTTGGCCGCCTACCGTGCTGCAACTGCCGACGGTACTCTGCCCTCCTACCGTGCTGCAGCCGCCCACGGTGCTGCTGCCACCGACCGTGCTGTTACCACCAACAGTGCTGTTGCCACCGACCGTGCTTTGGCCGCCTACCGTGCTGCAACTTCCAACTGTGCTGTCGGCCCCGAGAATGTGGTCGAGTCCACCGTTCGTCATCGGATAGAGCAGTCCGAAGACGGCAGCCGACGCGCCGACGACAACTACGGCCTTGACCAAATCCTTCATCCGTCGACTACCTCTCGCGTCGCCAATCCCACGCACCATCCCCCAAGCAAACCGATGAAGCTGAGATGCCAGTCGAAGTCGAAAGCTCCGGCAATGGCAAAGCAAACCAGGGCTGCAGTAGCGCAGGAAGCTAGCAGGTCGCTGCGCTGCACAACCCGAATGACGGCGACGATAGAGAGGACGAGCAAGGCCGCTCCGATGACTCCGGCGTCGGCCCCGATTTGGAGGTATTCATTGTGCACGAAGTGTGCAAATGAACCGTCGGCTGCATGGAACACCAAGAGACGATCGGGGCCCACTCCAGTCAATATCGCCGATCCCCATTGGTGCAGTGCCGTCGACCATTCGACGGACCGGTCCTGGTCGCTCGGCGACAGGGCGCGCAAGCCGATTTCGTGATGCAACGCTGCGATTGCGACGAGAGCGGCAAGCACGATGCCGAGGGCAATACCGATCCGCGTTACTGAGCGCGCCGGAAGGCTCAGCTGGCCCGGCCAGGGTGCAGCAGAAACTCCACAGGCAACGAGCACGAGGAACCCGAGCCACGGCACGGAGCCGCCGTCAGGAGACGAAGCGATTGCACCCGCGCCCACCACGATGCCCGCGACCAGCGGCACGGCGAAGTGGACATAGCGGCGCCAGGGCACGACGAGACAGGCTCCGAGGAAAGCCACATAGGCCCCGCGGCTCTGGGTGGCCAGCAGTCCGGCCGCCGTGAGGCAGACGACAACCCGCACGAGGGTCGGAGAGAGATCGAGGCCGAGAGCGACCAGCAGGCACATCCCCAAGACGAGTCCGGCGGCGTCGGCATAGGTCACGGTGCTTGAAAGGCGCCACAATCCTTGCGAGGGAATGGCCATGGGGTACCAGCGCCAGACCAGGCCGGCCAGCCCGACAATCGCACCTGCGGCACCCAGGAGCGCGACGCCGAGACCGGCCGCTTGCCTAGCCGCCCCCACCAAGGTGCGCGTGGCTGCGTAGGCGGCGGCGAAGCCGAGCACGCTGGCTCCAAGGGGCAGAAACTGCTCGGGAACCCCCGAAGCAATGGACTTGATGAGCCACCAGCCGGTGAGGGCCAGCAGGCTCCCGACGACCATGAGTCCGCGCGGGTCGGGCCGGTTCAGAACGACTGCGACGACCAACATGGCCACGGAGGCCAGCGCCACGGCGAAGGCGTCCGCAGACCAGAACCCTCCCTCACGCCAACCTTCGATGATCAGCAACCCATAGAGGACGGCAGCACAGATCCAGTCGCGCTGGCGGAGATCCGTCGATGTCGCGGTGGGCGTGGACATGTCGCTGACTCGTGATGGCAATCGATCTGGCCTCTGCGGGTGCCAGTCACCGGACATCGGTGAGTGGACATGATCGCCCACCCAAGGCATGTTCCGCTCGCCGGCGCGGCTCGGAATCCGTCCGCGACGACCGACCCGTTCCCTTTGCGGCCGGTGCGAGTCCTCTCAGGGTTGCTCGTAGGTGGATCACAGTTGGCGGCCAGCCAGCTCGGACATGATGGAGCGGTGGTGATTCGCCGGCGGAGGCTCATTTGGTGGATCTGCGGCATCGTGGTCGTCGTCGTGATCGCGGCCATCGCCGCGCCGTTCGTCTACATCCACTTCATCGAAGGTCCACCTCCGGCGAAGCTTGCCCTGCCCCAAACAACCACGACGACCTCGGGATCCAAGAGCTCGTCCACGACGACGTCGTCTCTCGATGGCACCTGGAATGTGGGGACCGGGTCGGTCGCCGGCTACCGCGTCAACGAAGACCTGGTCGGGCAGCACACCACGGCAGTAGGCCGGACGAGCGAGATCTGGGGATCCCTCGCGGTGAGCGGCACCCGAGTGACCAGCGGAAAGTTCAGTGTGGCCATGGCCAGTGTCAAGAGCGATCAGAGCCAACGCAACGCGCGGTTCGACGGTCCCATCATGGACGTGAGTCGCTATCCGAAGGCGACGTTCACCCTCACGTCGCCCATCGATCTGCGCTCCCTTCCGGTTTCGGGGGCCAACACGCAGTACATGGCCAGCGGCACACTGGATCTTCACGGTGTCAGCAGCGCCGTCACGTTTCCACTCCAGGTCCAGCGGCAGGGAAGCAACGTCGACGTCCTGGCCGACATCACGATTCCGTTCGCGGACTGGAACATCGCCAATCCAAGCATCGGGGGGTTCGTCACGACGGCCGATCAGGGCACGCTCGAAGTCTTGCTCATTCTGACCCAAGGCTCCGGTAACCCTGCCTCCATCACGACGGGCCCTGTTGGGGATTCGGGCGGTGGGGGACCGGTCACCGTGCCCAGTACGACGGTCCCATCGCTGACCGTGCCGAGCAGTTGAGCTGCGCCGGCTCAGCCCGGTGTGGGCCGGTACCTCGGACCGGTCAACTCCATTCGAAAAGACCTTTCATCCGCGCCTTGCCGCTCGGGGTGACTTGTCGTTCCGAAAGCGACTCCGGCCGGTGGGCTTTCAGCCAGGCCGTCAAATCCTCAGTGGTCGGCATGACGAATTCCTGGTCGGTCGCCATGACGTAGAGGTGTAGCCCGTCGTTGTCAGCCGAGGCGGAGAGTTCGATTTCGCCATTCACGACGAAGCACCACACCGGGCTCGCCCCAGGGGTCGTCCGAGGCTCAAGGCGCCAGCCCGGACGGCCGCTCACCAGCTCCATCAGGTCGTTGCGCTGTTGCTTCGTGCGTTTGCTCATGCGGATGCAACTGTATGCGCTGGCCAGATCCGGGCTCGCGTCTGGCCGATGGACGCCGCAGCACGGCCCGGCGATCTCGGGCGACGCACCCGGGCCTTCGATCGGCCGCTATGTGGGACCGGGGTGCGGAGCTCGGTTCAGCTCAAACGAGCTTTCCCCAGTGGGTGGCGATCAGCAGCAGCAAGCCCGCAACGGCCAGCAACAGGCCGGCGACGATCGACCTCGTCTTTTGCAGCTTCAGCTGAGGGATTTCCGCCGCGAGCAGCCAGAGTCCGGCGATCAGGATCAGCAGGAATCCGACTTCGGCCAACTTGACGGTCGAGCTTTTGTTGATGACAGCGAGGAAGGGCACCATCCCCGTATTCTCGGCATCTTTCGAAGGCGACCGCAAAAGTGCTGCCCCATGGAGTGCAGGAACACCCCCGGCCGGCCCCACCGTGCTCGCCCTCTCCGACTACATCGGGAGACGATCTACTCACGACACGATGTGTCCCCACGCCACCAGGTAGGCAACGGCCCTCTCTGGGCTCCGGAAGGACCTCGACCGCATGCTCGCCGTAGCTCCAGCTCAGTCGTCGAGACGACCGCGCCACACCGGTGGCCGCTTTTCGAGATGGGCGAGAACGCCCTCTCGAGCGTCCGGGCCGGCCATGAGGCGATGGTGGAGGTCGGTCTCGAGGCGCTCGATCTCCTCTGGACCGTGACCCCAGGTGTCCCAGAGGAGTTGCTTGCTCAAGGCAACGGACACGGGTGCGGTGTTGTGCGCGATGTCGCCGGCAATCTCCATGGCGGTCGGTAGGACCTCGCCGCTGTCGACGACCCTGCTGCACAGTCCGAGATCCTTCGCCTCGCGCCCGTCGAATGTCCGACCGGTGAGAAGGATGTCGGCCGCTGCCGACAGGCCGACGATGCGCGGCAGCGTCCAGTGCGAGTAGGCGTCTCCCATCACGCCGCGCCGGACCTGGACGATGCCGTAGGTCGCCTCGGCCGCGAAGATCCGGATATCGCACTGCAGGGTCAGGGTGAACCCCACCCCGATGGCGTGACCGTTCACGGCGGCGATCACCGGCTTGCGTACCCGCCAAATGGGAAACGGAAGGGCGGCGGCACTGAACGACCCCGAGTCGCGCCCCTTGAAGGTGTCGCCGCCTTCGCTGAGGTCGGCACCGGCGCAAAAGGCGGGCGGGGTCCCGGTCAGCACGACGGCGCGGACTGTGTCGTCGGTGTCACAGCGCGTCAGGTGCTCACCCAAGAGCCGCGCCATCTCGGCGCTGAAGGCATTGCGCTTCCTCGGTTCATGCAGGGTCAGGACGGCGACACCTTCCTCGAGGGTGAAGAGCACCGGCTCGCTCACCGGACGTCCTTCACCGCGGCGGCGAACTCCGCCACGAGCTCGTCCGAGGGCGAGTAGCCGGGGAAGTAGGCGCAGATCCGGTCGCAGTCGGGGAAGCGGCGGGCGATCTCTTGTGCCGCCTCCTGGGGTGAGCCACGCACGGCGATCCTGCTGAAGACCTCGTCGTCGACCAGGGTGGACATGGTCTGCCACTCGCCCCGCTTCGAGAGAGCGTTGAGCTCGGGCTGCAACTCGCCCCAACCCTCGACCTCGAGGACCGGGCGATAGGCGGGGGTGGATCCATAGAAGGCCACGATGAAGCGTGCGGCATCGGACGCCTTCAGCTCCGCCTCATTGCGGCCGGTGGCCACGATGACTTCCGCCACCACCTCGATCTGCTCCCGGGAACGCCCGGCAGCCTTGAGTCCTGATTCGATGGCCGGAGCGGTGCGTTCGCGCATGTGACGTTCGGTGTTGAACGGCATGACGAGGACACCGTCGGCCACCTCCGCCGCCATCCGGGTCATCCGTGGCCCCAGCGCGCCGACAAGGACCTTCGGGACGCCGAACGGGTTCGGCCCCGGATCGAAGATCGGCGTCATCAGGGTGTGCGTCGTGTACTCGCCGCGGAACTCGATTGTCTCGCCGCCCTGCCACCCGTCGAGGATCGCCTTGGTGGCGGCCACGATCTCTCGCATGTGCTCGACGGGTTTGCCCCAGGTTGCGCCATAGCGACGTTCCACGTGGGTTCGTATCTGAGAACCCAGGCCGAGGCGGAAGCGCCCCCCAGAAAGGGCGTGGAGGTCGTACGCGGCGTGAGCCAGATGCAGGGGGCTCCGCGGAAACGCGATGGCGACATTGGTCATGAGGTCCAGGGAGCAGGCGGGAGCCGCGGCGACCAGGGGAAAGAAGACGTCGTGTGCGTTCTCGAAACTGAAGACGCCGTCGACACCCGTCCGTTCCAGCTCGCCGGCTCGCCGCGCTGCGTCCAGGACGGAGTTCGAGAGCCACACATCAACCTTCGGCATCAGGGTCGATGTCCTCGTCGGTCGGTGCTGCCGGGCAGATCAGCCACCTTGTCTCTGCCTCCTGGGGCGCGGCGGGACACTGATGATGGACTGTAGGGGCCACGCCCGACACGCGTCTTCTCGGAGCTCATGGTGTGGGGGAGACATCGACGCGCGCCAACCTGGACGCCGGGCACCTATCGCATGGCTCCACGAACTGCGCGGCCAGATACATCGTGCCACGAGTCTCTCGTCTCACGATGGGTCAACACGGCCAAACGTGAGTGGGTCGGTCATCGACCCTCTGAAGAAGGCGAACGTCAATGCCGTCGGTTGCGAGCCGACGAGACTCAGGCGCCGATAGCCGAGGCTTCGGGCACCGGGAGTTCGGCCATGACCCGCTCGGCGAGGCCCCGGGTGCTCAAGCCTGCGGAGGAGGCGCCGCGACGCAGGAGTTGACCGAGGTAGGAGATCAGGGTCACCACGTCGAGGCGGGGCGAGCGCCCGACAAAAGGGACCGGTTCGGTCGCCGGGTCGAGTTCGCAGGCGTCGATCACGTGCTTGCGCAGCGCGAGCAGGGCTCGCCGGGCCTCCTCCAGCGTGATCTCGTTTCGGCGCATCCACACGGAAAGACCCAGTTCAAGGGTCAGGTCTCCAGTGGTCGAATCCACCGGCCCCAGCTCGGCCAGACCGACCAAAACGGTCGGGCCAAAGCCGCCGGCAGCACTCGTGGTCATGAAATCAGTGTGGCGAATTGCTGTATCAAGGTGGTGGACCGGCTCCCAGCTGGTAATTTGCACGCTGTGCCACGGACGATTTGGAAGGGGGCGCTCAGCTTCGGCCTGGTGAACATCCCGGTCGGGCTGTACCCGGCGACCTCCGACAAGAGCATTCACTTCAATCAATTCGAGGAAGGCACCTCCGACCGCATCCGCTACAAGAAGGTCAACGAGCGGACCGGCGAGGAGGTGCCGGGCGACCGCATCACCCGCGGGTTCGACCTGGGCGGAGGTGAGTACGTCATCCTGAGCGAGGAGGAGCTCGAGTCGGCCGAGCCGAAAAAGTCCCGCCAGATCGAGATCTCCGACTTCGTTGGCCTCGTGGACATCGACCCCGTCTTCTTCCGTTCCAGCTATTACCTGGCCCCCGAAGGTGAGGGCGCCGACAAGGCCTACGCCCTGCTGCGACAGGCCATGAACGACGCCGGCCGGATCGGTATCGCCACCCTGGTCATGCGGAACAAGGAGTACCTCGTGGCCATCCGGCCCGACGGCGAAGCACTGGCGCTGCACACCATGTACTTCTCCGACGAGGTACGCCAGCCCGGGCGCGAGCTTCCCGAGCTTCCGAGCGAGAACGAGGTCACCGACCGCGAGCTCTCCATGGCCCAGCTGCTCATCGAGTCGATGGAGAGCGACTGGGACCCCGAGCGTTTCCACGACACACACCGGGAGAAGGTGGAGGCCCTCATCGAAGAGAAGCGCAGTGGTCACGAGATCGTCATCGAGACCGGACCTGAGCAGCCGGCCAAGGTCATCGACCTCATGGAGGCGCTCAACGCCAGCATCGCGGCCGCTGGCGGAAACGGGACCAAGGCAGCCAAGAAGAAGCCGGCGACCAAGAAGGCGGCCACGCGCCAGTCAGCCCCGGCCAAGAAAGCACCGGCCAAGAAAGCGCCGACGAAGGCACCTGCCCGCACCAAGACGGTGGCCCGCCGCAAGGCGTCCTGACTCTCTGTCGATCGCGCACCGCTTCTGCGCGATTGTGGGATATCCTGCACCAAACGTGTCCACGGACCGTTATCTGACCTGAATTCCCGCGCCTGACGGCGAGATCATGGTCAGATGCCTTCATCGGGCTCAGCTCGAGGAAGGAGTCCTGATGGCCACGGCACAGCTCCTGGTTCCAAGCGACAGGATCGCCGAGTGGATGGGCTTCGACGGCCTCGTCCAGCTGATCTCGGTCGACGGGCAGCGCACGGTGGGTTGCCCCTACTGGGACCTCGTGGCCGACGTGGACGCAGACCAGCTGCGGGACCTCTACGCCGACATGGCGGTCGTCCGCCGCATCGATGCCGAGGCGATGGCCCTCCAGCGACAAGGGGAGCTGGGTCTGTGGGCGCCGCTCCTGGGGCAGGAGGCAGCGCAGGTGGGTTCGGCCCGGGCCCTGCGGGGCGACGACTTCGTGTTCCCGAGTTATCGCGAGCACGGCGTGGCGTACTGCCGAGGCGTGGATCCGGTCGCCATGTTGCGCATGTGGCGAGGCACGGCTCACTCCGGTTGGGATCCCGCCGAACACGGCATCGCCACGCCGGCCATCATCGTGGGCTCCCAGACCCTGCACGCCACCGGCTACGCCCTCGGGCTCGCCCTCGAAGGCGCCGGTTCGGCCGCGCTGTCGTACTTCGGCGACGGAGCGAGTAGCGAGGGTGACGTGGCCGAAGCATTCGGTTTCGCCGCCAGCTACGGGGTCCCCGTCGTCTTCTTCTGCCAGAACAACCAGTGGGCCATCTCCGAGCCGGTCCGTCTCCAGTCGCACACGTCGATCGCCCAACGGGGTCAGGGCTACGGCATCCCTGGAATCCAGGTCGATGGCAACGACGTGCTGGCCGTCCTCGCCGCGACCCGCCTCGCCTTGGCACGCGCCTACGACGGCCAGGGGCCGACACTCATTGAGGCCGTGACGTACCGGATGGGTCCGCACACCACCTCGGACGACCCCACGCGGTACCGCAGCCACGCCGAGGAGGAACAGTGGCGGGTCAAGGACCCCCTGGCTCGGCTGCACGCGTTGCTCCACCTCGAGGGCCTGGTCGACGAGCACTTCGACGACGAGGTGGTGGCGCAGCGCGGACGCCGCGGCGCTGGCGCTGCGCCAGGGTTGTCTGGCCATGCCCGACCCCGGACCTGAATCCCTGTTCTCTCAGGTGTACGCCGATCCGCACCCCCTGCTCGAGGAGGAGCGGGCCGACTACGAGGAGTACCTGGCCGGCTTCGACGAGGAGGCCTGATGGCGACGGCCACCATGTCGTTGGGGAAGGCGCTCAATGCCGGCCTGCGCCAGGCCATGGCCGACGATCCCAAGGTGGTCCTCTTGGGCGAAGACATCGGGAAGCTGGGCGGCGTGTTCCGGATCACGGAAGGACTCCAAGACGACTTCGGTGACCACCGCGTCATCGACACCCCGCTGGCCGAGTCCGGGGTGATCGGCACCGCGGTGGGACTGGCCATGCGCGGGTTCCGTCCCGTCTGCGAGATCCAGTTCGACGGCTTCGTCTATCCCGCCTTCGACCAGATCGTCTCGCAGGTGGCCAAGATCCGCTTCCGCAACGAGGGGCGGGTGGCCATGCCGCTGACGATCCGGGTGCCCTATGGCGGCGGTATCGGTGCGGTGGAACACCACTCCGAGTCGCCCGAGGCCTACTTCGCCCACACGGCCGGCCTGCGCGTCGTGACGCCGAGCAACGCGGCGGACGGCCATCGCATGATTCAGCAGGCGATTGCGTCGGACGACCCCATCGTCTTCTTCGAGCCCAAGCGGCGCTACTGGGAGAAGGGCGAGGTCGACCAGGACGCCGCGGTGGCCGGCATGCCTCTGCATCGGGCCCGGGTGGCGGTGGAGGGCAGCGACGTCACCGTCGCGGCCTACGGCCCGATGGTGGCGACCGCCCTCGAGGCGGCGCGCCTGGCCGCCGAGGAGGGAGCCTCGGTCGAGGTGCTCGATCTGCGCTCGCTCTCGCCCATCGACTTCGAGACACTCGAGGCGTCGGTGCGCAAGACCGGCCGGCTCGTCATCGCCCACGAGGCCCCGGTCTTCTGTGGCCTCGGCGCCGAGATCGCCGCCCGCATTTCGGAGCGCTGCTTCTACCACCTCGAGGCCCCTGTGCGTCGGGTCGGCGGCTTCGCCACTCCGTATCCTCCGTCCAAGCTCGAGCGCTACTTCCTGCCCGACGCCGACCGCATCCTCCACGAGGTCGACCGCTGCCTGGACGCGCCATGAGCGATGTGCGTCGCTTCCTCCTACCCGACCTGGGTGAGGGACTGACCGAGGCCGAGGTGGTGGCCTGGCACGTGGCCACCGGCGACACGGTCACCCTGAACCAGGTGCTGGTCGAGGTCGAGACCGAGAAGGCCGTCGTGGAGCTGCCCAGCCCCTTCGCCGGCGCCGTGGTCGAGCTGTTGGCGCAACCCGGCGACACGGTGGCGGTGGGGGCCCCGCTCGTGGCCGTCGACACCGGAGGCGACCCGGCCGAGGGGACGGCGAACGAAGACGAGAAGGTGTCGGTACTGGTGGGCTACGGCCCGTCTGCCCCTGCCCCGAGCCGGCGCCGGCGTCGGCGGGGTGGAGACCACCGTGACCACGGCGTCGCACCACCTCGGCCCGAGGGCAGCGGTCGCCCACTCGCTGCCCCGCCGGTGCGGTACGCCGCCGCGCCAGGCCGGAGTCGACCTGGCCGATGTGGCCGGCCACGGGCCTGAAGGCATCGTGACCCGCGAGGACCTGGCCGCGTACCTGGAGGCACTGGCGCCGCCGGCCGAAGGCGCGCCGGGTCGGGAAACACGCACACCGGTGCGCGGGGTCCAGAAGCACATGGCCGAGGCGATGGTGCGCAGCATGACCGAGGCGCCCCAGGCGTGCGTGTTCCTGACCGTCGACGTCACGGCGGCGATGGAGATGGTGCAACGGCTGCGCGCCAACCGACACTTCGAGGGACTCCATGTCACGCCGCTCGCCTTGGCGGCCCGCGCCGTGGTCCTCGCGCTCGAGCTCCACCCTGCCCTCAACTCGTCGTGGGACGACGACGCCAAAGAGGTCGTGACCAAGCACTACGTGAACCTGGGCATCGCGGTGGCGGGCCCACACGGGTTGGTCGTGCCGAACGTCAAGGACGCGCAGGACCTCTCGCTGCGCGCACTGGTACGGGCACTCGACGAGCTGACGGCCACGGCGCGCCAGGCTCGCTCGACCCCCGAGGACCTGCGCGGCGGCAGCATCACCCTCACCAACGTCGGCGTCTTCGGTGTGGACGCCGGGGTGCCGCTGCTCAACCCGGGCGAGGCGGCGATCTTGGCCTTGGGCGCCATCGCGCCACGGCCGTGGGAGTTCGAGGGAGGCGTCGCCCTGCGCCAGGTCGTCACCTTGAGCCTGGCGTTCGACCACCGCCTGGTCGACGGGCAGGCCGCGTCGCTGTTTCTCGGTGCGGTCGGCGAGATGCTCGGTGACCCCACCAACCTGCTCGCTCTCAGCTGATCAGCCGGGCTCCGTGGCCAGCAGGGCCTGCAGCCCCTCGCGCAGGCCGCGCAGCTGGCGCTCGAGATCCTGCAGCTCGCGTACCAAGCGGATGGCCTCCTCGCGATCGAGCGCGGGGGCGCCCGGTCGCAACATGGCCAGCGAGCGGCGGAGCGACTCGATCTCGTAACGGCGCTCCATCATGCTACGAACATACGTTCGTCTGCGGGTCGACGGCAAGCGCAGATCCCAGGCCGCGGGCCGCGCCGCGGCGAATGGACCCATTGCCTCGTGCTCCGCACGGCGCGAGGGTGGGAGGGGAGCGCCGCCGCCGCCATCAGGTGCTTCGGGAGGTCGCCCATGAAGACCGTCCGCGACGTCATGTGCCCCGTGCTCGACGTCTTGCACACCACCGACTCGGTGGTCGACGCCGCCGGCTACCTGGCCAGTCACGACGAGGAGTCGGTCCCGTTCTGCCTGGCCGACGGGCGCCTGGCCGGCACCGTGTCGACCCGCGACATCGTGACCAAGGTCGTGGCCCAGGGGCTCGATCCGCGCCGGGTCCAGCTGTCCGCGCTGGCCGGACCCGGGCTGCCGGTGACCCTCGACGTCGACGTGTCGGTCGAAGATGCCGTGGCCGTCATGGCGAAGGCCCGGCAGGACCGGCTCCCGGTCACCGCGGATGCCCGGGTGATCGGCTTCGTCACCCAGCGCGACATGGCCCGCACGCTGGCTTTTCGACCCTCGATCGTCGACTCCTAGCGCCGGCCACCGCCTCCCCCCAGCGTCCTACCCGCCTGGCCCACCCTTCTCAGCCCGGGACTCGTCCGGCCGGGGACCCCGCGTTGGCCTCACGACAGGCCGCACGCCGTCCGCACCGGTGCGGCCATGGCCTCGGGGTCGTCGGCCGTGAGCACCAGCCGGCCGTACTCGGCTCCGTCGAGCTCGACCACGACGGCCGCACCCTTCCCGTGCACCGCGGCGAAGTCCTTGCCGAAACCGCCACGGCGTGTCCCGACCGCGATGACCTTCGGCAGCCCCGTGCCGGGCGCCCGCATACCGCGCAGCTCGCCGTCCCAGGCCGAGTCGACCACGCGCACGGCGGTCACCGCGCTGAGCGGGAGGCGGATGTCGCGGTGGAAGCCCTCCGCCTTCTCGGCGGCCCCCAGGTGCAGCACGAGGTCCGTCCCCTCGACGGTGAGCTCCGCCACGCGGTGGAGTCTACGAAGCCCATTAGCCTCGGCCGCCATGTGGCCACCGCCGCCCGGGGGGACCTGGGTCCTCGATCTCGACGGCGTGGTCTGGTTGAGCGGCCGCCCCATTCCCGGCGTCGACGAGGCGGTGGCCCGCTTGCGCGGCGCCGGTGTCCACGTGCTCTTCGCCACCAACAACTCCGCGCCCACCCGGGCCGAGCTCAAGAAGCGGCTGGCCCGTTGCGGCATCACCGCGGGCGACGCCGACCTGCTGCGCTCGGCCGACGTGGCCGCCGGCCTGCTCGACCCGGGCACCACCGCCCTGGTGCTGGGCGAGGACGGCGTGCTCGAGGCGCTGGCCGACCGCGGCGTGACCGTGGTGCCCGAGGGCCCGGCCGATGCGGTCGTCGTGGGCTGGACCCGCAAATTCACCTACGACGATCTGGCCCGGGCCGTGGCCGCGGTGCGGGGCGGCGCCCGCTTCGTGGCCACCAACGCGGACGCCACCTACCCGACGCCTGACGGGCTCATCCCGGGGGCCGGATCGATCCTGGCCGCCGTGGCCACGGCGGCCGAAGCAGAGCCCGAGGTGGCCGGCAAGCCGCAGCGGCCCACGGCCGACGCCATCGCCGCCCTGGTGCCCTCGGGCGAGTTGCGGGTGATGGTGGGGGACCGCCCGTCCACCGACGGGGCGCTGGCCACCCAGTTGGGCATCCCGTTTGCCCTGGTGTTCTCCGGGGTGACCCCGCCGGACAGGATTCCGGCGGGCACCGACGCGGCGGCCACGGCCGCGGACCTGCCCACCCTGGTGCGCCAGAGCGTCCCGTCAGGCTGAACAAGTGCTTGCTGCCAGCTAGCACTTTCGATACTCTGGTTCAATGGCAAGCAATGAGCGCATTCGGAAATATCTCGATGCGGGGTCCGTCCTCGGGCAGGTCACCCGGGGTAGGGCAGAGGAGATCGTGCGGGAGCTGGTCAATGCCGGGGAGATCCCCCGCAGCCAGGCCCAGGAGTGGGTGGACACCATGGTGGAACGAAGCAAGTCGGTGAGCGAGAACCTGCTCGAGCTGGTGCGCCGTGAGGTGCACACCCAGCTGTCCAAGATCGATTCGGCCTCGATTGAGGAGATCGCCAACCAGGTGGCCGTGGTGCTGAAGAAGTCGGCCGAGGCCGGCCGCAACGCCACGGCGGGCGCCGCGGGTGCCACCAAGGCGGCGACGCAGCAGGCCACCCAGGCGGCCAAGGACGCCACCGCCGGCGCCACCAAGCAGGCGACCAACGCGGCCAAGACGGCCACGGCCGGGGCGACCAAGGCGGCCCAAGAGGCCCGGCGCCAGGCCGGCAAGACGGCCAGTCGGGCCAAGGGGGCGGCGGAAGCCGCCGTGCCCAAGCGGGCCAAGTCGAAGAAGAAGGACAAGGACAAGAAGGACGGCCACAAGAGCGGCCACAAGAAGGACAAGGCCGAGAAGGCCAAGCACACGGACGAGGCGGTGTCCGACCCCAAGACCGCCCCGAAGAAGGCCAGCTGACGCCCACGCCGCGCCGCCGGCTCGACAACGAGCTCGTGCGCCGCGGTCTGGCCGGGAGCCGCCAGGAGGCCCAGGCCGCCATCGCGGCGGGGAACGTCCTGGTGGCCGGGGCCCCGGCCGACAAGGCGGCGCGCCTGGTCGGGCCGGACGAGCCGGTCCTGGTGCTCGGCCCGGCGTCGCCCTACGTGAGCCGCGGCGGCCTGAAGCTCGAGGCCGCGTTGGATCGCTTCGCGGTGACGGTCGACGGACGGCGTGCTCTCGACGCCGGCGCCTCGACCGGCGGCTTCACCGACTGCCTGCTCCAGCGGGGGCGCGCCGGATCTACGCCGTGGACGTGGGCCACGGCCAGCTCGATGCGGGCCTGCGGGCGAACGACCGCGTGGTCGTGCTCGAGCGGGTCAACGTCCGCACCCTCACCGTGGCCCAGCTCGAGGCGGCCGACCCCGGGTTCGTGGCCTGCCCGCTGGTCGTGGCCGACCTGTCCTTCATTTCGCTGCGTTCGGTGCTGCCGGCCCTGTGCGGCCCGGTGGCCGCGGCGCAGGCGGACTTCGTCCTGCTGGTCAAGCCCCAGTTCGAGGTCGGGCGGGCGGCCGTGTCCAAGGGCAAGGGGGTGGTGCGCGACCCCGCCCTGTGGCTGGGCGCCCTCGAGGGGGTCACGTCCGCGCTGACCGCCGCCGGAACCGGCATAGTGGGAGCCATGGCCTCCCCGCTGACCGGTGCCGCGGGCAACGTCGAGTTCCTGGTGCACGCCCGCAAGGGCGTGACCGCGGCGGCGGAGGGCGACGTCTCGGTCCTCCTGGCCGGCGCCCTGGCCGAGGCGGAGCAGCTGGTGGCGGTCGGCGGGAGCGACGCCGGCTGAGTCCGGAGCCCGCCATGGCGACCGTCACCTTCCTCGTCCATCCGGACCGGCCCGATGCGCTGGACCTGGCCAACGACACGGCCGCCTGGCTCAAGGGCCGGGGTGACCAGGCGCGCATCCTGCGCTTCAGCGGCCCCGACCGGGTCGACGACGACGGGGTCGAGCGCGCCCTGGGCGTGGTGGACCTGGCCGGCTCGACCGTGGCGGTGAGCCTCGGGGGCGACGGCACCTTCCTGCGCATCGTGCGCATGGCCACGGGCACCGACGTGCCGGTGCTCGGCGTGAACTTCGGTCGGGTCGGCTACCTGCCCGACCTGGGCCCGGACCAGATCCGGGGCGCGCTGCGCAAGGTCTTCGAGGGCGAGGCCACCATCGAGTCGCGCTGTGCGCTCGAGGTGGCGATCGCCGACCGTTCAGTCAGTGATGACACGTCGCTGCTGGCCCTCAACGAGGTGGTGATCGAGAAGATCGACTTCGGCCACACCGTGCGCCTGGCCACGCGGATCGACGGCGAGGCGGCGCTGACCTACTCGGCCGACGGGCTCATCGTGGCCACGCCGACCGGGTCGACGGCCTACAACCTGTCGGCCGGTGGGCCCATACTGGCGCCGACGCTGCGGGCCATGGTGGTGACGCCGGTGGCCCCGCACCTCTCGCTCGACCGCAGCCTGGTGCTCTCCGAGGACCAGGAGGTGCGTATTGAGGTGGTGCCCGACCGGGCCGGGGCGCTGGTCATCGACGGGGCGGACGTGGGCCGGCTCCAGCCGGGCTCGGTCATCACCTGCCGGGTGGCGGCCAAGCCGGTGCGGGTCGTGCGCAACGAGCCGCAGACCTTCGGGGGCATCCTGCGCTTTCGCCTCCTGGCTGACCGGCCGCGCTGGTAACGACGTGCTGAGCGAGCTGCGCGTGCGCGACCTCGGCGTGATCGAGGACCTGACGATCTCGTTCAGCCCTGGAATGACGGTGCTGACCGGTGAGACGGGCGCCGGTAAGACGCTGGTCGTCGAGGCGCTCCAGCTTGTCCTCGGCGGACGGGCCGACGTGGGCATGGTGCGGGCGGGCGCCGCCGAGGCGCTGGTCGAGGCGCGTTTCGTGGCCGACGAAGGGCGCGGCGGGGGAGCGCCGGCCGGCCCCGATGCAGACGGCGAGGTCATCCTGGCCCGCTCCGTGCCGGCCGAGGGGCGGTCGCGGGCATGGATCGACGGGCGCATGGCCTCGGTGCGCGCCCTGGGCGAGACAGCGGCGTCGCTGGTGGAGATCCACGGGCAGCACGAGCACCGCACGCTGGTGACGCCGGCGGCCCAGCGCGACGTGCTCGACGCCTTCGCCGGCACCGACCTGAGCCGGGTGCGCGCCCTGCGCAGCCAGCTGCGTGCGCTGGAGGACGCGCTCGCCGCGCTGGGGGGCGACGACCAGCAGCGGGCCCGCGAGGCCGACGTGCTGCGCCACCAGGTCCAGGAGATCGCGGTGGCCCAGCTGGAGGACGCCGGCGAGGAGCAGTCCCTGCGCCTCGAGGAGGAGCGCCTGGCCGATGCCGGCGCCTACCGGGAGAGCGGCCTCTTGGCCACCGAGCTCGTCGGCGGTGACGCCGGCGCCCTCGACCTGCTGGGCCGGGCCGGCACCGCGTTGGCCGGGCGGGAGGGCTTCGAGGCGGCACGGGCGCGGATCGTGGCCGCCGCCGTCGAGCTGGCCGACGTGTCGCGCACGCTGCGCGACGACGTCGAGGGCTGGGAGGACGATCCGAACCGCCTGGCCGAGGTGCACGAGCGCCGGCGCCTGCTGGCCGACCTGCGCCGCAAGTACGGCGAGGACCTCGCCGCCGTGATGGCCTACGGCGAGTCGGCCGCGGCCCGGCTGGCCGCCCTCGAGGATGCCGAGGGCGAGGCGGCGCGGCTCGGGGCCGAGCAGGCGCTGCGCCGGCGCGAGCTGACCGAGGCGGAGGGTGAGGTGCGGACGACGCGGGCGGCGGCGGCCGGCACGTTCGGGGAACGGGTCGCGGCGCGCCTGGGCGACCTGGCCATGGGCGGCGCCCGCCTCGAGGTCGAGGTGGCCCCGACGGGCACCGGGGAGCCGGTCGAGCTCCTCTTGGGCGCCAACGTGGGCGAGCCGGTGCAGGGGTTGGCCCGTTCCGCCTCGGGCGGCGAGCTGGCCCGGGCCATGCTGGCCATCCGCCTGGTCGCGCTGGGCGGGCCCCCGACGATGGTCTTCGACGAGGTGGACGCAGGCGTGGGCGGGGCGGCCGCGCTCGCGCTGGGCGAGGCCCTGCACGAGGTCAGCGGGGACCGTCAGGTCCTCGTGGTGACCCACCTGGCCCAGGTGGCGGCCCAGGCCGACGCACAGATCAGCGTGGTCAAACGGGCGTCGAAGGGCCGGACGGTGACCACGGCGACGACGGTGGACGGCGAGGAACGGGTGACCGAGCTCTCGCGCATGCTCTCGGGCCACCCCGGCAGTGACGCGGCGCGAGCGCACGCACGCGAGTTGCTCGACGTTGCGCCGGGCTGACGTCCACCACGGTGGCGCGCCCATTCGATTATCGTGGCCTGGTGCACCGAACATCTGCGGTACTGCTCGGCGTCCCGAAGGCGGCGTGAGCAAGTTCATCTTCGTCACCGGCGGTGTCTCGAGCTCGCTCGGGAAGGGTCTCACCGCCTCCTCGCTCGGCCGGCTCCTCAAGTGCCGTGGCCTGCGGGTGACCATGTGCAAGCTCGACCCCTACATCAACGTGGACCCGGGGACGATGAACCCGGGCGAGCACGGTGAGGTGTTCGTCACCGAGGACGGCGGCGAGACCGACCTCGACCTCGGGCACTACGAGCGCTTCATCGACGAGAACCTGTCGAAGCGCTCCAACACCACGACGGGCGGCATCTACAGCTCGGTCATCGCGAAGGAACGGCGGGGCGACTTCCTCGGGCGCACCGTCCAGGTCATCCCGCACGTCACCGACGAGATCAAGGACCGCATCCGCCGCCTGGCCGACGAGGACGTGGACATCGTCATCGTGGAGATCGGCGGCACGGTGGGCGACATCGAGATCGTGCCCTTCGTCGAGGCCATCCGCCAGTTCCGACGGGACATCGGCCGGGACAACGTCTGCTACGTCCACCTGACGCTGGTGCCCTTCCTGGTCTCGGGGGAGCAGAAGACCAAGCCGACCCAGCACTCGGTCACCGAGCTGCGCAGCCGGGGAATCCAACCCGACGTGATCGTGTGCCGCAGCGACAAGCCGATCTCCGAAGGCCTGAAGCGCAAGATCTCGCTGCAGTGCGACGTGGCCATCGACGCCGTCATCTCGGCCGTCGACGCGCCGTCGATCTACGAGATCCCGCTCGTCCTCTACGAGCAGGGCCTCGACGTCTACGTCTGCCGCACCTTGGGCATCGACGAGGCGTCGCACCCGATCGACATCACGCATTGGGAGGCGCTGGTCACCCGGGTCGAGTCGCTCGGTCGCACCGTGCGCGTCGGCATCGTGGGCAAGTACGTGAACATGCCCGACGCCTACATGTCGGTGGTGGAGGCGCTGCGCCACGCGGGCTTCCATCACGGTGTGGCCGTCGAGCTCGACTGGATCGACGCCGAGAGCGTGCCCGACCTGCTCGGCACGGACCGTCTGCGCGGGCTCGACGCCATCGTCATTCCCGGCGGCTTCGGCGAGCGCGGTATTGAGGGGATGGTGGCTGCGGCCGGCTACAGCCGCGAGCATGGCATCCCGTGCCTCGGGCTGTGCCTGGGCCTGCACGTGATGGTGATCTCGGTGGCCCGCGACCTGGCCGGACTGGAGCGGGCCAATTCGCGCGAGTTCGACTCGCTCTCGCCCCACATGGTCATCGACCTCATGCCCGACCAGGCCGAGGTGACCGACAAGGGCGGCACCATGCGGCTGGGCGCCTACCAGGCCGCGCTGCTGCCGGGGTCCAAGGTGGCCGCCGCCTACGGCACCCTGGCGGTGACCGAACGACATCGGCACCGCTTCGAGTTCAACAACAAGTACAAGTCGAGGCTCGAGGCGGTCGGCCTGCTCTGCTCGGGCAACTCGCCCGACGGGCGCCTGGTCGAGTTCGTCGAGCTGGAGGACCACCCCTACTGGGTGGCCACCCAGGCCCACCCCGAGTTCAAGAGCCGCCCGGACCGGGCCCACCCGCTCTTCCGCGAGCTGGTGGCGGCGGCCCTCGAGCGGGCGGAGGGACGCGAGCCGCACCTGCTCGATCTCGACGCCGTCAGCTGAGGCGTCACCCGTGACCGGCTTTCGCCGTGTCTCGGAGGAGGAGCTGCTGCAGGCCTGGCTCTTCCGGGTCGACCGCTTCCACCTGCTCGACCCGGCGGGGCAGCCCTTCGACCGTTTCGTGATCCGCCACCCCGGCGCCGTGACCATCGTCCCGCTGCACGAGGACGCCACGGTGACCCTGGTGCGCCAGTACCGGGCCGCGGTCGACGCCATGGTGCTCGAGATCCCGGCCGGCACCCGGGACAAGGAGGGTGAGGCGCCCGAGGAGACCGGCCGTCGTGAGCTGGCCGAAGAGGCCGGGCTGGCCGCCACGACGTGGGAGCTGCTCATCGGCACCTGGAATTCACCGGGCGTGAGCGACCAGCACACGGCCATCTACCTGGCCACCGGGCTCTCGGCCGTGCCGGCCCGGCCCGACGGCATCGAAGAGGGCTACATGAGCACCGAACGCATCGCCCTGGCCGACCTCGACGCGCTGGTGGCCGACGGCACGCTCAAGGACGAGACGACGGTCCTCGGGCTCTACCTGACCAAGGCCCGCCTGGCCGCCGGCGGCGGGCGGCCGGCGTGAGCACGCCGCTGCCCCGGCCGGCCGAGGAGTTCCTGTCCTGGCTCGAGGTCGAACGAGGCCGCTCGCCGCGGACGCTCTCGTCGTACCGGCGCGACCTGGCCGCCTACGAGGAGGCGCTCGGCGCGTCGGGCGTGACCATGGCCGAGGCCAGCGCGGCCGACGTGGCCCGCTACCTGGCGGCGCTGCGCCGCACCCATCAGGCGGCCTCGGTCGCCCGCGCCCTCTCGAGCCTGCGGGGCTTCCACCGCTTCCTGGTCGAGGAGGGCCTGCGCGACGACGACCCGACCGCCGACCTGCCCTCGATCTCGGTGACCGACCTCCTGCCCAAGGCGCTGAGCGAGGAGGAGACCGAGCGGCTGCTCGGCGCCGTGGTGGGGACCGGCCCACTCGTGCTGCGCGACCGCGCCCTGCTCGAGGTGCTCTACGGCACCGGGGCCCGGGTCAGCGAAGCGGTCGGCCTGAACCTGGGCGACGTGGCCGATGCCGTCGAGGCCACCGGTCTGCCCCTGCTGCGCGTGCTGGGCAAGGGGGACAAGGAGCGCGTCGTGCCGCTCGGCCGCTGCGCCCGCGACGCCCTGGCCGCCTGGCTCTCGGCGCAGGGCCGCCCCCTGCTCGAGCCGCCGCGGTGGCGCCGGCGCAGCGACGCCGAGGCGGTGTTCCTCAACGCCCGGGGCGGGCGCCTCACCCGGGTGGGCGCCTTCGGGGTGGTCAAGAAGTACGCCGGCCGGGTCGGCCTGGCCGACAAGGTCAGCCCCCACGTCCTGCGCCACTCCTGCGCCACCCACATGCTCGGCCGGGGGGCCGACGTCCGCGTGGTCCAAGAGCTCCTGGGCCACGCCTCCATCGCGACGACCCAGCGCTACACCAAGGTCTCGCCCGAGCACCTTCGACGTGCCTACGAGGGGGCCCATCCCCGCGCGGGTACAACGGGAGGGAGGGACCGCGTAGCATGATGGGATGCCGAACGAGGCCCCAACGGCGGAGACCGCCGACATCGATTTCGCAGCCCTCCTCCGCGAGGAGCAGGCCGGCCTCCGGGCCCAGCTGACCGAACTGGGCTTCGCCGACCAGGGGAGCGGCCTCAACTACGACTCGAACTTCGCCGACTCGAGCCAGGTGACCGCCGAGCGGGGCGAGGCCGAGCGGCTGGCCTCCGGAATTGCGCGAGACGCTCGAAGAGGTCGACGCGGCGCTGCTGCGGGCCGAGGGCGGGACGTACGGCAATTGCGAGGTCTGCGGGAAACCGATCGGCGCGGCCCGGCTCGAAGCGATGCCGGCGACGCGCTTCTGCATCGAGCACGCCGCCAAGCACTGAATGGCCACACAAGGAGCCTCCTCGCGGGGGCGCCCTCCCATGGACCAGAGAACGAAGCAGGCCCTGTGGGTCGGCGCGGGCGTGGTCCTGCTGATCGCGCTGGTCGCCCATCACAACATCACGAGCACCGAGATCATCATCTTCTGCGTGATGGTCCCGTCGATCATCCTCCACGAGGTGTCACACGGGGTGGTGGCCAACGCGTTCGGTGACGACACCGCCAAGCGGGCCGGACGGCTGACGCTCAACCCGGCCCCGCACGTCGACCCGGTGGGCACGCTGATCGTGCCCGCCCTGCTCTCGCTGGGCGGCGTCGGCTTCTTCGGCTGGGCCAAGCCCGTGCCGGTGAACACCACGCGCCTGCGCAGCCCGCGCAACCAGGGTGTGCTCGTCTCGTTGGCCGGACCGGCGACCAATGCCGTGATCGCCGGCGTGTTCGCCTTCATCTTCATCGCGTTCGTGCGCAGCAGCCTCTTGAGCACGGGCAACTTCACGACGTTCGACCAGGTCATCTTCTACGCCAGCCTGGTCAACGTCGGCCTGTGCGCGTTCAACCTGATCCCGATACCGCCGCTCGACGGGTCGGTGCTCCTCGAGCGGATGCTGCCGGCACGCTGGTGGCCCACCTACCTGCGCTACCGCCAGTACACGATGCCGATCCTGCTCGGCCTGGTGCTGTTGAACTTCTTCCTCTACCCGCACGGGCCGTTGACGTGGATGTTCAACCAGCTCTACAGCTGGTGGGAAGGCGTCCTCGGCGTCTGAACCGGCTCAGGCCGGGGGCAACAGCCCCATGGCGTCGGCCGCCCGCGCGTAGACCGCTCCCGCCACCTCGTGGGCCCGTGCCGCGCCCCGCTGGAGCACGGCCTCGACGTACGGCAGGTCGGCCTCGAGGGCGGCCCGCCGCTCGCGCACCGGGCGGAGCAGCTCGGCCAGCGCGGCGGCCACGTCGTTCTTCAGGTCGCCGTAGCGCTCGTAGCGCGTCGCCACCTCTTGGGGCGTGCCGTCGGTTGCCGCCGCCAGCAGGTCGAGCAGGTTGGCCAGCCCCGGCTTGGCCGCCCGGTCGTAGCGCATCTCCCCGTCGGTGTCGGTGACCGCCTTGCGCACCTTCCGCGTGATGTCCTCTTCGGAGTCGAGCAGGCCGATGGTGCCCAGCGGCGAGTCGACCGACTTGGACATCTTGCGCTCGGGGTGCTGGAGGTCCATGACCCGGGCCGCCGTGCCCGGGATCGCGGCCTCGGGGACGACGAAGGTCTCGCCGTAACGGTGGTTGAAGCGGACCGCCAGCTCCCGGGTGAGTTCGAGGTGCTGGCGCTGGTCGTCGCCCACCGGGACATGGGTGGCGTCGTAGAGCACGATGTCGGCCGCCATGAGCACCGGGTAGGTGAAGAGGCCGACCCGCGCCGCGTCCTGGCCCTTCCCCTTGTCCTTGAACTGGGTCATGCGGCGCAGCTCGCCCATGCTGGTCGTGCACTCGAGCAGCCAGGTCAGGCGGGTGTGCTCGGGCACGTGGCTCTGGACGAAGAGGCTGCAGCGCTCGGGGTCGAGGCCGATGGCCAGCAGGTTGAGGGCGGCATCGAGGGTGTTGGCCCGCAGGGCGGCCGGCTCGATCTCGGTGGTCAGCGCGTGGAGGTCGACCACGCAGTAGAAGGCCTCGTTACCGTCTTGGAAGCTGACCCAGTGACGCAGGGCCCCGAGGTAATTCCCCAAGGTGAAATTGCCCGAAGGCGCGATGCCGGAAAGGACCCTGTTCATGGGGCGCCATGGTATTGGCGGCAGCGGTCCAGGCCGGACAGGGGTGCGCGTGGGGCACGGCCGCATTCGGTAACGTCACCTGGTGGCCTACACGGTGTCCACCCCGGCCTTCGAGGGCCCGATCGAGTTGCTCCTGCACCTCGTGTCCTCGCACGAGCTCGATGTGCTCGACGTCCCCCTCATGCCCGTGGTCGACGGCTTCGTGCGCATCCTCTCCGACCAGCCCGAGCTGATCGACTTCAACCAGCTCTCCGAGTTCCTGCTGGTGGCGGCCATCCTGATCGAGCTCAAGTCCCAGCGCCTGCTGCCCGGTCCCGAGAACGTCGAGGACGACGAGGAGATGGCCGGCTGGGAGGAGCGCGACCTGCTGCTGGCCCGCCTGCTCGAGTGCCGGGCCTATTCGGCGGCGGCCGACGTCTTCGTGGCCCTGGCCGAGCAGGCCTCGCGCTGCGTGCCCCGCGAGGCGGGACTCGACGACGACTTCGTGGTCCACGCCCCCGACCTGCTGGCCGGGATCACCGCCGAGGACCTGGCCCAGGCCTACCTGCGGGGCTCGGCCGAGCGGCCGGTGCCCCGGGTCGACCTCTCCCACGTCACGGTGGACATGGTCTCGGTCTCCGAGACGGTGGCCGCGCTCATCGCCCAGTCCGAGAGCGAGGCGGCCCGACCGGCCTCGTTCCGCCAGCTGGTGGCGGAGTGCCAGACCCGCATGGACGTCATCGTGCACTTCCTGGCCCTCCTCGAGCTGTGCAAGATGGGGCGCGTCGCGCTCGGGCCAGGGGCACAGCTTCGGCGACCTCCAGATCTCCTGGCTGGCCCGCGACGAACTGGCCGGGGTGGCGAGCGGCCGGGGCCTGGCCGAAATGGGCGGCTTCGAAGTCGACGACTACGAGGGATGAGCGAGGAACGCTGATGGAAGAGGCCGAGTTGGGCCGCACGATCGAGGCCATTCTCCTGGTGGCCGTGGAGCCACTGGCCCCGCAGCTCCTGGCCGAGCTGCTCGAGGAGCCGGTGGAGCGGGTGGACGAGACCATCGACCGGCTGGCCCGGGCCTACGAGGAGGAGGGCCGCGGCTTCATGGTGGCCCGCATCGCCGGTGGGGTGCGCTTCCAGACCCACCCCGACCTGGCGCCCTACGTGGAGCGCTTCGCCAACCGCGACGTCTCCCATCGGCTCTCGACCGCCGCGCTCGAGACGCTGGCCATCGTGGCCTACCGCCAACCCGTGTCGCGGGGCCAGATCTCGGCCCTGCGCGGCGTCAACGTGGACGGGGTGACCCGCCTGCTCGAGCAGCGCGGCTACATCAGCGTGGTCGGTCACGCCGACGGCCTCGGCCAGCCGGCGCTCTTCGGCACCACCGACCTCTTCCTCGAGCGCCTCGGGCTGGACTCGCTGAACCAGCTCCCCACGGTGGAGGACTTCCTGCCCGGGCCCGAGGTGGCGGCGGACCTCGAGCGCGACCTCCAGTCCGCGCTCGGCTTGGGCGTCGAGGCGGCCTCCGACGACACCTGAGGAGGAGGGCGAGCGCCTCCAGAAGGTGCTGGCCCGAGCCGGGTTCGGTTCCCGGCGTGCCTGCGAGGAGCTCATCGCGGCCGGCCGGGTCAGCGTCGACGGCGCGGTGGCCGTGCTGGGCCGGCGCATCGACGTGGCCACGGCGCGCGTCGAGGTGGACGGGTCGCTCGTGCCGGTGGCGCCCGACCTCGTCTACTACCTGTTGAACAAGCCCGACGACGTCATCACGACGGCCGACGACCCGCAGGGGCGGCCCACCGTGATGACGCTGGTGCCCGCCGAGCCGCGGGTCTTCGCCGTCGGGCGGCTCGACCGGCACACCGAGGGGCTGCTCATCCTGACCAACGACGGCGCGCTGTCCCAACTGCTGACCCACCCCTCGCACGGGGTGGCCAAGGAGTACGTGGCCGAGGTGCGCGGCGGCACGCCGGCGCCCGGGGCGCTGCGGACGCTGCGCCAGGGGGTCGAGCTGAGCGACGGGCTGACGGCACCGGCCGAGGTCGGCGTGCTGGCCCCGGGCGTCCTGCGCCTCGTCATCCACGAGGGGCGCAACCGCCAGGTGCGGCGCATGTGCGAGGCGGTGGGCCATCCGGTCGAACGCCTGGTCCGCACACGCATCGGTCCTCTGCGCGACACCACGCTCGCCCCCGGCCGCTGGCGCCTCCTCAGGCCCGAAGAGGTGCGCGCCTTGGCCGCCGCCGCCTCACACGCTTAAGGCCAGGTCGCCGGGGGTGCGCGGTCGTTCCCGGTAGAGTGGCCCGCCATGGCAGCCGCTCTCATGGTCCGGGGTCTGCGCGGGGCGACGACGGTCGACGCCGACACGGCAGAGCAGGTCACCGAGCGCTCGCAGGAGCTGATGCGCGAGCTGATGGAGCGCAACGGGCTGGTCGAGGACGACATCGTCAGCATCCTCTTCACGGCCACCGGCGACGTGACCAGCATCTTCCCGGCCACCGCCATCCGCGAGATCGGCTTCGGCGCCGTCCCGCTCCTCTGCGCCGCCGAGATCCCCGTGCCCGGGGCCATGCCGCTGTGCGTCCGGGTCCTCCTCCACGTCTACACCACGCGGTCCCGTGAGGAGATGCACCACGTCTACCTGCACGGGGCCCAAACGCTCCGCGATGACCTCCCCGACTGAGCCCCGGCCGCGCCGGCGGGCGCTCGTGGTCGGGACCGGTCTCATCGGCGGCTCCATCGCCCTGGGCCTGCGCCGGCGCGGCTGGCACGTCTCCGGTCTCGACGCCGACGCCGAGCGGACCACCGAGGCACTCGACCGTGGCGTGATCGACGCCGCCGGCGACGATCTCGAGGCCGAGGTCGTCTTCGTCGCCATCCCGGCCACCGCCGTGGCCGCGGTGGCCCAGGACGTCCTGTCCGACGGCGCCCGCCGGCAGCGACGTCGTCGTGACCGACGTGAGCGGGGTCAAGACGGCCATCGTGGCCGAAGCCGACCACGCCCGCTTCATCGGCGGCCACCCCATGGCCGGCTCCGAGCAGATCGGGCTGCGCGGCGCCGACCCCGACCTCTTCGCCGGCGCGGTCTGGGTGCTCACCCCGACCGCGGCCACCGACCTGGCCGCCTTCGACCGCCTCAAGGGTGTGGTCATGAGCCTGGGCGCCGACCTGCTCGTGCTCTCGGCCGCCGACCACGACCGCCTGGTCGCCGTGGTCTCCCACGTGCCCCACCTGGTCGCGGCCACGCTGATGAACGCGGCCAGCGCCGGGGCCGAGCAGGACGGCACATTGCTGCGCCTGGCCGCCGGGGGCTTCCGCGACATGACCCGGGTGGCGGCCGGGCATCCCGCGCATCTGGCCCGACATCTGCGCCGAGAACGCCGGCGCCATCGTCGACGCGCTCGACACGCTCATCGGCGACCTCAGCTCCATGCGCGACCACGTCGCCGGCCGCGACCGCGCCGCGCTGCTCGACACGCTCGAGTCGGCCAGCGCGGCCCGGCGCAACCTGCCCGCCCGCATCGCCCGGCCCGACCACCTGGCCGAGCTCCGCATCCCCGTGGCCGACGAGCCGGGCGTGGTGGCCGAGCTCACCTCGCTGGCCGCCGACGCCGGCATCAACCTCTACGACTTCGAGGTCGCCCACTCGGCCGAGGGCCCGCGCGGCGTGCTCATCCTCGTCGTCGAGGACACCGACGCCGCCCCGCTGGCCGCCGCGGTCGAGGCCCGGGGCTACCGCTGCCGGGTGGAGCCGCTGTCATGACCACGCCCGCCGCGTCCTGGTCGTCGAGGGTGGCGTGGCCTGCCTGGGCACCGTCCGGACGCCGGGGGAGAAGTCGATCTCCCATCGCTCGGTGCTGCTCGCCGCGCTGGCCGAGGGCACATCCGTCGTGCACGGCCTCTCCGACGGCGCCGACGTGGCGGCCTCCTTGGCCGCGGTCGAGGCCATGGGGGTCGCCGTCGAGCGTCGGCCCGACGGCTCCGTCGTCCTGCACGGGGGCCGCAGCCGGTTGCACGACGCCGAGCGCCCCGCTGGACTGCGGCAATTCGGGAACCTCCATGCGCCTGCTGGTCGGCCTCGTCGCCGGCCTGCCCTGGGTCACCGAGCTGATCGGCGACGAGTCGCTCTCGACCCGGCCCATGGACCGGGTGGCCGAGCCGCTCGGGCTCATGGGGGCCACCGTCAGCGGCGAAGGCGCACGCTGCCACCCGCCGCTGCGCGTGGCGGGCGGCGCGCTGCACGGGATCGACTGGACCTCCAAGGTGGCCAGCGCGCAGGTGAAGTCGGCCATCCTCCTGGCCGGGCTGTCGGCCCGCGGCGAGACCGTCGTCCGCGAGGCGGTGACCACCAGGACCCACACCGAGGAGATGCTGGCCGAGGCGGGCGCGGACCTGACGGTCGAGCCCTGGGGCGAGGGCCGCGTGGTGCGCCTCCGGGCCTCGGCCCTGCAGCCGGTCGAGCGCACCGTGCCCGGCGATCCCTCGGCCGCGGCCTTCTTCGTCGTGGCCGGTTGCGTGGCGGCGGGCGGCGACGTCCAGGTGGCCCAGGTCTACCAAGGCCCGGCCCGGCTCGGCTTCGTCAGCGTGCTGGCCCGCATGGGGGCGGACGTCACCATTGAGCCCACCGGGCCCCACGTGGCCAGCCTGCACGCCCGGCCCGGACCGCTGCGGGCCACCGAGATCGCCGCCCACGAGATCCCCTCGCTCGATGAGGTGCCCGCCCTCGCCGTGGCCGCCGCCGTGGCCGAGGGCACCACGGTCTTCACCGACGTGGCCGAGTTGCGGGTCAAGGAGGTGGACCGCCTGGCCGCGGTGGCCGACATGGTCGAGGCCTTCGGCGCCCGGGCCGCCGTCGCGGGCGACACCCTGTCCATCACCGGAGTCGGCGGGCCGCTGCGCGGCGCCCGCTTCGACAGCCGGGGCGACCACCGCATGGCGATGGCGGCCGCCGTGGCTGCGCTCGCCGCGGCGCCGGGCGAGCGCAGCGTGATCACCGGGTTCAAGGCGGTCGAGACCAGCTATCCCGGCTTCGCCGACGACCTGCGCGCCCTGACCGAGGGGGACCGCCAACCGCGGGCCCTGCTCGTCGCCATCGACGGGCCGGCCGGAGCCGGCAAGTCGACCGTGTCCTCCGCGGTGGCCAGGCGCCTCGGGCTCGAGCGGCTCGATACGGGCGCCATGTACCGCTCCATCGCCGCCCTCGCCCTCGCCCTGGGCATCGCGCCCGACGACAAGACGGCGGTGGCCGCGCTGGCCGAGGCGGCCGACATCGACGTCGGGCGGCGCGTCGTCATCGACGGCCAGGACGTGACCGGTCTGATTCGCACGCCCGAGGTGGGGCGGGCCGTGTCGGTGGTGGCGGCCAACGCCGCCGTGCGCGACCAGCTGGTGTGGCGCCAGCGGGCCTGGGCCGAGGCCCACGGGGGCGGGGTGGTCGAGGGCCGCGACATCGGCTCGGTGGTCTTCCCCGAGGCCGAGCTCAAGGTCTTCCTGACGGCGTCGCCCGAGGAGCGGGCCCGGCGCCGCCACGACGAGGCGCCCGAAGGGGTGGCCCGGCGGGACCACCTCGACTCGACCCGGGCCGCGTCACCGCTGCGTGAGGCCGACGACGCCCGCCGGCTCGATACGACCGGCCGCAGCGTGGAAGATGTGATTGAGGAGGTGCTGTCGTGGCTGTGAGTGCACCCGAACCCGGACCCGAGGAGGCGACGCCCGAGGTCGTGGCGCCCGGGCGGCACCAGCCCTTCGAGATCGATCCGCGCCGCAGCCCGCTCTACCGGGTCGAGCGCGCCATCTTCGTCGGCATCCTCCGGGCGTGGTTCCGCCCCAAGGTGATCGGGCGCGAGCACGTGCCGGCGAGCGGTCCGGTCATCCTCGCCCCGGTGCACCGCTCGTTCGCCGACTTCGGCTTCGCCGCCTTCTGCACCGACCGCAAGCTCTTCTTCATGACCAAGGACGAGATGTGGAAGAACAAGTACCTCGGCAAGCTGTTGCTCACCGTCGGCGCCTTCCCCGTCCACCGCGAGTCGGCCGACCGCGAGGCGCTCCAGCGCGCCGAAGAGGTGCTGCGCCGGGGCGAGGCGCTCGTGCTCTTCCCCGAAGGCACCCGCCGCGCCGGGCCCGGTGATCGAGGACCTGATGGAGGGAGCCACGTTCCTCTCGGCCCGCACCGGCGCCCCGATCGTGCCCATCGGCATCGGCGGCTCCGACCTGGCCATGCCCAAGGGCAGCACCATCCCCAAGCCGTACACCATCCATGTGGTGATCGGCCCCGCCGTTGCCGGCACCACCTCGGACCGGGGGTGGGCGCGTCTCCCGCTCGGCCGTCCACGCCGCCACGGCGGAGCTGGAGCAGCGGATGCAGGACGTCTACGACCAGGCCCGGGCGGACACCGGCCGCTACTGAGGCCGACCGTTCGCCCTCAACTGCAGGGCGTTCAGGAGTGGACGGGCTCCTTGCGCATCTTCCACCACGTCTCGGCCACCACGCGGCCGTAGCGGAAGCCGAAGAGCCAGTTCTTGCCCTTCTTGGTGGTGCCCGAGGCCCGGGGCAGCCACACCGTGGGGCGCTCGGTCACCCGCCAGCCGCGGCGCATGGCGATGATCAGCAACTCGGCCGTCTGGTACTGCGGCTGGACCAGGCGGTAGGCGATGTCGTCGAGCATCGACACCCGCAGGGCGCGGTAGCCGTTGGAGGTGTCGGTCAGCTTGGTGTGACCGATGGTGCTGAGCATCCACGAGAACACCCGCACGCCGGCCTTGCGGGTGTTGTCGGTCGTCGTGTCGGTGCCCAGCACCCGTGAGGCGACGACGAAGTCCGCCTCGTCGTCCACCAACGGTTCGAGCATGATCGGGATCTCGGCCGGGTCGTTCTGGCCGTCGGCGTCGAGGGTGACGCAGTACTGCGCCCCCAGCTCAATACAGAGCGCGTAGCCCACCCGCAGCGCGTAGCCGTGGCCCAGGTTCTCGGTGAGCACGAAGGTCACCGCGCCACGGTCCATGGAGACCTGGTCCGTCTTGTCCTCGCCGCCGTCGACGATGACCAGGGTGGTGAGGGGCAGGCCGCAGGCCTCGCGGGGCATTTTGTCGAGGACGTCGCCGATGTTGTCCTCTTCCTCGTAGGCGCAGATGAGGCCGACGGCGGGGGAGAGCTTCAGCCCGGGGTAGCGCTGGTCGAACGCCCGGCGCGACTCCTCGATGACGCGGCGCGCGCGATCAGGGTCGGTGTGGACGGCGGCACCCGAGGTGGCGCCGCGAGCGGGGCTCAAAGCGACCGCGGGGTGGCGAAGACCTGGCGCACCAGGGGCTCGAAGTGCGACAGCGGCTTGGTGGGGTAGTCGGGGTCGAAGCTGTTCTGGTCCCACTCGTCGGCGAACTGCGCGGCGAGGTCGTACCAGGGCTCCCCGACGTACTGGTCGCGCGCGTTGGGATCGGCTCCCATGTACTCGTAGTAGTGCTTGCCCTGGAAGTCCTGATGGGCCCGGATCATGTGGTACGTGTCGGCGTCGACGTAGGGCTTGATGATCTCGGCCGCGATGCGCGGGTGGTTCATCACCGAGACGGCCTTGCCGATGTCGTGGCACAGCGAGGCCACGACCACCTCGTCGGAGGCACCGGCCTCCTCGGCCCGGGTGGCCGTCTGCAGCGAATGCACGAGCTGGTTCACCGCGAAGCCGTCGGTGATCTCCTCGAGCGACTCGAGCATGCGCAACACCCGCTCGGCCACGCGGGGTTGGTTCTCGATCGTGTCGACCATGATGACCTGCCACTGCTCGGCGGTCGACTGGTCCATCCGGGTGAACGTCATGGCTCAATCATCGCACCCGCCGCCCTCACGAGGCCAGCAGGTCGAGGACGTCGGCCGCCGAGACGGCCCGGTCCTGGGCGGCCGGATCGGCCCGTTCGGCCCCGGGCCGGGCGGCCAGGAAGCCGACGGTGGCGCCCACGGCGCGCAGCAGCTCGCGCAGCTCGGGCGGGGGCGGGAAGTACTCGTCCTCGGTGGTGACGGTGACCTCGGTGACGCCCTCGGAGGGGGCCAGCCGGGCGATCACCTCCTCGACCAAGGCCTCGGGCGCCGAGGCGCCGGCCGTGACCCCGACCGTGCCGACCAGGTCGTCGGGCAGTTCGTCCGCCTCGTTGACCCGGAGCACCCGGGGGCACCCGCTGGCCCGGGCCACCTTCTCGAGCGCGACGGTGTTGGAGGAGTTGGCCGAGCCGATGACGACCACGGCGTCGGCATCCGAGGCGATGGCCTTGAGCGCGGCCTGGCGGTTGGTGGTGGCGAAGCAGAGGTCGCTGCGGTTGGGCATCCACAGGTCGGGGAAGCGCGTGCGGGCTCCCTCCATGAGGTCGCGCCACTCGTCGTGGCTCAGGGTGGTTTGGGCCAGGAGGGCGACGGGTGACCCCTCGGCCTCGAGGTCCCGCAGCCCGTCGAGGTCCTCCATGTGCTCCAAGAGCCGCACCGACTCGGGGGCCACCGCCATGGTGCCGACCGCCTCCTCGTGGCCGGCGTGGCCGACGTAGAGGACGGTGTAGCCCTTGCGGCTGCGCACCTTGAGCTCGTGATGGACCTTGGTGACGAGCGGGCACACGGCGTCGACGACCACGCCGCCCTGGGCCCGGGCGGCCAGGACGACCTCGGGGGCCGAGCCGTGCGCACTGAGCATGAGCGGGGCGCCGACGGGCACCTCGGCCACGTCGTCGACGAAGACGACCCCCTGCTCGCGAAAGCGGTCGACCACGTGCCGATTGTGGACGATCTCGTGGTAGCAGTAGACCGGCGGCTCGAAGACCCGCACCATCCAGGCCAGGGCCTTGATGGCTTTCTCGACGCCGGCGCAGAAGCCCCGGGGCTCGGCCAGCATCACGCGGGTCACTGCGGGCACAAAGTCCAGGTTAATGCCAGTACTGTGTGGGGTATGTCAGCTCCCACGGTGACTTCGGTCACCGCGGCGTCGCCGGCAGCCCGGGCCGGCCTGGCCGTGGGCGACGAGCTCCTGAGCCTCAATGGTCACGAGCCGCGCGACGTCATCGATTTCCAGCGTTTGAGTGACGCCGGGGACCTCAGTGTCCTCGTGCGGCGCTCCGGCGCGCCCCTGGCCCGGGTGGTGCGGGTGGACAAGGCGGACGGCGAGCCGCTGGGGGTCGAGGTGTCCTCGGCCGTCTTCGACCGCATCCGCACCTGCGACAACCACTGCGCCTTCTGCTTCATCTACCAGTTGCCCAAGGGCATGCGGCGCAGCCTCTACCTCAAGGACGACGACTACCGGCTGTCGTTCCTCTACGGCAACTTCACCACGTTGACGCGCTTCACCGAGCTCGATGCGGAACGGATCTTGACGGAGCGCCTGGGCCCGTTGTTCGTGTCCATCCACACGACCGACCCGGACCTGCGGGCCCAGATGTTGCGCAACCCCAAGGGGGCGACCAGCCTGCGCTGGCTCGAGGTGTTGCTCGACGGGGGCATCGAGGTGCACGGCCAGGTCGTGGTGTGCCCCGGAGTCAACGACGGCGACGCACTCGAGGACACCTTGGCCGGCATCCTCGACCGCTATCCCACCTTGGCCAGCGTGGGCGCCGTGCCGCTGGGGCTGAGCCGCTACTCGAACGAGCCCACCATGCGCGAGCACACGCACGCCGAAGCAGTACGGGTCGTGGAGACGATCGAGGAGTGGCAGGGCATCTACAAGAAGGTGTTGGGCCGACGCCTGGTCTTCGCGGCCGACGAGTACTACCTGCTGGCCGGGCGCGAGGTCCCGCCGGCCCGCCACTACGAGGGCTACCCGCAGCACGAGAACGGCATCGGCATGTCGCGCGCCTTCGTCGAGGCCTTCGCCCGCCCGGGCTCGGACGCGCCGGGCGGCGTGCGCCACGGCTTCTTCGCATCGGTCGATGCCGCGCCGGCCGAGGGCTACCGGGCGCTGCGCCTGCCTTCGGCCCCGGCCGGACAGGACCAGCGGCCGGTCACCGTGCTGACGGGGACCTACGGGGCGACGGTGCTGGCGCCGCTGGTGGCCTCGCACCCCCGGGACGACATCACGGTCCGGGCCATCGACAACGACTTCTTCGGCGGCAATATCGGTGTGGCCGGTCTGCTGACGGGGGAGGACGTGGCCCGGGCGCTCGACCAGGCTGCTGCCGCGAGCGGGAAGACCGATGCGGCGGGGGCTCGTGGGACGGCCGGAACGGCCGGCGGTGCGTCGACGACTTCTGACGGCACGCCCGGCAGCGACATGCGCTGGCTCCTCCCCGACGCCTGCCTCAACGAGGGACGCTTTCTCGACGGCCTGACCCTGGCCGACCTGCCGACGACCGTCGAGGTGGTGCCCTGTGACGGGCGATCGCTGCGCCAGGCCCTCGACGGCACCTCGTTCCGTCCGACCTGCGCCGCATGAGCCTCCCCGTGGTGGTCGTGGCCGGACGCCCCAACGTGGGGAAGTCCTCCTTGGTGAATCGCATCGTGGGGACGCGGGCGGCCGTGGTCGAGGAGGAGACGGGGGTGACCCGCGACCGCAAGGTCCTCACGGCGGAATGGGCCGGGGTGCCCTTCTCCATCATGGACACCGGGGGCTGGCTGGCCGCGGGCAACGACCTCGACGAGAAGGTCAGCCGTCAGGCCGAACGCGCCCTGGCCGAGGCCGACGTCATCTTGATGGTGGTCGACGTGGCCGTCGGGGTGACCGAAGAGGATGTGGACGCGGCCAAGGTGATCCGCCGGGCCGGGCCGCCGGTGCGCCTGGTGGTCAACAAGGTGGACGACACCAACCGGGAGGCGGCCGGGTGGGAGTTCGTGGCGCTCGGTCTTGGGGATCCCTATCCGGTCAGCGCGCTGCACGGGCGCGGGACCGGCGACCTCCTCGATGCCGTGGTCTCGCTGTTGCCCGACCCTCACGCGGCCGGCGGATCCGGCTTGGATGGCGAGGACGACGGCTCGGGAATGGCCACGATGTCCGCCGCGACGTGGGGCTACGGAGCGAGCGGCGGAGCCGGCAGCGCCGAGGCGGATCCTTCCACCCCGCGGGTGGCCATCATCGGACGACCGAATGTCGGCAAGTCGACCCTCTTCAACCAGTTGCTGGGCGAGGAACGTTCCATCGTGCACGACATGCCGGGGACGACGCGCGACACCATCGACACGGTGGTCGACACCCCGAACGGGCCGATCTGCTTCATCGACACCGCCGGGCTGCGCCGCCCGTCCAAGACCGATCGGGGCACCGAGCAGCACGCCACCCTGCGGGCATTGCGGGCGCTGGAGCGGGCCCATATCGCCCTGCTGGTCATCGACGCCACCGTGGGTGCCTCCCACCAGGACCAGCGGTTGGCCGAGCGCATCGGCGTGTCGGGGTGCCCGGCCATCGTCGTGCTCAACAAGTGGGACCTGGTGCCGACCGACGATCGCGACGACGTCCTGGCCGGCGTGGGCGACCGGCTGGCCTTCCTCGGCTCGGCCCCGGTGCTGAAGGTCTCGGCCCTCTCGGGCAAGGGCGTGCACCGGATCCTCCCTGCCCTGCGTGATTCGGAGGAGGCCTACCACCAGCGGGTGCCGACGGGGGTGCTCAACCGCGCCGTCCAGGAACTGCAGGCTCGTCAGGCGGCGCCGCGGGCGCGCATCCGTTACATCGTCCAAGGGGCGATCGACCCGCCGACGTTCACCCTCTTCGTCAATGCCCGCCTGCCCCAGACCTACCTGCGCTACATCGAGCGGGGGCTGCGGGAGAAGTTCAACCTGGGTGCCACGCCGATGAAGCTGCGGGTGCGCATCGGGGGCAAGTGACGTGCGAGTGCGCTGATGGCGTGGTGCGAAGAGTGCGACACGCTCGTCGAGGAGGAGGACCTGGGCGAAGAGGGTGAGTGCCCGACGTGCGGGACGATCCTGGCCGAGCAGGAGCGTGCTCCCATCCCGTGGTACTTCAAGGCCTTTCTGGTGGCCAGCGTCATCTACCTGGGCTACCGCGGCTACCAGGGGATCAGCTGGATCGCCGGCCACGTGTAGCGTCGTTTTGTGCCCATTTACGAGCTCAACGGCGTCGCCCCGAACGATCGATCCCGAGGCCTACGTCCACCCGGACGCGGTGGTCATCGGTGACGTCGTCATCGGCGCGGAGTCGAGCGTGTGGCCGCACGCCGTGCTGCGCGGGGACTACGGCACCATCACCATCGGGACGCGCACGTCCATTCAGGACGGGACGGTGATTCACGCCGGACCGGGCTTTCCCACCGTCATCGGCGACGGGTGCGTGGTGGGTCATCTCACGCACCTCGAGGGCTGCCGGCTCGAGGACAAGTCGCTGGCCGGTTCGTGCAGCGTCATCCTGCACCACGCCGTGGTGAGCAGCGGCGCCACGGTCGGGGCCAACGCCGTGGTGCCCAACAACATGGTGATCCCGCCCGGCGCCTTGGCGCTCGGGATCCCGGCCAAGATCCTCGAGGGCCGCTCCGACCAGTTCATGATCGGCATCTCCGCCGACCAGTACGTGGAGAACGCCAAGCGCTACCGCGAGTCGCTGCGCCGGATCGACTGACGCCGCCCGGCCCGGAGGGTGCTCTAGGCCTTCGGCGGGGTGTAGTGCTGCGGGAACACGTCGGAACCGAAGGGGACGAGGCCCTTGGCGGCGGCGAAGCCCAGGTGCCCGGCGCCGTCGGTGCCACCCTTGGTCAGTCCGAGGAGGTCCTCGTAGCTGCGGAGCGCCGAGTAGTGGTTGTAGGCGCCTCTGGTGTCGGTCGAGCCGGCCACGACGTACTTCGAATTGAGGAGAAGGGCCCCGACCTGCCCGCCGCCCGGGGCCTGGGCGTCCGTGGTGTCAGCGGCGTCGCCGGGGGCGTGGGCGTTGGGGCCCGACGCCTCGCCGCAGCACGCCGTGGTGTCGCCGTCGTCCGCTTCGTCGAAGGTGACGACCACGAGCATCTGGCCGCTCCGGTAGGCGGGTGACTTGGCGATCGTGGGCATCCAGGTGCGCAGGAAGTCGTCGGCTCCGACGAGCCCGCCGGTGCTGGTGCCCACGCTGTTAGGACCGGCGCAGGTGCCGTCGTGGCCGTCGTTGCACAGGTTCGGGGTGATGAACCCGAAGCGCGGGGTGGTCTTGAGGCTGTGCAGGTCTCGGGCCAGGTGGCCGCTGGGGGAGGGGGTCCCGTTGGCGGCGAGGGGGCCGAGCGGGACGACGTTCGCGTCGCAGAGCGCCGTGTTGTCGATGACGGAGTGGAACCAGACGAAGGGATTGTGCCGGGTCGTGTACTGATCGGTGGGCGTGGCCACTTCGGCGGTGTCGGTGGCGCCGATGGCCGGATGTCCGCAGTCCGTGCCACCGCTGCGGTCGGCCTTGCCCCCGTCCCGCGACGGCGTGTTGCCCATGTCCTGCTCGTAGGCCCGCCAGGCCGCGACATGTGTGGTCTTGTTCGGCGGGTACTTGGCGTCGAGCTGGTTCGCGATCGTCTGCACCGAGGACGGATAGACACAGCCCGTGCCGTCCACCTGGCCCGGATTCAGCGCCTTGTCGGCGTCGGGCGTTCCCGGCTCGACGTTGGCGAAGGCGAACCCGTTGTCGGAGCAGTCCGCCTGCGTGTCCAAGGTGGGGGCTTGCCCCGAGACCTGGGCGATGTAGTTGTCGAGGCTGTCATGCCCGACGGCGTCGTAGTTCTGCAGCAACTCGCCGCTCTGGCGCAGCGTCGTGTTGAGGTAGCGGGCCGGCGAGATCGGGCTGAACGTGAGGTTGTAGCCCTCGTTCTCGAACTCGATGAGGAGGATGTAGTTGATCTTCCCGGGCGGCAGCGCGGCCCGGACCACCTTGGGCGCCGGCGGCTTCGCGGCTGTGCTGGCGCCGGCCGACGTGGCGGCGGGCAGGGCCAGCACCACCGTCACCAGGGCGAGCAGGAGCACGAAGGGGGCACGGCGCAGCCGGTGCGGCGTCACGGGAGTGGCGGGCATGGTGGGGGGAGCGTACTGCTCGACCCGGAAGCGGATCAGGCGCGGGTGAAGCCGGCGATGTCCCGGGCCGTGTCACGGCTGATGTCGGGACAGGCGATGTTGAAGATCTCTGTCCCGTGCATGGTCCCCATCATCTGGCGGCAACGGGCGGGGACGCCGGCCCGCAGGAGCAGGCGGTAGAAATTGATGCCTTCGTCGCGCAGCGGGTCACATTCGTTGACGCTGATCACCGTGGGGGGCAGTCCGGTCACGTCGTCGACGTCGGCGAACGAGGGCCAGGCCAGTGGGTTGCGCTCCTCGAGGGCCTCCATGCCGTACCCCATGGCGCCCCGGTTGTTGTGCAGCGTGAGGAGGATGCCCTCGTTCTCGACCGAGGACGGGCTCTCGGGGGTGGGCCAGTGCCCGGCGATGTAGGGGCACAGCGCATAGAGCCCCCTGATCAATCCGATGTCCCCGTCGCGCTTGAGCTTGAGCCCCGTGGCCAGGGTCAGGTTGCCGCCCCCGCTCTCACCGGCGACGACGATGCGCCCGGGGTCGATCCCGATTTGGTCGGCGTGGGTGACCACCCAGCGCAGACCCGACACACAGTCGTTCAGCCCGGCCGGGAACGGCGCCACCTCGGGGGCGGAGGAGGCAACGACGCAATTGCGAAAGTCGACCATGACGACGGCGACGCCGTTGGCGGCGATCAGCTTGGCCCACCCCCGGTACATGCCGTCGAAGCAGGACATGGTGGCCATGCCGCCGCCATGGATGTAATAGACGCACGGCAGCGCGTCGGCGGTGTCGGGCTTGGTGATGCGCAGGTTGACGGTGTTGCCGTCGGGCTCGGACGTGAACTGCATGGTGCGCACGACCAGACCGGCCGACGGCGCGGACTCCTCGGTGTCGCACGCGTCCTGGATGACCCGGAAGACCTCCTGCGCCTCGAGTGCCTCGGGCGTGTTGCTCTCCTCGATGAGCTGCTCACGGCTGGCCACGTCGCCCAGGTTGCGTTGGGGCATCGCGGCGAGGATGCCCCGGAGGCGAGGGTCGAGACGCATGTCGTTGGCGATATCGAGGACCATCGGCCCATTGGATCACACCTGTTTGTCGAACGACGGTTTGCTTCGTCTTCACGCGTCACCGCGGCCCGCCACGCACAGGTTCCGTGCCATCGCACGGTTCATGCCGCCGTTCGGGGCCTTGGACATGCGTGCACCGTGTGCTCGTCAACGAACGCCCGGCGCCGTGACGGATGACGACGCCGGCGAGCAGTCGCTCGGGTCGGGCTTCGCCTACGTGGGGAATGTAAGGTCCAGGTGCTTGTGAGCTGGGTCGCTGGAGCGATTTTCGGCCCGTCAGAGGCCGCTGAGTCCGAGGGGAAGCAGACCTGGTCGCCCCTCGGACGCATGGACCCCGTGGGCTAGGGTGGTGCTCCGCTATTCGACCCCACTGAACAGGTCGAACGGCACACGGGCTGTGGCGCAGCTTGGTTAGCGCGCTTGACTGGGGGTCAAGAGGTCCCGGGTTCAAATCCCGGCAGCCCGACTCGGAAACACCAGTTGGCGGCCTTGTGCGATCAGAAAGACGCAAGGCCGCGCAACCAAAGTGCAAGCCCAAGGCGTTCGGAATGGTTGATGAGGTGCCCGCACTCCCTGAAGTCCGGGGGTTTCGTGCACGTATTCAGACGGCGAACGAGACGGCGGACGCGAATGGCCACTACGTGAGCCCCGCCTACAAGCAGATCCAAGAGGTGATCCACCAGCAACTTTCCTTGGTCAAGGACATTGCCCGGGAGATCGGAGAGGAAGGTCTCGCCGATCGAATCGACCACGGTGTCAACTACGGATTTGGGTACGGCGCTGCAGTCGGGGCAGCCGACGAACTCGTTGGAATCCTGGAGATTATGGCGGCCACTTCTCGGTCAACAGCCGTCGACGGTGTCGGCTCCCTTATGGAGGACCGCAGTCAAATGCTTGCCCTCGAGAGGCGGGCCCCCGAGCTTGCCCATATAGCCCTTCGTTGACGAAGACCAGATGCCCGTGAACTTCCACCCCGCTTGGCTGCCGCCCGTCCACTTCATGTTCAGAGTTGCAGCGCCGCCGCTCCAGGTGCCTTTGTCACCAAAATTTGTCGCCGGCAAAGGTGCCATGAGAACTGAAGGTTTCGATCTCGCAGCCGCCACCCTTGTAAAAGGCAGTCCACTCTGCGCCATTCTGGACACGCAGCGCGGGCGCTACCGCCGAGTCCGCACCAGCCCCGACCACACCGACGCTCGCTGCCATTGCGGGGCCCGTGACCATCATGGCTGGCCGCCGCATCACCATCCGTCGCCGCTTCAACGCCCCGCTCTCTCGCCCTCTCTCGCCAATGGGCAGCATTTTGTCAGCTGTTGCGTTCGAGCGCTGAGGGCGTTCCCGAGGGCAGCATCCACCGACCCGTCGCCGCCTGGACGTACCGTGGAGGGCGCATGGACGACCAGCTCGGCGCCATTGACGAGGTCACCCACCGACCTCTCTGGCACGCCCGGGCGGCCTGTCGTGGCAAAGGTCCCGATATCTTCTTCCCTGACCGTGGAGAGTCCGCAGCAGTGGCCAAGGCGCTCTGTGCGAGCTGTCCAGTCCGGCGTCAGTGTCTCGACGTGGCGCTGGCCGACGCGTCCGTCCGGGGTATCTGGGGCGGTGTGAGTGAACGCGGCAGGGTGGGACTGCGGCGGGGGAGCGCGGCGTAGGGAACCGGGTGCGTCGAGAGCTCGCGATCCGCAAGCATCTCTGCAAACACGAGGACCGATGACTGGACGCCACAGGGCGCCACGACGAGCGCCTTGAGGCTCAGCGAATCCCTACATGAGCAGCCTGAACGCCCCAGCGACCACGGGACGCCTCGGCGCCAACCGCACTGGGGATCAAGAGGTCCCGAGTTCAAATCCCTGCAGGCCGACTCGAAAGTGCAGGTCAGGAGTGATCGCCTCCGGTCTCGCTCCTACGGACGTGTTGTGTCCCCGCGAAGAGGGCCGCAACAGCATGTTCGGCCTGTGTCGAATGGTGTGAAGTGCCTGCTCACATGAGTAGCGTGCCAGATGGACCGTTTCGTGCTCTGTGGCCCTAAAAATCTGGAGGAGTCAATCGCATGACTATTGCTGCAGAAAAGTCTGAGGGACTGGCTGTCGTCGACGCTGATTCACATTTCACCGACGTCGAGGACCTTTGGACCAAGCGGGCCCCCGCCGCCTACAAGGATCAGATCCTGCACGTCGAAGAGGTCGACGGGGAGCGCCAGTGGGTCATCGAGGGGACTCCGGTCGGGAAGGCCGGCGGCGGCAGCACCATCGACCGGGAGGGCGTGAAGCATCCGTTCTTGGAATCACTGATCGAATGGGATTTCGAACGCGCCCACATTGCCGCGTGGGACGTCGACGCCCGTCTCGAGGTACTCAATGACATGGGCATCGAGAACCAGGTCCTGTATCCGAATGCACTCGGGCTCGGGGGCCAGACCCTGGGCGAAGTGAAGGATCTTGAGCTGCGACGACTCTGTCTTGAGATCTTCAACGACTCTCGGGCGGAGATCCAAGAGCGGACGAACAACCGCCTGTTGCCCATGCCCATCCTGCCGGCTTGGGACGTCGACGCATGCGTCCGCGAGGCCGAGCGGATCGCAGGCCTCGGGCTCCGGGGGATCAACATGACTTCGGATCCTCAGGACCTCGGTTCTCCTGATTTGGCCAACCGGGCCTGGGACCCCCTCTGGGAGGTCTGCGCCGACCTCGAGCTCCCCGTCCACTTCCATATCGGGGCCAGCCTCACGGCCATGAACTTCTACGGGCAGTACTTCTGGGAATCCCAGGATGAATACATCAAGCCGGCCATCGGCGGTTCCATGCTGTTCATCGGGAACGCTCGCATCGTGATCAACACCATTTTTTCCGGGCTCTTCGACCGCTTTCCCAAGCTCAAGATGGTCTCGGTGGAAAGCGGGATCGGCTGGGTGCCATTCATCCTCGAGACCATGGACTGGGAATTGCCAGAGAATGCGCCGGTCCAGGCAGCCGCCCTCGGGCGCGCTCCCTCGGAGTACTTCAAGTCGAACTGGTACTCCACCATGTGGTTCGAGACTGGGCGTGGAGATCTCCAGCAGTTGGTCGACAAGGTCGGCGAAGACAACATCCTCTTCGAGACCGATTTTCCCCATCCGACCGCCCTCTGGCCAAAGCCCCTCGACCATGTGAGCGAGGCCATGAATACGCTTCGCCCGGAGTCACGCCGCAAGATCCTCGGTGAAAACGGGACCAAGCTGTACCGCTTGGGCTAGCTCTTAGAGTCGCCTCGGCCTCTTGACCTCGCTCTTAGAGGTGAGGGGACGGATGACCACCTGCAGGCGGTGCGAGCGGGGTCGAGGTGGAAGTCGTCGAGGGCACGGTGGTGGTCGTGGTCGACGATGGGGTGGAGGACCCGGTCGTCGGTGTTGAGTGGGGAGCCGTCGTCTTCGATGTTGTTCCCTGGGACGGGCCTGAAGTCGACCCGGGCCCAGCAGGGCTCCCGGACCCGCATGCTGCCAGTACGAAGGACAGCGTTGCCGCGAGCAGGGAACCGACCACGGCCATTCGTCTCGGCGCACGTCTCGTCACGAAGTTTCCACTCTCGGTGCAATCAATCGATAGTTTCACGATTCCCTGAACGTCACCAGCCGCCGACGCGCAAAGTTCATCGCAACGGAGGATGCTAATCACAACGCAGGGTGCTACCGTCGCGCCTGCCGGGGGGAGGGGTCCCTGATCGTGCGGTCCGATCGAATTCAGCGTCACACCCCAGTCGGCATCCAACGAGCGGAAGTAGGAAACCGATGAAAGCAAGATTGCATATTCCAGTCGCCGTTTCGGCGCTGGCCGTATTGAGCATGGTGGCGGGGTTCCTCGCCATCACGGCTCCAGCAGCCTCCGCCACCGGCGTCGGCAACAAGTGGTACGTCGCGACGACAGGGTCCAACGTCGGCAACGCTTGCACGGTCAAGGCGACTCCATGCCAGACCATTAGCTACGCCTTGGGCGAGCAGGCCGCCAGTTTGGTTGGCGGCACGATCAAGGTGGCCGCGGGTACCTACACCGAGCAAGTGAGCATCACCTCGGCCAACGACAACGTGAAGATCAAGGGCGCCGGGACAAGCACAGTGATCCAGCCCCCAGCTTCCGGGCTACTCAGTGACACAGACACCGACGGCTCACAGCCGCAGTACTACGTGGTCGACGTCGCACCGGGCACGACCGGCTTCACCCTGAGCGGTGTGACCGTCAACGGTTCCAACGGCATCCCCTTCCTCGACGGTGACGGCCACGGCTGCGCCCAGGACTATGTGGGCGTCTACTACCACGACGCCTCCGGGGCGATCAACGGCGTGGCAGTCAACGGTATCGACATGCCGGCAGACCTCTTCGGCTGCCAGGGCGGACTCGGCATCTACGTGGACAGTTCGGTGACCGGATCGTCAACCGTGAGCATGAACGGCGTCTCGATGCTGTCTCCCGCCACGACGACCACGACCACCGCCAAGCTGCCGGCCGGCTCGTACACCAATGACCAGCTTGCAGTGACCAAGGTCCCTGCTGGCTTCCACTCTGGTTCTGTCATCGTCGACGGCTTCGTGCTGAACGCCACAAAGGACACGAGCAAGGTCCTGTTCATCACGGGTAACACCACTGCAGTCGCACCCAAGGGGTCGACGGTCCGCTTCGGTGCCTTCACGCCGGCCTACGACAAGAACGGCATCACCTGCGACGACCAGAACACCACCTGCACGATCACGAACTCGACCGTGCAGGGTGAAGGTGCGACCAACGCCATCGCCCAGAACGGCATCCAGGACTTCGGTGCTGGCGCCTCCACCATCAGTGGGAACACCATCTCCGGCAACAGCTACGCCGGTGGCGGCGAGGGCAACTCGGCCAGCGGCATCCTGGTCCTCAACGCGGGGACGGTATCCGTTGACACCAACAGCGTGTCCAACAACGACGTGAACATCTATGCCGGCGAGATCGCGGCGTTCGGGTTGGTTGCGGCACCGATTGGTCAGTGGAACATCGACGGCAACACCGTGTCGGGCGCCACCTCCGTTGGGGCTTCCGCCGGAGTCGGTGGGTACGGTGAGGGCATTCAGCTCGACAGCACCAGCAACACGGTCGTGGTGGAGGGCAATACCGTCACGACCAGCTCCCAGGGCGACCTGCTGTTGACAGGCGTCAGTAATGCAGGGATCGGTAACGTCGGTGCGGGCGACACGGGCAACACTCTTGCCGGTAGCCAGGCCGGCATCGTGGTCGGTGGCCCGGGCACGGAGTGTGCCATTCAGCCCAGCTGCAACCCCGGCGACCCCTTCTACGGCAGTAGCGCCAACGACTTCGAGAGCAACACGGTGACTACTGACGAGGCTGGAGTTGTGGTGGAAGGTGCGTACGCGCCGAACATGGACGGGTTGAACTCCAATCCGTACGCTGCAGTTGGCAACAACTTTGCCGGCAACACCTGGAGCTCCAACACCATCAACGTGGTGGACTTCAGCGGGTTCCAAAACCCGGGATCCCCGATGCTTCCGCCTTCGGCTCCCATCCTGAACCAGTACGGTCCCGCCGACCCCAACCCGGTGCCGGCCAACGCTGACAACACCTGCGACCCCACCCCTGGTGGATCGGCAGCGCTGCTCGCCCTCTCCGGGGGAGTGCCGCTGTACTACAGCTGCTAGGTACGTAACGAGGACGAGATCCTCTTTGAAGGGGCGGGACCCACTCGGGTCCCGCCCCTTCTTCAATTCCCGCCCGCCGTCGTCCGCACCTTTAGGGCGCCATGGGAAGACGCAATCGCTTCAACGACCCGCGACGGCCGACCTCGACTGCATTGGTGATGTCGCCATACCCGGTTGCCCATATACAACCCCCTTCGGTCGGAAACGGCGGGATACGATCCCGGGACATATGCGAAGAGGGGAAGCTCAATGCACCGAATTCTTTGTGCCTTTCGGGGCGTCTTCTTGGCCCTATTGATCGGGGCTGGGCTTCAGGTTGCCATCGAGAGCACACCATCTGGTGCGACCAACCCACCTGGACAAATCTCGGTGAGTCCCGGAACGATTGTCCAGGGCACAGCGGGCAACATATTGACCTTCTCCTACGCTCCAGGCGGCAAGGGACTCACCGACGGCACCATCTCCATAAAGGTGCCGAAGGGTTGGACGCAACCCCAGAAGAATGCGCCAGGGGTGCCGGGCAACATCGAAGTAAACGCAGGCAAGGTCGTCATCTCGAATCGGCTCATCACGGTGAAGCACGTGACGTTGTGTCAATCCTCTTGTTTGCTGTCCCTCTCCTATTCGGGCGTCACCGCCCCGGTCGCGCTGGGGACGGCGACGTTTCCGACAAGGGCCGCCAAGGCCGGCCAACCGCTGGAACTCCTGGCACCTGCGCCGAGCGTCGTGATCAGCCAGTCCACCGGGTGCAACTCGCTGCCGTCCACGGCAAGCAACGGTTCGGCGACCATGACGGTGATTCCCGGGACATGCCTGAGCGGTGGGACGGTGGTCACGCTCACGGGATCTGGATTCGAGCCGAACTCCGTCGGCATCGTCGAGCAGTGCAACACCGACCCGAGTCAACCCACCGTCACCATGAGTGTGGTGGGCGAAGCGGAGACATTGCCGATTTCGTGCAGCGGGTTCGCCCTCTCACGCGCCGTAACGACGACGAGCACGGGCAATCTGCCCGTTTCACCCAAACCCACGACCTTCACCGTGGCGGCCGGGACGGTGGGGCCGCCGTGTGGGCCCGGTGACCTCGTTGCGACCTGCCCGGCCGACAGCGCGGGTGGGAACACTGTCACCGACGCGGCCAACTACCCGTGCCCACCCACGCCGGCGGAGGTTTCGGCGGGCGTGACCTGCACGATCGCATTCGGAGATCAAGCGGGGACAACGGTGACGGTCCCGATCTCGTACCAGGGAGAGGCCACTCCGACCCCGTAGGACGACCGCCGAATGCGCTTGCACTGATCCTCTTCACGATCACAGCGCGAACGCGGACTCCGGCCTCGGCAAACTCGGACGAGAAGAGGCTGGCGGAAGCCAAGAGTCTGTACCGCCGACGTCATCACGACAGGAGCTCTCGACGTTCGCCTCTCGGCCAATGCGACGAATGCGGGCAACAGTGAACGTGCACCGCGCGACGTCGAATTGCCTCAAACGGGTGGCATCAGATTCGGGCCGTTTCAGGTAAATGTGACAAAAGTCACTACGCAATGGACCTTCGTACTACGCGTGGAATTACGCGGGTCGACAAGCACGATTTTCCGGAATTCTCGGTAGTAATCCGTGCCTGATCCAACTACCGTTGTGCGTGTGTTGTCGGGCCTGGTGCTCGACGCGGGGAAAGAGCACATGCCTGTGCGGCGGAAAGAAAAGAGGCAAAAATGTTTTCAGTAGGTCGCGACTCCGGCGGGTTTGCCACGCCCAGATCCAGCATTTGGGTCCGAGCGCTGATGGCGATCGCCGCGATTGGATCCATGACCGGAGTGGCCGTGGTCGGCTTCGTTGCCACCGCCGGTCCAGCGGCCGCAGTGGGATGTTCGGGTGACACCTGGACCAACACCAGCGGTGGATCCTGGGATACCAATGCAAACTGGAGCAACAACGCACCTCCAGGGGCGGGTGTGGCAGCCTGCATCACAGCGGCTGGGTCCTACACCGTGACAATCGGAAACGAAACGATCAGCGCCGGGGCCGTCACCTTGGGTGCTTCGGGTTCGACCCCCACCCTGGCGATCGGAAACAGCGGCAGCGGGGAGCCAGCGGTGACCTTCGCGAGCGTCACCAATACCGCCGGCAGCAGCCTCACATTCAACTGGGGCGGCACGCTGACTGTGACGGGAGCGTTCACGAACGCCGGCACGGTTGACGAGTCGCTCAACACCGCCAGCGCCTTCAACATTGGAAGTTTCGACAACCAGGGCCTCTTCCAGACCGGCAACGGAAGTAGCTACACGCTTCCATCGTCCGCATCCACCTTCCTGAACGACACAGCGGGCACGCTCAGTGTGCCGACGGCCACGTCGCTCACGTTCTCGAGTCCAGTCAGCGACCTTGCGACCATCACTCAGGACGGTGTCATCAACAACTCGGGCGCTCTCACGATTGAAGACGAGCTCTCCGTGAAGGGTGGCAGCATCTGCGGCACCGCTCCCCAGATCGGCGTCAATGGCGGTTCGATCGGGACTGTGAACTTCCAGGCGACAGTCTCAGCCGGCCCTTCCTGTGGTACCGGCGTTGAGACCGACAACATCGACTTCGCCAACATTTCGAGCAACGGGACACTGAGCGGAAACATTCCCGCTGCGTACACCGTCGAGATGGGAAACCCAGGGAGTTCTGACGCCAACATCACCGTCTCCGGAGCGCTGACGAACTCCGGCACGCTCGAGCCGACCGACGGTACGACGTTGACGGCCACGTCGAGCCTGATCAACAGCGGGACCGTCGAAGTTCCCGCAGGTCCTTCAGGGGTGGCGTTCGATCTCTCGGACTTCACCAACAACGGTCAGTTCGACATCGACACATCTTCCACGTACTCGATACCGACCTCCGCTTCGACCTTCACGAATGGCTCGACAGGAACCATTGACATCCTCACGGGCACGACCTTCACCGTTTCCAGTCCAGCTGCGAACAACGGCACATTCGCCCAGGACGGGATCATCGACGTCGTCGCTGCCAACGCGTTTACGGTCGTGGACCCCGTCACCATTAACGGAGGCAGCATCTGCGGCGCGCCGCTCGAGATCGGCCTGAACGGCGGGTCTGTAGGCAGCCTCACCTTCGCCGCGACAGTCGGATCCGGCTCGTGCAACGCAGGGTCCTTGAAGGACAACATCGACTTCGCCAACGTTTCGAGCAACGGGACACTGAGCGGAAACATTCCCGCCGCGTACACCGTCGAGATGGGCAATGGCGGCTCGTCGGAGCCGGCGATCACGTTCCTCGGAGCGATCACGAACTCCGGCACGCTCGCACCGGGGTGGGGAGGAACCTTCACGGACACTTCCACCCTCACCAACAAGGGCACCTTGGAGACTCCTTCCAGCACGTTCGCCAGCTTCTACAACTTCACGAACCTGGTGAACAAAGGGAAGTTCACGGTCCTCGGCAATCTGACCATGACGGTGCCCACCACCGGAGCAATCAGCAATACCTCGACGGCGACCCTCACGGTCGGGACGAGTGTGTTCCTCACGATCTCGAGCACCGCCAGCCCGCAGGGAACTGTCTCTCAGGACGGCGTGATCGTCAACCACGGCACGCTGAACGTCGAGGCTCCGGTCTCCATCTCGGGCGGCAGCATCTGCGGCAACCGGCTCAACATCGGGATGGACGGCCAAGCCAGTCAAAGCCTGACCTTCGTTGGTGCGGTGGCCGCGGGTCCGGCTTGTGCGACCGGTCTGGACTCCGATCAACTGTTCATGGCGAACATCACGGGCACTCTCGCGGGCACCGTTCCGAAGGGGTACACGATCGTCATCGGTGATGGCGGGTCTTCGTTTGCCCACATCACGTCCAGCGCGACGGCGAACGCCGGCGTGCTGGAGCCCTCGGACGGTGCGACTCTGACCTTCACCGGCGCATCGTTCACCAACACCGGGACACTCGAATTCCCGTCGAATCCCTTCACCTCGACCGAGTTCGTCTTCAGCAGCAACGTGACCAACTCGGGCAAGATCGTGGCGCAGTCCGGCGGGACCTTCGTCCTGCCGGCAGGTGACACGCTCACCAACGCCAAGAAGATCAAGATTGGCGGCACGGCCACGGTGCTTCACATCTCGGGGTCGCTCGACAACACGAAGGTGCTGCAGATAGCGGCCGGCGATGCGGTCGACGTCACCGGCACGTACACCCAGTCCAGCCTGGGCACGTTCAAGCCGGCGCTGGCGAGCTCTTCGAGCATCGGCGTGTTGAACGTCACCGGCACCGCAAGCATCGCTGGAGCGGTCTCGGCGAAGCTTGCCTCCGGGTACCACCCTTCGGTGGGTACCACCTGGGTCGTGCTCAAGTCCGGCGGGCTCGGAGGATCAACCTTCACCACGGTGATGGGAACGTTCAGTGCGCAGTACGTGGCGAGCGACTCCAACGTGCAGCTCACCTTCACCTGAGACTGAAGATCCGACGGCGGACCACCTTGGCAGCAGCCGTCGTCTGACAGCGAACTGAGTTCCTCCCCGGGCCCGATCCTTCGATCGGGCCCGGGGCTTGGGACCAGGCGAACGAAGCCACTACCCCCGAGGCGCGCACTCCTGGGCCAGCGAGGTCCTTTGGCGCGGCGTGAGTCCTCTCCTCGAGAGGGACTGGTCCAGCAGGCTGACGTCGTGCCGCAGCACGGAGACGTCGCTCCGGCCCACGTCGCCATATTCGTACCCCTGGGTGTAGGCGTCTCCCGAGGGGCTGTCGTCAGTCCGGGTGGGAGTTCCCGGAATCGGTTCGATCCCGGTGTCCTCGTTCCAGTCGTCCCACGACGTCACCATCACGATCGGCAGCGATGGGTCGACCTCAGGGATCGCCACACACTTGAAGAAGTGGTCAAGCGTCGACGCTGGTCCGGCTCCCGGCGACCATTGCCGCGGCTGTGCGGGGTGGTTCGTCGGTAATCGAAAGCCGCGATCGTTGAAGCCAGGCGCAATGTCGGGAATCACCGGGACACGGTCATCGGTGGCGTTCCGATACACGGTCAGAAGGAACCGTTGGTCCGCCGCGATGTTGGTCGATCCCGGATAGCCCGTCGAATCGCCGGCGGGTCCGTACATCTGCTCGGGATCGCCGTAGTAGAGGATGTACGAGGTCACAGCATCGAACTGCTCAATGCGCTGCACCTGCGGCGTCGTGGTGAGCACCGGGCCTTGCGGCAGCTGGGCCTCCGGCGTGACCCGCCAGTACACCTCGTCGCCGATGAAGAACGGGTTGAACCCATGCTCCTTGAGCACCTTGCGCGCCCCTTGGATCAAGGCGGCCACATTGCCGGTCAAGGTCCTCGTCAGATAGAGGTACACGACCGGCCGCCCGTCGATCCGCAGGTAGGACTTGTTGGTGAAGTAACGCTTGGCGAAGGCGATCATGTCCGACTCGAAGTGAAGTTCCATCTGGAAGGTCACCGGCGTGGCCTCATAGGGGGGATTGAATCCAAGGTTCCAGGTCTCGTAGAACATGGCGAACTTCATCTGATTCAGGTCAGGCGCGGCCAGGAAGTCATTCATGGCGTCATCCGCCAGTTCGTAGTTCCGGCCCGAATAACCCGGGTCATTGGGCCACCAGTCGACGGCGAAGAAGTTGATGCCGGCCTTTCGGGCCTCTGCGATGTCCCGGTCCGCCGTCTGGGGGGACTGGGAGTTCACCAGTGAGGGCGGCGGTTGCTGCGGCGGATCCAGGTGTCCCCGAAGGGTGCCGGTGGCCAGGTTCTCCGGATTCCAGAGGTAGTAGTAGGCACCCACCAACGGATGCGAAAGGTCGCTCCTGGTCTGCGCCGCGGCCGAAGATGCTCCGACGCCCACGATGCCCCCGAAGAGTGCCCCACAGGTGACGAGGGCGCCGAGACGTCGCATCACGAAGCCCCGCACGACGGGAGCATAAGAGAAGGCCGTTGCCCTCGTGCGGCATACCACCTCCGATACCCGGCGTGGCTTGCATCGACCGGCTTATGCTCGAGCGCCATGGCTTCGACCCCCTTCGATCCGGACCTCCGACGGATGGCGGCACTGCTGCCTCGTGGCGGGAGCGGCCGACGAATGTTTCCTCTGATGCGGCGGCTCGAGCCGCTGATGGAGCGCCGGTCGCCGCCCGCAGGGGTCGAGTCCGAGACCGCCGGTTCAGTCGAGGTCCGCCTCCACCGCCCGCCGGAGACGGCCTCTGCCCCGTACCCGGCCGTCCTTTGGATTCATGGGGGCGGCTACATCATGGGGAGCCCCGCACAAGACGACGCGGTGTGCCAGGTCTTTGCCCGCAAGCTCGGTGCCCTCGTGGCCGCGGTGCGCTACCGACGAGCACCGGAGCACCCGTTCCCCGCCGCCCTGCACGACTGTCACGACGGCTTGGAATGGCTGGCCAAGCGGGACGACGTCGACCCGGCCCGAATCGCCATCGGGGGAGCCAGTGCCGGTGGGGGGCTGGCGGCGGCGTTGGCGCTGCTCGCTCGCGAGCGCGGAGTCGTCTCGCCGCGGCTCCAGCTCCTCTCCTATCCCATGCTTGACGACCGGACGGTCCTGCGCACCGATGTCGACGAGCGTTACTTCCGGCTGTGGAACTGCGACGCCAACCGGTTCGGCTGGACCTCCTATCTCGGCGGGGAGCCCGGCGCCCCGGGCGTCAGCCCTCTGGCCGCACCGGCCCGCGAGGAGAACTTGTCCGGTCTCCCTCCCGCGTGGATCGGTGTCGGCACCCTGGACCTGTTCTTCGACGAGGACATGGCCTACGCCAAGCGCCTGCGCACCGCCGGCGTGCTGTGCGACGTGCACGTGGCTGAGGGCGCGTTCCACGGCTTCGACTCGGTGGCGGCAAAAGCCGGCATCACGCGGGACTTCCGGATCGAGCAGGTGCGAGCGCTGGCGTCCGCGCTCGACATCGTGGGCTGACTGCGCCAGTCAAGCGAACGAGAACACGGTGCTCGACATCGTCTTCGGCAGCAACCGCTCTGCACCCAAACGGCCGACAATTAGGCGACCGCCCACTCGGCGCGCCGAACGCAAAATGTTACGTTGCCCCGGCTGACTTGATTCCACGCACAGAGGGGGGCGAACGGAAACGTGAAGCAGCTCCGAGGTGGCGCGCGCATCGGCGCGGTCTCCATGGGGCGGATAGCAGTGGCCCTGGCGGGACTGGTCGGCTCTTCCGCCATCCTCATATCCGGCGCGGCGCCGTTTGCCGCGGCTTCAGGGATCCTTCCACCGTCGTATCCGTCGGTCAGCGTGCCGCCACAGGTGATGCCGGACTGCTCGCTCTCGCCGGTAGACGACACCAGTAGCGGCTGCATCGACTCGGTCCTGCACAACATCAACTACGCCCGCTCACTCGAGGGCCTCGGCCCACTCGTGCTGCCCAGCGACTACGCCAGCGACTCGGTCCCCGTGCAGCAACTCATCATCACGGACGAGGAGCGCAATGACCGCGGGCTCCAGGAGTTCTCGGGACTCGATCCCCTCCTGAACACGGCCGCGCAGGCCGCCGCTCAGACCAGTACCGACCCCACCCCGCCCGGGGGATACCTCTTCCACTCGGCCGGCTCCATCTTCGCCCAGGACTACACGCCGCTCGGGGCCGATTACGCCTGGATGTACAACGACGGCTACGGCGGGACGAACCTCGGCTGTACGACGCCGTCCGACAGCGACTGCTGGGGCCACCGAAAGAACATTCTCGGGGACTGGACCACGGACGGGAGCTTGAACCAGACGGCGACGATGGGGGACGGAAACACGGCCAACGGGCAATACGCAGAGATCTTCGCCAACGAGATCGATCCGGCGGGCAGCATGATCGATACCGGCCTGACGGGCTCGCTGCCCACGCCCGCAACGTCTGCGCCCCCCGACGTGGTGCAGGTGCTCCCGGCGTCCTCTTCGAACACCGCGGCCGGGACCCCGGTGACCATCGAGGGCAACTACTTCGGGGCGGCGCCGCAGGTCTTCTTCGGCGGCGTTCCGGCCAGCAACGTCCAGGTCGACTGGAACGGCCAGCTCACGGCCGACGCCCCTGCGGATCCGGCCGGCGCGGCCACCGATCAGGTCGTCGTGACGGTGACCACGAGCGGGGGGTCTTCGAGCTCCTCTCCCACGCAGGGCGTCAACGAGTTCACCTATGCCCCCGCCTCGGCGCCGGCGGTGACCTCGGTCTCGCCGAACTCGGGGCCGCAGGTCCCGTCTGGCAACGTCGTGATCCACGGCTCGCACTTCAACGCCGGCGTCACCCCCATCGTCGATTTCGGCAGCGTGGCCAGCATCCTGGTGAGCTACAGCTCGACCCAGATCACGGCCAACATCCCGCCGGCAATCAATCCCGGCACCGTCCACATCACGGTCACCACCCCGGCGGGAACGAGTCAGGTCTCGGCCGGCGACCAGTACGCCTACTCGGGGAGCGGCCCATCGGCCGCACCGACCATCACGAGTGGGAACGCCACCACGTTCAATGCGGGAGGTGAAGGCCTCTTCAACGTCACCACGACGGGCACACCCGGAGCGAGCGCCATCGGCGACACTGCCTTTACGGGCTGCACGCCCTCCGCCCTTCCTGCCGGCTTCGCACTGGCGTACACGGGAGGGACAACGGCCACGCTCGAAGGGACTCCCGTCGCGGGCGACGGGGGGACCTACACCGTGTGCCTGGTGGCCACGAACGGCATCGGAGCCGCGGCAACCCAGGCCTTCACCTTGACGGTCAATGCCCCGGCGGCGCCCCCGCCGCCTGCGCCGCCTCCGTCGAGCCCGCCCGCCACCCACGGCTACTGGCTGGTCGGCTCGGACGGGGGGATCTTCAGCTTCGGTGCGGCCCAGTTCCATGGCTCGACGGGGTCGCTGCATCTCCAGCGCCCGATTGGCGGGATCACCCCGACGGCAGACCGGAGCGGCTACTGGCTGGTGGCCTCGGACGGAGGGATCTTCGCCTTCGGCGACGCCGGCTTCCATGGCTCGATCCCCGGTGCCGGGCTGCACCCGGCCGGTTCTGGCCAGCCCCACAGCCTCAATGCGCCGATCGTCGGCATGGTCCCGTCCACGGACGGGGGTGGCTACTTCATGGTGGCGTCCGACGGCGGGGTGTTCGCCTTCGGCGACGCCAAGTTCTCCGGATCGTGCCCGGGGATCGGTGGCTGCCAAGGCACGGCCGTGGCCGTGATGCCCGATGCCACGGGGAACGGATACTGGGTGGTGACGGCGGCCGGCCGTGTCTACCCCTTCGGCGACGCAGTCGACTACGGCCAGCCCGGGGCGGGCGGCTCGTCGATCACCTCAGCCGTGGCCACCCCGAACGGCGGGGGCTACTGGGTCCTCGACTCGGCCGGCAGCGTGTTCGCCTACGGCAACGCGGCGTTCCTGGGCAGCCCGCCGGCGGGCAGCTCCGGTGGCCTCAACCCGGCTTCCGCCATCTTCGACACGTCCGACGGGGGCGGGTACTGGGTGGTGACGGCGAAGGGCAAGGTCTCGTCCTTCGGGGACGCACCGAACGACGGGGACATGTCGAGCACGCACCTCAATGGGTCGATCGTGGCGGCCTCGGGTTCGTAACCGGTGCGCGACCGTTCCCCGCCCAGGAGCGGCAGCCAAGGGGACCGGCAACCGCGACGTTTCCCCTGTGTGGCCTCTATGGTGGGCCGGACAGACGAACCTCCAGGGAGGAACGATGGGCATCTTCCAGCGGGCTCACGACATCGTGCAGGCCAAGACGAACAAGGCGCTCGACGCCGCCGAAAAGCCCGACGAGATGCTCGACCTTTCCTACGAGAAGATGCTCGAGCAGATCACGCAGGTGCGACGTGCCCTGGTCGATCTCGCGGCGTCCAAGAAGCGGCTCGAGCTGCAAGAGGAGCAGTTCAAGCACACCATCGACCACCTCCAGGACCAGGCCAAGCAGGCGCTCCAGGCCAACCGCGAGGACCTGGCCAAGGAGGCGCTGGCCCGCAAGGCGGCGGCGCAGCAGCAGATCGACGAGATGGAGCCTCAGCGCCAACAGCTCGAGGAGGAGGAGCAGAAGCTCACCACGACCCTCGACGCCCTCCAGAAGCGGGTGAACGACTTCCGCACCCAGAAGGAGACGCTCAAGGCCCAGTACACCGCAGCGAAGGCCATCTCGACGGTGGACGAGAGCGCAGCGGGGATCTCCAAGTCCTTCAACGACTCGGGCGCGTCGCTGCAGCGGGCCCAGGACAAGATCGCCACGATGCAGGCGCGGTCGGGGGCGTTGGACGAGCTGCTCGAGTCCGGGGTGCTCGAGGATGTCGGCGGCGGCACAGACGACATCCAGAAGGAGCTCGATCAGGTCGGCACCGACGCCCAGGTCGACAACGAGCTCGCCGCGCTGAAGGCGCAGCTGGGAACCGGCACCCCGCCGGAGCCCGACGCGCTGGCCCCCGCGCCGGCCGCCCCCGAGTCGGAGGGCGCGGCGCCGCCCGCGCCCTAGGCGTTCGCCTCGACGAACTGCGCCACGACGTCGGCCAGTTCGGGGCCGCGGTCCTCTTGGAGGAAGTGGCCGGCACCGGCGATGGTCACGTGCGGCTGGCCGGCCGCACCCGGGACCCAGTCCGCCATCACCTCCGCCCATCCCGCCGTCCCGGGGTCGCCGTCGGAGAAGGCGGTCAGCAGCGGCACACCCGAGGCGCGCAACGCCTCGACGCTGTCCCGGTTGATGCGGGCGCATTCGCTCCGCGGCGTCGTCCCCATCAGCGCCGGCAGGCGGCGCGGTCCCGCCGCGTAGGACTCGTCGGGAAACGGGGCGTCGTAGGCGGCCAGGACGGGCTCGGGTACCTCCGTCGCGGTCGCCCCCTGCACGAACAGGCTCGGACGGAAAGGCGCCAGGTCCTGGGTGAGGCGCTGGTAGTCGAGCAGCATCTGGTCGATCGTGACCGAACCGTCGCCGTTGTCGTGGACGGGCCACGCCAGTCGCCCGGCCAACGAGGCGTCGGCGGTGTGCAGCGCGGTGTTGGCCGCCACCACGCGACGGGCCAGCACCGGTCGCGCCGCCAGGGCACCGAGGCCGATAGGCCCGCCCCAGTCCTGGACCACCAGGGTCACGCCCTCGAGCCCGAGGGCCTCGGTGAACTGCGCCATCCAGTCGACGTGGGCCCGGACCGAATGGGCCGTCGGTGCCACCGGCTTGTCCGAGCGACCGAACCCGACCAGGTCCGGAGCGAGGGCGCGCAGCCCGCGCTCGACCAAGCGGGCCACCACGCTCCGGTACAGGTAGGACCACGTCGGTTGGCCGTGCAGCAACAGGACGGTCCCCGAAGCGCCGGCGGCGCCTTCGTCGATGTAGTGCATGCGCAGGCCGTCGGGCAGCGTCACGTACCGGGGTTCGAAGGGGCATCCGGGCAGGTCACTGAACCGTGGGTCGGGCGTGCGCACCACCTCCATGCCGCTCAGTGTGCCCCAACCCGGCGCGTCTGCTGGACTCGGTCCCCGTGAGCGAGCGCAGCGACGTGGTGGTGGTCGGGGGCGGGCTCGTCGGCCTGACCTTGGCCTACGAGCTGGCCACCCTGGGTGCCGGCGTCACGGTGGTCGATGCGGGCCGTCCGGGCCGGGCCACGGCGGCCGGAGCCGGGATCCTCTCGCCGGTGACCAGCGTGGAGGGTGAACCCGAACTGTGGCCTTTCCTGCGTGGCTGCGGCGCGCACTATCCCACCCTGCTCGAGCGTTTGGCCACCGACGGCGTGGACACCTCGGGCGCCGCCTACGGGCGCTGCGGGATCCTCTCGGTGAGCCTGCGCCCGACCGAGGACCAGTGGTACGGGCCATTCGCCCAGATGGTCGAGCAGCGCTCGCCCGGCCAGGCTTTCGAGATCACGCCCGAGGAGGCCTCGGCACTCTTCCCGCCGCTCGGCCCGGTCCATCGGGCACTCCACGCCCCGAGCGGGGCCCGGGTCGACGGGCACGGGATGGCCACCGCGGTCCAGGCCGGCGCCGAGGCGCGGGGAGTGGCGGTCGTGACCGGCACGGTGACCGGAGTCCGCGGCGGCGACGGTCGGGTGACCGCGGTGGACGTCGACACCGAGGGATCCATCGCCTGCGAGACCCTGGCGGTCGCCGGTGGGGCGTGGACCGGGGCCATGGGGGAGTGGCTGGCCTGCCCGCTCCCCGTCGGCCCGACCAAGGGCCAGATCGTCCACCTCGGGGTGGACGATACGAGCGGCGACTGGCCCATCGTGCAGCCCCTCCTCACGCATTATCTGGTCCCGTGGCCCGGCGGGCGGGTCGCATGTGGGGGTACCTTCGAAGCCGGTGCCGGCTTCTCGACCACGGCCACCGCGGCCGGGCTGCACGAGCTCCTGCGCGAGTGTCTCGCCGTGGCGCCGGGACTCCGCGAGGCCCGCTACCTCGAGACCAGGGTCGGCCTGCGGCCCACCTCACCCGACGACCACGCACTCGTCGGGGCCGTGCCCGGCTGGACCAACGCGTTCGTCGTAACCGGCCACGGGGCGAACGGCCTGCTCCAAGGGCCGTACTCGAGCCGGCTGCTGGCCCACACCATCAGCGGCAGCGCCCCGCGGGCGGACGAACCCCCGCTGCCAGGTGGATTCGACCCGGCCCGCTTTTCTTGACCATCCCACCCGAGGCCAAACGGGTCCGTGAGAATCGCTCCGTGAAGGGAACCCTGCACCGCAAGGAGCAGCAGGACGTGGCGGCCACGGTCGAGAACGTCCAGGCCGCACTGGCCGGTACCGCGTTCTTCTGGCTCGACCTCGATGACGAGGCCCACGACGGCAGCGTGGCCGACCTGCTGTTGCAGCAATTCAAATTTCACCCGCTGGCCGTCGAGGCATCGCAACGCTTCGACCAGCGCCCCCGCATGGACGACTACGACAACTTCGTCTACCTGGTGGCGCGCGGGGCCGATCCGGACCGCAAGATGGACGCTGAGGTGCACTGCTTCTGGACCGATCGCTACGTCGTGACCGTCCATCGGGGTGGGTGCCCGTCCATCGCCGACGTCCACGAGCGCCTGTTGCGGGCGCATCACGCGCAGGACGTCGCCTCACCCCAACTCGTCATCGTCTACTTCGTGCTGAGCGCGCTCGCCGACAGCTTCTTCCCGTACCTGTCCGCCTTCGACGACCGCATCGATTCGCTCGAGGACGACATCCTCAAGGCGCCGACGGAGGCGCAGCTCGGCGAGCTGTTCACCATGAAGCGTCAGCTGATGGAGATGCGCAAGGTGGTGTCGCCCCAACGCGACATGATGAGCAGCATCAACGCCGGCCTGGCCGACGTGCCGGGCATGACCGACGAGGCCGCCCGCTATTTCCGGGACCTCTACGACCACATGATCCGCCTGGCCGACTACATCGACAACTACCGGGACCTGCTCTCGAGCGTCATGGACACCCATCTCTCGACAGTGTCCAACCGGCTCAACGTGGTGATGAAACAGCTCACCATCATCGCCACCGTCTTCCTGCCCCTGACCTTCCTCACGGGGTTCTTCGGGCAGAACTTCGCTGCGCTGGTGCGCTTCATCGCACCGCCCTGGACCTTCTGGGTCTTCGGCGTGGGGATCGAGGTGTTGGCGGTCGCCTCGCTCTACGTGATGTTCCGCCGGCGAGGGTGGCTCGGCGGCCCGACCGTCTGACGCGGGGTCATCGGGCCGGGCCGCCTGCCATCACCTCCGGAACTCAGGAGCAGAGTCCAGCTGGGCTGGAGTCGTTCACCGGCTTGCAGACGTCGCTCGACCAGTGATTTCCGGTTCCCGCGTCTTCGATGTCGAAGCGAACGTTCTTCTTCAGGTGGTTCCCGGTGAAGGTGTTCGCCGACGAGAGGGTGTCGGCCTGAATGCCGTCCAGGCTGTTCTTGCTCGACGTGTTGTCCAGGACGGTGTTGTTGGTGGCATCCGTCGACACCGTGCTGCCCGGCCCGCCGACATAGATGCCGTCGCCGGCATTGCTGTTGGTGGTGTTGCCGGTCACCTGGGCGCCACTCGTGCTGAAGAGTGAAATCCCGTTCTCCGCCCCACCGGTCACGATGTTGTCCGTGACCGACACCGAGTTCGACGTGCTGTCGACGTCGATCCCGTCGCCGTAGCCCGCGGCCCCGCCGGGGACGTTGTCGCTGGCGTTGGTCACGGTGTTGCCCGAGACCGTCCACGTGCCCTCGGTCGGGCCGGTGTTGTCGGTGGCGAGGTAGGCGTTGTCGTCGTTGGCCGAGATGGTGTTGCCCGTGACGCTCAGGCCGCCGACGTCGTAGAGCAGCAGACCGGTCGCCGAGGCGCCGGAGAGCTGGTACGAGTTGGCCGTGATGGTGTTGCCCGAGATGGTGCCCTGGGCGGCGTCGAACAGCTGGATCCCGTTCTGCGCGATCAGGTTGGTCGGCCCGATACCGGTCACCGTCGATCCCGTGACGCTGCAGGTCGTGCCGGCGTCGTCACAAGTGATGCCGTTCTTGTCGTACGTGCTCACGACGTCCTTGGACATGGACACGTTCGAGGTGTCACCGGCGTCCGCGTTCACGTACACGCCCAACCCGTCCTGGCAGCCGAACAGCGAGGGCGAGAGCACGACGTTCTTGACGATGTCGTTGGCCAGCGAGCCCGAGGCGTCGTGGTAGTAGACACCCACGTAGTCGTCCTCGCAGTTGGTGAACTGGCCCTCGGCGGCGCTGCCGTCGACGGTCAGGTGCTTCAGCTTGACGCTGGCGCTCGACTTCACGTCCACGATGGCGAACTGCGTCTGCGAGCTGTCGGTGTCGGTATCCGAGACGGGCAGCGAGCTCGGGTTGATGACGGCCGGCGAACCGGTGGTCGGTCCGGTGATCGTCACGTTGGAGGTGATCACCAGCTGCTGGGGGTAGTTCCCCGCCGAGGCCTCGATGGTCGAGTTGTCCGTCGCCTGGGTCAGCGCGTAGGCGATGGTCTGGCAGGGGTGGTTCGACAGCCGACACGTCCCGGTGTCATGGCCGCTGGTCGCGTTGACGAAGAGCGTGCCGCCGCTCGTCGCACCCGCGGTCGTCACCGGTGCCAAGAAGGCAAGCCCGGCACCCACCACGATGCCCAGCGCGGAAATTCCGCGCGCCCGCCGTGTGAATGAAGTACGGAGTACACCCATCGTCACGCTCCTCGCGTATTCGTGTGACGTCGCCCGCCACGCCCCGACGCCGGACCGGAAAGCTCACGCCTGACCCGCCGCCCAGCGGAGGTCTAACACAACGTTTCGACAACTGACTAGGGACTTAGTGCACATATCTCTGCTGCGTCACAGGTTGTTCACCTAGCCGGCGCGACGGCGCAGCGGTGGTCCGGCGTGAGTTCAGTGATCGTTGAAACTACGCGCCGGGTGACTGCGACACGGGTGTCACCGGCAACGACGCGGGACTTCAGTCGGAGTGCAACTCGTACGTCACTCCACCACGACCGCATAGCCGTCGGGGACGGGAAACCCGTGCTGCTTGCAGCTGCTCGACGATGACCCGCACGCGCTCCCTTTGTTCACGCACGAGCGAGGGCGTGCGGACCCTTCCCTCAGACCAATTCGGAGGAACTCGTCCGTCGGTCAGGTTTCTTCCGCCGTCCAAAGTGGCTCGGCGGCCCGACCGTCTGACACGGGGTCATTCGGCCGGACCGCCTGCCACGACGTCTCGATCAGCCTCGGTGTTGGCGCGGCGCGTGAAGGGCGGTGCTCGTCGATCCACCCGCATCAGCTGCCGGGGCGGCACCGCCCGGCGCAGCGTTCGTCGTGATGTTGTCGTTGTTCTGTGTCACGTCGACCGAGCCTCCGCCGCCGTTCGTCGGGAAATACGGCGAGCAGTCCGTGCCCGGAGGTGTCGGGGTCGGCGAGACCGACTGAATCTCAATGGCGTTGCTCGGGGCCGTGACATGGCCGGTGTTTCCGTCGACGGGTCCGCTCAGGCTGTTACCAGTCCCGCTGGCGGTGAGGGAGATCCCGGTCGCTGCGGGTCCGCTACCCAGAGCGAAGGTGTTGTTGTCGAGCTCCGTACCGATCGACCCGTTGGCGACGCAGCCAGGGGTCACGTAGCCCCCGGAGTAACCAGCGTCCTCAGCGATTCCGTACCCCGAGTACTTGGAGAAGGAGTTCTGATTGGCCACCTGGCCGTCGTAGGTTCCGCCCTCATCGGCAAGGAAAAAGAGGCCCTCGGCGGGATAGACGGTCGGCGGGCTCGTGCTGGAGTCCGTGTTGGAAATCAGTTTCTTGAAGTGATCGCCGCTGACCGTGGCAGGACCGTTGTCCTCGAGCAGCGCTCCCTGGAAGAAGCCACTGATCGTGTCACCGGAGATCGTTGTCGTCGCCGCGTTGACGAACGAGTCAATGCCGATCGGGAAGTCAGTGCCTGCGTTGGCGTCCTGCGTTCCTTCGGTGATGGTGTCGTTGATGATGTTCACGTTGTCGCTGACGTTGGTATCCGCCAGCGCAACTGCTTCTGGTTCGCCACCCGTGTAGCTGTATGGAAATGGATTTGTGATCGTGAAGCCGTTGACGGTCACTTGGCCGCCGGCGTTACCCACATACACCACTCCGTAGAGCCCATCGCCGATCACGAAGGGGTCGAGGCCCTTCCCGTTGATCGTTGTGCTCGAGGCGCCTGCACCGACCAGGTTGATCGACTTCGTGATATCAACGGTCTGGTTGTAGGAACCCGCGGCGACGTGGATCGTCTCGCCTGGAGTTGCCTTGGAAAGGGCGAAGTCGATCGTGGCGCACGGTGAGCTGACGCAGTTACCGGCGTCGGTACCAGTTGTGCTCACGTGTTCAGATGGTGGCGGAGTACTGCCCGACGGTGCACTCGTCAGTAAGAGCCCCGCACCCGAGAGCAGTGGCACGACCACAATTGACTTCAACATCCGGTTGCCGTTCATTTGTTCTCCTGATCCCGCTATGCGCACGCACCCGCGTGGTGCGCCTCAAGTGCTGGCCGGTCTAACAAGCGCCGGGTGCTTCCACAAGACCCTTTTTCGTCGTCGCGGAGAGTTCTTCCTCCGCCGCGGCTCAACACCGTTGGGTGCGTCAGGCGGGGACACGTGTGTGCGCGAGCGTGCGACCAGAGCGTTCAGTGATCGTTGAAACTACGCGCCGGCCGACTGCGACACCGGTGTCACCGGCAACGACGCGGGACGCTCGTCGGAGTGCAACTCGTAGTCACTCCACCACGACGCGCAGCCGTCGGGGACGGGAAACCCGAGCTGCTTGCGCTGCTCGACGATGACCCGCACGCGCTCCTTTTGTTCACGCACGAGCGACAGCGTGCCGGCCAGTGCCGACGTGTCCTTCGTGCGGCGCCACAGCAGCTCCTCGAGGCGCCAGGCCTCGCAGCGGGCCTCGGTCAGCGCGTGGGTGCCCGACGCCACGTCGGCCAGGAGGTCGCTGTCGCCCTCCGCCATCACGTCGGCGGCCCGCAGCCAGCCGTAGTCCTTGTTGATGCGCAGGAGCCCCGGCTGCACCTCGAAGAGACCGACGACGTCGACCACGGGGTCGACCGTGGTCAGGGTGGTGCCCTCCGGCAACGGCGTGCGCAGGTTGGCCAGCTGGCGGTCGGCGATGCCGATCATGGCCATGGCCCGCAGCCCGATGTAGCCGGCCGGCGCATCCGCGTAGTCGCGCTCGTCGCGGGGCAGCACGAGAGGCACCGCCACCACGGCGATGATCCGCGTGGCCCCGAGCTCGACGGCGGCCCGCACCGGGATGATCTCGATGACCCCGCCGTCGACGTAGTCGTCGTCGGCCATGGGGTGCGGTGGGAAGAGCATGGGCACGCTGGCCGACGCGATGGCACCGTCGACCACGTTCACCGGGCCGAGCGACGCGCCGGTCGCCGGTGTCTTGGCGTCGGCCTCGACGATGGTCCCGTCCTCGGTGACGTAGCGCAGGACGCCGGCCCGCAGCGCAGTCACGGCGAGGCGCAGCTGCAGACCGGGGCGGCGGATCAGCGCCGGGTCGACCGCCTCGATCCCGTGGGCCCCCTCGTGCAGGGCGGTGGCCAGTGGCTCGAGGTTGAGCACCGAGCTCCCGCTGGTGCGCAGGCGGCGGCGCACCCGGGGGAGACGCAGCCAGGCCCCGGCCAGCAGGCGGAGCAGGTGGCGCTGGCGGCGGCGGCGGGCCCGCCGGGCCGAGCGCCGCGCCTCGCGGTCCGACGAGGCGGCGGGCACCAGCCCTTTGCCGGGCAGCGTCATGGCGGAGCCCAGCGGGAAGGGCGGCCGGGTGCCCTCGGTGATCTCCTGTTGGATCTCCCGGCCCAACCGGGTCCCCTCCAGCGCGTCCAGCCACTCCTGCTTGCCGAAGACGCGCTCGGGACTGGTCATGGCCAGGACGTCGCCCTCGATCTCGTCGACCCGGCGGCAGAACTCGTCGAGCGTGCGGGCCTGGGCCAGCACGGTGGCGGCGATGGCGCCGGCCGAGGTGGCGGTCACGATCTCGGGGGTGATGCGCTCGACCCCGATCAGGTACTGGAGGACGCCCACCTCGAACGATCCCTTGGTGCCCCCGCCGGCCAGGACGAACGCGGTCGGTCCGTGGTGCGCCATCCGCTCCATCCTCTCACTGGGCCCATGGGGTGACAAAGGACCTCAACCTCCGGCGGCGGCGGAGACGACCTCGACCAGCGACCCCGGCCGTGCGGGGGTGCTGGCCCATTCCGAGCGCGGGACGACGCAGCGGTCGACGGCGACGGCGATGCCCTTGGGATCGTCCTCCTCGGTCAGCGCAGCGACCAGGTCGGCGATGGTGCTGCCGGCGGCCACCTCGAGCACGTCGCCGTTCACGCTCACCGACATCGACGCCGAAGGCGTCACGCCCGGACCACCGGGCGCCGGGCCAACAGGTCGACCACCATCGCCGCGGTCAGGGGCGCCAGCAGAATCCCGTTGCGGTAGTGGCCGGTGGCCACGGCCACCCCGTCGAGCGCCGTCCAGCCGATACAGGGGGTGTTGTCCGGGGTCGCCGGGCGGAGGCCGGCCGACGCCTCGAGCAACTCGAGCTCGTCGATCCCCGGCACGACGGCCCGGGCGTCGCACAACAGCTCGTGCACCGCACCGGCCTGCACGGTGGTGTCGGACCGCTCCTCCACGGTGGCCCCCACCACGAGTGAGCCGTCGGGCCGCGGCACGAGGTAGACCGAGTGCCCGCGGACGAGCCCGCGCACGGTGCGGGTGAGCAGGGGAGGGGCGCCGCCGACGGGACCGAGGCGCACGGCGTGCCCCTTGACCGGGCGCAGCGGGGGCAGCCCGGCCGCGTCGAGGCCGTCGATGGAGGCCAGGCCGACGCCGGCCGCCAGGAGGACGTGGTCGCTGCGCAGGCGGTCGCCGTCCGCCAGGACGAGGACGGGGCCGGGCTCGACGGCGCGCACCGACGACTCGACGAAGGCCACGCCGGCGCGTCGGCACGCCTCGACCAGCGCGCGCAGCAGGGCCCGGTTGTCGACGTGGTGGTCGCCCGGCACCTCGATCCCGCCGCGCAACGTCGGGCTCAGGGCCGGCACCAGGCGGCGGCACTCCGAGGCGCTGCGCCGGGCGGCGGTGAGGCCGAGCGAGTGCTGGTAGGCGAGGAGGTCGTCGAGGTGGGCGCGGTCGGACGCATCGAGCGCCACCGTGACCGTCCCCGTCGTGTCGTAGCCGAGGGCGGTCCCGGCCGCGTCGGCCAGCTCGGTGGCGAAGGCGGGCCAGCGGGCGGCGCCCTCGAGCAGGAGGGTGGTGAGGGCCGACTCGCCGAACTGGGCCTCGGTGACCGGGGCCAGCATGCCGGCGGCGACGTGGGATGCGCCGTCGGGACCGCCGGGACGGGGGGCCACCACGGTCACCGCATGACCGTTCTGTGACAATCGCCAGGCGCAGGCCAGGCCGATGACGCCGGCCCCGACGACGTGCACGCTGACCTGCGGCGACGTGAGGTTCGCGGGCGGCGACGGGGGGCGTGTCGGGAGGGGCACCGTTGCTCAGCCTACGAGTGCGGTCGTGTATTCTTGACGTTCACCCTTCGGGCCAACGTCGTCCCGGTTCCTGCACCTCGTTCACTCGTTCTCGTTCGGACCATACGGAAGGACGCCGATGGCCACTGGCCTCTACGACCCGGCATACGAGCACGACGCCTGTGGCGTCGGCATGGTGGCCGACCTCCACGGCCGGGCGGATCACGACATCGTCGACAAGGGCCTCACCGTGCTCGAGCGGCTGGCCCACCGGGGCGCCTCGGGCGCCGAGGTGGAGACGGGCGACGGGGCGGGGATCCTGGTGCAGACGCCGCACCGGTTCCTCACCGCAGCCGCCCTCGAGGCGGGGTTCGCGTTGCCGGCCCGGGGCGGGTACGCGGTCGGGCTGACCTTCCTGCCCGTCGACGACGACGACGCCCACAAGGCCCGGACCATGGTCGAGCAGCTGGCGGTCGAGGAGGGCCTCGCCGTGCTCGGGTGGCGGGTCGTGCCGATCGAGCCGAGCGGGCTGGGGAAGACGGCGCTCGGGGCGATGCCGCGGATCGAGCAGGTGTTCGTGGCGCCGACCGCGACCACGACGTCGTCGGACGAGGTCGTCGACGAGGCCGCCACCATGGCCCTCGAACGCCGGGCCTTCGTCCTGCGCAAGCGGGTCGAGCACGCCGTCGACGGGGTGTACTTCCCGTCCCTGTCCGCCCGGACCCTCGTCTACAAGGGCATGCTCACGTCCGAGCAGCTGCGCACCTTCTTCACCGACCTGCGTGACCCCCGCTTCGAGTCGGGCCTGGCCCTGGTCCACTCGCGCTTCTCGACCAACACCTTCCCGAGCTGGCCCCTGGCCCACCCGTACCGCTACCTGGCCCACAACGGGGAGATCAACACCCTGGCCGGCAACCGCAACTGGATGCGGGCCCGAGAAGCCCTCCTCTCCACCTCCCTGATAGAGGGAGACCTGTCCCGGATCTACCCGGTCTGCACGCCGGGGGCGAGCGACTCGGCCTCCTTCGACGAGGTCCTCGAGCTGCTCCACCTGGGCGGCCGCTCGCTGCCCCACGCCGTCCTCATGATGATCCCCGAGGCCTGGGAGAACCACACCACCATGGACGAGGCCCGCCGGGCCTTCTACCGCTACCACGCCTCGCTCATGGAGCCCTGGGACGGGCCGGCCGCCGTCACCTTCACCGACGGCACCGTCGTCGGGGCCGTCCTGGACCGCAACGGCCTGCGCCCGGCTCGATACTGGGTCACCGACGACGGCCTGGTCGTCCTGGCCAGCGAGGTCGGCGTCCTCGACATCGCCCCCGAACGGGTCGTGCGCAAGGGCCGCCTCCAGCCCGGCCGCATGTTCCTGGTCGACACGGCCAAGGGCCGCCTGGTCGAGGACGAGGAGATCAAGTCCGAGCTGGCCGCCCAGCACCCCTACGACGAGTGGCTGGCCACCGACCAGGTCCGCCTCGACGAGCTGCCGGCCCGCACCATGCTCACGCCCCAGCACGGGCGGGTGGTCACCCAGCAGCGCCTGTTCGGCTACACGACCGAGGAGCTGCGGGTCATCGTGGCGCCGATGGCCCGGACCGGGGGCGAGCCGCTCGGCTCCATGGGCTCGGACACGTCCATCGCCGTGCTGTCGGACCGCTCCCGCCTCTTGTACGACTACTTCACCCAGCTCTTCGCCCAGGTGACCAACCCGCCGCTCGACGCCATCCGCGAGGAGCTGGTGACCTCGCTGTCGGCGACGATCGGCCCCGAGGCCAACCTGCTGGCGGCCAGCCAGGGCGCCTGCCGCCAGATCCTCCTGCCCCTGCCCGTCATCGACCGCGACGACCTGGCCAAGCTGATGTACGTCAACGAGCACGGCGAGACGCCGGGCTTCAAGGCCTTCGCCATCGACGGGCTCTTCGAGGTGGGCCGGGCCGGCACGGCGGGGGAGCCGACCGAGGCCGGCGGCGAGGCGCTGCGCCGGGCCATCGAGGAGGTGCGGCGCCGGGTCTCCGAGGCCATCGCCGAGGGGGCCAACCTCATCGTCCTGTCCGACCGCAACGCCACGGCCGAGTGGGCCCCCATCCCGTCCCTGCTCCTGACTGCGGCCGTGCACCACCACCTGGTGCGGGAGAAGGCCCGGACCAAGGTCGGCCTGGTGATCGAGACGGGCGACGCCCGCGAGGTCCACCACATGGCGCTGCTCATCGGCTTCGGGGCGGCGGCGGTCAACCCGTATCTCGCCCTCGACTCCATCGACGACATGATCTCCGAGGGCCTGCTCGAGGGCGTCTCGCCCCGCCAGGCCCGCCGCAACTACATCAAGGCCTGCTGCAAGGGCGTGCTCAAGGTGATGTCGAAGATGGGGATCTCGACCGTCGCCTCGTACACGGGGGCGCAGGTCTTCGAGGCCATCGGTCTCGACGGCCCGCTCATCGACGAGTACTTCACCGGGACGTCGTCGCGCATCGGCGGCGTCGGGCTGTCGGTCCTGGCGGCCGAGGTGGCGACGCGGCACCGGGCCGCCCACGAGGCCCGCCCGACCGAGCGGGCCCACCGCGAGCTCGAGGTCGGCGGCGAGTACCAGTGGCGCCGGGAGGGCGAGTTCCACCTCTTCAACCCGCGCACCGTGTTCAAGCTCCAGCACGCGACGCGCTCGAAGCAGTACAACATCTTCAAGGAGTACACCTCGGCCGTCGACGACCAGTCGTCGAAGCTGGGGACGCTGCGCGGCCTCATGCGCCTGCGCCCCGCCGCCGGCGGCCCCATCCCGATCGACGAGGTCGAGTCGGTGGCCGACATCGTGAAGCGCTTCTCGACCGGCGCCATGTCCTACGGCTCCATCTCGTCGCAGGCCCACGAGACGCTGGCCATCGCCATGAACCGCCTGGGCGGGCGCTCCAACACGGGCGAGGGCGGCGAGGACCCGGACCGCTTCACGCCCGACGAGAACGGGGACCTGCGCCGCTCGGCCATCAAGCAGGTGGCCTCGGGGCGCTTCGGCGTGACCGGCGAGTACCTGGTCAACGCGGACGACCTGCAGATCAAGATCTCGCAGGGGGCCAAGCCCGGCGAGGGCGGTCAGCTCCCCGGCTCCAAGATCTGGCCCTGGATCGCCCGCACCCGCAACTCGACGCCCGGCGTCGGCCTGATCTCCCCGCCGCCGCACCACGACATCTACTCCATCGAGGACATCGCCCAGCTGATCCACGACCTCAAGTCGTCCAACCCGGCCGCCCGCGTCCACGTGAAGCTGGTGGCCGAGGTCGGCGTGGGCACGGTGGCGGCGGGCGTGGCCAAGGCGCACTCCGACGTCGTCCTCATCTCGGGCCACGACGGCGGCACGGGCGCCGCGCCGCTGACGTCGCTCAAGCACGCCGGCATCCCGTGGGAGATCGGCCTGGCCGAGACGCAGCAGACCCTGCTCGTCAACGGGCTGCGCGACCGCATCGTCGTCCAGGTCGACGGCCAGCTGAAGACGGGCCGCGACGTGGTCGTCGGGGCGCTGCTCGGCGCCGAGGAGTACGGCTTCGCCACGGCGCCGCTCGTCGTGTCGGGCTGCATCATGATGCGGGTCTGCCACCTCGATACGTGCCCCGTCGGCATCGCCACCCAGAAGCCCGAGCTGCGGGCCAAGTTCAGCGGCCAGCCCGAGTTCGTCGTGACCTTCTTCGAGTACATCGCCGAGGAGGTGCGCGAGCACCTGGCCGCGCTGGGGTTGCGTTCGCTCGATGAGGCAATCGGCCGCGTCGATCTGCTCGACACCGACGCGGCGGTCTCCCACTGGAAGGCCGCCGGACTCGACCTCTCCTCCGTGCTGGCCGAGCCCGACGTGGCGCCCGAGATGGTGCGGCGCCAGACGGTGCTGCAGGACCACGGGTTGGAGAAGGCGCTCGACCACCAGTTCCTGGCGGCGTGCATCCCGGCCCTCAACTCGGGGACGCCGGTCTCGGTCTCGCTGCCCATCACCAACGTGGACCGCACCGTCGGGACGCTGCTCGGGTCGGAGATCTCGAAGCGCTACGGCGGCGCCGGGCTGCCCGAGGACACCATCTCGCTGACCTTCACCGGGTCGGCCGGGCAGAGCTTCGGCGCCTTCGTGCCCCGGGGCGTGACCATGCGGCTGTGGGGCGACGCCAACGACTACTTCGGCAAGGGCCTGTCCGGCGGGCGCCTCGTCGTGCGCCCCCCGGCCGACTCGCCCTTCGTGGCCGAGGACCAGATCATCGCCGGCAACGTGATCCTCTACGGCGCCACGGCGGGCGAGGTCTTCATCCGGGGCCAGGTGGGGGAGCGCTTCTGCGTGCGCAACTCCGGCGCCACCGCCGTGGTCGAGGGCGTGGGCGACCACGGCTGCGAGTACATGACGGGCGGGCTGGTGGTCGTGCTCGGGCCGACGGGCCGCAACTTCGCCGCCGGCATGTCGGGCGGGGTGGCCTACCTCTACGACCCGGGCCGGACCTTCGGGGTGCGGGTCAACGACGCCGACGTGGACGTGGAGCCGCTCGACGTCGAGGACAGCGAGCAGGTGCGCCTGCTGGTGCAACGCCACGCCGCCGAGACCGATTCGCCGGTGGCCGCCCGCCTGCTGGCGTCGTGGGACCGCGAGGTGCGCGAGTTCGTGAAGGTCATGCCCCGGGACTACCGGCGCATCCTCGAGGCGACGAAGCTGGCCGAGGCCCAGGGTCGCCCGATCGACCAGGCCGTGATGGAGGCCGCACATGGGTAAGCCGACCGGGTTCCTCGAGTTCGGGCGCTCGCTGCCCCGGCGCCGGCCGGTGTCGGTGCGGTTGCGGGATTGGCGCGAGGTCTACGAGCCCTTCGGGGAGGAGGCGACCAAGCAGCAGGGTGCCCGCTGCATGGACTGCGGCATCCCGTTCTGCCACGAGGGCTGCCCACTCGGGAACCTCATCCCCGAGTGGAACGACCTCGTCTACCGCGACGACTGGCCCGACGCCATGGAGCGCCTGCACGCGACGAACAACTTCCCCGAGTTCACCGGGCGGCTCTGCCCGGCGCCCTGCGAGGCGGCCTGCGTGCTCGGGATCAACGAGCTGCCGGTGACGATCGAGCGCATCGAGTACGAGATCGTCGAGCGGGCCTGGGACGAGGGGTGGGTCACCCCGCAGCTGCCGGCGGTGCGCACCGGCAAGTCGGTGGCCGTCGTGGGCTCGGGTCCGGCCGGCCTGGCCGCGGCCCAGCAGCTGGCCCGGGCCGGCCACGCCGTGACCGTCTTCGAGCGGGCCGAGCGCCCGGGCGGGCTCCTGCGCTACGGCATCCCCGAGTTCAAAATGGAGAAGGCCGTCCTGGACCGCCGCCTGGCCCAGCTCGAGGCCGAGGGCGTCGTCTTCGAGTGCTCGACCCAGGTCGGCGGCGACCACGCCCCGGTCGACGGGCCGTCCGAGCCGGGGGAGGAGCGCGGGGCGGGCACCGCCTGCGCCCCCGACGTCCGGGTCATGCCGGCGGCCGAGGTGCACGCCGCCTTCGACGCCGTCGTCCTGGCCGGCGGGGCCACGCTGCCCCGGGACCTGCCGGCGCCCGGCCGCGAGCTCGACGGCATCCACCTGGCCCTCGAGTACCTCAAGCCTTCCAACCTGGTCCAGGAGCGCGCGCTGCCCGCCCCGCCCATCGACGCCAAGGGCAAGCACGTCATCATCATCGGCGGCGGTGACACCGGGGCCGACTGCCTGGGCACGGCCCACCGCCAGGGCGCGGCCTCGGTGCACCAGCTCGAGATCATGGCCGAGCCGCCCAGCGACCGGGCCGTCGAGAACCCCTGGCCGCAGTGGCCGCTCATCCTGCGCACCTCGTCCGCCCACGAGGAGGGCGGGGAGCGCCTGTTCTCGGTGACGACGACCGAGTTCGTCGACGACGGGTCCGGCGCCGTCCGGGCCCTGCGGGGTCACGTGGTCGAGATGCGCACCGAGGACGGCCGCCCCGTCTTCGAGCGAGGTGCCGGGCACCGAGTTCGAGCTCGAGTGCGAGCTCGTCCTGCTGGCCATGGGCTTCGTCGGCACCGAGCGCCGCAACGCGGTGGCCGAGCTCGGCGTGGAGGTGTCGCCCCGGGGGACCGTGGTGGCCGACGCCGACTGGGCCACCAACGTCGACGGCGTCTTCGTCTGCGGCGACCAGACCCGGGGTCAGAGCCTCATCGTCTGGGCCATCGCCGAGGGCCGCTCGTGCGCGGCGGCGGTGGACCGCTGGCTGATGGGGACGACGTCGCTGCCGGCGCCGATCGCCCCGGGCCAGCTCGCCCTGCGCTGACGCTCGACCGTCGGACGTCAGGCGGTCGCCCGGGCCAGCACCGACGACATGGTGAAGTCGCCCGTCGGGTCCCGTCGCCGCGGCCACGGCTCGTTCCAGGTCGGCCAGCACCTCGCGCGAGGCGCTCCGGCGGCAGGGTCGACAGGAAGGCCTGAAAGGGCGTCCCCGCCACGCCGCGGGCGCCCGTCGCCGCCGAGTGCCCAGCGGAAGGCCAGCCGACGGGTCTCCACCTCGATGTCCTCGAAGCCGCCGCCGGCCAGGAGCTCCCCCACCTCGTCGGGGGCCATCACGAGCCGGCCCATGTCGAAACCACCGGGCAGGGTCACCTCGAAGCCCGCCGCCCGGATCACGTCCCCGTAGAGCTCGAAGGGATGCAGCGGGGTGCCGGCCAGCCACACGGCGGCGGCCACCCGCCCTCCGGGACGCAGGACCCGTCGCATCTCGCTCACCGCGGCGGCCGGTCGGGGATGAACTGCAGCCCCTGCTGGCACAGCACGACGTCGACGGTGCCCGCCGCCAGGTCGAGCTCGGTGGCGGAGCAGACCACGGTCTCGACGACGGACGGCTCGTCGCCCCGGATCACCTGGGCCAGCATGTCCTCGCTGACGTCGCTGGCCACCACCCGCCCCCCCGCGACCGGTCGCCCGGGACGCCGCCCGGGTCACGGCGCCCGTCCCGGCCGCCACGTCGAGCACGACCTCGCCCGGGGGCCACCCCGGCGAAGCGGACCAGCTCGTCGGCCCACGGCTCGAAGATCACCGGCTCCAGATGGGCTCGATACCCCTCAGCCACCGAACCGGAGAACAGTGCGTCCGTCATGCGACGCATCATCGCAGGCTCGGCTGATCCCGGCTCAGGTCGGCGCCGTCGGACGGGCCCCCGGTACGCTGCCCAGATGCCCTTCGGCGACGTCAACGGAATCACCGTCTACTACGAGCAGACCGGGCGGAGCCGGACGGGTCGAATCGCCTGCTCTGCGTCTCGGGCACCGGCGGCGATCTGCGCCAGCAGCCCCGCATGGCCGCCCCCTTCGAGGACACCTTCGAGGTCCTGTCCTACGACCAGCGCGGCCTCGGCCAGACCGAGGTCCCCGAGGGCCCGTACACCATGGCCGACTACGCCGACGATGCCGCCGCCCTGCTCGACCTGGTCGGCTGGGACGCCTGCGCGGTCGTCGGCATCTCCTTCGGCGGCATGGTGGCCCAGGAGCTGGCCATCAGGCATCCCGACCGGGTGCGCCGGCTCGCCCTGTGCTGCACCTCGTCGGGGGGTGCGGGCGGCGCCTCGTACCCCCTCCAGGAGCTGGCCGACATGGACCCGGCCGACGGCCCGGCCGCCCACCTCGCGCTCATGGACACCCGCTGGGACGACGCCTGGCGGGCGGCCAACCCGGACCTGGCCGCCATGATCATCGAGCGCTTCGCCTCGTCCGCCGCCTCGCCCGGCCCCGGCCAGCGCCTCCAGCTCGAGGCCCGCAGCCACCACGACACCTCCGACCGCCTCGGCACCATCGCGCTGCCCCACCCTGGTCGCCGGGGGCCAGTACGACGGGATCGCCCCGCCCGCCAACAGCGAGTTCCTGGCCCGCTCCATCCCCGGTGCCACCCTGCGCCTCTTCGACGGCGGCCACGGCTTCTTCCTCCAGGACCCCGAGGCCCTGCCGGCCATCGTCGACTTCCTGTCCGGCACCGTCGCCCCGTAGCCCGAGGCCAACCCGTAGATTCGGCGTCATGGACACGACGACCACCCCCGCCTGGAAGGCGCTGCAGTCCCACTACGAGACAGTCCGGCCAGGACCTCGTCCTCCGCCAGCTCTTCGCCGACGACCCCGGCCGGGGCGAGCGCCTCAACGCCACCGCCGCCAACCTCGTCCTCGACTACTCCAAGCAGCGCGTCACCGACGAGACCATGTCGCTCCTCATCGACGTGGCCAAGGCCGCCGGCGTCGAGGCCCGCCGCGACGCCATGTTCGCCGGCGAGCACATCAACACGACCGAGGACCGCGCCGTCCTCCACGTCGCCCTGCGCATGCCGGCCACCGAGAAGCTCACGGTCGACGGCCAGGACGTCACGGGCGACGTCCACAAGGTCCTCGACAAGATGGGCGACCTGTCCGAGCGCGTCCGTGACGGCCACTGGGTCGGCGCCACCGGCCAGCGCATCCGGGCCGTCGTCAACATCGGCATCGGCGGCTCCGACCTCGGGCCGGCCATGGCCACCGAGGCGCTGGCGGACGAGGCCATGCCCGGACTGACGAGCCGCTTCGTCTCCAACGTCGACCCGGTCGATCTCTACGCCGCCACCCACGACCTCGACCCGGCCACCACGCTGTTCGTCATCAGCTCCAAGACGTTCACCACCCTCGAGACGCTGACCAACGCGGCGGCCGCCCGGGACTGGCTCCTCGCAGGGCCTCGGCGCCAAGCGCCGGCGACGACGCCGTGGCCAAGCACTTCATCGCCGTGTCGACCAACACCAAGGCCGTCGCCGAGTTCGGCATCGACACCGACAACATGCTCGAGTTCTGGGACTGGGTCGGCGGCCGCTACAGCTACGACTCGGCCATCGGCTTTGCGCTCATGATCGCCATCGGACGCGTCGCCTTCGACGAGATGCTGGCCGGCTTCCACGCCGTCGACGAGCACTTCCTGCACACGCCCCTCGAAGCACAACGTCCCGGTCATCCAGGGCATGATCAACGTCTGGTACAACAACTTCTTCGGCGCCCAGACCCACGCCGTGCTGCCCTACAGCCACCGGCTGGCCCGCTTCCCGGCCTACCTCCAGCAGCTCACCATGGAGTCGAACGGCAAGTCTGTCCGGCTCGACGGCACGCCCGTCGCCGGCCAGACCGGCGAGATCTTCTGGGGCGCCCCCGGCACCAACGGCCAGCACGCCTTCTACCAACTGATCCATCAGGGCACCAAGCTCATCCCGGCCGACTTCATCGCCTTCGCCGAAGGCACGCACGAGACGGGCGAGCAGCAGGACCTGCTCATGGCCAACTGCCTGGCCCAGACCAAGGCGCTGGCCTTCGGCCGCACGGCCGAGGAGATCGAGGCCGAGGGCACGCCGGCCGCCGTCGTCCCGCACAAGGTCATGCCGGGCAACCGCCCCAGCTCGACGATCGTCGCCCCCAAACTCACGCCGTCGGTGCTCGGCCAGCTCGTCGCCCTCTACGAGCACACCGTCTTCGTCGAGGGCTGCATCTGGGGCATCGACTCCTTCGACCAGTGGGGCGTCGAACTGGGCAAGGTCATGGCCAAGGAGTTGGCTCCGCTGCTCACCACAGACTCGGTGCCGGACGTGTCCGGTCAGGACTCCTCGACCGCCGCGCTCATCACGCGCTACCGGACCCTGCGCGGCCGTCCCGCCTGACCACCGCTCTACGCCAACCGTCCTCGCCGTCCCGTCCAGAGGCGCAGGCCCGTCAGGGCCGAGCACGCTTCTTCACGGGTATGCGTCAGGGCGGCGTGAGTCCGTGGAGTGGTTGGTGGGGGAGGAGCCCGCGCCAGGCCCCCGGCACGGTCCGGGCCAGGCGCCGGAGCTCCTCGAGGTGCTGTTCCGACAGCCCTTCGATCGTCTTGGTGCCCTTGGCCGTCAGCTGCAGCCGGACGATCCGATGGTCCTTCTCGTCGCGGCTCCGGTCCACCAGCCCAGCCTGCTCGGCCCGGTCCACCAGCCCCACTGCGCTGTGGTGGCGGAGTAGGAGATAGTCCGCAATCTCACCCACCGTGGGCCCTCGGCGATCCGTGTGCCCCCGGATGGCGAGGAGGAGTTGGTGCTGTGCCGGGGTCAGGCCAGCCTCCTCAGCCTGCTGCTCGCTCCAGCGCAGGAAGCGCCGCAAACCCGTCCTGAGCGCCAACAGGTCTTCGTAGTCGGCATCGCTCAATCGCATCGTATTACGATACCATCGTGTCACGATGAGATGGTGGACACGAGATCAGGGGAAGCCCGACCGCGGCCATGCGCCGCCCGCCGAGGCGTTGGCCGACTTCACAGCGACCCCTGACCTTCTCCGTCTGGTGCCCCTGGCCATCGTGGTGGGAGCGTTGGCCACGGGCGTCGCCCTCGCGTTGCTCGACATGATCGGCTTCATCACAAATCTGGCCTACTACCAGCGGGTCAGCGTCAGGCTGGTCTCGCCTGCCGACAACACGCTGGGCGCAGTGGCCCTGGTGATCCCCGTCGTCGGAGGACTCGTCGTGGGCCTCATGGCACGGTACGGCTCCGAGCAGATTCGCGGTCACGGCATTCCCGAAGCCATGGAGCGCATCCTGATCAACGGCAGCCGGGTACAGCCCCGCCTGGCCTTGCTCAAGCCGATCTCGAGCGCAGTCAGCATCGGAACGGGAGGTCCGTTCGGTGCCGAGGGACCGATCATCCTCACCGGAGGTGCGCTCGGTTCCATCGTGGGGCAATTGTTCCACCTGACGGCAGCCCAACGCCGTTCCCTGCTCGTCGCCGGTGCGGCCGCGGGGATGAGCGCAGTGTTCGGGACTCCGGTCGCGGCCACGCTGTTCGGAGTCGAATTGCTCGCCTTCGAACTCAAGCCGCGTTCGATGATCCTCATCGCGCTGGCCGCGGCGACCGCCGACGGCCTGCGCATGGTGCTGGCCAATGCCGGCCTGGTGGCACCCCAACCGATCTTCCCAGTACCTTCCCATCCACCCCTCGGTGGCGTCGTCCTTCTCGGTGCCGCGGTGGTCGGACTAGTGGTGGGTCTCGCCGCCTGGCTCCTGACCCAGGCCGTCTACCGATCCGAAGACGCCTTCGGCCTGCTCCGCGGACACCTGCACTGGATGTGGTGGCCCATGATCGGAGGTCTCGTCATCGGACTGGGCGGCCTCGTCGAACCCAGGGCGCTCGGCGTCGGCTACGACACCATCCATGCCGAGCTGCTCGGCCAACTCGGCGTCGAGGCGCTGCTTCTGCTCTTCGTGGTCAAGCTGACCATCTGGGCCGTCGGCCTCGGGAGCGGCACGAGCGGCGGCATCCTGGCGCCCGTCCTGATGCTCGGGGCGGCGGCCGGCGGCATCGTCGGCCACGTCCTCCCCGGCGCCAGCCAGGGCGTGTGGTCCCTTTTGGGCCTGGCTGCTGCCATGGGCGGGGTCACGCGATCACCGCTGACTGCGGTGGTCTTCGCCTTCGAGCTGACGCACGATCAGAACAGCCTGCTCGCCCTCCTCATAGCCGCGACGGTGGCGCACCTGGTGAGCGTGTTGATCCTGAAGCGCTCCATTCTCACGGAGAAGGTGGCCCGCCGAGGGTTTCACGTCATGCGTGAGTATTCGGTCGACCCCCTCGAGGCGACTTTTGTGCGGGAGGTCATGGACGCCGACGTCTATACCGTGGAGCCTGTCCAGTCGGTGGTCGAGCTCTACGCGGCGTTGCCCGAGGGATCCGCTGGGCGCCGCCAGCGGCTCTACCCGGTGGTGGACGGAGACGGAGTCTTGAGAGGAGTGCTGCCCTGGTCGAAGGTCCTCTCGGGAAAGGAGGGTCCCACCGCCTCCGTCGGTGAGGTGATGATGGACCCTATGGCCACGGCGTTTCCCGACGAGATCCTGAGGGTCGTGGCCGACCGCATGGCGGCCAATGCGCTCGGTGTGCTGCCCGTCGTCGAGCGAGATGAGCCCGGCCGGCTGTGCGGACTCGTGACCCAATTCGACCTGCTGAGTGCGCGCCAGAAGTTGCTCGAAGAGGAGCGCCATGCCGAGCGGGTCCTCACCCTTCGCCGCCCCGTGGCGTCATTCTCCGACGACGGGCAGCCTCCGGCATCTTCGTCGACGTCGGCGGATCACTGACCGTGGAGCGGGCCATCGTCGGCTTCGAGACGGACGATGAAGGGGAGTGGGTGGCCTTGCTCGAATGCCGGCACCGCCAGCACGTCCGTCACAAACCCCCCTTCCAGGACCGCCCCTGGACCCTCACCGCACTCGGTCGTGCCAGCCGGGTTGGCACCCTGCTCAATTGTGTTCTCTGCGACGAGGAGCTGGCCGAATCTCTCGGCCCAGACGCCGGCGGCAGCCCCGCCTGCGTGGCCGACCAGGTCTGCCCCGAGTGCGGCGGCCTGGACCGCCACCGGCCCGGCTGCTCCGGCCAGACCTGATCTAGGCCCCGCTGGCTGCACCCGTCCGGTCCCGGTCCCCGGCTACCTCCCGGAGAGACCAGGCTCGGACTCGACGGCGTGGTCCAGTCGTTGCAGCCCGATGACCCGCAACAGCGCCAGCGCCTCGGCCTCCGGGCTGTTGGGCGCGGCCGAATAGATGATCAACCGCTGGTCCGTATCGAGCAGTTGGAGGGAGTCGCAGTCGAGTGCGAACTCGCCGACCTCGGGATGGCGGACGGTCTTGCGACTCGACCGTCGTTCCGCCGGACGGGCCTCCGCCCACAGTTGGGCGAATCGGTCCGACGAGCCCAGGAGGTTGTCGAGTAATCGGTTCAGTCCGGGATCCTCGGGATAACGCGCCGCGACGACCCGTAAGTTGGCCACCGACTCCGCTGCAGTCCGTTCGTCTTCTTCGGGCGGTGCCGAGACGCGCCGCTCACTCCCCAAGAAACGCTGCCACACGATGTTGCGCGTGGGAGGCGGCCACGCCGAGAAGTCCCCCAGCAACGCAGCCGCCATCTCGTTCCAGGCGAGAACATCACCTTTCGCATCGAGGACGATCACCGGCAGGTCACCCAACCGTTCGAGGATGCGCATGGTGCTGGCGCGCACGACGCCGTCGATCCGGCCGGCCTGCGGCGGGCTGACGCCGGCCAAGTGGAACAGATGGGTCCGTTCGTCGTCGGTCAGCTGCAGGGTGCGGGCCAGTGAGACCAGCACGCTTTCGGAGACCCCTGAGCCCCGTCCCTGTTCGAGCCGGGTCAGGTGGTCGACTGAGATATGAGCCAGCTGCGCCACCTCTTCACGGCGCAACCCGGCTACCCGCCGGCGCTGCCCGGCCGGTAGACCGACATCGCCAGGCTCGACCCGAGCCCGGGCCTGGCGCAGGAACGTCCCCAGCTCTTCTCGGTCCATGAGACCATCGTGAACGATCTCTGTCCCGTTTGCCTAGGACTGTCACTCCCAGGATGTATCGTCCCTGGTCAGAGGATGGTCTATCCCTCAACCTGAGGGTTATGACGACAACATTGATCACCGGAGCCAACAAGGGCCTGGGCTATGAAACCGCCCGACGCCTCAGCGAACTGGGGTGGACGATCCTCCTGGGGGCCCGGGACCCACAACGAGGCCGGCAGGCCGTGAGCGCGCTCATGGACGCCGGCGCCGCCGACGTCCATTTCATCCCTCTGGACGTGACCTCGGATGAGTCCGTCGAAGCGGCGGTCGAACTGGTGGCCAAAGCCACCGGTGGCACCCTCGACGTCCTCATCAACAACGCCGGCATCATCGGTCCCCGCACTGCGCCTCTCGAGACCAGTCCCCAAGACTTCATCGCGTGCTTCGGCGTCAACTTGCTCGGTCCCGTCCGGGTCACCCGCGCCATGATCTCCTTGATGCGCGAGGCCGAGAATCCCCGCATCGTGATGGTCTCGAGCGGCCTGGGCTCGCTGACCGTCACGTCGGATCCCGAGCGCCTCGAGTCGCGCATCCAGTCGCTGGTGTACCCCTCCTCGAAGGCCGCCCTCAACATGGTCACGACTCAGTACGCCAAGGTCTTGCCCGGGTTCCGCGTCAATACGGTCGACCCCGGATACACGGCGACCGACCTCAACGACAACTCCGGCCACCAGACAGTCGAAGACGGAGCAACGGTGATCGTCGAGATGGCCCAAGTGGCCAAGGACGGTCCGACCGGGGCCTTTTTCAGCAAGGACGGGCCCGTCCCCTGGTGATCCGCCGGGTATCGCCCTGCTGGTGTGAGGTCAGTGATGCTCGACGAATCGCCGTAAGTCACGCGCGACTTGGGCGTCTTCCGGCGCCGTACCGAAGAAGCCTCCGTGCGGCGCAGCCTCTATGACGTGTAGCTCGCTCGGGACATCAGCCGCGCGCAGTGCTCGGTGCATTCGAACGGTGTTGGAGAGGAAGAGATCGCGTGTTCCGGTGGTCAAGAACGTGGGCGGAAAGCCCTTGGCGAAATCGCCGAAGAGTGGGGAGAGGTACGGATCGGCGAGGTCGTGTCCGGCGGCGTACAGCAAGTTGGCCGGCATGAGGCTGCCGGTCAGCACCGTATCGAGGCCGAGGTTCGTCCGGAAGGAGTCGCCGGACTCCGTGAGATCCACCTCCGGAGTCTGCAGGATGGCAGCTGCGGGCAGTGGGAGACCTTCGTCGCGGGCTCGGAGGATCAGTGCGGCAGCGAGGTTGCCTCCAGCAGATGCTCCGCCCACGATGATCTTTTCCGGGCCATGAAGGTCGAGGAGTGCTCGGTAGATCGCCACCCCGTCGTCGAGTGCTGCGGGATAGGGAAAGTCGGGGGGCATCCGGTAGTCAACGGTCCAGGTCCGCCGCCCAACGCTGCTCGCTGCTCCGATGCCCATTGCTCGACAGATGTCGCCGCCACCCATGATGAGGCCGCCGCCGTGGAAGTCGAGGTACACGCGCTGGTCCTCGTTCGACGTCCCGACGGGCGTGATCACGAAGACCCGCGTGCCATCCGAGTCGATCTCTTCGACTTCACCGTCAAACGCCGACACCCGCTCGGCCATGATCGACCGTACGACCTCGTCCCTGGAAGCGATCATGGCTCGCCAGCCGTCCAGGTCCTCGAGTGGCGGATATTCATCCACCTGCAGCAGACCCATCCCAAGAATGGCTTGTGCCTGCGGGCTCAGAAATGACGGGACCGGCACGTCACGGGCCGGCACATGAAGTACGGCTGGAGTATCGGTTGCGGCCATTGAACCCCCGATGGTTTCCGATGTCGACCGGGCCAAGTGTCGTCCAACACGAATCACTCCGTCGAGTCATACCGGACGCCACCGGTCACGACGGCCTTGTCGCACCCACGTAGAGCAGGCTCCCGAACGCAGCGCCGATCGTGGTCGGGAAGTGCTCCACCCGCACGACCGCCCCGGTGAAGGGCGCATCGACCATCACGCTCGACCCGCCCTGCATCCCGACATAGAGGCCCACGTGGTCGATGCTGCTCGTGCCGCCCCCGAAGAAGACGAGGTCTCCGAGCGTCAACGGCGCGCCCGGCGGCACCTTGGCCGTGGCGTCGTACTGGTCCTGGGCCACACGGGGGAGCGAGACCCCAGCCGCCCGATAGGCCGCTTGGACCAGACCCGAGCAGTCGAAACCCACGCCCTGCGTCTCGCCGCCCCACACATACGGCGTCCCGATCTGCTGCATGGCCCACTCGGCCGCCACCACGCCAGCGCTCGACCCGGAAGGAATCAACGACGCCGTCGTCCCTCCATACGACTGCGCCAACGCCAGCACCTGGGCGACGTAGGACGACGAGTGGTTGTAGGACTCGATCGCGCCTGCCAGATTCGCCCCGTTGGCCCCTCCGTTGGCACACAACAGCCGAGCCGCCGCGTAGACCGCATCGGTCGGGTCGTAGGGACTGGGCGGAGTGGCGCCGCCCGGAGGCACGGGCTCGTCGTAGGCCGCGAACGTCGCTGGCTCGAACTGCATCGGCCCCTCCGCCCCGGCCGAGTTCGTCCCGCTGTGCACCCCGGGCAAGGTCGACTGACCGTTGTCCGACTCGATCGTGCCGATCGCAGCCAGCACTGTCCAGGGCAGCCCGGGGCACGTGGTTGCCGCCGACTGGTAGAGCGCCAGCATGGCAGGAGGAATCGACGCCGTCGCCGCTGCCGTCGCCGTCGGCGCCCCACCTCCGAAGACGGTCGCCGCCGACCCCACCACCACGACCCCGAGCAACGAGACCAGGGCCCCGACGGCCGCCAGCAACGCCTTCACCGGCTCTCACCACCAGGTCCCGCGCCCCAGCTGACCCTTCTGCATCGTGCCACGAGAGGGAACGGTCGGCCTCCTGATGCGACGGGCGCGTCTGCTCATCCGCCAGTCACGAAGAGGCGCCTCTCAGAACGTTGCCGCGTCGCCTCGAATCGACGATCGGTGGCACAATGTTCGGCATGGCGAGCTGGACCGAAATCCGCCACCGACGGCAGGCCAGGATCGCTTTCTTCAAAGGCAAGCCCGTAGCCGGCGAGGACTACCAGACGGTTCGCAAGATGCTCGCCACGGTGCCTTGGTACCGACCCGTGGCGGTGCTCTGTGGCGCTGTGGCTTGTTTCGGGTTCTATGTTGCGGTGATCGGGCCCGGATACCGACACCTTGGCTGGGCTGCATTCCTCAACGTGTTCACGATGGGACTCCTGACGTGGACGCTCCTTCGGCAACGCAAGAGGATCTTGTACGGTGCGAGCAAGATGAGCCTGGACGCGCAGTGAGCGGGCGGGCGCGCTATGCGAATCAGGCTCACAAGATTCGAGTAACTGACGGACACGAGGCTGAGGCCAAGGCAGCGCAGTCGCGCAAACGTCCAAACCGGATAGGACTCTTCTTCCTCAGAATGCTTGGCTTTCGGGGCCAGATCACCCCGTCTGCGGGCCAGGGAGGGCATGGCGGACCGTCCCACGAGCACCAAGTGCACGAGCACCCGAACGGTCACAAGTAGCCGCGTCGGCGATCGCGCCACACGACGGTTCTCGCCGACCTGTCCCGCACATTCGATCGACGGATCGCTGTCGTCGTGACCTCGGCGTCAGTAGCTGTCGAGCACTTCGCGGATCCAGTCGCTCACGGCCGCGTCCGCAACGCTCTTGCCTTTGGAGTCCAGATCGTTGGGGCTGGCGCCGTGTTCTAGGAGGAACACGATGATTCGATGCTGCTCATCCTTCGCTGGATCCGAGCCGGAGTGGCTCTTGCCCGTATTCTGGACAGCCAAGTGAAGTGGTGTCGAGCCGCTCTTGTTCAACAGCAGCGGGTTCGCACCCTTGCTTACGAGTGCGTTGACCCCGCCCGAGCATCGATCCCTGACGGCTCGATGAAGCGGGGCGACACCGCTCTTGTCGAGTGCGTTGGGATCCGCGCCGGCATCGACGAGAAAGGTGATCAGCTCGCGCTGAGCATCCGAATTCTCGCTCGGACCTCCATCTGCGGCGTAGTGAAGCGGTTCGGCTCCTCTACGATTCCGTGCGCGAACGGCGGCGCCTTGCACGACCAGCGACTCGGCCAGTGCCCGGTCATTGGCGGCGGCCGCGACATGCAATGCCGTGTCGCCGCTGTAGACGTAGTGACGAATGGGCGTGAGGAAGTACGGTCGTGGATCTTGGCGACTCGCTCCCACCCGCAGGGGAGACACGACCAAATTGGGTGTGAGATCGAGCATGCGTGTGACTCCGACTTGGTCATGCGAGGCGATCGCGGCAAAGAACGCCAGCAGCGAATCATCGAAATCAGCTGAGGCCCGGGCTGGCTTCGTCACCGTTAGAGATTGCCAAATCCCGGACCGGGACGCTCTGAACCGGACTCGACTCTGTCGACCCTCGGGAAGCGAGCATCCACCACCACGACCCCGACAACCAGAGCAGGGCCAAGAAGACCGCCATCAACACCTTCACCGCCGACCACCGCAAATGCCGCGCCCACGGCGTGCCACGAGAAGGAACGGCCGGACCCACCCACCCAGGCGACGCACGCCCTGACCAGGCTCGGCATACTTGGTCCATGAAAAGCACCATGCAGGAGCGCCCACTCCTGATCAGCGACATCCTGCGGCACGGCAAGCAGGTCCACGGCGACAGCACCGTCATCACGGTCGAGGCCGGTGGGCACCGAGAAGCCACCTTCGTCGAGGTGGCCGAACGGGCCGAGAAGCTGGCCGCCGCCCTGACCCGTCTGGGCGTCCAAAACGGGGACCGGGTCGGGACCTTCGCCTGGAACAACCAGGGTCACCTCGAGGCCTACCTGGCCATCCCCTCCATGGGGGCCGTCCTGCACACGCTGAACATCCGGCTCCCGGCCGACCAGTTGGCCTACGTCATCAACCACGCCGAGGACCGTGTCATCATCGTCGACGCCTCCCTCATCCCCCTCCTGGCCGCCATCAAGGACGACCTCAAGACGGTCGAGACGATCATCGTGGCGGGGGAGGGCGACGCGTCATCCCTCGGCGAGACCCTGTCCTACGAAACGCTCCTCGCCGCCGAACAACCAGGCTTCGAGTGGCCGGACGTCGACGAGAACTCGGCCGCCGCCATGTGTTACACGAGCGGCACCACCGGCAACCCCAAGGGCGTCGTGTACTCCCACCGCTCGACCTGGCTCCACACCATGGCCGAGCAGGCGGCCTCGTCGGTCGGGATGATGGAGACCGACCGCATCCTCATCATCGTCCCCATGTTCCACGCCAACGCCTGGGGCACGCCCTACGGCGCGTTCATGGCCGGCACCGACATGATCATGCCCCAGATGTTCCTGATGGGGGACCAGCTGGCCAACGTCATCAACGAGTACCACCCCACGCTGGCCTGTGGCGTTCCCACCATCTGGAACGGCCTGCTCGCCCTCGACCAGAAGATCGACTTCTCCACCGTCCGCGCCATCACCGCCGGCGGCGCCGCCGTCCCCGAGACGCTCATCCGGGCCTTCGAGGAGCGCTTCGGCGTCACCATCATCCAGGGTTGGGGGATGACCGAGACCAGCCCGCTGGCCGCCTTCGGCCTGCCCCCCGCCCGCAAGCAAGATGGCCATGACGACATGTACTACAAGATCAAGGCCGGTCGGATCGTCGCCGGTGTCGAAATGCGCGTCGTCGCCGAGGACGGCACCATCCTGCCCAACGACGGCCAGTCCGTCGGCGAGTTCGAGATCCGGGGCCCCTGGGTCACGGGCTCGTACTACAAGGACGAGGACCCGGCGAAGTTCGACGACGGCTGGCTGCGCACCGGCGACGTCGGCTGCATCGACGGCCAGGGCTACCTGACCATTTCGGACCGCACCAAGGACGTGATCAAGTCGGGCGGCGAGTGGATCTCCTCGGTCGAGCTGGAGAACGCCGTCATGGCCCACCCCGACGTCTTCGAGGCGGCGGTCATCGCCATCCCCGACCCGAAGTGGTCCGAGCGCCCGCTCGTTGCGGTCGTCCCCAAGCCGGGCCGCACCCCGTCCCCGGCGGACCTCGTCGCCTTCCTGGCCGAACGGGTGCCGAAGTGGTGGCTGCCCGATCAGTGGACCTACATCACCGAGGTGCCCAAGACCAGCGTGGGCAAGTTCGACAAGAAGGTCATGCGGGCCGCCTACGCCGACGGCGACTACAGCGTGCAGCAGGCAACACTGCCCAAGTGAGCCCCAAGTGAGCGATCCACTCGAGGAGATGGCCGAGCGCCTGGAGGGCGTCCTCGAAGAGCTCTCCGACATGGCCATCGACGCGCTCAGCCGGGCCACCTTCGGGGACCCCGACTCGGCCGAAGCGGGGGAGGCCCTGACCGCCGAACGGGCCATCCTGAAGGCCCGCCGCGGGGTCGAGAAGTCCGTCTTCGCCCTGCGCGAGCCGGCCCGCCGCGGCCGCCAGCGTGACGCAATCGACGAGGGCGCCGACTAGAACCTCGTTCGTGCGCCTCTTCGTCGCCGTCTGGCCCGACGAGCTCACCCGCAAGCGCCTCAGTGCCTTCCAGCTCGAGCTCGGCCGCACCAAGGGCATGCGCTTCGTCGGGCCGGCCCGCTGGCACGTCACCCTGCGCTTCCTGGGCGAGGTGGCCGAAGGCGCCATCCCGCCCCTGGCCGACGCCCTCACCGCCGCCGCTGCGGCCACCCCGGGCCCGCTCGAGTGCCGCCTCGGCCCGGGAACGGGCTGGTTCACCGGGGTGCGCGTCCTCCAGCTCCCCGCCGCCGGCGTCGACACCCTGGCCGCTGCCGTCCGCCTGGCCACGACGCCCCTCGTGCCCGAGACGACGACCGACCCGCCCTTCAACGGCCATCTGACGCTCGCCCGGGCCAAGGGCCGTCGCCTCAGCGTGGCCGCCCTGGGCGAGATGGCCAACATCCCCTTCGAGGCCGCCTTCCCCGTCGACGCCATCGACCTCGTGTCGTCGACGCCCTCACCCGACGGTCACGTCTACACGACCCTCGCCCGCGCCCCCCTCGGCCTCCCCTGACCTCTCGCCATTTCGCGGACATCACGCCGCCGCGCCGACCGTTCATCTTCGGTGCCGTCCGACAACCTGTCCTCCGAACTCGCCAAGCGATCGAATCTCGAACTGATGGAGGTGATCGCCGCATCGGCCAGGCAGATGGCCTCCCTGGCGGCCACCGTCGTCCAGCATGCCGGCGAACTCGATCGGCGCGAAGGCTGGCGCGACGACGGCGCCACCTCCCTCCAGGATTGGTTGGTGGCCCGACTCGGGGTCTCCAAGTCGACTGCCAAGGCCTACGCCCACCTTTCCGAACGTCTCTTCGACCTGCCGCATCTGACCGCCGGGCTCGGCGAGGGCGACCTCAGCCTCGACAAGGTCCGAGCTGTCGCCGACTCCGCCACCCCCGAGTCGGACCGGGACCTGGCCCGCCAGGCCCGAGACCTCTCGGTGCGCGAGCTGGCCGAGGTGGCCCGGGCCAAGAAGCAACCCACGCCGGCGCAGGACCAGGCCGACCAGGACCACCGCTCCGTCCGTTTCAACGACCTCTGCCGGACCGTCACGGCCCAGCTCCCTCCGACCTCCTACGCCGAGGTCCGGTCCTACCTCGAGGCCCGAGCCAAGCGCATCCCCTCCGACGGCGAGACCCCGTTCGACCAGCGGTTGGCCGACGCCTTCGTGGAAGTGTTCCGGAGCACGGGCCGCCAGCCGGGCAGGGGATCCGGCCACACCACGCTGGTGGCCCACGTCCCCCTCGAGGTCTTGACCGACCCCGGTTCCACGCTCTCCGGCGAACTCGACCACGCCGGGTTGATCTCCGCTCCCACCGTCCGCGAGCTGCTCTGCGACGCGACGCTGATCGTCGCGGCGGACGACGACCTTGGCCACACCATGTACGAGGGCCGAGCCAGCCGACTGGCCACCGACACCCAACGCCGCGAGCTGGCCCGCCGCGACCGGCACTGCCGGTTCCCGGGGTGTGCCAACGCGCTGTTCGTCATCCCACACCACCTCCACGAGTGGAAGCCCGATGGCAAGACCGACCTGCCGAACCTGGCGCTCCTCTGCGCGTTCCACCACCACCTGCTCCACTCGAAGCAGTGGACGCTTTCAGGCAACGCCAACGAGGAGATCCGCTTCGTCGGCCCCAACGGACAGGTCCTGACCTCCCGCCCGTCACCGCTGTGGACCTTGGTCACCGACCATGAGCGCCGGCGAGGTGGCACCAGTCGGAGCGGTCCGGACCCCGGCAGCCCCTAGCGCTGCGCGTCAGGGAATCGGGACCGAGTGCCCGGTCAGGAATTCGGTGATCGCTTCGGCCATGGCCGAAGCCGCCTGTTGCTGGAACGACGTCGCCACCAGGAGCGAAGCGTCCGTCCCGTTGCGCATGTTGCCGCACTCGATGAGAACCTTGGGCACCGTGGTCAGGTTGAGACCGGCCAAATCGTCGCGCGGCTGCAAGCCGTCCACCCCGTCGTAGGTGCTGATGGGCATCGGCGTCCCGGCCTCGAAGGCGTTGCGCATGACGGTGGCAAAGCTCTCCGATGACGTGATGACACCGTTGTTCGGTCCGTCCGGCTCGGGCTCGAGCACGGTGAAGCCGCGCCCGCTGGCCGGACCGCCGTCTGCATGGATGTCGACCGCAACGTCCGCGTGGGCATTGTTGATGATCTGGGCCCGGGTGGTCACGCATGGCCCGACCCCGTCGTTGTTCTGGCGGGTCATCACCACCGTGGCGCCCTCGGCCTCGAGGTCAGCCCGGAGGAAGGTGGCCACGTTGAAGTTGTACTGCGCTTCGGTGTAGCCGCTGTCCGTCGCCGTACCGGTGGTGTCGCACGGTTCGTCGCCCGTGCCGTTGAAGACGGGTTGGTTGATGACCTGCGGCGCGCTGTAGTTGAGGCCGTTGTGGCCGGGATCGATGCCCACCACCTTGCCGATGAGCGGCTCGGCCGAGCCCAGCGCCAACCAGTACCCGGCGCCCCCGGGCGACGTCGCCATGCCGACCACGGTGGCCGACAGGGCCGTACCCCCGAGCGAGCCCAGGTAGGTGGCATCGCCGTAGGTGAACACGCCACCGTCGGACGCCACCAGCCAATAGCCCGAACCCCCGGGACCAGCGGCCATCCCGACGATCGGCGCGTCCAGGGTCAGGCCGCCGGTCGAGCCGAAGAACCGGGCGTCGCCGTAGCTGAAGATGCCGCCGTCCGAGGCGACGAGCCAGTAGCCCTTGCCGTCGGGCGTCGCCGCCATCCCGACGATCGGCGCGTTCAGCGGCTGCCCACCGCGGGACCCGAAGAACTCGGCGTCGCCGTAGCTGAAGATGCCGCCGTCCGAAGCCACCAACCAGTAACCCCCGCCGTCGGGCGTCGCGGCCATCCCGACGACGGGCGCGTTCAGCGTCAGGCCACCGGTCGAACCGAAGAAGCGGGCGTCGCCGTAGTTGAAGACGCCACCGTCGGTCGCCACCAACCAGTACCCACCGCCGTCCGCCGTTGCCGCCATGCCCACGATGGGCGCGTTGAGCTTCAGCCCACCCGTCGAGCCGAAGAAACCGGCGTCCCCGAAGGAGAAGACGCCGCCATCGGACCCGACGAGCCAGTAACCGCGCCCGTCACTCGTGGCGGCGATCCCCGCCACGGGTGCGGCGGGATTGTTCAACGCGTTGGCGCCGATGCCGGTCGACCCGAAGGCCACGACCGAGTTGGCGGGCGGCCCACTCGCGCCCGCGGTCCGCGTGCCAGGGGGCAGCACGACCAGTAGGGGAGCGAGCAGCACCACCACGCACCAGATCGACCGGCGACCGGGCACGACGGCGAAGTTCAGCCGGTGCACTGGTTGATGGCGTCGATCAGCATGCGCAGCCGGGCGAAGTGGAAGCGGTCGAAGCGCAAGGCGAGGCGGGGCAGCTCCGGGTGGTCGTTGCGCTCGGGCGGGAAGGGACCGGCAGAACGGATCGTCCCTCGCACGACGATGTCACCGAATCGCTTGTTCAGATCAGCCAGCTCCCCCTTGCTCGGCGACGTCTGGACCCGCAGCACCAGGAGATCGCCCACCCAGCGGCACGAGTGGTAGTTCCGGTAGAAGCCGAGCACCTCTTCACTGGCCTCGTCCACCGTGTTGACGACCCGGTAGAGCGCTCGGTCGTCGGGCGACACCCAACCGGCCGCCACGGCCTCCTCCTCGACGAAGCGCGACCAGCCCTGCCAGTACGTTCCGCCGGGGGTCTCGACCATCACGACCGGCGCCGGCTCCGCCTTGCCCGTCTGGAGCAGCGTCAGCAGTTCGAAGGACTCGTCCTGGGTACCGAACCCCCCGGGCAGGATCGCGTAGGCGTGCGACTCCTTGATCAGCATCAGCTTGCGCGTGAAGAAGTAGCGCATCTCGACCAGCTTGGGGTCCTGCGCGATGAAGGGGTTGGCGTCGCCCTCGTTGGGCAGCCGGATGTTGACCCCGAACGCATGGTCGCGGCCGGCACCCTCGAGTCCCGCCGCCATGATCCCCGGTCCCGCACCGGTGACCACCATCCAGTCGGCCGCCGCCAGGTGGGCGGCGAGGTTGCGGGCCAGGATGTAGACCGGGTCGTCGGGCCGGGTCCGGGCCGAGCCGAACATCGTCAGCTTGCGGATGTGCCGGTAGGGGCGGAAGACCCTGAAGGCCTCGGCCATCTCGGCCAGCGCCACGTTGGCGATCTTGAGATCGCCCACCGACGTGCCCTCACGGGCCAGGTCGGCCAGCGAGTCCACCATGGAACGCAGCTCTCTGGCCTGGGCGATCGAAAGCGTGTCCTCCTCGAAAAGCGCTTCGAAGGCGCGCTCGTGTGCTGATTCCTCGCCTTCGCTGATCACTTCACGCGCCCGCGGACGCTCCGGCCAGGGCGTAGAGCGTGGAACGCTGGACCAAGGGGCGACCGAGCGGGGCCACGATCGCCTCCAACTCCTCCACCCCCATGCGTTGCCCGTGCGAAGCGCCGGCCGCCCGCGAGATGTTCTCGTCCATCAACGTGCCACCCAGGTCGTTGGCGCCGGCCCGCAGGACCTGCCGCACCCCTTCGGCCCCCATCTTGACCCAGCTCACCTGGATGTTGTCGATGTCCCCCCGGTAGGCGATACGGGCCACCGCGTGCATCAGCAGGGCCTCACGGAAGGTAGGTCCCCGCCGCGCCTTGCGCTGGAGGTAGATCGGGGTGGCCATGTGCACGAAGGGCAGGGGCACGAACTCGGTGAAGCCGCCCGTCTCGCGCTGGAGATCGCGGGTGCGCACCATGTGGCGGGCCCAGCTGACCGGCTGCTCGACCGCCCCGAACATGATGGTGATGTTCGAGCGCAGACCGACGCTGTGGGCGATGCGGTGCGCCTCGAGCCACTCCTCGGTGTTGATCTTGTCGGGGCAGAGGACCGCCCGGACCTCGTCGTCGAGGATCTCGGCCGCCGTCCCCGGCAAGGTCTTGAGCCCGGCTTCCTTCAGCCGGGTCAGGTACTCGGCGAGGTCGACCTCGGAGCGCTTCGCCCCTTCGGTCACCTCGAGCGCCGTGAAGCCGTGGATGTGGATCGTCTCGGAGCCCTTGCGCACCGCCTCGAGCACGTGCAGGTAGTAGTCGCCGTCGAAGCTGGGGTGGATCCCGCCCTGAAGGCAGACCTCGGTCGCCCCTTCGGCCTCGGCCTCGGCCACCCGGCTCGTCACCTCGTCCAGCTCGAGCAGGTAGGGAGCGCCCCGCAGGTTGAGCGACAGCGGTCCCTTCGAGAATGCGCAGAAGCGACACTTGAACGTGCAGACGTTCGTGTAGTTGATGTTGCGGTTGCGCACGAAGGTGACGGCGTCACCGACGGTGGACTGCCGGAGGTCGTCGGCCACCTCGGCCACCTGGCGCACCTCAGGGCCCCGAGCCGAGAAGAGCGTGACGATTTCCGCCTCGCCCACCTCCTGGCCGAGCCCGACGCCGGCCAGCACCTCGGCCACCGCGCCGCCCCGGCGACCCCGACCTCCCACGACGGGACCCGCCCCCGACACCTCGTCCAGGATGGCCGGCGGGGGAGCCTCTCCACCCGAGCACCACTCGCCGTCGCGGGCCAGGCCCTCGGCGTCGGAGGCGTCGAGCACGGGGAAGTGCATCGAGTCGGCCAGCCACCGCCTCGGGGCCAGGGCGAACTCCGGGTACACCGTCAGGCGGGGCGCCAGCACGTGCCCGGCCGCTTCGGTGGCGGCCCGCAGCAGGTCGAGCGTGGGCCAGGCCCGCTCGGGGTTCACATGGTCGGCCGTCACCGGCGAGACCCCGCCCCAGTCGTCGATCCCGGCGGCCAGCAGCGGCGCCAGGTCGTCGGAGAGGTTGGGCGGCGCCTGCACGTGGGTCTCGGGCGCCAGCACGAGGCGGGCCACCGCAATGGCCCACTGCAGGTCCTCGGGTGGGCAGGGGGCCGCCTTGGCCATCGCCGTCCCAGGCTTGGGCAGGAAGTTCTGCACGATGACCTCTTGCACGTGGCCGAGCCGGGCGTGGGCCGCCGCGATGGCCCGCAACGCGGCCAGCTGCCCGGACCGGTCGTCGCCGATCCCGACCAGGATCCCGGTCGTGAAGGGGATGGCCAGCTCACCCGCCGCCTCGAGGGTGGCCAGGCGCCGGGCCGGCTCCTTGTCCGGAGCACCGCGATGCGCAGCCAGCCCGCTGGCCAGCGACTCGACCATCATGCCCTGGCTGGCCGAGACCTCACGGAGGACCGCCAGCTCGTCGGCCGGCAACGCGCCGGCGTTGGCGTGGGGGAGCAGCCCGGTCTCCTCGACCACCAGGCGGCACATCGCCGCCAGGTAGTCGACCGTCGAGGCGTACCCGTTCGCCGCCAGCCAGTCCCGGGCCACGGGGTAGCGCTCCTCGGGCTGTTCGCCGAGGGTGAAGAGGGCCTCGTGGCACCCCGCCGCCTGTCCGGCCCTGGCGATCGAGAGGACCTCCTCGGGCGTCAGGTAGGGGGAGGTCAGCCGGGCGGGCGCCTTGGCGAAGGTGCAGTACCCACACCGATCGCGGCACAGCATGGTCAGCGGGATGAAGACCTTGGGCGAGAAGGTGACCCGCCGGCCGTGCGCCTCGTCACGGGCCGCGCCGGCCAGCGCGACGAGGTCGGCCAGGGGCGTATGCAGGAGATCTTCGTCGGAGAGCATTGGGGCCAATCTAGGGGGCGTCACCATTGGCGGCGCGGTCCACCAGCCACACCGTCGTGCCGGCGTGCACCCGTGAGGCCGGGATGTCGTCGCCGCGCCGCAGCCGGGCCACGGCGTCCGCCTTCTCCGGACCCTCGACCGTGAACACGGCCAGGCGGGCCGAGTTGATGGCCGGCAGGGTCAGGGTCAACCGCGGGTGCGGGTTCACGCCGTTGGGGTCCTCGGTCGCCAGGACCAGGTCACCCGGACCGGCATCGAGGCTGGCTGCGCCCGGAAAGAGCGACGCCGTGTGCCCGTCGGGACCGAGTCCCAGGTGGACCAGGTCGATCCCCGGCCCCGTCACCAGGTCGGCCACCGTGCGCTGGTACTGCGCCGCGCACGTCTCGATGTCACTCGCCGTCGTCGGCATCGGCGAGAAGGAGCCCACCGTCCCCACCCGGTCGAGAAGCGACTCCCGGATCAGCCGGGCGTTGGAGTCCACGTCGTCGGGCGGTACGAAACGCTCGTCGCCGATGTAGATGTCGACCAGCGACCAGTCGATCCCCGACGCGGTGGCCAATACCTCGTAGCAGCCCCGGGCCGTCTGGCCACCCGAGAGCATCAGGGCGAAGCGGGGGCCCGGGCGCGCCCCGAAGGCCTCCACCACTCGGTCAGCGAACGCACGTCGGACGTCGTCGACGAGGTCGAACACGGTCGTACGCCTCGTCCCGCTCAGGGGACCGGCGTTCCGGTCTCGAGCCCCTGACCCCCGGACTCGAGCGTCACCGCGTGACCGCCGAACTGGTTGCGCAGCGCCGCCACCATCTTCAACTGGTACGAGTCCTTCTCCTGGGAGGCGAAACGGGTGAAGAGCGACGTGGCGATGACCGGCGCCGGCACGCCCCGGTTGATGGCCTCGAGCGCCGTCCAGCGGCCCTCACCCGAATCGACGGCCACGGGCGCGATCTCGTCGAAGCCGGCGCCGGGCCGCAACGCCCGCTCGGCCAGCTCGAGCAGCCAACTGCGCACGACCGATCCGTAACGCCAGATGGAAGCGATCTCGTGCAGGTCGAGGTCGAACTCGTCGGCCTTGTCCATGATCTCGAAGCCCTCGGCGTAGGCCTGCATGAGCCCGTACTCGATCCCGTTGTGCACCATCTTCACGAAGTGTCCCGCCCCGACCGGGCCCACGTGGGCGTAGCCGCCCTCGGGCGCCAGCGTGAGGAGGGCGGGCTCGACGACGGCCACCGACTCCTTGGAGCCGCCCACCATGAGGCAGTAGCCCTCCGTGAGCCCCCACACGCCGCCCGACGTGCCGGCGTCCACCAGGCCGACGCCGCTCTTCTCGATCTTCTCGGAGAGCGCGATCCAGTCCTTGTAGTTGGAGTTGCCGCCGTCGATGATGACGTCGCCCTTGGCGAACAGGCCCGCCAGCGTCTCGACGGTGGAGTCCGTCACCTTGCCGGCGGGCAGCATGACCCAGACCGCCTTGGGCGCCGTCAGTTTGCCGGCCAGCTCCTCGAGCGTCGTCGCCGTCTCGGCGCCGCGCGCCGCCGCCTGCTTCAGCGCGTCCGCGCTCAGGTCGTAGGCCACCACCTCGTGCCCGCCTTTCAGCAGGCGCTCGGTCATGTTGGCCCCCATCTTGCCCAGCCCGATCATGCCGATTCTCATGCGGCCTCCTCTCGCAGGTCAGTGATGCGCGTGTCGATCAGAACGTAGCGGCCTTGTCGGTCAACGACTGGAGGAGCTCGTCGAACGACTTGGCGAAGCTCGCCACGCCCTCGTTCTCGAGGGTCTGCTCCACGTCCTCCATGTCGACACCCGCCGCTGCGATGGCCTCGAGCGCGGCGACCGCCGCCTCGGGGTCGGCGTCGACCGTGCGGTGCAAGGTGCCATGATCCTCGAACGCCCGTATCGTGCCGTCCGGCATGGTGTTGACCGTCGCCGGCCCGATCAGGTTGTCCACGTACAGCAGGTCCGAGTAGTTCTTGTTCTTGGTCGAGGTGGAGGCCCACAGCGGCCGCTGCACCCGGGCACCCTTGGCCCGCAGCGCCTCCCAGCGATCCCCACTGAAGGCTTGGTGGAAGTGCTGATAAGCGACCTGAGCCTGGGCCACCGCGGCGGTGCCGCGCAGACCCAACACGGCGGCGTCACCCGACTCGCCGCCGGCCAGGGTCTCCAGGCGGCGGTCCACCTCGGTGTCGACCCGGCTGACGAAGAACGAGGCCACGCTGGCCACCTTGGCCAGCTCGTCGGCCCGGCCCGCCTTGACGAGGGCCTCGAGGCCGCTCAGGTAGGCCTCCACCACCTCGTCGTAGCGGTCGATGCCGAAGATCAACGTGACGTTGATGCTCTTGCCCTCGCCGATCAGCGTGCGGATGGCCGGCACGCCCTCCTTGGTCGCCGGCACCTTCACGAACAGGTTGGGCTCGTTGATCGTGTCGTGCAGGTGGCGGGCCGCCGTGAGGGTGGAGTCCGTGTCGTGGGCCTGGGCGGGCGAGACCTCGAGGGAGACGTAGCCGTCCTCGCGGTCGCTGTCGTCGTAGAGGGGGCGCAGCATGGCCAGCGCGTTGACGATGTCCGTGGTGGCCATCTCCCAGTAGGCGCCTTCCACGGTGTGGTCCTTCATCAGCGCACGGAACTGGTCGTCGTAGGTGTCCTGGCCGCTGATGGCGTTGGCGAAGATGGTCGGGTTGGAGGTGATCCCGCGCACGCCGAGCTTGATCAGCTCGGCCAGCTGACCGCCCTCGAGCCAGTCGCGCCGGAGGTTGTCCAGCCAGGGGCTCTGGCCGCCGATCGCATAGAGGTCCTGAAGTCGGGTCATCCGTTGTGTCCCTTTCGCTCGGGGGCGCACACCGCACCCCGCCCAGCCATGCTCGCGCCTCGGGCCGACCCCGCCTGACTCACCCGCTGTGTCGGGCCAGCAGCGCCTTGGCCCGCTCGACCACGTGGTCCGCCGTGAAGCCGAACTCCTTCATCACCACCGCGACCGGCGCCGAGGCCCCGAAGTGGTCGATGCCGATGCTGTCGTCGGCGTAGCGCTCCCAGCCGAAGACCGATCCGGCCTCGATGCTCAGCACCGGTACCCCGGGTGGCAAGACCGAGTCCCGGTAGGCCCCGGGCTGCTCGTCGAACCACTCCCAGCAGGTCAGCGAGACGACCTGGGCCGCCACGCCGTCGCCGGCCAGGATCTCGGCCGCGCCCACACAGTGCTGGACCTCGCTGCCCGTACCCAGCAACACCACCTCGGGTGCGCCGTCGGCCTCGACCAGCACGTAGCCGCCACGGGGAACGCCGTCGGCCGCCTTCTCCGCGGTACCGGACAGGACGGGCAGGTCTTGACGGGTCAGGATCAGGCCGACCGGGCCGTCCGCCTCGATGGCCTGCTTCCAGGCGATCGCCGTCTCGTTGGCGTCGGCCGGCCGCACGATGAGGATGTCGGGCATGGCCCGCAGCGAGGCCAGCTGCTCGATCGGCTGGTGCGTCGGTCCGTCCTCGCCCAGGCCGATGGAGTCGTGCGTCCAGGAATAGACGACGTGCACCTGGCTGAGCGCAGCCAGGCGGACGGCGGGACGCATGTAGTCGGAGAAGCAGAAGAAGGTCCCGCCCAGCGGCAAGACGCCGCCGTGCGCCGCCATGCCGTTCATCGCGGCGGCCATGCCGAACTCGCGGATGCCGTAGTGCAGCTGGACACCGCCCTGGTCCTCGCGGCTCTGCACCGGTGCGTCCTTGACCAGGACGCCGTTGTTGCCGGTCAGGTCGGCCGAGCCGGCGACCAGGCCGGGCAAGCCGGCCGCCGTGGCGTTGAGGCACTGGTTGAGGGCGCGTCGGGTGGCCAGCTTGGTTCCCGCCTCGAAGGAGGGCAGGGCGTCGGCCCAGCCGGCGACGCCGCGCCCGGCCTGCGCGGCGTCCCACGCGGCGCGGTCGCCGTCCCAGGCGGCGAAGCGCTCTTCCCAGACGCTGCGGTCGGCTGCGCCCCGCACGATCTCCTTGGCATAGAACTCGCGCACGTCGTCGGGCACCCAGAAGGTCTCGTCCGGGGGCAGCCCGAGGATCTCCTTGGTCACCCGGATCTCGTCCGCGCCGAAGGGGTTCCCGTGGGCGTCCGCGCTGTCGGTCAACTTGGGCGAGGGCCAGCCGATGTGGCTGCGCAAGACGAGCAGGTTCGGCTTGGCGTCGGGCCCGTCGGCCGGGTGATCGAGGGCCTCGCGGATGGCTGCCTCGAGCGCGTCGACGTCGTTCGCCATCTCGCCGAGGTTGTGCACGCGCCAGCCGTAGGCCTCGAAGCGTTCCTCGACGTTGTCGTTGTAGGCCAGTTCGGTCGGCCCGTCGATGGTGATGTGGTTGTCGTCGTAGAAGGCGATCAGCCGGCCCAGACCGAGGTGACCGGCCAGCGAGCCGGCCTCGTGCGAGACCCCCTCCATGAAACAGCCGTCGCCGGCGATCACGTAGGTGTGGTGATCGCACACCTCGGAGCCGAAGCGATTGCGCACCACACGCTCGGCGACCGCCATCCCGACCGCGTTGGCGAAACCCTGGCCCAGCGGCCCGGTGGTCACCTCGATGCCCGCCGTGTGGCGGCGCTCGGGGTGGCCCGGCGTCTTGCTGCCCCATTGGCGGAACTGGCGCAGGTCCTCGAGCGACAGGTCGTATCCGGTCAGGTGCAAGAAGGCGTACTGCAGGATGCACGTGTGCCCGTTCGAGAGGACGAAGCGGTCGCGGTCGGGCCAGTCGGGGTGGCGCGGGTCGTGGTGCATGATGCGGGTCCACAGCACGTGGGCCAGCGGGGCCAGCGCCATCGCCGTACCCGAGTGACCGGATTTGGCCGCCTCGGGCGCGTCCATGGCGAGGCCACGGACGACGTTGATTCCCAACTCGACGAGCGCCGGATCCTGTACGACCGGGGGAGAGGCGTTCAGCGTCATGAGCCACCCTAACCGGCGCCCCCGGCGTGACGTAAGGAGTCGTCACGTACTCTTCACCCCCATGCCGTCCCGCATGCAGGTGCCCCCGAACAGCGATCTGACGCTCGGTATGACGTGTGTCGACAAGGCCACGCCGGGCCGCTCCGTCTGGCGCATGGAGGCCCACGAACGGTTCGCCAATCCCGCCGGCATCATGCAGGGCGGGTTCATCGGAGCCTTCTGCGACTCCTCCATGGGGGCAGCGGCCGTGACCTTCGTCCAAGACCGCAAGGTCTTCTGCTCGAACGCCGAGATCAAGGTCAGCTTCCTCGGCGCCGTGCCGCCGGGCGTCGAGCTCGTCTGCACCGCCGAGGTGGTCTCCGGCGGCCGTCGGGTGGCCTTCGTGGAGGCAAGCGTCGTTGCCCATACGCCGGGTACGGGCGAGGAGCGCCTGGTGGCCCGGGCGTCCTCGACCTACATCTACAAGGACAGGGATTGAGCGCTGTCCTCGCCGACGGCGACCCATTCCTGACTGAGGGGTCAGGACGTCACCCCCGAGGGCCGGTTGCTCGCCGCTCGGACGGCTGATCCGGGCACGCAAAGGTGAGAAGGGCAGCCCTCGACCGGCCCGGCGTCGCCCGGAAGGCCGACACGAGGCACGGCAACGGGCCTGTGGACAACCGAAGGACCAGGTGTTTGCGCTGAAAGGGCGTAGAGACCAGGATTGTGCGCCTCATGGCACGACGGTCTGACAACGGCACCCACGGGCTCCGCCATGCCGGCGACGACGCATTTCAGCTCACGGTCGACTACCTCAAGCAGGAAACGGTGGACCCCCTCCGGGGGCTGGCCCGCTTCCTCTACATGGGAATCGCCGGCGCGTTCTTCCTGGCGTTCGGGATCCTGCTGATCCTGCTCGGCATCTTGCGACTCCTCCAGACCGAGACGGGTACCGCCCTGACCGGCAACTGGTCCTGGGTGCCCTACGCGGTCGTCGTCGTCCTCGGGCTGGGGATCATCGGGCTCGCCGTCTGGCGCATCACCGCCGGGCCGGCCCAGGAGCGGATGCCGGCGGTGGCCGCAGCGCAACGTGAGCAGGCCGCACAACTCGAGACTGCGGAAACGACACAGGAGGCAACCAACTGATGGTCGGCACGACGACGAAGGCGGGCAGCAATGGGCGCTTGATCACCCGCGACGACCTGCAGGCGGCCTACGCCCAGGTGGTCGGCGAGGGCGAGGCCACGGCACGGGCCGCCGCGCCGCGTGGCCTGGCCGTCGGCGGCGCCATCGCCATCCTGATCATCGCCCTGGCCTTCCTGGCCGGGCGTCGACGCGGTCGTTCCAAGTCCGCCGTCGTCGAGATCCGGCGGCTCTGAGATGGACCTCCTGCTCCGGCGCTTCCTCCGAGCCGGGATCCGGCGCGGCGTCGCCGGCAACTGGTATTGGTTCCTCCTGGCCGGTTCGACCTTCATTCTCCGGCGGGTGCTCAACGACCGCAGCAGCGCGGTGTCCTCGGTGACGCTGGCGCCCGGCGAGCAGGTCCTCATCTCGGTCCGCGACGCCAAGGCGCCGGCTCCCGCTCCCGCCGAAGCCTGAAACCCGACCCTGTGCCGGGACTCCTGGCGGCAGGGGAGCGCGTCCTCCTCATCGACCCCAAGGAGCGCCGCTACCTCTTGACGCTGGTCGCCGGGGCCACCTTCCACACCCATGCGGGCGTGCTGGCTCACGACGACATCATCGGCGCCGACGAGGGCAGCACCATCACCGGCTCGACCGGCCGCGCCTTCCTGGTCCTACGGCCCACCCTGAGCGACATCGTCCTCAAGATGCCGCGCGGAGCCCAGGTCATCTACCCGAAGGACCTCGGCGCCATCCTGATCGCCGCCGATATCGGACCGGGCCAGCGCGTCCTCGAGGCCGGGGTCGGGTCGGGCGCGTTGTCGATGACGGTGCTGCGAGCGGGCGCCTCGATCGTGGGCTACGAGCTGCGCGAGGACTTCGCCGAGCGGGCCCAGGCCAACGTCGCCGCCACGCTTGGCCCTGACGCCCCCTACCGGATCGAGATCCGTGACGTGACCGAGGGCATCGACGAGCCCGACCTCGACCGCGTCCTGCTGGACATGCCCGAGCCGCACAAGGTGGTGGAGGCCGCAGGGAAGGCCCTGCGGCCGGGCGGGATCCTCTTGGCCTACCTGCCCACCATCAACCAGACGGCCCTGCTGCGCCAGGCGCTCGACGAACCGGGCTCACCCTTCGGTCTGTCCGAGACCCAGGAGATCATGCGCCGCACCTGGCACGTCGAAGCGCGCTCGGTCCGACCCGACCACCGCATGGTGGGCCACACCGGCTTCTTGACGACGGCGCGCCGTATCGTGGCCTGATGGACCCGGCCGTGCAGGCCTACATCGACGGCATCGACCCCGACCGGCGTGCGTTGTTCGATCGCCTGCACCGCATTGTGCTCGACGCGCATCCCGAAGCTGAGGTGGCCGTGTCGTACGGCATGCCCGCCTTTCGAGTCGGGGCACGACGGCTCAACCTCGGAGTGTGGAAGCACGGCGTCTCGATCTACGGCTGGCGGGCCGACCGTGACGGCGGATTCGTGGCCCGGCATCCCACCATGTCGAGTGGCAAGGGGACCCTGCGGATCAGCCCGAAGGCGGCGGCGACGATCTCGGACGACGAGCTGCGCGCCCTATTCGGGGGTGCACTCGACCCGTGACGCCGGGCCGCCGGATCGACGGGAGGCAGAACGCTGCGGCGGGCCGTCCGGAGGACGGCGCAGAGGAACGGGTGAAAGAGGCGGCTGAGACCGCGACGCTCAGGCGCCGGGGGAACGCTGGGTCAGTCGCGCTCGATGAAGATGCACTCGCCCGGGCACTCCTCCGAGGCCTCGACGACGGCGTCCTCGAGATCGTTGGGGACGTCGGCCATGCCGGCCGAGCCGCCGGGCTCGTTCTTGATGGCGTCGCCCTCCTTCACATAGGCGAGGCCGTCGTCCAGAAGGGTGAACACGGCCGGCGCGATCTCTTCACACAGGCCGTCACCCGTGCAGAGATCCTGGTCGATCCAGACCTTCATGTCCCTTTCACTCTCCCTTGTCGTGCCGCCCGACGGGCCAAATGGACCGTAGTGAGGCGCCGCGCGGCACGCCAATCCTGCGCCGCAGACCTCTGCATGCTATCGGGCGGGATGGGGTTCCCAGGTGCATCCGTGGTGCACTCAAGTTGCCGGTAGAACTGGTCGATGGCAGGGCTAGGGTGAGATGCGGTGACCACGATGCCGGACGATGCTGAAGCCCAGCTAGAGGCGCTGCGCGCCGAGCTGGCGGATGCCGAGGATGAGATCCACGCGCTGCGGCGACGGCTGCAGGAGAGCCCCGGCCGCGTCCAGGCCCTCGAAGAGCGCCTCCTCGAATCGAAGGGCCAGCTCTCCCAGGCGACCTCACAGAACGAAAAGCTGACCTTCACCCTCCAGCAGGCCAAGGAGCAACTGGCCGCGCTGCGTGAGGAGGTCGAGAAGCTCACGCAGCCGCCGGCGGCCTACGGGACGTTCCTCGGCGTGAACGAGGACGGCACGGTCGACGTCTTCTCCAGCGGCCGCAAGATGCGGGTGAGCCTGCACCCCGACATCGACCCGGGTCAGATCCGCAAGGGCAACGAGGTCGTCCTCAACGAGAGCCTCAACGTCGTGCTCGTGCGCGACGGCGAGTTCTCGGGCGAGGTGGTGACCATCAAGGAACCGCTCGAGGACCGGCGGCGCTGCGTCGTCTTCGCCCGGGCCGACGAGGAGCGGGTGGCCGAGCTGTCCGAGGACCTGATCGGCGTGCGCCTGCGGGCCGGGGACTCGTTGCTGATGGACTCGCGCACGCAATTGCTGATCGAGAAGCTGCCCAAGCTCGAGAGCGAGGAGCTCGTGCTCGAGGAGGTGCCCGACATCACGTACGCGGACGTGGGTGGCCTGGACAGCCAGATCGAGGCCATTACCGACGCGGTCGAGCTGCCCTACATGCACCGGGACCTCTTCGTGCAGTACTCCCTGCCGGCGCCCAAGGGCATTCTCCTGTACGGGCCTCCGGGGTGCGGCAAGACGCTGATCGCCAAGGCCGTGGCCAACTCGCTGGCCAAGAAGGTGGCCGAGAAGACGGGCAACGACAACGTCCGCTCGTTCTTCTTGAACATCAAGGGACCCGAGCTCCTGAACAAGTACGTGGGCGAGACGGAGCGCCAGATCCGCCAGGTCTTCCAGCGGGCCCGGGAGAAGGCGGACGAGGGCATGCCGGTCATCGTCTTCTTCGACGAGATGGAGTCGCTGTTCCGGACCCGTGGGACGGGCATCAGCTCGGACATGGAGTCGACGATCGTGCCGCAGCTGCTGGCCGAGATCGACGGGGTCGAGTCGCTGCGTGACGTCATCGTGATCGGGGCCTCGAACCGGGAAGACCTCATCGACCCGGCCATCCTGCGGCCCGGCCGCCTGGACGTGAAGATCAAGATCGAGCGGCCCAACGAGGAGGCGGCGGGGCAGATCTTCAGCCGCTACCTGACCTCGGACCTGCCCCTGGACGGCAACGAGGTGGCTCGTCTGGGCGGGGGAGACCCGGCCAAGGCGGTCATGTCGATGATCGAGCAGACGGTGGCCGAGATGTACCGGGAGGACGACGAGAACCGCTTCCTCGAGGTCACCTACCAGAACGGCGACAAGGAGATCCTGTACTACCGGGACTTCGCCTCCGGGGCCATGATCGAGAACATCGTGCGCCGGGCCAAGAAGTTGGCCATCAAGCGGGTCATCGCCGGCGACAGCGGGGGCATCCGGACGTCGGACCTGTTGGAGTCGATCCGCCAGGAGTACAAGGAGAACGAGGACCTGCCCAACACCACCAACCCCGACGACTGGGCCCGCATCTCCGGCAAGAAGGGTGAGCGCATCGTCTATGTCCGTACGCTGCTGAGCGAGGACAAAGAGGTGCAGGGTGGACGGTCGATCGAGCGTGTGGGCACCGGCCAGTACCTTTAGAAGTTAGGGTCGGCGCGTGGCGACGATCAAGGTCTGCGGAATCGAGACCGAATACGGGATCCTTTCGCCCGGGCCCGAACAGAATCCGATTGCGGCCTCGTCGGTACTGGTGAACGCCTACGCCGCCGACATCGAGCAGCAGATCGGCTGGGACTTCGAGGACGAGACGCCGGGGAACGACGCCCGTGGGTTCGCCCGTGAGGGGTCGCTGGCGCCGATGGTCGAGACGCACCTGGCCAACACGGTGCTGACGAACGGGGCCCGCTTCTACGTCGACCACGCCCACCCGGAGTACTCGAGCCCCGAGTGCCTGACCCCCTTGGAGTGCCTCGTCTACGACAAGGCGGGGAGGAGGTGCTGCGGCGGGCCATGAAGGCGGCTGCGCTGCGCATCCCGGACCAGCCGGCTCCCGTGGTCCACAAGAACAACTCGGACGGCAAGGGCAACTCCTACGGCTGCCACGAGAACTACATGATGGACCGGGCCGTCCCCTTCGCCAAGGTGATCGACGGGGTGGTGCCGCACTTCGTGTCACGGACCTTGTACACGGGGTCGGGGAAGGTCGGCGTCGAGACGCCGGCGCTCGACGCCGACACGGTCGTGTACCAGATTTCGCAGCGGGCCGAGTTCTTCGAGGAGATCGTCGGGCTGGAGACGACCTTGAAGCGGCCGATCGTCAACACCCGGGACGAGCCGCACGCCGACCCCAAGCGGTTCCGGCGCCTGCACGTGATCGTGGGGGACGCCAACCTGTCCGAGATCGCGACGTTCCTGAAGGTGGGGACGACGGCGATCGTGCTGGCCATGATCGAGGACGACTTCGGCGTTGGCCGTGACCTGTCGCTGTCGGACCCGGTACGGGCGCTGCACCAGGTGTCGGCCGACCTGTCGCTGACCCGTCCGCTGGCGTTGACCGACGGCTCGTCGGCGACCGCGTTGGAACTGCAGTGGGAGCTCTTCGGGGCGGCCCGCAAGTACGCCGAGAACGTCGGATTGGGCGCGCTGGGCGACGACGGCACGGTGGGCGCCTTGGTGCTCGAGCACTGGGAGTCGGTGCTGAGCGGGCTCGAGTCGGACCCCTCGACCCTGTCGGACACGCTGGACTGGGTGGCCAAGCGCGAACTGCTGCTGGCCTATCAGGAGCGGCACTCGTGCGGCTGGAAGGACCCCCGGATCGCTGCACTGGCGTTGCAATACCACGACCTGCGGCCCGACAAGTCGGTCTTCGGCCGCCTGGGCATGCGGACGCTGGTCTCGCCTTCGGTGGTGGCTGCGGCCGTGACCGAGCCGCCGCTGGGGACGCGGGCCTGGTTCCGGGGCAAGTGCCTGGCCCGCTGGCCCGACGCCGTCGTGACCGCCAACTGGGACTCTTTGGTGTTTGACATCGGCGCTGACCCGCTGCGGCGTGTCCCTATGATGGATCCCCTGAAGGGGACAGCCGAACACACGAGCGCATTGCTGGCCGAGAGCACAGGGCCGGCAGACCTGCTCAACCGGCTCAACTCATAGGCGAAGAAGGTCGAAGTCGAATCCAGAGGTACGGACGACGGACGGGACGGACAGGGACGATGGCAGAACAGGAACAGAAGAAGAGGGGATCGAGCACCCGTTCCACCGATGTGGAAACGGAGGTCGAGGACGCCGGTGCTCCTGCCGCCTCCGAGCGGGGCGAAAAGATCAAGGCCGAGCTGGACGATCTCCTCGACGAGATCGACGAGGTGCTCGAGGACAACGCGGAAGAGTTCGTGCGCAACTACGTGCAGAAGGGCGGACAGTAGGCGCCCGTGGCGCTCCCACTCTTTCCCCCGGAGCGTGATCCGGGTCCGGACTTCGTCGGCTTGCTACGCATGACCGCGGACCGTGACCCGTCGATGGCGCGATTCGACGGTGCCGCTGGTGCCGCCGCCGTTGGCGGTATGGCGGTACCGCACGGGACCACCGTGGTCGCCCTGCGCTACGCCGACGGCGTGATCATGGCGGGTGACCGCCGGGCCACGGCGGGCAACATCATCGCCCACCACGCCATGGAGAAGGTCTTCCCGGCCGACCGCTACTCGGCGGTGGCCATCGCCGGCACGGCGGGCATGGCCATCGAGATGGTCCGGCTCTTCCAGGTCCAGCTCGAGCACTACGAGAAGGTCGAGGGCGCGACCCTCTCGCTCGAGGGCAAGGCGAACCAGCTCGCCGGCATGGTGCGCCAGCACCTGCCCCTGGCCATGCAGGGCCTGGCGGTCGTGCCGCTCTTCGCCGGCTTCGACACGTCACGGTCGACCGGCCGCATCTTCAACTACGACGTCACCGGTGGCCACTACGAGGACATCGACTTCCAGGCCACCGGCTCGGGTGGGCGCGACGCTCGCAGCACCATCAAGCTCGGCTGGCGCGAGGGACTGGCCCGGGACGAAGCGGTGGACCTGGCCGTGCAGTCGCTCTACGACGCCGCCGACGAGGACTCGGCGACCGGTGGTCCCGACCTGGTGCGCGGCATCTATCCGATCGTGGCCGTGGTCGACGCCGAGGGCTACCGAGAGGTGGCCGAGGACGAGGTGGCGGAGCGCTTCGCCGCCTTGATCGCCCGCAAACAGGCGGAGCGTGCCCAATGAGCATGCCGTACTACGTCTCGCCCGAGCAGGTGATGAAGGATCGGGCCGAGTATGCCCAGAAGGGCATTGCCCGGGGACGCTCGCTGGTGGCCACCACCTACGACGTGGGGATCGCCATGGTGGCGGAGAACCCGTCGCGCTCGCTCCACAAGATCAGCGAGATCTACGACCGCATCGCCTTCGGCGGGGTCGGCAAGTACAACGAGTACGACCAGCTCCGGGTGGCCGGGGTCCGCCACGCCGACACCAAGGGCTTCGCTTTCAGCCGGGAGGACGTCGACGCCCGCTCGCTGGCCAACCTCTATGCCCAGCACCTGGGCAACGTCTTCACCCACGAGATGAAGCCGCTCGAGGTGGAGATCCTGGTGGCCGAGCTGGGGGAGAACAGCGAAAACCAGCTGTACCACATCGCCTACGACGGCTTCGTCAGCGACGAGGAGCATTTTGCCGTGCTGGGCGGCGACGCCCAGGCGGTGGCCGAACGGATGGGCGAGGCCTGGCAGGCCGATTGGGACCTGGCGGCGGCCATCAAGGCGACCACCACGACCCTGGCCGGGCCCGAGCGCACCCTGGGTGCGGGCGACCTCGAGGTGGCCACCCTGAGCCGGGGTAACGGCCGCCGGACCTTCCGCCGCATCAGCGAATCCGAGCTGGCCCAACTCCTGGCATAGTCGGCAGTACGGTTTGCACCGTGGAACGCCGCATCTTCGGAATCGAGAACGAATACGGCGTCACGCTTCACCCTTCGGGGCCAACGGCGGCTCAGCCCCGACGAGGTCGCCCGCTACCTGTTCCGCCGGGTCGTCTCGTGGGGGCGATCGTCCAACGTCTTCCTGGAGAACGGCGCCCGCCTCTACCTCGATGTGGGCAGCCACCCCGAGTACGCCACCCCCGAGTGCGACAAGATCGGCGACGTCGTCATCCACGACAAGGCGGGGGAGTGGATCCTGGCCCAGCTGGTGACGGGGGCCCAGGCTCGCCTGCGTGAGGAGGGCATCCGGGGCGAGGTCTACCTCTTCAAGAACAACACGGACTCGGTGGGCAACTCGTATGGCTGCCACGAGAACTATCTGACCGAACGCAACGACGAGTTCAATCGTTACACCGAGGTGCTCATCCCCTTCCTGGTGTCGCGCCAGATCTACGCCGGGGCCGGCAAGGTCCTGCAGACGGCCCGGGGCGCGGTGTTCTGCCTCAGCCAGCGGGCCGAGCACATCTGGGAGGGTGTCTCCTCGGCCACGACCCGCAGCCGTCCCATCATCAACACCCGGGACGAGCCCCACGCCGACGCGGAGCGTTTCCGCCGCCTGCACGTGATCGTGGGCGACTCGAACATGTCGGAGTACGCGACATTCCTCAAGGTCGGTACCACCTCGATTCTCCTCGCCATGTTGGAGGACTCCGCGACCGTTCTGCGCGACCTGACCCTGGAGAACCCGATCCGGGCGATCCGCGAGATCAGCCACGACATCACGTGCCAGCGCCGGGTTCGCCTGGCCAACGGGCGCGAGATGCGGGCGCTCGACATTCAGACCGAGTACCTCGAGCGGGCGCTGAAGTTCCGGGAGCGCCGTGGCCTGTCGCCCGAGGAGGACAAGGCGCTCGACATGTGGGAGCACTGCCTGAAGGGGTTGGAGGCCGATCCGTCCTCGCTCTGGCGGGAATGCGACTGGGTGGCCAAGCACCGGCTGGTCGAGCAGATGCAGGCCCGGCACGACATCTCGCTGTCCCACCCCAAGGTGGCCATGATCGACCTGATGTACCACGACGTCGACCGCAGCCGGGGTTTGTTCTACAAGTTGCAGCAGCGGGACGAGATGGAGCGCACCTGCACCGACGAGGCCATTGCCGAGGCCATGGTCAAGCCACCGGAGACGACCCGAGCCCGGTTACGTGGCGCTTTCGTGAAAAGAGCGAAGGAACGGCGACGGGACTTCACCGTGGACTGGGTGCACCTCAAGTTGAACGACCAGGCCCAACGAACCGTCCTGCTCAAGGACCCGTTCAAGTCGCACGACGAGCGGGTGGAGCGGCTCATCCAGTCACTGTGACGGCCCCGTAGAGTTGACAGCAGATGCTGAACCTGGACCCGGCCAAGCTCCTGGTGATCGCCGTGGTCGCGATCATCCTCCTCGGTCCTGACAAGTTGCCACAGGTGGCACGTCAGGTCGGTGGCGCCTGGCGTTCCTTCAACGAGTTCCGGCACCGCATGGAGACCGAGGTGCGCAGCTCCATGCCCGACTTGCCCTCGACCACCGAAATCGCCCGGTTGGCCCGTTCGCCCTCGGCCCTGCTCGACCACCTCTCGAACATGGGGACGGACGACGACGAAGACGCTGCCGCCGCGTCGTCCTCGGAGGTGGACGGCGAGCCCGTCGCGGCGCTGGACGAGGTGGAGAGCGAGACGACCGCAACTGGCACCGTCGCCGAGGATGACGGGTCGCCTTCGTCGAACGGGAGTGGCCCGGTCACGGTGACGAACGGGTCGGTGTCCGACGGCGTGGAGACCGCACCGCTGGCGGATTCGAGCGTGCCGACGCCGAGTCCCACGTCGTCGTTTTCGCCTGCGCCGGCCACGCCACCCGACGTCACACCGGAACAGAGGTCGCCGGAGGTTGTCGTGCCGGTTGACCCCAGTCTGAACTGATCGGGCGAACCATGGTCTCCCTTCCGTTCGGGGCGAAGCGCAGGAACCGTCCCTCGCCCGACGACATGACGCTGAGCCAGCATCTGGGCGAGCTGCGCTATCGGGTGATGATCTGTGTGGGCGCCTTCCTCGTGGCCGCCACGATCGCCGTGTTCGCCTACGAACCGATTCTGCACTTCCTGCTGCGGCCGCTCTGCAGCGTCACCGCGCAGACCAACCACCACACGAGCAACAACAGCTCGTTCATCGTCGCCAGCGGCGGGACCTGCAACCTCTTCGTGACGTCACCGCTCGACGGGCTGTCACTGCGGGTGAAGATCGCCGTGTTCGGCGGGCTCGTGCTGGCCTCGCCGATCATCCTCTTCCAGATCTGGCGTTTCGTGACGCCCGGCCTCAAGGCGTCAGAACGGCGCTACGCCATACCCTTCGTCCTGAGCTCGTTCCTGCTCTTCCTCCTCGGCGCGGCCACCGCCTACGAGACCCTGCCCCACGCACTGGGCTTCCTGAAGTCGGTCGGTGGGCCGAACCTGGTGTCCATCTACGACCCCATCCCGTACCTCGGCTTGATCATTCTGATGATGACCCTCTTCGGGTTGACCTTCGAGTTCCCCGTCGTCCTGGTCTCACTCGAACTGGCCCGCGTCGTGACCCCGGCCCGGCTGCTCAAGGCCTGGCGTTGGGCCGTCATCATCATCGTGGTCGTCGCCGCCGTGTTCACGCCGAGCTCGGATCCGTTCTCCATGTTCGCCTTGGCGCTCCCGCTCATCTTCTTCTATTTCATCTCCATCGGTATCGGGAAGCTGCTCGGGCGTTGACCACCTTCAGGTGGCCCGTCCAATCGGGCGGCCTGGCGGAGTTCGAGGCCAGCCTCCCGTTCGTCCTCGACGACTTCCAACAGCACGCCCTGCGCTGCCTCGATGCGGACCAGTCCGTCCTCGTCTCCGCCCCGACCGGCTCGGGGAAGACCCTGGTGGCGGCCTACGCCGTCCACCGGGCCCTGGCGGCGCACGGCAAGGCCTTCTACACGACACCGCTCAAGGCGCTCTCGAACCAGAAATTCGCCGAGCTGGTGGCCACCTACGGCGAGGACCATGTCGGCTTGCTGACCGGCGACTCCACGGTGCGACCCCGGGCGCCGGTGGTCGTCATGACGACCGAGGTCCTGCGCAACATGCTGCTGGCCGGCTCGGACCTGCTCGAGGCCCTGCACACCGTGGTCCTCGACGAGGTGCACTTCCTCCAGGACCCGTACCGGGGTGGCGTGTGGGAGGAAGTCCTCGTCCTGGCGCCGCCCGAGATCCGCTTCGTGTGCCTCTCGGCCACCGTGAACAACGCCGACGAGCTCGGCGGGTGGCTGCGTTCGGTGCGCGGCGACACGGCGGTCATCGTCGAACGGCAACGTCCGATCGTGCTGCGCCACCACTTCGCCGCGCACCGGCGCGAGGACGAGGAGACGCTGCTGTTGCCCCTGCTGCACGGGAACGGCAAACCGGGCGGCGAAGGCCAGCGCATCGACCAGATGGTGCGCCGGGCCCTCAACGGCCGGGTCGGCCACTGGCAGTCGCGGGGAAGAGGACCCCGCCTCCCGTTCCGGGCCCCGCTGCGCACCGAGATGATCGACGAGCTCGACCACGCCGACATGCTGCCGGTGATCGTGTTCATCTTCTCCCGGGCCGCCTGCGACGACGCCGTGCGCCAGGTGATGCGCGACGGCGTCCGGCTGACCGACGCCCACGAGCGGACCGCCATCCGCGAGGTGGCCGAGCGCCGGGTGGAGCCCCTCAACGACGAGGACCTGGCCGTGCTCGGCTACGACGACTGGCTCGAGGCCCTCGAGCGCGGCGTGGCCGCCCACCACGCCGGCATGGTGCCCGTGTTCCGAGAGACCGTCGAGGAGTGCTTCGCCGCCGGATTGCTCAAGGTGGTCTTCGCCACCGAGACGCTCTCGCTCGGGATCAACATGCCGGCCCGGTCGGTCGTGATCGAGCGCTTCTCCAAATACGGAGGCGCCGGGCGGGCCACGTTGACCTCGGGCGAGTACCTCCAGCTCACGGGCCGGGCCGGGCGCCGTGGCCTCGATGAGGAGGGCCACGCCGTGGTCTCGTGGTCGAACGAGACCACCTTCGCCGAGGCGGCCCGGGTGGCGGCCGCCCCGCCGCCCGACCTGCGCTCGGCCTTCCGACCCACGTACAACCTGGCCGTCAACCTGGTGTCGCGGTTCGACCGGGAGACGGCCAACGAGGTGCTCCACCGCTCCTTCGCCCAGTGGCAGGCCCGCAAGCCGGACCTGCTCAGCCGCCAGCTTGGGCACCGCCTGGCCGTCCTGGGCGAGCTGGGCTACGTCGACGGGTGGAGCCTGACCCCGGCCGGTCGGCGACTGTCGCGGATCTACCACGAGGCCGACCTGCTGGTGGCCGAGGCCCTGGGCAGCGACGTGCTGGCCGGCGCCGAGCCGTCGGTCCTGGCCGGCGTCCTGTCGTCGGTCGTCTTCGAGCCCCGGCGAGCCCGGCGCCTGCCGGGCCACGGTCACGGCCACGGTCCTGGCGCAGGAAGTGGGAGTCACGGTCGGGGGCCCGGCGGCTCGGGTCGCAGCAAGCGCCGGGCCCAGCTCCAGGACCGCCTGGGGGACAAGCGGACCGTCGAGCTGTCCCGGCGCTGCGAGACCGTGGCCGTCATGGCCGAGCGGATCCGGGCCGTCGAGGAGGCCCACCTCGTCCCCCGGACCCGCCAGGTGGCCCCCGGCCTGGCCACCGCCGTGGCGTCCTGGGTCCGCGGGGCGTCCTTCTCGACCGCCCTGGGCGTGGCCGCCCGAGATGCCGGCGACCTGGCCCCGGGCGACTTCGTGCGCACGATGAAATCGGTGGCCGACCTGGCCCAGCAGGTCTCCCATACCGCCGAGGACCCCGAGGTGGCCGCCGCCGCCCGGGAGGCCGTCGACCAGCTGGTCCGGGGCGTGGTGGCCGGCGGGCTGCCCTCGGGCTGAGGCCCCGAACAGGGGTGTCGGGACCCCGGCCCATCCGCCACTGCTGAGTCAGCCCGGTTCTATCGTTACCCGGGCAATGTTCCCCTACTCCGAAGAGCAATTCACGGCGGACGAGGAGACCGTCCTCAAGCGCTACGTCACCAATCTCGACCAGCCGGTCTTCGCCCTGGTGAACCTGCCCGAGGTGGTCAAGGGCGCGCTCTTCGCCCGCTATTCGCGCTCTCCCAAGAGCCTGCGCCGACTCTTCCTCGACGAGTTCGTCGGCGAGCTCGACGTCTCGGGCGACGCGTCGGTCGACGCGACGGTGGGACTGCAACGTGCCGAGCAGCTCTACGAGAAGGTGTTCGTCGAGTACGGCGACGACTCGGTGGCCCAACTCGGCGGTGTCCACCTCGCGTGCGAGCAAGCGTCCAACGTCCTCTCCAAAATCCTGGAGTGGGGACGGCTCATGGCCTACCTCGAACAGTCGACGCGCTACATCGCGTACAACAACCGGCTCGACAACGGGCAGTACCGCTACTTCCGCCCCCCCGAAATCCTCGACTCGCCCCACGGTGCACGTTTCGTCGGCGAGATGGACCGCGTCTTCGACACCTACGGCCAGCTGTTGCCGCGCATGCAGGCGTCGGTCGCCGAGCGCTTCCCCCAACAAGCGGGCGACAGCGACTTCGTGTACCGCCAAGCGACGCGGGCCAAGTCGCTCGATGCACTGCGCGGGCTCCTACCCGCGGCATCGTTGTCGAACATCGGCGTGTACGGCACCGGACAGGCCTACGAGCAACTGCTGCTCCGCATGCGCGCCCATCCGCTGCCCGAAGCGCGTCACTACGCCGACATGATGCTCGAGGAGTTGCGCAAGGTCATCCCGTCGTTCCTCCAACGCGTCGACGTCCCGGCGCGCGGCGGCGAGTGGTCGGCCTATCTCGAGACGACGCGCCACCAGACCGACGCGCTGGTCCGTCGCCTCTGGCCGGAGCACGAGGAGTCCGACCTCGGTGACGAGTCCGGCGGCGTCGACGAGGTGACCCTCCTGGATTTCGATCCCGACGGCGAGGAGAAGGTGCTGGTGGCGGCGTGTTTTGCCGCCATGGATTGCTCGGAGCGCGAGGCCGAGCGACGGGTGCGCCAACTCGGGCACGACGACCGCGTCGCGCTGCTGCGGGCCTACGTCGGCGACCGGCGCAATCGGCGGCACCGTCCGGGTCGGGCCTTCGAGCGCACCGACTATCGCTTCGAGTTGGTCACGGACTACGGCGCGTTTCGCGACCTGCAGCGGCACCGCATGCTGACGATCGAGTGGCAGCGCCTCGGCATCGCGCTCGGCTACGACATGCCGGCGTTGGTCGAGGAGTCGGGTCTGGCCGACGACTACGACGCGGCGATCGCACGGGCCGAGGACCTGTACCGGTCGTTGGCGGCCGACTTCCCCGAACAGGCGTCGTACGCGGTGGCGCTGGCCCATCGCATCCGCTACGTCATGCAGATGAACGCGCGCGAGGCGATGCATCTCGTCGAGCTGCGGTCGGGGACGCAGGGTCATCCCGCCTATCGACGGGTGGCCCAGCAGATGCACCGGGCCATCGCCGAGACAGCGGGGCACCGTGCGCTGGCCGAGTCGATGAGCTTTGTCGATCATGGATCGACCGACCTGGAACGGCTCGAATCGGAGCGGCGGGCGGAGCGTCGCCGGGCCGAAAAATCTGCGACGCATTGACCAGGAAATACCTTCGTTCTCCCTGGTTAGAGGACCCTCTTCCTTCTTGACGGGGGCACCCCGAACTTGCGTAATGTACGGCGCAGTCCCGACGCCCCTTCACACGCTGCAAAAGAAAAACCGCTGATGCGGCAAGGGTGGGATGTGCTGGAGAGGCGGTGGTAGGCCCTGGGGGTCGAGTAGAGAACGTGTTGCATGCCTGGGCTTTCCAGGCCTGCGAGATGGCGCCAAAGACCCCAGGGCCCGCCCGCCCGTCACACCCCTGTAGGAGCGATTGAAACGCCCGCGCGACCGTCTATGCTCCGGCGCGACATGCCGACCAAGAAGAAGGCCAAGACCGAAGAAGTCGAGGCAGAGAGCCCCGATGCCGAAGACGCGAGCGTCGAAGAGGACCTCGACCTGGACGATGACGACCTGGAGGACCTCGACGAAGAGGACGTCCTCGCGACCGACGACGATGACGCTGACGTCGTCGTCGATGTCGACGACGAGGAGGAAGAGGAGGCAGTCGAAGTCCTGACTCCCGTCGTCGCCGCGGTGGTCGAGAAGACCGGCGAGGGCGACGACGAGGAAGAGGAAGAGGAGCCCGACGACGAAGACGTCGAGGCCAGCCTCGACGTGATCCTCAAGGAGCGTCTCGTCGTCGAGGACGAGCCCGAGGACGAGGAGGCGGCCGACCAGGAGGACAAGACCGAGGGCAACGAGCGGGTGCTGCCCAAGCAGCCCGACGAGTTCGTGTGCCGCTCGTGCTTCCTGGTGAAGCACCCGAGTCAGCTGGCCGACAAGAAGAACCAGCTCTGCCGGGATTGTGTCTGAGGACACGCCGAGCGGCGACGGTATCGAGAAGGGACCCCTGCGGCGGACGCTCGACGTGTGCGTCTTCGGTCCCGTCGGTGTGGCGGTGACGCTGGCCGAGGAGCTGCCCGAGATCGTCGACAAGGGTCGGCAACGGGTGCAGCTGCAACTGGGGAACGCGATGGTGGTGGGACGCTTCGTGGTGACCCGGGGACAGCGCAAACTGTCCGACCGTCTCGACGAGGTGTTGCGCGGGATGAACGACGACCTGGCCGGCGGTGGGTCGGGGGAGCGCGACGTCGACGGTGATCGTCAGCGTGCGCCTGAACGTGACGACCAGCGTGACCGTGACCGTGAGCCGGTGACGTCGTACCGTCCCGCCGCGTCGACGAACCCGGCGCCGGCAGCGACCCCGGATCCGGCCGCGGCCGCCATCGTCGAGGGTGCGTTGGCCGACTACGACACCTTGAGCGCGTCTCAGGTGGTGCGCCGACTCGAGAGCCTGGGGCCCGACGAGTTGCACGCCGTGGCGCGCTACGAGGCCTCGACCCGGAACCGCCGGACCATCTTGAACCGGGCCAGCCAGCTCCTCGAGGAGGGGCCGGCGGCCGCAGCCGGCGAGTAGCGGCGATGGAACGAGCCCGTCCGGCTGAGGCGGACGACCGGGTGGCCTGCGCCCGACTGCTCGACGAGGCCCTGGGCGGGGCCCGGGGGATGCGGGGCGGACCGGCCCTGGTCGGGCAGGAGACCACGGATTCCCTTCTCGAGCGCTGGAGTGGTCCTCGGGCCCGCCTGTTCGTCGGGGAGTACGAGGGAGCCGTCGTGGGGCTTCTGGCGGTCAGCCTGAGCGAGCCGGTGGCCGAACGGGTGGCTGGGCTGGTCGAGTGCTGCTACGTCGAGCCGGAGGCCCGGGGCGTGGGCGTCGGCGGCTCCCTGATGGAGGCAGCGGTGGCCTGGGGCCGGGACCAGGGGTGCAGCGATGTCGACGCCCTGGCCCTCCCGGGTGATCGTCAGACGAAGCAGCGCCTCGAGGCCTCCGGGTTCACCGCCCGGCTGCTGACGCTCAGCCGCCGGTTGGACTGAAGCGGCGCTCGGTGTTGACCCGGCGGGGCGGGGGTGGCGGGATCTTGAGGCCGAGCAGCTTGGCCAGGGCGGGCACCGACCCGGCGGCGTTGCGCGCCGCCTGACGGGCCACCTCGTCGTCGGGGATCCCGACCGGCTTGACCGTCCGGCGGACCGGGGAGGCCACGACGACGTCGAGCAGCTGCATCCACTCCTCGGGGGGCTTGTCGGCCGACATGGCCTCGCCGGCCGCTGCGGCCAGGCTCACGGCCAGATCGGCCGGGAGCCGGGTCCCGGGCTCAGGCGGCCGGATGGAGGCCTCGATGGCCTGGTGCACCCGTCCGTCCTTGATCGCGTTGGTCATCCGAGCCAGCCACTCCTCCCGCAGGGCGGCGGTGCGCTGGTCGAGCGATTCCTGGAGCGCCTTGGCCGTGGCCTTGCCCTCTTCATCGAGGGAGAGCGTGCGCGACGAGGTGACGACGGCTCGCAGCTCGCGCAACCGGTAGTCCTTGCCCGCCGTCTGGGCCACGCTGGCCCGGTCCTTCCAGTCGGCCAAGCGCACGACCGGGACGAGCTCCTCGGCTATGGCGACGAGCGCGTCGCCGTTGACCGGCGGCTTGCCGCTGGCCTTGGCCGCGGTGTTCTGGTCGTTGATGGCCTGGCGCACGGCCTGGATTCCGCCGCGCAGCAGCTGCTCGGCGACCGGGATCTGCTCGGGTCGCAGCGTGGCCAGCATGGCGTTGCGGTGTGTCGTCGACGTCGGGACGGCGGGCCGCTCGCCCCGACCGGGACGCCCCTCGCTGTCGCCCGGACGGCGCCCACCAGGACGCCGGGGGCCGCTGCCGCCACTCCCGCTGCCACCACCGGCGCCGCCTCCGCTACGGGGGCGTTCACCTCGTCCCTCGCCACGGCGACCACCGTCGTCGCCGGGGCCACCACGGCGTCCGCCGCCGCGGTGCTCGCCATCGTCGTCACGGCGCCGCTTGCCCGATCCGGGGGCCAGGATCACCGACACGTCCGGTGCACGGCGGGGCGTGCCCTTGACCTCGATACGGCCCTCGGTCTTCTCCGGCGACCGGACGGGCTTGGTCTGGGTCAGAGCCTGGACCTCGATACCCTCGAGCCCGGTGTCCACCGTGGCCTGGAGGACCGAGCCCACCTTCTCGCCCGGAGGCACCAGTGCTCCGTCGAGCGTGCCCTTGGGCTGGCGGGCGCCCGCGGCGCGCCAGGTCCAGGACCCATCGCCCGTTTGGCTTGTCAACTCGATGTCAATACGGCGAGACATGCGGCGGACACGCTACCTCGCCCGAGCACGAGGTCCCGATACCGGGTGCAGAACGGTGTCACCTAACATGGAACGGCCGTCGGCCGGAGGCGTCCCGTCCTGCTCCTGCCGTCACCTGGTGCACGACCGACGCACCACGCCCCCCAGGAGGAATCGAGCATGAGCGAGGACAGCGAGCAGCCAGGGCCCGCGTCCGCTGCCGGTGAACCCGTGGCCCCGGCGGACCACCCGACACCGGGGGAGTCGACGGCCAGCGACGAGCCGACGGCACCGTTGGACCAGACCGCCGCCTCGTCCGAGCCGACTGCGCCCTTCGGCGCCATACCGATGCCCCCGGCGGACCCGACGCCGCCCCTGGGTCAGTCAGGGCTCGGCGACGCGGGCACGCCGCCGCCACCGCCCCGCCACCCCCGGCCTCCGCCTACCCGCCACCATCGCAATCCTGGGCCGCCCCGCCGGCCGGCGCAGCCGCGACACCGGGGGCAGGACCGGCGCCGGCCACGGGCGGTGGCACCGCAGGCGACCCCTTCGCCTACCCACCTCCGCCGCCGCCCAACGGCACCGCCCAGTTCGCCACGTCGGCCACGTCCGGCAGCGCCAAGAAGTCACGGATCTGGCTCCCCGTCGCCCTCGTCGCCGCACTGATCGGCGGTCTGGTGGGCGCCGGCGTCACCGCCCTGGCGGACAACTCCAACAACAACTCGAGCACCGGCCTCACCGTCCACGAGAGCGGCGCCACACCCGGGGCCGCCGTGCTGAGCGGCAACGTCACCATCCCCGAGCTGGTGAGCAAGGTCATCCCCGCCGTGGTCTCCATCGACGTGAAGTCGGCCGGCAACGAGGACGAGGGCACCGGCATGATCATCACGTCGAGCGGCGAGGTGGTCACCAACAACCACGTGATCGAGCTCTACGTCGACAACGGCAACACCGGAACCATCACGGTCACCGAGTACGGCCAGACCAAGGCCCTGCCGACGACGCTGATCGGCTACGACCAGACCAAGGACGTCGCCCTGCTCAAGATCGACAACGGCTCCAACCTGCCCACGGTCACCTTCGGCAACTCGTCCAAGGCCGTTGTGGGCGACGCCGTCGTGGCCATCGGGAACGCGCTGGGCCTGGCCGCCGGGACGCCGACCGTGACCCAGGGGATCGTGTCGGCCCTCGGCCGCTCGGTCACCGCCGGGGGCGACGGGACGGCGGCCGAGAACCTCCAGAACCTGATCCAGACCGACGCCGCCATCAACCCGGGCAACTCGGGCGGCCCGCTCATCGACACGTCGGGCCAGGTCATCGGCATGAACACCGCGGTCGCCGGGACCTCGGGCGACGGCACCAGCTCACAGAACATCGGCTTCGCCATCCCCATCGCCTCGGTGGAGGCGCTGCTGCCCCAGCTCGAGAAGGGCGGCCAGACCGGCAACGGCGGCGGCTACCTCGGTGTGGACATCAGCACTCTCACCCCGGCCCTGCGCCAGCAGTACGGCTTCACCCCGACCCAGGGCGCCGTGGTGCTCAGCGTGGTCTCGGGGTCTCCGGCCGCCAAGGCCGGGCTGGTGCAGGGTGACGTCATCGTCGACATCAACGGCACCCCCATCACGTCGGCCGAGACGCTGCAGAACGCGATCCAGAAGTCCAAGGCCGGCCAGCAGGTCTCCATCACGTACTACGTCGGCGACAGCAAGCGCACGACCACGGCGACACTCGGCAGTCAGTCCGAGGCCCAACAGCAGCAGTCCAGTGGCTCCACGACCAACCCCTTCGGCGGGGGAGGGTTCCCGGGCTTCGGGAACTCGGGCGGGACCGGCAGCACCGGCAGCACGGGCAACACGCCCTAAACCCGTCCCCGCGGCGCCACCTGATCTGAGGCCGAGCGGGCGGGTCAGCCCCCCGGGATGTCGAAGTTCCGGTCCGGATGCGCCGGCGGGAAGTTCATGGGCTCGGTCGGCTGCCACCCGCTCGCCTCGATGTCCTCGAGCACGTGCGCCATGTTGTACGTGTCCTCCTCGTAGGAGAACTTCCCGTCGCCCGCATAGATCATCCGCGAGTACCCCGACTGCCGGTAGGGCGTCCCGTCGGGCTTGAGCCGAGGCATGATCTGCGTCCACTTCACCACGACGTCGTCGCCCTCGATGGCGGTGAACTCGACCGGGAACTTCCAGTCGCCCATCCCGACCATGGAGTCGACCAGCCACTGGGCGATGGCCTCCTTGCCCTCGATCCGCCCCCAGGCCCCGTCGATGTAGACGGAGTCCTCGGTGTAGAAGTCCGACAGCGCGCCGAAGGCGTCGTCCTCCAACCCCTCGTCGATGCGCCGTCGCAGCTCCTGGTAGCGGTCGACGGTCGCTTTCACCTCATCGCGTGGATACGGCACGGTTCCCCTTTCACGGTGCTCTCAAAGTGCTGCAAAATCAGTACTGCGAACAGAGTGTCGGCCCGTCCCGGCTCATAGTGCCGCCTGGTAGGCCGTCCGGCACGCCTCGAGCTCTCGGAGCGCGGCGGCGCGGTTGTTGAATCCCTCGACCGAGACCGACTTCCCCGGTTCGAGGTCCTTGTAGATGCTGAAGAAATGCGAGATCTCGTTGCGCAGGTGCTCGGGCACGTCCTCGATATCGGTCGCCCCGTCCCACTGCGGATCGTGCTCGAGCACGCTGATCAGCTTGGCGTCGACGCCCGCTTCGTCGCGCATGAAGAACACGCCGAGAATGCGCACCCGCACCAGGCAGCCCGGAAACGTCGGGTCGGTCACCAGGACGAGCACGTCGAGCGGGTCACCGTCGCCGGCCAGGGTGTCGGGGACGAAGCCGTAGTCCGCCGGATAGGTGGTGGCGGTGAAGAGGCGGCGGTCCAACCGGATCACGTGCTTCTCGTGGTCGTACTCGTACTTGTTGCGGCTCCCGGTCGGGATCTCGATGACGACGTCGATCGCCGCGTCGCTCATGGCGGCGGCGAGCGCCGGTCGGGGTCGACCGGGCTCATGATGCCGACGCTGTTGCCGTCCGGGTCGCTCACCACGGCGTAGCGGGCACCCCAGAAAGCGTCGTAGGGCGGCTGCTGGACGGGGACGCCCTGGGCGGCCAGCGTCTCGACCAGGGAGTCGACCTCGTCGCGCCGGTTGACCTTGAACCCGAGGACGGCGCCGGATCCGCCGGGCCAACCCGCGTTCCACTTCGACGCGAACGCGGTGCTGTCGAGATCGAGGTCGAGCGGGACGTCGACGGCCGAGATGTGGTGCTCGGCCCAGAAGGCATCGGCCGGGTCGTCGAACGCGACGCCGAGGTGGGCGTAGAAGGCACGGGTGGCGTCGACGTCGGAGACGACCAGGTTGATCTGATCGAGCCGGATCGGAGCCATGAGGGACACCGTAGCGTCAGACGCTGGGTCTGAGCAGCGGGGGAGTGGTCGTCAGCCGCCGAAACCGGCGCCTCCCGCCGGACTGCGTTGGATCTTGAACACGCCGCCCCCGGCGCCGGCGCCGCCGAACCCGCCAAAGCCCACGAACCCGCCGCCTCCGCCGCCCAACGCGTTGCCGAGGTTGGTGCTGTCGGTATTCGAGGACGGGACGGGCTGGGCGTAGTCGGCCAGGACGACGCTCTGCCCGGGCGAGAGGCCCGAGAGCACCTGGGTGTACGTGTCGCCCACCATCCCGATCTTGATGAACTTGCGGGTGAGCTCGCCCTTCTCGAGTTCGAGGACGTACGAGCGGGTCTCGAGCGTCTCGACGGCCGAGGTCGGGACGGCGACCACGTCGGACACCGCACCCGTCGTGATGTCCACGTTGGCCGTCGAGCCGCTGAACAATCCGTTGGTCGACGAGGGGAGGGCGACGACGACCGGGTAGGTGTACTCGCCGTTGCTCGCCTGTACCGGGCCGACCTGGGACACCGTCCCGTCGACCGACCCGTCGACCCCGTCGACCTCGACCGAGGACGACTGGCCGACCTTGACCTCGGGGACTTGGGAGCTATCGAGCGTGGCCTCGACCTCGTAGGACTTGGTGCCGATGATGGTGATGATCTCGGTGCTCGAGTTGGCGCTGACCGTGTCGCCCACGTTGATGCCGACCGAGACGACCGTCCCGCTGATGGGACTGTTCAAGGTGGCTTCCTTGAGCGACTGCTGCGCGTTGACGAGGTCGGCTTCGGCGCTGTCGATGTCGGCCTGATCGGACGCGATCTGCTCGGGCGTGTCGGTGTTCGCGGATGCTCCCGACCCGGACGTCGCACTCCGGCCAGTCCCGCTGGTGCTGCCGGCGCCCGTGTTCCCGGTGTTGCCCGTGACGTCCGCCGTCAGCTCGTGACTGGCGGCACCGGTACCCGAGCCCGAGTTGCCGGTGGGCCCGCTGCCCGTCCCGGTCGACGAACTCCCGGACTCGGCGCCGAGGGCCTGCCCCAGGGCGGCCTCGTCCTTCGAGACCGTCGTCTGCTCCCTGGAGACCTGTTGCTCGTCTGACGACACGGTCTGGAGGGCCGCCTCGCAGGCGGCCTGGCCGGCCGGCGTGCCGGTGTTGGCGCTGGTGCAATCGTTCTGGGCCTGGACCAGGTCCGCTTGCTCCTTGTTCTGATCCGTCGACAGGGTCGACTGGTCCTGGGTCAGCGTGGCCTGGTCCTGCGTCACCGTGGCGCTCTGGCCGCTGCCGCTCGGATGGGTGGGAGCCGTCGTCGTCGTGGTCGTCGACGAGGTCGGTGTTTTCGCCGCCGAGGACGAGGACGCCGCCGAGGACGACTGGTTCTCCTCGTCCTCCACGAGCTTCGCCTGGTCGGCGGCCAGGCTGGACTCGGCCGAAGAGACCGCCTCGCTCAACGCCGTGGTCTGGAGGGTGCCCAACGTCTGGCCGGCGGTCACCTGCTGGCCGGGCGTCACGGCGACCGTGGCGACCTGGCCGGCGACCTGGAACGAGGCCGCGGCGTCGCTGACGGGATCGACGTTGCCGACGACGGTCATGGAGGTGCCGATGTCGGCCTTGGTGACCGTGGCCACCCGGTAGCCGGCGCTGCTGCTGCCGACCTCGGCCCAGGCGGCAACCCCGCCACCGAGGACGACGACGAGGACAACGGCGCTGATCAGGACGGCGCGCCGGTGTCCGGCCCGGCCCCAGCCCGCAGCCGACTTAGGCACCGACGCCGCCCGCGGGGGGACCACCGAACCGGCCGGCGGCACCGCCGCCACCGCCGAAGCCACCGAAGCCGCTCGAACAGGTGCCCCCGCCCGTCGAGGTGATCCGGACGGTGGTCGCGGTCACGGCACCGTTGCTGGCAGCCGGGCCGAAGGCGCTCACGCAGTCACCCACCGCCAGGGCCGACGCGGCGGCGCTCTGCGTCGAGCTCACCGTCGTCGACTTCGACGTCGTGATGGTCAGGGTCTCCGTCTTGGGCGTCACGGGCTTCTTCGTCTTCGAGCTGGACCCGGACGTGCCCCCGGCGAACTGGCCGGGGCTGATCGCGTAGCCCGAGACGGTCAGGGTCGATCCTTTGACCGACTTCACCTTGCCCGTACCGATGGCCAGCGAGGCCAGCTCCTTGCGGAAGTTGGACGAGCCGCTCCCGCCCCCCGGACGGCCGCCCTGGAAGGAGCCGCCGCCCTCGGTGCCCGACCCGCCGAAGCCCGGACCGCCGGTCCGGCTCCCGCTCACCGCTCCCACCACGGAACTGGAAGCCTCCACCCTGTCCTGGCGCGCCGCCGGCCCCGCGAGCGCCGAAGCCGGTGCACGAACCGCTCGAGCTCGCCGTGGTCACGGTGATCGAGCGGGCAGCAATGGTCGTCTTGGACTTCTTCGAGGGCGTGCCGGTCACACTGACGCAGTCGCCGGCGGCCACGGCACTGACGGCCTCGGTGACCGTCTTGGAGAACTGCGTCGTCGACGTCCAGCTCACCGTGGTCTGGCCCGAGCTGGCGTTCTGTACCTCCATGTTCGATGCGCTGGCGTTGAGCGCCGCGACGCTGCCACTGGCCCCGAGCCCGCCTGCGGACGCGGTGGTGTCGTGGCGGCACCCGCCGCCGAGCTGAGGGCGGCGGCGGCCACCAGTGCGGTTGTGCCGGTGCCGACGATGCGGTTCCAGCGGCGGCGATGCTGCGGCTGCTGGTGCCGTGTTCCGAAACTGGTCGGTGACTGCATGCTCGTACTTCCTCTTTCCATTCTTTGTGCCTCGAGGCCGATGCGGCCGGGTGCTGTCAGGTACAGGTCGTCAGTCGTTCCGGAGGGCGTCGATCGGCGCCAGCGTGGCGGCGCGGCTGGCCGGGTACACGCCGAACAGGACGCCGATGGCCAGCGCGATGGCCAACGCCCCCACGGCGGCGGTCGGGCTCGTCGAGATCGGGTCCCCGATCAGACCGGGCAGGTAGAGCACCCCGAGCAGTCCGGCCAGGACGCCCAACATCCCGCCGATGAGCCCGAGGACCGACGCCTCCACGAGGAATTGGCGCCGGATGACCCGTGGCGTCGCGCCCAGGGCCTTGCGCAAGCCGATCTCACGGATCCGCTCGGTCACCGAGACCAACATGATGTTCATGACGCCGATGCCACCGACGATCAGGGAGATGGCGGCGATGCCCCCGAGAAGGATCGTGAGCGTGTGGTCGACCGAGGTGTTGGCCGCGATCAGCGACGCCTGCGACGTAACGGTGAAGTCGGCGTCCGTCGGATTGGTGATCCCGTGCAGCTCCAAGAGCAGGTGATCGGCCTCCTGGTAGGCGCCCGTCAGGTCGTCCGACGAGCGGGCCTGCACGGCAATGGAGCTGACCGAGTTGCGCGACGTCCCGCCGAAGATGCGCTCGGCCCCCGTCGTGATCGGGATGATCATGGTGTCGTCGGGGTCGGAGGTCGACGACGACGAGCTCGACGCACCCGTCGAAGCCAGCACCCCGACCACGGTGACCGGGGTCCCGTTCACGTCGACGGTCTGCCCGACCGGGTCCTCCCGGCTGAAGAGCTCCGACGCGGTCGTCGCACCGAGGACGGCCACCGCCGTGTGGTCCGTCACGTCCTCGTTGTCGAGGAAGCGCCCCTCGGCCAGCGTGCGGCCCCGCACGGTCAACCAGGACGGCGTCGTGCCCTGCACGGTGGTCGTGGCCGTCTCGCTCCCGGCGGTGAGTTCCTCGCTCGACGAGGTGATGCCGGCCACCGCCTTGACGTCGGGGTCGTCGACCCGCGAAGCCAGCGCCGACACGTCGGCCATGGTCAGGGTCGAGGCGGTCCCGAGGGCTTCGCGGACGCCGGTACTCGACGTCGAGCTGCCCGGGGTGACGGTGAGGACGTTGGACCCCAGCGCGTTGATCTCCGACGTCACCTGACCCGAGGCGCCCTCACCCAGCCCCACGGCGATGATCACGCCGGCGATGCCGATCAGGATGCCGAGCACCGTCAGGAAGGAGCGCAGCCGGTGCGAACGCACCCCGTTGATCCCCGTCCGGATGGTCTCGAGCCAACTCATCGCACGCTCTCGAGATACCGCTGATCGTTCTCGGTCAACAACCCGTCGCGGATCCCGACGACCCGACCGGCCGCCGAGGCGACTTCGACGTCGTGGGTGATCAGGACGAGGGTGCGCCCGGCATCGTGCAGCTCACCCATGAGGCGCATGACGTCGGCCGCCGACTTCGAGTCCAGGTTCCCCGTCGGCTCGTCGGCCAGGATCAGGTCCGGTTCGGTCACCAGCGCCCGGGCCACCGCCACCCGCTGCTGCTGGCCGCCGGAGAGTTCACCGGGGCGATGGTTCACCCGTCCGGCCAGGCCGACCCGGCCGAGGGCGGCCATGGCCCGCTCCTTGCGCTCGCCCCGGGGCACCCCGGCGTAGACGAGGGGTAGCTCGACGTTCTGCCAGGCCGTCATGGAGGCCAGGAGGTTGAACTGTTGGAAGACGAAACCGATGCGGCGGTTGCGCACCTCGGCCAGCGCCGTCTCGCTCATGTGGCTGACGTCCTCGCCGGCCAGGTGGTACCCACCAGAGGTCGGGACGTCGAGGCAGCCCAAAATGTGCATGAGGGTCGACTTCCCCGAACCCGACGGGCCGATGATGGCGACGTACTCGCCCTGGCGGATGGCCAGGCTGACGCCGCGCAACGCCGCCACCGAGATCGTCCCCGTCCGGTAGACCTTCGTCACCCGCTCCAGATCGATCACGGGACTTCCCACCGGGATCGGCACCGGCTCGGTCACCGGCGGCGTGCCGCGTGGGAGTGAGGGTCACCCGCGACCACCGCCGCTGTTGCCGGCGCCACCGAAGCCACCGGCGCCGCCGGGGAATTCGCCGCCGCCGCCACCGAAGCGCCCGAGGCGACCCGCACCACCGGCACCGCCGGCACCTCCGAAGAGGCCGCCCGTCGTCCCGTTCGGCGCCTTGAACGTGATCTGCTTCTCGAGCACCTTGTCGCCCGCGCTCGACCCCACCGGTGATCTGGGTCTCGCCGTTCTCGGCCGCCCCGACGGTCACGTCCTTGACCACGTGGGCGCCCCCGCTCGTGACCTGGGTCACCGTGGCCTGACCGTTCGTCCCGTAGGAGATCGCCGCGGTCGGGACCTCGGTCACGTCGTTGAGCTGCTTCACGATGATGCTGACGTCCGCGCTGGCCCCCGCATACAGGCCCGTCGGACTCCCCGTCACGTCGACGACGACCGGGAAGGTGGTGACGTCGGAGCTCTGGCTGCCGATCAGGCTGATGGAGCCGACCGTGCCGAAGATCGGGGTGGTCGAGCCGGTCGGCGTGATGTCGACCTGGTCGCCCGTGCTGATCTGGCCGATCTCGGTGTCGTCGACCGTCGCGTTGACGATGTACGAGTCGGTGCCGATCACGACGATCTGCCCGCTCGACGACGACGAAGACGAGCGACGACGACGAACTGTCGGCACTGCTCGCCGCGCTGTCGGCACCGCCCCCGCCACCGCCCGATCCGGTCCCCGTCCCCGTCACCTGCTGGCCCACGGTCAGGCTCACCGACGCCACCGTCCCCGAGATGGTCGACGTCAAGGAGGCGTCGGCCAGGTTCGTCTGCGCCGTCGAGAGAGAGGACTCGGCCGACGTCACCGAGGCCTCGTCCGAGTCGAGCGACGACGCCGCCGCCCCGGACGCCTCGTCACTGGCCAGACGGTCCTCGGCCGCGGTCACCTGGGCCTGGGCCGCGCTCACGTCCTCGGCCAAAGCCGTGGTGGACACGGTGGCCAGCGCCTGCCCCGCCGTCACCGTCTGGCCCGCCTTGACGTTCACGGCGGTGACCGTGCCGGACACGGCGAAGTTGAGGTCGGCCTGGCTCGCCGGCTCGATCGTCCCCGAGCTCGCCACCGTCTGCTGGATCGTCCCCGTGGTCACGGGCACCGTGACGGTCGTCACCGAGAGTCCGGTCGCGGTCGACGAGTCCGACGTCAGCCAGAGGGTCAGGCCGACGGCCCCGCCGATCAGGACGACCACCACGGCGACGATGGGCCAGCGGTAGCGGCGCCAGGCCGAGCTCTCGTCCGTGGCGAGGACGTTCTCGTCGTCGAGCGGTAGTTCCTCGGTGAGATCGACCGGGGCGTCCGGCACGTCGTTGGCCATAGGGCCAGTTGAGAGCACTGATTTCACAACGAGCCGTATCCCAGCTGTGAGCCCGCTTGGGGTTTTGGGGTGATCGGCCCGAAAGGCCAGGTCAGGGCGTCGCCCGGTTCTAAGAAGATGCACAGCTGGCGCCGGACGGGCTCCTACGCCCACGTCGCAGACTGCGGGCACAGCAGCGATCACCTCCTCCTCCCCCCGGTTCGCTGCCGTCGCCCTCCGGGGCGTGCGGAACCCGAGACGCCGCACGCCCCGTGAGGGAAGCCGTCCGCCTCTTTCCGGCCTGACCTCTGGTCGGCGGCGCCCGTTGACAGCACGACGATCCGACGCGTGCCAGGATCCCGCTCCGTGAGCGTGCATCGTCCTGGACCTGGGGGAGCGCGGTGAAGCAGATCCGCGTGCATGGGCCCAATGACGTCCGCCTCGACGAGATCACCGAGCCCGACCCCGGCCCGCGCGACGCCCTCGTCCGGGTCGCCGCCTGCGGGATCTGCGGCTCCGACGTGTCCTTCGTGCACATGGGCGGCCTGACCGGACGCCCCATGCCGCTGGGCCACGAACTGGCCGGCGTGGTCGAGTGGGTGGGCGACGAGGTCTCGGGCCCCGGGGTCGGCGACCGCGTGGTCGTGCACCCGGTCGACGAGGAGCTGGGGCGGTTGGGCAGTGGCGCGGGCGAGGGCGGCCTGACCCCGTTGCTCCTCGTGCGCGAGGCGGCCAAGGGGCGACGGCTCTTCCCGGTGCCCGACGCGATGCCGTTGTCGGTCGCCGCGCTGGCCGAACCGACGGGCGTGAGCCTGCAGGCGGTCAACCAGGCCGAGGCCCAGCCGGGCGACACCGTCGCCGTCTTCGGGTGCGGGCCGATCGGCCTGCTCGCCATCGCCGCCCTGGCCGATCGCGGCGTGACCGACGTCGTGGCCATCGACCCGAGCCGGCGTCGGTTGGCGCTGGCGGGGGAGTTCGGCGCCAACCACCAGCTCGATCCCTCCGAGGACGACGTGTGGTCCGAGCTGGCTCGGCTGCACGGGACCAGGCCGTTCATGTTCGGGCCGACGCCGGCGACCGACGTCTACATCGAAGCGTCGGGCTCGGACCGGGTCCTCGGCGAGATCCTCGAGCACGGCCGCGCCGGCGGCCGCATGTCGCTGGTGGCCCTGCACTACCAGCCGGTGCCGACCAACTACGTCCAGGTCCTGATGAAGCAGTTCACCATCCGCGGCTCCTTCGAGTACCCGCCCCGGTTCGAGGACGCCATCGAGCTGCTCGCCCGGCGCGATCTCTCCAGCCTGGTCACCCACACCCTGCCGCTCGAGGACTTCGGACACGGCCTCGAGCTCCTCGAGGGATCCAAGGACTGTGGGAAGGTCATGATCAGCATGGACCAGGGGCGATGACCAACCGGCTCTCCTTCGACTTCGCCGGCACCGCCGTGGTGGTCACCGGAGGCACCAGCGGCATCGGGCACGCCATCGCATCCGCCTTCGCCGCCGCGGGAGCCACCGTCACCGTCACCGGGACGCGGGCCGCCGCGTCGGACTACGAGCGCGACCTCAGTCACTTCACCTACCGCCCGCTCGAGCTGCGGGACCGTGACGCCGTCGCCGCACTGGCCGCCGACCTCGGCGACGTGGACGTGCTGGTCAACAACGCCGGGGCGAACTTCCCTGACGGCCGCGACGAGTGGGACCCGGACGGCTTCTCCGCCGCCCTCGAACTCAACGTCGAGGGTGCGATGCGCCTGACCATGGGCCTGCATCCGGCCCTGGCGGCCAGCACCCTGGCCGGTGGCGCCAGCGTCGTGAACCTGGTCTCCATGACCGCGTTCCGTTCGACCACCATCGTGCCGGGCTACGCCGCGGCCAAGGCCGCCCTCTTGACCTTGACCCGGAACCTGGCGGCTCGGTGGGCGGCCGAGGGCATCCGGGTCAACGCGGTCGCCCCCGGCCTGATCGACACGCCGATGACGGCACCCATGAAGGCGTTTCCCGAACTGCTCGAAGCGGAGCTCGGTCGGGGCATCATGCCCCGCATGGGCCGGCCCGACGAGGTCGCCGCGGCGGTCCTGTTCCTCTCGAGCGACTCGTCGGCCTTCATCACGGGCAGCGTCCTGGCCGTCGACGGCGGCTACCTGGCCCACTGAACGTGGCCGACCTGATCCGCATCGAGGACCTGGCGGCTCCGGTCCTCAACGACGTCCAGCGCATGGGCCTCGACTACGGCGAGTCGAAGGAGACCACGCTCACCGTCGACGCCGTGTGCGCGGCGGCCGTGGCCCGCACCGGGCTCGACGACTTCGGCCCGGACGACTTCACCGAGCGCCTCGGCGTGCAGCTGGGGGAGATGGACGCCGACGAGGACCGGACCGGTCTCGGGCGGCTCCTGATGTTCGGCGACTCGGTCCGCTACGCGGCCAACCGGCTCCTGGTGCGCGACCTCCTGCGCCGGCACCCCGAGATCCTGGAGATCCCGATCGAGCCGCCCGCTCATCGTGATCGGCCTGCCGCGCTCGGGCACCACCCACCTGGTGAACCTGTTGGCGGCCGACAGCCGCTTCCGCTCGATGCCGTTGTGGGAGTCCTACGAGCCGGTGCCCCACCCCGAGGAGGAGTCCGGCTGGGAACGACGGGGTGGATCCCAGATGGACCCGTTGCCAGCAGCGCCTGGGAGGCCATGCAGGCCGCCGCGCCACTCGTGGCGGCCATGCACCCGATGGAACCCGACCACGTGCACGAGGAGATCGAGCTGCAGCTGCCCGACTTCTCCAGCTACAACCTCGAGTGGGTGGCCCGGGCGCCGCAGTGGCGCGACTACTACCTCGCCCACGACCAGACCCCGCACTACGCCTACATGAAGACGGTGCTGCAGATCCTGCAGTGGTACCGGCCCCGCGAGCGCTGGGTGCTCAAGTCGCCCCAGCACCTCGAGCAGCTCGGGCCGCTGCTGGCCACGTTTCCCGACGCCACGATCGTGGTGACCCACCGCGACCCCGTCGCCGTGGTCCAGTCGACCATCACCATGGCCTGCTACGGCGCCCGCACCGCCTACCGCACGCCCCGGCCCGAGTGGTACCGCGACTACTGGACCGACCGCATCGGCCTGCTGCTCGACGCGCTCGTTGCGCGACCGGCACCTCCTGCCCGAAGACGGACCGTGGACGTCCTCTTCGACGAGTACATGGCCGACGAGATGGGCACGCTCGAGCGGGTCTACGAGCTGCGCCGGCATGGAGCTCACCGACGCAGGCCCGGGCCGAGGTCGCCGCCTACCGGCACGCCCATCCCGCGAGGCAAGGAGGGCAGGGTCGTCTACGACCTGCGGCGCGACTTCTCCATCACGCCCGACGAGGTGCGGGCCCGGTTCGGCGCCTACCTCGACCGTTTCCCCGTACGAATCGAGGTGGCGATGAAGACACATCGAGGAGCAGGTGGACCACCTGATCGACACCCGCCCGGGCAAGGAGCTCCTCCGCGCCCGTCTACGACGACCCGGCCCACCCGGTCGCCGAGGGCGATCTACCGCTCGGGCGGCAGCACCGCCGCCTACCTGCTCGCTCACCGACAGCGGGCGGGTCATCGTCAACACGGGCATGGGCTTCGAGGCGCCGCACCACAAGCGCGTCTTCGACGCCGTCCGGCCCGGCCCGACGCACTACATCGTCACCACCCAGGGCCACGTCGACCATCGTCGGCGGCGTCGACCTGTTCAAGGAGGCCGGACACCGTCTACGTGGCCCAGGCGAACAACCAGGCCTGCCAGGCCGACGACGCCCGCATCCGCGGCCTGCGCATGCGCACGGCCGGCATCTGGTTCGACACGCTCGGCACCGACGCTCGCCGCATCGCCAAGGAGAACCCCGGCGTCTCGATGCGCCAGTCCGAGCCGGTGCCCGACGTGACCTTGGACGACCGGCTCGAGCTGACGTGCGACGGCCTGCGACATCGAGCTCATGGCGGCCGTGGGGGAGACGATCGACAGCCTGATCGTGTGGCTGCCGGAGCGGCGCACCGCGCTCGGTCAGCAACCTGTTCGGTCCCGCTCTTCCCCCACTTCCCCAACCTCAACACGCTGCGGGGCGACCGCTACCGGTTCGTCGAGCCGTATCTCGAGAGCGTGCGCAAGGTCCGGGCGCTGCGGCCCGAGGTGCTCGTCACCGGTCGCCACGAGCCGATCGTCGGGGCGGACCTGATCGATGCCTCGCTCGCGCGGCTGTCACGGCGCGGTCGACTACGTGCACCGGCGGGCCCTCGAGGGCTTCAACGCCGGGACCGACGTGTGGACGCTGATGCGCGAGATCGTGCTCCCGCCGCGAGCTGCGGGTGGGCCAGGGCTACGGCACGGTGCCCTGGGCGGTGCGCACCCTGTGGGAGACCTACGTGGGCTGGTTCAAGCTGCAGTCGACCACCGAGCTCTATCCCGACTCGGCCCGGGCGGCGATCACCGACCTCGCTCGGCGCCCTCGGCCCCGATGCCGCGCTCGACGCGGGCCGAGGCCGCCCTGGCCCGGGGCGACGTGACGGTGGCCATCCAGATCGCCGAGGCGCTCGACGCCCTCGCAGCCCGGCGGCGGCGGCGGCACGGTCGGTGCATGGCCCGGGCGCACACGCACTTGCTCGAGCACGGCGGGGATGTCAGCTTCTGGGAGAACGGCTGGCTGCGCGACCAGCTCGAACGTTGGGGGAGTGACGGACCATGAACCACTACCACGTCGGCATCGTCGTGACCGATATCGAGGCGGCCAGCGCTCGCCTCTCCGACATGCTGGGCGTCACCTGGGGGCCTGTCATGGCGCTCGACGCCGTCGACTACCGGGACGGGTCCGGGGTCGGACCTCACCTGGCCGACGACGATGCGGTATTCGACGGGGGATCCCTGCCTGGAGCTCATCCTCGAGGTCCCAGGGACGATCTGGGTCCGCAACGAGGCCAGCAACCTGCACCATGTCGGCTTCTGGGTCGACGGCCTCGGCGACCGGAGCGCCTCGCTGAGCGCCTCGGGCTGTCCGCTGCAGCTCTGCGGTCGCTCCGGCGACCAGGTGCCGGTGTCCTTCGCGTATCACCGGGACGAGGAACTCGGCATCCGGATGGAGCTCGTCGACTCGTCGATGCGTGACGCCATGCCGTTCCTGTTCGAGCCTGACCCCGGCGTCGTCTGCCGCCACCCGACCCGGGACCATGTGCCCCGCGGCTCACGACTGGCTCCGGCTAAAAGCCCAGTATCGGGCGCTATCTCGGCTCTGAACAGGTCTCCGGTCGATCTTCGGGACAGACCGCCGATAAGGTTCATTATGTTAAGTTGCCCAGAAAGCGAGAGAGGGGCTTTCCGGAGACACTTCGTCGGTGGCTCCCCTCGCCGATGTCCTCGGTACTCCCGTCAGGCGAGCCGGATGGCGCACAGGCGGGACGACGACATCGGCGGGAGCGCGCACCTGACGGCTTCTGCGCGATGGTCGCCGCGACGATAGGCGCACGCAGGTCGGCCTGTGGTGCTGGACGGCTCAGGGCGGATCTTCGTGGACCGCTTCACGCCCGTTGACGCTTCCACACTCCGTTGGACGCGTAGCGGACCTCCGCCGAAGCTGTCCGCACTGTCACAGAGCGCAGCCTGTCCTAGGCCTGCGGTCCGTCTTCGATCAGGCGCTTTCCCATGGAGACGGCATCGTCTGTGGAGTAACCGAGCCGTTGATAGAAGTCGATGACCTCTTGGTTGGAGGCACGGATCTGAAGGTTGACCTTCGGGCAGCCCAATTCGGCTCCAGATACGACTCCGCGGCCGCCATGAGGCGCGCGCCATGCCCACGACGCCGGTGATCTGGATGGACGGCCAGATAGTTGATCCATCCCCGGTGTCCGTCGTAGCCGGCCATGACCGCCCCGACCAGTTCCGTACCGACCTCGAGGACGAGGAGTCCACCGGGGTCATGGTCCACCTTGCGCTCGATGTCCTTGTCCGGGTCGTTCCAGGGTCGGAAGGAGACCACAGGCCGCCCAGAGCGCGATCAGTCGCTCCCGATCCCCCGGGCCGTAGGAACGGATTCGCTTCCGGGGTGAGGTCTGCGCCGTCCGCCCGGTCGTGTCCGGTGTCACCTCCATGGCAAGAGGCGCTCGATTCGGCCCTGCATGCGGATGCCCACCCCGCAACCTTGCCCGCGATGACGGCGGTGGCGGTGCCCGCCGAAGGCGACCGGACGCCGTGGTCCGTGTCCCTCCGCTGGCGACGCTCCTGCGCCGACGTGCGGACGTCGTATCTGAAGGCCTGTGTCGCCTAAATAGGGGCTTGCGTCACCAGTCGAAAATGTTTAAAGTGACAGGCCACAAGGCCACTTGGTAAAGGTTCAAAGTCCGGACGGATTAGAAGGCGAACTTCCAGGTGGAGGGCTTGTAAGAGAAGAAAAACGTGAGTACTATCCCCGGAATGTCCGGGGTTTTTTGCGCGCCTATAGCGGCGCGCTTTTTGTCGTGTGAGAGCGTCCGATGACGGGCAGCACTCCCCCGCCCGATGCCGAGGTTGCTGCCGAACAGGCCTACCTCGACGATGCGCTGCAGGCACTGAGAGCCATGCGGGACAGAGCGCAGCGGCTGCTCGATGACCTGATCGCGGCCGGGAACCCCGACCTCGACTACGTGGCTTCACTCTCCCGTCGAGTCTCCTTGCTCGCCGACAGCCCCCGCCCACTGCTCTTCGGCCGCATCGACGAGGAGGGCGGCACCTCGTGGCACATCGGGCGTCGGCACGTCGAGGACACGGCCTCTGACCCGGTCGTGATCGATTGGCGGGCCCCCGTGGCCGTGCCGTTCTACCGAGCGCGGGCGAAGGAAGCCATGGGTCTGGCCCGGCGACGTCAGATCATGGTCGACCGAGCCTCAGTGATCGCCGTGGCGGACGACTTGTTCGGCGGGGCTGGCGACGACGGGGAGACCACCCGCCTACGCGGCGGCGACGCGCTCCTCGCCGAGCTCGAGCGGGCTCGGACCGGAGAGATGCTCGACATCGTCGCCACCATCCAGGCGGAACAGGACGAGATCATCCGTGCGCCCCTCGAACAACTCCTGACCGTCCAGGGAGGTCCAGGAACGGGCAAGACGGCAGTCGGCCTCCACCGGGCGGCGTTCCTCCTCTACAACTACCCGAGTCTGTCCCGTGACGGCGTGCTCGTCCTCGGGCCGAGTAGGGCGTTTCTTCGGTACATCGCGCAAGTGCTCCCTGCCCTCGGAGAGGAGGCCGTCGTCCAGACGACGATCGCCGACATCGCACCCAAGGCCAAGGTCCGCGTCGTGGAACCCATGGAGGTTCGTCGGCTCAAGGGTGATATTCGCATGGCCGAGCTCCTCCACCGCGCCCTGCACGGGAGACGCCAGCCGCTCCAGGACGACGTCACGCTCAAGGTGCGCTTTGCCCGAGGCACCCTGGAACGAGACACGGTCAACGACCTCGTCGACTCCATCGCGAGCCGGCCCGCCCCCTACAAGGCCGGCAGGCTCGCCTTGCGAGCCCGCCTGGTGAGTGAGGCCCGCAGAGTCTTCCGATCCTCGGCCCGGCTCGGAGCGGACGAGCCCTGGTTCGAGAAGGAGTTGGTCGCGTCCGACGATTTCTCCTCACTGCTCGGCAGCCTCTGGCCGGGGGTCTCCCCGACCACGCTGGTCCGCGACCTCCTGTCGAGTCGTGGCCAACTCGAACGCTGTGCCCTGGGCCTCTTCGAGGCCGAAGAGTGGCCACTGTTGTTACGCACCCGCACGGCCACCGTGGCCTCTACCAAGTGGAGCGTCGACGACCTGGCCCTGCTCGACGAGGCGGCGTTTCTCACGGGCGGTCGGAGTCGGTCCTACGGCCACGTCGTGGTGGACGAAGCACAAGACCTGACGCCGATGCAGTTTCGCATGATCGCTCGACGTGCCCCGTCGGGGTCGGTCACGATTCTGGGGGATCTGGCCCAGGCCACCGGTCCATGGACCTACGACGACTGGAGCGAGGTCAGGGAGCTCCTCCCGACCGCCGCCTCACCACATCACGACGAGCTGACGTTGGGGTATCGCGCCCCGGGCCGCGTGCTCGACTACGCCTCGAGACTCTTGCCCGTCGCGGCACCCGGCGTCACTCCGACCTCTTCAATACGCGCCGGTCGGACCGATCCCACAGTCATTCGCACGGAGGAAGGCGAGCTGGCGCACTCTGCCCTGACGGAGGCTCGAGCACTGTCGGTCGACCATGCGTTGATCGCGGTCATCGCCACCGAGGACTTGGTGGAGGTGATGGCCAAGCTGGCTCGCCACCAGGACGACGTTGGGATCCTCGAGCGCGACGCAATGACCAGACCGATCACCCTCGTCCCTGCGACCTCGGTCAAAGGGTTGGAGTTCGACGCCGTCGTGGTCGTCGAGCCCGCTGCCATCGCCGGGGTTGACCGCCGTGGCCTCCGGCTTCTCTACGTCGCGATGACTCGGCCCATTCAGCACCTCAGCGTCGTGCATGCGCTTCCACTGCCGAGGGCGCTGACCGACTGACCGTCCCCTACGATCCACTCCATGGTCATGGACTTGGACGGCAAGGTGGCACTGATCACCGGGGGCAGCAACGGCATTGGCGAGGGGGTCGCTCGACATGTGGCTGCCCGGGGGGCGCACGTCGTCCTCGCGGACATCGACGATGCCCGCGGCAAAGCGCTGGCCGACCAGCTCAACGGGCTCTTCGTGCATACCGATGTCGCCGATCCTGCAGCCTCCGTCTCCGCCGTCGGTGCAGCCGTCGACAGGTTCGGCGGGCTCCACCTGGCTCACCTCAACGCCGGAGTGACGTCCTGGTGCAGCATGGGCGACGACTTCGATCCTGAGGCCTACCGGCGCTCCATGTCCATCAACCTCGACGGTGTGGCCTACGGAATCGCTGCGGCACGTCCGGCGATCAAGAACTCCGGCGGCGGAACGATCGTGGCGACCGCCTCCATGGCCGGACTCGTCGCCGCACCATTCGACCCGATCTACAGCGCGAACAAGCATGCCGTCGTCGGTCTGGTCAGGTCCCTCGGTGAGAGCTACGGCGCGGACGGCATTCGGGTGCATGCGCTGTGCCCCTCGTTCGTGTACACCAACATCATCAAGGGTTCGGAGCAGACACTTCAAGACATGGGCTTTCCGATCCTTGACGTGGCCGACGTGGTCGCCGCCTTTCAGCGCATCATCGACTCCGACTCGACGGGCGAGGCCTGGTACGTCGTGGCGGGCCGAGAAAGCGAGCCGTTCCAGTTCCGCCGCGCCCCGGGTCCTCGACTCGACTGACGGGACGCCGGTCTAGGATTTGGGCCAGCAATACCGGCGATGGGTCCCGCCGGGGGGTCGTGCCCGAACCGCCTCGACATGGCTGATGGCTCCTGAGAATTCGAGCAGGAGAACGCCATGGATCAACCGAGACCCGAAGAGCGGGACGAATCCACGCCAGAGCGCGCCGATCCGGATCTCCTCGATGAGCCGGTACTTCCCGCCCTGGGCTTGTCAATCTCGGCGTTGTCCGCGATCTTCCTGGGTGGCGCGGTCGGCACCCTTCTCCGGTACCTCCTCGAGGTCCATCACCCGATAAGCCAAGGTGGCTTCCCTTGGCCGACTTTGGCGGTCAACCTCAGTGGTTCCCTGGCGATCGGCCTCATCCTGCCCCTCACCGAACACGTCTCGCGGCGGGTGCCACTCTTTCGACCACTGTTCGTCGTCGGGTTCCTCGGTGGCTGGACCACCTACTCCACCCTGGCCGTGGAGGCCACGCTGTTAGCCAAGGACGGGCACGCCCTGACCAGCCTGGCCTACCTGGCCGCAACGGTCGTCGGTGGGATCGGGCTGGTGATCGTCGGACATGGTGCCGGCAAGAAGTTGGCTCCTTCGTGAGCCCCTCCCCCAGTTTCGGGTTGGTGTTGCTCGTTGCCGCCGCTGGCGGCGTGGGCGCCGTTCTGCGGGCCTTGCTCATCCACCACATCGGAGCACGCAGGCCGGACCCGCTTCCGGTCGGCACGGTCGTCGTGAACGCAAGTGGTTCCCTGCTGCTCGGCATCCTCACCGGCCTCTCGCTGTACCACGGCGTGGGCTCCCACCTGCTGGCGGTGGCCGGAACCGGTCTCTGCGGTGGCTACACCACATGGTCCACGGCCAGCTGGGAGACCGTGCATCTCCTGCACACCGGACACCGATCCGAAGCCGTCGTCTACACGTTCGGCGGCCTGATCGTCTGCCTCGCCGGGGCCGCAGCGGGGATCGGTCTCACCGCCCTCTTTTGAGTCCGGAGGCAGTGCCGGCGCGTCAGCTCTCGAACGCTTCGGGCGGAGGACATGCGCAGACAAGGTTCCGGTCGCCGTAGGCCTGGTCGATTCGAGCGACCGGCGCCCAGTACTTGCCGTCCGCCTGCCCACTCGGGAACACCGCTGTCTCGCGGTCGTAGAGGTGTTCCCACGCCCCGACCACGGCGGTCGCCGTATGCGGAGCGCTCCGCAGGGGGCTGTCCTGGACCGACCACTTGCCAGTGGCGATCTCGTCGATCTCAGTGCGGATGGCGATCATGGCGTCGCAGAAGCGATCAAGCTCGGCCAGGTCCTCGCTCTCCGTCGGTTCCACCATGAGCGTGCCGGCGACCGGGAAGCTCACCGTGGGAGCGTGGAACCCGTAGTCGATGAGCCGCTTCGCCACGTCGTCGACGGTAACCCCGGTGGCCTTGCTCAGGGGTCGCAGGTCCAAAATGCATTCGTGAGCCACCAGGTCGTTCTTGCCCGTGTAGAGGATCGGGAACGACGACGCCAGCCGCGAGGCCACGTAGTTGGCCGACAGCACGGCCGACTTCGTCGCGTGGGCCAGGCCGGCGTCCGACAACATGCGGATGTAGGCCCAGCTTATGGAGAGGATGCCGGCGCTGCCGAAAGGTGCGGCACTCACGGGGCCGATCCCCTGTCGTTGAGCCAGGCGTGGATGAAGGGGGTGGGATGGGAGGAAGGGAATCAGGTGCTCGGCGACGGCGACCGGTCCGACTCCAGGGCCGCCACCTCCGTGTGGGATACAAAAGGTCTTGTGCAGGTTCAAGTGGGACACGTCGCCCCCGAACTGTCCCGGCTTGGCCAACCCGAGGAGCGCATTCAGGTTCGCACCATCGATGTAGACCTGGCCACCGAAGCGGTGCACCAGGTCACACATTTCGCCAATGCCCTCCTCGTAGACGCCGTGCGTCGAGGGGTACGTGACCATGATGGCGGCCAACCGGTCTCGGTGGTCTTCGCACTTGGCTCGCAGATCGTCGAGATCGACCGTCCCGTCATCCTTCGACGCCACCACGACGACTCGCATACCGGCCATCACTGCCGACGCCGCGTTCGTCCCGTGGGCACTGGAGGGAATCAGGCAGACGTCGCGCGCCGGTTCACCTCGGGACTGGTGGTAGGCGTGGATGGCCACGAGCCCGGCCAACTCACCCTGGCTCCCCGCGTTGGGTTGCACCGAGACCTTGGCGTAGCCCGTGACGTCGGCCAACCAACCTTCGAGCTCGTCGATCAAGGCGAGGTAGCCGGGAGTGGTCTCCGCCGGAGCGAAAGGATGCACGTCGGCGAAACCGGGCAACCCCACCGACTCCATTTCCGTGGTCGCGTTCAGCTTCATGGTGCATGAGCCGAGTGGGATCATGCCTCGGTCGAGAGCGAAATCCTTGTCGGACAGGCGACGCAGGTACCGCAGCATGGCCGTCTCCGAATGGTGCTCGGAGAAGACGCGTGGCGACAGGATCGGGCCGTGCCGCATGAGATGCCCGGGCAGCGCGGACTCGAGATTTTCCGAGGGCCCGATGTCCTGCGCCCCGAAAGCGCGGAGGACGGCAGTCACATGGTCTGTGGTGGTCGTTTCGCCGCAGGCGATTCCCACGTGGTTCTCGTCGACGAGCCGGAGAAGGACGCCATAGTCGTGCGCCGCCGCGACGATGCCCTTTGCCTGCTGGGGCGTCTCGACCAGCAGTGTGTCGAAGAACTCCCGGGCCACGAGTTGGAACCCGGCGCGCTCCAATCCCGTTGCGATCTCCACGGTTCGACGGTGCACGCGCCGGGCGATGCCGCGCAGGCCCTCCGGTCCGTGGTACACGGCGTACATCGATGCGACCACGGCCAGGAGTACCTGAGCGGTGCAGATGTTCGAGGTGGCCTTCTCGCGACGGATGTGCTGTTCACGCGTCTGCAGGGCCAGCCGGTAGGCCGACCGCCCCTCGGCATCGACCGAGACGCCAACCAGGCGCCCTGGCAGGTCCCGTTCCAGGCCTGACCGCACTGACATGAACGCAGCATGTGGTCCGCCGTACCAGAGCGGAACGCCGAATCGCTGGGAAGATCCCACCACGACATCGGCACCCCACTCCCCCGGTGGCTCCAGCACGGTGAGAGCCAGCAGATCGGCCGCAACGGCGACCAATGCACCGCGTCCGTGCGCCTCTTCGGTGATGGCGGCGAAGTTGCGAATGCTCCCCGAACAACCAGGGTATTGCGTGACGACGCCGAACAGCTCGCCAGGAGGCAGACCCTGATCGAGGTCCGCGATCTCGACCTCGATTCCGAGCGGGCCAAGACGAGTCTCCAGGACCGCCAGGGTCTGCGGGAAGCAGTCGGCGTCGACGACGACGCGGTTGGAGTCACCCTTGTACCGCCGGCGCATCAAGGTGATCGCCTCAGCCACCGCCGTACCCTCGTCGAGCAGCGAGGCATTCGCCGTGTCGAGCCCGGTGAGGTCCGCCACCATCGTCTGGAAATTCAGGAGCGCCTCGAGCCGACCCTGGCTGATCTCGGGCTGGTAGGGCGTGTAGGCGGTGTACCAGGAGGGGCTCTCGAGGACGTTGCGTCGGATGACCCCCGGCGTGATGGTGCCGTAGTAGCCGAGCCCGATCATCGGCTCGAGCACCTCGTTGGACGCAGCCAAGAGGCGCAACTCCTCGAGCACCTCGTGTTCCGTGGCGGCTGACGGAAGCCGTAGCGCGTCCAGGCTGCGCACGGTGCCGGGGACGGCGGCATCGATCAGGGCGTCGAGGCTCTCGAAACCGAGCGCCTTGAGCATCACCGCCTGCTCGTCGTCAGAGGTGCCGACATGGCGATGCAGGAAGTCTTCGAACGGCTCGAGCCGCTTCGCTGTCGTCTCGGTCACGGAGGTCTCCTCGCTTGCACCGCGGGTCAGCGGCGCCTCTGGGATGTCCTCCCCGCTCTGTCATCGGACCTGAGAGTCTCGCCGCCCACTGGCGACTTCCACCTTCGGTGCGAGCACACGTCCGCTCGCTTTCCAGAGTTGCCTCGCCAAAGCGGTATGTCGGCCTGAGAGTTTCTCGGGGAGAGTTGCTCCTCCGGCGTCCCCTCGCCTGCGATGTTCGGGGACTCTGGCGCTTCGGTTCAATCAGCGTATTCAGTTGTGCCGTTCATCATATGGCACCGGACCCGGCCCGGAGTTGGTTTGCCCAGGACCTGGCTATTCGCTCTCGTCCCGGATCGGCCACAGGGGTGGACGAACGAGTGCCGCTTCGCGCTCTTTACCCCGCTGCACCACCGACACTGTGTCTCCTTCGAGCAACCGAGCGTCGGCGTCCACCAGCCCAAGGCCAATGCCACACTCACGCATCGGCGAGAAGTTCCCGCTCGTCAGAATCCCGACCTGTTGACCCCCAACCTGGATTTCGGCCCCGTCCCGGAGCGGCTGTCGTCCCTCGGCCACCAGGCCACGAAGTCGTCGAGCCGGACCCATGGCCCGCTCCTCCATCAGGGCCTCCCGGCCGGTAAAGGCAGCCTTGTCCCAGCCCACCACCCAGGCCAGTCCAGCCTGCAGCGGGGTGATGCCCGGACCAAGTTCGTGTCCGTGCAACGGCAAACCCGCCTCGAGGCGCAGTGTGTCACGGGCACCGAGTCCCGCCGGCTGAACCCCGCTCGCCAGGACCGCGTCCCAGAAGGCAGGTGCGACCTCTGCAGGCACCTCGCACTCGACGCCGTCTTCTCCGGTGTAACCAGTACCGGCGACCAGGCAAGGTGCGCCCGCCCACTCGAAACGCTCGACACAGAAGCGATGTACCGAGGCGGCTTGTGACGACACCGTTGCAAGGTGGTCCCGGGCCTTGGGGCCCTGGATCGCAATGACCGCCCGTTCAAGCGTCACGTCCTCGCCACCAATAGCACCACGGACGCTGCTGGTGTTGGACGCGTTGGGCATGACGTCGAAACGTTCCTCATCCACCCACCAGACGATGATGTCGTCGACGACGGATCCGTCGTCGTCCAAGAGGTGGGTGTATTGGGCCCGCCCCGGATGCACCTTGCGAAGGTCGTTACTGAAGGAGTGTTGGAGGTGCTCGAAGGCATCACTCCCCACGACGCGCACCGTGCCGAGATGACTCACGTCGAAAGCAACGGCATGCTCGCGACAAGCCCTGTGCTCGGCCACCGTTCCGCTGGGATAGGACAGTGGCATCTCCCATCCGCCGAAGGGGACCATCTTCGCCCCGAGCGCGACGTGAGCCGCATGAAGGGGCGAGACCCTGTCCTGGTTAGGCACCGGGACAGACTACGCGGCGGAGGAGGACGGCACCCCCACGCCGTGTGACTCGAGAAGCGACATGAAGTCACGCTGGTACACGACGACGATCGGCACCTCGGGGTACAGCTCGCGCATCCTCCGTACCTTGCCGTTCTTCCGGGTCACCAGGCGCTGATCGGCCGTGGTCAACTCAATGAACAAGCCCCGTTGGGGAAGGTAGAAGTCCGGCCTGAATCCGGCAATGGGCATCCCGGCCTCGTCCCACTTCAGTGGGAACTCGACGGGTTCGTACTCCCAACGTTCTCCGGCAAGGTCGAGCAGTGTCGCGAAGAGCTGCTCGGAGGGATGGGCAAAGCGGAGTTGTGCCGCAGGAATCGCCGCCGGATGGTGGCCGCGTTGCTCCGCGCCGCGGTCGAAGGTGAGCGGGGTGTCGACGCTCACGCGCCGGCGGCCTTGGCCACCGACACGCGGGCAGGACGGGACTTCGAAGCGGCTGTGCGCTCGGCTTTCTCGGCGGCCGCCTTATCGAGTCGGACGATGTCCGCCTCGAGCTCGTCGACGCACGCCGGCCAACGGCACGATGTTGAACACGCCCTGACCGCCGGCGAGCAAGTCGACGACCTCGCCGTTCGTGCGGGCAAGCACCGAACTCGAACCGGTGAGCACCAGGTTGGCCGAGGCAAGATCGGACCCGAGATCCTGGCGTAGGCACTCCACGGCCCGTCGGGCCGACTGCAGGGAAACGCCGGCATCAAGCAGCTGTTTGATGACCTTGAGCTCGAGGACGTTGGAATAGGAGTAGATCCGACGCGAACCGCTGCCCGTGGCCGAAGCCACGGATGGCTGCAGCAGACCCGTCCGGGCCCAGTAGTCGAGTTGGCGGTAGGTGATCCCCACAAGGCTGCATACCTGCGGCCCGTGAAACCCACCGACCTGGGCTTTTGACACCTCGGACATCACACCTCCCTACTCAGATCTCCGTGGGCCATGGTACTGGACCCCGGACGACACCGCTGTAGTTACGGAGACGTGTTTCTTAATTCTCAGTGACGTCCTGGCGGTGGTGGTGCCGGCCGCCGTCGAGCCCGTCTTCGTGGGTGTGGTGAGCCTCGTCGATGGGCCAGGCCACCACCGAACCCTGGACGCTCAGGCCGACCCGGGAGCCCGCCACCAGAGGGGTCCCCCCGGTCACGCGGACGACCAGGTCGGGAAGCTCCTTCGTCTCCGGCCGAACCCTGGCCACCGCGTCGTGGCCGTAGTACTCATAGCTCTCGACCGTGCCGGCGAGGAGCTTCGGGTCAACGTCACCGATGACCAGCTGCTCGGGTCGGATCATGACGTGGGCCAAGCCCGCCCCCTCAGGGACGGGCCATCCGTCGACCGGCAGGGAGCCCAAGGGCGTCTCGGCCACCATGGCCGCCGCCGATCCATTCGGACCCTTGGCACTGACCTGTGCGTGCAGGACATTGGACTCCCCCAGAAATCGGGCGAGCGCCGGGTCGAGCGGGCGCTGGTAGATCCCGGAGGGCGTGTCCAACTGGGCGATCACGCCGTGGCGGAGCACGGCCACCTGATCGGCCATGGACAGAGCTTCGTCCTGGTCGTGCGTGACGAGGATCGAGGTCGTGCCGGCTCGACGCAGGACGTCATGCACCTCACCCCGGACGCTGGCCCGCAGGCTGGCGTCGAGCGAGGAGAACGGCTCGTCGAGAAGAACGATTTCGGGGTCGGTGGCCAAGGCGCGGGCCAGTGCGACCCGCTGTTGCTGTCCACCCGAGAGTTGATGGGGATAGCGCCGGTGCAGGCCCGAAAGTCCCACCATGTCGAGGAGCTCGAGGACGCGGGCCCGGCGATTCGGCCCTCGGCGCAGGCCGAAGGCCACGTTGCGTCCGACCGACAGGTGGGGAAACAACGCGCCCTCCTGAGGCACGTAGCCGATGCGGCGGTGCTCGCTGGGTACGAAGACATGCCGGCCATCGTCGACCACCTCGCCGCCCAAGAGAACCTCGCCTGCGTCGAGCCGCTCGAAGCCCGCCACGATCCGCAAGAGCGTCGTCTTGCCGCTACCCGATGACCCGAGAATGGCAGTAAAGGATCCCGCAGGAATGGTCAGGTCGACGCTGTCGAGAACGTGAAGCTCGCCGAACGACTTATGGACGCCGTGGACGACGAGTTCCTTCATCGCCCAATTGTGGCCGCTGGCAACACCTCGGACGTGATGAGCGTCGGTGTGGTCACACCAGCGGCCGCGGTGCGGGCAGGCAACCGGTCGAACCAACGTCCTAGGACGTAGCTCGGAACTGCGGCAATGAGAACCATGATCCCTGCGTATGGCGCCGCCGCCCCGTAGCTGAGGTTGGTCTGCTGCGCCCAGAATCCCGTCGCTAGCGTCTGCACTCCGGTGGGGATGAGGATGAGGGTGGCCGTCAGCTCCGTCGCTGTCTCCAAGAACACAAGGCAAAAGGCGGCGGCCAGCCCCGGCCCGATCAGGGGAAGGGTGACCCGCCAGAACACCGACAACCGACTGACCCCGAGCGAGTGACCGACCTCTTCGAGCCCCACGGGTGCTCGGGCCACGGCGGCCCGCACCGCGACGACCGCCATCGGGAAGAACATCACGGCGTAGACCACGATGAGCAACGGGCTCGTCTGGTACCACCGGCCCTCGAGGAAGTGGTTCGTGACGTACACCGCACTCGAGCGCGATGACGATGCTCGGTACGGCCAGGATCAACATCGACGTCCGCTCGAGCACCGCAATGCGCCGGCCCGGAAAGCGCACCGACAAGAGAGCGATCGGGAGTGCGGCGATCGTGGACACCAGTCCCGCCCCGGCGGCGTACCCGGCCGTCGTGAGGGTGGCACCCCAGATCGAGGCACTGGGCACGGTCGACGACCCACCGGCGATGATCAAGTAAACGATGGCGCCCACGGGGACACCGAGCGCCAGCACGAAGAGCCCGGTCATGAACCCCAGCACCGGCACGGTGCCACGGCCGAGGGGACGTGGGCGCAGCGCACGCGGGAGGCACCAGAACCGACGCGAGCGGCACGCCCCTTGCCCCGGGCGGCACCCTCCCCGATCAGAAGGATGACGCCGAGGAGCACGAGGATGAGGGAGAAGGCGCAGCCGGCCGAGGTGTCGAAGCCCACGTTGAACTCCGTGAATGCCGCGGTCGTCAGCGTGCGGAATCCGAGGATCTCGAACGCCCCGAATTCGGCCAGGCACACCAGCGCCACCAACACCGAGCCGCCGAGGATGGCCAGACGGGCCTGCCCAACCGTGACCTTCCAGAAGGTGGACAGGCGGCCGAGCCCAAGGCTCCTGGCCACCTCTTCTTGGGCAGGGTCGGCGTGGCGCATATTCGCCGCCACCGGCAGGAAGACCAGTGGATAGACAGCGAGCGTCATGACGAGCACAGCGGCCCAGAAGCCACCGAACGACGGGAAGATGGCGCGCCACCCGAAGCTCACCACGAAGTCGGGAATGCCGAGCGGGATCACCACCAGCACGGCCCACATCCGGCGGCCGGGCAGGCTGGTCCGCTCGACGAACCACGCCAACACGGTGCCGAGCGCAGCGCAGAAGATGGTCACCACGACGGTGAGGCTGACCGTGTTCCACAAGAGCTCGGCGGTCAGTTGGCGGAACAGTAGAGGCTGAAGGGTCGACCATCCGGTCTGGAGGGCCTCGACCACCAGGAAGATGAGCGGTGTGATGACGGCCAGAGCGACGACGATCGTGGCCGCGACGAGAACAGGGGGACCGTTTCGATGCCGGCCGGGCCCGTGATGATGGTGCAGGTGGTGACGAAGCCGGTCCCGGCGATGGCGCCATCGGCCCCCCGGACCCCCGTGTCGGTGCCCGTCATCGTGTTCGTGGGCGTGCCGCTCCCCATGCCGGTCGCCCGGCGTGTCCTCCGGTCCCCGGGTCGGAGCGGCTGCGGTGGTCATGCCACCGCGCCGGCGCTCACAAGAGCTGCGCCTCTTGGAGCAGCTTGATGGCCTCGGCGCCGGTCCCCAGCTGCCCCAAGGTGATGGGGTTTGGCTGGAGCTGGTTGAACGGCGTCTCCGGTTGCGCAGTGGTCACGCCCGAGGCGATCGGATATTCGAAGCTGTCGCTGTGGGCGATGATCTGCTGGCCCTGCGCTGAATCGAAGAAGGCGACCAGCTTCTGTGCCTCTGCCATGTGCTGGGTCGAGCGCAAGATGCCTGCTCCCGCCACGTCGACCACGTAGCCGACGTCGTGTGGCGCGAAGTAGGCGATGGCCGAGTGCATGTTGGCTGCGCCTATCTCGGCCCGCTCGCGGTACCAGTAGTACTGGTTGATGATGCCGATGGCCACCTGGCCACGATTGACTTCGTCAGCGACGGTCTCGTTGTCCGGGTACTGGTGGCCACTGCCGGCATTGGCCTTCAGCGCGTTCAGCCATTTCAGGGCGGCTGCGTTGCCGTACGTGTGAGCGATCGAGGTCACGATCGGCTGGAAGTCCGTCTCTCCGCCGGCCACGGCGACCTTGCCCTTCCACTGCGGCTGGGCCAGCTGCATGGCTGACGTCGGCAGCTGACTCGGCTTGAGCAGGGACGTGTTGTAGACCATGACGCTGACCCGGGCCGAGACGCCCGCCCACATGCCATTGGGCGACTCGTACTTCGCGGGCGTCGTGGCCAGCGTGGATTTGGAAACCGGCGCCAACAGGTGCTTCGAGGCCAAGAACTGCAGGGGCGGCGTGTTCTCGGTGAAGAACACGTCGGCGCGTGCGTGCGAGCCCTCGGCCACCAGCTGGTCGGCCATGGTGTCTTCGTCGTCGAAGCGGACACTGACCTGGATTCCGGTCTTCTTCTCGAACGCGTTCACCAGGGCCTGCGTTGTCTGGACGTGCTGACCGCTGTAGAGCGTGATCGGTGCCTTCGACGATGAGGCGCCGGCGAGCGACGGCGCGGCGACCGCGGAGGCCGCGAGAAGTCCGGCCCCGAGCGACGCGGCCAGCAAGGCGGTCCGGGCGGTTCGGAGATGCACCGCGCTGCGTGCGATGCAGGCGAAGGGACGGGGACCGATTCATGAGGCGACTCCTGGGCAGACCTTGTTCAACGAGGCTTCCGCTTTTTTGATGGCCGTGGCGGCCGTCTTGTCTGATCCGTTCGAGCGGTAGAAGGACTGGTCGGCCGAGACGAGCTTCGAGACGGTGTGGATCACCGACGCGTCCGAGCTGTGGATGTCCTGGAGCGGCAAGATCTGGCTCAGCGCGGCGCCGACCGGATCGGCGTCGGAGTCGGGCCCGTCGGCCAGCACCCCACCGATCTGCTGGCAGAGGACAGGAGAGGCTTTCGCCGCCGCGGCCGCTCCCCCGCCGCTGGCAGACGACGAGCCGCCTGAGCTGCATGCCGCCAAGGCCAACGAGCCGCCCCCGACGGTGATGGCCACTCCGAGGAGCCGCAAGGCCGCCGCTTGCTCTTGGACACGCTCACTCCATCTCCCTGGTCCCGTGCCGCACCCGAACTTAGGTACAACGAATATTAGGGTCCCCTAACTTTACCGGGATTCGGCGTGCCGTCAAGATCGGCCCAGAGAGCATGCGGGTTCAGGGCGATCCGGACTCAGATATGAGACTCCGCCCGGCTTTGGGTGTCCGTCCCTCATGCCGGTGGCGATCGGCAACGGCTGTGGGCGGGGCGGGCGCGCCGCTCGGGCGGGCGCGGGTGCTGGGGCGGTTGCGGGAGCGAGGGCGGGGCGGCGCGGGGCGGGCGGGGCGGAGATTCGGTGGTGCGGTGGTGCGGTGGTGCGGAGGTGCCGGGCAGGCGGGTTGGGGCTCTCGGGGCCGCGGGTCCGGCTCCTAGGGCAGGTCGCTCGAGCGACTTCTGGTCGACGTCGAGCTTCCAGGCGTCCGGCGTGCGCAGGTCCGACCAAAAGGCGAAGGGATCGTCGAGCACTCCCAGACGGTCGAGCCAGACGGTCAGCAACACGCCGTGGCTGACGACGGCGATGGGATCGCCCGGACTGAGGTCGGCTTCCAGCTGACTGAGCCGGGCCAGCACGTCTTCACGACGCTCCCATCCCTCGACGACCTCGCCACCGAGGTAGCTGGCGACCGCCAGCCTGAGCTCGTCGGTCGTGGGATACCACGGCTTCTCGACCTCGCTCAGCTGCTCTCGCACGCGGGCCGGCACGGAGGGAAACGCGTGCTCGGCCGTTTCCCGGGCCTTGCGTTCTGGACTTGCCCACACGAGGGTGATCGGCGCGTTCGCCACGATCCGTCTTCCGAGCGCGCCGGCGTTGTCCTTGCCCTCATTGGTCAATCGCCACTGCGCGCCCGGCGTGTCACCGACGACGAGCGGCTCGGCGTGCCGGATGAGGACCAGAGATGTCACGGGCCAATGCTTACGAGGTTGCAGCTCCGGCGGCAAGATTCCGACCTCAGGACAGAGGTGGCGGGCCGAAGTCGAGGCGGCCCTCCATGGGGCTCGACGGTTCCGCGTGAAAGCGCACCGGGATGCGACCGGCCCGTCGGGCCAGCGCCCCGCTCTCGACGGCCAGGCGCATGGCCCGGGCCATCGACGCAGGGTCGTGGGCCCGGTTGACCGCCGTGGCCACGAGGACGCCGTCGCAGCCGAGCTCCATGGCCAGGGCGGCGTCCGAGGCGGTGCCGATACCCGCATCGAGGATGACGGGGACGTCGACGGCCTCGCGCAGCAGCGAGATCGCATGCGGGATTGCGCAGGCCGAGGCCGCTGCCGATCGGGCTGCCCAGCGGCATCACCGCGGCGCAGCCCACCTGCTGCAGGCGCAGCGCCAGCACCGGGTCGTCGGTCGTGTACGGCAAGCACGACGAAGCCGTCCTCGGCCAACTGCTCGGCCGCCGCCAGCAGTTCGACGGCGTCGGGCAGCAGCGTGCGGTCGTTGCCGATCACCTCGAGCTTGACCCAGTCCGTGCCGAAGGCCTCGCGGGCCAGCTTCGCCGTCAGCACGGCCTCGGACGCCGTGAAGCACCCGGCGGTGTTGGGCAGCACCCGCACATCGAGCTCGTCGACAGCAACGTGAGCAGCGAGCCCTGGGTCGACGGCTCGATGCGGCGCACCGCCACCGTGGCCATCGCCGTCCCGACTCGACCAGCGCCGTGCGCAAGGCCTGGAGGCTGGTCATGCCGCCAGTCCCGAGGAGGAGGCGCGACGGCAGGGCGTGGCCGGCGATGACCAGCTGGTCGGCGTTCGGGCTCAGGCCCGGACGGTGCGGTCGGGGGTGGAGGCGGAGGCGGCCACCAAACGACGATACCCCGCAGCCCGTGCTGTCTAGGGTGGGTCGGTGACCGACCGCGCCACTCCCGCCGGTCGCACTGACGGTGGCCGGCTCGGACTCGGGCGGCGGCGCCGGGGTGCAGGCCGACCTCAAGACCTTCGCCGCCCACGGCGTGCACGGGACCTCGGCGCTGACCGCGGTGACCGCACAGAACACGGCCGAGGTGCGCGGCGTGGTCCCCCTCGAACCCGGGTTCGTGCGGTTGCAGATTCAGACCGTGCTGGCCGACTTCGACGTGCGCGCCGTGAAGACGGGGATGCTGGCCAACGAGGGCATCGTCAACGCCGTGGCCGCACTGGCCGCGTCGGGCGCCCTCCCCCGGCTGGTGGTGGACCCGGTGCTGGTCTCGTCGAGCGGGCACCGGCTGATGGAGGACGCGGGCATCGACGCCTACCTGGCCCGGCTGCTCCCGCACGCCCTGGTGGCCACGCCCAACCTGCGCGAGGCCGCCGTGCTGGGGGCGACCACGGTCGAGGCCCTGGCCGCCGACGTCGACGGCCCGGGTCGAGGTGGCCGAGAAGATCCGCGCCGCCGGCGTGCCGTGGGTCGTCGTCAAGGGCGGCCACCTGACCGCGTCGGCCGACGACGTGGTGGCCGGCCCCGACGGCGTCGTCGTGCTCGAGGGCGCCCGGGTCGACACGGGCAACGACCACGGCACCGGCTGTTCCCTCTCGGCCGCCATCACGGCCAACCTGGCCCTCGGCCTCGACGTGCTCCCCGCCGTCGAGGCGGCGAAGGCCTTCGTGGCCCGGGCCCTGGCCGGAGGGGCGGCCTGGCGGCTCGGGTCCGGTCACGGACCCCTTGACCATTTCGGGTGGTCGACCGAGCCCTAGGCTGGATCGGCCATGTCGCTCGCTTCCGACACCGCCGCCCCCCAGCGCCCGCCGGTACGCGGCGGTGTGTCGATGCGCCCGGCCATGATCGTGCTCGGGCTGGCCGTGCTGATCATCGTGCTCTTCGTGGGCCTGGCCCTGGCCACCTCGTCGCAGCCGGCGCCGGTGCACCGGAACGCGGGCGTGCAGGCCGTGGTCGGCTCCTCCCTCAAGGCGACCCCGGCGGCCACGGCGCTCGCCCCGATCGTCAGCCAGGGCCAGCCGCCGGCCAACATCGTCAACGCGGTGGACATCCCGGTGGGCGCCGTCCGCACCTCGCACCTGAACAACGCCGGCCAGTCGGGGCAGTACGACTCGCAGGTCTCGCTGCGCTCCGACGCCTCGCAGGGCGCGTTGCTGGCCTTCTACGCGTCCGACATGAAGAGCCAGGGCTGGCAGGTCTTCGACCGCGGGCCCGCGGCCAACGACCCCCACGCGCTCGAGGTGCTCGGGAAGCTGGCGGGGACCGACGGCTACTACTGGGAGATGGGCGTGACCGTCGCAGGCGACGTCGTTCGGCAAGGGTGCGCCGGCGGCGGGCGACACGCCCTTCACCGTGCGGCTGCTTGCAGGAGCCCGACCCCGAATAGCTCGACCGGTGACGGGTGACCGGTGACGGGTGCGTCCGGCCTCGCTCGCCGGTCCCGCTCAGGTCTCGCTGGCGGTGACCAGGTCGGGCAACGACTCGGCGTCGCCCGCGTCCGCGCGCCGGGCCGGCTCGGCCAAGAGGTAGGCCCAGACGAAGAGGTTGACCGGGTACACCAGGTACCCGACGCGCGGGTTGGGGGCCAGCAGGATCAGCACCGTCATCACGACGCCCGAGATGGTGCAGACCTCGGCCACCGTGCGCGGCGTGTGCTTGATGAGGTGGCGGACCAGGCCGACGCCGAGGATGAGGCCGACGCCGAGGGGCAGGGCCCGGCTGAGCGAGGGGAACCAGGTGACGAGGACGTGCCCGGGCAGCGCGCTGGCCGCGGTCGAGGGGATGGCGCTGAGGCCCAGCGGGAAGAGCACCACGTCGTCGATCAGGGCGAAGGGCCCGCGCAGGGCGAAGGGGAAGATGGTGGGCACCGCCACCACCAAGATGCCGGCCAGCATGACCAGCGGGCGGCGCCGGCCCCGGCGGTCCCAGGCGCAGAACAAGGCCAGCACGGCCAGGGGCCAGGCGGTGAACTTCATGGCCGAGGCGATGCCGAGCACCACGCCGGACGCGAAGGGCCGCTGTCGTTGGGCCAGCACCATGGCCAGCAACATGAAGGCCACGACCGGGATGTCGTCGCCGCCCGTGGCCAACGGCGAGCGCGGCCAGGGGCAGGATGATGAGCGCCTGGACGGCCCGGATCTTGCGGCGGCCGGGAGCCCGGCACAGGTACAGGGCCACCGCCGCCACGGCCAGGGTGGTGAGGCAGAAGAAGATGCGGGCGTCGCTCAGCCCGCTGTTGGGCCAGATCTCGCTCGGGATGCCGGCCAGGGCCATGACGGGCAGGTAGGGCAGGAAGCCGGCGTAGTCGGGCTCGCCCGGCGGGTGGTACGGCACCTCGTGGTGGAAGCGCTGGATCTTGCGGTACGGGTCCGTCCCCTTGACCAGGTCCTGGCCGCCCACCTCGACGCTGGTCACCTCGGGCTGGAGGTGCGAGCCGGGAACGCCGTCGAAGCGCCACAGGATCTCGAGGCCCATGGGGATGGCCAGGGAGCCGGCGAAGACGCAGGCGGCGATGACGATGCGGGCCACCCAGGCCCGGTGGTGCTGGCGCGTGGTCAGGGCGGCACGCCGCGTCACCGCTGCGCCGGCGGGCCCGTCGCAGCACGACGGCGAGCACGACCGAGGCCAGGGCACCGACGACGAAGGGCGACAGCGCCATGCGGCCCCACACCTGGTAGAGCGCGTTCTCCGACGTGTAGATGGTGATCAGGGCGAAGACGGCGCTGCCGAAGTAGAGCAGGGCGTCGCCCGCCTCGGGCGAGATCCGCGACAGCTGCGTCCTGGGCGCGCCGCCAGGCGGACGCCAGCGCCGGAGCGGCGCCGGGACGGTCCATCGGTGTCACGGTGAAGTGGACATAGGGACGTCAAAAGCCTCGCACAGGGTGGCGACGTGGGAGGGGAACCTCCTGCAAACCTTAGAGGCCCAACTCCGAGAGATAGAACGCCAATTCGGCCTCGAGGCATGCGGTCAGCGTCTCGGCCCGCCGGAACCCGTGGCCCTCGCCCTCGAAGAACACCAGCTCACAGGGGCGGCCCGCCGCCGCCAGGGCGTCGCGCAGGCGCTCGGCCTGCTGCGGTGGGACGACGGGGTCCTCGGTGCCCTGGAGGAGGAGCACGGACCCGGCCATGGACTCGGCCCGGGAGACGGGCGACCGTTCCTCGTAGAGCGCCTCGGCCCCGGGCAACGGGCCGATCAGGCGGTCGGTGTAGCGGGCCTCGAAGTCGTGCGTCGTGGCCACCAGCCCCATGAGGTCGGTGACCCCGTACCAGGACACGCAGGCCGAGAAGCCCTCGCCCGAGGCCAGCGCGTTCAGGGCGGTCAGCCCGCCCGCGCTCCCGCCCCGGATGGCCATGCGCTGGCGGTCGACGTCGCCCCGGTCGGCGAGGTGGAGGGCCGCATCGAGGCAGTCCTCGGCATCGGCCACACCCCAGAGGCCCCAGAGGGCGTTGCGGTAGGCCCGGCCGTAGCCCGAGCTGCCGGCGTAGTCGATGCAGGCGGCGGCGAAGCCTCGGGTGGTGAAGAACTGGACGGTCAGGTCCAGCCCGGACTGGCAGCTCGAGGTCGGGCCGCCGTGGCACCAGACCACGAGGGGCGGGGCGCCGTCCGACGAGCCCGATCCGCGTCCGAGCCCCGTCCCGCCCAGGGTCGGCCGGTACAGCGTCCCGAAGACGGGACGCCCCGATCGGCCACGCAAGGAGAAGGGCTCGCCCCGGGCGACGTCGTCCGGCCCGAAAGCCGCCGCCGCCGTGGCTGGCCTAGCCGGCGGCCTGCGCAGCGGGTGCCGCCCCGCCCCCGGGGCGCCAGACCCAGACGGCCGGCGGCGCCTCCGGCGTGGCCCCGATGAGGGCCACGCCCTCCCCGTGGGCACACACGGCCCCGATGGCGACGCAGGGCTGGGGGGCCGCCTCGGTCCGGCCCGGTCGCCGGGTCCAGCGACGACCAGGTCGTCGTGGCCCGCCGCGGTCCGCCGCAGGACGAGGCGTGCCGTCGGGCAGCTCGGCCATGGTCGCCTGACCCGAGCACCCAGTCGGGCCCGTGGAACTCTGCCTCCTCGGCCGACGAGCGGTCCCGGCCAGCGCACCGCCCGTGGCCAGGTCCGCCACGTAGGGCTGCCACCAGCCCCGGCGGTCCGAGACGAAGCGCAGGCGCCCGTCGGCCTGCCAGGCCGGCTGCCCGACCGACTCCCCCGGGCCGCCGGCGACCACCAGGGGCTCGCCCATCGGCGCCATCGAGCCCGGGTCGACGGCGCGCACCAGGAGCTCGCCGGCGTCCCAGGGCATGTCGGGGTGGTCCCAGGCCACCACGGCCACCCGGTCGCCCGAACGGTTCACCACCGCGCCGCCGTAGAAGTCGCGACCCTCGAAGAGCACCGTCTCGGCCGGCTCCGCCTCCGGGTCGACGGCCAAGGCCACCACGCGGTGCACCGGCCTCGCCGCGCCCTCCGGCATGCACCTCGCGCACGGCCAGCGACCCAGCGGCCGTCCGCCGTGGCGCCCAGGCCGCCGTGGCGGTGCTGCTCTCCCGGCGGCGCCTCGTCGCTCAACGGGCGTGGCGAGCCGCGGCGAGGCGCGCCGACGCCCCTCGCAGACCCACACCCGTTGGTCGGTCTGGTCCACGTAGGCGAAGGCGCCGTCGGCTCACCCGGGGACGAGACACATGGCCCCGCCGCCGTACTCGTGCACGCGACTGCGGATGCTCACGCCCGCGGGCGAATGGTCGACCGCGTCGGCGCCGTCCGCCCGCACCAGCACCACCCGACCGCCGTCGGCCGGCCGGGACTCGAGCCAGTACAGCGAGCGGCCGTCCGAGCAGAGCTCGGAGAGCGACGACTTCGCCCCGGCGACGTCGGTTGCAGCGAGCGGCGACGCCCAACGCCCGTACCCAGCAGTGCTCATTGTCGCAACGTAGCCCCAAGTCGAGGGCCGTCCGGCGGAGCTGGGCCTCTACAGTTGCACGGCGTGCAGTTTCCGGCCTACGTGCTCTCGAAGACCGGCGAGATGATCCGCCACGGCGTCGTCCAACTGTCCGACACGCGACCTGCCCGAGGGCGAGGTGCTCATCCACGTCGAGTGGAGCGCCATCAACTTCAAGGACGCCATGGTCACCCGCCCGGGCAACAAGGTGGTCCGCACCTTCCCCCTGGTGCCCGGGCGTCGAGCTGGCCGGCGTCGTCGAGGAGAGCACCAGCGACGAGTTCACCCCGGGCCAGCGGGTCCTCGTCCAGGGCTACGAGCTCGGCGTGTCGCACCACGGCGGGTTCGCCGCCTACGCCCGGGTCCCGGCCGACTGGGTCGTCGCGCTCCCCGACTCGTTGAGCTGCCGCAATGCGGCCATCATCGGCCTGGCCGGCTACACCGCCCTGCTCTCGCTCAACCGCCTGCTGCGCCACGGCACGACGCCCGACGACGGCCCGGTCCTGGTCACCGGCGCCTCGGGGGGCGTCGGCTCGGCGGCCGTCGCCCTGGTGGCCAACGCCGGCTTCGAGGTGGTGGCCTCCTCGGGCAAGTCGGCCGAGCACGACTACCTCAAGGAGCTCGGGGCGTCACGGGTCGTCGGCCGCGAGTTCACCGAGGACGACGGGCGCACGCTCGGCCCCCAGCTCTGGGGTGGGGTGGTCGACTGCGTCGGCGGCATGGCGCTGGCCGAGGCGCTGCGCACGGTGCGCTACGGCGGCGCCGTGGCGGCCAGCGGCCTGACCGGCGGCAACAACCTGGCCACGACGGTGTACCCCTTCATCATCCGCGGCGTGTCGCTGCTGGGCATCGACACGGTGGCCACGCCGATCGAGGAGCGGCGCACGCTGTGGGCCGACATGGCCGAGGCCTTCCCGCTCGAGCACTGCGAGGAGATGGTGCACGAGGAGATCGGCCTCGACGGGCTCACCGCCGCGCTCGACCAGGTGCTCGATGCCGCCGTACGTGGCCGCGTCCTGGTCTCGCCCGAACCCTCGGCCTGACCCCGGACCGCGCCGGGTCAGGCCCGCGTCAGGCGCCGTGGCGTACACCGGTGACACGTAGACCGTCCCGTTGTTGCACGGCGACATCGTCAGGGCGAAGGTCGGGCTCGAGCCGCGCCCGTTGGGCAGCGTCACCGACGCCGCCTCGGACTCGGGGCAGCTCGTCTGCGCCCCGGTCGGCACGTCGGAGTACTGGTAGGCGAACTGGGCCGTGCTGCCGGCCGCGATCGTCACGGTGGACGGCCCGGCGTTGGCCGGGGCCGAGACGTTGACGGTCAGGCCGTTGACGATCGTCACGGTGAGCGGAGCCCCGCTGCCCGAATAGAGCGCCAGCGTCGGGTAGCCGTTCACCGTGCACGGCGTCGAACCCGCGTTGGTCAGGACGATGGTGCCCGTGATGGTGCCGGCCGCGCCCTGCCCCTGCCCGGACGCGCCCTTGATACTGCACGACGTCACCGCCGCGGTAGCTCGAGGTGCGTCGACGACGAGGCCGCCGCCGCCGTGGTCGTCGTCGTCGTGCTGATCCGAGGGTGGTGGGCGCGTGGTCGTCGTGCGTCGAGCTGGCCGAGGGCGAGGGCGAGCTGCTGCACGCGGCGAAGAGGAGGGCGACGCCCGCCAGTGCGGCGGGCGCCCAACGACGTGGCGTCACGCCTCGAAGTCCTCGGGGCGCACCGAGTCGAGGAACTGGCGGAACTGGCCCACCAGCTCGTCGGAGGTCTCGTCGTCCTCGTCCTCGGTGTCGAGGGCGAGGATGATGCCCTCGGACTCCATCAGCTCGTCGGAGACGAAGAGCGGCGATTCGGTGCGCACGGCGACGGCGACGGCGTCAGAGGGGCGGCTCGAGACGATGGTGCGCTCGTTCCCGCGCAACAGGTGCATCTCGGCGAAGTACGTCGAGGCACGCAGCTCGGTGATGATCACGCGCTCGACGCTGATGTCGAGCGCACCGAGCATGTCCTTCATCAGGTCGTGGGTCAGCGGGCGCGGCATGGTCACGCCCTGGAGCGCGTAGGCAATGGCGGTCGCCTCGGGGCTCCCGATGAAGATCGGCAGCGTCCGCCCCTCGCCCTCGGTCTCCTGGAGGAGCAGCACCGGCGTGTTGGACTGCAGGTCCACCCTGACAGCACGAAGGAGCACACGGACCATGTATGAAATGTAGCGCCCGGATCGGCGGATGCGTCAGCCCCCCAGGTGCTGGCGCAGGGCCTGGTGCAGGAGGGTGGCACGGATGGACTGGCCCAGCGCAGCCAGCTGGTCCGAGGTCTCGACCGCCCGCTGGCGGGATTCGGGGTTGCGCTGGCGCAGCAGGGGGATGATCACCTGCTCGATCAGGCCCAGCTCACGGTCCACGGCGTTGCGGTAGAGCCGCAGGTGCCTCGCCTCGATCCCGAAGGCCCGGAATTGCGCGGCCAGGTTGGCCAGGGTGAGCGCATCCTCGTCGTAGGTGGCGATCCCGGCCACGTTCACCGACGTGATCAGCCCGAATCCCTCGAGCCCGGCCAGCTCCTCGGCCGAGAGCCCGCTGGCCGCGCAGACCTCTTCGCCGGTCATGCTGGCACCAGTCACCATCGACGCTCCCGAGTTCGCACCGGCGCCGGAACTGGCGCCGGCACCGCCGTCCGTACCTGTCCCCGTACTCGCGGCGGCGTCCGCGCCGGATCGGCCCGCCCGCGACCGCGGCCTTGGCCGTCGCTCGGCGCGCGCCCGCTGCTCGGTTGGTTCGACTCCTTGGACTGCCGGCTCCGCCGGTGGCTTCGACGGTTCGCCGCCCTTGGTACCGGAAGCACCCGACGTGCCGCCGCCGACGCCGGCGTCGGCGTCGCGCCGACGCGCTCGCGGCCGACGCGCTCGCCGCCGACCCGGTACTCGCCATCTGATGCGACGACGCGCTCATGGCGGCACCGCCGCCGACCGGCACCGGTTCGTGTTGACGCGGCGCGTCGACCGGCGGCGCCTGCGCCTCGTCGACCACCTGGAGGCCGCGGCGTCCCGTGCGCGCCGCGACGCCCGGCGTCGACGGCGGCATCGGGACGTTGGGCCGTCCGGCGCGAGGCGTCGGCCAGGATGCGCGCCATCGCCTCCTCGTCGGCCTTGGTCGGTTGCTCTTCGACCGTCGGGGTCGGCGTCGCGGCCGGCCGCGGCGGACCGCGCCGCGTTGGCGGCGCGCGCCGACTTGCCGTTGCCCCCGTCGGCGGTCCCGGCGCCGTTCTCGTCGAGCTCGCCGTCGGCCAGGCGGTCGCGGATGACCTTGAGGGGCAGGAAGTGCTCGCGCTGCTGGCGCAGCACCCAGCGCAGGCGCTCGACGTCGTGGTCGAAGAACTTGCGGTAGCCCGAGGGCGAGCGCTCCGGGTTCACCAGGCCCTGGCTCTCGAGGAATCGGATCTTCGAGATGGTGACGTCGGGGAACTCCTCGCGCAGCAACGTCAGGACGTCACCGATCGACAGGTAGGTGCGGCTGCTGGTCACTCGTTCCCCGCCACCAAGTAGACGAGCTTGAACTTGCCGATCTGCACCTCGTCACCAGGGGCGAGCTGGACCTCGTCGATCCGCTCTCGGTTCACGTAGGTCCCGTTCAACGAACCCACGTCCCGCAACTTGTACGTCCCCCCGTCGCCCGGCGTGATCTCCACGTGCCGGCGCGACACGGTGATGTCGTCGAGAAAGATGTCGCTCTCGGGGTGGCGCCCGGCCCGCACCACGTCCTCACCGAGCAGGTAGCGGGTCCCGATGTTGGGGCCGCGGGTGACCACGAGGACACCCGCGCCGTGCGGGACCTCGACCAAGGTGACTTCGGGCTTCTCCTCGCCTGTCTCCGCGTCGTCGTTCGGATGCAGCGTGATGGTGGCGTCATCGCCGTCCGCCAGAAGTGCGTTCCCGCAGGAGGAACAGAAGTTGACTCCCTCCGGGTTGCGGTGCCCGCAGTTGGAACAGAACACGGCGTCCACGGTACCCCACCCCGCACCCTGCTTCTCCTGGCTGCATCAGGTCCCTGGGGTTGGTCAGTCCGCAATGAGGCCGCCGTAGGCAGCCGCATCGAGCAGGCGTCCCGGGTCCTCGCCTGGCGCGAGCTCCAGCTCGCAGATCCATCCGTCGCCGTAGGGATCCTGGTTGATCCGGTCCGGGCCGTCGGCGAGCGCGTCGTTGACCGCGGTCACGGTTCCCGAGAGCGGCGAGTAGATCTCCGACACCGACTTCGTCGACTCCACCTCACCGAGCTGCCCGCCCACTTCGACCGTGCTCCCCACTTCGGGAAGATCGACGAACACGATGTCGCCCAGACGCGTCCTGGGCGTAGTCGGTGATGCCGAGTCGGACCTTCGTACCCTCGACGCGCACCCACTCGTGTTCCTCCGAGTAACGCAGATCTCCTGGAACCTCCATAAGAGGGGAACCCTACCGGAGAGGCCAGCCGGCTTGCTGGCGCGCTTTGCTGCTAGGCGTCGAGGAGGACGGTGGCCAGGCGGCCGGCGTAGGCGGTGGCCAGCGCAGTCGACGCCGGCGGCGTCGTTCCCCTCGGCCCAGACGTGCGTGATCGGCGCCTCGGGATCGGGCACCACCAGGGCCCAGCCGGCGTCGGAGCGGACCTTGATGCCGTCCACCAGCACGAGGTCGGCCTCCTTCCTCGGTCAGCTGCTCCATCAGGTCCGCATGATGAGGCCCTTGTGCTCAATCGGCGTCGCCACCTCCTCGTGGCGGATGGGCATCGGGGGCATGGCCTGGACCATCTCGGCCAGGGTCTCGTGGTGGCGCCCGAGCAGGGACACCAGCCTGGCCAGGGCCGCCGCCCCGTCGAAGGCCGGCAGGAAGGCCGGGAACACGTAGCCGCCCCGGCGATCCGAGGCGAAGGTGACCCCGCCCGAGGCGGCGGCCTGGAGCAGCCCGGAGGCCGACAGCGGGGCCAGGAGCACCTCGATGCCGCGGTCCTGGCACAGCTCGAGCGCCCGCTGGCTGGCCGTGACCGGAAGCGCCACCATGCCGCCCTCGGGCTGGCCGCGTGCTCAGGTCGAGGAAGGCCAGGAGCGCCTCGTCGTCGCTGAGCACGTGCCCCCGGTTGTCGATCAGGGTCAGTCGCTCGCCTCCGGCATCGATCACCGCACCGAGGTCGGCGCCCGAGCTGCGCACCGCCTCGGCCACCCGGGCCTCGCTCTCGGACGGGTCGACGGCGATCATGGCCGGCGTCTGCGCGTACGGGTTGATGCTCAACACGTCGGCGCCCATCTTCGAGAGCAGGTTCGGCATGACGAAGCTGGCGGCGCCGAAGGAGAGATCGAGGACGAGCTTCACCTGGCGCTGCTCGTCCTGGCGCAGGCCGAACGCATCGACCACGTCCTCGGTGTAGAGCTCGATCGTGCGCGGCGAGTAGTCGATGTCGCCGATCTCCGCCGCGGTCACCCGGCGGAACTCCTCGCGGTGGTACATGCGCTCCACCCGGCGCTGGTCGCTCTCGGACAGGTCGATGCCCTGGTCGTCGAAGAAGCGGATGACCACCGACTGCGGGTCGTCGGGGCTCAGCCGCACGGTGATGCCCGCCCGGTGCCCGCGGATGCGCACGTGGTGGCACGTCACCGGCACCGTGGCCAGCTCCAGGTCGGCCACGTTCACGCCGACCGCGTTGCAGCCGACCATGAGCGCCCGCTTGAGCACGCGGGCGATGCGGCTCGTGTCGCGCGAGGCCGTGATGTACGAGCCCTTCTCGAAGCTCGAGGCCCACGCCTTGGCCAGGCGCACGGCCAGCTCGGGACTGATGTCGACGTTGGCGATCCCCTGCACGCCGTCGCGACCGAAGAGCGTGCGGGCCCCGCCCGACTCCCAGACGATGGACGCGTTGACCTGCGCCCCGGCCTCGACCACCTTGAAGGGGTAGACCTTGACGTCGGTGCGCACCTCGGCGTGGCTGCCGATGAGGCAGCCCTCGCCCACCACCGCACCCGGGTCGACCCGGGCCCCGAGGCGCAGGTCGCAGGAGCGCCCCAGCACGGCCCCCTCCACCCGGGCCGCCGGGCCGATGTAGGAGTTCTCCCCGATCACCGAGCGGCGCAGCACGGCCCGCTCGCTCACCTGGGTGTTGGCCCCCATCGTCGTGAAGGCGCCCACGACGGCGTCGCCCCCGATGGTGCAGTTGTCGCCGATGAAGGCCGGCGACTCGATGGTGACCGAGGGGTCGATCGACGTGCCCTTGCCCAGCCAGACGCCCGGTCGCAGCTCGAAGCCGGAGACCTCGACATCCACCTTGCCGTCGAGGATGTCCTCGTGGGCCTTGAGGTAGGCCGCCGTGGTGCCGACGTCCTCCCAGTAGCCGTCGGCCACGCAGCCGTAGAGGGGCTGGCCCGCCTCGAGCACGGCCGGGAAGACCTCGCTCGAGAAGTCGACCGCCCGACCCTCGGGGATGCGCTCGAAGATCTCGGGCTCGAGCACGTAGATGCCGGTGTTGATGGTGTCGCTGAAGACCTGGCCCCAGCCGGGCTTCTCCAAGAAGCGCTCGATGCTGCCGTCCTCGCGGGTGATCACGATCCCGAACTCGAGCGGGTTCTCCACCGGCGAGAGGGCGATGGTGGCCAGCGCCTGGTTCTTCTCGTGGAACTCGATGACCGAGGTCAGGTCGATGTCGGTGAGCACGTCGCCCGAGATGACGAGGAAGCGCTCGGTCAGCTCGTCGCGGGCGTTGCGCACCGAACCGGCCGTCCCCAGGGGGGACTCCTCGGTGGCGTAGACCATGCGCACGCCCAGCTCGCTGCCGTCGCCGAAGTAGCTGCGGATGACGTTGGGCAAGAAGGCGACGGTGACCACGATGTCGGTGATGCCGTGGCGCCGCAGCAGCGAGACGATGTGCTCCATCATCGGGCGGCCGACCAACGGGAGCATCGGCTTGGGCAGGTTCGACGTCTGCGGGCGCAGGCGGGTGCCCTCGCCGCCCGCCATGATCACGGCCTTCATGCGACGCTCCCGGCCCGCCGGGCCGCCCGGCCGTCGCGCAGGGCCTGGCGGGCGGGGGCGATGTAGCTGCCGGCGGCGATCCAGGCCAGGGTCAGCCCGACGATGCCCGTGACCCAGCCGATGACCCTGATGGGTTCCTGCCATCCGGCGTCGCCGTAGCCGAGCAGGAACGTCGGGTAGGCGAACATGAGCCCGAAGGTACCGGCCTTGCCCACCCACAGCACGTCGATGCGCGCCGCGCCCAACGCGGCCAGCAGCAGCACCATGGCCGAGACCAGCACCTCGCGGGCGATGGTGGCCAGGCCGAACCACAGCGGCACCGCGCCGTAGACCAGGATCGAGATCACCGCGGTGCCGACCAGGATGCGGTCGGCCAGCGGGTCGAGGACCTTGCCGAGCGTCGACACCTGGTGGAAGCGGCGGGCCACGAACCCGTCGACCCAGTCGGTCGCTCCCAAGGCGGCCAACAAAATGGCCGCCGCCGTCTGTTCGTGCGCCCCGAAGAGCAGCCACAGAAAGAGTGGGATGCACAACAGCCGCACGAACGTGATCGCGTTGGGCGCGGTGAAGATGCGCCCGAGACCCTCGTCGTCCACGTGACGATTCTACGGGAGTGCCCTGCGGCGACCTCGCCTGGGGTGTGGAAGAGTGGCGAGATGCCTCGATTCGAACCGTTCCGGGGTCTGCGTTACGACCCCGAGCGAGCCCCCATTGCCCAGGTCATCGCCCCGCCCTACGACGTCATCTCGTCCAACCAGCGCACCCGCCTGGCCTCGCGGAACCCCGCCAACGCCGTGCTGGTCGAGCTGCCCGAGACCGATCTGCGGGGCGGGCGCGACCGCTACGCCGTGGCCACCGACCTCTTCACCACATGGCAGGAGGACGGGCTGCTCCTGCCCGACGCCGAGCCGAGCCTCTACCCCTATCGCATGACCGACCAGGCGGGTCGGGCCACGACGGGGGTGATCGGCGCGCTCGGTCTGGCCGAACCGGGGGCCGAGAGCGACATTTTGCCCCACGAGCAGACGCTCCCCAAGCCCAAGAGCGACCGCCTCGACCTGCTCCGGGCCACCCGGGCCAACCTCTCCCCCATCTGGGGCCTCTCCATGGCCCCCGGGGTCACCGCCACCTTCGACCCGACCGACGACGACCCGGTGGCCGACGCCTACGACGACGACGGGGTGCGCCACCAGCTCTGGGTGCTCAGCGACCCCGACGCGGTGGCCGCGGTGGGCGCCGCCGTGGCCAAGGCCCCCGTCGTGCTGGCCGACGGGCACCACCGCTACGAGACGGCCCGGGCCTACCAGGCCGAGTGCCGGGAGGCCGACGGCGGCCAGCCCGGCCCCTACGACCTGGTCATGGCGCTGGTGGTGGAACTGGCCGAGGACCAGCTGACCGTCGGGGCCATCCACCGCACCGTGAGCGGGCTGCCCAAGGGGTTCGACCTGGTCGGGGCCCTGGCCGAGTGGTTCGACGTGGTGCGGGCCGGCGCCGCCGACACCCGCACCCTTGGGTGCGCTGGCCGACTCCAACTCGCTCACCCTCGTCCAGGGGGGCCAGGCCTACCTCTTGCTGCCCCGGGACGAGACGCAGGAGCAGGCGGGCAACGATCTCGACTCCAGCCTCCTGGCCACCGTGCTGGCGTCGCTGCCCGAGCACGAGGTCATGCACCGCCACAGCGTGGCCGAGGCGCTCGAGGCCCTCGAGAGCGGCGAGGGCCAGGCGGCCTTCCTGTTGCGGCCGGTGACGGTCAAGCAGATCGACGAGTGGGCCAACGAGCGCCGGCGCATGCCGCCCAAGACGACCTACTTCAGCCCCAAGCCGCGCACGGGCATGGTCTTCCGCTCGCTCGACCTGGGCTGAGCACCGCCCCGGGAGCTGGGCCAAGATCTCGGGGCCGGCCGCCGGACGAGGTCCGGCCGCCAGAAAGAGGCAACGCATGCACGACTCGGTCACCGTCCACATGAAGGCCTCGCCGCAACGGGTCTGGGATCTCGTCAGTGACGTGACCCGGATCGGCCGCTACAGCCCCGAGACCTTCGAGGCCGAATGGGTCGACGGCGCCACCGGGCCGGCCACGGGGGCCAAGTTCCGCGGGCACGTCAACCGCAATCGGCCGCAACATCATGAAGTATTGGACGACCTGCACCGTGACGGACTGCGAGCCGGGCCGGGTCTTCGCCTTCGGCGTCGGCAACGACTCGGCCAAGCCGTTGAACATGTGGCGTTACGACATCGTGGAGGCGGGCGACGGGTGCGACGTGACCGAGTCCTTCACGCTCACGCCCACCTTCGGGCTCCGGCTGTACTGGGCCGTCCTCGGGTGGTCCCGGGGCAAGACGAACCGCAACGGCATGCGGGCGACGCTCGAGCAGGTGCGCGACGACGCCGAGGCGCAGCCGGCGCAGACCTGACGACGACGGGGCACTCCCTAGGACGGAGAAAGGCCGAAGTCGAGGAGTCCACCCCCGGCCGTCACCTCGCCGTAACCCTCGGACGACGGCTCCGACACGAGCGCGACCACGGGCGTCGCAAGGATGACCGAGGCAGGGGATCCCGCGAAGGTGGCCGCGCCGAAGGAGAAGACGCCGCCGTCACGCGCCACTTCCCAATAACCCCCTCCGCCGGGTGCCGCTGCCATCCCTGCGACCGGCTGATTGAGCGGCTGGCCGCCCATGGAACCGAGGAAGGCTGCGTTCCCATACGCAAAGATTCCGCCATCGGCCGCCACCAGCCAGTACCCCCCTCCGTCGGGAGTCGCCGCCATACCCACGATCGGCTGGTTGAGCGGCTGGCCGCCCATGGATCCGAGGAAGGGCGCATCAAAACTGAAGATGCCCCCGTCCGACGCCACCTCCCAATAGCCGCCCGTGGCCGAGTCGGCGGCCATACCCACGATCGGCTTGTTCAGGGCTTGGCCGCCCATGGAGCCGTGGAACCGGGCATCGCCGAAGCTGAAGATGCCGCCGTCAGACGCCACTTCCCAATAGCCGGCGCCGTCCGGCGTGGCGGCGAGGCTGACCACGGGCTTGTTCAGTGGTTGGCCGCCCATGGAGCCATGGAAGGCGGCTGTGCCGAAGGTGAAGACACCACCGTCAGCGCCCGCCGCCCACACGCCGCGCCCATCGGCCGTCCCGGCCCCTCCGACGGTTGGCGCCAGGACCGGGATGGAGGTTATCGGGCCTGTCACCCCGATAAAGGAGGCGTCGTAGCCGCCAGGGGCCACCATGGAGAGCAGTCCCCCGTTGGTCGGCGAGATCACGGGCGCGCCGCCTGACGACACCCCTTGCTGCAAGAGACACGTCCCGCTCGGACACCACGAGATCACAAAATTGGGGTCTGCGCCGCCGCTCTCAAACCCCCCGATCTGGCGGTTCCGAGATCCATCGGCATCGATGAGCGAGACGGCGCCGTCAATGAAGCTGTGGAAGCCGGATACAGCGACGTAAGCAATGGTCGTCCCGTCCGGCGACCATTGAGGTGACGAGAAGCTTTGACCCACGAGGCCACCACCGGGAGGGAACGAGGCGAGGGCGGTGGCAGGGCCACCTCGCACGGAGATGGTGTCGAGATTCTCGCCCCCCTGCGACGTGGTGGCGACGAACACAATGCGAGTCCCCGTGGGATCCCAAGACGGCTGGTTCCCGTTGGGAGCGATCTCCGAGGCGCTCGTTCCGTCTGCGTTGGCCACCCAGAGACCGACGGAACCCGAGGCATTGGAGTCGAAGGCCAGCTGGGCGCTGTCGGGCGACCAGGCCGGATTCCCAAGGCACGCGCCGTTGGCGGGATTCGGGAGCGCGGCGAGGCCGGAGCCGTCGGTGTTGACCGTGTACAGGTTGCAGTCGGCCGAGAAGGCCACCTTCGCTCCGTTCGGTGAGAGTTCCGGGCTGGCCACCGGCCCACTGACAGCGACACCGAAACTGGTGGTCTGGGTCCCGTACGCGTTCGTCAGGCCGATCTCGGTCGTGGTCGAGTTCACGACGTAGACGACTTGGGGGTTGACGGGCGCGGCGATCGCTCCGGCGGGTCGCGGCACCGACACGCCCGCGATCAGGGTGAAGAGGGCGGCGAGGGAGAGCCAGACGGCAACATCCCTACACCTGCGTGCGCACAGCGGCATCGGGTACCCCCTCTGCTTGAGGGCGAGCAAAACCGCCCCTGACGACGGGCGATCCTACGGTGTCGTGCGTGGCGCGGGGCGAAACATCGGCCCCACCATTCGGTTCAGTCGACCGTCCAGCTCGAGCCCGAACGCAACAGGTCGCCCAGGTCCCCCAGCCCGCGCTTGGCTCTGCGCCTCGGTGATCTGCTCGGCCATCTGCGTCCCGTACTCGGGCCGCTCGACGGCCCGGAAGACCCCGATCGGCGTGGGCTCGTAGGGGCCACGGGCCAGACGGGACAGCGCGAAGGCCAGGCCCGGGTCGTCACGCTGCTCGTCGTGCACCAGCAGCGCCGTCGAGGCCGACGTCGGCCACCGCGACGATCTCGAGCGAGCCGTCGGAGCGCTGCACGACGCCACGCTCCTCGCCCTCGGCCCCGAAGACGATCGGCTGGCCGTGCTGGAGCGGGATGAGCATGGTGGAGCGGGCGTCGCGGCTCGTGATCTTCTCGAAGGCGCCGTCGTTGAAGACGTTGCAGTTCTGGAGCACCTCGACGAAGGCGGCGCCCTGGTGCTGGTGGGCCCGGCGGAAGGTCTCCTGCATGTGGGCCCGGTCCATGTCGTGGGTGCGGGCCACGAAGGTGGCCTCGGCCCCGAGGGCCAGCGACACCGGGTTGAACGGCGTGTCCACCGAGCCGAACGGCGTCGACTTGGTGACCTTGGCCACCTCGGACGTCGGCGAGTACTGGCCCTTGGTCAGCCCGTAGATCTGGTTGTTGAACATCAAGATGTTCAGGCGCACGTTGCGGCGCAGGGCGTGGATGAGGTGGTTGCCGCCGATGGAGAGCGCGTCGCCGTCACCCGAGATGACCCACACGTCGAGGTCGGGCCGGGTGGTGGCCAGCCCCGTGGCGATGGCCGGCGCCCGCCCGTGGATCGAGTGCATCCCGTACGTGTTCATGTAATAGGGGAAGCGGGCGGCGCAGCCGATGCCCGAGAGGAAGACCGTGTTCTCGCGGCGCACGCCGAGCTCGGGCATGAGCATCTGGACGGCGGCCAGGATGGAGTAGTCGCCGCAGCCCGGGCACCAGCGCACCTCCTGGTCGCTGCTCCAGTCCTTGCGGGCCGTGACGGGCACGGCGGTGGCCACGGCGCCGTTCCCGTTCCCGTTGCCGTTGGATCCGTTGGACTCGCTCATGACTTCCCTCCGAGCAGCGCGGTGATGGCTGCCTCGATCTCTCCGACACGGAACGGGACGCCCTGCATCTTGGACATGGGCTGGGCGTCCACCAGGAACTCGGCCCGCAGGATCCGGCTCAGCTGGCCGAGGTTCATCTCGGGCACCAGCACCTGGGTGTAGCGGCCCAACACCTCGCCCAGGTTCGACGGCAGCGGGTTGAGGTGGCGCAGGTGGACGTGGGCCACCTTCATGCCCCGGGCCCGGACCCGCTTCACCCCGGCGAAGACGGCGGCGTAGGTCGAGCCCCAGCTGACCAGCAGGAGCTGGGCGTCACCCGTCTCGTCGTTCACGCTCACCAGCGGGATGTCGGCCGCGATGCCGGCGATCTTGTCCTGGCGCAGGTGGACCATGCGCTCGTGGTTGACCCCCTCGTAGGAGACGTTGCCGCTGCCGTCGGCCTTCTCGAGGCCGCCGATGCGGTGCTCGAGCCCGGCCAGGCCCGGCGGGGCCCAGGGGCGGGCCAGGGTCTCGGGGTCGCGCACGTAGGGCCAGAAGACCGGGTTGCCCTCGCGCGTCGGCGTGGTTGGGCTCCGAGGCGAAGCCGGGGTCGATGGGCTCGAAGGAGTCGAGGTCGGGCAGCTTCCACGGCTCGGCCCCGTTGGCCAGGTAGCCGTCGGAGAGCAGGATGACCGGCGTCCGGTACTTCACGGCCAGGCGGGTGGCCTCGATGGCGGCGGCGAAGCAGTCGCTCGGCGTCTGCGCCGCCACAATCGGCACCGGCGCCTCGCCGTGGCGCCCGTACATGGCGTGGAGCAGGTCGGCCTGCTCGGTCTTGGTGGGCAGGCCGGTCGAGGGCCCGCCCCGCTGCACGTCGACGATGACGAGCGGCAGCTCGAGGTTGATGGCCAGGCCGATGGTCTCGGACTTGAGGTCGAGGCCGGGCCCCGAGGTGGTGGTCACGCCGAGCGCCCCGCCGAAGGCGGCGCCCAGGGCGGCCCCGATGCCGGCGATCTCGTCCTCGGCCTGGAAGGTGCGGACGCCGAACTCCTTGCGCCGGCTGAGCTCGTGGAGGATGTCCGAGGCCGGGGTGATCGGGTAGCTCCCGAGGAACAGGGGCACGCCGGCCAGGCGGGAGGCGGTGATGAGGCCCCAGGCCAGCGCCTGGTTGCCGGTGACCTGGACGTACTCGCCCTTCTCGAAGGTGGCCGGCTTGACCTCGTAGTTGGACTCGAAGAGCTCGGCCGTCTCGCCGAAGTCGTAGCCGGCCCGGAAGGCCCGGGTGTTGGCGTCGGCCACCTGGGGCTCGCCCGCCGAAGCGCTGGGCGATCCACTCGATGGTCGGCTCGACGGGGCGGGTGTACATCCAGCTGATGAGGCCGAGGGCGAAGAAGTTCTTGGAGCGCTCGGCGTCACGCGGCTTGACCCCGGCCTCCTTGCAGACCTCCTGGGTGATGGAGGTCATGGGGACCTCGTAGACCGTGTAGGCGGCCAGCGAGCCGTCGGTCAGCGGGTTGGCCTCGTAGCCGGCCTTGGTCAGGTCCCGCTCCTCGAAGGAGTCGCTGTTGACGATCAGGACGGTCCCCTTGGCCATCAGGTCGATGTTGGCCTTGAGGGCGGCCGGGTTCATGGCCACGAGCACGTTGGGCGAGTCGCCCGGGGTGAGGATGTCGTGGTCCGAGATGTGGACCTGGAAGGCCGACACCCCGTTGACCGTGCCGGCCGGGGCCCGGATCTCGGCCGGGAAGTCCGGGAAGGTGGACAGGTCGTTGCCCAGCAGGGCGCTGCTGGTCGTGAAGCGGTCGCCGGTCAGCTGCATGCCGTCGCCGGAGTCCCCGGCGAAGCGCACGATGACCTGGTCCAACTGCTCGGTGTGCTGCGTTCCCGATGCCACGGGCTGCCTCGTCTCCTGTCGTGGACGCTCGAGAGCCCGGCCTCGCTGCGGTGCGTCTCGCCGCGGCGGGCCTCGCTGCGCCGACGTCACCCCAGGGGCGCGCCGCGCACTCCGTCCGATGTTTCGTTCGGGTTAACACTACTCCCGCCTGCGCAGAACCCACCTGCGTCCCAGGTCGGAAGGGGTGTGCCCTCCGGACTCGTTCCGGCGGCCGGAGCGAGGCCGCCCCCGTCCGGGGATCAGGCGGCGCCAAGGCCGGCGTCGGGTGGCGCCGTGACGCAGGCCGTCGGACTCAGGCGATGGTGACCGAGGCGTCGAGGTAGACGTCCTGGATGCTCTGGATCAGGGCGGCCCCCTCGGCCATCGGGCGCTGGAAGGCCTTGCGGCCGACGATGAGGCCCATGCCGCCGGCCCGCTTGTTGATGACGGCGGTGCGCACGGCCTGGGCCAGGTCGCCGTCGCCCTTGGACTCGCCGCCCGAGTTGATGAGGCCGATGCGGCCGGCGTAGCAGTTGACGACCTGCCAGCGGGTGAGGTCGATCGGGTTGTCCGTCGTCAGCTCGTCGTAGACGAGCGGGTCGGTCTTGCCGAAGCCGATCGCCGTGTAGCCGCCGTTGTTCTCCGGCTGCTTCTGCTTGATGATGTCGGCCTCGATGGTGACGCCCATGTGGTTGGCCTGACCGGTCAGGTCGGCCGAGACCTCGTAGTTGACGCCGTCCTTCTTGAAGGCCGGGTTGCGCAGGTAGCACCAGAGCACGGTGAACATGCCGAGCCGGTGCGCCTCGGCGAAGGCCTCGGCCACCTGCTGGAGCTCGCGGTCCATGTCGTCGGAGCCGAAGTAGATGGTCGCCCCGACGCCCACGGCGCCGAGGTCGGCGGCCTGGCGCACCGAGCCGAACATGATCTGGTCGTAGGTGTCGGGCGTGTGCAAGAACGCGTTGTGGTTCAGCTTCACGATGAAGGGGATCCGGTGCACGTACTTGCGCGAGGCCAGCCCGAGCGTGCCGAGCGTCGTGGCCACCGCCGAGCAGTCGCCGGCCAGCGCCAGCTCGAGCAGGTTCAGCGGGTCGAAGTAGATCGGGTTCTTGGCGAAGGACGCCGCCGCCGAGTGCTCGATGCCCTGGTCGACGGGGAGGATGGAGACGTATCCAGTGCCGGCGAGGCGTCCGTGGTTGAACAGGCTCCCGAGGTTGCGCAACACCGTCGGCGAGCGGTCGCTGTTGGCGAAGACCCGGTCGAGATAGTCGGGTCCGGGGAGGGTCAGGTTCTCCCGGGGGAAGGCCTTGGCGGTATAGCCCAGCAGGCCGTCGGCGTCGTCGCCCAGGAGCGTGTGGAGGTCGGTGCTCATGGGATCCAGCGTAGTGGAGGGGTCGGCGACGGCCCGATGGGGCTGCCTGCGCCGCGGCCGCCGACGATCGCTGCCGATCTGGCGGTGCTGGGCGCCTACGGGCTGACGAGTGTGAACGTGCCCCCGAAGGCACTCACGCCGTTGCCGTTGCCGGCGGTGCCATGAGGTCTTCGGGCCCTTCTTGCCGACCAGCGGTTGCTCCTGGCTGTAGATGTACAGCGGGTGGCCGTGATAGGTGACCTGCTCGGCGCCGTCGCCGCGGTAGATCGTGCCACCGGCGCCGGCCTTGACCCCGGCGCCCGTCGTGGGTGCACCCAGCGTGATCACGGGAATGAAGTCCCGGACGCAGGGGCCGGTGCAGGCGCTCGACGACTTGCGTATCGCCGCTGAATGGCGTACACGGAGACCGCCACGCCACCGGGGGCGATGGCGGGGAGCATCTCGGTGGCCAGCTCGGTCGTGTCGTACGTGGTGCCTGTCTTCGGCGCCTCCGTCTCGAGGGCGGCCGGTCCGGTGGCGGCCGTCCCCTCGGGCGTCAGCAGGAACCAGGCCGTGTGCCAGGGAGGCAACGGCGACACCGTCTCGTAGAAGTTGGCGCCGAAGAAGGAGTGGGGACCCGGGTCGAAGAGGTAGAGCGGATGCCCGGCATAGGTCACCTGGTCGGTGCCGAGGTCCGACCGAGTACACCTCGCCGAGCAGCCGGCTCTTCACGCCCGGCCCGGCCACCGGGGCGGTGTCGGTCGTGAAGGCGGGCCAATCGGCCTGCTTGTCGGTCTCCGCTCCGGTGCACGACAGCGGGCCCTGGCCGGTGTCGACCACCGTGGTGCCGCAGCCTGGTTCGTACGGGGAGCGCGGAGGCGACACACGCCGCAAAGGGGTCGATCGTGGCGAAGTACAGGGATGTGCCGGCCGGGAATCGGTAGTGGGCTGGCTTCTGTCGCCGTCGCCGGCACGTAGCCCGCTCCGGCGCCGCCCACCACGAGGACCTGCCCGTAGGGACCGTTCTCCAGATTGACCACGGCCGCATTCGGATCGGTCTGGCCGCCGCTCGCGTGCCGCCGTGCCGGCGGCCGCGGCTGAGGCCGAGGCCGCCGCCGGCAGGACGAAGAACACGGAGACGATCGCGCCCGCGCCCACGACCTTCACTTGTTGAACATTCCCGCTCCTCTCGCCAAGCCCGCTGTTCGCCAGCGAGCCAGGAGCGCGACCCTTTAGCGCCGTATGGCGCCTCCGCAGGATCGCGCCCTCACGCCTGTTGCAAGCTTGTGCGTCTCCTGTGAGGGCGTCAACCGTGGAATTACCCATACCCGTGGACCGATCGGTTGCCTAGCCTGTCTCGGCGTCGGTCGCTCGGTGTGCGCCCTTCGGGGATGGTGGGTCCTTTTTCACCCGATCGCGGCGCGAATTTCACCCGATCGGGGTCGCGAAATCGGGCCGGGTTGACGTCTCTTTCGAGATAACGACCTTTACGCTGCAATCAATCGGGGTAACGCAACGACGGGGCGAGCGAGCGGAGGCTTATGGACGTTGCCGGTTCCCGCCGGAAGACGCAGGTGCGCGTGCCCCCGGCGATCCTGGTGGTCGCCGCGGTGGTGGCCATCGGCGCGCTCGTCTACGTGACCGGTTCGAGTTCGGGCCCCGTCGCACCCGGGCACCTCGGCCACGGCCGACCGGACCGCGCACGTCCTCGTCGGGCGGCTCCCCGGGTCGGGCCGGCTCGGGGTCGGATGCCGACGCCGCCATGACCGGCTTCTACCTGAAGTCCTCGGTGCCCGCCGCCGGCGCGCAGGCGGTGGCCTCGAACACGACGATCTCGCTGACGTTCTCCGAGCCCGTCAACCTGAAGAAGGCCGCCCCGATCCTGAGCCCCAAGATCGGCGGCACCTGGGTCCAGAGCTCGCCCACCACGCTCGCCTACCGCCTCGAGTTCGCCCTTCGTCCCCGCCACCCAGGAGACGGTCACCCTGCCCGGCGGGACCTCCGGGCTGCGGGCCGCCAACGGGACCGCATTGTCGGGCCACGCCTCCATCACCTTCGACCGTCGCGGCCGGCGACACGCTGCGGGTCCAAGAGCTCCTGGCCGGGCTGGATACCTCCCGCTCACCTACACCCAGACCGGTCCCCCGCCCGCCGTCGGCCAACCTGGCCCTGGACCAGCCGGGTGCCTTCGCCTGGCGCTGGCCCGACCAGCCGGCCCAGCTGATGTCGCTGTGGACCCAGGGCACGACGAACGAGATCACCAAGGCGGCCGTCGAGGCGTTCGAGAACGACAACAACCTCGGCGTCGACGGTGAGGCCGGCCCCGCAGTGTGGACGGCGCTGATCAACGACACCATCAACCACAAGACCGACCCGGTGCCCTACGTCTACGTGGTGGTCAACAAGGTGGTGCCCCAGAACCTCACCCTCTACGAGAACGGCGCGGCCAAGTACGTGGGCATCCCGGTGAACTCGGGCGCGCCCGGGCGCCGACACCACCGACGGCTCCTTCGCCGTCTTCGAGCACGTGCGCTACTCGGACATGAAGGGGACCAACGTCGACGGCTCCACCTACAACGACCCCAACGTGCCCTACGCCAGCTACTTCAACGGGGGCGACGCCCTGCACGGCTTCATCCGGTCCTCCTACGGGACGCCGCAGAGCAACGGCTGCGTCGAGATGAGCTACGCCGACGCGGCCCTGGTCTGGGCCCTCACCCCGATCGGCACCCTGGTCACCGTCGTCGGGCCCAACTTCGGGACCGCTCCCCCGCCGACGACGACCACCACGCACCACCACGGTGCCGCCGACCACGACGACGGTGGCTCCCACGACGCCTGCACCGCCGCCGGCGGCTCCCACCACGACCGTGCCGGCCGCGCCGGCCGTTGTGGGAGGGACGCCCTAGACCGGTCGGGCCGTGGCCTTGGTGGCCGCCGCTTTTGCGGTGGCCTTGGCGGGCGCCGCTTTGGTCGGCACCGTGGTCGACTTCCGTGCGGCCGCCTTGGGCGTGAGCTTGGTGCTCTTGGGGCGGGCGCCCGTCCGGCCACCGCCGCGGGGACGACGCTCGGGTCCGAGGCCGCGCAGGCGGTCGGCCACGTCGTAGGCCCCGGGATCGGCCCGCAGCACACGCTCGAAGTACTCGCGGGCCCGGGGCACGTCGCCCGCCCGCTCGTAGAGGTCGGCCAGCAGGTACCACTGGCGCAGGTGGCGCTCGGACGGGTTGCGCAGCGCCTTGGAGGCGCCGGCCGTGGCCAGCATGGCGATGGCCCCGTTCAGGTCGCCGCCGTCGGCCAGCGAGGCCGCCGCCACGATCCGACCCTCGGCCAACACGTCGGGCTCGGGTGAGCGCTGGCGCAGCTCGGCCCAGAGCTCGGCCACCTTCTTCGGCTTGTGCAGCGCCCGCTGGCAGTCCATGAGGATGGGCAGGTGCTCGGTCGAGTCGCCGAGTTCGCCGAAGGCCTTGAGGTGGCGGGCCGCCTCACGCCACTTGCCGCACCGGTAGGCGGCCAGCCCGGCCAGCTCCCGGACGTCGGCGACGGCGGGTGCCTCGTCGGCGACGGGCTTGATGGCTCGGAGCGCATCTTGGAAGCGGCCCCGTTCGAAGGCGCCGAAGGCCGACTCGGCCTGGCCACCAGGCGTTCCCGGTGGGCGGCGGTGGCCACGTCGGCCGCATTGCGGATTTCGGTGGCGACGTCGGCCGGCAGGGTCCGCTTGCCCGAGAGCGCGGCCAGGGAGGCGCCGGTGCTGCCCGCCGCTGCCGCCGCTGTCGTCCCTGGGGGTGGCCCCTTTGCCCCGACCTCGGCCCGCGGTCCTGCCCTTGGACGGCTCGGCGTCCTCCCATTCCTGGCCCGCCCCGTCGGCCCGCACCCACTGGTCCTGGCGCCGCGAGGGCGGTGGCGTGTCCTTGCGTCGCGTCCGCTCGTCAATGAAGTAGGTGTTGCGCTGCCCACCCTCGGGGTCGCCCTGCGCCGTGACCTCGCGGGCGCCGCGGCGGGCGACGTTGCCCCACTTCTTGGCGCCCCGGGGCAGCGGCTTGGCCTCGTCCTCGGTGGGTCGGCGGCGCTCGGCTCCGTCGCGGGAGCTCGAACCGTCCCGATCACGCGAGGCGTAGGGCCGAGATCCCGTGCCGCTGCGCGCGCGGTGGGCGTCCTTGGCTGGCGCCGGTCCCGGTCCTTGTCCCCGTTGGGCGGCCTCCGGTGGGGCGACCGCCGTGGTCCCGCCCGTACGAGTACTCGAGCTCGGCCGACCACGTGCACCCGAGCTCGCACCCCTGCTGGTGGGCCGGTCCGAGTCGTCGCGCCGGGCACTCGGTCGCCCGCTGCCACCGGTCGGACGGCCAGTGGTCCGGCCGCCGGCACCGGCGCCCCGGCTCGCCGCGCTGCTGCGTCCCCCGGTGCTGCCCTGACTCCGCGTGCCCGAACGGCTGGCGCTCGGGCGACCTGTCGCTCGGGAGCCTCCTGTCGCGCCACCGGTGCGCGAGGACGACGAGCGGGGTGCAGGACGACCCCCGGTCGAGCTCGAACGACCCTTGCCTGCCCCCGACCCAGCGCCAGATGGACGACCGGATCCGGAGCCCGAACGGGCCGACGGACGCCCCGACGGGGCGCGCCGAGGGCTGCGAGATCCGTCAGAGGGCATCGGGCGAGTCTAGTTGGGCAGGCTCTCCGCCTTGGTCCGCTCCGTGTGCCGGTCGTCGTGCGTGGGATGGTGCCATTCGTCGACGACGACCAGCGTGGCGACGGCAAAGCCCATCAGGAGCGCGGCGACGCCGATATTCGTGCGGCCGGCGGCCGCCCAGCCGAGGCCGAGCACGACCGCGGCGGTGATCGACACCGCCGCGATGCGCCACCGCTGAATCCCGTCGAGCTTGGCCTGGAGCACGGCGGTCACCACGAAGAACACGGCCACCGGAATGGCGATGGCCAGCCCCGCCTCCGATTGCGGCACCGAGCCCTCGCCCCCGTGCGTGCTGGCCGCCGCCAACTCGAGCCCCGTGCCCAGCGCGGCGATCGACGTGAAGACGAAGTAGTGCCCGTAGCCCCAGAAGAAAGAGGTGCCGCGCGACATGCGCAACCCCTTCTCGGACGGGTGCTCGAAATACCACCACCACACCGAGAACACCAGGAGCACCGCACCGGCCGCCACGGCGCCGAGTGCCGCCGAGGACTCGTCATGCACGACACCGGCGTCGTGCATGGCCACCGTGGCCGCCGCGATGCACTCGCCCAGCACGATGAGGGTGAAGAGGCCGTAGCGCTCGTTGATGTGTCCCGGGTGCCACGGCGTCCCGGTACCCCCGCCCGCCCTCTCGGCCCAGGCCGGGACCAGCATTTCGAGCAGGGCGAGCACGTAGAAGGCGACCACCCCCGCCTCGTGCGGGAGGAACAGGCGAGCCACCCAACCGACCTGGCAGATGCTGATGCCGACCGCGTAGCGCAGGGCCACCGGCCGGCCGGCGGGGTCACCGGCGGCGGCTCGCAGCCATTGCGCCACCATGGCGACGCGCATGACGACGTAGCCGATCGTGATGACGGCGAAGTTGGCGTGGTCGAAGGCGCTGGCCACCCCGGCGGCCAGGATCAGCACCCCGACGATCTGGACGAAGGTCAGGAGCCGGTAGGCCAGGTCGTCGACGTCGTAGGCCGAGGCGAACCAGGTGAAGTTGACCCAGGCCCACCAGATGGCGAAGAACACCATGAAGAAGCCGACGATCCCGCTCTGGTAGTTGCCGGCGCGGAGCGCGTCGTTCAGCTGGACACCCGTCTGTGACACGGCGACCACGAAGCACAGGTCGAAGAGCAGCTCGAGCGGTGTGGCCGCCCGGTGGCTCTCCTCGGTGTCGCGCCGCGACATCGGCAGCAGCCGGGGGCGATGCCGGACCGGCGTTCCGTCGACGCCCGTCCGGGTCACGGTGCAGTTCGGACAGACGGAACCCGCATAGGCCGCAGTATCGCAGGCGGCCTCTTTCCTCCCCACGCGAGACGACTCGCATCGACTCGAAACCACTCCCCGAAAACGACAAAATCCCCTCGAGCGTGAGCTCAGAGGGGATCAAGTCGATTAGAAATCCCGGCGGCGACCTACTCTCCCAGGGGGCCTCCCCCCAAGTACCATCGGCGCGGGCGGGCTTAACTGCCGTGTTCGGAATGGGAACGGGTGTTTCCCCGCCGCCATGGCCACCGGAAACTGTGCGCTCGATGAGCTGCCGACTCCCCCGACGTATGTCGAGGAAGGGCACCTCACCAGGACTGCAGCGCAGTCCCTGAGCGTCCCAAAGCGAGCACGAGCGGTAGATCTCCAAGCCCTCGGCCGATTAGTACCGGTCGGCTGAATGCGTTACCGCACTTACACCTCCGGCCTATCAACGTGGTCGTCTAGCCACGGGCCTTACCAGGTTAACCCTGTGGGAGATTTCATCTCGAAACGGGCTTCGCACTTAGATGCTTTCAGCGCTTATCCCACCCGTAGGTCGCAAACCAGCCGTGCCCTTGGCAGGACAACTGGCACACGAGAGCTACGTCCGTCCCGGTCCTCTCGTACTAGGGACAGCCTTTCTCAAATCTCCTACGGCTGCATCGGATAGGGACCGACATTCTTGTTACCACCGACCGAATGGTCGGGGGCCAGGGCATTTCTGCCTGGCTCTGCATGTCGCCATGCAGATCGGACCATATCTTCACCCTCGCAGGTCTGCGAGGGCGCTTGGCATATGGTCTCTGAGGATTCTCGAGTTTCCATGAGTCTTTCCTGCTGATTGACCGCACCTCTCACATTTTCACTGACTCTCAATGGAGTCGAGTAGCGGAGGATTCGTCCGGAGTTTCCAGCATATAGCCAAGTTTATAGACAGCGCGGTTTAATCCACTGTCTCACGACGTTCTAAACCCAGCTCGCGTACCGCTTTAATGGGCGAACAGCCCAACCCTTGGGACCGGCTTCAGCCCCAGGATGCGACGAGCCGACATCGAGGTGCCAAACCTTCCCGTCGATATGGACTCTTGGGGAAGATGAGCCTGTTATCCCCGGGGTACCTTTTATCCGTTGAGCAACGGCGCTTCCATAAGCAACCGCTGGATCACTATGCCCTGCTTTCGCACCTGCTCGACTTGTAGGTCTCGCAGTCAAGCTCCCTTTTGCCATTGCACTCGACAGCTGATTGCCAACCAGCCTGAGGGAACCTTTGGGCGCCTCCGTTACATTTTAGGAGGCGACCGCCCCAGTCAAACTACCCACCTGACGCTGTTCCTGATCCGGATAACGGACCAAGGTTAGAGTCCCGGCACTAAAAGGGTGGTATTTCAAGGTTGACTCCACACTGGCTGGCGCCAATGCTTCAAAGTCTCCCACCTATCCTACACAAATAGTACCAAAACTCAACATCAAGCTGTAGTAAAGGTCCACGGGGTCTTTCCGTCCTGATGCAGCTAACGAGCATCTTTACTCGTACTTCAATTTCGCCGGGTCTGTGGTTGAGACAGTAGGAAAGTCGTTACGCCATTCGTGCAGGTCGGAACTTACCCGACAAGGAATTTCGCTACCTTAGGCACGTTTGTTACTACTCACACCAAGCGCTAACTTCTCACCTATTCGCTTGTGAGCGGCTAGGTCATTTCTGCCTAGCTCCTCATGTCGCCATGAGGGTCGGACTGTATCTTCGTCACCCGCCGGACTCTCGCTGACTGGTGAGGCCCCGCGTGCAGTCTCTGAGGATCCTGCGCCTAGACGCAGTTTCCTGCTGATTGTCCGCACCGGACGGATTTTCACTGCCCATGTCGCCACCGAACAAACCGGTGTGACACGGACGAGTACCGCCGGATACTCGGATGTTCCAGCATATAGCGGAGAGGTTTTACAACAGCCAGGTATTAACTAACCGTTATAGTTCACCTAAATCCCCATGTCGCCATGAGGTGTGGACCATATCTTCATCCCTCTGCTTCATAGAGGGAGCTCTGCATATGGCCTCTGAGGATTCCCAATCTCTCAACGTGGCGATGATCTCTTCATCGCTACGCCGACGCTTTCCTCCCCGGTTCATCGGAGCCCTCAATGCGAGGGCTTGCTCGATTCCCGGAGCTGAAAGATGTCGGCCTGACAGGACAAGTTCAGTGATCGTGCGAAAGACCGCAAGGTCTTGCCGCTTTGGACTTCGCAACTCGAACCGATCGAAGAACGGGAAAACCCGATCCTTCAGATCAGTCGGCTTGGTGACTTCGAAGTAGAAGACACCGTCACCACGGCCTCGAACCGTTCCTGCACCGAAGACCGAACGAAGAAGCTCTGGAGCCTCTTCACCGATCTGCGAGACATTGAACGACAACGAGACGCGCCATGGAAGTCCACGATCACGCTCTCGACGGATGGGGACGTTGAAGCTTCCCTCACCATCGACGAATCCCGCTACCCAGTTGCCCAGGTCGCTCGAGATCCGATCCAGCCAGTTAGAGGAACTGGGTCTTTCCTGCTGATTGTCCGCACCGGACGGATTTTCACTGCCCATGTCGTCACCAAATCAAACCGGTGTGACATGGACGAGTACCGCCGGATACTCGGAGTTTCCAGCATTTAGCAGAGTTTGTTTCAAGGGATTACTCCCCTGAAGCCGCAACTTGTGCTTACGGCCGCCGTTTACCGGGGCTTAGGTTCAGAGCTTCGTCCGAAGACTAACCCTTCCCCGTAACCTTCCGGCACCGGGCAGGCGTCAGAGCGTATACGTCGTCTTACGACTTAGCACGCTCCTGTGTTTTTAGTAAACAGTCGCTTTCCCCAATTCTCTGCGGCCCCTTTGGGCATCAGGACGCGAAGTCCGTCACCCTATTGAGGCCCTCCTTCTCCCGAAGTTACGGAGGAATTTTGCCGAGTTCCTTAACCACAGTTCTCCCGATCGCCTTGGTATTCTCTACCCGCCCACCTGTGTTGGTTTGGGGTACGGGCACCGTGTCAACTCGCTAGAAGTTTTTCTTGGCAGCATGGAATCAGTGACTTCGCCTGAAACGGCTCGGCATCGCGTCTCGGGATTAATGGGACCCGGATTTACCTAGATCCCTCCCTACACGCTTACCCCAGGACAACCAACGCCTGGGCTCACCTATCCTCCTGCGTCACTCCTTTGCTGTCCGCCCCAGAGTTTGTCGGTTCGACCCGAAGGTCAGCCCCTTAGTACCCCTGGCTTGGAATGGACGCGGACACGGTGGTACTGGAATATCAACCAGTTGTGCATCGACTACGCCTCTCGGCCTCGCCTTAGCTCCCGACTTACCCTGGGAGGATTAGCCTTCCCCAGGAACCCTTGGGCTTACGGCGGAGGAGTTTCTCACTCCTCTCTCGCTACTCATACCAGCATTCGCACTCGACCACGCTCCACGACGGTTCACACCACCGCTTCGCTGCGAGATCGACGCTCCCCTACCACTCCTGCATAAAGCAGGAATCCGCGGCTTCGGCTCTTGACTTGAGCCCCGTTACATTATCCGCGCAGGACCACTCGACCAGTGAGCTATTACGCACTCTTTTAAGGATGGCTGCTTCTGAGCCAACCTCCTGGCTGTCTTTGCGTTCCCACATCGTTTTCCACTTAGTCAAGAATTTGGGGCCTTAGCCGGCGGTCTGGGCTGTTTCCCTTTCGACCAACGAAGCTCATCCCTCGTGGTCTCACTGCCGGGTTCTTGAGCATCGGCATTCGGAGTTTAGTTGGGGTCAGTAAGCTTGTAGGCCCCCTAGCCCATCCAGTGCTCTACCTCCGATGCTGAACACCCGACGCTGCACCTAAATGCATTTCGGGGAGAACCAGCTATCACCGAGTTTGATTGGCCTTTCACCCCTTGCCACAGGTCATCCCCCCAGTTTTCAACCTAGGTGGGTTCGGCCCTCCACGAAGTCTTACCTTCGCTTCAGCCTGCCCATGGCAAGCTCACTCGGCTTCGGGTCTACAGCATGCGACTCAACGCCCTATTCAGACTCGCTTTCGCTTCGGCTACCCATCGCTGGTTAACCTCGCCACACACCGTAACTCGCTGGCTCATTCTTCAAAAGGCACGCCATCACGGCTGACATCCACCTAGTGTCATCGCTTTCACCCGAAGGGATCGCGACAACGGTGGAGCAACGACGCTTTGACTGTTTGTAAGCCAACGGTTTCAGGTACTATTTCACTCCCCTCCCGGGGTACTTTTCACCTTTCCCTCACGGTACTAGTTCACTATCGGTCGCCTAAGAGTACTTAGCCTTACGAGATGGTCCTCGCAGATTCACGCCGGCTTTCCCGGATCCGGCGCTACTCGGGTGTTCAAGCGGAGTTCAATGTGTTTCGTGTACGGGACCATTACCCTCTTTGGTTCAGCTTTCCTGACTGATTCCACTACGCATTGAATTTGTAACTCCGTGACGGATCTGGTGTTCCGTCTCTCGAATCCCACAACCCCATACCGGCAGCGCCACCAGGCTCGTACACCGGCACGGTTTAGGCTCTTCCCGTTTCGCTCGCCGCTACTCAGGGAGTCACTGTTGTTTTCCTCTCCTCGGGTTACTTAGATGTTTCAATTCACCCGGTTCCCTCGCCCTGCCCTATACATTCAGGCAGGTGTAACACCTCATGACAGGTGTTGGGTTGCCCCATTCGGATATCCACGGATCGTCGCTTGGTAGACAGCTTCCCGTGGCTTTTCGCAGTCGCCCACGTCCTTCTTCGGCTTTAGGCGCCAAGGCATCCACCGTTGGCTCTTTGTAGCTTGGAGAACAAAAGATGCTCGTGCTCGCTTTGGAATTCTCAAGGGACGGGTGCAGCGCGACGCCGAGGACGGAACTCCGTCACCGCCAACCGCAAAAGCCATCGCGGAAAGCAGCCGGAACAACCGCCCGACCAGGGCACGCACGGGGTGAGCGGTCCGCCCGCCGCCGGGTGCCGACAACCGACGCGGCCGAAACAGGGACACGAGGAGCTCCCGAAGGGCTCGGACTCGTGACCCGATCCGCCCGCGCCCAGCACGATGCAGAGGGGGACGTCACCGGGAGGGACCCACAAAGGGTCGCTCCCTCAAAACGAAATAGCGAGAGTCCGACTGGCCTCGAAGGGACCGATCTGTGAAGGGCGGGCTCCGACCGCCTCACCGAAGTGAGGCAATCAAAGGCGGCCGATCATCTGCCGGTGTACGAGAGCAGCCGAATAACCAGTGTTCAACTGGGTAGTGATCGGCAAATCAATCAATCGAATGATCAAGGCACCGATAGCACTCCTTAGAAAGGAGGTGATCCAGCCGCACCTTCCGGTACGGCTACCTTGTTACGACTTCACCCCAATCACCGATCCCACCTTCGACGGCTCCCTCCTAAAAGGTTGGGCCACCGGCTTCGGGTGTTACCGACTTTCGTGGTGTGACGGGCGGTGTGTACAAGGCCCGGGAACGTATTCACCCCGGCGTTGCTGATCCGGGATTACTAGCGACTCCGACTTCATGGAGTCGAGTTGCAGACTCCAATCCGAACTGAGACTGGCTTTTGGGATTGGCTCCTCCTCGCGGATTAGCAGCCCGTTGTACCAGCCATTGTAGCATGTGTGCAGCCCTGGACGTAAGGGGCATGATGACTTGACGTCGTCCCCACCTTCCTCCGAGTTGACCCCGGCAGTCTCCTACGAGTCCCCGGCATTACCCGCTGGCAACATAGGACAAGGGTTGCGCTCGTTGCGGGACTTAACCCAACATCTCACGACACGAGCTGACGACAGCCATGCACCACCTGTGTAAGGCCCCGAAGGACACCGTATCTCTACGGCTTTTCCCTACATGTCAAACCCAGGTAAGGTTCTTCGCGTTGCCTCGAATTAAGCCACATGCTCCGCCGCTTGTGCGGGCCCCCGTCAATTCCTTTGAGTTTTAGCCTTGCGGCCGTACTCCCCAGGCGGGGCACTTAATGCGTTAGCTGCGGCACGGAAACCGTTGAATAGTCCCCACACCTAGTGCCCAACGTTTACGGCGTGGACTACCAGGGTATCTAATCCTGTTCGCTCCCCACGCTTTCGCTCCTCAGCGTCAATGTCGGCCCAGACCACCGCCTTCGCTGCTGGTGTTCCTCCTGATATCTGCGCATTTCACCGCTACACCAGGAATTCCGTGGTCCCCTACCGAATTCTAGTCATGACAGTATCGAGTGGCGGCTCCAGGTTGAGCCTGGAGGTTTCACACCCGACTTATCAAACCGCCTACGAGCCCTTTACGCCCAATAAATCCGGACAACGCTTGCACCCTACGTATCACCGCGGCTGCTGGCACGTAGTTGGCCGGTGCTTCTTCTGCAGGTACCGTCACTATCGTCCCTGCTGAAAGGAGTTTACAACTCAGAAAGCATTCGTCCTCCACGCGGCGTTGCTGCGTCAGGCTTTCGCCCATTGCGCAAGATTCCCCACTGCTGCCTCCCGTAGGAGTCTGGGCCGTGTCTCAGTCCCAGTGTGGCTGATCGTCCTCTCAGACCAGCTACCCGTCGAAGCCTTGGTAGGCCATTACCCCACCAACAAGCTGATAGGCCGCGAGCCCCTCCCGAAGCGGAATCCATTTCCTTATCGAATCATGCGGTCCAATAAGGGTATCCGGTATTAGCACCGGTTTCCCGGTGTTGTCCCAGTCTTCGGGGCAGGTTGCTCACGTGCTACTCACCCGTTCGCCACTCACTCTTCATCAGTATTGCTACCGAATGGAGCGCGTTCGACTTGCATGTGTTAGGCACGCCGCCAGCGTTCGTCCTGAGCCAGGATCAAACTCTCCATCGAGACTCACGACCGACTCGATACCCCGAAAGGGTCTCTCACCGGCCAAGAATCAGAGAGTCGCCAGGTTCTGACTCGAACCATTGGCAACCACAGGCACGTTCACCTCCGAAAGAGGATCCGGAGCCTGTGTTACTGCGTATTACTCAATTGACGTACAACCCATTCGACATCCGGTGAAACCGGAGCGGATGAATTGCCCGCACTGGCTTTTGGCTCTCACTATTCCGTTTTCAAGGAGCGACCGGGCACACACCTGGTACTGCCGGTGTTGGTGCCGGGTGTTCCAAAGGACTGTTCCGGACGGATTGCTCCGCCGGAGAGTCTCCTTCGGCTGCCGGACGGACCTGGGCGGTCTGTCCGGCGGGAAAGTTACGTTACCAGACGCCTGATGCGTCGTCAACGCGTTCGACCGGGGCGATTTCGACCGCACCGGCCAGTGCCGACGCGGGATCGAAGCCCCTCGCCTGGCAACAGACTAGCGGGAGACCCCTCCAGCGCCGCGGATACCCCCGGAGCCCCGAAAGTCCACGGCTGGCCTCCCCCGACGATCCAGTGACTCGCATGGCCGTCGCAGACAGCCGGCCCGAGGCCGACCCCGGGCACGATCTCCCTGGTCAGAGCGGTCCCCGCGTCGCCAGGTCCCGTGTGCAGGGAGACACCGCCCGGCCCCGCCGGACCGCCGGGGAGGCGGCCGGACCGAGCCCGGGAGGACCGCAGCGGACCCTGAGCGGCTCAGCGACTCACGTGCGGATTCCCGGCCACCCAGAAGCGCCAGGGCCGGTCGGCGGCGACCGAGATGCCGATCCGGACCCCTCGGCCCGGACGCCGGGGCGGCGCGGTGCCGTCGTCCTCGAGCCGCACCGGGGCCGGCCGGCCGGTGGGGCGCACGGCGGCGGCGCCTCGGGCGGCGGGGCGAGGAGATCGGTCCCGTTGTCCGCCCCGGTGATGGCCAGGGCCTCGCAGAGCTTGGCCGGCCCGTTGCACAGATCGATGTCGCGGCGGGCGGCCGGGCGGCTGGCCCGCATGTCCTCGACGCCCCGCAGTGGTTCGAGCGCCCGGATCAGCACGGCGGCTGCCTCGCCGTCGGGACCACAGACCACGTTGGCGCACCAGTGCATGCCGTAGGTGAAGTACACGTAGAGGAAGCCGGGCGGCCCGAACATGACCGCCGTGCGCGGGGTCAGGCCTCGGTAGGCGTGCGAGGCCGGGTCGTCGGCCCCGTGGTACGCCTCGACCTCGACGATGCGACCGGCCCGCTCCCCGTGGACGAGGACCTTGTTGAGGAGGGAGGGCGCCACCCGCAGCGGTCCCGCCTCGAGCTCGCCCCGGTCCACGGCGACCCTCCTGGTGCCTCAACGGAGCCACCGATGTCGGCCACGGGTCAGCGAGGTTCGCGCTGCCGGCACGACCACGCGCCGAGCGCACGGCGGCCGGATCCTGGAGAAGGCGGTCGAGCGTGCGCCGGACCAGCCGGCTCACTCGAGGTGCCCGCGGTCGGGTCCCTCAGGCCGTGGCCGCGGAGATGTGATCCGGCGTGTCCGCAACCGAGGTCGGCCGGTGGCCCGATGGGGTGACCACCACACCGGAGGGGGACGGCCGGTGGTGTCGGGCCTGTCCGGCCGTACCTCGTGCCATGAGACTGAGGAGCGCGAGCTCGTCCACCATGGCGCGGGCGAGTCCGGGCAGATCGGGCAGAGCCGACGCGCCGGAGTTGATGCCGACGAAGAGCGTGTCCTCGTAGCTCTGGACCGTGATGTTGAGCGCCACCCCGTCGACCACGGGTCCCATCGGGTACACCGCCTCCATGCGCATGCCGGCGAAGTAGAGCGGGAAGTCCGGACCGGGCACGTTGGAGATCATCAGGTTGCCCGCCCGAAGCTTGCGCACCACGCCGGCGCGCACGCCGAACTGGACCATCGGCTTGACCAGTGCCGGCGGCATCGCCTCGGTCAGCATGGAGGCCATCGGGCCGTAGCCGACGGCCCGCTCCTGGCGCTTGCACGACCAGCTGTTGGCCTTCACCGTGCGCAGGCGCTCGAGCGGCGTCTGCTTGTCGTTGGAGAGCGGCACGAACATGGCCGAGAGGGAGTTCCCGCCCGCATCCTCGGTCCCGTCCTCGCGCACGGAGACCGGCACGATCGCCACGAGCGGGTTGTCCACGTCGTGGTCGTAACGGGAGAGGTGGGTTCGCAGCGCGCCCGAGCACACGGCCAGCACGACGTCGTTCACCGTGGCGTTGAAGCGCTCGCGCAGGACCTTGACCTCTCGCATGTCCAGCCGGGTGAAGCAGACGTCGCGGCGCGGCGAGAGGGCCTGGTCGAAGAGTTTCGGGCGCGCCCAGCGGAATGGAGACGGGCCCGTTGTCGTCGCTCATGGCGCAGCGGGCCATGCGCACGGCGGTGCGCCCGATCTCGCGGGCCGCCCGCCAGGTCTCGAGGGGCCGGGTGATCATGTTGGGTAGCGCGTCGGTGACCAGACGGGCCTGCGAGGGCAGGCCGGCCGGGATCCACGGGCTGCAGGCGCTCGATGGGAGAGCGGCCTTCGGGCGTGAGGTCGAGCAGCTCCGCCATCAGCGGCGGCGCCGGCCACGCCGTCGACCACGGAGTGGTGCACCTTGGCGATGAGGCCGACCCGGCCGTCGGCCAGGTCCTCCATGACGTGCATCTCCCACGGGGGCTGGTCGGGCTGGAGCGGTCGGCCCATGACCTTGGCCACCATCTCGGTGAACTGCTCGTCACCACCGGGTGCGGGCAGCGCAACCCGGAAGAGGTGGTTGGAGAGGTCGAAGTGGGGGTCGTCCACCCAGCGCGGGTGGTCGAGGCCGAACGGCACCGTCATGAGCCGGCGCCGGAAGGCCGGCAGGGCCGGAATGCGTTCGATCAGCACGTCACGCACCCGTTCGAACGTGTACCCGCCCTCGGCCGAGGCCGGGTCGAAGACGCAGGCGTAGGCGATCTCCATCGGGGTCTCCGGTGTGTCGGAGTAGATGAACATCGGATCGATGCCGCTCAGTCGCTGCATGTCTGTCTTCTCTCCAAAATGATCTCCACTGTCTCCACGAGAATGGTGCGGGTTCGGTGGAACGACTCGAGGGTCCGGCGTCGCTCGCCCACTCCCCTCCTTGGCACCCCCAGGTGCGGCACGACCTGTCGTCGCCGACCGACTCGAGGCCCAATGGCTGCTCCATCCAGAGTGCAACATTCCGGCGCGCCCAGGCAACCCGAAATCCCCGTATCCCGCAGATCTTTATGCTCCGTTCACCTGCAGGGCCACCCGGGCCGCGGATCCCTCCACACGGTGGCCACGCCGCGGCGACCCGCCGCCCGGAGACGAGGTCCTGGTGGAGTGCCCCTCGGGGGAGACACGGCGGTGGCCGGCCCCGGGCTGGGCCGTGCCCGGGCCGGCGAGCCGGGGCGTGCGTCAGGCCGGAGGGGCCGCCGCCGGACGCCACTGGCCCAAACGGGTGCGGTCCACCTCGAGGCGCCGGGCGAAGCGCTCCCTCTGCTCGCCGACCGGACCCGGGCCGGCCCCTCCCGGCGTGCGCCGACGGGTCACCGCCACGCCGGGCTCGAGCAGTTCCGTGGCGGCCTCGCCCAAATCGGGATGGGCCTCCACCAGCTCGACCAGCGGCACATGGCGTTCGAGCGACTCGCGCACGAGGCCGCCGATCAGCGCGTGGGCCTGGCGGAAGGGCATGCCCTGCTCGACCAGCATCTCGGCCAGGTCGACGGCCGCGGCGGCCGGGCCGTCCGCCGCCGCCGCCATGCGCTCCTCGTGCCAGACCACCGTGTCGTAGACGCCGCGCAGAGCGGCCAGCGCGCTGCGCACCTGGGCCACCGCGTCGAAGAGCGGCTCCTTGTCCTCCTGGAGGTCGCGGTTGTAGGCCAGCGGCAGGCCCTTGAGCGTGATGAGCACCGCGTTGAGGTGCCCGATGAGGCGGCCGCTGCGGCCCCGGGCCAGCTCGGCCACGTCGGGGTTCTTCTTCTGGGGGAGCATCGAGCTCCCGGTGGCGTAGGCGTCGTCGAGGGTGGCGAAACCGAATTCCTCGGTCGACCACAACACCATCTCCTCGCCCAGGCGCGACAGGTGCACGCCGAGCAGTGCGAGGTCGAAGAGCGACTCGGCCACGAAGTCGCGGTCCGACACGGCGTCGAGCGAGTTCTCGAAACGGCCGTGGAAGCCGAGCTCGGCCGCGACGTAGTCCGGATCGAGCGGGAGCGACGACCCGGCCAGCGCACCGGCACCGAGGGGCGAGACGTTCAGCCGGTCGACCGTGGTGAGGATGCGGTCCACGTCGCGCGCGAGCGCCCACCCGTGGGCCAGCAGGTGGTGGGCCAACAGCACCGGCTGGGCCCGCTGGAGGTGCGTGTAGCCGGGCAGGTACACGTCCGCGGCGTCGGTGGCCCGCTGGGCCAGCGTCTCCTGCAGCGCCATGATGTCGTCGGCCACCCCCACGAGGGAGCGCCGGCACCACAGGCGCAGGTCGGTGGCCACCTGGTCGTTGCGGCTGCGCCCGGTGTGCAGCTTGGCGCCGACGTCGCCGGCCAGCTCGGTGACCCGGCGCTCGACGGCCGTGTGGATGTCCTCGTCGCCGGGGGCGTAGACGAACACGCCGGTGGCGAACTCCTCCTCGACCAGATCGAGCGCATCGATGAGCGCGCCCACCTCGCTGTCGCTCAGGATTCCGACCTTGCCCAACCCCTTCACGTGGGCGCGCGAGCCCACCAGGTCGTCGAAGGCCAGGACCTTGTCGTAGGGCAGGCTCACGGTGAAGTCGGCCACCGCGTCGGCCATACCCGTCGAGATGCGGCCCTCCCACAGCGTCATGACGCACCCCTGCCGGTGCTCGTCCGCGCGCCCGCGCCCTGCGCGCCGGGGCCCTGGCGCGACGACCACGTGGCCACCCCGAGACCCCACAGGCGCACGAAGCCCTCGGCGTCCTGGTGCCGGAACGTGTCCGAGGCGTCGTAGGTGGCCAGCCCGTGGTCGTAGAGGGCGACCGGGCTGCGCCGGCCCACCACGGTGCAGGTGCCGGGCGCGGCGAAGCGCAGGCGCACCTCGCCGGTCACGTGGCGCTGGCTCTCGGTGATGAAGGCCTGCAACGCCCCGCGCAGCGGCGAGTACCAGAGGCCGTCGTAGACCAGCTCGGACCAGCGCGGCTCGAGGCGCGCCTTCTCGTGGTGCAGGTCCCGCTCGAGCGTGAGGTCCTCGAGGTCGGAATGGGCCACGATCAGCGCCAGGGCCGCCGGGCACTCGTAGACCTCCCGGCTCTTGATCCCCACCCGGCGGTTCTCGACCATGTCGAGCCGGCCGAAGCCGCGGCTACCGGCGATGGCGCCCAGGCGGTCGATGAGCTCGAAGGGGCTGAGCGACGCGCCGTCGAGGGACACGGGCCGGCCCGACTCGAAGCCGACGATCACCTCGACCGGCTCGGTCTCGGTCACCCGGGTCAGGGTGTAGACGTCGTCGGGGGCGGGCGCCCACGGGTCCTCGATGGCCCCGCACTCGATGGCCCTGCCCCACAGGTTGTCGTCGATGGAGTACAGCTTCTCCTTGGTCACCGTGATCGGGATGTCCCACTTGGCGGCCAGCTCCACGCAGTCCTCGCGGGTCAGGCCCCAGACCCGGGCCGGGGCGTGGATGGAGAGGTCGGGGGCCAGGGCGCGCACGCCCACCTCGAAGCGGACCTGGTCGTTGCCCTTGCCCGTGCAGCCGTGCGCCACGGCGTTGGCCCCGTGGGCCCGGGCCTGCGCCACCAGATGGCCCACGATGACCGGGCGCGACAGCGCGGAGACGAGCGGGTACTTGCCCTCGTAGCGCGCGTTGGCGGCCAGAGCCGGCAGGCAGAAGTGCTCGGCCATTTCGTCACGGGCGTCGATCACGACCGCCTCCACCGCGCCGGCGGCCAGGGCGCGGGCCCGGATGGCCTCCCAGTCCTCGCCGCCCTTGTCGGCCGACTGGCCGACATTGACGGCCACGGCGATCACCTCGACACCCTCGTGCTCGATCAGCCACCGCACGGCGACGGACGTATCGAGCCCGCCGCTGTAGGCCAGTACCACCCGATCAGACATGTTCACCCTCGCTCTTCCCATTCGATGCGATCCGTTGTGTGACGGCAATGCCCGCGCTGATGCCGGCGACGTCGCGGAGGTGCTCGGCCATGGCCGCGCCGCCCACGTCTTCGACGGCCACGACGAGCACCGTGTCGTCCCCCGCCACCGTGCCGATCACTCCCTCGAGTCCGCTGCGGTCGAGGGCCGAGCCGACGACGTGGGCCGACCCCGGCGGCGTGCGCAGCACGACCAGGTTGGCCGAGTGCGCCACCTCGACCACCCACTCGCCCAGCACACGGCGCAGGTGGTCCTCCGGCGCGATCTGCTGCACCGGCAGATCGGGCAGTGCATACGCCGTGTCTCCGCCGGGCAGGCGCACCTTCACCGCGCCGAGGTCCTCGAGATCGCGCGACACCGTGGTCTGCGTCGCCTCGACGCCCTCGCCGGCCAGCAGCGCCACCAGCTGGGCCTGGCTCGTCACCGCCTGCGACTCGAGCAGCTTGGTGATGCGGTGCTGGCGCTGGTTCTTGGTCAACCGCCCCGGGCCCGTCACGGGGCCTCCCCCGGCCCGCCGACCGCCCAGGCCAAGATCCCCCGCATGGCCGTGCGCCGGTGCGCGGCCTGGCGCCACACCACGCTTTGGGGGCCCTCGAGCACGCCGTCGCTGATCTCTTCGCCCCGGTGCGCGGGCAGGCAGTGCAACACGATCGCTTCGGGGGGCGCCTGAGACAGCAGGTCCTCGTCGACGGTGAAGCCGGCGAAGGCGGCCAGGCGCTCCGCCCGCTCCTCCTCCTGGCCCATGCTGGTCCACACGTCGGTGTAGAGCGCGGCCGCGTCCTTGACCGCCCGCGCCGGATCGTCCGTCTGCTCGACGTGGCCGCCTCGGCCGACCGCGTCGCCCAGGGTCCGGAGGGCTTGCATCTCGTCGGGCGAAAAGCTGTAACGCGGCCGGCGCGGCGATGCGCATCGCCATCCCTTCGTAGAGCGCGGCCTTGGCCAGCGAGCGCGCCATGTTGTTGGCGTCACCGACGTAGGTCGAGCGTCTTGCCCGCCAACGGCCCGAGGCACTCGCGCAACGTCAGCACGTCGGCCACGGCCTGGCACGGGTGGGCGTCGTCGGAGAGCAGGTTGACCAGCGGGACGTCCATGTTCGAGCGGCGCAGGGCGGCACCCATGCGGGCGAAGAGCGCGTGGTCGAAGACGCGGGCGCAGATGACGCGGTGGTAGCAGGCCAGGGTGCGGGCCACGTCCTCGGCCGTCTCCCGGGTGTCGAGGCCCACCTCGGTCCCCTGGATGTAGACGGGATGCCCGCCCAGATCGACCACGGCCATCTCGGTCGAGTTGCGCGTGCGGGCCGAGGGCTTCTCGAAGAGCAGGGCCGCGCCCTGCCCGGCCAGCCGCCGGCCCGGCGGCCATTCGAGCGCCAGGGTCAGGACGCGCTCCCAGGCGTCGAGGTCGAGGTCGTCAATATCGTGCAGGCTGCGCACGGGTCCGGTCTACTCCCCCGCCGCTGCCTCGGCGCCCGCACCCACCTCGACCAGGGCCTGGCCCAGGAGGTCGAGGGCGCGGGTGAGCTCGTCGTCGCCGACGAGGAGCGGCGGGGCCACCCGGACGGCGTCGGGGCGCACCGGGTTGACCAGGAGCCCGAGCTCGAGGGCGCGCGGCCGCCACCTCCTTGGCCACGGGAGCGTCGAGCTGGGCGGCCAGCAGCAGCCCGGCCCCGCGCACCGACACCACCCCGGGCAGCGCGGCCAGCCCGGCCGTCAGGATCGCGCCGGCCCGGCGGGCCCGTGCGCACACGTCCTCGCGCCTCCATGGTGGCCAGCGTGGCCCGGGCCGCCGCCAGCGCCAGGGGTTGGCCCCCGAAGGTCGAGCCGTGGTCACCCGGTCCGAAGGCCGCCGCCACTTCCGCCCGGGCCCAGCAGGCGCCCACGGGCATGCCGTTGCCCAGCGCCTTGGCCATCGTCACCACGTCGGGCTCGAGTCCCTGAGCCTGGAAGGCGAACCAGTGCCCGGTGCGCCCCAGCCCGGTCTGCACCTCGTCGAGCATGAGCAACACGTTGCGCTCGCGGCACAGGGCCGACACGGCGCCCAGGTAGTCCGAGCTCGGCACGTTGACCCCACCCTCGCCCTGGAGCGGCTCGAGCAGGACGGCGGCCACGGTCTCGGTTTCGAGCGCCTTGTCCAGCGCGGCCACGTCGTCGTAGGGCACGTGCACGAACCCCTCGGGCAGCGGCACGAAGGGCGCCTGCTTCTCGGGCTGGCCCGTGGCGGTGAGCGTGGCCAGCGTGCGGCCGTGGAACGAGTTGTCGGCGCTGACCACGACGTGGCGACCGCCCCAGGCCCAGCGCCGGGCCAGCTTGAGCGCGCACTCGTTGGCCTCGGCCCCCGAGTTGGTGAAGAAGACCTGCCCCCCGGCCTGCCCGGTGCCGCCGTTGATCAGGCGGTCGATGGTGCGGGCCACCTCCGGTCCCAGCGCGTTGCCGTAGAGGTTGGACACGTGGGTCAGCGTGCGGGCCTGCTCGGCCACGGCGTCGGCCACGGCCGGATGGGCGTGGCCGAGCGACACCACGGCCAGGCCGGTGATGAAGTCGAGGTAGGCCTTGCCGTCGGTGTCGTAGACGACGGTCCCCTCGCCGCGCACGAGGGTCACCGGCGGCTCGGCGTACGTGCGCATGAGGTGCTCGCGCCCGGCCGAGGCGGGGGCCGTCACGGCAGCACCATCGTGCCCACGCCCGAATCGGTGAAGAGCTCGAGCAGCAGTGAGTGGGGCACCCGGCCGTCGAGGATGTGGGCGCGGCTCACCCCCGCCCGCACGGCCCGGACGCACGCCTCGACCTTGGGCATCATGCCGCCGCGGATGCCCCCGCTGCGCACGATCTCGTCGATCACCTCGAGCGACGCCTGGTGGATGACGGTCGTCGGGTCGTCCGGGACGACCCGCAACCCTTCGATGTCGGTCAGGAAGATGAGCTTCTCGGCGTCGAGCGCCTCGGCCAGCGCACCGGCCACCGTGTCGGCGTTGATGTTGTAGGCCTGGCCGCTCTCGTCGGCGCCGATGGTGGCCACCACCGGGATGATCCCCTCGGCCACCAGGCGCTGGAGCATGGTGGGGTCGACCACCGACACGTTGCCGACGAAGCCGAGATCCACGTTGGTCGGGGCCGCCGTGATGAGGTTGGCGTCCTCGCCGGACATGCCCACGGCCAGCGGGCCGTGGACGTTGATGGCCGAGACGATGTCGCGGTTCACCTTGCCCACCAGCACCATGCGGGCGATGTCGAGCGTCTCGGCGTCGGTCACCCGCAGGCCGTCGCGGAACTCGGTCACCTTGCCCAGCCGGGTCATGAGCTCGCCGATCTGGGGGCCGCCGCCGTGGACGACCACGGGCAGCATGCCGACGGCGCGCATCAGCACGACGTCCTGGGCGAAGGAGGCGAGCGCGTCGGTCGAGCCGGCGCCTTCGCCGTCACCGCTGCCGTGCAGCGCGTTGCCGCCGTACTTGACCACGACGACCTTGCCCCAGAAGCGCCGGATGTAGGGCAGGGCCTCCACCAGCACCGAGGCCGTGTTCTCGGCCGCCGCCTTCTGGGCCCGCGACACCTTCGGCGGGACGGTGGCCCGGCTCGATCGCGCTCACGACGTCGTCCGGTTCTCGTCGATGTAGCCGTAGCCGAGGTCGGTGCCGAGCACGACCGCCTCGCCCGAACCCAGGCCGAGGTCGCAGTCGATCTCGATGTGGCGTCCGGCCAGGTGGGCCGCGACGCGCCGGCATCGTGTGGCGCGGCCACGCCGCCGGCGCACACCACGACGCCCCCGTAGGCCACCGACACGGTGTCGATGTCGAAGGGTGTGCCGGCCGAGCCGAGCTCGGAGACGATGCGGCCCCAGTACGGGTCCTCGCCGAAGAGCGAGCACTGCACGAGCATGGAGTCGGCCACCTTGCGGGCGGCCACGTGCGCCGCCTGATCGCTTTGCGCCCCGCGCACGCGCACGTGCACCACCTTGGTCGCCCCCTCGGCGTCGGCCACCATCTGCTCGGCCAGCGACCGGCAGGCCTCGGTCAGGGCAGCCGTCAGATCGTCGGCCGTCGACCGGGCACCCTCGCCGCTGGCCAGGACGAGCACGGTGTCGTTGGTCGAGGTGGCGCCGTCGACGGTGATGGTGTTGAACGAGTCCGCCACCGCCTCGGGCCAGCGAGGCCTGCAGCGTGGTGGCGTCCACGTCGGCGTCCGTGGTGCAGACGGCGAGCATGGTGGCCATGTTGGGCGCCAGCATGGCGGCGCCCTTGGCCATGCCGCCCACGGTGAAGCCGTCCCCCCGGACGACGACCTCCTTGGGCACCGTGTCGGTCGTCATGATCGCCCGCGCGGCCAAGGCCCCGCCCTCGGGGCTGGCGTCGCGTCGCGAGACGATGCCCTCGAGCTGCGGCTCGACCACGCTGATCGGGAACGGGATACCGATGAGCCCGGTCTGGCACACGAGGATCTCCTCGACCGCGGCGCCGATGCCCGACGGCCACGGCGCGGCACAGCCGGGTGCAGGCGTCGCGGCCCGGGCGCACCGGTGGCCGCGTTGGCGTTGCCCGAGGTGAGGATCACCCCCGCGGCCCGACCCGCCGGACGAGCCGAGGTGGGCCCGGCTGACCTGGACCGGCGCCGCCGCGGCCAGGTTGGACGTGAACACACCGGCCGCCGGCACCGCCCGCCCGTCGGCGGTGGCCACGACGGCCACGTCGAGCGCGCCGTTCGCCTTGATGCCACCCGAGCCGCCGGTGGCCACGAAGCCCTTGGGCGCGGTCACGCTCACGGGTAGAGCCCCACGGTGGGCAGGCCGGTGGTCTCGGGCAGGCCCAGGGCGGCGTTGGCGCATTGCACGGCCTGGCCCGACGCCCCCTTCACCAGGTTGTCGAGCGCACAGAGGGAGACCACCCAGCCGGTGCGCGGATCCACCCGCGCCGTCACGTGGGCGATGTTCGAGCCGGTCGTCGCCTTCGTCGAGGGCGGCTCGTCGGTCACCACGACGAAGGGCTCGGCGTCATAGGCCTCGTGCAACGCGGCCATGACGTCGGCGGTCGTGAGCGAACCGTGGGCGGCGCTCGGCCGGGCGTAACAGGTGGCCAGGATGCCCCGCACCATCGGCACCAGGTGGGGCGTGAACAGCACCTGGGCGCCGAGGATCTGCTCCATCTCGGGCGTGTGGCGGTGGGTGAGCAGCCCGTAGGCGGTGAAGTCCTCGTCGACCGCACCGAAGTGCAGGGTGTCCTTGAGCCCGCGGCCGGCGCCCGAGACCCCGGAGGCGGCGTCGACCACGATGCCCTGCGCCTCGATCAGTCCCTGGCGCAGCAACGGGGCCAGAGCCAGGCCGGCCGACGTCGGGTAGCACCCGGCCGCGGCGACCAGGGTGGCCCCGGACAGCTCGCTCCGGAAGAGCTCGGGCAGGCCGAAGACGGCCTCGGCCAGGAGCTCGGGTGCGCGGTGCTCCTCGCCGTACCACTGCGGGTAGAGGGCGGCGTCCTTCAGCCGGAAGTCGGCCGCCAGGTCGACGATGCAGCCCACCCGGTCCCGCAGCGCGGGGACGAACTTCTGGGACTCGCCGTGGGGCAGGGCGCAGAAGACCAGGTCGAGGCCATCGAGCGTGGCCAGGTCGGTGTCCTCGTAGACGAGACCGGGGTAGGCGGCCCGGAGGGAGGGCGTGTGCCCGCCGACGGGCTGCCCGGCGTGGGAATGGGCGGTGGCCACGCCCACCTCGAAGGCTGGGATGGGCGCTGAGCAGGCGCAACAGCTCGGCTCCCGTGTAGCCCGACGCTCCGGCGATGCCCACCTTCATCGCATCAGTATACATATCTCTGCATACTCATGCGTATCCACAACGCGAGCCGACCGACGGCCGGGTCACACCCCGAGTTGCTTGCGCCAGTACGACGGAGTGAGCCATGACCTCGAAGCCCATGGCGTCATTGACGGCAATCATGTGCTCGTTCTCGGCCGTGTTCCAGGTACTGATACGTGCGCACAGCCGGATGGCGTTCCTCCAGGGCCCAGAGGTTGGCCAGCTTGGTGGCGAAGCCCAGGCCGTGGCCACGGTGCTCGGAAACGACGAGCGTGTCGTGCTGCCAGGCCGACTCGGGCGCGCCGAGCGGGACCACGACTTCGCTGAAGGCGACGAGCCGGCCCGATCGTCGTCCCGGGCGACCGTCGTGACCTTGCCCCGGTCCTGCGCAGCCAGGTTTGCCTCGAGGGCCCGCACGCGGGCGGTGTCCCACTCCTCCTCATCGAGCTCCTGCTCGCCCACCGGGACGTCGGTCGACATGCGCCGGCCGAACTCGCAGCGGTCCTCGAGGTACTCGTCGGGCCAGCGGTCGGCCCAGGTGAGCAACGTGTACCCCTTTGGTGCGGCCCGTGGGTCGTCACGGAGCAGGCGGGCGCGTGCTCGGCGACAACGGGAGACGGAGCAGGCGTCGCACCATCGGCAACGCCGGAGTGAAGCCGAGGCGTCGGGCGAATGGTCCGGCCCGTGTCCACGAACCCGGCGCGGACCGGCGTCTCGTCCATGCCACCGAGCTCGGTCCGCCCTTCCGCCTGCGGCCAGCCGCGCCGCCGCCTCGACGATCGCCGTCGCCACCCCGTGGCGACGGTGCGCGGGAAGCACCCGCACGTCGAGCCGAGCCACGTGCCGGTTCTCCCGGCGAAACGTCTCGAGGTCTGCGACGCCCACGAGTTCGCGCCGCGCGACGCGCCACCAGGCAGCGGTGCTCCTCCGGCCCGTCGCGATCGAGCGCCTGGCCCAAGCGTTCGGATCGCTGCCATCCCGGCAAGTCCGGCCACCGCTCCTTGTCCATGAGGTGCCAGGCGCCGAACCATTCGTCGAAAGACGCCGCGTCGTGCGGGTCGACGACGTCGACGTCGAAGGGGACCGAGGTCGCCGGCACCGCCACCGCTCCCTCAGACCGACTCGAGGTGCTTCTGCCAGAAGATGCCCTCGCCCAGGATCCGGAAGCCCATCATGTCGTTCACGGCGATCATCGGCGCATTGACCGCCGCGTTCCCCGTGACGACGAACCCGATGCCCGGCGAGTGCCGGGAGAGGAACTCGAGGTTGGCCAGCTTCACGGCCAGACCGAGCCGGTGGCCCCGGTGCTCGGGATGCACGACGGTGATCAGCTGCCAGGACTGCTGCGGCTCGTCGTCGCAGACGAGGATCTCGGTCATCGCCACGGCGCGGCCCGACGGCACGTGCTGGGCCACCGCGCACAGCTTGGTGGCGCCACGCTGTCGGCGGAGCTCGTCGTCCTCGGCCATGCGCGCCTCGTCCCAGAACTCCTCCTCCTTCTCGCCGTCGCCGGCCGGCTCGTCGGTCGACATGACGCGCAACAGTTCCCACTCGTCCTCGGCGAACTCCTCGGGCCACGGGGAGAAGAAAGGTCAGCATGCGGTAGTCGGCCGCCTCGCGGGCCGAGGACACGACGCCCCACAGCTCCGCCGTCTTGAGCGGGGTCGAGCGGCACGTCGAGGCGCCGGCTGTTCCCCGCCATGTTCGCGACGAAGCCGAGCTTGGGGGCGAAGCCGAGCGAGGCATGATCGTGCGCCCGGGCCACGGGGACGTCGACGAGGGAGTTGAGGGAGTGCCGGCCCTCGGCCCGGGCCAACTCGCCCACGTGCTCGACGATGGCCGTGCCCACCCCACGTCGCCGGTGTCGCGGATGGACCGCCACGGTGACCTCGACGCTGTGCGTGTTGTCGAGCAGCGGGAACTCGAGCAGCCCGACGCCGAGGATGGGGCCGTCGCGTTCGGAGCGGGCCGCCACCATCAGGTAGCGCTTCGACTTCCCGGTGAAGCGGGCGAAGGCCGTGATGTCGCGCAGGGTGAAGCCGCTCAGCTCCGGCCAGAGGTCCTTGTCGGACGCCGCCAGCACGGCCGCACCCTCGGCCAGCCCAGCGTCATCGGTCGGATCGATCCGGTCGACCAGCACCGGACCACCTTGCCACGGGTCAGCGCAGCACCGCGCCGAACTCCTTCTCCGCCGCCTCGATGCAGCGGGCCCGCAGCGTGCCCACCTCCTCGTCGGTCAGCGTGCGGTCCGGAGCGCAGAAGCGGAGGCGGTAGGCCAGGCTGCGCGCACCTTCGGCGATGCCGGTGCCCCGGTACACGTCGAAGAGGGTCACCGACTCGAGCAGGTCGCCGGCGGCAGCGCCGGAGCCCGTCGGCCACGGCATCGGCCGGCCGGGCGTCGTCGACCACGAGCGCCAGGTCGATGTCCGAGGACGGGAAGCGGCTGACCGCGCCGCCCACGGTGATCCGCCGGGGCACCCGCTCCTCGTCGAAGAGGAGCCCGAGGTCCACCTCGAGCCAGCCGATCCGGCGCGGCGCGGTGCTGCCGCCCGACGTCGGGTCAGCCCGAACGTGGTGGCGACGGCGGGATCGATCTCCCCCACGGCGCCGATCACGGTGCGTCTCGCCACCGCCGTCCACGACCAGATGGGCCGAGCGGGTCGGATGGAGGCCGGGCAACGAAGGCAGGTCCCGCGCCGGGCGCCAGCAGGCGGACGTGGTCGAGACGGAAGGCATCGGCCAGGACGCGCCAGGACACCACGGCCTGGCGGGCGTCGTCGTCCTCGTAGGGCGAAGACGGCGGAGAGCAACTCGCGCTCTCCGGGGAGCTCGGCCCGTTCCATCCCACCGGCGCCGGCCCGTTCGACCACCCGGGGTGTCCCCTCGCCGGGGTGCGAGAAGACCACGCCGACCTCGAAGAGCCGCACGTCGCCCTGGCGCCGGGCGGCGTTGTAGACCAGCGCGCCCAGCAGCCCCGGCAACAGGGAGCGGCGCAGATACGGCTTCTCGGCATCGAGCGGGTTGGACACGCGCACGGCGTCGCCGGTCAAACCCACCTCGGCGTGCTGCGCCGCGGAGACGAACGTGTCGGTCCAGCCTTCCGACGCGCCCAGGCCGCACAACACGTCCTTGGCCAGGCGCCGGTTGCGCTGCAGCACGGTGAGCCCGCCGGGTTGGGGCCAGGTGGGAGTGCGCCGAGGGACGTTGGAGTAGCCGAAGGTCCGGGCGATCTCCTCGATCACGTCGTCGACCCCGTAGGGCTCGGGCCGCACGTCGGGGCGGTTGGTCGGGATCATCACCTCGAGCACGCCGTCCCCGCCGGGCTCGAGGACGGTCGAAGCCGAGAGGACCGATGAGCTCGGTGATGCGTTCGCCGCTGAGTTCGACGCCGATCTGGCTGTGCACCCGGGCCACCGGGACCCGCACGACGAACGGACTCGGGCACCTGGCCGCGCACGTCGAGCAGGCCGTCGGCCACCTCGAGGTCCGGCACGCTCTCGCCGAGCAGCTGGCAGAAGCGGGCCACCGAAGTCTCGATCCCCCAGGGATCGCAGCCGCGCTCGAAGCGGGCCGATGCCTCGGTGCGCAGGCCGAGCCGCTTGGAGGTGCGGGCGATGGCCATCGGGGTGAAGTACGCCGCCTCGAGCAGCACTTCGGTCGTGCCGTCCGCGATCTCCGAGGAGGCGCCGCCCATGATCCCACCGATGCCGACGGGCGTCCCCTCGGCGTCGCAGATGAGGCAGTCCTCCCCGGTGTCGCCCAGACTGCGCCCCCGCACGCCCACGGTGCGCTCCACCCCGTCGAGGGTCTCGACGGTCTCGCCGGGCGGGCTCGGCGCACCGTGAGGCCGCGGCCGGGCAGGAGCGAGATGTCGTAGGGGTGCGTGGGCTGCCCGAGCTCGAGCATGACGTAGTTGGAGGCGTCGACCACGTTGTTGATCGGGCGCATGCCGGCGAGGAGCAGGCGCCGGGCGATCCGTCGGGGCGAGGGCCCGACGCGCGACGTTGCGCAGCACGCTCACGGTGAGGCGCGGGCAGAGGTCGAGCGATTCGACCCCCGCAGTGGCGGCGGACTCCACCGCCCAGCCACTGGCGCGAGGCAGCGGAGGCTCGGGGGCGGTGAAGTCGAGGCCCAGACGCGCGGCCAGGTCGCGGGCGACCCCCACCATGCTCCAGGCGTCGGGCCGGTTGCCCTCGACGGCCAGGTCGAAGACCACGTCGTGGGCGAGGTCGAGTGCCTCCATCAGCGGGGTGCCGGGTTCTCCCGGCGCTTCGTCGCCCAGGATCAACAGGCCGGCGGCGTCGTCGGAGAGGCCGAGCTCGGTGCCCGAACACAGCATGCCGTTGGAGACGACGCCACGCATCTTGCGCTGGCCGATCTCGAAGCCCCCAGGGAGAATGGCGCCCACCGGAGCGAGCGGAACCCGGTCCCCCACGGCGAAATTGTGCGCACCGCAGACGATCTCGACCGGTTCGCCGGTGCCGGCGTCGACCAGGACACGGCGGATCTTGTCCGCACCCTTGATGGCCGAGATCTCGAGGACCCGGCTGACGACGACGTCGCCCAGCCCCTCCCCCACGTACTCGATGCCCTCGACGACGAGGCCGAGGTCGTCGAGCGCGGCGCGCAGCGTCCCCACGTCGTCGGGGAACTGGGCGAAGTCACGGAGCCAGCTGAGTGGAGCGCGCAAGGGGGATCCTCGTGTGGGTGGGCCGGGTCAGAACTGCGTGAGGAAGCGAATGTCGTTCTCCAGGAACGAGCGCATGTCCGGAATGGCGTGACGCATCTGGGCCAGGCGGTCGATGCCGAACCCGAAGGCGAAGCCGGACCAGACGTCGGTGTCGATCCCGACGGCGGCGAACACCGCCGGGTCGACCATGCCGCAGCCGCCCGAGCTCGATCCAGCCCGTATGCGAGCAGGTCCGGCAGCCCTCACCCAGACATACCGTGCAGGTGATCTCGTATTCGGCCGAGGGCTCGGTGAAGGGGAAGTAGGCCGGACGCAGGCGCGACTGCATGCCGGCGCCGAAGTACGCCTCGGTGAAGGACTGGATGGTGCCGGCCAGGTCACCGAAGGTGATCCCCCGGTCGACGACCAGACCCTCGATCTGGTTGAAGACCGGGAGGTGCCGGGCGTCAGGTGTGTCCAGTCGGAAGCACTTGCCGGGCATCACCGCATGGATGGGCAGCGTTCCCCGGCGCACGGCCTCCTCCATGAGGTGGATCTGCACCGGCGAGGTGTGGGTGCGCAGCAGGACCGTCTCGGGCTCGCCGACGTCGAGGTACATCGTGTCGTACATGCCGCGGGCCGGATGGGCCGGCGGGATGTTCAGGGCCTCGAAGTTGTACCAGTCGGACTCGGCCTCGGGCCCCTCGGCCACGGTGAAGCCCATGCCCACGAAGACGTCCTCGAGCTCGGCCCGGGCCGTGGTCACCAGGTGCAGATGGCCGCGGGCCGAGGCGCTGCGCACCTGGGCCGGGATGACCTCGGTGAGGTCGAGCCGATCCGCGGCCAGGGCGGCGCTCCGCTCGCCCTCGGCCAGCTGCTCGCGTCGGCCGGCCAGCTGGCCCTCGAGCCGCGCCCGCACCTCGTTCAGCCGGCGTCCGGCCTCGCGACGGGCCTCGGGATCGAGCCCGCCCAGGGCGCGGTGGGCCCGGGTCAGGTCCGACCGCTTGCCCAGGTACTCGGTCTCGACCCGCGCCAGCGCGTCGGTCGACGCGCGCGGCCGTGATGGCCTCCTCGGCCGCACGGGCCAGGCCGTCAATGTCGAGATCCACGTTGTCAGTCACCATGTCGAAGCGTGCCGCCCTCGTCGGCATTGGGGGAGATGCTACGTGCCCCGGCACCCCCGGCCCGGCGCTGGCGCGCCGCCTCGAAGCCGACCACCGCGCTGGCCACGCCTACGTTGAGCGATTCCGCCCGGCCTTCCATCGGGATGCCCAGCGCTGCGTCGAGCGTCTGGCAGAGTCCTTCGTCGAGGCCCGAGGACTCGTTGCCGAGGAAGACCGCGCTGGGCACGGACCAGTCGAAGTCGGTGTAGTCGTCCCCGTGGCGCACCACCGTGGCCAGGGTGCGGAACCCGGCCTCGGAGAGCTCCTCCGCCACGGCACGCGGATCGTCGCGGACAGCGAAAGGGATGTGGAAGAGGGAGCCCGCCGAGGCGCGCACGGTCTTGGGGTTGTACGGGTCGACCGAATCGGCCGCGAAGAGCACCGCGGTCGCTCCCGAGGCGTCGGCGGCCCGCAGGACGGTGCCCGCATTGCCCGGGTCACGCACGTCGACCAGGACCATGACCAGCGAGCCCGGACGAGCGGCCAGGACGTCGGGACCGGGTTCGGCGAGCATGGGCACGACCGCCAGGACCGGCTGCGGCGTCACGGTGTCGGCCACACGCTCGAGCACTCCGGCGGCCAGCGGGAAGACCCGGGCGCCCGCGGCGGTCGCCCGGCGGCACACCTCCTGGGTCGGGCCGTCGGACCCCCCTTCGGGGGAGACGTAGACCGACTCGACGGGTGCGCCGGAATCGAGGGCGCAGCGGATGAGCTCGGCCCCTTCGGCCACGAAGGCGCGTTCGGACGAGCGCGCCGAACGCTTCTGCAGCAGCCCGCGCAACCGGCGGACCCGCCGGTGCGTGAAAGCCAGCCGCTGGGTCAGGAGGCGACTCCGGCCGCCGGTGCCGCCGCCAACGCGTCCTGTGCCGTCTTGACGAGCGCTCCGAAGGCGGCGTCGTCGCTCACGGCCAGGTCGGCCAGGACCTTGCGGTCGACCTCGACGCCGGCCAGGTGCAGGCCGTTGATGAGCCGGCTGTAGCTCATGCCGTGCTGGCGGGCCGCCGCGTTGATCCGCTGGATCCACAGCTTGCGGAAGTCGCCCTTGCGCGCCCGGCGGTCCCGGTAGGCGTACTGCATGGAGTGCATGAGCTGCTCGTTGGCAGCCCGGAACGTCCGGCTCTTGTTGCCGTAGTACCCCTTCGCCTGTTCCAGGACGGCGCGGTGGTGCTTGCGGCCATGGACGGCACGCTTCACTCGGGCCATGGGGGTGCTCCTCTCTTCAAGGTCTTTCGGTGGGTCAGGTGGATGTGCGCCGGAGCGCGGTGGAGGACTCGCGGCGTTCAGATGCCGAGCATGCGGCGTGTCGCCCGCTCGTCCGCCTTGGCGATGTCCGCCTCGCGTCCGAGCCGGCGCGTCCGCACGCTGCTCTTCTTCTCCAGAATGTGCGAGCGGAAGGCCTTGCGCCGGCGCAACCGGCCGGAGGCCGTCACCTTGATGCGCTTGGCGGCGCCCCGGTCCGTCTTCATCTTCGGCATTGCGTCATCCCTCTTCGGCTGATGCGGCGACTTCGCTGACCTCTTCGACCACCGGAGTGCTCCCGTTCCCGTTCGCCTCGGCCGCCGGTGCACCGTTCCCGGAAGGTTCCGGTGGCGCAGCGCCGCTCTTGCGGTCGCTCCGCTTCTCGTTGGCGGCCTTGGACTGCGCGGCCTGGCGGGCCCGCTTGTCGGGAGCGAGCACCATGATCATGTTGCGGTTGTCGAGCTTGGGCTCCGCCTCCACTTTGGCGATGCCCTCCATCTGCTCGGCGATCCGGTCCAGGATCCGCTTGCCGTGTTCGGGGTGATACACCTCGCGGCCACGGAACATGATCGTGATCTTGACCTTGTGCCCCTCGTTCAGGAACTTGCCCACCTGACGGGTCTTGGTGTCGAAGTCGCCCGGGCCGATCTTCGGCCGGTACTTCATCTCCTTGATCCCGACGTGGACGGCCTTGCGGCGGCTCTCCTTGGCCCGCTGGGCCTCGTCGAACTTGAACTTGCCGAAGTCCATGATCCGGCACACGGGCGGGTTGGCCATGGGAGCCACCTCGACGAGGTCGAGGTCGAGGCTCTTGGCGATCGCCAGCGCCTCGGGCAGCGGCTTTATGCCCAGTTGCGCACCGTCGGGGTCCACCAGCCGGACTTCACGGGCACGGATTCGGTCGTTGATCCGGTGCTCTGTTGTGGTTTCAGCGACGATGCGTCATCACACCTCTCACTCGGGCCCGCGGTCCTTCCGCAAGCCAATCGGTGGAGCGAGGCCGACCCGCGGGCAGAGCCCGCGCCGGAGACGAACGACCTGGCGCACCGGTGCTCACCAAGAGGGCGAGGAAGTGGCCAGGTGGAGGCCCCAAAGCTGGTGGCCTCGCTTCCATGTAGTCAAGGCTGAATACAGTACCAGCATGAGCAGCCTTTGGACACCGTCAGGTGAGCATTTCCCCGAGAAGGAACCTGCTGACGCCCCCCGATCCCCCCTGGCCGACACCGATGACACGGAACCGTCGCCCGAGGAGGCCCAGGCGGCCATGGAGGCCATGCGGGCCCAACTGGCGCAGACCCCGGCCGATGTCGTCATCGCCAACCACTGCTACGGCCTCTTCGAGCTGGCCGCCATCTACCTGTCCCAGACGCCCCCGGTCCTCTTCCAAGCCCGCCTGGCCATCGACGCGCTGGGCGCCGTGCTCGACGGCCTGGCCGGACGGCTGGGCGAGGCCGAGCCGCAGCTCCGCGAGTCGCTCTCCCAGCTGCGCCTGGCCTTCGTCAGCCTCGAAGGCGCCGAGCAGGCCGGCGCCCAAAGTACGGCCGCCGGAGAGAGCGGGAGCGGCGCCTCGCCCAACTGAGCCGGCCGCCGCCTACGGGCCCGGTCCTGCAATGGCGATTGCACCGCTGGTGACGAGGATCGGCTGCCGGGGCATCGCCGCCAGGCCGGAGTCGCGCCGACGTGTGCGTTTGGACCGCCTGCGGCCCGGGTGCCGCCCTACGATGCGGTTTGCGATACACCGTTGGTTCTCCGCCCGAGCAATGCTGCTCCACCTGGGGTTCTGCCTGATCGTCGCCGGGTGCGCGGTGGCGACCTGGTGGCAGGCCCGTCGGGCCTGGGGGGGAACGGCCTGAGTTGGTTCTACACCTTCGAGTGGCCGATCCTGGCCGGCATCGCGATCGCCGCCTGGTGGCACCTCATTCACGAGAACCCAGAGGAACGTGAAGCCCGCAAACGCGAGAGGGCCGAGAAGGATCCGGCCGAGCGGGCGGCCGAGTGGTAGCCGACCCTCCCGGCGACCCCGGGGGTCCCGGGGCCGCCATCTCGTCTTTGGGACCTGCAGGTTCGCCAACTGCGCCCTTGGGATCAGAACGTGGCTCGCTAGCGTGACCAGTGTGGACCCCGGGGGGACACCCGTTGGCCAGGAGGGCAGCCCGGCGCCCACGCTCGGCGCCGGAGGACGTCACGCGACCAGGCCAGATCGGGTCTTCAAGTGGATCGCAGCGGTCGCCGCAGCATGCCTCGTCGGCTTCGTGATCTTCGTGATCGTCCGGGGTCCACCCCGGGCGGCGCCGGTGCCATCCTCCGCAGCCCTCGAGTCCGCGCCGCCTCCCGTCCTGAAGGCGGGCACGGTGGCCCCGGGCTTCTCCCTTCCTCCCCTGGGTGGCACGAGCCCGATCACGCTCGCCTCTTTTCGGGGGAAGCCGGTCATCGTCAACTTCTTCGCCTCCTGGTGCCGCGACTGCCGGGCCGAGCTCGGCGCGATGGCCACGGCCGCCCGAGCAGCACAGGGACGGGTCGCCGTGGTCGGCGTCGATTCCAACGAGAGCTCCGAAGCCGCGGCCACGAGGCTGTTGGCCGCGGCCGGGGCCACCTATCCCGTGGCCGTCGATGCCCATGCCACGGTGGCCTCCGAGTACCTCGTCAGCGCTCTCCCCGTCAGCTATTTCGTGGACGCCGGGGGACGGGTCGTGGGCGCGGCGCTCGGCCCTCAGACGGAATCGTCGCTTGCAGCGCTGGATCGCACGCCTCGACAGTGGCCGATGACGGGGCCACCCGGAGCGGAGGGGAGAAATCTGGCCCCGCCGTCCTTCGAGGCGGGATCGGCCGCACCCCTCCCCCGCCCCGCCGGTGGACCGGGCGGCGGCCCTCGCCGAGGGCGCGCCCGGCATTCCCGCCAAATTCGTCTTCTGGGTGCTCGGGCATCGCGCTCGTCGTCAGCCTGGGGGGCCTGCTCGGCGAGCACCTGTTTTCCTCCGCGGGGCTCAATCCCGTGCCCACCACTGTTCCCCGCGCCGCGGCGACCCCGACGCCGGCCACCACGCCAAGCGCTCCGACACCCGCAGCCGATCGCTCCCTCGACGCTCCACTCGTGGCCTTCATGGGTTTGACCTCCACCGCGCCCGCCACCCAGCTCCCGCGTTCGCCCTGACCGACCAGAGGGGCCTGCCCACGTCGGTGCCGGCGCAGCCGGGGCGGGTGATCGTCCTGACGTTCTTCAATGCGCCGTGCAACGACATCTGCCCCGTGGTGGCCGCCGAATTGGAACAAGCCGATGCCGCCCTCGGCGCTGCGGCCTCCAACATCGAGTTCGTCACCGTCAACACGGACCCCTCCGCCCTGGCCCGGTCCGACGAAACCCCGTCCGTCCAAGGGACCGGCCTGGGTTCGCTGCCGAATTGGCACATGGTCACCGGCCCCCTGCCCACCCTCAACTCCCTCTGGAAGTCTTACGGCGTGTCGATCTCGGTCTCCGAGAAGACAGGTCTCGAGGCGCACAACGACATCATGGATTTCATCGACCCCCAGGGTGACCTCCGGTATCGGGCGACGCCGTTCGCCGACGAGAGCACGACCGGGACCTTCAGCCTGCCGCCGGCAAGCATTGCCCGTTGGGCCCAGGGGATCGCCGCCTACGCGGAACGGATCGTCGGCCAGTGACCGACCGTTGCCGCGTCGTCACCGAAGAAGGCACCGATCTGGCAGCGCCACCGCGGCCTGGCGATCGCCGCGGTGGTCTTCGTGGTGCTCCTGATCACCGTCCTCTCCGACCTGCCCACGAGCACGTCGAGAGCGGACGACATCACCGCGGAACGCAGCGTCATGAGCGAGGTGAACACCGACCTCGGACCCTGCGCGCTCGCCGTGCACCAGGCGATCGGGATCTGGAACCTGCAGGCCACGCACGCGCTGACGCGCGGCCGACCGTGCGCCGACGCCCGGCCTCCTCAGTGACGACCAGACGGCCTGCTCCTTCACCAACGAGAGCATCTTCGACCTGGCGGACATCCAGGTCCCCGGGACGCGCGGCCGGGCAAGCACCTGGGCCAGCTGGTCGCCACCGCGACCCTGTGGACCACCTCGGACTCCCTGCGGGCGATCGAGGACGTGCAGACGCTGATGAGCGACCCGGGCAACGCCTCGGCGCTGCACAACCTGTCGAAGGAGGAAGCCCAGCTCGCCACCGATCGGCCGCACCGCCCTCGCGCAGGAGGACGCGGCGGACCGCGCCCTCGCCACGCACCTGCCGCCCGTCGACCTGCCTCCAGTCGCCGGCGTGCGAGCGGCTGAGGGTCAGGTCGCCGGCGCGGCCCTCCGCCGCCTTTTCGAGTCCATCGGCGGCATGCCCCGGCGGCGCTCGGCCCGGGCCAGCGCCAGGAGTTCGGCGTCCGGGTCCTCCTCGGTCTGGAGCCACGGTACGCGTTCCAGAAGATCACGGGGACGAAGGCCAGCCGCCGCCACGAACCACAGCACGGCAGAGGCGATCTGTTGATCGGCCGCCTCGCTCAGGCCGCCCGCCAGCGTGGTGGAAGTTGCGATAGAAGCCGTGGTCGGACAGCCCCACCACGTAAGCCAGGATCCAGAAGCCCACATGGCCAAGGCGGCCAGCACCGCCCGCCGGAGGTGCCCCGAACGGGGTGTGAGGGGCGGCGATGCCACGAGCTCGAGCCACAGACCCAGCCCGAAGACGAGAAGGCTGGCCGCCTCCACGACCACGAGCCAGCCGTGGCGCGTCACCGAGGCGACCACCCCGGGCGTGTGCCACGCGATGGCCGCACCGAGGTCGCACGCGATGAAGGCGAGCGACCAGGGCAGCTCGCGGTGCCGGCTCCGGCGGTCGGCGATGCGGTCCACGATCCTCGGGCGGCGCCCCGGCGCGCGGCCGCCCGCCAGCCCGAACAGGCGCCATGGCGCGCCGACCACGACCAATGCGGGAACGGCGATGGCGAAGAGCGAGAACTGCAGGGCGGCGGCGAATTCGTCGTGCCGGGCGGCTGTCGAGAGCGGCGGAACCAGGGCGAGCAAGCCACGACGACGACCGCGCCCCAGAGACACCAGGCACGCCACCGGCGACGCACCGGTACGGGGCCGCCGGCGGCAGCCCCGGGGTTCACCGCGTCGGTCGGCGCTGGAAGAACCCCCAGACCATCACGAGGAAAAGGACTCCGAGGGGAATGGCGAACGTCAGGGCCTGGGTAGCGGCTACGTCTGCCGTGATCACCGTTCAGCCCTCCGAGCGCTAGATGACGTAGAACATTACCCAGAAGAGCGCCGCGACGACGCCGATGAACCCCCAGAAGTACGTGCAGCCGTTGAGGTTGGCCCGGAACAGGCGGGCCACAGGGAGCTTCGAATCGGGTGCGCCACCGTCCTGGGCGATGGCCCGACGGAGGCGTATCTCCCGAGCGAGGATGGTCTCGATCCAATAGGTGCCGCCCAGGACGACTGCGATATTCAGCACGCCCAGCCGATGAAGCAAGACGCGTACCCGCTCGATCCCGGGAAGAACGGCAGCTCCGTCAACTGCCAGATCTGCAGGCCGATGACGAGCAGCCCACCGAAGACGGCCGTCCAGCCGGCAACCTGCCAGTCCAACGTCTCGTTGTTGCGGAAGCGCCGGTCACCGAAGTGGACCAGGACCGCGCTGGCGACGGTGATGGCGAAGATCGCCGCACCGACTCGCGGTCGGCGCCGTGATCCCCCCGGGGCCGCCACAGGTCCTCGTTGTTCGCCGAGCGAAGGTAGAAGTACGCGAAGGCGAGCGCGGCGAAGGCGAAGGCCCAGATGCCGATCACGAGCCGGCCGCCTGTCCAGAGCGCGCCTTCCTGGGCCCGGAGCTCGAACGCGATCTCCTCCGGCGTCTCGTGGAGCTGGGGGAAGCTCTCGAACTGCTGGTTGTCGACCGGGTTCTGCTGCCATCGCCTCTTCCCTCACAGGATCGGGGGTCGTGGATCGCTGTCGCCGTCTCCACCCGGGCCGAGCTCCTCAGGGCCGACGGACCCGGCCGGGGCGACGGCCGACAGGCCAGTCCCATATCGGCCACCGGAGCAGCGTCGGCCTTGCCGTAGTGGTACGGGTCGTTGAGCACCACGGGGATGTGCTCGAAGTTGAACCACGGAACCGGGGTCGGGGTCTGCCACTCCAGGCCCGAGCGAGTTCCAGGGGTTCGGCGGGGCCTCGTGCGGGGTCAGGTAGATCGACCACACGAAGTTGATGATGAAGAAGAAGAACGACGCGCCGAGGAGGTAGGCGCTGATGCTCGAGATGTCGTTCAGCGTCTGCAGGTTCGTGGCGTACTCGAACACGCGCCGCGGCTGGCCGAGGAGTCCCGATGAGGAACATCGGGAAGAAGGTGAGGTTGAAGAAGATGAAGAACGTCCAGAAGTGCCACTTGCTGAGCTTGCGGTTCAGCGTCTTGCCGGTGATCTTCGGGAACCAGTAGTAGAACCCGCCGAACAGGGCGAAGATGAGGCCGCCCATGATCGTGTAGTGGAAGTGGGACGAGCACGAAGAAGCTGCCGTGGACGGTGACGTTGACCGGGACGTCGGAGAGGAACACGCCGGTCACGCCACCGATGAGGAAGTTGAAGAGCATCCCGAGGCAGAAGAGCATCGGGGTGTCGAATCTGATCTTCGCTTTCCACAGCGTGCCGAGCGTGACGAGGTACAGGAAGCCGGTCGGAATGGAGATGAGCTCGGTCGTGAGCATGAAGAGCGGCCGCATGTCCGGATTGATCCCGCTCTGGAACAGGTGGTGCTGCCAGACGAAGAACGACAGCAGGGCGACGCCGAGCATCCCGGCCGCCGCGACCCTGTAGGCGAAGAGCGGTTTGCGGGTGAACACCGGCATGATCTCCATCACGATCCCGAAGCCGGGCAGGGCCATGATGTAGACCTCCGGATGGCCGAAGAACCAGAAGAGGTTCTGCCAGAGGAAGCTGCTGCCGCCGTGCTCGTTGACGAAGAATGCGGTCTCGGCGGTGCGGTCCAGGATCGCCGACACAGAGCATGCCACGACCAGCGTCGGGGTGGCCAGCGTGAGGAGGGCGGTGGTGGCCAGGATGGCCCAGACGAAGATCGGCACCCTGCCCCAGGTCATGCCCGGAGCCCGGTAGTTGATGATGGTGGCGGCCAGGTTGAACCCGGCGAGGATCATGCCGATGCCGATGACCGCGAAGCCCACCAGATACGAATCCATCCCGCCGGAGGCCTGCGTCTGCAGCGGGGCGTAGCCGGTCCACCCGGTCGGGAACCCGCCGAAGAAGAGCGCGCTCACAATGACCAGGTAACCCGCCATGAAGATCCAGAACGAGAACGCCTCGACACGCGGGTAGGCCATGCGCCTCGACGCCGATCATCAAGGGGATGAGCAAGTTGCCGAGCGTCCCCGACGACGGCCGACGAGGCCATCATCATCATGATCGTGCCGTGCTCGCTGACGATGGCGATGTACGTGCCGGGGCCGAACACATGATTCGTCGGGCTCAGCAGCTCGGTGCGGATGAGCATGGCCAGGAGCCCGCCGGTGAAGAGGAAGAGCAGGACGCCGACCGCGTACTGCCATCCCGACGACCTTGTGATCGTCGGTCATGCGGAAATAGCGCACCCAGCTCTGCTCGGGTGGGGCTGGGCTCACCTCGTACCCGAGGACCTTGGCGAGCGGGTAGTTCAGCCCGCCGATGCCGGCCATCCACCCGACGACCCCGAGGTCAGCCCGAGCACGATGGCGACGTCGTTCTGGTCCGAAGCCCCCGCACGTCTGCGGGTAGCCGCTGGCGATCACGTTGCCGAGCCAATGGCCGATCAGGTAGCCGATGACCCCACCGGCCATCGCCCACAGGATGTTCGGGCGGAGCCAGGGCGACCGACGCCAGACCGGAGGCGCCGGCGTGGGGGTGCCGACGTCCTCCTCCCCGGGGTACTCGAGATCGCCTACCTCGGCTGTGTCAATGGCCATGGCCGATGTCCCCCGTCTCGGGAATTGGGTCACGTTGGCTCTGATGGTGATGGCGTCATGTCAGCCGCCGCCCTTCGGCTGTTTGGCGCCGTACGTCTCGACCTTGGAGTAGGGGTCGACGTTGTCCGGGTAGTACCCGCCGTCGGCCCCGTTGGCATCAGGGGTATAGGTGAGCGCGTACGGGCGGGAGCAGCTTGGTGTTCTTCCGCAGCAACGCCTCCGTCGAGCTTGCCCAGGTCTCGAATCTGTCCTCGGAGTACCACCTGCCCCGTAGTTGTACATCGCTCCGTGCCAGATGCCGCACAGCTCGGAGCAGCGAACGATGAAGGAGCCGAGCTGCCGCGTCGTCGTGAAGGCGACATTGTTGTAGTCGGGGTTGGCGTCGGCCTTCACCCCGAGCTGGTAGGCCCAGAAGCTGTGGATCACGTCGAGCGAGGTCACGTTGAACTGGATCGTCGTGTTGTCGGGGACCACCAGCTGGTTGGTCTCGAACCCGCCGAACGTCGGGTACCGGTAGGTGAACTTCCACTGTTGGCCGATCACCTGAATGGGCAACACCGTTTTCGAGGTCGGGGTCCAGATCGGGCTCGACCCCTGGCCGCCGCCGGCCCCACCGGGTTGGACGAGCTCGTAGGTGCCGAAGCCGAACAGGAACAGCACGATGACGGTGGTGGTCAGGATCCATCCCAACTGGATGCCGAAGTGGCCCCGCGCGTCGGGGCCGCCGACGGGTTCGGGGCCGCCCCGCGACGCCCTCCACATCACGATGGCGTAGATGAAGTAGATCCAGACCGCGAGCAGGACCGGCAGGGCGATCACGAAGAGCACGTTGAAGTCGAACTGCGCCCCCTGGGCCGTGTCCGTCATCGTCCCGGGCGGGATGTGCGGACCGGCCAGGTAGTAGAAGAGCGGATCGAGGATGGCGGAGAGGACCACCCAGATGGCGATCAGCCGCCACCAGTGGTGGGTCTCGTCCTGGGGCCTCCTCGACCGCTCCGGCGGGCGTCGGGGACCCCGCCGCTGCGGTGTCGCTCATGCGACCACCTTCATGAAGCCACCCATGTAGCCCAGCGTGGACATAGGGCCCCCGTTGCCGAAGAGCCATCCCGACCCGCACGGGACGAAGCACTGCCAACGGTAGTTGCCGGGCCCCGGGGTGGTGAAGGAGAACCTGATGACCTTGTGCGGTGAGCTCGTGGTGCACGGCGCCGCAGCGCAGAGGTTGGCGTTGCCGTTGTTGCCGTACAGCGGCACGTTGATCCCGATGGAAGGGATGGAGAAGGTGTGGGCGACGCCGTTGCCGACGTTGGAGTTGATCACCCGGAACGGCTTGCCGTTGAGCGTCGCCACGTTGCCGGCCGTTCCGGTCACCTGGCCGAGCTGCTGGTTGCGCAGGGGGCTGCCGGAGTCGTACTGATCGATGGTGACGTTGAGGCGCGTGTCCGCGGGGACCTGGAACACCGTGGTATGGACCCACTGACCCTGCGGCGACCGGACGAGGTATGAGACCCAGTCCGGATGGCTGCCCGACCCAAAGGCCCCGACCGTCTGCAGGGTGACGTTGATCGGCTGGCCCGAGCTCTCGGAGGTGAAGTCCACCGTGGGCGGCGTGCCGAGGAGATTGACGATGAGGACGACGGCCGCCACGGCGCACAGGGCAAAGAGAACGGCCGTCACGGCCACCTTCCACGCCAGGCTCATCAGCCCCTCCCGGTAGAAGTCTCCCGTTCTCCTCCCCTGGACCCCGATCCAAGGGATCTTCGACGGACGTTACGGTTCCGTTGCTTTCAGGTCAACCATTTCTGTGCAACGGCTGTATCCGGCCTGGAATCCGGCTGGGCTCCGGCGGGAGTCAGCCCTGGCCGGCCCGATCACCGAGGCCCGGAACGCTTCGAGGGGAGGTCCCGGGTCACGGTGGAACAACCGGTCGACCCCCAGCGAGAACCCCCCTTCGCTGTCGATGGCGCGCCGGATGGTCACCGCGAGTGCGGGCACGGCCCAGAAGTCGCCGCAGATCCACAGGATGGCGGCGCCGATCTGCTGGTCGGCGAAGGGCGAGAGCGTCACGCCCGGTACATGGGCGTAGGCCGCGTACCAGCTTCCCGCGGTGAAGAGTGAGAGCGACATGGCCATGACGAACATCACGACGTTGGTCGAGAGGATGGCGCCGACCTGCCAGAGCGGAGAGGCCTTCAGCCGGAAGGGGTACGACGGGATGATCTGCAGCCAGAACAGGACCCCGGTGACGAAGAAGCTGGCGTGCATCAGCCAGATGTGAACCGTCTGGTTCTCCTGCGCCGCGTCGAAGAGCGCGGGGACGTGCCAGAGCACCATCACCAGGTTGAACGAGATCAGCGCGGTCCACGGGTTGACGACGAACCGCCCGACCGCCCTCAGCGGCTGGGAAAAGCGTCCGAGGAGAACGGAGCGGATCAGCCGTCGCCGCGGTCCCACCGGCAGACCGTGGAGGAGCGGCAGCCAGGGGGCCCCGGCGACGATGAGGATCGGAGCGAAGAAGCCGATCAGGATGTGCTCGATCATGTGCACGAAGAAGTAGTCGTCCGCCCAGTAGTCGATGGGCGACGTGACGGCGATGAGGAGAAGTGCGAGCCCGCCGTAGAAGAAGAGTGACCGGAGGCGCCGGCTCCGGCTCCGCTCCGGTACCGAGCGTCGGCGCAGATTGGCGAGGCCGAGCTCGTTGACGATCACGATGAGCGCCACGACCACCACGAAGGGGTCGAAGCTCCAGTTGTCGACGAGGTAGTTCACCGGGCGGATCCGTCCCTTGTGCGTCCTGCGCGTCACGGTAGCCCCCGTCCGCTACGAAGACGAGCCGTAGGGGATGGGCACCTGCGTGGTCTGCACGCGGCTCCAGGTGGCTCCCGACGGGGTGAGCGCGAAGACGCGCAGTGCGCTCCCGTTGACGCTGAAGACGTCGACCGGTGGGGCATCCACGGTCGGCGTGTCGCCGGGGAGGACGAGTCCCGCCGCCCCGGAGGGCGGCGGCGGCAGGGAGGACCAGGCTCGTCCACCTGGTCCCACGTCGAAGACGGCCCGCTTGGACTTCGGCCTGCTGACCAGGACCGCGACCCGCCCGTCCGCCCCGACGGCGCTGGCGCGGACCGAGTCGGCGCTCGGTACGGGAAGCGGGGCCGACATGGTCCAGACGGAATCACTCTCCATCCATGCGACTTCGAGCGCCTCGATGCCCTGCCCCGCCCACGGCCGGCGAGCAGCGTCGTCACCCCGCCGGATGTCTCCAGCCGCAAGACGTCCGTTGCTCCCCTCCCGCGACCGACGGCCAAGGTGGGGCCGGCCAAGTGCCACGACCCGTCGGTTTGACGAACAGGCCCACCCGTGCACCACGCGCACAGCCGGTGGCGACGAGCGGAGCGCCGGCCGCCGAGAACGCCACCGCGGCGATCGCCGAGACATCGCATGAGGGCGCGGCGCGGCGGAGCGCAGCGGTCGAGACCAGTGGCGCCCAGGAACCGAGGCTCTTGGCCGCGGCCAAGACCGTGCCGTCGTGCAGGACGGCGAGCCCGGCGGGGTGCCGGACCTCTCGATCGCCAGTGCGTCGGCCAACCTCGCCAGGCCGCCCGGGAGGAAGACGGGACTCCAGGAGGATCCTCCGTCACTGCTCGAGGACAGGGGTGAGAAACGGAGCAACGCACTCGGGAGCACGCCGGCAGCGATCGAATTGCCCGAGACGCCCGCAACCAGGCCGCCGTTGTCGGCCGTCCCCTCCGGAGTGACGAGCGTCCAACGGGAGGATGCCGGCACGGCGTGGAAGAGCTCCCAGAAGGTGTTGTCCTGTTCCGAGAGCTGTCCCATCGGGAGCGTCAACCAGGAGCCGTCGGGTGTCGAGACGCCGCTCGCCGGCCAGCGGCGGGACGGTCGCCCCTCCCGCCGGGAGCGCCCACACGACGGCCCAGAGGACACATCCCGCCACGCCGATGATCGACCACCGGACCACGCGGAGCCGACGGGCCACCGTGGCCGGGACCGACCTCACGAATGGACGACGTCGTCGATACGGCTCAGGAGCAAAGAGGAGAAGGACGACGCGTAGGCTGCGTGGGGCCGGGATCGTCGACGAGAGCGTCGCGTTCTCGACCTTGCGGGTCGATCACGAAGGCCAGGTCGCTGTGCGCCACCATCGCCCCGGCCGTCCCTGTGTTCACGAGCACGCCGTAGGAGTCCCAGACGTGCTGGAGCGCCGACAGCGAGCCGGTGAGGTAGTACCAATTGGCCAGGTGGGTCAGGCCCTCCTGGCGGTCGAAGGCGTTGGTGAAGGTGGCGGAGCGGTAAATCGGGTTGGCCACGATGGCGACGAAGTCGACGCGTGCTCCCGGCTCGAGAGCTGCTGGTCCGCCTGACGGAACTCCTGCGCGATGAGCGGACAGTCGGTCGTACACACGGGGTCGAGGAAGGTCAGCGCGACCGTGTGTCCGCGCAGGCTCTCCAGGCTGACCGGGCGGCCGTTCTGGTCGGTCAGCGCGAACGGCGGCGCCGGCGAGTCCAGGGAGTTGGGCGTGCCGTCCAGCGCCTCGCTGAGGATCGGATCGGTGCTTTGGCTGACCGCGGCCGCACCCATGGGCGCCGCCCCGATCACCACGACAGCCAGAGCCGCCAGGGCAGCGAACGAGCGCAGCACGTAGGAGGGGGTCGCGCGCCGCAACCACGCCGCGCCTGACCGCGGATCAGGGGTCGCGGCCAAGGCGTTCGGCGCGGCCCCGTCCACGGCGCCCTGCAGGGCGTGGGCCTCGACCGGCACCCTGAAGGCGGCCAGGTACCCCGCAACGAAGAGCAGCGCCATCGGCAACATGGAGTTCGGGTCGGTGCCCAAGCCGCCGAAGAACCCGAAGTCCTCCACCAGCACCCAGTCGGCCAGGCAGAGCACGACCAGCGCGCCGATCCCCCCGAGGACGGCTCGGCGGCGGCCGCTGATGAGCAGGCCTCCGATGGCGGCCAGGGCGACGACAGCGAACAGATTGACGGCCCACCCGTGGGCATCGTCGAAGGAGCCGAACGAAGCCACCCACGACGAGAGGAACCCGGGCTGCGACGTCCGCGACATCTCGCCGACCATGGACGGCAGGGTGCCCCCTCGCCCCTGCCAGAATCCCCGCCCCGGCCACGCCTGGAGCACCGCCATGCCCACCAGGAACACTCCCCCCAGCGTCAGGATGCGGCGCCCGAGGCGCGGGGTCATGAAGGCTCGCTCGGGCAGCGCCACCAGGAGCCCGCCGACGCAATAGAACAGCACCGCCCCCGGGCGTGCCGAACAACCACGTCGCCCCGGGGCGAAGATGCCCCCGAACGCCTCGCCGAAGATCCACACCACCAGGCCCCAGCCGGCGCTGGCCGCCCCGCCCAACCGCGACCAGCGGCCTCGGGGGGCCACGATGAGCCAGAGACCGAGACCGAGCTGGATCCATACCGCTGACGACGCCGCCTGGATCGGATGGTTGGACCAGATGCTCACGCCCGAAATTGACGACGTGCTGGACCCACTGCGGCGACGCCGCGGCCGAGGGTTGGATCACGTTCGACGGGAGCCCCAGGGGCATCGCCGATTGCAGTTGCAGGAGGCCGTCGAGGATCCAGAGGCTGCCGAAGCCAATCCGCAGGACCCTGCCGGGCGGCCGGCTCAGGCGTCGCGTCGGTCGTGACGACCGGGGTGGCCCCTCCCTGAGCATTGAGCTGCCGGTACTGCACGGTCCGGATGACGTTGAAGGCGATGGCGCAGACCGCTCCGATGAGGAGCACCACCAGGAGCTGGTGGAACAGCTCGGTATGGAACGCGGAGACGATGACCGAGTTTCCGCTCTGTGGCGCACCGCCCATGCCGGGCATGCGGATCAGCCCTCCCCGTGTGAGCTGGTGGTCGACGCCCGGTGCACCCGCGGAGAATACCGCCGCCGGCGGGTCCGGCCCGCTCAGGAAGAACCCGATGCCTCGCCGGGCATGAGCGACCGCGCCTCGTAGCAGGCCGCGGTGACCCGGTGACGACGGTGAAGACCACCGCGGCGTGCCGACCTCGATGCTCCTGCTGCCGTCCGCGATGGCGGTGGCGTGGAACCCATAGGTCGTCCCGTCGTCGTCGTCCACCGTGCCCAGGCCCCGGGCTGGGTTCGAAGGTGGCGACGCGCCCGTGATGAGGCCCGGCGGAAGGGATGGGTCCACCCATCCTCAGTGGACGATCTTGGAGAGGGGGAGCTCCAAGATGTCGGTGGCCCCTGGTCGCGCAGAGCGGGGATCAGCGTGTTGATGCCGGACTTGGCCACGACGGTCTCGAGCGCGTACGCGCCACCGCCTGAGAGCTCCGAAATGGTCGGGGCACGCATGGAGGGGAGGACGCCGAGCACGGCATCGAGGTTCTCGGCCGAGACGTTGAGCTTCACCAGCACCTTGCCCCGCGCCTCGAGGGTCCCCTGGAGCAGGGTGAGGATCTGTTCCATGGCGTGACGCTTCTCGGGGTCCGCCGCGGCGGCCGGGTTGGCGACGAGCTCGGTGTGCGACACCGGCAACGTCTCGATCACCTTGAGGCCGGCGGCACGCAGCGCACCGCCCGTCTCGGTCATGTCGACCACGGCGTCCACGATGTCTGGCACCTTGGCCTCGGTCGCCCCGTAGGAGCCGCGATGTCCGCCTCGATGCCGTGGGCGGCCGAGCGCCTGCGGGTCAACTGGGGTATTCGGTACTGACCCGGAGCGGTGGCCCCGTCCGGCCAATCCGGCGGCCGAGCTCGGCGAGTGAGTTGGCCGGGGAATCGGCACCGACCGCGAGCACGACCCGGGCCGGGTTCGACGTGTTCTTGGAGTAGGACAGCTCACCGAGCGAGACGACGGTGCTCCCCGCTCCTCAACCAGGTCGCGGCCGGTGATGCCGAGGTCGAAGAGGCCGTCGGCCACGTAGAGGGGGATCTCCTGGGGCCGCAGGATACGCACCTCGCTGTGCGGGTCGTCGATGGTGGCCCGGTAGGCCACGTCCGAGGCGCGATCGACGGCGAGATCGGCGTCCTCGAACGAGCTACGTGGTGGCGCGTTCGAGCGAACCTTTCGGCAGGACGAGGCGGAGCATCGCGCACAATCTTCGCAGATGCACCGAAGCCCACCCTGCGCCCGGCGTCGGTCGGGGCGCCGTCGGGGCGTCGGCGGCGGCATCGGGGCATCAGCCGTCGGCGGCGGCGGCGTCGGCAGGGACGCGGCCTGCGGCACGGGTCGGGCACACTGTGGGCCGTGGCGCCCACCGAACCCTACGACGCTCAGAACTTCCTCCGACTCCTGGGCATCGACGTGCCCTTGCCCGAAGAAGACCGTGACATGGTGGCCCGGCTCACTGTCGGCCACAGCCTCATCGCCGGCACCGGTTACCTGTGGGCGCCGGTGGTCATCGCCATGGCCGACGCGCTGTGCGCGTTCGGCGTGAGCCGTCACTGGCCCGACGGCGCCCGCAGCTTCACGACACTGAACTGCTCGTCGCAATTCCTCTCCAGTCGCGGGAAGGAGAAGAGGTGACGGCGACGGCGTCGCCACTGCATCTCGGCCGATCGACCCAGGTGTGGGATGCCACGGTGATGAACGACACCACCGAACGGCTCATGGCGTCCTACCGCTGCACCCAGCTGATCCTCTATTAGGACTTCTACAGGTCTGTCGCTGTATTGACTCGCGGGGCCGGCTGGACCAGCTGCAGGACATTGCCTTCCGGATCCACGCCGTCGCAATGGATGCCGCCACGGAACGACCATTGGGTCTGGGGCGGGTCGACAGTACCTCCGAACTCGGCGAGAACGGGGCGTCGTTCCTCGAGGCTGTCGACACCGAACGACAGCTTGATGGGAACGTTCTCCGACGCGAAGGTGGGTTCGAAAGAGTGATCCCCGCTGCGATGCGGTCGGGTGCGGCCACGAGTGACAACGTGAGAACTTGGGACTCGAGCACGCAGTAGTCGTCTGCATCGTCGACGGCCACCATGCGGAAGGCGGCCCGGTAGAAGTCCCGCATCCGGCGCAGATCCTTGACGTAGACGACGGCAGCGCTCATCACGAGGCCAATCCTACGAGCCGCACTCCACGAGGTGGCGTCCAACCGATTGCCTAGTTATTCAAAAGGTAGACCACTACGACGGGCGAGAACCCGGAGCCGAAGCCGGCGGGGACGGACGTGACGGGGGTCGCGCTCAGTGCGTACCGGGGACCGGAGCGTCGGGTGGCTCGAGCATCTGGAGGATTCGGTGGCGGCCGCCTCCATGGTCTTGTGCCGGCGACACCGCCGCGGACCAGACGATCCCGCCAGTCCCCTGGCGCGTACCTCTGCGGGTTGCGTAGCCCGCACGAACTCGCGCACGACTCGGACGAAGCGGGCCGGGTCGCTGTGATGCGGGAAGTGTCCGGCCTCGTCGAAGATCTCGAGCTCGCTGCCCGGGAAGGCGAGATGGGCCAGGCGGGCGTGGCCGAGCGGGATGATGGCGTCGCGTCGGCCCCAGATGATGAGGGTGGGCGCGCAGCGGGGAGGTCGGCCGAGATCGAACAAGGTGATGACCTGGCCCTGCCAGTCCACCCCCCGAACGCAACGTGCGCAGGATTGCTCTGCGTGCCTCGGTGTTGGGGAGGGCGTCGAAGACGGCGAGCATTTCCTCGGCGACGCGGCCGAGTGCGGTA
>CAVSCV010000015.1:0-349864 GCA_963726545.1 uncultured Acidimicrobiaceae bacterium | reverse complement strand
GCGGGCGCCCCCTCCGGGGCGTTGGCCAGCGAGAGCGAGACCTTGCCCTGGGGGTCGATGTCGTCGACCCGCACCTCGACCGCCTGGCCGAGCGTGAGGACGTCCTCCACGTTGTTGATCCGCTTGCCGCCGGCCAGCGACGACAGCTTCGAGATGTGGAGCAGGCCGTCGCGGCCCGGCAGCACGTTGACGAAGGCACCGAACTTGGTGATGTTGACCACCTTGCCCGGGTACACCACGCCCACCTCGGCCGTCGGCGGGTCGAGGATGAGCGAGATGCGCCGACGCGCCTCTTCGACCGCGTTGCCGTCCTTGGCCCCGATGGTGACGGTGCCGACCACGCCGTCGTCGTCGACCGCGATGTCGGCGCCGGTCTCCTGCTGCAGCGTGTTGATGACCTTGCCCTTGGGCCCGATCACCTCGCCGATCTTGTCGATCGGGATCTCCATGGAGACGATCTTCGGCGCGCTGTTGGCCACGCTCAGCCGCGGCTCGGGGATGGTGGCCGCCATGACCTCGAGGATGGCCAGGCGGGCCTCCTTGGCCTGGAGCAGCGCCTTGGCCAACACGTCGGCCGGGCAGGCCGGCGATCTTGGTGTCGAGCTGGAGCGCGGTGACCGCGTCGGCCGTGCCGGCCACCTTGAAGTCCATGTCACCGAAGGCGTCCTCGGAGCCCAGGATGTCGGTCAGGGTGACGTAGGCGTCGCCCTCCTTCACCAGGCCCATGGCGATACCGGCCACCGGCGCCTTGATCGGCACGCCCGCCGCCATCAGCGAGAGGGTCGAGCCGCAGACCGAGGCCATGGAGGTCGAGCCGTTCGAGGCCAGGACGTCGGAGACCACCCGCAGCGCGTAGGGGAACTCCTCCGCGCTGGGACCACCGGGAGCAGGGCCCGCTCGGCCAGCAGGCCGTGGCCGATCTCGCGGCGCTTGGGGCCGCGCATGAAGCCCGTCTCGCCCGTCGAGTACGGCGGGAAGTTGTAGTGGTGCATGTAGCGCTTGGACTCGACCGGGGTGATCGTGTCGAGCAGCTGGTTCATGCGGGGCATGCCCAGCGTGGTGACGTTGAGCACCTGGGTCTCACCGCGCTGGAAGAGTGCCGAGCCGTGGGCGGTCGGGAAGAGGTCGACCTCGGCCGAGAGGGGCCGGATGTCCGACGTGCCCCGGCCGTCGACCCGCATGCCGTCCTCGACGATGCGCTTGCGCACCAGCTTCTTGGTCAGCGAGCGGATGGCCGCCTTCACTTCGCCGGCGCGCTCGGGGAACTCGTCGGCCAGGGCGGCCTTGATCTCGTCGCCGGCCGCGTCCAGCGCCGCGTTGCGCTCGGCCTTGGTGGTGACCAGGTTGGCCTTGGCGATGGCGTCGGTGCCCACCGCCTCGACCCGCTGCCACACGTCGTCCTCGTAGTCGCTGAAGGTCGTGTAGGGGATCGTCTCGATGGGACCGCGGGCCGCGGTGAAGGCCTCGACCAGCTGGCGCTGGAGGTTGATCGACTCGCGGATCCACGTCTTGGCGGCCTCGAGCCCGTCGGCCAGCACCTCCTCGGTCACCTTGGGTGCGCCGGTCTCGTAGTAGGACCACGACTTCTCGGAACCGCCGGCCTCCACCATCATGATGGCGATCTCGGTGTCGGCACTCTCGGTCAGGGCCCGGCCGGCCACGACCAGCTCGAAGGTGCTCTCCTCGCCCTCCTCGAAGGTCGGGTGCGGGATCCACGTCGCCCTCGGTCGTGTAGGCGACCCGGGTGGCGCCGATCGGGCCGTCGAAGGGGATGCCCGAGATCATCAGCGCGGCCGAGGCGGCGTTGATGGCGAGCACGTCGTGCGGGTTGACCTGGTCGGCCCCGACGATGGTGCCCACGACGTGCACCTCGTTGCGGAACCCCTCGGGGAAGGAGGGGCGCAGCGGGCGGTCGATGAGGCGGTCGGTCAGGATGGCCTGGTCCGAGCTCTTGCCCTCCCGGCGGAAGAACGAGCCGGGGATCTTCCCGGCGGCGTAGGTGCGCTCCTCGATGTCGACGGTCAGCGGGAAGAAGTCGGCGCCTTCCCGGACGGAGCGGCTGGCCACTGGCGGTGGCCAGCAGGACGGTGTCCCCGATGCGGGCCAGGACGGCGCCGTCGGCGAGTTGGGCCAGTTTGCCCGCCTCGAAGGACATGGATCGATCGGTCCCGCTGATCGGGGCCGAAACGGAAATGGCATCAGACATGATGCTCCTCGTATGTCGGGGGCATCTCCTCGTCTGGTTCCCAGTCGTCGACCACCTCGCGCGCCGAGGTGACCGGCGACTGGCAGCCAGTGGCTGGTCGACGCCCGGTTGTGTGGGGCTGCCGCTACCGTCGAATGCCGAGACGGCTGATGATGGAGCGGTAGCGCTCGACGTCGTTCTTGCGGACGTAGTCGAGCAGCCGGCGGCGATGACCGATGAGCTTCATCAGGCCTCGCCGGGTGTGGTGGTCCCCTTTGTGCTCCTTGAGGTGCTCCGTGAGGTGGTTGATCCGGCCGGACAGCAGTGCGATCTGCACCTCGGGCGAGCCGGTGTCCGTGTCGTGGAGCCGGTACTCGGAGATGGTGGACTGCGTGTCGGGCATACGGAAATCCTCGGGAGAAACTGGTCGGAGTGCGCGGGAACCTCTCCCGGCCGCCAAATATCGTAGCAGCCCCCCGCTGATCAGGGAAGATCGGCCAGGCATGCGCTCGGTCTGCTCGACGTCGGCCTTCATCTGGGCGATCAGCGCCTCCACCGAGTCGAAGCGCTGCTCGGCGCGCAGGTGTTCCCGCGAACGACACCCGGACCGCCTCGCCGTAGAGGTCGCCGTCGAAGCCGAGCAGGTAGGCCTCGACCAGCACCGGGGCGGTGCCCGGCTCGTAGAAGGTCGGTCGCCGGCCCACCGAGATGGCGCTCGGGTGCACCGAGCCGTCCGCCCGGGTGAGGTACCCGGCGTAGATGCCGTCCGCCGGCAGGGCGATGTCGTCGTCCACCGCCACGTTGGCCGTCGGGAACCCCAGTTCCGGGCCGCCCCGCCCGTCGCCGCGCACCACCGGCCCGCGCACCTCGTGCGGCCGACCCAGGAGTTCGGCCGCCCCCGCCACGTCGCCCGCGGCGATGAGGGCGCGGATCCGGGTGGAGGACACCGCGCTCGGCACCGTCGCCGGTCAGCCCGACCCCGACGACCTCGAAGCCGTGCTCGGCGCCGAGACGGCGCAGCAGCTCGACGTTGCCCTTGCGCCCGTGCCCGAAGTGGAAGTCCTCGCCCACCACCACCAGACGGGCCCCGAGTTGGTCGACCAGGACCTCCTGGACGAACTCCTCCGCCGCTCTCGTCGGCCCGGGCCTCGTCGAAGGGCACGACCAGGGTGCGGTCGATCCCGCACTCGGCCAGGAGCTCGAGCTTCTGCTCGAGCGAGGTCAGCTGCTTGGGGGCCGACTCGGGTCGGACCACGGCCGCCGGGTGGCGGTCGAAGGTCACCACGACCGTCGAGAGGCCCTCGGCCGCGGCCCGCTCGGAGAGGTCGCGCAGCAGGGCCCGGTGTCCCAGGTGGACCCCGTCGTAGGCGCCGATGGTCACGGCAGTTCCTGGTCCGGGCATCGCGCCTGAGGGTACTCGCTCCCCCGGGCCGGGTCGGCCCTCAGCCGGCCGCGGCGAGCACCACCGCCGGCCGGATGCGGTCGGTGCCCGTGGCCTCGTACACGGCCAGCAGCGCCCCGCTTTCGTCGAGCATCGCCCACGGCCCGTCCCCCAGCGCACCGAGCGGCACCCGGTCGAGGGCGAGCCCCGTGCGGATCGACGCGGCGATGCTCGGCTCGACCGTCACGGCGTCCAGGTCGCGCATGGCTTGGGCCGGGGTGAGCACCGAGTCGGGGCCGAGCGCAGTCGAGCGGCTGCATCTCGGCGCCACCGAAGGACCCGATGCGGGTCCGGCGCAGATTGGTCACGTGCGCCCCGCCACCGAGCGCCTGACCCAGGTCCTGGGCCAGGACCCGGACGTAGGTGCCCGACGAGCACTCGATCTCGGCCCGGTACACGCCGGGCGCGACGGGTCGGGCTCGACGTCGAAGCGGTAGACCGTGACCGGTCGGGCCGCCCGCTCCACCTCGATGCCCTGGCGGGCCAGCTCGTGGAGGCGGCGCCCGCCCACCTTGACGGCCGAGACCATCGGGGGCACCTGGTCGATGGCGCCGGTCAACGACGCCGCGGCGCGCGCGCACCTCGTCGGGCGTCACGTGCGCCATGTCGAACGTGCCGGTGACCTCGCCCGAGGCGTCGAGCGTCGACGTGGCCACGCCCAGCACGATGTCGGTCGTGTAGGTCTTGCGCAGCGGGGTGAGGAAGCGCATGAGCCGGGTGGCCCGGCCCAAGCCGACCAGGAGCACCCCCGTGGCGTCGGGGTCGAGCGTCCCGGCGTGCCCGACCCGGCGCTGCCCGAAGATGCGGCGGCAGCGAGCCACGACGTCGTGCGAGGTCCAGCCCGCCTCCTTGTCGACCACGACCAGACCCTGCAGCCCGCCGGCGTCGCTCACCGCCGGGCGCGGTCACGTGCGCTCGGCCGGAGGTGGCGGTTCGTCGTCGCCGGGTTCGGTCCCGTCCTCGGTGTGGAGCCCCGCAGCAGCTCCTCGACCCGGGACCCCGCGGCGATCGCCGGATCGGCCATGAAGGTCAGCCTGGGCGTGCGCTTGATCGTCATCTGCAACCCGATCAGCTTCTGGAGGTGCGTGCGCCGCTCCTCGAGCGACACGGCCGTCTCCTCGGACAGCGAGGCCAGGTACACCACGGCGGTGCGCATGTCCGGGGCCACGTCGACCGAGGTGACGGTCACCATGGGGAGCTCGTCGGCGTCGGCCAGCCGCTCCAGCTCCTCGGCCACGACCTGGCGCAGCACCTGGTTGACCCGCAGGGCGCGGGGGTAGGTCGCCGTACGGCGTCGCACCGCCACGCTCAGGTCCTCGCGATCTCGCGCTCCTCGAACGTCTCGATCACGTCGCCCTCCTTCAGGTCCTGGAAGTCGGACAGCCCGATGCCGCACTCGAAGCCCGGCGCCACCTCGCGGACGTCGTCCTTGAAGCGGCGCAGCGAGTTGATGGCGCCCTTCCAGATGACCGTCCCGTCGCGCAGGAAGCGCACCTTCGAGCCGCGGGTGATCTTGCCGTCGCGGACGTAGCACCCGGCCACGGCGCCGATCCGGGGCACCCGGAAGACCTCGCGCACCTCGGCCTCGCCGGTGACGATCTCCTCGTAGAGCGGGGAGAGCAGGCCCAGCATGGCCGCCTCGAGGTCCTCGAGCAGCTTGTAGATGATCTCGTAGGTCCGGATCTGCACGTGCGACGTCTCGGCCAGCTCGCGCGAGCGGCGGTCCGGCCGCACGTTGAAGCCGATGATGGTGGCGTTGGAGGCCGACGCCAGCTGCACGTCGTTCTCGGTGATGCCGCCGATGCCGCGCAGCACGAAGCTGAGCTTCACGTCGTCGCGCTCGAGGCGCTTGAGCGACTCGGTCACCGCCTCGAGCGATCCCTGCACGTCGGCCTTCAGCACGATGTTGAGCGTCGCCGTCTCGCCGCGCGAGATCTGCTCGAAGAGGTCCTCGAGCCGGGCGCCGGCCGCGGCCGGCCACCGGCTTGTGGCCCGACAGCCGGAACCGTTGGGCCCGGGCCTCACCGAGCGTCCGGGCCCGGCTCAGGTCCTTGGCCGCCCGCACCTCGTCGCCGGCGTTCGGCGGCTCGGAGAACCCGAGCACCTGCACCGGCGTCGACGGCAGCGCCTCCTTGATGTGGTCGCCCTGGTCGTCGACCAGCGCCTTGACCTTGCCCCAGGCCGCGCCGGCCACCACGGGGTCGCCCACCCGGAGCGTGCCTTGCTCCACGATGACCGTGGCCACGGGGCCACGCCCCACCTCGAGTTCGGCCTCGAGCACGACGCCGCGGGCCTCGCCCTCGACGCGGGCCGTCAGCTCCTCGATCTCGGCCACGGTCACGATCTGCTCGAGCAGGTCGTCGATCCCGATGCCCTGCAGGGCGGAGACCTCGACCGTGATGGTGTCGCCGCCCCACGCCTCGGGCACCAGCCCGCGCTCGGAGAGCTGCTGGAGCACCCGCTGGGGGTCGGCGTTGTCCCGGTCGATCTTGTTGACGGCCACGATGATCGGCACCTCGGCCGCCTGGGCGTGGTCGATGGCCTCGATCGTCTGGGGCATGACGCCGTCGTCGGCCGCCACCACCAGGATCACGATGTCGGTGACCTGCGCACCCCGGGCCCGCATGGCCGTGAAGGCGGCGTGGCCCGGCGTGTCGATGAACGTGATGGGATGGCCCTGCCAGTCGACCTGGTAGGCGCCGATGTGCTGGGTGATGCCGCCCGCCTCGCCGGCCACGACGTTGGCCGAGCGGATCTTGTCGAGCAGCAGCGTCTTGCCGTGGTCGACGTGACCCATGACCGTGACGACCGGCGGGCGCGGCCGCTGGTCGGCCTCGTCCTCCTCTTCCTCGTCCTCGAAGTAGCGGGCCAGCAGCTCCGCTTCCTGCTCCTCGCCCGGGTCGACCAGGCGCACGTCGGCGCCGATCTCGGCGGCGAAGAGCTCGATCATGTCGTCGCTCAGCGACTGGGTCGCCATCACCATCTCGCCCTGGAGCAGCAGGAAGCGCACGATGTCGCCCGCGCTGCGGTTCAGCTTGGGCCCGAGGTCGCGCGCGCGTCGAGCCTCGCTCGATGATGACCTCGCCCTCGGGCACGGGTGCCGTGGAGGGCTGGTACGTGGTCATCTGCGTCGGCTCGAGCTCCTCGAGGTTGCGCCGGCGCCGTCGGGCCCGCCGCTGGGGCGGCCGCCGGCCGGGCATGCCGCCGCGTCCACCCGGCGGGGGTGCGCCGTCGGTGCGCCGCCCCCGGGGCGTCCGGCGAAGCCGCCGCCCGAGCGTCCGGCGAAACCGCCGCTGCCGCCACCGGGACCGCCGGCGGGGCGCCCGGCTCCGGGCGCGGGCCGACCACCGGTGCGCTGCGGGTAGGAACCGCTGCCGCCGGGGCGCTGGCCCGCGGGTGCCGCCGTGGGTCGCCGGCCACCCATGCCGGGCGGGGGCGGAATCGGTCGGCCGCTCGGCCCGAGCGGGGGCCGTCCACCAGGCGGTGGCGGTACCGGCTTGCCCGACGGGCTCATCGGTGGCCGCGGCGCTCGCTTCTGGGGTGCCTCGGTGGGCGCGGACGCCGCGACGGCGTGCCGCTCGGCGACGCCGGGGTCGCGGGCGCCGGACGGTGCGGAGCGGCGACGGTGCGGACGGCGTCGACGGCGCGGCGGCCGGAGCCGACGCCGGGGCTGCCGCGGGAGCGGCGGCCGGCGCCGAAGCGGCCGGAGCCGACGGCGCGGGAGCCGGCGCGGCGGCCGGAGCGCTCGTGGTCGGCGCGGCCGGTCGAGCCGCGGGCGGTGCGGATGGTGCGGCGGCCGGCGGAGCCGTCGGCCTCGAACTGATCAGGCGACGACGAGCGGACCGGAACCTCGGGGGCCTGCGCGGCCGAGCCGGGTGCGGACGCGGCGGGTGCCACGACCGGGCGGGCCGGCGCCTTCTTGACCGGGGCGATGCCCGCGGCGCGAGCTGCTCGAGGCGGCCACCTTCTTGGCGGGGGCCGACGACACCGGGCCGGCGGTTGCACCTTCACGCACCGACGGAGCGGGCGCGGGCGCGGTCTCGGCGGCCTTGGTCGCCTTGCCCGCCTTCTTGGCCGGGGCCGGCTCCTCGGGCTGCACGGGTCGGCGCAGACCGTCGGCGTCGGCCTTGCGACGGACGCGGTCCGCTTGGGCGTCCTCGATGGAGGACGAGTGACTCTTGACCCCGATACCCAGGGAAAGAGCCAGCTCGAGCCCTTCCTTGTTGGTCAGGCCGAGCTCTTTGGCCAGCTCGTAGACGCGAATCTTCTTCGGCAAGTGGTTCTCTTCGTCCTTTGTCCTACGCCGGGCCCAGCGGGTTGCCCAGCCCCTTATCCTCGCACATCGGGTGTCACCTGCTCCCACGCCCCCGCCAGGTCGGCCCGAAAGCGCTCTACCTCCGCATCGGCGATTGCCGTGGCGAAGGCCCGATCGAAACCGTGCCTGCGCACGGCACGACCCAGGCAATCCAACGATCCCGAGCAAAGCCAGGCCCCACGCCCCGGTCCGGAGCGATCGACCATCAGCCCACCTGCTGGGGTCCGCACGACCCGGATCAGCTCGTCGGCCGGCCGGACCATCCGGCAGCCGACACAGGTCCGCGCCGGGGCTATGCCTCGGCCTCCTCCGACACGTCGGCCGTCACTTCTGCCGTCACCACGGTCTCCACCACGGGCTCCGCTTCGGCGGGAGCCGCCCCGTCGGCGTCGCCGGACTCGGCAGCGGGCGCGTCGGCCGGCGGCGGCGCAGCGGCCGCGGCCGGGTCGCTCGTGTCCTCGGCCTGGTGCGACCATTCTTCGGCCGACATGGCTTCGCCGCCCTCAGCCGGCTTCCAGACCATTTCGCCGCTCTCGTCCTCGACCCACTCGCCCTCGGCCCACTCCTGGTCGCCGTAACCGGCTTCCTCTTCGGCCAGCTGGGTCTCGCTCTTGATGTCGATGCGCCAGCCGGTGAGGCGCGCCGCCAAGCGGGCGTTCTGGCCCTCCTTGCCGATGGCCAACGAGAGCTGGAAGTCGCTCACGATGACCGTCGCCGTTCCGGTCTCCTCGTCGAGGCGCACCTCGCGCACGCCGCCGGGGCCAGCGCATTCTGAATCAGCTCGACCGGGTCGTCGGAGAAGGGCACCACGTCGACGCGCTCGCCCCGCAGCTCGTTGGTGACCATGCGCACGCGCGAGCCGCGCGCGCCCACGCAGGCGCCCACCGGGTCCACGTTGGGGTCGTTCGACCACACGGCGATCTTGGTGCGGTGTCCCGGCTCGCGGGCCGCCGCCTTGATCTCGACCACGCCAGAGCCGATCTCGGGCACCTCGAGCTCGAAGAGCCGCTTGATGAGACCGGGGTGGGTCCGACTGACCACGATCTGGGGTCCCTTGGTCGTCTTGCGGACCTCGACGATGTAGGCCTTGAGCCGGGCGCCGTGCTCGTAGCGCTCGTAGGAGACCTGCTCGGCCTGGGGCAACAGCGCCTCGACCTTGCCCAGGTCCAGCAACGTGTAGCGGTTGTCGGTCTGCTGGACGATGCCGGTGACGATGTCGCCCTCCCGCCCGGCGTACTCCTCGTACTTCATGTCCCGCTCGACCTCACGGATGCGCTGCAGAATGACCTGCTTGGCCGTCTGCGCCGCGATGCGTCCGAAGTCGTCCGGCGTGTCGTCCCACTCGCGGACGACCTCGCCCTCCTCGTTGAGCTCCTGTCCGTACACCCGGATCTCGCCCGAGTCGGGGTCGATCGTGACCACCGCCTCCTCGGCCGCGTCGGGACGGCGCTTGTACGCCGCCACCAGCGCATTCGCCAGGGCGTCGAGCAACGTGTCGACGGAAATTCCCTTGTCGCGCGCGATCTGTCCCAGGGCGTCGAGGAATTCGAAGTTGGTCTTGCTCATGTCCGCTTCACCCTCTCACTCTTCTTCGGCGCAGGTCCCCACTCGAAGACCGTCCTCGCCCGCTCAATGTCGTCATACGCAATGCGGATCTCCCCGCCCGGCACCTCGGGACCGCTCAGCGTGCACCCCGAGGTGTCCGCCTCCTGCAGCGTCCCGGTCAGGCGACGCACGTCGGCCGTGCCTGCGTTGACCCGCACCGTGACCTTCTCCCCCAGGGCGCGGGCGAAGTGGGCCGGGGTGCGCAACCGCCGCTCGAGCCCAGGGCTCGACACGGACAGGATGTAGCGGCCCGGAATGGGGTCGATCTCGTCGAGCGCGGCGGACACGTCCTTGGTGGCCGCGCCCAGCTCGTCCAGGCCGACGCCCCCTTCTCGGTCCACGAACACGGTCAACTGGGCGCCGTGCATCTCCACGTCGACCAGGTCGAGGCCTCGGGCTTCGAGGAGGGGCGACAGCGCGCCAACCAGGTCAGTCGTCTCATCGGTCATCGCCATCACCTCCTCTCCTTCCTTCCTCGGCCCCGCAAAGCGAAAGCGTGGGCCGCAGCCCACGCTTCAACGAGGTACTGATATCTAAATGGACAGCTGAAGAATTATAGCAACCGCCAGGTCAATAGGAGCGGGCCACGACGGCCACCAGATCCTCGTCGGCGTCGCCAGGCACGGCGAGCGAGCCGTCGGAGCGCTGGAGACAACGCACGGTCACGGCATCGTGGGCCAGGCGGTCCTCACCCTCGGGTCCGAGGACCCGCATGGGGATGCGGGCGAAGCCCACCCCGGCCGCCTCGACCGCCTCCTCCAGGCTGGTGGCGTCGGCGGTGCGGGCATCCCGGGCTGCGGTGGCCTCGGCCAGGAGCTCGGTGGCGGCCTCGGTCAGCACGTCGGCCACCCGTCCGGCCAGCGCGCCGAGGGGCACGCTTTCCTTCTCGCGGCGGTGCCGGATCACCAGGGTCACGTTCCCCTCGGCCAGGTCCCGGGGGCCGACCTCCACCCGGACCGGCACGCCCTTGAGCTCCCAGGCCACGCTGCGCCGCCCGAAGCTGGTGTCGGTCCGGTCGTCCAGGCGGACCCGGTGGCCAGCGGCTGCCAATTCGGCCATCAGCACGCCGGCCGCCTGCCCGACCTCGGGGGCGTCCTTGACCACCATCACGACGACCTGGATCGGCGCCAGCGCCGGGGGCAGGCGGAGCCCGAAGTCGTCGCCGTGACCCATGACCAACGCGCCGACGAGACGGGTCGAGACGCCCCACGAGGTCTGCCACACGTGTTCGAGCGTGCCTGAGGCGTTCGAAAAGGTGATGTTGAACGGAACGGCGAAGTTCTGCCCGAGCTCGTGGCTCGTGCCCATCTGCAACGCCTTGCCGTCACCCATCATCCCCTCGCAGGTCCATGTCTGAATGGCTCCGGCGAAGCGCTCGCGTGGCGTCTTGTGGCCGGTGAGCACCGGAATGCCCAACACGTCGACCATGGTCGTGCGATAGACGTCGTTGAGGATCTGCAGGGCGTACGCCCGGGCATCCTCCTGCGTGGCGTGCGCGGTGTGACCCTCCTGCCAGAGGAATTCGCTCGTGCGTAGGAAGAGCCGTGGCCGCAGCTCCCAGCGCACGACGTTGGCCCACTGGTTGATCAGCAAGGGAAGGTCGCGGTGGCTCTGCACCCACTTGGCGAAGAAGCTGTTGATCACCGTCTCGGACGTGGGCCGCACGACGAGGGGTTCCTCGAGCTCCTTGCCGCCCCCGTGGGTCACCACCGCCAGCTCCGGGGCGAAGCCCTCGACGTGCTCGGCCTCGAGCTTCAGGAAGGACTCGGGGATGAAGAGGGGGAAGTACGCGTTCTCCGCCCCGGCCTCCTTGATGCGCCGGTCGAGCTCGGACTGCATGAGCTCCCAAATGCCGTAGCCCCAAGGACGGATCACCATGGTGCCGCGGGCCGGGCCGTTGTCGGCCATCTCCGCGCCGGCGATGACTTCTTGGTACCAGCGCGGGAAGTCCTCCTCGCGCGTCACGATCGCACCCTTGGCCATGGGCCAATCTAGCGAGTCCGACCTGCCGTCCCGGACAACGCCCGGTTCAGCCCGCGCTGATTGCGGGCGGCCCCTCGGCGCTCAGTGCTCGCCGTCGGCGTGGCGTCGGATGATCTCGATCTTCTCCCCCGCGTGGTTCGGGTCCGCCCCGCCGAGCTCGAGCAGCTCGCGCCGGTCGGCCTCGGCCTCGGCCTCGGCCCCCTCGTCGGCCGCGGCAATGCGCGCCTCGATGCCTTCGGTGACGAGGCGTTCGGCCTCCTCCACCAGCGCGGCCACCATTTCGTCTTCGGGCACGACCCGGATGATCTTGCCCCGGATGAAGAGGTGTCCCTTCTGCTTCCCGGCGGCGATGCCCAGATCGGCCTCACGCGCTTCGCCCGGGCCGTTCACCACGCACCCCATGACGGCGACCTGGATGGGCAGGTTCAGCTTCTCGAGCGCCTCTTGCGCGGCCTTGGCCACGGCGATGACGTCGACCTGGGCCCGGCCGCACGACGGGCAGGCGATGAGATCGAGACCCTTGCGCTCGCGCAGGCCGAGCGACTCGAGCAGCTGACGGCCCGCCCGGGCCTCCTCGACCGGGTCTGCGGTCAGCGAGAATCGGATGGTGTCCCCGATCCCTTCGGCGAGCAACGTGCCGATGCCCGCGGTGCCCTTGACCAGGCCTGCGGGCGGCGGCCCCGCTTCGGTCACCCCGAGGTGCAGCGGGTGGTCGAAAGTCTCCGAGGCCAGCCGGTACGCGGCGATCATCAACGCGACCGAGGAAGCCTTCACCGAGATCTTCACGTCGTCGAACCCCACCTCGGCGAAGAGGGCGAGCTCGTTCTGGGCCGACTCGACCAGCGCCTCGGGCGTCGCGCCGCCGTACTTCTTGTAGATGTCGGGGTGCAACGAGCCGGCGTTCACGCCGATGCGGATCGGGACACCGCGGTCGCGCGCCTCTGCCGCGACCTCTTTGATCTCGGCCTCCTTGCGCAGGTTGCCCGGGTTGAGCCGTAGGCCCTGCACGCCGGCCTCGAGCGCGGCGAGCGCCATCTCGTGGTGGAAGTGGATGTCGGCCACGATCGGCACCGGCGAGCGCGGCACGATGTGGGCCAGTCCCTCGGCTGCCGCCTCCTCATTGCAGGTGCAGCGGACGATGTCCGCGCCCGCGGCGGCCAGCGCGTAGATCTGGGCCAGGGTCCCGTCGACGTCGGCCGTCTTGGTCGTCGTCATGGACTGCACCGTGATGGGTGCACCGTCGCCGATGGGGACGCCGCCCACTGTGATCCCCCGAGTCTTCCGGCGTGGCGACAGGAGGGAGGAGGACAGTTCCACGACTAGTGCGGGATCTGCAGCGGGTGCGTGATGTCGAGGTAGATCCCGGCCAGGACGAAGAAGGCCAGGACCGCGATGAACAGCGCCGCCACGGGGAAGAGTTTCGTGATGTCGGCCCGGTAGTAGGGCTCGCCCTTGCGGGTGCGTATCCACTCATAGGCGGCCACGGCGACGTGCCCGCCGTCGAGCGGGATCATCGGCAGCATGTTGAGCAACGCGAAGACGATGTTGATGGTGATCAGGAGCAGGAGCAGGGTGGGCAACCCGTCCTTCTCGGCCTGAGCCCCGAGGTTGCCGATACCGATGATGGACACCGGGCGCGGGTTGTTGTCGGGGTTGTTCGCGGCCACGCGGGCGTCCTTGGAGCTGGTCACCTGGTTGAACACCGAGGTGACGCCGTGCGGCGAGAACAGATGGCCGATGCCGGCGACCTCCGCTGTCGTCACCAGCCACATGGTGTTGATGGCCTCGCCGGGCGATGACAGCAGGCTGACCGACCTCGGGGCTGACGCGATGCTGACGCCGAGGTAGCCCCGGTCGGCCAGCTTGACCCCCTGGACGGTGATCCCCTTGCCACTTTCAGGAGTGGCCCGGAGGTCGATGAGATGGCCGTCGCGCTCGACGCCGAGGGTCAGCGGCTTGCCGACCGAGCGGCCGATGACGTTCTGCATGGAGTTCGGGTCGGAGAAGGTCTTGCCGTTGACCGAGACGATGGTGTCGCCGGCTTTGAGCCCGGCCAGTTGGGCTGGAGTCTCACGCACGCCCGACCAGTGCTCGAGCGAGCTCACCTTGTAATTGTTCGAGGCCACACCGAAGCCGAGCACCAGGATCAGGGCGAGGACGAAGGCGATGAGCAGGTGCATCACCGACCCGGCCGAGGCGACGATGATGCGCTGGTGGAAGGGCTGGGCCCGGTAGGCCCGGGGCTCGTCCTCCTCGGCCACTTCCTCGGTCGAGGTAAACCCGGTGATTCGGACGTAGCCGCCGGCGGGAATGGCCTTGACGCCGTACTCGGTCTCGCCGCGGCGGACGGACCAGAGCCGGGGGCCGAAGCCGACGAAGTATTCGGTCACCTTCATGCCGGCGCGCTTGGCCGTGACGAAGTGGCCCAGCTCGTGGAGCATCACGATGGCGATGAGGATGACGATGAAGAGCAGGATGTCGCCCCACCCGAGCAGGATGAAGGCGGCGGTGATCACCGCGAGCGCGGCGATCAATTGCAGCACCTGATTGAAATTGCCGGCCTTGACGACGGGCTCGGGCTCAGGGGTAGGCAGATCCGCCGGCGCGTCCTTCTGGGTGAGGGTCATCGCACGACCAACGCTACCGGGTGCTCCCGCCGCCCAGCCGTCGCCCGAGCACCTCACGGGCTCGGACCCTGGCCTCGGCGTCGGCCGCCAGCACCGCCTCGACCTCGTCTACCTGGTCGTCCGTCCATGCGTCGAGGGTCTCGGCCACCACGTCGGCAATACCGGCCCAAGACAACGCACCGTCAAGAAATGCCTCGACCGCGACCTCGTTGGCCGCGCTCAGCCAGGCGGGCGCAGAACCGCCCCGCCGGCCCGCCGAGTAGGCCAGGTCGATGCACCGGAAGACCTCGCGGTCCGGGGGCTCGAAGGTGAGGGTCCGGGCGGACGCCCAGTCGAGCGCGCCGAACGGCGTGGCGGCGCGGTCGGGCCAGCACAAGGCGTAGCCGATGCAGAGCCGCATGTCGGGGCTGGCCAACTGGGCCACGGTCGACCCGTCACGCAACTCGACCATGGAGTGGATGATCGATTGCGGGTGCACGACGATGTCGATCTGGTCGTAGTCCACGCCGAACAGTTCGTGCGCCTCGATCACCTCGAGGCCCTTGTTCATCAGGGTCGACGAGTCCACCGTGATCTTCGGTCCCATCGACCAGGTCGGATGAGCCAGTGCGTCTTCGATCGTGACCTCGGCGAGCTGCTCGGTCGACCAGCCGCGGAAGGGCCCTCCCGATGCCGTGAGGAGGAGGCGCGACACCGCGGCCGTGCCGTCGACCGAATGCAGGCATTGGTGGAGTGCGCAGTGCTCCGAGTCGACGGGGACGATCTCGGCGCCCGGCGTCGCCCGGGCCTTCTGCACCAAGGGTGCGGCGGCAATCAGCGACTCCTTGTTGGCGAGGGCCAGCCGCTTTCCCGCTTCGAGGGTGGCCAGGGTCACGGGCAACCCGGCAAACCCGACGACGCCGTTGAGCACCACGTCCGCCTGGCGCGCCGCCTCCTCCATGCCTTCGATGCCGACGAGGACGTCCGTGCCCGCGGGCACGCCCGCCACCACGTCCCGATAGCGGGCGGGGTCACCGATCACGACGACGTCGGGTCGGAATTCCTGGGCCTGGGCCACGAGGACATCGGCCGAGCGCTGGGCGGCCAGCGCGTGGATGCGGAAGCGAGCGTGCTCGCTGCGTATGACGTCGAGCGCCTGCGTGCCGATCGAGCCTGAAGAGCCCATCAGGCTGACGGAGCGCATCAGCTCATCCGAGGTGGAGCGCCTTGACGGCGAAGTACGTGGCCGGGAGGACGAAGAGCAGACCGTCCACCCGGTCGAGTACGCCCCCGTGCCCGGGGATGATGCGACCCATGTCCTTGATCCCGAGGTGGCGCTTGACCAGAGACTGGCTGAGATCGCCGATCGGTGCGACGACCGCGACGATGACGCCGTAGAGGAGCGCCTTGCCGATCGTCCAGGGATGGATGAAGTGGACCACGATGACCGATACCAAGATGGCGGCCACGGCACCGCCGATGAGACCCTCCCAGCTCTTGTTCGGGCTGATGGACGGGGCCAGCTGGTGCCGACCCATGGCCGAACCCACGAGCAGTGAGGCCACGTCGTCGGCCACCGTCACGATGATGGCGGCGAGCAGGAAGGCGATCCCGTGGCGGTCGGGGAACAAAGTCGGGTCCAGCAGCAGCGCGGCGAAGGAGCCGAATGCCCCCACCCAGACGAAGACGAAGACGGTCGAGGTCAGCCCGGAGACGGGGTCGGCCGCCGGTTCCACTCCGGCCAGGTACCAGACGAACGAGCCGGCCACCAAGAGGACGAGGACGAGCGGGAGCGCCGCCACTCCCTTGTTGTAGGTCTCGACGGCCAGAGAGAGGGAGGCCACCAGTCCGAGCAGCGTGGCCGGGTGGTACTGGGCCTTGCGGAAGGCGGCGTACGCCTCGGCCGCGGCGAGGAGGATCACCACGGTGACGATGATCATGGCGGCCACGGTGCCCAGGGAGAAGCAGACGAGCGCCGCCACGCCCAGGAGCAGGCCCGAGCCGACGGCGACCCGCATGTCTCGACCACCGGTCCCGGCGGTGTTCACGTTGCCCGTACGCGCCGTGGCCGCGACCCGGGTGGTACGGGGCGCCCGCGCCTTCTGCTCGGGCGGGCTCGGCGGAGTCAGTCGTGACGCGGCCGCCGCCGAGGCCGCTGCCGGGGTGCCGGCGGCCGGGACACGGGAGGCCACCTCCGCCGGCTCGTACTCGTACTCGCGCTCGATGACGACCTCTTCGGCCACCACCAGCGGTTCGGGCTCAGGTTCGCTTCCGGGCTCCGGCGGGATCACCAAGGTGTCGTCGGACTCGAAGTGCCAGGGCGCCCGCTCGACGTCGACCTCTTCCTTCTCGCTCAGGAGTGCGCCCACGGCCGGCAGGTCGTCGGAGAGCATGGCCGGCTCGAAGATCTCCTCCTGGGCCTCCCAGTCGTTCTCCTCCTCGCGCCAGGTCGGCGGGGCGACGGGCTGGTCCTCGCCCGAGCTGCGGTCGAGGATCGCCGGCACCTGACCCGTCGGTGCGTCGTTCCAGTGCGGGAGGTCGGGGTGCTCCTCGACAACGGGACCGGTGGCGTCACGCATGCTGTCGCCCGCCGGCTCGGCGCCGATGATGCGCACGCGACCCGAGTGGTAGCTGGTGGGTTCCTCGTCAACGACGTCGACCACTTCTCCTCCGTCCTCGGGCTCGGGATCGCCCAGGCCCAAGAACGCATCGAGCTCTTCGTAGTCGTCGGTGTCGTCGGGCATGTCAGACCTGCAGCAACTCTTGCTCTTTGTTGGAGAGCAACTGATCGATCATCGCCACTTGTTCCTGGGTGATCTTCTCGAGTTCCTTCTCCACCCGGTCGAGCTCGTCGGTCGAGAGCTCCCCGTCCTTCTGCAGCGACTCGAGTTCATGGCGGCCGGCCCGCCGCAGGTTCCGGATGGCCACGCGCCCCTCCTCCGCCTTGTGTCGCACGACCTTGACCAATTCCTTGCGGCGCTCCTCGGTGAGCGGCGGGAAGGCCAGCCGGATGACGGTCCCGTCGTTGGCCGGGTTGATCCCCAGGTCCGACGTCATGATCGCCTTCTCGATCGCGCCAAGGGAGCTCTTGTCGTAGGGCGAGACGACCAGGAGCATGGCGTCGGGCACGCTGAACCCGGCCAGCTGGCGCAACGGGGTGGGCGTGCCGTAGTAGTCGACCACGAGCGTCTCGACGAGCGCCGAGGTGGCCCGGCCGGTGCGCACATTGCCCATCTCGTGGCGGACGTGCTCGATGGCTTTGACCATCTTCTCCCTGGTGTCGTCTCTGACCAGGCCGGCGAGATCGTCGTCCATTAGTGGACCAGCGTACCGATCCGCTCACCGCTGAGCGCACGAGGGATGTTTCCGGGGTTCATGAGGTCGAAGACCCGGATGGGCAGGTCATTGTCCTTGCAGAAGGTGATCGCGGTGAGATCCATGACTCGGAGGTCCTTGTTGATGACCTCCATGAAGGAGATCTCCTCATAGCGGGTCGCCGTCGGGTCCAGCTTGGGATCGGCGCTGTAGACCCCGTCCACGCCTGAGTGGGTGCCCTTGCAGAGGAGCTCGGCGCCGATCTCGGCGGCCCGGAGCGCCGCGGGCGTGTCCGTGGTGAAGAAGGGGTTGCCCATGCCGGCAGCGAAGACGACGATGCGGCCCTTCTCGAGGTGACGGATGGCTCGGCGCCGGATGTAGGGCTCGGCCACCTCCTGCATGCTGAGCGCGGTGAGGACACGGGTCGGCTGGTCGTGCTGCTCGAGCGCGTCCTGGAGGGCCAGCGCGTTGATCACGGTGCCGAGCATGCCCATCGTGTCGGAGGTGGCGCGGTCCATGCCGCCGCTCTCGCCGGTCGTGCCGCGCCAGATGTTGCCGCCACCGACGACGACCGCCAGCTCGAGGCCGCCGCCCTCCATGGCGCGGACCATCTCCTTGGCCATGCGCTCGACAGTTGCAGCATCGATGGTCTCGTCCGAGGCGGCAGAGGCGAGGGCCTCTCCCGACATCTTGAGGACGATCCGGCGGGGTTCTCCCACGATCCGTGCCGTCAGGCGCCGATGACGACCTGCGCGAAGGACACGATGCGAGCCGATCCGAGCATGGAGGCGATCGACTTCTTCTCGTCCCTCACGTAGGCCTGGTCGAGCAGGACACGATCCTTGAACCATCCGTTCATCCGTCCGTCGACGATCTTGTCGAGGGCGGCTTCCGGCTTGCCTTCGTTGCGCGAGATCTCGAGCACGGTGGCCCGTTCGGCGTCGATGTCGGCCTGAGGCACCTCGTCACGACTGAGGTAGGTCGGCTTGGTGAATGCGATGTGCACGGCGATGTCGTGGGCGAGCTCCTCGGAGCCGCCCTCGATGACCACGGCCACGGCGTTGACGCCGCGGCCAGCCTGCTGGTGCAGGTAGGTGTCGACCACCTGGCCGGACTCGGCGACCAGTCGGCGGACCCGCCCGACCGAGATGTTCTCCTTGAGCGTGGTCCGCAGGCGCTCGATCTCCGGGTCGAGCTCACCGACGGCATCCTCGCCCTTGGCGGCCACGACGGCGGCCAGCTCGTCGGTCAGCGCCACGAACTCGTCGGACTTGGCCACGAAATCGGTCTCGCAGCGCAGCTCGACCACCGCGGCGGCGTCGCCCGAACGCACGGCGGCCACGGCTCCCTCGGAGGCCTCCCGGTCGGACCGCTTGGCCGCGCCGGACAAGCCTTTGAGCCGCAGGATCTGTACTGCTTCCTCCAAGTCGCCGTTGGCCTCCTCGAGCGCGTTCTTACAGTCGAGCATGCCGGCACCGGTCATCTGGCGCAGGGTGGCAACGTCCTTGGCGGTGTACTTGGGCATGGTTCAGGCAACCTCTACGGGCTCGGCGGGGGCGGCAGGGGCGGGAGCCGCCACGGCAGCAGCAGCGGCGGGCGCCGGGGCAGGAGCGGGGTGGGCCCGGCGCGGCCGAGGTGAGGGCGAGGCCTCGTCGGCCGCGGCCGCCGGCGCCGCCTTGCGGCGGTGCTCGGCGATGAAGCGGCCCTCCACCACGGCATCGGCGATCACCCGGCACATGAGCGATCCGGAGCGGATCGCGTCGTCGTTGCCCGGGATCACGTAGTCGATGACGTCGGGGTCGCAGTTGGTGTCCACCACGGCCACCACCGGCAAACCGAGCTTGCGCGCCTCGGTCACGGCAATGTGCTCCTTCTTCGTGTCGATCACGAAGACCGCGTTCGGCAGCCGGTCCAGATTGGCGATGCCACCCAGGTTCCGGCTCAGCTTCTCCAACTCGCGCGTGTGCTGGAGGGCTTCACGCTTGGGCATGCCCTCGAAGTCGCCGGCCGCCTGCATGGCCCGCAGCTCCTGCATGCGCTTCACTCGACCGGACACGGTGGCGAAGTTGGTGAGCATGCCACCCAGCCAGCGCTGGTTGACGAAGGGCATGCCGCAGGCCTCGGCGTATTCCGCCACCGGGCCCTGGGTCTGCTTCTTGGTGCCCACGAAGAGGACGGTGCCCCCGTCGGCCACCAGGTCACGCACATAGGTGTAGGCGGACTCGATGCCGGTGAGCGTCTTGCGTAGGTCGATGAGGTAGATCCCGTTGCGCTCGCCAAGAATGAAGCGCTTCATCTTCGGGTTCCACCGTCGCGTCTGGTGGCCGAAATGCACCCCGGCCTCCAGAAGCTGTCGCATGGAAACGACGGCCATATTTGGTATTCCTCCAGTCGGTTTCTCCCCTGGCGCAGCGCCGACCGGGGTCGGCGACCGTGGAACGCGTCAGGTGATGTTGGTTGATGGTGCTGCCCACCGGGCGGCAGGCCGGACCATGTTAGCTGCTCAGGCGGCCCTACGCCCTGGGGTGGGACCCCTCGTACACGCTGCGCAGCCGTTCTTTGCTCACGTGGGTGTAGATCTGGGTGGTGGCCAGGCTGGAGTGTCCGAGCAGCTCCTGGACCACCCGGAGGTCGGCGCCGCCGTCGAGGAGGTGGGTCGCGTAGGTGTGGCGGAGGGCGTGCGGGTGGGTGGGTGAGGCAGCCCGTCGGTCCAGGATTCGGCGCACGTCACGAGGCCCGAGCCGTGCCCCGCGCTGGTTCACGAAGGCGGCGTCGGGCGGGCCCGCCATGTCGTCGCGCCCGTGTTCGAGCCAGGCGGCCAGGGCGGCCACCGCGGTGTCGTGGATCGGGACCCGGCGTTGCTTGGACCCCTTCCCGAGGACCGTCACGGTGCGCTGGCGCAGGTCGATGTCGGCGCGGTCGAGGCCGCACAGCTCCGAGACCCGGAGGCCCGCCGCGTAGAGCAGCTCGAGCACGGCGAGGTCGCGCCGGTCCAACGGCGTCTCGGCGGGCGCGTCGAGCAGCGTCGACACCTCCCCGCCTGAGAGCACCCTGGGCAAGCGCCCTCCCCCCGAAGGAGCCCGCAGCGAGCGCGCCGGATCTTCGGGCAGGCGACCCTGCCGGGTGAGCCAGGAGAAGTAGGAGCGCAGCGCCGCCGCCTTGCGGGCGATGGTGGCCCGGGCCAGCTTGCGAGTACCGAGCGACGCCAGGTAGCGGCGCAGGTGGAGGCGCTCGACTCCCGCCGGGCCGTCGACCTCCATCCGGGCCATGAAGTCCGCGAAGCCGCGCACGTCACCCACGTAGGCCTTCTGCGTCGCAGCCGAGCGGCCGCCTAGCCAGGCCTCGAAACCGGGCAGGTCCCAGTCGGCAGGCACGAGGCAACGCTACTGCCCGCATTCGGGCCGGCCAGGGCACTAACGTCGCCTGAGAACCGACGGGGGGTCCGCTGGGTTCGGGAACAGTCTTCGTGAAATGGAGGACGGTCATGGTCTCGAGATTCGATCGCCGCACGCTGCTGGCCAGTGGCGCGGCAACCGCAGCAGGTCTCGCCGGGGTATCCGCCATGGGGTGGGACGACTTCGCCGGTGCGGCCACCAACGGGCCGGGGCGCAACGGCGTCAGCACGAAGACCCCGAAGAAGGGTGGCTCCTTGACCTTCGGCGTGGACGCCGAAGAGTCCGGCTTCCTCCCCACGTCGGCTCGTTTCGACGAAGTCGGCGTCATGTACGCCCGCACCGTTTTCGACCCGCTGACCATCGTGCTGGCCAACGGCAACTGGGCCCCGTACCTGGCCCAATCGGTGGTCCCCAACTCGACCTACACGAGCTGGACCGTCACGCTGCGACCCAACCTGCTCTTCCATGACGGCACGCCGTGCAACGGGGCCGCGCTCCTGGCCAACTTCGTGGCCCATCAGAAGTCCATCCTCACCGGCGTCGTCATCAACCCGACGCTGGTGTCGATCACCCAGACCGGACCGCTGGCCGTGGCCATCACCTTCTCGAAGCCCTGGGTTCCCTTCCCCTATTACCTGGCCGGCGGCATTGGCGGGCAGATCGCCTACCCGGTGGCGCTCTCCATGCTGGCCAACCCGAACGGGACGCTCCATCCCGTCGGCACCGGTCCCTTCGTGTTCAAGCAGTGGATCCCGAACGACCACTTCACGGCGACGGCCAACCCCCACTACTGGCGGCCGGGCCTGCCCTACCTGTCGCAGATCACCTTCAAGCCGATCCCCGACGAGTCGGCCCGGGCCGAGGCGCTCAAGTCGGGCACCATCGACCTGATGATCACCGACACGCCCCAGGTCATCACCCAGTTCAAGGGCAACAAGAGCTACTCCTACGTGGACGACTCGGGCAAGGTGGCCGGTCAGCCCGACATGAACTGCGTCCAGCTGAACTGCCTCAAGGCGCCCTTCAACAACGCCAACGTGCGCCAGGCCGCCGCCATGGCCATCAACCGCACGCAATACGCCAAGGTGATCGACGCCAACGTGCTTCCCGTCAGCACCGGCCTGTTCACGCCCGGCTCGCCCTACTTCTCGAAGACGTCCTACCCGGCCTACAACCCCACGCAAGCCAAAAAGCTGGTCACGACCGCGCAAAAGCAGTTGGGCGGTCCGATCAGCTTCACCTTCGGGTCCACCAACTCGCCGGCCGCCATCAGGGCCCAGCAGTACATCCAGCAGGCCTGGCAGGCCGTCGGGTTCCAGGTCAAGAACACGATCGTCCAGCAGAACGACGACATCAACCAGGCCCTGGCCGGCACGTACCAAGCGCTGGCCTGGCGTCAGTTCGGCGCGGTCAACCCGGACCTCAACTACATCTTCTGGAGCACCACCACGGTGAGTTCGGGCTCCCTGTCCATCAACATGGCCCGCAACGCGGACCCTCAGATCGAGACCGCCCTGTTGTCCGGTCGGGCCGCCACCACCGCCTCGCAGCGCAACACCGCCTACCAGACGGTAAACAAGCGCCTGGCCATCGACCTGCCCTATTTGTGGACCGACCGGGCCGTCTGGGCGGTGATCGGCAAGCCGAACGTGCAGAACTTCAACAACCCCAAGTCGCCCAGCGGGCAGAATGCGTTCGGACTGATCGGAGGATCCATCTGGCCCACCCAGATCTGGATCGGTTAGCTGGAGGCACGTGAGCGGACGAATCCTGGTCGTCGAGGACGATGAGCGGATCCGTTCCTCCATGCGGCTCGCCCTGGAGGGCGAGGGCTACGAGGTAAAGGACGCCGCCAGCGGTGAGGAGGGATTGGACCTCTTCGCCGAGGCCCCCACCGACGTCGCGTTGATCGACCTCATGCTCCCCGGCATGGACGGTTTCGAGTGCTGCCGGGCCCTACGCCGCAACAGTGCCGTCCCCATCATCATCGTGACGGCACGGGCGGACACCCACGACGTGGTGGCCGGGCTCGAAGCCGGGGCCGACGACTACGTCACCAAGCCCTTCGTGGCCAAGGAGCTGGCGGCGCGCATCCGCGCCCTCCTCCGCCGGGCCCGTCCGGCTGAAGAAGACCCCGGCGCGCTCACCTTCGGGGACCTGCAATTGCTGCCCGAGCAGGGCGTGCTGCGCCGGCTCAACGGTGAGGAGGTGCACTGCACCCGCACCGAGTTCCGCCTGCTGTGCGAGCTGGCGGCGAGCCCCAACAAGGTGCTCAGCCGGGAGCAGCTGCTCGACCGGGTCTGGGGTTACGACTACTTCGGCGACGGCCGGCTGGTCGACGTCCACATCCGGCGCTTGCGCACCAAGGTCGAAGCCGATCCCGCGGTGCCCCAGCACATACTCACCGTGAGGGGCATGGGCTACAAGCTGGTGCCCTGACATGCGACTGGGCATCGGGGCCCGGATCACGGCTGTCTTCGGAGTCGGCGCCCTCTTGCTCTCGATCCTCATGGGCGGGCTCTCCTACTTCACGACGCGACACTTCCTGTTGGCCGGGCGTGAGACGGCGGCGCAGCATCAAGCCTTCGCCAATGCCAATGTCGTGCGCACCTCGCTGCCCCCCGACCACCACCAGTACGTGACCATGTTGGCCAACATCGATGCGGGGTCGGACGCCCACTCGGTGCTGTTCCACCAGGGCAAGCCCTACGCCTCGTCGCTCTCGGTCAGTGCCTCTTCGATCCCATACGAGCTGCGTCGCGAGGTGCTGGCGGGGAGCGCGGCCACCCAGACCTACCGGACGGCCGACGGCACGGCCGAGATCGCGGTGGGCGTGCCCATCCCGTCGGTCAAGGCCGCCTACTTCGAGGTCTTCGACCTGTCCGACCTCGATCACACGCTGCGGGTCCTGGGCATCACGCTCTTCGTCGTCGGGATCATCACGACGCTGCTCGGCACCGGCCTGGGCCGCTTCGCCAGCAGCCGGCTCTTGCGGCCCCTGGCCGACGTGTCACGCGCCGCGGGCGCCATCGCCGGAGGCGAACTCGACACGCGCCTCGACCCCGACGCGACCGACCCCGACCTCGAGGGACTGACAAACTCCTTCAACGCCATGGTGGACCAGCTCCAAGTGCGCATTGAGCGCGAGGCCCGCTTCAACTCCGACGTCAGCCACGAGCTGCGCTCGCCCCTGACCACATTGGCGGCGTCGCTCGAGGTGCTCGAAGCGGAGCAGGACGACCTGCCCCCACGTTCGCGCCAAGCGCTGGCGCTCCTGGGCGACGACCTGCGTCGCTTCCAGCGCATGGTCAGCGACCTCCTCGAGATGTCGCGGGTCGACGCCGGCTCGAGTGACGTCTTCCTCGAGGAGGTCGATGTCTCCGAGCTGGTGCAGCGCTCGGTCGAGGCGGGCACCCGCAGCCTGGACGGGAAGGCCGCGGTGCCCTCGGTGCGCATCGACCCCTCCGTACGGGGCCGCCACGTCGGGGTCGACAAGCGGCGCTTCGAACGAGTCATGGTGAACCTCATGGAGAACGCGGCTCACTACGGCGGGGGGGCCCGAGAGATCGGGGTGGTGCCATCGGGTGACGAAGCGGTCGAGGTGACGGTGGACGACGCCGGGCCGGGCATCGACCCGGCCGAGCGCACCAAGGTGTTCGAGCGCTTCTACCGGGGATCGGCCTCCGGAAGACGGGGCACCGGCACCGGCAGCGGGCTGGGACTGGCCTTGGTGTCCGAGCACATGCGCCTGATGGGAGGGAACGTGCGGGTCGAGACGTCGCCCCAGGGTGGGGCGCGCATGGTGTTGAGCCTGCCGGTGATGAACGGCGACGGTCACGACGAGAAGGGGACGACCACCCGTGAGGCGGCGCGTCGCACCGGTCGTGGCCGCCGGGTTTCTGTGTTGTCTCGTCGCCGGGTGTGCGATCCCGACGCAGGGCTCGCCGCAGACCATCCCTCCGTCGAAGGTCCCCTCCGGATTGCTCGACCCTCGTTCGCCCACCACCACGACCACGTTGCCCAATCCGTCGTCGCTGATTTCGGTGACCGTGTTCTTCCTCGATGCCAACAGCAAGCTTCAGCCCGAGACTCGGCTCGTGCCGTCGACGGCGTCCCTCCAGTCGATCCTGACCGTCTTGATCGAAGGGCCCGGGAGTGGCGAGACGGCCAACGGGGTCACCACCGCGCTGCCGAACAACGTCGCCGTGCTCTCCACCACCTCGTCGTCCACGGGAGCCGGCAGCGTGGTGACGGTCAACATGAACAACGCCTTCGGACAGATCACGGGGAACAACGCCGAGCTTGCGGTCGGGCAGATCGTGGCGACCGTCGCGGCCGAGAACGGATACGGCACCGGGGTCCTCTTCGAAATCGAGGGGCAGCACACCAGCGTGCCGGTCGCCAACGCCTCGCTGGTGAACGGGCCGGTCTACCTGCTCGAGTTCCTCAACTCGAGCCCGTAGGGACGTTCAGCCGGCGTCTTCGACGTGGGGCCGCCAGGCCACGCGGGGGGCGCCCGACCAGAGGTGCTCGAGGTCGTAGTAGTCGCGGGTCTCCTGCAGGAAGACATGGACGATGAAGTCCCCGTAGTCCATGAGCACCCACGTCAGGTCCTGGCGGCCTTCGACCCGTACCGGCGTGAAGCCATGCTCCGCTTTGACGACCTTCTCGACCTCGTCGACGAGCGTGCGCACGTGGCGCGTATCGGGCGTGCTGGTGATCACGAACGCGTCGACCACCCCGAAGAGGTCTCCCATGGCCAGGACGACGGTGTCATGCCCCAGCTTGGCGTCGGCCGCCTCCGCAGCCGTGCCCACGGCGGGCGGCAGCTGGACGTGCACGTCCACCTCTGGACTCAATGGAGCACGTCCAGGATTCCCACCGTCAGTCCGAACACGACGACGAGGATGGAGCAACCGGCGAAGGCCCAGCGCCGCCGGACCCGGCGGGCCAGCTTCTGCTCGGCCCGGCGCTCGGCCCTCCGCTGGGCCGCCACCGGGGACGCGTGACTACGGGTCCGTCCGGCAGCTCCGTCACCCTGGCTGGCAAGGCGCTCATCTGCCCACAGAGTACAGACCCAGGCGACCTATGCAACGGATAATGGGTTCGGGCACAAGCCCCTCCACGGACCGGCCCTCGAAGAGCAGGTCACGGACCTCGGAGCTCGAAACCGGCTCGTCGGGCCCATTGACCCAGACGACCCGCCAGCCGGGCGGGACTGCCGGGGCCGGCGTGGTCGGGCGGGACACGACGGCCAGCGTGACCAGGGCCTCGAGGTCGTCGGGCCGGTGCCAGGTCCCGAGTTCGGGGACCAGATCCGCCCCGATCACCAGGTAGAGGTCCGGCCGGGCCCATCGAAGCGAGCACCGCCTCGGCGGTGTCGACGGAGTAGCTGGCCCCACCCCGGTCGATCTCGAGCCGACTGGCCTCGGCCCCGGGAATCTCTTCGGCCAGGGCAACGGTGAGGGCATAGCGGTCCTCGGCCGGCGAGATGACGCGCCGTCCGGACTTCTGCCACGGATCGTTGGCCACCACGAGGAGGAGGCGGTCGAGGTCGAGCGCGGCGACGACGGCCCGGCCGGCCGCCACGTGCCCGACGTGGGGTGGATCGAACGTCCCGCCGAGGATGCCGATGCGGGGTCGGTCAGGTGCCGGCAAGTTCTGCCACGACGGGAGCCAATGCCTCGAATTCGGCTTCGTGGACCACGATGTAGCTGAAGCCCAACTCCTCGCGCCGGCGTCGCAGGGTGTCGGCGATCTCAGGCGCGGTGCCGATGAGCGCCAGCGGCGCCGCTCGCAACTGGTCCGGCGTCAGGTCGAACATGGGGGCCATGGCCTCGAAGATCTCGTTCGCGTTCGGGACGACCTGGACCGCGACCGTCCAACACTGCAGCTCGAGTTCGACGGCGCGCTCCCCGCGGCTTCGCGGGCCCAGCGCACACGCTCGGTGTACTTCTCGACGACGGACTCGGCGGCCACCTCGCGGCCGATGTGGCCGGCAGCCAGACTGGGCACGATGCTCACGACCTGGGCGTGGCGGCCGGCCATGGTCAAGATCCGCTTGCTGCCACCGCCGATGACGATGGGTGGCCCGCCGGGGGTCACCGGCGTCGGGCCGCCGACCACGTCGCGCACGTCGTAGTACTCGCCCGCGAAAGTGGCGGATCCGTCGCGCCACATGGCGCGCATGATCTCGAGACTCTCCTCCAAACGCTTGATGCGGACCGACGGGATGTCCATCGGAATCCCCGATTGCTCGTAGTCGGTGGTCATCCAGCCGGCGCCGATCCCGAACTCGAACCGACCTCCGGTGAGGATGTCGAGCGTGGCCGCCTCCTTGGCCACGAGGACCGGGTGGCGGAAGTCGTTGTCCAGCACCAGAGTGCCGACGCGGCAGCGTGCTCGTGGCCTCCGCCGCCACCGCACAGGCCACCATGGGTGACCACTGATCGTCGAGGTGATCCGGGACGTAGAGGGTGGAGTAACCCAGGTCCTCGGCCTGGCGGGCCAGGTTGCGCCAGGTTTGGGGGGACTCGGCCTTCGAGACCTGGAGCGCGAAGCGGAAGGCGGCCACGGCGGGCGATCCTACGGCGTTAACCTGGTGCGGTGACGAGCCAGCCCTCTGCCTCCCCGTGGAGCGCCGCGTCCTGGCGCAAGTTCCCCGCCGCGCAGCAGCCGGTGTGGCCCGACGCGGACGCGCTCAAGAAGGCAGAAGCCACGCTTTCGACCCTGCCCCCGCTGGTCTTCGCCGGCGAGGCCCGCCATCTGACCCGCCAGCTCGGCGAGGTGGCCAACGGCGAGGCCTTCCTCCTACAGGCCGGCGACTGCGCCGAGTCCTTCGCCGAACACACGGCCGACTCCATCCGGGACAAGCTCAAGATCATCCTGCAGATGGCGGTCGCCCTCACCTACGCGGCCGGAGTGCCGGTGGTGAAGGTCGGCCGCATTGCGGGGCAGTTCGCCAAGCCGCGCTCGGCCGATATGGAGCGGGTGGGCGAGACGGAGCTGCCGGCCTTCCGTGGCCACATGGTCAACGACGAGGCCTTCGAGTCCGAGGCACGCCTGCCCGACCCCCACCGCATGGTGGCGGCCTACCAGCAGTCGGCCTCGACCCTCAACCTGTTGCGCGCCTTCACCAAGGGAGGTTTCGCCGACCTCTCGCAGGTGCACCTGTGGAACCAGCAGTTCGTGTCCTCCTCGGTCGAGGGCCAGCGCTACGAGCGCATCGCCTCGGAGATCGACCGCGCCCTGCGCTTCATGGCGGCCTGCGGCATCGACCTCGGCGCCGAAGAGGGGCTGCACCAGGTCGACTTCTTCACCAGTCACGAGGCGCTGATCCTCCCCTACGAGGAGTGCCTCACGCGCCTCGACTCGCTGACCGACGACTGGTACGACTGCTCGGCGCACATGGTGTGGATCGGTGACCGCACGCGCCAGCTCGATGGAGCCCACGTCGAGTTCATGTCGGGCATCAACAACCCGATCGGCTGCAAAATCGGCCCGAGCTGCACGCCGGCCGAGGTCGTCGCCCTGTGCGAACGGCTCAACCCCGACCGGGTGCCCGGGCCGGCTGACCCTCATCACCCGCTTCGGGGCGGACAAGATCCGCGAGTTCCTCCCGCCGATTCTGCGGGCGGTGGAAGCCGAGGGTCATCTGGTGGTGTGGGCCTGCGATCCCATGCACGGCAACACCTTCGCCAGCGAGGGTGGTCGCAAGACGCGGCGATTCGACGACATCCTGTCCGAGGTCAAGGCCTTCTTCGACGTCCACCGCGAGGAGGGCACCTGGCCGGGCGGCGTCCACGTGGAGCTCACGGGGGACAACGTGACCGAGTGCCTCGGCGGGGCCGAGGAGATTCTGGAGGGAGACCTGGGTGCGCGCTACACCACGACATGCGACCCACGACTGAACGCGCGCCAAGCGCTCGATCTGGCCTTCCGGGTGGCGGAGTTCCTCAGAAGTTGATCAGGCGCCTCGTCTTCTCCCTCCTGCTGCTCGCGCTGCCCCTGACGGCAGCGATCGGCACCGCTGTCGCCACGAGCACGCAGCCGGCCGCGGCGGCCACGACCGTGCCGTCGTACTGGCTGGTCGCCACCGACGGCGGCATCTTCAGCTTCGGCGGCGCACCCTTCTACGGCAGCACGGGGGGCATCACGCTCGACAAGCCCATCGTCGGCATGGCCGCCACCCCCGACGGAGGGGGCTACTGGTTCGTGGCCTCCGACGGCGGGATCTTCACCTACGGCGACGCCCGCTTCCATGGCTCCACGGGGAGCATCCCGCTCAACAAGCCGGTGGTCGGCATGGCCGCCACCCCCGACCGCAGGGTACTGGCTCGTCGCATCCGACGGCGGGATCTTCTCCTACGGCGATGCGCAGTTCTACGGCTCGACCGGGAGCATCGCGCTGAACAAGCCCGTGGTCGGCATGGCGGCCACGAGCGACGGCAAGGGCTACTGGCTGGTGGCCTCCGACGGCGGCATCTTCGCCTTCGGCGACGCCGGCTTCTACGGCTCGACCGGGAGCATCACGCTGAACAAGCCGATCATCGGGATGATGCCGGACCCGGCGGGACCGGGTACTTCCTGGTGGCCGCCGACGGCGGAATGTTCTCCTTCGGCAGCACGCAGTTCTTCGGCTCGCTGGGTGGCATGCCCATCAAGCACCCGATCGTCGCCGCGGCGGCGACGCCGAGCGCCAACGGCTACTGGATGACCGACGGCACGGGACTGGTGTCGAACTTCGGCTCCGCCGGCTACTTCGGCTCGGCACCGAATCCACTGAACAGACCGATTGTGGGCATGGCGGAGGCACCCGGCAACGGCAGCTTTGTCGGGTCGCCGTTTCCCTCGGGTTCGTACGGCTACGACATCAGCAAGTTCCAGTGCAACAGCTTCCCGAGCGGTGACCACGGATCGGGATCGTCCAGGTCGACGGTGCCTCGTCCACGGCCACCAACCCCTGTCTGGCCCAAGAGGCGCAGTGGGCCGGCGGCGGGCCTCAACCTCTACAGCTTCTTGACCTACACCACCTCGGGCACGGCTGAGCCCGGCTGCCAGAACGACCCGACGGGAGCCTGCAACGCGGGCTATCAGGCGGGGCATCCATGCCTTCTCGGACGCCCAGGCTGCCGGCGTCAACACCGGGGTCACCTGGTGGCTCGACGTCGAGACCAACCCCGTCTCGCCCTGGTCCGGAAGCCTCAGTTCGAATGCCGCCCTGGTCCAGGGGGCCATCAACGCGCTGCACGAGACCGAGGGCGTGGCCAACGTCGGCATCTACGCCAGCCCGGGCGTCTGGAACTCCATCGTGGGCAACTACCAGCCCGACGTCCCCTACTGGATGGCCGACTACCTGCCCAGCCCCAGCGGACCCGGCTCGTGCGCAGACAAGGCCAACTGGGTGAACAGGGGAGCCCAGTTGCCCACCGGCCCGCTCGTCCTCGTGCAGTACAACAGCCAGCAGTACGACGAGGACTACGCCTGCTGATTCCGCCCGCCGTCAGCGAACGGTGGTCGCCGTGAGCGCCGCGCTCAGTCGGTCTTGGCGATGAGGACGGCGCAGCCCGCCCCGTGAGCGACCGAGTTGGGGACGCTGCCGAGAATGCGGCGCTGCATTCCCTTGCTCCCGACCACGATCAGGTCTGCTCCCACCCGGGTCGCCGTGCCCAAGATGGCATCGACCGGATCGTCGTGCAACACATGGGTCGTCACCTCGAGGCCGTTCCGATAGGTTTCGCCGGCGCGGTCGGCCACACCCTTGGCGACCTCCTCGGCCACGGCGTGCCCGGCTCCGCTGTCCACGAGGGCGACACCCGTGGCCCCGGCAATGCCCGACACCCCGGACTTGTAGGCCGTCACGATGTGCAGATGCGCGCCCAGCGGCCGGGCGAGCCCCGCCGCCATCTCCACCGCCTTCTCCGCGGTGGGCGATCCGTCCGTTCCTACGACAACAACCTTGTACATCGGTCACGTCCTTTCTGCCCGCAGCGTAGCCAGGACTTGCGGTCAGGTCAGGGCTGCGTCGGCCGCGGCCCAAAAGTCTGCGAAGAGCGGCGGCGGCTCGGGCGAGGTCATGGCCCTTTGGGTGAGGAGAATGCCGACCAGGCCACGGACTGGATCGGTGCGCCAGGTCGTCCCGGTGCCACCGTCCCAGCCGTAGCCCCAGGGCACGGGAGGTTCACCAGCCTGCGGGACGGGGGCGGCCATGCCGTAGCCCCAACCCTCAGGACCGAGGAACATGCTGCCGGCGGCCCGCTGCTCGTCCGTCAGATGGTTCGTCGTCATTCCTTCGACCGCCGCGGCCGAGAGGATTCGCCTGTCCTGGTACACACCGCCCGCCGAGAGCATGGCCACGAAGGCCCACAGGTCGTCGATGGTCGAGACGAGCATGCCCGCCAGATTGGGCAGAGCGGGTGGGGCGCTCCACCAGCCCGTCGTCGGCAGATCGAACAGCTCCAACGCGCCGGTGTCGGGATCGGGGGCGTAGGCGGTGGTGAACCTCGGCTGCTTGTCCGCCGGCACGCTGAACGAGGTGTCGCGCATGCCCAGCGGTTCGAACAACCGGGCCCGCAGGAACTCCTCGAGCGGCTGCCCCGCGGCGCGCTCGGTCAGCAGGCCCAACACGATGGCACTGGTGTTGTAGCGCCAGGCCTGGCCGGGATGCTCCATCAGCGGCAGGCTGGCGAAACGAGCGGTCCATTCGTCGGGACGGAGGGGTGACGGAGGCCAGGGCGGTCCCATTGCGGTCAATTGCAGTTCGGATTCCGCCCGCTGAATTGGATAGGAGCCCGGTGCGGCCATGACGTCGCCGAAACCGAGGCGGAAGGTCAGGAGGTCTTCGACCGTGATGGACCGCTCGGCGGGCACCGTGTCGTCCAGCGGCCCGTCGATGCTCCGCAGCACGCGCCGATCGGCCAGCTCGGGCAGGAACTTCTCCACCGGGTCGTCGAGTGACAGCACGCCGTCGTCGACGAGTGCCATCGCCCCCGCCGCACCGATCGGCTTGGAGAGCGATGCGATGCGAAAGATGGCGTCTCGCCCGAGCGGCGCCGGGTCGCCCACGGCGAGCGCACCGAGCGTCTCCACGTGCACGTCGCCGCCGTGGGCGATCAACGCCACCAATCCGGGAACGGCACCGCTCTGGACGTGGAACTCGAGGCGGGCGTGAAACCCGGCGAGTCCCTCCTCGGAAAAGCCGCCCACATCGAGCGACCCTAGCGGTAGGGTGCGTCATGGCGTCGATGGCAGACGTGGCCACCGTGATCGACACGCTCCCCGACGTGACCGAGGGGGCGCGGCAGGGCAACCGGACCTGGTTCGTGCACGGCAAGGCCTTTGCGTGGGAACGGCCGTTCTCCAAGGCGGACCTGAAGCGCTTCGGCGACCAGCCGGTCCCGGAGGGCCCGATCGTCGCCCTGCGCACGGCCGACCTCGAGGACAAGGAGGCCGTGCTGGCCGAGGCTCGCAAGGGCTTCTTCACCATTCCCCATTTCGACGGCTTCGCCGCCATCCTCGTGCAGCTCGACAGCGCGGCCAAGCGAGCACTGGGACAGGCGATCGAAGACGCGTGGCTCGCCTGTGCTCCCGAGGTGATGGTCCGGGCCTACCTGTCGAAGACGGACTGACCGGGATTCGTCTGCCGGCGCGCCACGGGGTGCCTCAGGTCCGAGGGATTCCGGCGGCGTCGTTGAAGCGCAGCAACACCCAGCGGTCCTCCGCCGGCACCCACTCCCACTCGGTCATGGACGCATGGACGATGCGCAGCCACCCCCGGCGGTAGACATCGGGCGCCACGCCCAGGAACGCGATCATGGTGGCCTCGATCACCCCGGCATGGACGGCGGCCACCACCAACTCGCCGGGGTGCACGCGCACGATGCCGCGTACGGCGTCCGAAGCCCGCTGCACGAACTCGCTCCAGCTCTCACCGCCCGGTGCGATGGCCTGGTCGGGGTCGCGGTCCCAGTCGGGCAGGCCGAAGGTGGCGACCACGTCGTCCCATTCCATGCCGTCGGCCTCGCCGGGATGCAGTTCGCACAGGTCGCACCGTTGGCGCACTGGCCCGAGCGTCGTCGGACCGGGACCGACCACGGGCCGGAGCCGCTCTGCCGTCTCCACCGCACGAGGCAGCACCGACGCGTACAGCGTGGTGGCGTCGCGCAGCTCCCCTGACTCGTACAAGCGGTCGGCCAGCGCCGCCACCTGACGTCGGCCGAGGTCGGTCAACCCCGAGCACCCCTTCTCGCCGCCCACGATCCGATTGAGGTTGCACTCCGCCTCGCCGTGGCGGATCAACACGATCCGTGACGCCCCTTCGGTCGGAGCGAAGATGCGGAGGACCCCCTCGTGGGAACGCTCCTCGCTCACGCCAGGTTGCCGACGAAGTGCTCGAGCTGGCGCAGCGTGCGGCACTCCACCACCTCGTCGCAGTGCGCGGCGTACTCGCCCACAATGGAGTCGCCCGAACCCCAGTAGTCGCGGGGCTCGGGATTGAGCCAGTAGACCCGGCGGGCCCGCGCCTGGAGGTCCTCGAGCACCCAGCTCTGGGAGGCGTGGTAGTTGTTGCGGGCGTCGCCCAGCACCATGATGCTCGAGCGCGAGGTCACCTGGTCGCCCCAGCGGCGGTGGAACTCGCTCAGTGCGTGGCCGTAGTCGGAATGGCCGTCGACCCAGATCACGTCGGCCTCGGTGTTGATGCGGGCCACCGCCTCGGCCGGGTCCACCACGCCCTCGAAGAACCGTGTCACCTCGTCGATGCCATCGACGAAGACGAAGCTGCGCACCTTCGAGAACTGCGACGAAATCGCGTACACGAGGTGCAAGGTGAAGCGGGCGAAGCTGGCCACCGAACCGGAGATGTCGGCGATCACGAAGATCTCGGGCTTGGCCGGGCGCGGGTGCCGGTAGCGCGGCTCAATCGGGACACCTCCGGTGGAGAGCGAGCGGCGCATGGTGGCGCGGAAGTCGAGCGGTCCCTTGCGCCCGTGGCGGCGCTTGCGGGCCAAACGCACGGCGAGCTTGCGCGACAGGGGGTGCAGGACGCGGTGCAGCACTGCCAGCTCGTCGCGCGTGGCGTGCATGACGTCGATGTCCTCGGGCAGCGGCTTGCGGACGGAGCGGGCCAGCGCTTCGGCGCCGCGGTCCTCGACCAGCCGGCGCCGGATCTCGGTCTCCACCGCCCGGCGGAACTTCTCGATCCGCGCCTTGTACTCGTCCTGAGCCAGGCGTTCCTCGAGGTCGGTCAGCGCACCACCGGCCGCGCCCGCCTGGGCCTGGGCCATGAGCCGCTCCAGGACGCCGTCGAGGTCCAGGTTCCGCAGCGTGCGGTAGAGGTAGTACGTGCCGCCGACGGGCCGCCCGGGCTCCATGCCGGCGTAGCGGTCGACCGAGTTGCGGGCAACCACGTTCATCATGGCGGCGTCGGCCGATATGAGGGACTTGAAGAGGAGTTCGGCCAGCTCCTCGGGCGTCATGCCCTCCCCCGAGCCTCCGCCCGTCCAGGAGCGGCCCTGACCGGGGGCCCGCCCCTGGCCCTCCTCGCCGCGTTCGTCCTCGCCCTCGCCGCCTTCGATCTCCTCGCCGTCCTCACCGGGCGCACCCCCGCCCGTACGCACCGCGAAATACACCTCGAACGCGGTCTCGAAGGCTCGCCAGTGCGAGGAGGACTTCACCAGCGTGGCGGCCAGCGCGTACTTGAGGGCCTCGCGATCCTCGAGCGGGATGAACTTGACCGCTTCGGCCGCGTCCAGGTGCTCGGTCAGCGAGACCGGCAGTCCGGCACGGCGGAGCTCGGTGACGAAACCCGAGAGAAGGTCGAGCATCTCAGCCAGCCGCCGAGGACAAGAGCTCCTTGGAGGCGCGGTCGATGTCCGCCTGGTACTTCAGGAGAATGTGCAGCGTGTCCTTGGCTCCGGCGGCGTCGATCGTCTCCACACCGAGCAGGACCAGGGTGCGGGCCCAGTCGAGCGTCTCGGAGACCGACGGAGCCTTGCGCAGCTCGAGCGTGCGCAGGGAGCGCACGATCCGCGCCACCTGATCGGCCAGCTCCTCGGTGATCCCCGGCACTCTGGCCCGCACGATGTCGCGCTCACGCTCGAGGTCGGGGTAGTCGATGTGCAGGTAGAGACAGCGGCGCTTCAAGGCCTCGGAGAGCTCGCGGGTGTTGTTGGAGGTCAAGAACACCATCGGGAGCTGGGTGGCCCGCACGGTGCCGAGCTCGGGAATCGAGACCTGGTACTCCGAGAGGATCTCGAGGAGCAACGCCTCGGTTTCCAGCTCGACCCGGTCGACCTCGTCCACCAGCAGCACGACGGGGTCGCTGGCCCGGATGGCTTCGAGCAGGGGCCGGGTCAGGAGGAAGTCCTCCGAGAAGATGTCCTCTTCCAGTTCCTTCCACGACGGGCCGTCGACCTCGCCTTGACCGTGCTCCCCCGCCTGAATCCGCAGCAGCTGCTTGCGGTAGTTCCATTCGTAGAGGGCCTTGGACTCGTCGAGCCCCTCGTAGCACTGCAGGCGGATCAGGCGCGCCCCGGTGAGCTCGGCCACCGACTTGGCCAACTGCGTCTTGCCCGTTCCGGCCGGCCCCTCGACCAGCACCGGCTTGGCCAGGCGATCGGCCAGGTAGACCACGCCGCTGATCGAGTCGTCGGCCAGGTAGCCGACGTCCTTGAGCCCGACCCTGACCTCGTCGAGTGAGGCGAAGCGGGGCGGTCCGCTCTCCGGCAGCCCCAATGCACTGTTCATGCTCACCGGCGGACCTGCCCGTCTCCCCGTACGACCCACTTCAACGTCGTCAACTCCTTCACTCCCATCGGGCCCCTCGCATGCAATTTCTGGGTCGAGATGCCCACTTCCGCTCCGAGCCCGAGCTCGTCGCCGTCGACGAATCTCGTCGACGCGTTCACCACCACCGCAGCCGCATCCACCTCGGCCACGAACCGATCTGCCGTGGCGACGTCGGCCGTCACGATCGCCTCGGAGTGACCCGAGCTGTAGCGGGTGATGTGCTCAATGGCCTCCCCGACGCCGTCCACGACGGCCATCGCCACCACCGGGGCCAGGAATTCCGAGGCGTAGTCGTCCTCCTCCGCCACCCGGCACGACGGGAGCAGCTGTTGCACGCGTTCGTCGCCCCGGATCTCGACCCCGGCTGCGCCCAAGGAAGCCCCCAGGCGCGGCAGTAGCTCGCCGGCCACCCGCTGGTGCACCAGGATCGTCTCGACCGCGTTGCAGACGCCGAAGCGATGGGTCTTGGCGTTGACCGCCAAGTCGTGCGCCATGGACAGATCGGCCGCCTGGTCGATGTACATGTGACAGTTCCCGTCGCCGTCGAGCACGTAGGGGACGGTGGCGTGCTCGACGAGGGAGGCGATGAGCGCCGGCCCCCCGCGTGGGATGAGGCAGTCGATCAGGCCACGCAGTTGCATGAAGGCGATCGCCGTCGCGTGCGTGGTGTCCTCTACCAGCGCCACCGCGTCCGCGGGCAGGCCGGCCTTCACGGCGGCCCGGCGCAGCAGCCCGACGACGGCCCGGTTCGACTCGAGGGCGGTCGATGAGCCGCGCAGGAACGCGGCATTGCCCGCCTTCAGGCAGAGGCCGGCGGCATCACTCGTGACGTTCGGCCGGTTCTCGTAGATCACGCCGACCACGCCGAGGGGCACCCGCATCCGCGTGACGCGCAACCCGTTGGGGCGGACCCAGCCCTCGGTGATCTCGCCGACCGGGTCGGGCAGCCTGGCCACCTTGCGCAAGCCCTCGGCCATGCTGTGAACCCGAGCTTCGTCGAGGCGCAGGCGGTCCTGCGCCGCCGCCGCCATGCCCGCGGCCTCTGCACGCTCGAGGTCACGGGCGTTCGCCTCGACCAGGGCGGGCCACTCCTCGTCGAGGAAGTCAGCGGCCAGGCGCAGGGCGTCGTCGCGCACGCTGCTCGACGACCGGGCGACCACCCGGGAGGCCGCGCGGACGCGCTCCGCGAGCTGCTCCAGATCCGGCGAGGTCATTTGTTTAGGCTACTAAAACAAGATCATCCCGATGGACGACGACCTGGCTGCGGCGGCCCATCCATTCGTCCGCCGTCGCCGCCGGCACTCGGACCAGGCCCTTGGCGAAGACGCGGCCGTCGGGCCCGGCGATCTCGACGGCGTCCTCGGGCCGGAAGTCACCCTTGACCCCGACAACGCCGGCGGCCAGCAGGGACCGGCCGCGCTCGGTCAAGGCGGCGCGTGCACCGTCGTCCACGCCCAGGTGGCCGGACGAGCCCAGCGCGAAGGCGATCCACAGCTTGCGGGCCGAGAGCCTCCGCTCGCGGGCCCGGAACACGGTGCCGGCCCCGGCCTCGCCGGCGAGCGCGGCGGCCAACACGCCGGCGCGGCCCGCGTCGGCGATCACCGTCTCGACACCGGACCACGTCGCCATCTTCGCCGCGGCGAGCTTCGAGGCCATGCCCCCGCTGCCGACGACGCTGCCGGAGCCGCCGGCGAGCCGCTCCAGCTGGTGGTCGATCTCGACCACCTCCTCGATGAGCGAGGCTTCGGCGTCCTGGCGCGGGTCGGCCGTGAGCAGACCGGGCGTGTCGGTCAGGAGCACGAGCAGCTGCGCCCCGACGAGGTGCGCCACCAGCGCGGCCAGGCGGTCGTTGTCACCGAAGCGGATCTCCTCGTCGGCCACCGCGTCGTTCTCGTTCACGACCGGCACCACCCCCAGGTCGATCAGGTGGTGCAAGGTGCCCCGCGCATGCAGGTACTGCGTGCGGTGGCCGAAGTCGAGCGGCGCCAGCAGCACCTGGCCGGCGAGGATGCCGTGCTCGTCGAAGCCCTCCTGCCACAGGCGCATCAGGCGGTGTTGGCCGACGGCCGAGACGGCCTGGAGCACCGCCGGGTCCGCCGGGCGCTGGTCACCGCGGCCCAGCGCGTCCCAGCCGGCCGCGATGGCGCCCGAGGTGACCACGACGACGACGTGCCCCTCGTCTCGGGCCGACGCGATCTCGCGGCCGAGCCGCTGCACCGTTTCTGCCGAGACCGAGCTCGAGCCGACCTTCACCACGGCGATCACGTGCCGTCGTCCTCCCATGTGAAGGTCATTGTGCCCACGGTGACGTCGTCGCCTTCGCGCACACCGGCACGGACCAGGGCGCGGTCGACCCCGAGGCGCCGCAGCCGGCGCATGGCCTCGGCCTGGGCTCCCTCGTCGGTCAGGTCGGACAGGGCCACGGCCCGCTCGGCCGCCCGGCCGAGCACCAACCAGCCCTCGGGCGTGCGCCGCACGTCCACTCCTTCGGGCACCGGCCGGTGCACGACGATCTCGCTCGAGGTCTCGGCCGCGGCAAGCGAGCGTGCCTGCTGCACCATCGTGGCCAGCCGGTCGGTGAGCGCAGCGACGCCGTCGCCGGTCGCCGCGGAGAGCACGAGGTCGCAGAGACCCTCGTCGTCGCCGGCCAGGTCGGCCTTGCTCCCCACCACCAGCCGGGGCCGCTCGAGCAGATCGGGTTGGTACGAGCCCAGCTCGGAGAGCAGCACGCGCAGCTGGTGTGCCGGCGGCTCCATCATGAGGAGTGGCGCGCCGAGGTCGAGGAGCACGACGAGCGCACGGGCCCGCTCGATGTGGCGCAGGAACTGGTGACCCAGGCCCTTGCCCTCGGCGGCGCCCTCGACCAGGCCGGGGATGTCGGCCATCACGAACTCGGTCCCCTCGTGCGCGCCGCCGACCCGGACCACGCCGAGATGCGGCTCCAAGGTGGTGAACGGATAGTCGGCGATCTTGGGCTTGGCGGCCGACACGGTCGAGATCAGCGTGGACTTGCCCGCGTTGGGGAAACCCACCAGGGCCACGTCGGCCATGAGCTTGAGCTCCATGTCGAGCCAGAACTCCTCGCCCTTCTCCCCCTGCTCGGCGAAGGCCGGGGCTCGGCGGCGGTTGGAGAGGAACCGCGCGTTGCCCCGCCCACCCTGGCCGCCCTCGGCCACCAGGCCCCGCGAGCCGGCGGTGGCCAGGTCGAGCAGCACGCTGCCGTCCCGGTGGTGCACGACCGTCCCCACCGGCACCGGCACGACGAGGTCCTTGCCCCGGGCGCCGTGGCGCTTCCCGCCGGACCCGTGGACGCCGTGGGTGGCGGCGCGGAACGGGTGGTCACGGAAGCCCAACAACGAGGACTCGTTGACCGACGCCACCAACCAGACGTCGCCGCCGTGGCCGCCGTCGCCGCCGTCGGGGCCACCACGGTCGACGTGCGCCTCGCGGCGCCACGAGACCGCACCGGCACCCCCGTCGCCCGCGCGCGGTGCAGCTGGGCCTGATCGACGAAGCCGGGCATAGTGCGAGAGCCTACGAGCCGACAAGTCGGCGGGCGCGCTGGGCCACCTCGGCCCGTGCCTGCGCCGCATCGAAGCGCGTGCACCGGCCGTCCTCGACCACCCGTTCGCCGCTGACCCACACGTCGGTCACCAGGTAGCCGGCGCCCGCCCACACCAGGTGGCCGAGCAGCTCGTCGTCGCTCGTGGCCGGAACGAAGCGCGGGTCGTCGGTGCGCAGGCGGATGACGTCGGCCTGACGACCGACCTCGAGGGAGCCAACCGGAAGCCCCAGCGCCTCCGCACCGCCGCGCGTGGCCAAGCGCAACGCGGTCTGCGTGCTCACGACGCTCGGGTCGGCCGCGGTGGCCCGGGCCAGGAGGGCGCACAGGCGCATCTCGTCCCAGAGGTGAAGGTCGTCGTTCGAAGCCGGGCCGTCGGTGCCCAGACCGACGCGCATCCCCCGCTCGAGGTACTGGGTCAGCGGCGCCACGCCCGAGCCGAGCTTGCCGTTGGAGCCGGGGCAGTGCGCCACGGCGACGTCGTGCTCGGCCAGCACGGACAGATCGCCGTCCTCGAGCCACACGGCGTGCGCGGCCAGGACCCGCCCTTCGAGCACGCCCTGGCGGGCCAGCAACTGCGGGGCGCTGGTGCCGTAGCGCTCGCGCACCACGGCACACTCGGCCTTGGTCTCGGAAAGGTGGATCTGCAGGAGCGCGTCGCGGCGTCGGGCCTCGACGGCGACGGCCGTCAGCGCCTCGGGCGGCACGGTGTACGCCGCATGCGGGCCGAACCCGATGTGCAGCCGCTCCTCCTTGCCCTCCATCTCGTCGAAGAGCCGGCACGCGCCCTCGAGCAGGACTTCCCAGGTGTCACCGGTCCCCGGCACGTCGAAGATCGCCGGGGTGTACACGGCGCGGATGCCGGCGTCGAGCAGTCCCCGGGCCACCGCGTCGGGATGACGGTATTGCTCGCTGGTCGTGGTGACTCCGTTGCCCAGCAGTTCCGCCGCGCCCAGCACCATGCCCCAGTAGACGTCCTCGTCCTCCATCCGGCCCTCCCGGGGCCAGACCGACTCGGTGAGCCAACGATCGAGCGGCAGCCCGTCCCCGGCACTGCGCACCAGGGTCATGGGTGAGTGGCCGTGGCAGTTCACCAGGCCAGGCATCAGGATCCCCCCCAGGTCGAGCACCTCGGTGCCCCGCTCGGGCGGCTCCTGCCATGGATCCCCCACCCAGGTGATGCGCCCCTGCTCCACCTCGAGAGCGCCCGGTGCCAACACGCGGTTCTCGCCGTCGACGGCGAAGACGGCGTCGGCCACCAGCCGCTGGGTCACGGCGCCCCGACGAACAACCGGTCGGAGAGCGCCGCGGAGACGTGGATGGGCCGGCCGCCCTCGGCCGTCACCTCGACGTTGCCGTCGCCGTCGCGCTCGCCGACCCGGGCCACCACGCCCGGAATGAAGCCGCCCTCGTCGAGGAGCGTGAGCGAGCCCAGGTTGAGCTCCACCTCCTCGCTGATCCGGAGCAGGCGCACCTCCTCGCCTTCGTCCACTTCGGCCAGGGCGCGGGTGGCCGCCGTGGGCGCCGGCGAGTGGGAGCCCGGGATCGGGTTGCCGTGCGGACAGGTGGCGGGGTCGCCGAGCAGTTCGACCAGGCGCGCTTCGACGTCGTCGGAGATCACGTGCTCCCAGCGCCCGGCCTCCCGGTGCACCTTGTGCCACTCGAGGCCGATGACGTCCACCAGCAGGCGTTCGGCCAACCGGTGCTTGCGCACCACCTTCTCGGCCAAGGCCCGTCCGCTCGGGGTCAGGGACAGCAGGCGCCCCTCGCGGTTCACGTAGCCCTCCTCGCGGAGGCGGTCGAGCATCTCGGAGACCGAGGGGGCAGAGCGGCCCAGGCGCTCGGCGATGCGGGCCTGGATCACCGGGACACCCTCCTCGTCGAGTCCCAGCATCGTCTCGAGGTATTCCTCGACCGGAGGGTGGTACTCCTGGGGTTCAGTCATGGCAGTGCGCGGCGCTCGGTGGCACGTCGAGCGCGGGGTTGCGGTCGAAGAAGCCGAAGGGGATCAACGTGAAGCCGGTGTACTCGACCGGCATGACGGGCCAGTCCTCGGGTCGGGGCACGTGCGTCACGCCGAAGGTGTGCCAGAGCACCACGTCCGTGTCGACCAGGCTCCGGTCTTGTGCCGTCCAGGCGGGTAGGCCGTCGCCGCCGGCGTGCTGGTTGGGATAGTCCCCCGCCGCCCGCCGCTCGTCCTGCTCGAACGGCGTCACCCACAGGTTGTGGGTGGCGAAGGTGGCTCGCTTGCTCACGCTCGACTCGGGGTGGGCGAGGATCGTCGGCGTCGAGGTGGGCAGCAGCTTGTAGGCCGTCGGCTCACCGAGCCCGTTGCGCGCCGAGCGGTTGGCGATGCGCCAGCTCCGGCTGCGCGACGGGTCCACATCGCGCTGGGCCGCCAGCTCGGTCTCGAGCAGCGTCGTGGTCGTGCCGAACACGTTGCCCCAGGGGTTCGCCTCGGTGCCGGGTGCGCCGGCACCCACCGCGTCCACCTCGAAGACCGCGTTGTCCGGACCGTCCACCTCCACGTCGAGACGGACGTTGAACAGGTGCTGGTGGTACGGGGCGGCCAAACCGGGGGCGATCATGCGGGCGTGCGGACCGGGGTCCCCGTTCGCCACCGCCATGGTCGACATGATCCCGCTGAGCTTGACCTCCAGCTGCATGGACCCGTCGAGGTAGAAGTACCAGTAGAAGCCGTACTCGTAGTTGCCGACGGTGGCAATGGAACTGACGACCAGCCGACGCGACCGGCGCACCTCCGTGCGTCCCGACACGAGGTCGGCGTGCTTCCACAAAATCCCGTAGTCCTCTTCGTGCATGCAGATGGCGTTCTTGCGCGTGTGCACGCGACCACGCTCGTCGGCCCACACGTCGTCGAAGTAGTAGATCTCCCCCAGGCAGTCACAGCCCAGGGTGAGCGAGTTGGCCATCCGGCCCAGTCCCCACTCCCCCGCGTCGAAGGCGCTCTTCCAGGCGTGCATGGGACTCGGGTGCCCGTAGGGAACGACCATCTCGCTGACCGAGGCCCGGTAGAGCACGGGGCGCACCTGCCCGCCGTCCTCGTAGCCGACGCGCCAGAGCACCAGGCCTTCGAACGGATCCATGCCGACCCGCATCGTCCACCTCTGCCAACGGACCAGGTTGCCCTCGACCTCGAAGCTCGGACCCTCCGGCTGGGTGATCTCCAGAGGCTTGAGGTCGGTCCGCAGCGGTCCGTTGTCTTCGGGGTAGTAGCTGCCCGACTTGGGCGGGAAGGGCACGACGCCGAGGTCGACCACCTCGAGCACCTCGCCTCGCCCCATGTCGACGTAGGCCATGAGGCCCTCGAGGGGCCGGGCGTACCCGTTGTCCTCCTTCGATTCGCGCAGGTAGGCCAGGCAGCGCGAGATGCGACGGTTCTCCTCGTGGTCCAGGCCGAACGTGCCGGCGGGCCAGGGATCGATCTGCACCATGGAACGATCGACGATGCCGCGACGGTCCAGGGCCGCATTCCATTCGTCGCTCTCGTGCAGCGCGGCGAGCACCATGATCGACTCTTCGATCTGCAGCGCCGGCCGCATGCCCCGAACGACCTCCCATTGGTCGATGGCGCCCCGGGTCACCGAGGCCACCGCCTCGGTCACGTCGGCTTCGGGGCCCTCGATCAGGTGCATCCGGACGCGCCGGTCCTCGGTGAAGGGCTCGCCCGCGTCGGCGGCCCGGACCGCTTCTTTCGAGGGTTCGTACAGACCGAGGTAGGCGAAGCGCACGATGTCGGGATTGGTCGCACGGGCCAAGACCAGCTCGCGGGCGGCGCTGATCTCGTCTGCAGTCAGCGGGGACAGGGGATGAGGAGACGTGGGGGCGGCCATCCCGGTTGATGTTACGCGGCGGACGCCGGGGCACCCTCTACCATCGAGAGATGGACGATGCTGCCGACCGGGCAGCCCGCAGCGCCGCTGAGCTGGGCCGGCGCCTGGGGGTCGACCACCACGAGGTCCTGGTGGTGCTCGGGAGCGGCTTGTCCCACGCGGGCGAGCTCCTGGCCGAAGACGAGAAGCCCCATCCCCTCGAGACCCTGCCCTTCTGGCCGGCCCCCACGGCGAGCGGGCATAGGGCGCTGGCCTGGTCGATTGCCCTCGGCGGCCGACGGGTGCTGGTCCTCGGGGGTCGCAGCCACCTCTACGAGGGGCTCGACGCGGTCGAGGTGGTCCACCCCGTCCGGACGGGCCTGGCCTCCGGGGCGCGCACCGTGATCTTGACGACGGCCGTGGGCGGCATCCGGGCCGATCTCACCCCGGGCTCGGTCATGGTCGTGGAGGACCATCTCAACCTGACCGCCCGCAGCCCGCTGGTGGGACCGGCCTGCATCGACATGGTCGACGCCTACGCACCCCACCTGCGCGCCCTCGCCCTCGCCACCCCACCGCCGGCCGGTGGGATCGTGGCCGCCCAGGCCGGCGTCTACGCCCACGTGCCCGGGCCCCAGTTCGAGACGCCGGCCGAGATCTCCGCCCTGCGCACCCTGGGAGCCGACGTGGTCGGCATGTCCATGGCACTCGAGACCATTGCGGCCCGCCACGCCGGGGCCGAGGTGCTCGGGCTGGCCCTGGTCACGAACGCCGCCGCCACGGCCGCCACCCCGACGGCCATCGCCGAGGTCCACACCGTGGGCGCCTCCGCCGCAGCGGCCGTAGCAGACATCGTGCGCCACGTCGTAGGATCCCTGCCGTGAACAGCCCGATTGCGCCTGCCGGCGTCGACCACGTCGCCATCAACGTCCCCGACGTACCGGGAGCGATCACCTTCTACACCGAGACCATGGGCCTGGTGCAGAACTTCACCCGGCCCGACTTCGGATTCGCGGGGGCCTGGCTCGACACGGCGAACGGGCAGCAGGTGCACCTCATCGAGCTCGCGCCACCACCAAACGTGGGCCAGCACTTCGCGCTGGTCTACGACGACATCGACGCCGCGACCGCCGAGCTGCGCGCCCGGGGACTCGAGGTGACCGATCCGGTCGACGTCGGCACGACCGGACGCAAGCAAGCCTTTTGCAGCGACCCGTGGGGGAACGGGATCGAACTGCACCAGCGGCCCTAGCCGCAGCCACTCGACCTCGGTCCGCCCGCCCGCCACGGACTCGAGTCGGGTCGGCACCCACCCGAACGCAGAGGAAACAGAGATGCCCCAGACAGGCCACGAGAACGTCTCCATGGCGCAGTTCGAGCTGCTCGACGACCTCGACGTCGTGCGCCAGTTCGGCGAGCGCCATCCCGACGCGTTCGTCACTGTCTGGTTCGAGAACACGCCCACCGTCCGCCTCGTGGCGTTGCTCTCAGGAGACGACGTCGCCGAGCACGAGTCGGAGCTGCGCCAGGCCGTCAGCTATCCCGATCGCCTCGAGGTCCGGCGCTCGCAATGGTCCAAGAGCAACCCGCACAACGTCCGGGCGGCCCTCCATGAGTGTGCGGCCGACGCCATCGCCAGCATGGGCCACCGGGCCGGCGTGCTGCGGGTCCAGCTCTGGGCGGATCAGGCCGACCGGGCCGAAGAGATCTGCCAGCGCTTCGGCGACACCGTGGCCGTGACCATCGGCATGTTCCCCTACCCCGACCGTTTCGCCCGGCCCGACCGCGAATCCGAGGCCGCGCTCGACGAGCCGCCGCCCCAACAGCTGGCCGCGCTCCCCGAGACGGTGCGGGTCGAGCACGGCCAGCCCTTGGTCATCCGATCGGGTGCCCACCTCCGCACCATGGTGTCGGTCCGCAACGACAGCACGGCCGACGTCGCCGCCAACACCAACGGTCACATCAACGCCACCGTGACGCACCCCGACACCGGCCAGCGGGTCGGGTGCTACGAGGGGGGCCAGCTGATGCCGTTCGTGCGCTTCGACGTGCCTCCGGGCAGCACGAGCGACATCCCGCTCCTCATCGGGACGGCCTCGACCAAGCCCGAACTGGGCTGGGCGGTGCCTCCGGGGCCCTGGGCCGTCCGCCTCGTGTTGTCCTACGACGGCGAGAGCGCCGTACGACTGCTCCCGCTCGAAATCGTCCCCTGACGACGCAGACCGATGCTGGGTCACCGGAGTCCGTCTCTCTCGGGTAGGGCACGACGCGCCAGTCTCCTGGCCTCCACGGGCCTGATGGCACTCCTTCTGGTGGTGACCGCGGTCGGAACAACGGAGGCCGCGGCCAACCCTCCTGGCCTTGAACTCTCGTCTTCGCTGCATACGTTCGCCATCGCCGGCACCTCCCCCACGGGCGTGTCCTGTACCGACCGAGGCATCTGCGTGGCCGTCGACTACTTCGGACGCGTCGACCTGCTCAGCGGGAACAAGTCGGCGGAGATGGCGTCGACGGGGTACCGCCTCAACGCGGTGTCGTGTGCGTCCGCGGCCTTCTGCATGGCCGTGGGAGAGGGAACGGCTCTGGAATTCCTCCCCACCCTCAGCCGCGCCATTGCTCTGGGCCGGACCGCCGCTGATGGACTCGTCGACTGGCGTTCCATCTCCTGCCCCGTACCGGACTACTGCATGGCGGGCGGAAGCGTGAACGCCGGCCAAGGCGTCCGAACTCCGGTCGACGCCACCTGGAACGGCATCGTCTGGAGCACGGTGAAGGAGATCGCCACGCCGCGCAGCGGACACGGGGCCGGCGTCATCGCCTCGCTCTCGTGTGTCGGGCCCCGCTTCTGCGTCGGAACGGGAATCGACCAGGCCGTCTTGCAGTGGAACGGGAGCCGGTGGTCCTACCCGCGTCAGCTCAACCTCCCCGACAATGGCGACGGCTTCGAAGTCTCCTGCACGTCGGCGAGCTTCTGCATGGCTTTCGGGACCACCGACTCAACCGTGAGGATTTGGAACGGACGCACCTGGCGAGCCCGTCCGTCGCCCGGTCTCCCTGGCGACGGCGGAAAAGTGAGCTGCGACTCCTCCACCTTCTGCGTCGCCACGGACGCCGGCATCGTCTCCGTCTGGAGCGGACAGCGCTGGAGCCGGGCCCGCTCGCTCGATGCCGGCGATTTCTTCAATGGGATTTCCTGCGCAGCCGGGTTCTGTGAGGGAATCGAAGAGAAGGGTCGCTACGCCTATCTCTTCGATCCTCGCCGCCCGCCCCGCCTGCCTGCATTCTGCGGAAGGTTCGACTGCACCGTCGCTTAGTGCCGGCGCCCCCTTCGCGCGGCGGCTCGGCTTCAGCAGTCAGTCAGGTTGCAGACCGCGACGAGACGCACATTCGCGTCACCTTGACCGCCCCGCCCTTCCCATCGACAGGGCGGTGGTGTGCCACCGGCGGGGGTCTGACCGCTGCGTCAGGCAGCGTGACCCAGGGGTGTCTCGGCAAAGAACGTGGTGCCCGGGTCGTTCACGTACTGCAGGCCCGCCGTCACGCAGGCCCAGCCCGTCACACAACTGACCGGGCCCAGGGCGGACGAGTTGCCCGGGCTCGACGCCGGCGCACCCTGCACCGCCCAGGCGCCCGACGAGCCCAGTTTGAGCACGAGGCTGTCGGCCCCCGTCGACCCGGTGGCGAGGCACGTCGTGGGCCGGTAGCAGTCGACGCCCACCAGTTGCGCAGGTGACGCCACGGCCGGCACGGTGGCCGTCGACCACGTGGAGCCGTTCCATGTCTCCACGAGCGGCACCCAGTCGGAGGGGTCGCCTGAGAAGCCCACGGCCGCGCAGAACGACGGGCCCGAGCACGACACCGAGGGCAGGAACCCCGCGTCCGTCGCGTCCGGGCTGGGGACCACCGTCCAGGTCGATCCGTTCCATTGTTCGATCAGTGTTCCCGTGTCCCCCTGACCTGTTGCCATGCAGAAGGTCGTGCTCGTACACGACACGCTGAAGAACCAGTTGATCGCCTCGGGGCTCGGGCTGGCCTGGAGCGACCACTTCTGTCCGTGCCACCGCGCGGTGAGGCTCTGCCCGTTGCCCGAGATGCCGGCCGCCTCGCAGTCGGTCGTGCTCACGCACGAGACGCCGACGAGTTGTCCGGTGGCCGCGGCCGGCATGATGAGCCCAGACCAGTTCGACCCGTTCCACGCGTAGGCCAAGGGGAGCCCCGACACCTTGTCCCCCCCGACCGCCATGCAGAAGGTCCGGCTGAGACACGAGACGCCGCCGAGATCCTCGTTCTCGGGCACGGGGACCGCTGACCAGGTGGACCCGTCCCATTTGGCCGACGAGGTCGGACCCTCGTCGCTGTCGTACGGGCCGACACTCATACAGAAGTGGGCACTGGTGCACGACAGCGCGATCAGCGAGTCACCCGGGACCGGCGGCGTGGGTCCGGGCATGACGGACCAGGTCGATCCGCTGGCTCCGGCCGCCGGTGATCCGGCGAGCGCCAAGCCCGACGACAGCGTGAGGATCGACAACATGACGGCCAGGGGCCGACCTGTTCTCGGAGTGCGGCTCACCGAAACCTCCCCGACGCGCACCGACTACCAAATTCTTCGTCCTCGAGGCGTGGCCCTTGAGGAGTCACCGATCGGTCACGCCGTACAGGCCCCGAATTTGTTCGTCAGCAGTCCGTCAGGTTGCAGCTCTGCGAGTACACCGGCACCCGTGTCACCTTGAGCGCCCCACCCTTCCCATCGGGTGCACTCACCGCCATCGCGGCAAAGACCTCACCTTGGGTCCGTGAGGCCATGGGATCGGAGAGGGTGACGGTGGCGGCGTAGGGCGAAAAGGTCCCGTCGGCACAGCTGGGCGTGCAGTTGTTCAGCTCGAGGGTGCCGTGCGCCGACGCCTGCGAGCCCGTCCACGAGTTCCACGTCAGGTGGGTCAGCACCGCGCTGCCGTCGGCACAGGCCACCGGGATGGACGCCGGGTCGATCGTCGGGGGGGCCTCACCGGCGCAGCCGAACGAGTACACCCGGGGCAGCGACGAGAGCGAGGACCCCGACGAGGTCGTCGAGCTCGGCACGACGTAGCGGCCGAAGAGGACGCCGCCCACCAGCAAGACGAGCGCGCCGAGAAGGAGGGGCCAGAAGGAGGGGCGCATCATGAACGGCCGGGCGGCAGGCCCGGCGCGCTAATCGGTGACGATGCTGATGTGCTTGCGGCCGCGCCGCTCGCCGAACTTCACCACGCCGTCCGCCTTGGCGAAGAGCGTGTCGTCACCGCCGCGGCCCACGTTGGCCCCGGGGTAGAACTTCGTGCCCCGCTGGCGCACCAGGATGGAGCCCGCGGTGACTTCGGTTCCGGCGAACTCCTTCACGCCCAGGCGCTGCGCGTTCGAGTCGCGGCCGTTGCGGGTGGAACCACCACCCTTGGTCTTAGACATTTCGGACTCCTCGGACTCGGCTCGACTTAACCGGCCGCCGTGATGGCGGTGATCTCCAGCGTGGCGTAGTGCTGGCGGTGGCCCCAGCGCCGCTTCTGGTTCGACTTGGACTTGTAGGTCATGGCGTTGATCTTCGGGCCCTTTTCCTCGCCCACGACCTTGCCCGTCACCGACACCCCCGCCAGCTGCTCGGGCGTGGCCAGGACGCGCTCGCCGTCGACCACCAGGACCGGCTCCAGCGCCACCTCGGCACCGACCGGCTGGCCCAGCAACTCCACTCGGACGCGCTGGCCTTCGGCCACGCGCTCCTGCTTCCCTCCGGACCTGATGACGGCATACATAAGGGCGAAATCCTAGCGCAGAACGGAGTCGTCGAGGGTCACGCCCCGGCCCCCGCAGACGGTGCACTCGGTCGAGAGGGTCTCGAGGAGCCCCTCTGAGATGCGCTTTCGGGTCATCTCGACCAGGCCCAGCTCGGAGATGTCGAAGACCTGGGTGCGGGTCTTGTCCCGGGACAGCGCGTTGCGCAGGGCGCCCGCCACCCGGTCCCGGTTCTCCCGCACCTCCATGTCGATGAAGTCGATCACGATGATCCCGCCGATGTCCCGCAACCGGAGCTGGTGGGCCACTTCCTCGGCGGCCTCCAGGTTGTTGCGGAAGACCGTCTCCTCCAGGTTGGTCTTGCCGACGTTCTTGCCGGTGTTGACGTCGATCACCGTGAGGGCCTCGGTCCGCTCGATGATGAGCGAGCCCCCCGAGGGAAGCCAGACCTTGCGGTCGAGCGCCTTGTGCAGCTGCTCGTGCACGTGGTAGCGCTCGAAGATGGGCAGGCCCTCGGCCTCGGTGTCGTAGTACTCGACCCGGTCGGCCAACTCGGGGCTCACGGCCTGGACGTAGCTCCGCACCTGCTCGAAGAGGGCCCGGTCGTCAATGACGACGCCCCGGTACTCGCCGTTGAGCTCCTCGCGCAGGATGCGTACCGCCAGCTCGGGCTCCCGGTACAGCAGGCCCGGAGCGTCCGACCGCTTGGCCTCGGCCTCAATGATGTTCCACTGCTCGAGGAGCGAGGTCACGTCGCGCTGGAGCTCGTCGGCCGAGACGCCCTCGGCCGCCGTGCGCACGATCATGCCGTGGCCGGCCGGCTTCACCTCGTCGATGATCCGGCGCAGCCGGCGCCGCTCGGTGTCACCGAGCCGCTTGGAGATCCCGAAGGCGCTCGAGTTGGGCACCAGCACGGCGAAGCGCCCGGGCAGGGAGACCTCTTGGGTCAGGCGGGCGCCTTTGGCCCCGATCGGGTTCTTGGTCACCTGGCACAAAATGGTCTGCCCCGCCTTGAGCACGTCCTCGATCCGGGGCTGGGAGGACGCCCCGCCCTCAATATCCTCCTTGTCGTAGCGCACGTCGCCCCGGTACAGCACGGCGTTCTTCGGGATCCCGATGTCGACGAACGCCGCCTCCATGCCCGGGAGCACGTTCTGCACCCGGCCCCGGTAGACGTTCCCGTCGATCTGCGTGGTGTCGTCGGCCGCCCGCGACACGTAGTGCTCGACCAGCGAGCGCCCCTCGAGCATGGCGATCTGGGTCATCTGCGGCTGGACGTGCACGCAGACCAGGTAGCGGCCGACTTGCTTGGTGCGGCGCTCCCGCGTGCCCGAGCGGCGGCGACTGCGCGACCGTTTGGCCCCGCCGCCGCCCTCGCCGCGGTCCTGCCCTGCGGGCTCGGCCACCTCGGCGACGGGCTCCTTCGTCGCGGTGGCCCCCGACCGCTCCATGGCGGCCACGACGGGAGCCGGCGGCGCGTCCGGGGCGCCCTGGCGCGGCGCGGGACCGGGGGGCGGCACCGCTGGTGCGGGCCGCGTGTCGCCGATCTTGGGCTTTGGGCGGGACGCCTGGCGGGGCGCGGCCGGCGGGCTAGGGCTTGTGCCCTCCTCCGGGGCTGGACCCGGTGGGGTCTGTCTGGCTTCCGGCTCGGACATGAGGGAGAGCCCTCCTTGCGTTCTGTGCGGCCGCGATGCTGCTCGCGAGCCCGCTCACTTGGAGGGGCTCGAAGCGTGCACCGTCGCGCTCGATCCATTGATGCGTTCTGCAGGCACGCTCGAGCACCAGATCGGCACCCAGGGCGGCCAAGAGGTCGTTCGGGCGGATGCCACGCGGATGCGTGGCCAGTTCTGCCCGGAGAAGACCATCGGAGTCGTTGATGGAGAGCGTCCGGATCGCCGGCCGGACATCGTCGTCCACCGGACGACCCTTCCGTTCCCGGCTGATGGTGAGGACCGTGGCGGCGAGCACCATCTCGGCTCGCTGCCCCAATTCCTCACTGCTCACCCCGGACACCTCCAACTCCCAATCGCACGATGCTACCTCCTGCTGGAGCGAGCCCTCCGTATCCTCGATCAGGGCGGCCGCCTGGACCTCGATCCCTGCCGGCATGAGGGCGCTCAGCGCCTCGGGCAGGCCCTCGACCGGCGTCTCCCCCGGGAGGGCCGCCTCCAGGCGTAGGTCGAGGTACTCGCCCCTCGACTCGCAACCGGTGGGCAAGGCCAGCCCGAAGCTGACCAGGGGGTGGGGCACGAAGCCCTGGGAGTACGACAGGGGCAGGCGGCTGCGGCGCAGGGCCCGTTCCCAGAGCCGGGCCACGTCGCGATGGCTGGTGAAACGGACCTTTCCCGCTTTGGCGAAGCGCAGACGCAGGCGGCGCTGACCCGAGGCGGGCTCCTGGTCAGGAGGCACGGCTGACGAGGCGTACCGGGATCCGGTCGCCCTGGCGCAGGTCCTGGCCGGTGCCCTGGCTCCCTCCTGCCGGTGGGACCGTGGAGGCCACGACGTGCTCGAGACCGACCTCGGTGCAGGCGCCGCAGTCGTAGCAAGGGGTCCAACGGCAGTCCTCCACCGACGCCTCGGCCAGGGCGTCCTCCCAGTCGCCCCAGAGGAAGTCGCGGTGCAATCCGGCCGAGATGTGGTCCCAGGGCAGGGCTTCCGCACCGCCCCGGTCGCGGTGGCAGACCTCCTCGAAGCTGAGGCCTTCAGCCGCCAGCGCCTCTTGCCACAGGCCGAGGTCGAAGCGCTCGGACCACTCCTGGAAGGTGCCGCCGGCCCGCCAGACCCGTTCGATGACCGCGCCCATCCGGCGGTCGCCCCGGCTGGCCAGGCCCTCTGCCACCGACGCCGACGGCTCGTGCCAGCGGATGGTCAGACCCCGGGTGCGCTTGGCCTGCGCCCGCAGCAACGCCACCTTGCGTTCGAGCTCGGCCACGGTGTCCTGGCCGTACCACTGGAACGGCGTGTGGGCCTTGGGCACGAAGCCCCCGACCGAGGCCACGACGGTGATCGACTTGTTGTAGCGCCGGCCGATCTCGACGCAGCGCGACCCCAGCTCGGCGATCCCGAGGACGTCCTCGTCCTGCTCGGTGGGGAGGCCGATGAGGAAGTAGAGCTTCACGCGCCGCCAGCCCTGGCTGAAGGCGGCGTCGACCGCCCCGTAGAGGTCCTCTTCGGTGATGAGCTTGTTGATCACCGTGCGCATGCGCCAGGTGCCACCCTCGGGGGCGAAGGTCAAGCCGGTGCGCTTCACCTTCTGGATCTGCGCGGCGGTCCCGACGGTGAAGGCGTCCACCCGCAGCGAGGGCAGGCTGACCGAGACGCGCCCGCCGTTGTCGGGGTCGTCGACGATGTCGCGCACCGTGTCCTCGATCCCGGAGAAGTCGGCCGTCGAGAGCGACGTGAGGGCGACCTCGTCGTGCCCCGTCCACTCGAGTCCTTTGTGGACCATGTCACGCACCTGCGTGGCGGGGCGCTCGCGCACCGGTCGGGTGATCATGCCCGCCTGGCAGAAGCGGCAGCCGCGGGTGCAGCCGCGGAAGACCTCGACGTTGAGGCGGTCGTGCACCACCTCGGTCAGCGGGACCAGAGGCCGCGACGGATAGGGCCAGTCGGCCAGGTCCGCCACCGTGCGCTTGGCCACGGAGGCCGGCACCGAGGGGTCGACCGGCACGGTGCCCGTCAGCCGGCCTTCGGCGTACGTCGGCTCGTAGAGCGCCGGGACATAGACACCCTCGAGGGTGGCCAGCCCGCGGCGCAGCCCGTCACGTGAGCGCTCGGCCTCCGGCAGGGCCAGCCAGTCCCGCACCACCTCGTTGATCTCGCTCACCACTTCCTCGCCGTCGCCCAGCACGAAGGCATCCACGAAATCGGCCAGCGGTTCGGGGTTGAAGGCACAGTGCCCACCGGCCAGCACCAGCGCGTCGGTGGCGCCCCGCTCGGACGCGTGGAGCGGGACACCGGCCAGGTCGATGAGGTTGACCACGTTGGTGTACACGAGCTCGGCCGACAGGTTGAAGGCGAGCACGTCGAACGCGGACGCCGGGAGATGTTGCTCGACGCTGAAGAGGGGTACCCCGGCCGCCCGCATGGCCTGCTCCAGGTCGACCCAGGGGGCGTAGGAGCGCTCGGCCACGGCGTCGGGTCGCTCGTTGAGGATCTCGTAGAGGATCTGGAGGCCCTGGTTGGGCAGTCCGATCTCGTAGGTGTCGGGATAGAGCAGCAGCCAGGCCACCTTCCCCGGCCCGTGCTCGGGGTAGATCGAACCCTGCTCGCCACCGATATAGCGCGCCGGCTTGGTCACCTGCGGCAGCAGCCGCTCCAGTTGGGGCCAGATGGTTTCCATCGTGGGCCCACGTTACGACGTTGGCGAGGCTCAGCCGCCCGGCGTCGAGGTCGAGGTGGTGGTCGTGGCCGAGGGCTTCTGCCCGGGGGCCGTCGTGGGAGTGGTCGTGGTCGGCGTCCCGGCCGGCGGGGCGCTGGGTGGCTCGGTCAGGCTGGGTGGGTTGGACAGGGTCGGGGTCTTGACCGTGGGGACGACGGGGTTGGTCAACAGGTAGTTGTAGATGTTGCGGACCAGCGGAGCGGCCGCGTCGGCGCCGTAGCCGCCCTGGTCGATGACCGCCAGCACGACGTACTGCGGATTGGGGTTGGGGCCGAAGGCGACGAACCACGAGTTCGGCTCGAGGCCCTTGGCGTTGGACGCCGTCCCAGTCTTTCCGGCCAGGTTCCAGGCGGTCGGGAAGCCCAAGAAGTCCTGGTACCCCGTGCCGTTCTTGCTCGAGATCACGCCCTCGAGCCCCTGGAGGATGGCGGAGTAGTTGGCCGGTGCAATGGTCACGTGCCCCGTCACCTGAGGCTGGATCTGCTTGATCACCTTGCCCGTGATCGGGTCGACGACTTCGGAGGCCACCTGGGGCGCATAGCGGGTGCCCCCGTTGGCGAAGGTCGAATAGGCGACGGCCTGCTCGATCGGGGTGAGCACAGTGGCGCCCTGGCCGAAGGCCATCTCGACGTTGTCGCCCGTGTACCAGGTGGTCGTCGGGAAGGCGGTGGGTGCCTCCGAGTGCAGCTTCAGGCGGACCAGCTGGCTGTCGATCCGGCCCTGGCTCTCGCCGGGGAGGTCGATCCCGGTGATCGTGCCTTCGCCGTACTGCGTGGCCTCGTTCTGAATCGGCGTGATGCCGTACTGGCCCCGGCCCTGCCAGAACATGTCACCGAGGTGATAGAAGAACGCGTCGGACGAGACGGTCAACGCGCCCGTGACGTTGTAGGTGCCCTTCGGATCACCGGGGTCGTCGTTCAGGACACAGCCCGTGTTCTGGGTCACGCCGGGCGCCGGGCAGCCGGTGATCTTGTAGCTGCCGGTGTCGTTGTAGGGCGTGGTCGGGCTGATCAAGCCGTCCTGGAGCGCGGCGGTCGCCGTCACCAGCTTGAAGGTCGATCCGGGCGTGTAGAGACCCTGGATCGCGTAGTCGTTCTCCGCCCCCGTCGCCTTCAGTGCCTCGAAGTTGGCCGTCGAGATGCCCCCGACCCACTGGTTGAGGTCGTAGGAGGGGTACGAGGCCAGGGCATAGATCTGCCCATTGTTGGGGTTCATCACGATCACCGCGCCGTTGTCGGCCTTCGGGGTGAGGTGGTCGACCGGGTCCGTCGAATTGCGGTCGGCCAGGATCTGCTGCTGCAAGTAGGCCTGGGCTGCCTGTTGCAGCCCGGCGTTGATGTTGAGCACGACGGTGTCGCCGATCTTTGGCGCAGTGGTGCTGAGGGTCCCCACCACGCTGCCGCCGGCGTCGACCGAGAGGGCCTGGCGGCCGTCGACCCCCTTGAGGTACTGCTCGTACTGTGCCTCGATCCCGGCCGCACCGATCTCGCTCCCCTGGGTGTAGCCGTCGTTGGGGTGAGCGGCCAGGTAACTCGCCGTGATGGACCCGGTGTACCCCAGTATCTGGGTGCCCGTCGTCCCCCCCTGGGGGTAGTCGCGTTGGGCCACCGTCTCGACGCTGACGCCCGGGTACTGCGACTGGTGCGTCTGCAGGTGCAGCACGGTGGCGTCGGAGACACCGACCGCCACCGGCACCGGCTCGTACGGGCTGTACTGCACGTTGTTAATCGACGCCTGCACCTGCTTCGGCGTCTGGCCGACCAGCGCGGCCACCATGCCCACGATCGCCGGGTTCTGGAGCGCCTCGGCCCGCGACAGGAGAATCTCCTGCTGCGAGGTGTTCGACACCATCACGGTCCCGCTGCGGTCCACGATCTCTCCGCGCGGTGCGGGGATGCTGACCACGCGCACCTGGTTGCGGGTCACGGCGGCGGCGTAGCTCTTCCCGTCGACCACCTGGAGCGTCCACAGGCGCAGGACGAGGAGGCCGAAGAGCACGAGCACGGTCACGCCCACGATGCGCAGGCGCAGGCTCGGGCGTGAATCCTCCTCCTCGGGCGAGCCGACGATGGAGGCGACGTTGACGCCCTTGCGCGGCCGCATGCGCGGCTGGCGGGCGTCGCTGCGCCACGAGGACCGCCGTGCCGTCCGCGAGGACGGCTTGGGATGCAGCCGGTCGCCCCGGAACGGGTGTCGGAGCGTGCGCTTCACCAGAGCCTGCTGTCGGCCTGGGTCGCGGAGACGAGCGAGCGCCGATTGGTTTCTCCGGCCAGGGCCCAGCGCATGAGCCGGTTGACCGGGAGGACCAACACCAGGCTCGACACCGCGACCACCAGCCCAAGGGAGAGGAAATCGATCTGCACCATCTGCTGTTGTCCCATGATCGCGCCGAGCACGGCGAACAGCATGTCCGCTGCGATGCTCCCCGCGACCGCGGCCACCGGCTTGAGCCAGGCCGCCCGGGGGTCCACCGCCGCCGTCAGCGACCCGACGGCGAAGCCGAGCAGGCACCCGACCAGGGCGGACAGCCCGAACGGGGTGGGCAGCACCAGGTCGAAGGCCAACCCGGCCCAGAAGCCGACAATTGCGCCGGTCTCGGGCCCGTCGAGCAGGGCCGCCGTGATGGGCAGCAGCCACAGGAGGTCGGGATGGGCCCCCCCGAAGCGGAGCGGCACCATCAGGACCTGCTGGACCATGAGGACCACGAAGATCACGAAGGCGACCCGGAGGATGGCCCGGCCGCTCACGTCGGCGGCTCCCACTGCACCACGTCGACGTAGGCCAGCTGGCTGAGGTCGGCCGCCGCGTCCACCGTGACGCTCTCCTGGCTCGCCCCGGCCGCGGTATGGAACGACTCGACCGTGCCGACCGGGATACCCGGCGGGAATTCCGCCGCCTGCAGGCCGCTGGTGGTGAGGGGTTCGCCCTTGGTCAGCGCGGTGTGGGGCGGCACCAGGTCCAGGGTCAGGTCGTTGCCGGGACCCTGCCCGTCCACAATGCCGGTGAGCTGGGCACCGAAGGTCACGCCGACCTTCGACTGGCCGTCGGTGATCAGCTGCACGATGCAGGTGTGGTGAAAGGACTGGATGACCTGACCCACCAATCCCCCGCTGCCCACCACCGGATAGCCGATGTCCACCCCGTCCGCCCGGCCCTTGTCGAGGGTGATGGTGGCGGTGAAGTTCGATGAGTTCTCGTCGATCGTCTGTGCGGTCACCGTCGGCAGCGTGGGCAGGAAGGGCAGGTGCTGCAGGGCCAGGAGTTGGCGCAACTGCGCCTGTTCGGATGTCCGCTCGGCCTTGGCCGCGCGGAGCTGCCCGATGGTCTGTCGGAGCTGCTCGTTCTGGGACTGCAGCGAGTGGTAGTCGAAGGCCCCGGCGAAGAAGCTGCCGATGGGGCTGAGCACGTCGACCACCCCCTGACGCAACGGGGCGTAGACGTCGTTGGCCACCGACTTGATGCCCGACGTGACGCTGTGCGTCCGGCCGTTGAGGTCGAGCGAGATCAGTGAGAGCGAGAGGACGACCAGGACGACGACCGTGAGCGTGCGGCGCGAGCGCCGTGACCGGGCCACCCAGGAGAAACTCGATCGATCAGCGCGTAGAGGTGGTGATCAGCACCCGCTTCAGTGCCTCGAACTCCTCGAGGCACTGACCGCTTCCGATGGCGACACAGTTCAGGGGGTCACGTGCCACCACGATGGGCATCCCCGTCTCGTGCTGCAGGCGGAACTCCAGCCCGTGCAGCAGGGCACCGCCGCCCGTCAGCACGATGCCCTGTTCCATGATGTCCGCCGCCAGTTCGGGCGGTGTCCGGTCCAGGGTCACCTTCACCGCGTCGATGATGGCGGAGACCGGCTCCTCGATGGCGCGCCGGATCTCCTCGGTCGACACCACGATCGTCTTGGGCAGGCCGCTCACGAGGTCGCGGCCGCGGATCTCGGCGTGCAGCTCCTGCTCGAGCGGATAGGCCGAGCCGAGCGTGATCTTGATCTCCTCCGCCGTGCGCTCACCGAGGGCGAGGCTGAACTCCTTCTTCACGAACGAGACGATGGCGTCGTCGAGTTCGTCGCCGCCGATGCGCACCGACTGGCTCGTGACGATGCCGCCGAGCGAGATCACGGCCACCTCGGTCGTGCCGCCACCGATGTCCACCACCATGTTGCCGGTGGGTTCGTGCACCGGGAGCCCGGCTCCGATCGCCGCGGCCATGGGCTCCTCGATGATGTAGGCGCGCCGCGCTCCGGCGTACTCCGCTGCCTCCATCACTGCTCGCCGCTCCACCCCGGTGATGCCCGAGGGCACGCAGATGACCATCCGCGGCTTGGCGAAGCGGCGCTGGTGCACCCGGTGGATGAAGTAGCGCAGCATCTTCTCGCAGATTTCGAAGTCGGCGATGACGCCGTCCTTGAGGGGCCGGATGGCCTGGATGTTCGACGGCGTACGGCCGATCATCCGCTTGGCCTCGGCTCCCACGGCCAGCGGTCGCCCGTCCTTGATGTCGACGGCGACCACGGAGGGCTCGTTCAGCACGATGCCGCGGCCGCGCACGTAGACCAACGTGTTGGCGGTTCCCAGGTCGACGGCCATGTCTCGGCCGAGCAGGGAAAGTCGATTTTCGGCCATAGCTAGATCTCTCCCGACGGGATACGGGGTGGGGCCCGGCAGGACCGGTCCCTCGTGGTGAAAGGACAACAGGCTACGGGAACGCGAGAGGCCCCACAAGGCGGACCAGGCGCCGCGCCCGTGTTACCTGCAATTTCCGTTGGAGCCAGCGTAGGCCGCTCGGGTCACGGCCCGAGCGGGCAACGGCCGGACGGGCCCCTACGAGGCGGCCAAGTTCGGGAAGAAGAGCGCGATCTCCCGGGCCGCCGACTCGTGCGAGTCCGAACCGTGCACGAGGTTCTCGGTGGTCTCGATCCCGAGGTCGCCCCGGATGGTGCCGGGTGCGGCTTCGGCCGGGTTGGTCGTGCCCATCATGAGGCGCACCACGGCGTAGGTGTCCTTCGGTCCTTCGACCACCATGACGAGCGCGGGTGAGCGGGTGATGAAGATCACCAGGTCGCTGAAGAAGGGGCGCTCGCTGTGCTCGGCGTAGTGCGTCTCGGCCACCTCCTTGGTGATGGTCCGGAGCTCGGCGGCGACCAGGCGCAGGTTCTTGCGCTCCAGTCGCGACACGATCTCGCCGGCCAAGCCGCGCTCGACGCCGTCGGGCTTCACAATGACAAGGGTGCGGTCCACGAGGAGTCGAGGTTACACAAACCGGCGACGGCCCGGTCAGCGGCCGGCTTCCTCCCAGGGCACGGCGGACGACAGCGCGTCCGCTCGTGCCGCGCCCACGACGTAGAGCGAGCCGCAGACCACGACGAGCCCGTCGGCGTCGACCATGGCGCGGGCGAGGCGCAACGCGTCGCGCACGTCGGGTTCCTCGTGCACCGCCAGCCCGAGGGCGCGCGCCGCCTCCGCCATCGCGGCCAGCGGCATGGCGCGCGGCGTGTCGGGCTGACAGAGGACGACGGCCGCCACTCCGGCCGAGGCCAAGGGCGCCATCATCGCGGAAGGGTCGCGCCCCGAGAGCATGCCGATGACCGCCACCTTGGTGCCGTCCACCGCGAACTCCTCGCTGAGCGCGTCGCCCAGCGTCGACATACCCGCCGCGTTGTGCGCGCCGTCGACGAGTAGCAGCGGTCGCCGCCCGAGCACCTCGAGCCGGCCCGGGACGCGCACGGCGGCGAAGCCTTCCTCCACCACCTCGAGCGTCAAGGGCTCACCGAAGAAGGCCTCCACCGCGGCCAGCGCGACCGCCGCGTTGACGCCCTGGTGTGCCCCGTGCAGTGGGACCAGGACGTCCTCGTAGCGTCCGCCCGGCGTCCACAGCGTGACCAGCCGTCCACCCACCGCGACCCGGTTGGATTCGACGCCGAAGTCCTGCCCGTAGACCCAGACCGAGGCCGCTCCGACCTCGGCCGCCCGCGCCTCGACGAGGGCCAGGAGGTCCTCGCGCAGGTCCCCCAGCACCACCGCGCTCTCGGGCTCGATGATCCCCGCCTTGTCCGTCGCGATCCCCTCGAGCGTGGGCCCGAGGACGTCGGTGTGGTCGAAGCTGACGTTGGTGACCACGGCCACGTCACCGTGGATCACGTTGGTGGTGTCCCAGGTCCCGCCGAGCCCGACCTCGACCACCATGGTGTCGACCGCCTCGGAGGCAAACCACGAGAAGGCCGCCGCGGTGAGCAGGTCGAAACGGTTCGGGCGCTCGGGCAAGAGGGGTTCGAGTAGGGCCAACTCGGTCAGGACCGTCGTGAACGCGTCGTCGTCGATGGGTTCGGTGTTGCGGGCGATGCGCTCCGAGACGGTGTGCAGGTTCGGGCTGGTGTAGGTGCCGACGCTCAGGCCCTTCGACAGCAGCAGCGCGGTGGCCATGGCCGAGGTGGAACCCTTCCCGTTGGTCCCGGTGACGTGAATGGAAGGGATGGAGTCCTGGGGCTCGCCCAGGAGCGCGGTCAGCGCGTGGATGCGATCGAGCGTCGGCCAGGCCCGCCGGCGCGGCATGTTCTGTTCGAAGTCGATGTGGGCGTCGAGCCAGACCAGGGCATCGGCCAGGTTCTCGAACGGCGGTGCCGCGGGTTCGGCCACCGCAGCGGCTCCGGTTCCGGCCGGATCAGGAAGCGGCGCGCCGCGAACGCGTCGCCTTGACCGGCGCGCCGCCGAGTGGCACCAGCGTCGGCGCGACCCGGTCCAGGACCACGGAGCGGTCGACCACGCACCGGCCCACGTCGGTACGGCTCGGCAGGTCGTACATGACGTCGAGCAACACCTCTTCGAGGATGGCGCGCAGGCCACGCGCCCCGGTCCCCCGGAGCAACGCCTGCTCGGCCACGGCCTCGAGCGCGTCGGGCGTGAACTCGAGTTCGACGTTGTCGAGCGCGAAGGTGCGCTCGTACTGGCGGGTGAGCGCGTTCTTGGGCTCGACCAAAATCTGCACCAGCGCGTCCTTGAAGAGCGGGGACACCGCGCTCACGACCGGCAGGCGGCCGATGAACTCGGGGATGAGCCCGAACTTGATGAGGTCCTCGGGCAGCACGTGGCGCAGGATCTCGCCGTCGTCGCGGTCCTTGCGGTGCACCTCGGCCCGGAAGCCGATCCCCCGCTTGCCGATGCGGCCCTCGATCAGCCGGTCGAGGCCGGCGAAGGCACCACCACAGATGAAGAGGATGTTCGTCGTGTCGATCTGGATGAACTCCTGGTGCGGGTGCTTGCGCCCGCCCTGGGGCGGCACCGACGCCGTCGTGCCCTCCAGGATTTTGAGCAGCGCCTGCTGCACCCCTTCGCCCGATACGTCGCGGGTGATGGAGGGGTTCTCGCTCTTGCGGGCGATCTTGTCGATCTCGTCGATGTAGATGATCCCGGTCTCGGCCCGCTTGACGTCGTAGTCGGCCGCCTGGATCAGCTTCAGCAAGATGTTCTCGACGTCCTCGCCCACATAGCCGGCCTCGGTGAGGGCGGTGGCATCGGCGATGGCGAAGGGCACGTTGAGCATGCGGGCCAGCGTCTGGGCCAGCAGCGTCTTGCCGCAACCGGTCGGCCCGAGCAGCAGGATGTTCGACTTGGAGAGCTCGACCCCGTCCTCGGCGCTCGGCGGCCCGGCCTGGACCCGCTTGTAGTGGTTGTAGACGGCAACCGAGAGGATCTTCTTGGCGTACTCCTGCCCCACGACGTAGTCGTTGAGGAAGTCGAAGATCTCCCGCGGCTTCGGGAGGTCCTCGAAGCTCAGCTCGGCGGATTCGTCACGCTCTTCCGCGATGATGTCGTTGCACAGGTCGATGCACTCGTCACAGATGTAGACGCCGGGCCCGGCGATCAGCTTCTTGACCTGCTTCTGCGTCTTGCCACAGAAGCTGCACTTGACGAGGTCCCCGCCCTCTCCGAACTTGGCCACCGATCGACTCTCCCGTCCGTTCCGTCTCGAGCCTACGCTGCGCCGATGGCTTCGAGCGGGGCCACGTTACGGGCTGTGATGACCTCGTCGATCACGCCGTAGGTCACTGCCTCTTCGGCCGTCATGATGAAGTCGCGATCGGTGTCCTGCGCCACCTTCTCCTGGGTCTGGCCGGTGTCCTCGGCCAACATGCCCGAGAGGAGGTCCCGCATGCGCAGGATCTCCCTGGCCTGGAGCTCGATGTCGCTCGCCTGGCCCTCGACGCCGCCCCAGGGTTGGTGCAACAGGATGCGGGCGTGGGGCAGGGCGAAGCGCTTGCCCTTGGCTCCGGCGGCCAGCAGCACCGCGGCGGCCGAGGCGGCCTGGCCGAAGCAGAAGGTCGAGACGTCCGCCTTGATGAACTTCAGCGTGTCGTAGATGGCGAAGAGCGCCGTGATCTCCCCACCGGGCGAGTTGATGTAGAGGTGGATGTCCTTGTCCGGCTCCTCGGACTCGAGAAAGAGCATCTGGGCGCAGATCAGGTTGGCGACGGCGTCGTCGACGGGAGTGCCCAAGAAGATGATGCGCTCACGCAGCAAGCGCGAGTAGAGGTCGTAGGCGCGCTCGCCCCGGTTCGACGACTCGATCACGGTCGGAACCAGATAGTTGTACGTCTTCAAGCGATCCCCCGGACTCTGCATGCTCACTCGTTCTCCTCGCCGTCCTGGCCCACGTCGCCTTCTGATCCCTCCACCGATGTTCCGTCCTCGGAGGCGTCGGCCTTGAGATCGTCCCTCGACATCGGGTTGCCCTCCTCGTCGAAGAGCACAACGTGGTCCAGCAACCACTCCAGCGCTTTGCTTTTGCGCAGCTCCGAGCGTACCGCGCCGGTCCGGCCGGCCGTGTCGAGCTGGCGGCGCAGGTCGACCGCAGTGGTGCCCATGCGCTCGGCCATTGTTGCTACCTCGGCATCGAGCTCCTCTTCACTGAGCGACAGCTCCTCGGCCTCGCCCAACGCACGGAGGGCCAGATCGGCCTTCACGGCGGCATCGGCGTCCACCCGGACTGCAGCCAGGAGGTCGTCGGGGGTCGAGCCCGTGGCCTGGAAGTACTCGTTCAGGCTCATCTTCTGGGCCTCGAGCCGGTGCTGCAGGTCGTGCAGGCGCTCGTTGACCTCCGAGTCGACCAGGACCTCGGGCACCTCGTCCTCGGCCACCAGGCCGGACAATGCCTCCAGCGACTTCTGGCGCAGCGCCATCTGGCTCTGGATCAGCTTCACCCGGCTCATCCGGTCCTCGATGTCGGCCTTGAGGTCGGCCACCGTCTCGAACTCGGAGCTCTCGGCCGCCCACTCGTCGGTCACCTCGGGCAGCTTCTTGACCTTGACCTCTTTGACCAGAACCCGGAACGACACCTCCTGTTCGGGGTCGTTGGGGTTGGGCGCCACGAAGGCCAGGATGGCGCCGGCCTTCGCACCGTGCAGCTCGTTGTCGAGCTCGGGGACGACGGTGCCGGCCCCGACCTCATAGAGATAGTCGTCGACGCCCACCACCTCGGCCTCGTCGGCGTCGTTGCCGTGGAGGTCGATGGTGACCAGGTCGCCGTCGATGGCGGGGCGGTCGACCGTCTCGAGCTCGGCGTCGTTCTCGCGCAGGCGGTCGATCTGGCGCTGCATCTCCTCTTCGGACACGGCCAGGCCCGGCAGGGTCACCGACAGCCCTTCGTAGCCGGGGATCCCGACGATCGGGCGCACCTGCACGACGGCGTCGAACGCGACGGAGCCCCCGTCCTCGCCCGAGGTGATGTCGATCTCGGGCTGCGCGATGGGGTCGAGGTCGGTGTCGACCACCGCCTGTGCGTAGAAGTCGGGCAACGCCTCGCGCAGCGCTTCGGCGCGCAGCGCGTTGGCACCGCCCATGCGCGCCTCGAGCACCTTGCGCGGCACCTTGCCGGGTCGGAACCCGGGCACGCGCACCTGGTTCGAGAGCGTGCGCACGACGTCGGCCAAGGCCTTGTCGAACTCGGGCTCGTCGACCTCGACGCTCAGACGGACGAGGTTTCCCTCCATGGGCTCAGTCGTGGCTCGCATAGGAATGGAACACTCTACCGGCCGCCCCCGGGGCCCGGACTCGGCGCCCGACGACCGCGTTCGAGGCACGAAACCCGGCGCCGGGCCCTCGATTCGGGGGTATTTCGCTCAGAACATGAAGTTCATGGCGCCGAGCACGGCCCGGCCGGTCGCCGCGTCGCCCTCGACGCCGATCGTCCGGGCGGCCTCCAGGTCGGCCGCGCCGACCCGGCCACAGCCCAGCCGCACGAAGTCGAGGCTCGACATCGAAAGGGTGACCGTCGGCGCCACGTCGGCGTCGATCTCTCTGGCCCGCCCGTCCTGCACGGCCACCGTGAAGGCACGGGCATCGCGGTTTGGCCCCGCCACGTCGAAGCGCACCGCGGTCCCCTCGGGACAGCCCGCCTTCTTCCCGACGACGAAACCCATGGCCCCTTGCACGCGGTCGATCGAGAGGGCCGAGGCCTGGTTGCCACTCCCTCCCGGGCGGTCCAGGGCGCGGCGCACGTCCTGCTCGTGCACCCAGCTGTCGTAGACCCGAACCTCCATGAACTCGGCCCGGGGGCGCTCCCCGAGCGGGCTCCAGCCGACCGCGGCCCACTCGTCGTCGGTCAGCCCGTCGAGTTGGGCCAGCCGGGTCTGGGTCACCTCCACGAACTCGGCCAACACGGTGGCCCCCGGCCAGGGTCGGCGCACCGCGACCCACGGCTCGTTCGTCCGGGCGAAGTCGTTCTGGACGTGGTCGCCGAACGGGCCGTCCCAGGCCGGCGCGGGCTCGCCCATGATGGCGCGCTCGATCCCGATGAGATGCGACAGCTGGTCCTTGACGTCCCAGCCGGGGCATGCGGTGGGCAGGGCCCACTCGGTGTCGGTGAGCTCGTCGCAGACCTCGGCCAGGCCCTCCCAGGTTTCTCTCAGGGCCAGGGTGGCGGCCCGTCCTCGCTCGGCCCAACCACTGTCCTGACCTGCACCGTTGATCGTCACCCGGTCGAATGTAGCCCTCAGTGGGGCGCCGGGCTCGGTGACCATCCCCCTCTCCCCGCACCCCTCCCGCTACGTTCGACCGGGTCCGAGGGGGCGATCAGCAGAGGAGAGATCCATGGCGAACTACGAGGGGTACTGCGTGAAGTGCCGCGAGAAGCGGGAGTTCGACGGGCAGGAGGTCGAACTGGCCAACGGGAGGCGGGCCGCACAGGGCATGTGCCCCGAGTGCGGGACGAAGATGAACCGCATCCTGGGCAAGGCCAAGGTTTAGACAACGGCGGAAGTCCTGACGTCTCGCGTCGGCCGGCGGGCGACCGGCCGGCCGGCGTGAGACGATGCAGGGTATGCACGACCTGATCATCAAGGGCGGGACGCTGGTCGACGGGACCGGCACCGAGGCGAGACAGGCGGATGTCGCGGTCGACGGGGGCCGCATCACCGACGTGGGGCAGGTGCCGGGCGGTGCCACCCGCATCATCGACGCAGACGGCTTGCTGGTCACGCCGGGCTGGGTCGACGTCCACACCCACTACGACGGGCAGGCCACGTGGGATCCCGAGCTGGCCCCCTCGTCCTGGCACGGGGTGACGACGCTCGTCATGGGCAACTGCGGCGTCGGGTTCGCGCCGGCCCGGCCCGATCGCCACGACTGGCTCATCGGCCTCATGGAGGGCGTCGAGGACATTCCCGGCACGGCCCTGGCCGAGGGGATGCAATGGGAATGGGAGACCTTCCCCGAGTACCTCGACGCGCTGGAGCGCCGGAGCTGGACGGTCGACATCGGGACCCAGGTGCCCCACGGCGCCGTGCGGGCCTACGTCATGGGCGAGCGCGGGGCCAAGAACGAGCCGGCCTCGCCCGAGGAGATCGAGGCGATGCGGGTCATCGTGCTCGAGGCCTTGCGGGCCGGCGCGCTCGGCTTCTCCACCTCGCGCACCATCGGGCACCGGGCCATCGACGGCGAGCCCGTGCCGGGTACGTACGCGGCGGAGGACGAGCTGTTCGGCATCGGGGCCGCCCTGGCCGAGGCCAAGGCAGGCGTGTTCGAGCTCGCCCCCATCGGCTCCGCCGGCGAGATGCTGGGCGACGCCTGGCTGGAGATCGACTGGATGCGCCGGCTCTCGGCCGCCATGGAGCGCCCGGTCTCCTACGTCCTGCTCCAGGTGGACGACGACCCCGACCTGTGGCGCAAGCAGCTGGCGGCCTCGCTCGAGGCCTGTGCCGAGGGAGCCATGCTCTACCCGCAGATCGCCGGGCGCCCGACCGGGCTGCTGACCGGCCACCACGCCACCCTCTGCCTCTTCTCCGACTTCCCCGAGTACAAGGAGCTGCGGGCCCGCGGGCTCTCGGTCGACGAGCTCGGCGCGGCCCTGGCCGACCCCGAGCTGCGCCGGCGCATCACCTCGTGGACACCGTCGTCACCGGCCCAGGCCGCGGCCATGGAGAAGGCGTACGAGCGCACCTTCATTCTCGGCGACCCGCCCGACTACGAGCCGGGACCGGAGCGCTCCCTGGCCGGCGTGGCGGCGGCACGAGGCCTCACCCCGCTCGAAGTCGCCTACGACGAGATGGCCCGGGACAACGGGCAGGGACTGCTCTATCTCCCCATCCTCAACTACGCCACCGGCGACCTCGACCACGTGCACGAGATGCTCCTGCACCCTCGCGGCCTGCTCGGGCTCTCCGACGGGGGCGCCCACACCGGGACGATCTGCGACGGCTCGATGCCGACGTTCATGCTCACGCACTGGACCCGCGACCGGTCGCGCGGGGCCACCCTGCCCCTCGAGTACGTGGTGAAGAAGCAGACGCACGACACCGCCCGCCTCTACGGGATGTCGGACCGCGGCACGGTCGAGGTCGGCGCGCTGGGCGACCTCAACGTCATCGACTACGACGGCCTGACCCTGGGCGCCCCCTTCGTGCGCCACGACCTGCCGGCCGGGGGCCGCCGCCTGCTCCAGAAGGCCGAGGGGTACGTGTGCACCATCAAGAAGGGGACGGTGACCTTCGAGGACGGCGAGCCGACCGGGGAGCACCCGGGCCGGTTGCTGCGCGGGGCGCGCTGAACCTTTGGAGTCGCCTTCCGGTCCGACGTGGCCGGTGGGCGCTGCCGCGGGGCGCTGGCTGGCGACGGAGGGCTCGGTGGGGACCGACGGGGTGGCGGCGGGGCAGACTGCATTGGTCATGAGCGCGCCGCAGACCCAGTACGCGTTGCGGGGTGACCTGCACGTCGGGTACCAGGTGTGGGGGGCGCCGTCGGGTCCCGACGTCACCGACGTGCTCGAGTTCAACAACGGGCTCATGCTCTCCATCGACGAGACGATGGACGAGCCCAACTGGCACCGCTACACACAACGGGTGGCGGCGTTCAGCCGGTTGATCCGCTTCGACGCCGGCGGCCTGGGGCTCTCGGACCCGCTGCCCGCCGGGACCGATCCGTCCATCGAGGGCTGGGGCCGCGACGCGCTGGCCGTCATGGACGCGGCGGGGTGCGAGTCGGCGGTCGTGCTGGCGCCCAACGGCGGCGCCATGCCGGCGCTGTGGCTGGCGGCCACCCATCCCGAGCGGGTGCGCTCCCTGGTGTTGGTCAACGGGACGGCGCGGGTCGGCTGGGCCGAGGACTACACCTTCGGGGTCCCCCTGGCGCTCACGGCGGAAGCGAGCAGCATCGACATCCGGATCCTCGACGACGGCGTGCCCCGCGACATCGCCACCTTCGCACCCAGCCTGGCGCACCGCGTCGGCTTCCGGGAGTGGTGGGAACGAGCGGCCCGGCGCGGGGCCAGCCCGGCCACCGCGCTCGCCTTCAACATCGTCACCTTCTCGGCCGACGTGCGCTGGTGCCTGCCCTCGGTGACCTGCCCCACCCTGAGCCTGGTCCGGACGGACAGCTACGCCAACATGGCCGAGCACGGCCGCTACCTGGCCGAGCGGATCGTCGGGGCACGCCTGGTGACGCTGCCCGGGACCGATCTGCTGCCCTGGGCGGGCGAGTTCGACGCCATGGTCGACGAGATGGAGGAGTTCGTCACCGGCACCCGGAGCGCGCCCGCGCCCACACGCCTGCTGGCCACCATCCTCTTCACCGACATCGTGGACTCCACGGCCCGGACCGCCGCACTCGGTGACAGCGCGTGGCGCAGCATCATCGACGAGTTCGAGGTGAACGTGCGCCGGCTGCTCGAGCGCCACGAGGGCACCCTGGTCAAGACGACAGGGGACGGCGTGCTGGCCCGGTTCGCCGCCCCGACCCAGGGGGTGCGTTGCGCCGCCGCCATGGTCGAGGCGGCCCGGACCGCCGGCCTCGATCTGCGGGCCGGTCTGCACGCCGGTGAGGTCGAGGTGCGCGGCGACGACATCGGCGGCCTGGCCGTCCACATCGCGGCCCGGGTGAGCGCGATGGCCGAGGCCGGTGAGGTCCTGGTGACCGGCACCGTGCGCGACCTGGTGGTGGGCTCGGGCATGGTCTTCGGCGACCGGGGGCGGCACACCCTCAAGGGCGTGCCCGAGGAGTGGCAGGTGCTGGCGGTGGAGCGGGCCTGAGCAGGTCCTCAGGGACGCACCAGCAGCGTGGCCATTGCACCGGGAGCCCTGAGCACGGTCCGCGGCTGCCAGCCGTCGGCACGCAGAGCGCGGTAGCTCGGGTCCACGGCGAGCGGAGGTGACCACACGTACCAGAGCCGGTGGTAGCCGCTCATCGCGTTCGCCCACGCCCTGGGGTGCGCATCGGCTTCGTAGTACTCCGAGGGCACGATGAACACGCGCGGATCGGTGCTGAGGACGGTGAAGCCGGTGGCCCAGCCCGAACCGAAGCGCAGGTCGGGTCGGGGTTCCTCGGCCAAGGCCCACGGAAAGCGCATGAGCTCGCTCACGAAGACGTGATCGCCCGGCTGCTCGTGGCGATGGATCTGCGCGGCGAGCGCTCGGGCGTCGACGCCGGGATAGACGGTGCGTTCGGACCAGGCGTGGGCCGCGCCGTACCCGAGGGCCAACACGCCGACCACCAGACCGGCCAGCGCGAGGGCGACGACCTGGCGCCGGGGCCGGCGCCTGACCTTTCGAACGACGGCGCCGCAGACCCGGGTGGCGCCGGCCACGGTGAGCAAGAGCAGCGCCGGGTAGAGGTACTGGTCCGTGCGCCCAGTCCCGAGCGGCTCGACCTGGGCCGCGCTGGCCACGACCGCGCAGACCACGGCCAGGGCAGGCGCCAGCATCGAGCGGTGCGAAGCCAGGCCGATGACGGCGATGACCAGCCAGAGAACCACGAGCACGACGCGGGTCGGCGCGGACAGCGCGCCCGGGTCCACGGCGTTGGCCAGAAGCTGGCGGACGACTGAACCGAGCGAGGAGATGAAGGCGCCGACACTCTGATGGGAGATGAACGCGCCCGTCCAGAGGCGGTGCGTCGCCAGGGAGATCGCCCGGTAGAAGACGAGCCCGACCGCGCCGCACCCGGCGGCGACGGCCACGACGGCCAGGACGACGCGCCGAGGCCAGGACTGCGGGAGTCCACGCCAGGTGTGGACGGCGAGGGCGACCCACACCCCGACGATCACCGCGGCGAGGGAGGCCGAGCACAGGAACGCGAGCACCGAGACGACCACCAGGACGGCGAGCTGGCGGCGCCCTGGCGTGCGCCGGGCCAACTCCCCCGCGGCCAACACCGCGCACGTCAGCAGGAGATCGAGCTCGTACTCCTTCACCCGGGTCGAGTACACGACGCACAGAGGCGCCAGGGCGATCGCGCTTGCACCGAGCAGCGCGGCGAGCCGGCTGAACCGGAAGTAGCGGATCAGCGCATAGACCGCCGGGATGGCGGCCACGCCCGCCACGAGCGCGGGCAGCTGGGCCCAGGTCGTGGTCCCGGGGCTGAGCACAAGCACCGTGCGGTCGATGAAGTAGGCGCCGGGGGCGGTGACCCACATGCGCCAGGCCTCCCCGATCCCGACGTGGGCCGACAGCGCCACCCAGGCGTCGTCGCGCCACAGCCCGAGGCCGCTCAGGCCGTAGGTCCGCAGCCAGGCGCCGAACGCGGTGACGGCCGCCAACGCGGCGAGGGTGATCCAACGCTTCCGTCGCTCGGCGGGCTCCGATCGAGTGTGTGGACGGTCCCGCTGAGGCGGGGGGTTCTCCTCGTGAGAACCGTGCCGGGCGGTCGCGAGCGGCGGGTCGAGCACGACCGCGTCGGGACCGAGGGTCACCATGCCCGGACTGGCCGGGTGGATCGGCCGATCGACCCCGGCCCATGCCCCTTCGGGCATGACGCACCATCTCCCACATCGTTCTCTCGGCAGGTCTGCGCTCGCGCCTGACGGGCAGGTCGGGCAGGATGAGGCGCTGAATCCTGGGCGAGGGACGTTCTCGGGAGGTGCTGCGCAATGCATCACCAATTTCGACGGACTCGCGTGCCTGCGATCTCAAGCGACGGGTCGGCGCGGAATGTGGGGATGAGGCGACGATCCCGTCAGCCCGTCAGCCCGTCAGCCCGTCAGGGCGTCGCTCGGCTGCCACCTGTCGGGGCGGTACCGAGCGTCTCGATGACGAAGGCCGTCAGCCGCCCGCGCCCGTGCACACCGAGCTTGCGGTATACGTTCTCGAGGTGCTGCTTCACGGTCCCCGGAGCGACCTGAAGGCGGCGCGCCACTTCGGCATTGCTCGCGCCCGTGGTGACCTCGACCACGATCTCGACCTCCCTCGGCGTAAGCCCCAGCATGGCCAGGCTGATGCCGTCGGCGTCCACTGCGGGCTCCGACACCAGGACGGCCCCGGGGTGACGGCCGCGCGGCGGGAGGTACCGGAGCACGGCCCGGCGACCCTGGAGCTGGGAGCTCAAGGGTAGGGGCAAGGCCAATGGGTCTTGGCGGTACCGGGCCTGCTCCTCTTCGAGCCATCGACCCACCTTGAGCGGGAGTGCCGAGGTCGAAGAGGGTTGGCCGAAGTATCTGCGGATGGTGTCCAGCACACCGCGCGTAAGCTCCTCGGGCGGGTCCCAGAGCACCAGGACTCCGGCGTCGGTGCCGCTGAATCCATCGTCTGCCGCGTCGACCATCGACTGGAGGCGCAGCCGGTCCCGCACAGTGCGCCACCCCTGCACCAGATGCGGTCGGACGGTGTTCATGGCCAGGACGTCTCGGTCGGAAAAGTCGCGATCCTCGCGGTTCATGGCCAAACCCACGACCGTCGGACGTGGCACCGGAAAACCCAGCGCCATCTGGTACTCGATGCCCATGCCCCGGTAGACCTGTTCGTAGAGCTCGGAACGGTGGAACTGCTCCTGAGTCCAGAAGTCCGTGATGCGGTGGGCCGATCCGTCTCCGGTGGTTGCCATGTGCGTGATCAGCGGGTGTTCACCGGCCAGCAGGGCCAGGTTGTCCAGCGCATCGGGCGGAATGACAAAGGACGCCGGCCGGGTCCAGGCCACCATCCGATGGGCGGACGGCACCACCTCGTTCATGGTGGCGACAGTGCAAGGAACGAGTTCCATGACCCCCTGCAGGGAGACGTCGAGGAAATCATCGGGGTCGCCGGCGTCCCCGAGCGCTTGGACGAGTTCGAGAATCGTGCTGAGATCGCCGGCGCTGAGCCGCTCCATGGGGTGGAGCATCGCGCGTCCGGCGGTGACACCTGCGCCTGGGTGCAGACCGAGTGACACCGCTTCGCTCCACAGCGCGGCGAGAAGGCCGGGCCTGCCTTGGGGCATATCCGAACAGTTCCGCCGGCTCTGCCACACCTAGGACCTCGGGCTGACCCCTGAGAGGTGCTTGCAAAAAAGGCCCAAGCGAACCTAGGCAAGACTCTCCAACCCGTATTACCTTTTGTCTCGGTTGGAAGGCATCACCGAGTTCCAACCGCGGCGATTGCGGGTTCGGTGGCGGCGTCATTGGAACCCGGGCGGGAAAGGGGTAACCCATGCATGCCACCAGTTCGACCCATCACCGTCGGCTGCGTTTCAGCGCCCAATTCCGAGTCGGGCTGGCCACGTTTATCGCCGGCTTGGGCTTGGGCTTGTGCTTGGGTTCGGGGACGGTGTTCACTGCCCAAAGTGCCGGCGCGACGGCGGCACCGACCGTGACGAACTGCAACAGCAGCGGTCCGGGCTCACTTGCCGCCGTGGTGGCCGGTGCTACCGGGCCCTCCGGAGTGACGTTCTCGGCGAAGTGCTCGTCCATATCCCTCACGTCGACCATCGAGGTGGCGTATTCGATCGGCATCCAGGGTCCGGGGACGGACGCTCTGACAATCATCGGCCCTCAAGGAGAAGCTGCTTTCGACGTCGAGCCGAACGCCCTACTCGGCATATCGACACTCACCATAGAGAGCGAATACCTGGGCATCGTCAACGATGGCACGCTGGGGATGCAGAACTGCGCGATGGAAAACGATCCGAACCAGCAGGAGTCCGAAGCGATCGACAACGAAGGCTCGCTGAATATCCACAGCTGCCAACTGACGGGAAACGACGCCGACCTCAACGACGACTTCTCCCTGGGCATCAAAAATGAGGGCACGACGGAAATCACCCAGTCCAACATGCAGGGATACGAGGCCAACAACTCGGGCGGGTCCGCCATCTACAACGAGGGGCAGGTCAGTATCAACAAGGCGTCGTTCATCGGGAACGTCGGTCTTGGCGCTGGAGCAATAGAGAACGACGGAGGGTCGGTCTCAATCATCAACGGCGAGTTCTTAAACAACGAGTCCATCAACGGCACTGGCGACCAGATCGGTAACGACGCTGGGACCATCGGCATTGGGTCTTCGTTCATCTCCAACAACAACGAAGGGGGAGGTCTCTACAACGACGGCACCATGTACCTCGGTCTGACGACCGTCTCCTCCAACGTTGCCACTGAAGGCGGCGGAATCTCCAACGCGGGCACGCTGAGCGTCGGCGACAGCACCATCTCAGGTAACACGAGTCAACAGGGCGGCGGGGGAATCTCCAACGCGGGCACGCTGAGCGTCGGCGACAGCACCATTTCCGGTAACACGAGTCAACAGGGCGGCGGGGGAATCGACAGCAGCGCCGGATCGGTCACACTCGCCGACTCCACCATGGCGGACAATGGCGCAGGCTTCAATGGTGGTGGCATCGACAACGAGGGCGGCTCGATGACGGTTGTCGGCAGTACGCTGTCTGGGAATAGCGCCGGAATGAGCGGCAGCAACGTCGCGGCGGACTCCACGACCACCGTTGCCGCGACCATTTTGGCGAACGGCAGCATGACCACCGATTGCTCCGGTGCTATCACGGACGGCGGATACAACCTCGCCGACGATGCGTCGTGCAACCTCTCGGCATCGAGCAGCATCAACGACTCTGCAGCCATCGATGCCTACTTGGGTCCACTGACCCCAAGTGCTTATCCTCAGATTCCCAAGACGGTCCCCCTTCTTGCGACGTCATCAGTGACGCCCCCACCAGGTCCCGACCCCGCTGCGGGTGTTATTCCGTCGTCCTTCGTACTGCCAACGGGTGAGACAGCATGTTCTGACCCCGACGAACATGGCGTCGTCCGGCCCGCTCCCTGCGACATAGGTGCTTTCGAGCTGACGCTGACACCTACTGGTACTTCCCTGCAGGCCTCTTCAACGACGGTGCCTCAGAACAAGGACGTGACCTATACGGCAACTGTGTCACCGGCTCTCGATGGAGGCACCGTCGCTTTCTTCGACGGTACCGGTAATCCAGCCACATCTGCTTGTAGCGCTCAGACGGTGACCGCGGGCGTCGCCACATGCACAGTCACCTATTCAGACGTGGGGACCTTCAACGTCACGGCAACCTATTCGGGAGACAGTGATTACGCATCATCTTCAACCGTGAGCGCGACTCAGATCACCGTCGTGCCGCCGCCGACGGTCACCGCTTTTTCCCCGACCTCAGGGTCGAGCGGGACCACCGTGGTCATCAAGGGAGCCAACCTAGAGGGCGCCACCACGGTCGCCTTCGACGGGGTGAAGGGATCCGTAACCATAGACACGGCCAACAAGATCAAGGTCATCGTCCCGGCGGGAGCCCGCACCGGCAAGATCAAGGTGGTCACGCCGAACGGAGCGGTGAAGACCGCTACCTCGTTCATGGTGAGCTAGACCTTCTTGGTCCTCAGGTTTCTCGATCTAGTGACGAGTTCCAGGCTGCTGCCCCGAGCATGAGATGTACGTGCCACTGATTGCGGATCTCTCAAGAGCCCGATGTCCTCCGAGATCAAAATTGCGGTGTTCTCACTTCCTGGCCTGGAGCTGGGACTAGATCCGGTCGTGGCTCTCACACATGCTCGTCGACGTGCTCCTGGTGTCGAAGCCATCGGGCCTCGGCTAACCGGCCTGGTCGCCGAACTAACATCCGTTCCAGTACACGGGATGTAGCGCAGCTTGGCAGCGCGCCTGCTTTGGGAGCAGGAGGTCCGGGGTTCAAATCCCCGCATCCCGACTGGCTGCGGTTGACCCGTTGGGTGGACCGCTTCTCTCAATACGGCCTGGGCGATCCCCAATCGGGTCCGTCGTCCTTGCCCCGAGGCATGGAACGACGAAGAGGTGCTCCGTCCGGTCCGTCCGATCATCGGCTTCATACGCAAGAATGCCCGCCATGCCTGGACCCTCCGCAGCGCGCTCGGGCGGCCTCGTCCTCCTGACACTGGCCACCGCACAGTTCCTCATGACCCTGGACAGCTCGGTCATGAACGTCTCGATCGCCACGGTGGCCAAGGACGTTGGAACGACGGTGACAGGCATTCAGCTCGCCATCACCCTCTACACGCTGGTCATGGCAGCCTTCATGATCACCGGAGGGAAGGTCGGCCAGATCATCGGACGGCGCCGCGCCTTCATGATCGGCTGTGTCATTTACGGGGCCGGTTCACTCACAACGTCACTTGCCCACTCCCTGCCGGTCTTGCTCGTCGGATGGTCGATCCTCGAGGGTCTCGGCGCCACGCTGATCATGCCCTCGGTGGTCGCTCTGGTCGCCACCAACTTCGGCAGACTTGAACGTCCCAGGGCCTATGGCCTGATCGCGTCGGCCGGCGCGATTGCGGTCGCCGCTGGGCCTCTGATCGGTGGCCTCTGCACGACCTACCTCACGTGGCGTGTGGTCTTCGCCGGAGAGGTGGTGCTGGTCCTCGTGATCCTCGCACTGGCGACACGGATCGCCGACGCACCACGCGAATCCGATGTCCACCTTGACCCGATCGGAACGCTCCTCTCGGCCGCGGGCCTTGGCCTGGTCGTCTTCGGCATTCTGCGCGCTGGCACCTGGGGGTTTGTCCAACCAAAGCCAGACGCACCTCAATGGCTGGGCGCCTCTCCGGTCGTGTGGCTGATTCTCGGTGGCGGTGGCGTCCTCGTTCTGTTCGTGCTCTGGGAGAGCAGGCGCATCCGGCACGACAAGGGGGCACTCATCGATCCGACGATGCTCCGAGTCCCCGGCCTGCAAGCGGGACTGACCTCCTTCTTCTTCCAATTCCTGCTCCAGGCTGGACTGTTTTTCGTGATCCCCCTCTTCCTCTCTGTCGCCTTGGGTCTCTCCGCCGTTGCCACCGGCGTACGCCTGCTCCCGCTGTCGGTAGCCCTCCTGGCCGCGGCCGTCGGAGTACCCAAACTCTTTCCCAAAGCGTCTCCCCAGCTCGTGGTCCGGATCGGGTTCGGACTGCTCTTCGTCGCCATCGTGATCCTGGTGGCCGTGCTCGACGTGGGATCCGGACCCGAGGTGGTCACGTGGCCGCTGATACTGGCCGGCTTGGGCGTCGGCAGCCTGGCCTCGCAGCTGGGCAGCGTGACCGTGTCGTCCGTGCCCGATTCGCAGAGCGGCGAGGTCGGTGGCGTGCAGAACACACTCACCAACCTCGGAGCATCGATCGGAACGGCCCTGGCCGGCACCGTCCTGATCGCTGTACTCACCACGACGTTCCTCGGCACCGTGGCCAGCGACCCAGCCGTCCCGACGGCCATGTCCTCCAAGGCTCAGGTGGAGCTGTCCGCCGGCGTCCCCTTCGTCAGCGACAAGGACCTCTCCTCGGCGCTGGCTCAGGCCGGGGTTCCCAACGACACGGCGGACGCGATCGTGGCAGACAACACGTCTGCCCGGATCAACGGCCTACGTGCTGCCCTTGCCGTGCTTGCCGTGCTCGCACTCGCCGGACTTGCTCTCACTCGGCGCCTGCCCAAGGTGCAACCTGCAGACCAACTGGCGCTCGAAGCAGCCAGCGGAACACCGCCCCCGGCCTTGGCGTAGGACCACCAATTCCGACAGGTCAGTTGCGGCGGAGTGTCACGCTGCACCAGGAGCGCTTGCGGCATGTAGGGCAGGTCATGCGACGGTCGAAGCGGCCGCGAGGAAGCCACACACCAAGAGGTAGCTGGAGGCGCAACAGGTCGAGCGCTCCGACGCGTGAGCCCTGACTGCAGCGTTGGCAGGTGACGGCGAAACTCCCCCGCTGGGCCTCCCACGCGCCCGATGCCGGGTCACCCTCAGCTTGTTCGAGATTGCCTTCGGGACTGAGGGCAGTAGTGCCTGCCGTCACCGGCATGCTGGCGGTCCCGGCTGTTCCGAACTCCCCGCCCGCTTGTGGCGGCACCCCGAAGAGGGCTCGCTTCCCGAGCGGGTCGGGCGGCCCGTCGCGGCGAGACGGCATTCAGGCCTCTTGCATGGCGACGTAGAGCGAACTGGCGAGCGCCCGGTACGCCACCGCGCCCGGCGATAGTGGTGCGTGTTCGAGCACCGACTGGCCCAGAGCGGGCGCCTCGGCGAAGCGTACCGACTTGGGAACTGGAGGTTCGAACAGCGGCAACCCGTAGCGCTCCTCGACCTCGGCCAGCACCTTGCGTGCGTTGGTTGTGCGGGCGTCGAACATGGTCGGGATCACACCCAACACGCGCAGCTTCTCGTTGACGAAATGACGCACATCATCGATCGTCTCGAGCAACTGTCCGACCCCGCGGTGGCTCAGTGCCTCACATTGGACGGGGATCACGACCGCTTCCGCCGCGGTGAGACCGTTGATCGTGAGGATGCCCAGGGAGGGTGGGCAATCGATGAGCACCACGTCGTAGTCCGGGGCCACCGTGACCAGAGCTTGCGCCAGGACCTGCTCGCGTCCGTTCCGGCTGAGCAGGTGAACCTCGGCCCCGGCCAAGTCGATCGTGGCCGGCACGAGCGAGAGTCCGTCGACCTCGGGCACGGGGCGCACCACCTCGGCCAGGCCAGCCCGGCGGACCAGCACGTCGTGGAGCGAAGAGTCGACCCCGTCGGGATCGAAGCCCAGTGAGAACGTGAGACAGGCCTGTGGGTCGAGATCGATCACCAGGACCCGATGGTCCTGTTGGGCCAGCGCCACGCCGATCGATTGGACGGTCGTCGTCTTGGCGACGCCACCCTTTTGATTGGCCACCGCCACCACTTTGACCATCGGGTGATTGTAGGACCCTTCCTCGGGTCACCCCATGGGGATGCTGCCGGCCTGGACCGACGGGCTCAGCGGTAGGCCGCCTCCTCCACCATCACGTCGTGGACCAGGTCGCCCAGGGCGATGTTGACGTCGACCAGGTGATAGCCCCACAGCGGCCCGAGGCTGTCGGTGACGGTCGGGCGCGGGTCACCCGGTGCGGTTGTCGTCGTGACCTGCAGCCACGTGGCGCCCGTGACCGACCGGCACTGGGCCGTGTAAAGACTGGGAAAACTGACCCAGGGGGTGGTCACCGACACGCCCGGCACCTTGGTGCCGGCAGCCAGGAAGTAGGGCTGTAAGGGCCCGGTCCTGCTCGAAAACGTGACTGGGTTGACGCAGGCCACCTGCTGACCGGCTTGCGCCGTTTGCCCAGACTGAATGCTCACCCCGCGGCCCGGGCGCCCGAACAGGGCGAACTGTGGCGGGGTGGACCCAAAGGTCGAATAGGCGATGACGCAGCCGGTCGAGTTGGCCGAGGCACACGTCGGAATGCGATGGAAACTTCCGCCGACGCGTCTGACCTGTTGGCACCTGCACGTTGCCCCCGAGGATGATGGCCGAGACCAACTGCTTGCGGAGCCGCGGTGACGGATCGATCTGTGTCTGGAGCAGCCGGATCAGCATGGCCGCACCCTGCGAGTGACCGATGAAGACGATCGGTCGACCGTCGTTGTCGTGGGCGATGTAGTCGCGCCAACCCGAGAGCAAGCTGGTGTAGGCGATGCTCGACACGTTGGCGCCCGCGATGGTCCCATGGGACAGGGCGTACACCGTGGCTTGCCGGTACATGGGAGCCCAGACCCGACATACCTGGGAAAAGCGTGACGCCTGCGAGGCGGCCACGGCGACCTCAGCCGGCTGCACGGCCAGGTCGGCGTTGTTCGTCTGTTCGGCCGAGACCGTCGGATAGACGTAGAAACAGTCGAACTTCTGGGCCGAGCGCAGCGCAGGCGAGCTCCTCGAGACGGTGGTTCTCCCCGCCCCGGTGACCGTCGTCGCCGCTCGGGGGTACGTGCAGGGGTCGGGTTTCTGCCCCGGCCGGCACAGCCAGACCGTGGACTGGGACGCCCGGGCACCCCGGTCCGACGCACCAGCTCCAATCGGAACGGCCGCCACGGCGACCAGCACAAACGCGGCGAGAGCCACTGTCCCGGTGGTGCCCACCCGCCGCCGGCGTGTCACGCCGATCCCCGTCATCATCGGCCTCATTCCCTTCGTCGAGCGATGCCACGGTACGCGCTCCGGGCCCGACCATTGGGAGGCGACCCGGTCCGGATCGGAACGCCGAGCGCCTATGGTCAATTGCGGAGTTCAGGCCCGGCCGCGTGCCGCTTGGCCCGCGGCTCCAACGGGAATCGATTGTGAGGACAAGCCGCGTGCCTGCGTTGCGCATGAACCAGAAGTTCGTCGTCGGCACAGTGTTCGTGTCCGCCATGTTCATGAACATCATGGACATCACGATCGTCAACGTCGCCCTGCCCACCATCGGCCGCGACTTTCACATCGACCCGACGGCAGTCGACGGGGTCGTGATTGCGTACCTCGTCAGCCTGGCCGTCTTCATCCCCGCCTCGGGCTGGCTGGGGGACTACTTCGGAGGAAAGCGCGTTCTCCTGGTCGCCATCGCCGTGTTCACCGTCGGCTCCGTGCTGTGCGGGTTGGCACACGACATGACCCAGCTCGTCGTCGCCCGGATCTTCCAGGGCGCTGGCGGCGGCATGATGGCGCCAGTCGGGATGGCCATGCTCTTCCGGGTCTTTCCCCCGGCCGAGCGGGTACGGGCCGCCAGTATCCTCACCATTCCCACCACGATGGCGCCGGCGCTCGGACCGGTCCTCGGCGGCCTCCTCGTGACCAGCTTGAGCTGGCGCTGGGTCTTCTTCGTCAATCTGCCTCTCGGCATTGCCGCCATCATCTTCGGTGCCTTGTTCCTCGAGCGCATGGGGACCAGCGACGCCGGACGGTTCGACCTGCCCGGATTCGTTCTCGGCGGAGCCGGTCTCGGCCTGCTCATGTACGGCATCTCCGAGGGCCCTCTGAAGTCATGGTCGTCGCCTGAGGTCATCGTCGCCTGTGTCGCGGGCACGGTCCTGCTCGTCGTATTCGTGTTCGTCGAGTTGCGAACAACGAGGCCCATGGTGGATCTCCGGCTCCTCTCGGGCCGCCTCTTCCGCTCGACCAACGCGGTGATGTTCCTGGCCGCCGCCGCTTTCTTGGGCACCCTCTACCTCATCCCCCTCTACTTCCAAGATGCCCGGGGGCTGTCGGCGCTCCAATCAGGCCTCTCGACGTTCCCCGAGGCCTTCGGCGTGATGATCGGCGCGCAGTTCGCCAGCCGGCTCATCTACCCGCGCATCGGCCCGCGCCGCCACGTCACCGGAGGGTTGATCGGCCTGGCTGTCTGCATGTTCGCCTTGACCCAGGTCGGTCTCACGACCAACTTGTGGCTCATCCGCGCCCTCATGTTCGTGCTCGGGTGGATGATGGCGCAGGTCATGGTGCCCAACCAGGCAGCGTCCTTCGCCATGATCTCGGCCGACTCCATGGGTCGGGCCTCGACCTTCTTCAACACGATGCGCCAGGTGGGCAGCGCGGTCGGAGTCGCCATTCTCTCGACCGTGCTGATCGGGTTCGGTTCGGCTTCGGGGTCCGGCGCCACGGCCGAACCCGACCTGAGTGGCTATCACGCCGCGTTCTATGCCGCGATGGTCTTCGCCCTCGCCGCGGCACTCTGTTCGCTCACCATCCACGACGCGGATGCAGCCGAGACCATCGTGCGCCGGGGCCGGGCCGCCCGGACCACCCCGCTACCCCGACCGGTGGTCCAGCCCGAAACCGTGTCGTGACCACGGTCTGCGTCTTCTGCGGATCGAGCCCAGGGAGCGACCCCGCATTTGCAGAAGCGGCGGACCAATTCGGCCAGGGTCTGGCCGCCCGAGGCGCAGACCTCGTCTACGGCGGTGCCTCGGTGGGGTTGATGGGGGTCGTGGCCGATGCAGTGCTGGCGGGTGGTGGCAAGGCGACCGGGGTCATCACCGAGTCGTTGGCCGGGCACGAGATCGCGCACGCCACCCTGAGTGACCTCCTGGTCGTGACGACGATGCACGAGCGGAAGGCGAGGATGGCGGAACTGTCCGACGTCTTCGTCATGCTGCCAGGAGGATTCGGTACCTACGAGGAATTCATGGAGTCGGTCACGTGGGCGCAGTTGGGCATCCACGACAAGCGGTGCGCCGTGCTCAACGTCGACGGATTCTTCGATCGGTTGCTGGAGTTCCTGGCTCACGCCGTCGATTCAGGCTTTATAAAGCCCCGTCAACTCGATCGAGTGCTGGTCTTCAACGAGGTCGACACGCTGCTCGACGCCGTGGCGCCTGTCTGATCAGGCCGACCACTCGATCAGGGGCGGTCGCACCGAGGCACAGCGCGGATGGCCGGCCTCGTCGGTGAGGCCAAGGCGGGCGACCAAGACTCCAGTCGACATCGCCCGGTTCACCACGTCCGCTGGAGCACTATCGAGCCAGAGTTTGGCCCGTCGGAACATGGTGAACGTCCCCGCGTTGTCCACCACCCCCCAGGAGAGGTAGATGAAGCGAGCGCCGGCCGGACCCTGCACGTAGGGACCCTTGATGTCGAAACCGTCAGGACCCGCTTCGACAGCGCATTCAAGCGACCAGAATGCCTCGTCGACGTCGGCGGGCGTCAGGTCGAGTAGCTCGGCTGGTTTGGCCCGGCGCTGCACGGCCACGTGCACGTTGTGGTGCCCGTCGGGATAGCCAGGGCCGGGACCGCAGGAAAGACCCGGAAGATCGTGACCCTCGATCCGAACGAGCACGTCCTCAGTATGCGCCGAGCTTGAGCCCCGCGCACCTCAGTCGTCTCCGGGAACGAGCAGAACGTCACGGAGCTGATCGGCCTCGCCCCAGTCGGCCAGCATGGCCTCGACGGAGGGGTATGACTTCTCGCCCCCGCCGTGTGCGTCCAACAGCGTCGGCCGATATCCGAGGCTCTCGAAGTAGCCCAGATATTCGCGGACCGACATGTCAGATACCCGGGCGAGCATCTCGTCTTTCAGCTCGGTGGTGACGATCGGGCGATCGCGCTCGATGATGCCGGTCGCACCTCGCATCACGCGCCCTTCAGCGCCTTCGACGTCCATTTTGAGGAAGTCCACTCGGCCGGAGACGAGCTCGTCGAGGCGGAAGGTCGGCACGACAACACCCGGATGAGCCAGGAGGTCGCCGGCGTCAATGAGGCCACCGTTGGATCCCACATGCGTCGAGTAGTACGCCCAGCCCGTGGCCACGTCGGCCGCCACAGGAAGGAGCTCGACGTTCGTGCTGCCGTTGAGTCGGAGCGACGACAGCAACAGCCGGCAATTCTCCGAGTTCGGCTCGAGTGCGATCACCCGACCCGAAGGGCCGACGAGCCGCGAGGCCAGGAGGGAGTAGTACCCGAGGTTGGCTCCGACGTCGACCACGGTCATTCCGGGAGCGCAGTAGCGCTCGAACACCATCGTGAGATGTGGTTCGTAGATGCCCGAGCGCAGACCGGGTGTCACGGCAGCGTCAGCGGCATCGCAGAACAGCTCGACCCCGCCGACCGTACAGTGCTCGGCATCGACCTCGGTCAGCTGCACCATGAAGGCGGTCGGTGCGAGTTGGTGCTCAATAGTCCCGAGCATCTTTCTGACGGTGGAGACCTCGGCCAGATCACCCGAGCCGGCTGCGTCAATGGCGCCACGGAGGTGCTCGGGCAGGGTGGGGTAGATCAGATGCACCAGCTGCTCGTAGGTGATCCCTCTCTCCGGTGGGGTGCCACCAAGCCTCTGGACGAGGCGATCGCGCCACGCTGGGCGCGTCGGCGTCACCGCGTGGCTGTTGTCGTGGGTCTGATCCATGCTCGACCCCACGGTACCCGCGCACCAGCTCAAGCTGGAGTTCTGCCCGCGGACGAGAGTCCGGAATGGACCTCAAGCATCCTCGGGGAGTTGCAGTTACGCTCACCTCCGGAAACGGTCGTCGTCATCGAGGTCGACCCATCCGCGCGGTCACCAAGTCGTGACGCGAGCGGAGAGCCGGCCGGGAAGGGGCCCCATGGGTGCTCGGCGCAGGCAGACCAATCGGATCCGTCGCTTCGGGGGCGGTGGTCTCGGCGCTGCGGCGGTCCTCGTGGCCGCATCGGTGGTCGGCGTACTCGCTCCGGCGGCCCTGGCTCCCTCAACGGCATCGGCGGTCACGACCCCTCAGGTGTCCGGTGGCGGCAACTACACCTGTGCTCTGTTGCCGTCGGGCAGTGTCGATTGCTGGGGCGTCAATCCTTGGGGACAGCTCGGCAACGGGACGACAAGCGACTCAGACGTCCCTGTGCAGGTCACCCCGTTGCCACCTGCCTCTGCGGTGACAGCCGGCACTGGACACACGTGCGCGCTCGACACGTCAGGCAATGCCTTCTGTTGGGGAACCGACTCCTCTGGCGAGCTCGGGAACGGCAAGAACAACAACAAGCTGGCACCCGTACCCGTGTCGGGTGGCCTCGAGTTCTCACAGGTCGCCGCCGGCGGGTTTGCGACTTCCGGAGCGTTCCCGACAGCTGATTACACCTGCGGCGTGACCAAAGCCGGCCCGGCCAGCGGGCCCGGACAGATTTGGTGTTGGGGATACAACGGCTACGGCCAGCTGGGCAACGGGACCGCGACGAGCAGTAACGTGCCGGTGGCCGTGACCGGGCTGCCCGCCTCTGCCGTGCAGGTGGCCACTGGTCCGGGCCACGCCTGTGCCGCTCTCACCGACGGCAGCGTGTGGTGTTGGGGCCTCAACAACGACGGACAGTTAGGCAACAACGCCACCAAGAACAAGAAGAATCCTGTGCAGGCGATCGGAGTGGGCGGCGCAGTTGCGGTCGGAGCCGGCACGTACCACAGCTGTGCCCTCCTCGCGAGTGGCGGAGTGATGTGCTGGGGCAACAACACCTCCGGGCAACTGGGGAACGGAACCACCAACACCAGTGATGTGCCGGTGCCGGTGAACTCCCTAGCGGGGACTGTCCAGCAGATCGCGCTTGGTGGTGACCACACGTGTGCGCTCATCGGAAACCCGCAAAGCGAAGTCGAGTGCTGGGGTGACGATCAGCGCGGTGATGTCGGTGACGGCAACATGCAGGAACCCCCGGTCACTTCACCCGAACCTGTCTTCGGGCTGGCTGGGAGCGCCGCAACGGGGCAGGGCGTGGTGCCGACCGCGATTGGAGCCGGCAATGCTCACAGTTGCTCGTTCGTCCTGACCGGACAGCTCTACTGCTGGGGGGCCAACATCAGGGGCGAGGTGGGCGACGGCACCACCGAGGACCGCGATGTGCCGACGCTCGTGCTCGGGATCAGCCCTGGAGTGCAGCAGATCAGCGAGGGCAGCGGTGGTGGATGTGCATTGACTTCGGGCCTCGGGGTCAAGTGCTGGGGAGGATTCGACGGCAATGACTTCGTCGAGCAGACCAGCGCCGTGGGCGTGGCCACCCTCCCCGGGGGTGTGGCCGACGTGTCCGCGGGCGACATCGACGCCTGCGCGGTCACGACGTCGGGATCGCTCCAGTGCTGGGGTGGGAACGACTTTGGCGAGGTCGGGAACGGGACGACCGATCCACAAGCGACGCCGGTCGCCGTGCCCGGCCTGTCGTCCGGTGTCGGGTACGTGTCCGAAGGCGACAACGTGACGTGCGCGACGAAGGGAAAGAAGGACAACCTGTTCTGCTGGGGTGCCAACGATGGCGGGCAGCTCGCCGATGACACCACGACGGACAGCTCCTCGCCAGTGTCGATCCCCTATGAAGCGGTGCAGGTCTCGAACGGATTCGACAACACCTGTGCCGTCGTCCTCGGTGGGGCAAACCCCGATTTCGCGGTGTGCGCGGGGGCCAACGACCACGGCGAGCTCGGAAACGGGAAGATGAACACCGGGGTCGCCCACTTCGTGAAGGTGAAGAACCTGCCCGGCACGCCGGTCCAAGTCGCAGCTAGTGGGGCTTTCGACGGCAGCTCGACACCGGCCGATTACGCCTGCGCCGTGCTGACCAATGGCCAGGTGTTCTGCTGGGGCCTGGCCGGGCTTCTCGGAAACGGCTCGACCAGCGACAGTGCGACCCCGGTCCAGGTGAGCCTGTCGGGGCCGGCCAAGCAGGTTATCGCCGGGGGTTCCTTTGCCTGCGCCCTCCTGATGACCGGAGGTGTCCAGTGCTGGGGGTCTGACTTCCAGGGCCAGCTCGGTGACGGAGGACCTCCGACGTCGGATCAGCCCACTCCGGTCAGCGTCAGCGGGCTGTCGCAGATCGTGCAGATCTCGACGAATGGAGCCACCGACAATGCCTGCGCTCTGAGTGCATCCGGCTCGGTCTCGTGCTGGGGCGACAACAGCACGGACGAGCTGGGCGACGGAACCGCCGGCGGGTCGAGCAACACTCCTCAACCGGTGCTGGGCCTCTAGGAGCCCTGCCCGGCAGACCGTGGCCAGGGCGCGGTCACCGTGATCAATCCACCACATAGCCTGGTGGGCCATGTCGACCGCCAGGCTAGCCACGACGGCAGCGATCTCCCTGGTCCTGCTCGCACTCCTGAGTCTGGTCGTTGCCCATGGGACTGGCCCGTACGGGTTCGAGGACCACGCGATCAACTTGTTCGCACGCCCCTCTGCCGTCTCAAGGTGGTCCGATGTCGCAGATCTCCTCGGCACCCCGACGCTCATCGTCGTCTTCGCGGTCTGCCTGGGCATCGGGCAGGCCAAAGGTGCGGTTCTTCGTGTCGCCCTCTACGCGCTGCTGGCGGTTGGGGCAATCCTGATCAGCGATCACGTGGCCAAGCCCTTGGTTGATCGGACCTACGCCGACGTACTCACATTTCCTTCTGGCCACGTCACGGCAGCCAGTGGCGCGGCCTTCGCCATGTGGCTGGCTCTCTTTCCGCTGCTCGGAAAGCGGGCGCGCAACCTCGTCCTGATTCTCGGTGTGGCGTGGGTCCTGCTGATTTCGCTGGCCGTCGTTGCGGGACTCTGGCACACGCCACTCGACGTCGTCGGAGCCGTCTTGCTCGCGGTCGGAGTGGTTGCATCCGGCGGAGCGATCCTCGAATCACCTGGCATCCGGCAGGCAGTCTTCAAAGAAGTGGAGCGTTCTCCGGCGCGTATCGAATCGAGTGAGCCCGCGCCGAGCGTCGAGGAGCTCCTAGGCCCAGCTGAGAACCCCGTAGGTGTTGCACAGACCCAGGGCGTCAATCAAGAAGAAGGCTGACACCACCGCGAGAACCACCGGGAGCCGCCACCGTCCGCCCGACGATCTGGCGATCGTGGGCATGTACCAGAGCGGCAATGGCGCAGCGGCGAACTGAGACAGATGGACGCCGATCGGTACCGCGTCCTCCGGGAGAGGCGCATCGGGGTCGGCGGCCAACGCCAACTCGGCCAGCTCCTCCTCAGTAATGCCCAGGTCTTGGACCTCTGGAAGAGTGCTCACGTGTGTGAATCTACCTGGCCGTTGAGGTGAACGTGTCGCCGACCCAGATCGCCGAGATTGGTCTCCGATGTCTCGCGACGTCACAAAAGCGCCCCGGGCAGGATTCGAACCTGCGTAAAACGGATTAGAAGTCCGTTGCCTAAGTCCGCTCGGCCACCGGGGCTCACCAGCGCCGAACAGCCTGACATAGGGCGCCTGGGCGCCCGGCGCATGCAGTACCTGACGACGGTGCCGTGCCGTGCGGGGTGACGCGGTGTGCCACACTTATGGCCCTCGGTGGGCGTAGCTCAGTTGGTTAGAGCGCCAGGTTGTGGTCCTGGAGGTCGGGGGTTCGAGACCCCTCGCTCACCCCAAAATCGGCCGTTGACCTCGCTGTGGACGGCGCGTCGCAGGAGGGTGGGGTGTGAGTCCTGACGGAAGGACGGTCCTGGTGACCGGCGCATCGTCGGGCATCGGCGCGGCCGTTGCCCGGGAGCTGGCGGCTCGCGGTGACACCGTGGCCCTCGTGGCCCGTCGGGCCGAACGCCTCGACGAGGTACTGGCCGACTGCCGAGGCCCCTCGCCCGCCTCGGCCCGGTGGGCAGCCGACCTTTCGGACCCCGCCGATGCCGCGGCGCTGGTCCTCGACATCTGGGACCACTACGGCGGGCTCGACGTGGTCATCAACAACGCTGCCGTGCCCATGCGCCGCCACGTGACCCGGCTCACCATGGGCGAGGTCGAGCGCACCATGCGGATCAACTACTTCTCCCCGGTGGCCATCGCCTTGGCCGTTCTGCCTCGGATGCTCGAGCGCCGAGCGGGGACCATCGTCATGGTGTCGAGCCTGGGCGGTCGCTTGGGCATCACGACGGAAGCGGCCTATTCAGGTTCGAAGTTCGCTTTGGCCGGCTGGAGCGAGTCGGTTGCCATCGACCTGGCGGGAACGGGCGTCGATATCAAGTTAGTGCTGCCCGGAGCGATCGAGACAGAGATCTGGGACCAGCCGGACAACGACGCACCGCTCTACGACGGCCCGAAAGAGCCGCCAGAGTCCATCGCCGGCAGCATCGCCGACGCCATCGACAGCGACCGCTTCGAGTTCTATCTGCCCGACATGAAGGCGGTCATCGAGGCCAAGACCACGGACATCGATTCCTTCCTCGAAGGTATGCGGTCGTTCACACAACAGGCACAGGGGGAAGCGGCATCGTGAAGGCACTGCTGTTCGGAGCACCGCCGTCAGAAGACGAGGTCCGGCCCACCCCGGAGGATGACTTCGAGTCGAAGCTGATCGAGACGCCGTTCGGGCTGCACGAAATCGACGAGGCTCGGCTCACCCGACCCGATTGGGTCATCACCAAGCCGATCCTTTCGGGCATCTGCGGCTCCGACGCCAAATTGGTGCTCGGCGACTTCAACACCGGAGACATCGACAACCCCATGGCGGCGTTCTCCTCGCTCCCCCACGTGCCCGGGCACGAGGTGGTGGCCGAGGTGGTCTCGCTCGGGCCCGAGGCCCGCGGCCTCGACGTCGGCCAACGGGTCGTGCTCAATCCCTGGCTGACCTGCGGCCCACGCGGCATCGACCCGCCCTGTCCGGCCTGTCAGGCGGGCGACCTGAGCCTCTGCTGGAGCTTCACCAAGGGAGACCTCGGCCCCGGCGTCCACGTCGGCGTCATTACCGGGGCACCGGGCGCCTGGGCCGAGCGGCTGGCGGCGCACGACTCCATGCTCATTCCGGTGCCCGACGGGATCTCGGACGAGGCCGCCGTCCTCGCTGACCCCTTCTCGGTCTCGTTCCACGCCATCGTGCGCCACCCGCCTCCCGAATCAGGACGGGTGCTGGTCTACGGGGCGGGAGCGTTGGGCCTGACCAGCGTCGCCATCCTGCGCGCCCTCTACCCCGACGTCGAGGTGGGCGTCGTGGCCCGTTTCGAGTCCCAGAAGGAGATGGCCCTGCGCTTCGGCGCCTCCGCGGTCTTCTCCCACGAGCCGAGGCTGGCCCTGGTCGAGGAGCTCGCCGCCTGGTCCGGAGCCGTCCTCCACGCCGCGCTCGACGGGCTACCGACCACCCACCCCGGGCACATCGACGTGGTCTACGACTCCATCGCCAAGGCAGAGACGCTGGAGGTCGACGTCCGCGTCCTGGCCGAGCGAGGTCGCCTGGTCTACACCGGCGTAGCCACCCCGGAGCGCTGGGAGTCGACGCCGATCTACTTCAAGGAGCTCACCATCGCCGGCTCGAACGCCTTCGGCATGGAGGACTTCGAGCGGCAAGCGCCAGCACGCCATCGCGCATTACCTCGACTTCGTGGCCGACGGCCGCGTCGACATCACCCCCATGCTGACCCACCGCTTCGCCCTCGAGGAGTGGTGGCCCGCCCTCAAGACCATCGCCCGCCAGGATCGCAGTGGCGCGCTCAAGGTGGCCTTCACCCCGAACGGCTGAGTCAGTGCACTCCGGTGCCGAGCTCGCGGAAGCGGCCGTAGCGCTCGGCCGTCGCCCGGGCCCAGGCGGGGTCGGGCTCGATTCGACGGCCCATGGCCGCCCAGCTGGCCGAACCATCCAACGACGTCTCGAGACCCGCCGCCATCCGGGCGAAATACGCCGCCCCTCGGGCCGCTCCCTCGGGCACGGCCACGGTCTCGACGGGCAATCCGGTGGCGTCGGCCACGGCCGCCATCCACGCCGTGACCCGTGACCCGCCACCGCTGGCCACGATCCGTTTGCCCTTGACGTCGGCCATGTCGAGCATGCGCTGCACCACAAAGCCGCTGGCCTCGAAGGCAGCCCGCTCGATCGCCTCGGCCCCCGAGCCGATGTCGAGGCCATAGATGTTGGAGCGCAGACTGTGGTCCTCGAACGGGGTGCGTTCCCCTCTGACGTAGGGCAGCCACACAGGGACGCGGTCGGGATCGCCCAGCCGGGGGGCGAGCTTTTCGCGATCGGGTCCCGGCCGCGGTGCGCCGCGCAGGAGCTGGCGAGCCCAGTCCACGAAGAGGGCTCCGGCATTGCTCGGGCCGCCGACGAGAAACCGGTCAGGCGTCGTGTGAGGGAAGCTGACCAACCCCGGCACCGTGAGCCATTGCTCGGTTACGGCCCATGCGATCAGGGTCGCCCCGAAGATGATGAGCACATCGCCCACTTCCGACGCGCCGGCAACGATTTGGTCGCACAAGGCGTCGATGGTGCCGCCGGTCACGATGGTGTCGGTCCCCGGGAGCGTCCCCGCCGGCACGCCCATCGGGACGACCATGGGCAGCTGAGCCTCCTGGACCCCGATCGACCCGAGGAGGCCGGCATTCCACGTGCCCAACATGTGGAGTGAACCGAGCGACGCAGTCACCGCCGTGTCGATGGCCGGGAGATCCGACAGCGCATGGGTCGCCACGGCCTGGCAGGGCCAGTAGCCCCGGGCATCGGGCACCTGGCCGTGGGCCCAGCCGAGGAACCCCTCGGCGTCTGGCATGGCGCCGGGCATCAGCCCGCCCTCGGCCGCGGGCACCACCCGACCCTCGCGGTCTCCGTAGAGCAGCCCGGGCAGGACCGGGACGCCCCGGCGATCGACCGCGGTGAGGGAGGGCACCATGGAGGCCACGGTCACCCCGGCCACGGGGCGGTCGCCGAGTTCGGCGGTCACCTCCTTGTAGGCCTTCCGAGGCCCGCTCCACCAGGCCTTCTTTGCGTCGTGGCGGAGAACGTCGGCCTCGGGGGCCACCACGGTGTGCGGCACGCGACTGCGCGCGACGACCTGGCCCTCCTCGTCGACGGCCAGCGCCTTCACCGAGGTGGTGCCCACGTCGACACCGACGGTGACTGCGTTCGAATGGGGACTCATGAATCTGACACGCGTGTCATGATCACGTCATTATGGACGACGCCCGGCCCCGAAGGAGAAGTTCACGCCCATGACATCGCCCCGCCCGAAGGCCCTCGTGACTGCTGCGGTCAGCGGACCCGGTCTCGACTTGCTCCACGAGCTGGCGGATCTCGTGCTCGACTCGTGGCTCGAGCAGCCCAGCCTGCGCATCTACAACGCCGATCAACTGGCGGAGAGGGTGGCAGCCGAGGGGGCCAACATCGTGATCGTCGAGAGCGACAATTGCGGCGCCGCGCTCTACGAACAGCCGATCATCGCAGTCTGCAGCTGTCGGGGCGACCCGACCAACGTGGATGTCCCGGCGGCCACGGCGGCCGGGATTCCCGTGCTGCGCGCCCCGGGCCGCAACGCCAACGCGGTGGCCGAGCTCGCGGTCGCGCTCCTCTTCGCGGCCACCCGCGGCATCGTCCCGGCCGACCGTGACGTCCGCGAGGGCGAGATCTACCGGGACGGGAAAATCCCGTACCAGCGCTACCGGGCCTGGGAGCTCGCCGGCCAGACGGTCGGCCTGGTCGGGCTCGGCGCGGTGGGACGCGCCCTGCGCTGGCGCCTGCGCGGCCTCGGCATGGATGTGCTCGCCTACGACCCCTACGCGCCCGACGCCACCAGCTCGTTCGACGAGTTGTTGGACCGCTCGGACGTCATCTCCATTCATGCACCGGTGACCGAGGAGACGACGGGGCTGATCGACGCTGACGCCTTCGCCAAAATGCGCGACGGCGTGGTCTACCTGAACACGGCTCGGGCCAAGATCCACGACACCGACGCGCTGGTGGCCGCTCTCACCTCGGGCAAGGTCGGCGCAGCCGGACTCGATCACTTCGAGGGTGAGCACCTGGCCACCGATCATCCGCTGACGACGTTCCCCAACGTGGTGCTGACGCCGCACATCGGTGGGGCCACCTACGATACCGAGAGCAATCACACCAAGACCATCGCCGATGACCTGTGCCGCCTGATGGCCGGAGCGCGCCCGCTGCACATCGTCAACCCCGAGGTCCTTCCGAGCTGACGTGCCGGCCCGGCAACCGACCATCATCGCCACCTCCATCGGGTTCCAGCCGGAAGGCCCCGACCCGGCCAACCTGCGTCCCGGGCCGTCCTACCGGCTCGCCGCCGACCTGGCGAGGGCCGGAACGCATCCGCGACTGTGCGTCATCGCCACGGCCGTGGGCGACGACTCCTCGCGGTTGTCCGCCGTACACAACGCCTTCTCCAAGCTCGGCTTCATCAGCTCGCACCTCACGCTGTTCCCGATGCCGAACGTGCCCGACGTGCGGGCCCATCTCCTGGCGCAAGACGTCATCTGGGTGGGGGGAGGGAGCACGGCCAACCTGCTCGCGCTCTGGCGCTTGCACGGGCTCGACGTGGTCCTGCGCGAGTGCTGGGAGGCCGGAGTGGTGCTCAAGGGGGTCTCGGCCGGCTCGCTCTGTTGGCACGTTGGGGGCACTACCGATTCCTTCGGGCCGACCCTGGAGCCGGTGACCAACGGCCTGGCCTTCCTGCCCTACTCGAACAGCCCGCACCACGACGCCGAGGAGCAGCGGCGCCCGTTGATCCACCGCCTGATCGCCGAGGGCGTGCTGCCCGACGGCTACGCCACCGAGAACGGCACCGGACTCGTGTTCTACGGCACCGAGCTCCAAGACGCCTTCACCGAGGTCGACGGCAAGTTGGCATATTCGCTGACCCGGGACGGTACCACCACGTGTGAAATGGCACTGGAGACGAGGCTGCTCTAGCCGGCGAGTGGGCGGGCACCTCGCCACATGGCACCCGGCGGCGGTCCCGCGCAGGTCAGCGAGTCTGTGCCGAGGCATAGAGGAGACTGCCGTCAGGAGACGTCGACACGTTGATGCCCGGCGTCGTCTCCGGAAAGAGCGAGCGAAGCGCGATCTCGTCGCGGTACACGAGATGCCAGTCGCAGAACCAGGTTTTGAAGACCCTGGAGGGATCATCGGGTGCGAAGTTGCAGATCGCCGTCACCCCGTCTTGACCCGTGAGCTGCATCATCTGTTCCAGCAGCTCAGTGGCCGCCACGTCGTTGAGGTAGTCGAAGAGACCAGTGCTGATGACGACGTCGAAGGCACCGCGCGCCGTGGCCACCGGCAGCAGATCAGGCAACGACTTGACCGGTGCACAGAGCAGGTGATGTCGTTCCCGCGATCGGGGATCGACCCATGAGCGGACGTAGGCGATGGCGGAAGGATCCTGGTCGAGGGCAGTGAGTTCGAGGCCGCCGGGGTGAAGGTCCAAGAAGTCGCGGCAATAGCGACTTCCTCCACACGCGATGTCGAGCACGCGTGCCGGCCGATCGAGTCGGTCCTGGACCTGTTCGATGAGGGCACGAAACCACCGTCGCCGGTGCCATACGGCCTGCACGCTGTGCACGCTGCGCATAGCGGCGTCGAGGCAGTTCACGATCGCCGGCTGTCCGGGATCGTCGCAAGAATCCTCTTCGAGGTCGTACATCCACTCGACCATGCGGTAGTCGCCCGCGAACCCGTGAGGCTTGAGATAGGCGCGGGCCCAGAGCCGGCTCCGGAGCAGCCAGGGATGGATCTGCTGACGCACGATGGACTCCACAACCTGGGCACTCTCCGGATCGATGTCTTGGGTGTGGGAATCGAGGATGCGGGCGAACTTCCACAGCTCGTCGATGACCAACTCCTTCCCACTGTCGGTCGGGATGCTCCGACCGCCCCTCCTGGCCAACCGATCGAGCTGCGCGAACGCCTGACTACACCGCAGAGCCGCATACTCAATCTCCTGCGTGGGACTCGACAGGGCGGTTTCGGTCATTGTGGGCGAATGCATCGGTCAACTCCTCTTTTGGTTCCGGTCGCCGTACTGGCCCCGGTCGCCGTCTTGGTTCGACTCTGAGACATGGCGGGAATCAGGAGCTCGCGTCTGATCTCGATGACTCGGAGGGCGGCCAGCACGCGGGCCAGCGCATAGCCGAAGTCCGGCTCCACGATTCGGGTCGAGAACCGAGCCGAGGCCGGGTAGGCGTGGTGGTTGTTCTGGAGTCCCTCACCCATGACGAGGAGCGCCACCGCTTGACTCGCGGACGAAGGGTGATTGCGTTGTGGGCCAGGTGCGCGGTGATAGAAGATGCTGATGTAGACGAGGCTCAAGGTCCAGGCCGCAGCGAAGACGGCGATTCCCACGAAAATCTGTCCGAGATGTGGCATCTGCACGATCGACTCCCCGCCGGCCGGGCTTTCGAGACCGGCTTGTTCGTCCTCCCAACACAAACGATGAGGGAGACCGGTAAAAGGCCGGTAAAAGCTCGATCCAACGACTGCGTCATCGCGAAGTGCGCTGTGGATGGCCAGGTATTTCGCGCTCGGTCCGCGAAGACACGAGCAGAGCCAAGGAACGATTGACGGAGTTGCCGGTGGAGTCACTCGAATTCGAGACACGAAGGCGAAACGAAAGGAAACTCCGCTCAGGCCGAATGAGGTCGACCCGGTCGAAAAACGAAACGAGCACCTTTCGGACGAGGATCGTCGCATCACGCGACGCAAAGCGAGGTGGGGCAATTGCAATGGCGCATGGATCCAAGGTTTCGCCGTGGACCCACAGGACAGTGGTTTGACACATCTTTGACCGGGCGTCGGCAAGATGATCTCCGTACATACACAGAGAGCGCGCCAGAATCTCGGACTCGTCTCTCACGCGACCAAGGAGATCCTGATGACGATGCGTTTCCGGCTGGCGTGGGTCGGGTTTGGCCTAAGCGCGCTCCTCGTGGGCGCCGTGGGTGTGATCCAATCAGCGCCCGCCTCCGCGGCGGCACGACAGGGCCCCGACGTTGTGTCCGGTAGCGCACAAACACCGACGATCACGAAGGTGGCCCCTTCGTCTGGAACGACGTCGGGCAACACGGTCGTGACCATCACCGGGACCAATCTGGCCCATGCGAGCTCCGTGACCTTCGGGACCCGCGCCTCTGCCTCCATCGTCGCCGCCTCGTCGACAAAACTTACGGTCATCGATCCATCGCTTGGGACGGGTTCCCAAGACGTGATCGTCAACCTCCCCAACGGCCACACGTCAGCCCGGAGCGTGTCCGATCGCTTCACCTACGTGACTGCGCCGGGGAGATTTCCCTCTGCGATCACGGGGACGTTCACCGACAATTTCACATTCGGCGACGATGATGCACCGGTCCCGCCCGCCGAAACCAGCACGACCGGGTCCTTCATCCTGAAGTACGCGGCGCCTTCTTGCCCCAGCGAACAGACGGACGGCCTCGACGCCGCCTGCTACGACGTCACCTCGGTATCGGGTACGGGTTTCCAGGCCTGCTATCCGCCCGACAACAGCTCGGCGACGCTCGAACCGTTCAGCTTCGAAACCGACGCGGCCAACGTGACCGCTCGCATCCAGGTCGATGCGGCCGGCGTCTATCACCTGTACTTCGACCTCTTCGCTCCTTCTGCCGCCGACGGTCCCGTAACTTGCCCACAGTTCGACCACGACCAGAACTCGGTCATCGCCCTCTTCCACGACCCAGACGGGCTGAACTCTGCCACTGCCGACGCCTACAAGGTCGGCCAGGGGTCCGAGACGGTGAACGTCCAGGACAATGGAGAGGACCAGGACTTCGGAAACGGCATCACGGCCCCCGGCTGGTCGGGCTCGGCTACCTTCGCCTTCACCTACGGGCCCAGTCTGGTGCTCTCGGGAACACCCGCCGGCGGCACGGTGGGGACCAAATACCTCGACACGTCAATCGCCGTCAGTGGGGGGACCTCCCCGTACGCGCTTACTGCCACCGGCCTCCCGCCGGGCCTTGCGATCTCGTCGTCGGGCACCATCTCGGGCACTCCCACGCTCGCCGGGACCTACAACCCGACCATCACGGCGACCGACTCGAGCAAGCCGGCCAGGGCCGGCACCGAGACCCCGACCATCGTGGTTGCCCAGGGCTCGCCGACCCTGACCCTTTCGGCCAGTCCCGCATCGCCCCAGGCCTCGGGGACCACCGTCACCTTGACGGCCAAAATCACCGGGACGGCCGCAGGCACACCTGACCAAGGCCATGTGTCGCTGAGCAGCGACGGGCAGGCCATCACCTGCATCACCACCACGGTCGCCAAGAACAAGCTGATCTGCACGACGACAGCGGGGACGTTCGGGGCGACGGGCGGCCACAGCCTGGTGGCAACGGTGGCGGCCGACGCCAACTACAACGCCGCGACGTCGGCGCCCCTGCACTACCGGGTCACCTAGAGGGCCGACTCCGTGCCTCCACATGCAGCGAGGCGCGGCTGCTCCCGCGAGTCAGAGGGCGGCGCCGGCCCAGTCTGCGCCAGCGTGCACGGTGTCGGTGTCGGCCCCCGAGCGCAGCACCCGGCCCGGCACGGCGCCGGTGAACTCGCCACGCCGGACGATCTCGGTCCCGTTGACCAGGACGTGGTTGACCCCGACGGCCTCGGCGTAGAGCCGGCTGGCCCCACCCGGAAGGTCGTCGCGCGTGCGTACGGCTTCGTGCCCAATGGTCGTCGGATCGAAGACGACGATGTCAGCGAAGGCGCCCGGAACGAGCCGACCCCGGTCGCGCAGGCCGTAGAGGCGGGCCGGGATGTCGGTGAGCTGCCGGATCGCCTGCTCCCAGGTGAGCAATCCCCTCGCCCGCACCCCGTCGCCGAGCATGGAGGTCGAGTAGATGGCACCGCACATGGTGTCGAGGTGGGCCCCGGCATCCGAGCCCCCCACGATCGCCCGCGGGTCCTGCCAGGTCCGGGCGCGCAGCACCCAGTCGTCTTCAGTCTCGCCGATCGGGGGCCGCAGCCCGGTACGCAAGCGGTCGGCCACGACCACGTCGAGCAAGGCGTCGAACGGTTCGGCGTTGCGCTCGCGGGCGACCTCGCCCACCGACCTACCTTCGAGCCCCGCGTTCTCGGGCGCGAAGGTCTCGTCGAAGATCAGTCGGTCCCACACGGCAAGGTGGCGCAGAATGCCCGCCTCGTCGGACTGAGACCCGGCGTTGAGCCGCCGCCGGGTCTCGGGATCGGACAGTGCGACCATGCGCTCCTCGACCGGCAGGGCGAACACCTCGCGCCAGCCCGGCAGGCCGTCGAGGATGGCGCCGTGCTCGAAGCTGAGGCGGATCTGCATGGTGTGGGGCAGCGTCAACGCGACCACCGTGCCCCCGCGCGCCGCGGCGGCCGTCCCCGCCGCCAACTGACTCGCGGCGCCCTCGGGATTCATGGCCGACACACCCAGGACGTTCCAGTTCACGGGCCGGTCGGCCAGCAGCGACATCTGCGTGAGGAAGTCGATCTCCTCGTCGGTGAAGCCGTTCAGGCAGCCCGCCACGATCAGCTCGACCGTGGTGCCCTCGTGGGGGCGCACGGCCGCGGCCAGGCGCTCCATCTCGTCCCGGGCGGCAGCTCGCGACGGCACCGGCTGGCCGTCGCCGTCGTTGTGGGTGTGCACCTGAGAGGTGGAGAAACCCAACGCACCCTCCTCGAGGGCGGCGTGGAGGGCGGCTTCCATGGCGTCGAGGTCGCCGGGCGTGGCCTGGCCCCCCACGGCCCGCTCCCCCATGACCAGGCGGCGCAGGGTCGAGTGCCCGACCAGGAAGCCGGCGTTGACCGCGATGCGGCCGTCGAGGTGGCCCAACCACTCGCCGAACGAGGTCCAGTCCCAGGGCAGGCCGGCTCGCAGCGCGGCGAGAGGCATGCCCTCGACCCGGGCCATCATGCGCGAGATGTAGTCGGCGTGCTCGGGGGCGAGCGGGGCCAACGAGAAACCGCAGTTCCCGCCGAGCACCGTGGTGACGCCGTGCAGCGGTGAGGGGCTGGCGTTGGGGTCCCAGAAGAGCTGGGCGTCGTAGTGGGTGTGCAGGTCGACGAAGCCCGGGGTGACCAACTGGCCGGTGGCGTCGATGACCGTGTCGGCTCCAGCGTCGCCGACGTCGGGGCCGATGGCGATGACCCGATCACCGACCACGACCACGTCGGCGCGCACGGGTTCTGCGCCGGTGCCGTCGACGACGGTCCCGCCCCGGATGATGACGGTCATGTGCCTTCTCCCTCTGCCGGAGCGGGCCGCCGCACGAGCACCCGCTGGCGGGCGAACGCCTGCATCCCTTCGGTGCCCAGTTCGACCCCGAAGCCGGACTGCTTCCATCCACCCATCGGCGCGTACATGTCGATCGCGGAGAGGCCGTGCGCGTTCACGAAGACGGTGCCGGCCACCAGGCGCCCAGCCACGTCGGCCGCCAGCGCATCGTCGTTGCTCCAGACCGAGGCGCACAGCCCGAACGAGGTGTCGTTCGCCGCGGCCACCGCGTCATCTAGGTCGTCGTAGGGGATGATCGGGAGTGCCGGGGCGAACTGCTCCTCGCGCACGATGCCCGCGTCGCGATCTGGCGCGACCACCAAGGCCGGCGACACGAAGTACCCGCCGGCCGCCGCGTCCCCGGGGCGCAGCGCGCCAGGCCGGAGCACGGCGGCGCCGTCGTCCTCGGCCTGGGCCACCAGGGCCTCGACCCGATCACGGGCCGCTGCGGTGTGCACCGGGCCCATAGTCACCCCGTCGACCAGCCCGTCGCCCACCACCTCGGCGGTCAGCCGCTCGGCCAGCGCGTCCACCGTGCGCTCCAGGCGATCACGATGCACGTAGAGCCGCTTGACCGCCATGCAGACCTGCCCGCTGGTGACGAAGGCCGCCTCGACCAGACGGTTGGCCAGGGCCGCGTCGACCGTCACGTCGGGTGCCAGGATGGCGGCGTCGTTGCCCCCGAGCTCGAGCACCACGGGACGGGTGGTGCGGGCGGCAATGGCCATGACGGCCTGCCCGGTGCCCACGCCTCCGGTGAACGACACCATGTCCACGTCGGGATGGCCGACCAGCGCCGCCCCCAGCGCGGCGTCGGGGCCGTTGACGACGCTCAGGATGCCGGGCGGCAGCACCGCGGCCATGGCCGCCGCCACCAACAGCACGGTGCCTGGGCAGGTGGGCGGCGCCTTGACCACGACGGCGTTCCCGGCCAGCAGGGCGGGCAGGGCCTTGTTGGCCATCACCGACACCGGCCAGTTGAAGGGCAGGATGGCGGCGACGACGCCGTGGGGCACCCACTCGATCCGGGTCGACCCCCCGCTGACGGTGCGCGGGGCCAACGCATCGGCCACCACCGGCGCGAAGGCGGCGGCCATGCCCGCCATGGTGGCGGTGTCGAAGATGGACTCGATGTAGGTCTTGCCGTGCTCGCGGGTGAGGAGACGGGCCAGGTCGCCGGCTTCGACCGCGGCCACGCCGGCTTCCGCGGCCGCCAGCACCAAGGCCGCACGCTCCTCGACCTCCAACGCGGCCCAGGCCGCCTGGGACCGCCGGGCTGCGCTGACGGCGCGGTCGAGTTGACCGGGCGAGGTGGCCGGCGCTTCGAGCACGATCTCGCCGGGCCGAGCGGGGTTGGTCACGGGATAGGAGCCGTCGCCGCCCGCTTCGACGTCGCCGCCGATCACCAGGCCGACCGTGGTCGCGACGTCCTGCGCGTGTGTCGTCATGTGCTCCCCCAGGCCGGCCGAGTTCCCTGACGATAGTGTCACCTTCTCGTGGGACCCGTCGAGACCGATCGAACACACCGGGCCACCCTCCTCCCCGATCCCGAACCGCGGCCGATCCTGGTTCCTGTCATTTCGGTCGATGACCACCTCATTGAGCCGCCGGACCTCTTCGAGGGCCGCCTGCCCGCGTCCCTGGCCGAGTCGGCCCCCCGGGTGGAGGAGCAGGACGACGGCACCCAGGCCTGGGTCTTCGAGGGCAACCGCTACCCGAACATCGGCCTGAACGCCGTCGTCGGCCGCCCCCGCGACGAGTGGAGCATGGAGCCGGCCCGCTTCGACGAAATGCGACCGGGCTGCTTCGACATCGAAGCCCGGGTCGCCGACATGGACCGGGCGGGCATCTGGGCCGCCCTCTGCTTTCCGTCGCTGGTGTCGGGCTTCTGTGGCGCCGTCTACTCGCGGGCGCAGGACCAGGTGCTCGGGCTGGCCTGCCTGCGCGCCTTCAACGACTGGCACCTCGAGGTGTGGGCCAGCCCACACCCGGATCGCATCATCCCCCTGCAGCTGCCCTGGCTCAAGGACATCCCGCTGGCCGCGGCCGAGGTCCGGGCCAACGCAGCGCGGGGCTTCAAGGCCGTGAGCTTCCCCGAGTTCCCGGCCCAGCTCGGCCTCCCCTCCATCTTCAGCGGCCAGTGGGATCCCTTCCTCGCCGCCTGCGCGGAGACCGGCACCGTGGTGTGCCTGCACACGGGGTCCTCGGCCTGGGCCGCCCTGCCCTCGCCCGACCCCCCATTCGAGATCCTCCCCACCTTCTTCCCGGTCAACGCACTGCTGGCCGCCGGGGAGTGGCTGTGGTCGGGCGTGGCCCTGCGCTTCCCCGAGCTCCAGGTCGCGCTGTCGGAGGGCGGCATCGGCTGGGTGCCCATGCTCATGGACCGCAGCGACTACGTGCTCTCGCATTCGGCCTCGGGCAGCGAGAGCAACGCCTGGCCGTCGGAGCTCAAGCCGAGCGAGGTGCTGCGAAGGAACTTCTGGTTCTGCACCATCGACGACCCGTCCATGGTGGCGCTGCGCCACGTGATCGGGGTCGATCACATCATGGTGGAGAGCGACTACCCGCACGCCGATTCCTCGTGGCCCGACACCCAACGAGTCCTGGCCGACACCTGGGGCACGCTCCCCGACGACGAGCTGCGCGCCGTGGCCGGAGGGAACGCCGCCGCACTGTTCCGCCACCCGCTGCCGGCCACCGACGACTGGCGGGTCACGGCAGCGACGTGACCGAGGCGCCCCTCCCCCCGCACGCCGGTCCGATCGTGGACGCCGACGGGCACGTGGTGGAACCCGAAGCGGCCTGGAAGACACTGCCCGACCATCAGCGTCCGCACATTGCGGCGGATGCCCACGGCTACGAGCACGTCGTGGTGGGTGGGACCGAGATCCTGGCCGTCCCGCTCGGCACGCTGGCCCGGCCCGGCTCCACCTTCGACGACCCGTCCACCTTCCGACCCCTGGCCGAGGCGCAACCCGGCGGTTCCGACGCCCGGGCACGCCTGGCCGACATGGACCGCGAGGGGATCGACCAGGCCGTGCTCTATCCCACCATCGGGCTCTACTTCTCGGTGGTCGAGGACCCCGCCGGCGCCATCGCCCTGGCCCGGGCCTACAACGACTGGCTGGCCACCTACTGCGCCGCCGACCCGCGGCGCCTCTTCGGCGCCGCCCTCCTCCCCCTGCAGGATCCGGACGCCGCGGCCGACGAACTCCGACGCGCCGTGACCGAGCTCGGGTTCGCCGCCGGCTTCGTCCGGCCCAACCCGTGCCGTGGCCGCTCGCTCCCCGACCGGGCCTACGAACCGGTGTGGCGAGCGGCCGAGGAGCTCGACGTCCCCATCGCCGTGCACGAGGGCAGCTCGGTCATTGTGCCGACGCTGGGCTCCGACCGGCCCTTCAACCCGCTCGTGCTGCACGCCGTGTCCCACTCGTTCGAGGCGATGTTGGCCTGCGCGCAACTGATCGCCTTCGGGGTGCTCGAGCGTCACCCGGGGCTCCGGGTGGTGTTCCTCGAGTCCTCGGGCGGCTGGGCGCCCTTCTGGCTCGAGCGGCTCGACGAGCAGGCCGAGTCGTTCGGCGGCTTCTGCCCCGAGCTCGACCTGCGCCCATCGGAGTACTTCGCCCGGCAGTGCGCCATCAGCTTCGAGGTCGGTGAGCGCACACTGCCCGCGCTCGCCCCGTTCATCGGCACCGAGCGGATCGTCTGGGGCAGCGACTACCCGCATCACGACGCCACGTTCCCCGGTGCCGTCGACGCCATCCGGGCCACCGTGGCCCCCTGCCCCACCGCAACACAGGCCCGGGTGCTCGGACTGAACGCCCGCACTCTCTACCGCCTGCCCCGACGGCTCGACGGCCTGCCCGGGCTGATGGCCGACTACTTCGCCGCCGTGACGGCCCACGACGCCGCGCGGTTGGGCGACCTCTTCGCGCCCGACGCCACCTTCGACGTCGACGGCGAGGTCCGCCGGGGGCGGGCCGACATCCTGGCGTACTACACCGAGCGCACGTTCACCTTCGAGGACTTCCGACCCTCACCGCGGCCCCTCCAGATCGACGGCACGACGGTCACGGTGGACATCGACGTCCACCTGGGCGGCGCGGAGAACACGGTGCGCGACGTCTTCGAGACCGACGGGGACCGCATTACGTCGCTCTGTGTGCGCGGCTTCGCCGACGCCCTCGCCGCGGCGCACTGACGCACTCCGCAGCCCCGGGGCCGGCGCCGTCAGGCCGGCGTGGGTTGTGGCCCGCGCAGCAGGCGACCCGGCCGCTCCCCGGTTGCCTCGTCGCGCTCGCGCACGACCACGCCCGACTTGATGGTGGCCGTGTAGCCGCGGGCCCGCTGCACCAGCCGCTTGCCCGCCGCGGGGAGGTCGTAGACCATCTCGGGTGGCTCGAGAGCCAGCGCGTCGTGGTCGATCACGTTGAGGTCGGCCAGGTACCCGGGCGCCAGCAGCCCGCGGTCGCCGAACCCGTAGAGCTGGGCCGTCCGCCGCGTCTGCAGGTGCACCACCTGCTCGAGCGGGATGCGCTCGCCCCGGGCGCGGTCACGGGCCCAGTGGGTCAGCATGAAGGTGGGCAGGCTGGCGTCGCACAGGACGCCGCAGTGGGCCCCGCCGTCGCCCAGGCCGAGCACGGTGGCCGGGTGCAGCAGCATCTCGCGCACGGCGTCGAGATCACCGGCGGCGTAGTCGAAGATCGGGAGGTAGAGGAGCTCCTTGCCGTCACGCCCCAGCATGAGGTCGTAGAGGACCTCGTCGGTCGTGCGCCCCTCTGCCGCGGCGAGGGCGGTCACGCTGCGCTCGGGCGCCGGCTCGTAGTCGGGTGGGTCGCCGAGGGGGAACAGCTTGTGCAGGTTGGCCCGGAGCAGCTCGACGAACCCACCCGGGCGCGGCGTCTCGGCCAAGATGGCGGCGCGCACCTCGGGTGTGCGCAGGCGGGCCACCCGCTCGGCCAGGGGCAGGTGGGCGATCTCCTGGTAGGCCCGGTGATGGGCGAACGGATGGGTGGTCGACTCGAAGCCGACCATGATCGAGGCCGGCTTGCCCGCCACCTGGGGCACCAGCCAGGCCCCGCGCCGGTTGGCGGCCACGCCGCGGTCGATCCACTCGCGCCAGAGCTCGGGGGCGAAGTCGGGCTGCAGCACCTGGTAGGTCACGGGTACCCCGGCGCGGACCGAGATCTCCGACATCCAGGCGAACTCGTGGTCCAGGTCGCGCATGTCACTGGCCAGTGAGAAGACCCGGTGACCCGCCTTGCCCAGCGCCTCGCCGATGGCGATCAGCTCCTCGGCCGCCGCGGTGGTGCCGGCGGCCAGCTCACCGTCCTTGGCCCGGTGCAGCACCGTGCGGGTGGTGGACGCCCCGATGGCGCCGGCCTGGACCGCCTCGCGCACCAGCGCGGCCATCTCGGCGATCTCCTCGGTCCGGGCCACGTCGTTGGCCCGACCCTCCCCCAGCACGTAGGCCCGCAACGCGCCGTGCGGGACCAGGGCCGCCACGTCGAGCACGCGGGGGCTTCGCTCGACTTCGTCGAGGTACTCGCCGAAGCTCTCCCAGTTCCAGTTGATGCCTTCGGCCAGCGCGGTGCCCGGGATGTCCTCGACGCCCTCCATCAACTGAATGAGCCAGTCGCGGTCGGAGGCGCGAGCCGGCGCGAACCCGACGCCGCAGTTGCCCGTGACCACGGTGGTCACGCCGTGCCAGCCCGAGGGCGACACCTCGGGGTCCCAGGTGACCTGGCCGTCGTAGTGGGTGTGGATGTCGACCCAGCCCGGGGTGACGAGAAGGCCCTCGGCGTCGACCTCCCGCCGGGCGGTGCCGTCCACCGTCCCCACTTCGGTCACGAGCGCGCCGTCGACGGCGACATCGCCCTCGCGCAGCGGTCCTCCCGAGCCGTCGGCGATGGTGCCGCCCCGGATGATCAGGTCGTGCATCGATACTCCTCTCCCGCCCCCGGGCCAGCCCCACTCCGCCCGGCCGAGCCGGACCAGCTTGGGAGCATCAGACCCAGCTGCGCAACTTCTCGATCATGGCAACCGGGTCCGGGCCGACCGGGGTCACGCTCAGGTGGGTCACCCCGGCCTCGGCCAGGGCGGCCACCTTCTCCTTGATGTACCCCTCGGGCCCGCACAGCGAGGTGCCCTCGAGCAGCTCGGCCGGGACCTTCGCCGCCGCCTCCTTCTTCTGGCCCGACAGGTAGAGGTCCTGGATCTCGGCCGCTTCCTTCTCGTAGCCGTAGCGGCAGGCCAGCGTGTTGTAGAAGTTGCGCCCCTTGGCCCCCATGCCGCCGACATAGAGGGCGATCATGGGCCGGCCGAACTCGCGCACCGGCGCCACCTCCGCCTCCTCCCCGATGGCGAAGAGGCCGCCCGCCGCGATCTCGAGCGGGCCCAGGGAGGGGTCGCGTTTGGCCGCGCCCGCGGCCAGGGAAGGCCCGAAGACCTCGCCGACCTTGTCGGGCATGAAGAAGATGGGCAGCCAGCCGTCGGCCACCTCCGCCGTCATGGCCACGTTCTTCTCGCCCAGCGCGGCGACCCAGATCGGGATGCGGGGACGGACGGGGTGGTTGATGATCTTGAGCGGCTTACCCAGTCCGGTGCCCTGATCCGCCGGCAGGGGGATGTGGTACACCGCACCGTCATGGGTCAGGGGCACCTCGCGGGCCCACACGGTGCGGCAGATGTCGATGATCTCGCGGGTCCGCGTGAGCGGTCGGTCGTAGGGCACGCCATGGAAGCCCTCGATGACCTGGGGACCGGACGCGCCCAAGCCGAGGATGCAGCGGCCACCGGACATGGCATCGATCCCGGCCGCCGTCATGGCGATGAGCGTGGGCGTGCGCGAGTAGATGGGCAGGATGGCCGAGCCGATCTCGAGGCGCTCCGTCTTGGCGGCCAGGTAGCCCATGAAGCTCGGGGCGTCGTAGCTGTAGGCCTCGGCCACCCACACCACGTCGAGCCCGGCCTTCTCGAGCTCGACGGCCTGGCGGGCCGAGTCCGCATGGCTCCCGGCGTAGTTCAACGTCATGGACAGCTTCACGCGGTCCTTCCTTTCTTGTTGCGTCTCTTGTTGGCGTCGGTCCGTGGGTCCGATGCTCGTACCTCGGTCCGGCGGAACGACGGGCGCCCGCCGGACAAAAGAGTATCCTCAATGGTGCGGCGAGCCGCCCCTAGGATCATCGCCCGTGGGAGTGCGGGCCGTCGATCTGGTGCTCTTCGACCTGGGCGGAGTCCTGCTCGAGCCGGGCGGGGTCGGGCCGATGCGCGAGCTGGCCGGGATCGGCAGCGACGAGGAGCTCTGGACCCGCTGGCTGGCCTGCCCGTGGGTGCAGTCGTTCGAGAGCGGCGCCTGCACGCCCGAGGAGTTCGCGGCGGGCATCGTCGGGGACTGGGCGCTGCCCCTCTCTCCTGAGGACTTCCTGGGCCGCTTCGCCAGCTGGCCCCAAGGCCCGTTCCCCGGAGCCGACGCGCTGCTCGAGCGGGTGCGGGCCGAGGTGCCCGTCGCCTTCCTCTCCAACATGAACCGTTGCCAGTGGGAAGCCCACTACGAGGCGCTGCCGCTCACCGGCGGGTTCGACTACCGCTTCCTCTCCTACGAGCTCGGACTGGTGAAACCCGATGCGCGCATCTTCGCCGCCGTGGCCGCCGGGTTGCCGGTCGAGCCGGCGCGGGTCCTCTTCCTCGACGACAACGCGGTGAACGTGGAGGCCGGCGAGGCCGCGGGCTTCGCCTCGCGCCACGTGCGCGGTCTGGCCGAAGTGGAGCAGACGCTGGTCGCGGCGGGCGTCCTGCCGGCCTGACGCACGGAGGCGCGCCGGCTGACGGGCGGTGGTGCGGGTGGGCGCTGGGCACGGCCGGTGTGCCAACATGCCGCCCATGGTCGCCAACGGTCCGATGATGCGTCTCCTGCCGCGCCTCTCCGACGACGTCGCCTTCTACTGGACGTCGGGTGAGGACGGGAACCTGCGCCTGCTGCGCTGCAACGTGTGCGGCTACTTCAACCATCCACCCGGTCCGATCTGCCGGCGCTGCCTCTCGCGCGACGTGGCGCCGCAGGTGGTCAGCGGCCGGGGCACGGTCGAGACCTACACGGTCAACATCCAGCAGTGGATCCCCGGCAGCGACCCCTACATCATCGCCTGGGTCTCCATTGAGGAGCAGCCCGACGTGCGGATCCAGTGCAACCTGATCGACGTCGAGCCCGAGGACGTGTACATCGGCCAGCCGGTCACGGCGGTCTTCGAGCACCACGACGACGTGTGGATCCCCCTCTTCACGCCGGCGGCCGCGTCGTGAGCCCGGTCGAGGAGCCCCTGGAGCGCCGGGCCATCATCTCGGGCATCGGCCAGTCCGACGTCGGGCGGCGGCTGGGCCGCTCCGACCTCGATCTCACGATCGACGCCTGCCTGGCCGCCATCGCCGACGCGGGCCTGACCCGCGACGACATCGACGGCCTCTCCACCTACCCGGCCATGGGTGCCGGGCCGCCCGGGTTCGGCGGGCCGTCGACGCCCGAGGTGCAAGATGCGCTCGGCCTCTCACTCAACTGGCACGACGGCGGCGGCGAGGGCCCGGCGCAGATGCGGGCCGTGCACGCCGCCGCGCTGGCCGTGGCGGCCGGGCTGGCCAAGCACGTGCTCGTCTACCGCACGGTGAGCGAGGGCTCGGCCCAGGGCACCGGCGGCCGCCAGGGCATGGCGGGCGGCGGCGGGGGCGGCGGCTCGATGCCCCGCTTCGGCGGCTTCCTGCAGTGGTCCATCCCCTACGGGGCCGTCTCGGCCGGCAACTGGCTGGCCATGGTGGCCACGCGCCGCATGCACGAGTTCGGGCTGACCCGCCAGCAGCTGGGCGCCATCGCCATCAACAACCGGGCCAACGCGGGCCTGAACCCCAAGGCGATCTACCGCGACCCGATGTCGATGGAGGACTATCTCGCGGCGCGCATGATCACGACGCCGCTGTGCCTCTACGACTGCGACGCACCCTGTGACGGCTCGACGGTGGTCATCGTCTCGCACCGGGACTACGCCCCCGACCTCGACCACCCGGCCGTGCACATCAACGCGCTGGGCACGGCCCTGCGGGGCCGGCCGAGCTGGGACCAGTTCGACGACATGACCACGATGGCGGCCCGCGACGCCGGGGCCTCGGTGTGGGAACGCACCGACCTCACGCCGGCCGACGTGGACACGGCCCAGCTCTACGACGGCTTCTCCATCCTCACCGTGGTCTGGCTCGAGGCCATGGGCTTCTGCGGGCGGGGCGAGAGCGGGCCCTTCATCGAGGGCGGGGCCAACATCGCCCGCGACGGGCTCCTGCCGTTGAACACGGCCGGGGGCCAGCTCTCGGGCGGGCGCCTGCACGGGTTCGGCCTCATCCACGAGGCCTGCGTGCAGCTGCGCGGCGAGGGCGGGGCCCGACAGGTCGTGCGCCCGGGCGGGCGCGACGTCGAGGTGGCCGCGGTGGCCAACGGCGGCGGGCCCATTGCCGGGACCATGCTGCTCACCCGCGGCGTGCGCTGAGCACCCGCTGGGTTCCCTCAGCGCCGAGCGTCTCGGCGCATCCGAGGCCGGACGCGCCACTGCGGGCCCGCCGAAGCGGACCCGCAGTGGGCGGCGACTGAGGATGGGGAGATTCCTCAGTTCGTGGAGTTGCCATCCGTGGTCAGGGTCAGGCAGTAACCCACGGGTGCACTCGGTGTCGCAGTGACGCTGTTGACCGTGGCTCCGTTGTCGTAGACGCCGTTGTAGGTGCCGCTGACGGCGGAGTTGTCGTCGTCCTGGTCCCCGGCCGGGAAGTTCCAAGGACTGGTCGCTTCCTTGGTTGCGTTGTAGGCCGAGGCACTGAGACCGGCGCCCCAGGCCGGGTTCGGAATACCGCCCCCGGTCGTCCCGTAGATGCCTTGCGTCGAGCCCTGTCCGTTCTCGACTTCGAGTGGGAGCGGCACGAAGCCCTGCGCCTGAATGGCAGCAGTGATCTCGCTCCGGTAGGTCGCACCGGTGTTGGGGTCGACGTCGGCGCTGGTCGACGGCTTGCACTCGAACCCGTCCTCGCTGGCCACGTTGAGGGCGGCGGGCGAGGAAGCCGGGATGGCGGGGTTCGACCCATCCGAGTACACGTTGTAGAGCAGCTCGTCACCCGGGAATGGAACCGCGGTCGAGCCCGGCAGCTGCGCCGAGATGGTCTTCACACTGGGCTTGACCGAGTTGATCTGACCGAGCGCAACCTTGCTGGTCGACGCACCCGAGCAGAACGTCGGGTTGGCCGTGCATTCGGTCTGGAAGCGCCCGTACGAGAAGAAGTAGATCGCGTCGGCCTGGTCGTGGTTGGCCAGGATCGACGCGGTCTCGTTCTGGAAGATCACGTGGTTCGGGTCCTCCCCACCGAAGGGGAAGGTGCCGGTCAGACCGAGCAAGCTGACCCAGGTCGACTCGACGCCCGAGCCCGCGTTGGCGATGTAGATGGCGATCGGAGCGTTCGAGCCGCCGTAGCAGGCCCAGTTCGGCGTCGTGAAGTTCGTCCCACCGGCGCTGCAGCCCTGGTTCTTGTAGATGGACGTCAGCTGCGCAGTGGTCAGGTTGGTGACGCTGGCCGACGGGGTGGCGGCGCCACTGACCGACGTCCAGTGGATCCAGTCGATCCCGTCCATGGCGTAGGCCACGAAGTTCAGGCCCTTGTCGTCACCGGTCACGCCGGACGCGGTCAGCGCCGGGGCGCGGGCCGAGCTGGCCAGGTCGAGCGGCGACACGTTGATCGGGACGCCCTTCGAGACCGCTCCGGCCGCATGGCTGCCCTGGTCCTCCAACTCCTGGATGCCGTTGGTGGCACCAAGCGGCGGCTCTTCGACCAGCACGTCATTGAACGGGTTCTGCTGGGCAAACGTGGTGAAGCCGTTCTCACCCACTGCCGGGGTGGTCGTCACGATGATGCTGTCGGAGGCGGCGGCGGTCTTGGGCTTCTTGCTGATCACGATGCTCGTGCCGTTCGGCACGCTCGAGATGACCGAACCGGCCGGGATGGCACCGGCGGTGTCGCGCACGGCCTGGTTGGGGAAGAAGCCCGTGCTGCTGCTCACCGCGACGGTCTTACTCCCTTGGGTGACCGTGCCGCTGACCGTCGTGGTCTGCGGGGCCGACAGGGTGGACCCGGGATCGTTCAGCCCCGGGCAGCCGTAGTCGAGAGGCTGCGCCGTACCGCTGAGAGACGCCAGGTCACAACCGGGCGACGCGTTGAACAGGTCGGCCAGCTGCTGCTCCATCTGATACGTCGTGGCGGCCCCACCTTGATAGATGTTGTATTGGGCCGAGCCAGAATTCCCACCGGTGGACTGCGTGGCCAAAGCCGGACTGGCGAAACCGGCCACTCCGAGGCATGCCCCGAGCAACCCCGCCCCTAGCCCGGCCGCGCGTTGGCGCGCCGAAAGCTTCCTCCGCATGCGTCTCTCCTCCATATTGTGAAGTATTTACATAAACTTCAGTTAGTCCGTGTTATTTATCAGAATTAGAGGGTTCGCTGTCAACTGTTGTTGCCTTTCCGGTGAAACGTGCCGCGTCGAGAGTGAACACGCGGGATATCGCTGGTTACACGGGCGTGACACGCCGGCGGCTCGTGGCGGCGGCAGGCGGCGGTTTCCCAGCCGTCGGGCGTCGGCCCGTCGGTGTGGCGGCGCGAGGAGTCGGCGGATCGACCGGATCGACCGGCCGGGTGAGGGTCGGCCGGGCTAGGCGGGCGTGGGCGCGGTGCCGGCCAGGTGGTGGGCGGCCCGCGAGGCCAGGGCGACCAGGGTGAGGGTGGGCCCGTAGCCGCTGGAGGTCACGAAGACCGAGGAGTCGGCCACCACCACGTTGTCGAGCGAGTGCACCCGACCCCACCGGTCGACCACCGAGGTCGCCGGGTCGTCGCCCATGCGGGCGGTGCCGATGACGTGGCGGCTCTCGGGGACCGGCGTCGCCCCGATGCCGTGGTACGAGACGCCGGGCGACGACGTGTGGATCACGTACTCGGCCCCCATCTCCTCCAGCACCTGCTGGAGGATGCGGCCGTGGTGCTTCGAGGAGGCGAGCTCGTGCGCCCCGGGCTGGTAGGTGACCCGGGCCACGGGCAGACCCCGGGCGTCGCGGATCGACGGGCTCAGGTCGACCGTGTTGGTCTCGTAGGGCAGGTCTTCGCCTTGCATGATGAAGGCCCACATGTGCTCGCGGAAGTTCGACTGGCGCATGACCTCGGCGTGCAACTTGCCCCACGGGCTGTGGCGCGCCTCCATCATGGGCGTCCCTCCCCCGCTGTGCTCGACCAGGCCGCCACGGATCCAGGGCAGGCCCGCTTCCTTGGCCGCGGCGTTCGCGGCGTCGTCCTCGACCATGGCGTCGTCGTGCACGTGGGTGACGGAACGACCCCTGTGGGGGTGCAGGCGCAGCGTCGGGAAGTGCCCGACCACGATGGTCTGGAAGTGCACCATGAGGTGACGCCCGAGCGCCGGATGGTCGAGACCCGAGAGCAGCAACAGGCGAGGCGTCTCGATGGCGCCGCCGGCCACGATGACCAGGTCGGCCGACATGGTGCGGGTCTCACCCGCCGCGTCGATGTACTCGACCCCGGTGGCCCGCCGCCCCTCGATCAGGATCCGGCTGACACAGGTCTCCGACAGCAGCTCCAGGCGCCCGGTCTCCATGGCCCGGGTCAAGAGGGCCACCGGGTCGCCCTTGGCGTGGATGGGACAGCCGAAGAACGCGCAGTAGCCGCAGTTGTTGCAGGCGGGCCGGCCGTCGTAGGCGATGCTGTTGGCCGCGGTCGGCGCCTCGTAGGGATGCAGGCCCACCTTCTCGGCCGCGGCCGAGGACAGCAGCGCGCCGTACATGGGCGCACCGGGCGGCATCGGGTAGGGGCCGCTGCGCCAGGCCGCGAACGGGTTCGCCCCCTCGCGACCTGACACGCCGATGGCCCGCTCGACCTCGGCGTAGTACGGCTCGAGCTCGTCGTACTCGAGCGGCCAGTCGTCGACGTGGGCGCCCTCCTGCGGGCCGCGGGCCGAGCGCAGGTGGAAGTCCTCCTCCCGGAAACGCGGCACCTTGCCGTCGGCGTGGACGCCGCCGCCGCCGACCGTGGTCGGGATGGAGTTCACCTCGCCCACGTGTGTGTGCTCGCCGTCGGCCGCCGAGACTCGGAACGCCCGCGGCTCGATGAGCGGGTCGGGGCCGAGGAAGTACCGCGAGATGAACTTGATCTCGTCGTTGGAGTAGTCGCGTGCGGGCTTGGTCATGTCGTCGGGGTCGAGCAGGTGGTTGCGCCCCTTCTCGAGCATGCGCACGGACCAGCCGGCCCGCGTCAGCACCTCCGCCGCGGTGGCGCCGCCCGGACCCGAGCCGATGATGAGCGGCCTCGTTCGTCATGGTTGTGACACCTCGGCGTCGCTGTAGCCCCGTGGTTGCACGTCACCCTCCCACTCGATGGAGGCCCACCCGACCCCGTCGCGGTTGCCCCCGTACTCGGGCACGCCGTACATGCCCTCGCAGCAGTGCTGCCACAACAGGTCGCGGAACTCCTCGTTCCCGTCGGCGCGCAGCCGGCGCCGCTGTTCCTTGCCGTCCACCTCGGTGAAGTCGGCCCCGAGGGCGGCCAGGCCGTCGCGGTAGCGCTCCTGCAATCCGACCACCGGGCCGTTGAACTCGCGCTCGGGCAGGCCCTGGGACCCCTCGAGGCGGGTGCGCCAGGCCAGCTCGTCGAGCCGGGACAGCGGGATGAAGTTGGCGAAGCCCGCCTCACCTCCATGGCGGCCCGACGTCGGTCCCCCGGCCCAGATGCGGGGCGGGTCGAAGCTGAAGGCACCGAGGAAGATGTCGATGTACTCGGCCACGCCCGCCTCGTCGGCTCCGGCCGCCCCCTGGTCCGAGGGCATCATCTGGGCGCAGGCCGCCTTCAGCGTGGCGTACTCGTTTTCGCTCAACCAAACCGGCATTCGGCCAAACGTAGTCCGAGGCCTACCCCGATTGCTGACACTGCTGTCAGGTTCGGGGACGCCGATCCCGGCGCTCCCTCAGTGCGCCTCGAAGACCAGGAGTTCGAGGAGATGACTGCCGTCGAGGTGCAGGCCGTGGGCGGCGGCATCGGACAGGTTCTGACGCAACGCCACCTCCCCCGCCCGCATGGCTCGGGCATCGTCCCAGGTCAGTCCGGCCAGGCCACGACCCGACCGACGGTCGAACAGGATGCGCATGGTGCAGAAGCCCGGCTGGGCCAAGAGGCTCGACTGCAGCTCCTTCTCCAGGTAGAAGAGGCCGCCGTCGACCGATCCCGGGGCCACGTGGAAGCGGGTCAGCAGCAACGCGCCCCGCGGTGCGGGCGCCTGGGCGAAGGCCATGGAGACCTGCTCGAAATGCTCGATCTGCATGAGGGCGCCGCTGCGCACCATGGCGGACTCGCCGCGGGGCGCAGCGTGTCGTCGCTGGAGGCGAGGGCCGCCTCGGACGACCAGAGCGAGAGGATGCTGACGGTCCTGGCCCGGCGATCGAACCCGGCCGAGACGCCGGCGAATCCTCGTTGGGCCTTGAGCAGGGGCAACGTCGTGTCCCGCAGGTGGGAGAGCGCCTCGTCGATCCGGTCGCTCCCGGTGAAGGTCAGCAGCCGGGCGTGCACCGGACCACCCCGCGGCGCGTCGTCATCTCCCGCGGCCTTGGCTCGGCACCTCGCTCCGCACGCCGGCGCACGTTACATCGGCGATGTAGTCGACGGAGAGGGGACGGGCTGGCCGGACGACGGGCGCCTCAGCTCCCGTCGGGCGAGCTGAACGGTGTCCAGTGTCCCCCGGCCCGGCGCACGGCCCAGGCCACGACGCGCTCACCCTCGTCGAGCGCCTCCCGGACCAGGTTGCCGGTCTGGGCCGCCCCGAGGTCGCACATGCGCATGGCGTTGACAATGACCCGGAACCCGGGGCCGCGGTAGCGGCGGCCGACCATGCGGACGGGCATGGTGGGCAGGCGCAGGGTCCAGCACACCAGGCCGCCGGCGATCTCGGGCACCGACCACACGTGCCGGTGCACGTCGGCGTAGCGACCCGTGACCACGGCGACCATGTTCTCGAGCGCTTCGGATCCGGCTTCGAAATAGTGGGAGTGCGCCAGCACGTTGCCGTGCCCGGGCGCGTTGGTCCGCATCCTCGTCCCGCCGAACGTGGAGGAGGACGGGGCGGCGCCGAAGATGCCCAACTCCGCCACGGTGTCACCCGGCGCCTGCTCCGAGAAGAAATGGCCCGTGTCGACGTGCAGCTGGCGCAGCTCGTCCACGGTCATACCCGGGCTGCCGGCCACGACGACATCGGTCGGGCGCAGCCCGTGGTCGGCCAGCGCGGTGCCGGTGACCACCGTGCCGAAACTGTGGGCCACCACGGTCAGGGACTGCTCGTCGGCCAGGTCGAGCCAGTCGACGAAGGCCACCAGGTCGCTCCCGGCGGCCATCAGGTCGGCGGTGCACTCGATCGATTCGGTCGCCGCGTCGAAGAGGTCGAGCGGGTTGTCGTAGCCCTTCCAGAGGACGACGGCGGTGTCGGCCGCGGCCACGTAGAGGTTCATGGCACCGGGGATCCAGTCGTCGCACATGTTGGTGCCGTCGCCCACCCCGGGCACCACCAGGGCCACGTGGCGCGCCGCGTCGAGGTCACCGAAGAGCACGGCGTAGTGCTGGAGCTGGGGCCGGTAGAGGAGGATCCGGCCCCCGCTCGAGAGCAGCGTCTGGAGGAGCTCGGTGCGCGAGTCGTCGCCCTGGGTGTACGACGCGGCGAGGTCCATCTTGACCGCTTCGAGATTGCTGGCCGCCCGCCGCGCCAGTGGACTGCTGTCGCTCATGAGTGTGCCGCCCGAACTCCTCGTCGTGGCCTCGTCGCCCGAACAAGGCTCCCCGCTGTCGCCGAGGAGCTTGCGTAACCTAGTTCTCCATGGGCACGGGCCTGGCCATCCTCGCCGCCGTGCTCTTCGCGTTCGGCACCGTGCTCCAGCAAAAGGGCACCATGGCCACCGAGGACGACGACGCCCGTTTCCTCCTCCACATTTTGCGCCGGCCGGTCTGGTTGGCCGGTGCGGCCCTGCAGGCGTCGGGCTGGGTGGTCCAGGCCATGGCCCTCGACCGGGCCTCGCTCGTGGTGGTCCAGTCGATCACCGCGCTCAGCCTGGTCCTGGCCCTGCCCTTGGGCGTCGCCCTGACCAGCCAACGCATCGGGCGGCGGGAACTGTCCGGCGCCATCTTGACCATGCTCGGGATCGTCTTCTTCATTTCGGCCGGGCAGCCCCAGGGCGGCACGACCCACCCGAGCGCGTCGACCTGGTGGACCGCCTGCCTCGTGACGGGCGCGCTCGTGGGCATCCTCTTCTTGGTGGGCCGGCACTACACCGGCGCGGCCAAGGCCCTGACCTACGGCGCCGCGGCGGGACTGGGCTACGGCCTGCAGGCCGCGGTCACCAAGACCTTCGTCACCGAGATCGGCGGCGGCGCCCTCGGCCTGCTCGCGAGTTGGTCGACCTACGTGCTGGTCGTCTCGGCCGTCGCCGGCTTCGCCCTGCAGCAGTCGTCGCTCAAGACGGGCGTGCTGGCCCCGGCGATGGCGTCGGCCAACTCGGTAACCCTCTTCTCGTCGGTCATCCTCGGCATGGCGGTCTACGGCGAGACCCTCTCGAAGACCGGCACCTCGCATTCGAGCGCTGCGGTGATCGGACTGTTGGTCGCCATCGTGGGCATCGCACTGCTCGCCGGCTCGGACGCGCCCGAGACCAGCGCGCCGGGCGTGTCGGCGGTCACGTGACCCTGGCCAGCATGTGGTGGGCCTACATCCTGTTGTTCCTCGTCGTGGCGGCCTCGTGGGCGGGGGTGCCCTTCATCGGGGCGACCGGTCTGACGGCGGCTGCGGTGGCAGCCAGCCAGGGTCAGCTCGACCTGGGCGCGGTGATCGTGGTGGCCACGCTCGGCGGGGAGGCCGGTGGTCTGCTCGGCTACAGCGTGGGCAATCGATGGGGACGCCAGCTGCTGGAGCGGCCGGGCAAACACCAGGCCGGCCGCCAGAAGATGGTCGAGCGCGGCGAGAAGGCCTACGCCCGCTGGGGCCCGGTGGCCGTGTTCCTCACCCCCGCCGTCGTCTCGGGCACGGCCAAGATGCGCTACGCGCAGTTCGCAGCGTGGAACCTGGTGGCCTCGTTCGCCTTCTCGCTCGCCGTGGCGGCCAGCACCTATGGCGTGAGCCGATTGCTCACGGGTTACGACTCCGCGCGCGACATCGCCACCCTGATCCTCGGACTCTTGGTGGCTGCGTTGATCATCGCGCTCTCCATGCGACACCGGCGGCGGGTGGCGGCCCGGCGAGCCCAGCCGGACCCCGCCTGACCGAGGCGACGGCGGATCAGCGCGGCAAACCGAGAAGGCGCCCGGCGATGATGTCGCGTTGGACCTGCGACGTCCCGCCGGCGATGCCGGCCGCCTTGCTCCAGAGCCATTGGCGAGCCCAGGGACCCGATTCGGCCGAGCCGCCGTCGCGGCCGGTGACCAGCAGCGCCGCCTCGGCCATGCCCTGGGTCATGGTCGTCCAGGTGAGCTTGATCCAGCTCGACTCGGGACCGGGCTCCTCGCCCCGTCCGAGCCGGGTCAGCGTGCGCAGGTTGTGCAGCCGGAGCACGCCGAGGTCCACGTAGGCGCGGGCCAGCGCGTCGGCCACCAGCGGGTCGTCGAGCGAGCCGTTGGCCCGAGCCATGTCGTAGAGGCGGGCCAGGTAGGTCTCGTGCACCACCTGCTCCTTGAACGGGAAGTTGGTGCCGCGCTCGTGGGCCAGCGTCGAACCGGCCACCGTCCAGCCCTGCCCCTCGATGCCGACCAGTTGCTCGGCGGGGACGAACACGTCGGTGAGGAAGACCTCGTTGAACTCGGCGTCCCCCGTCATCTGGACGAGCGGGCGCACCTCGACGCCCGGTGCCGCCATGTCGACGATCAAGGCCGAAATGCCTTGCTGGGGCCGAGGCGCTTCGGGATCGGTGCGGGCCAGGCACAGCCCCCACGTGGCGAACTGGGCGTAAGAGGTCCACACCTTGCGCCCGGTCACGACGTAGCCGCCCTCGACCGGTACGGCCTTCGTGCTGAGCGAGGCCAGGTCGCTGCCGGCGTCGGGCTCGCTGAAGAGCTGGCACCAGATCTCCTCGGCCGAGAGGATCTTGGGCAGGTACCCCAGGCGCTGGTCCTCGGTCCCGTGGGCCAGGAGCGTCGGACCGACCAGGTTGATACCCACGCGGTTGACCGGTTGGGGCGCTTGCGAGCGGGCGTACTCGCTCTGGTAGAGCGCGACCTGCACCGGGGTCGCGCTGCGCCCGCCGTAGGCCTCGGGCCAGTGCACGCCGACCCAGCGCTCGGCGGCCAGCGTGGCCTGCCAGGCCCGGCCCCAGGCCACCTCGTCGGCCAGGTCGACGAACGCGGGCGGCTGCGCCAGGTGCTCGTCCAGCCAGGCGCGGAACGAGGCGGCGAAGGCCTCGTCCTCTTTCTTCAGCGCCAGATCCATGACCACCTCGAGCCTGACATCGGAGTCACGTTAGTGGGGCGGCCGGATAGGGTCCGGGCCGTGACGGCCCGCCTCCGACCCACGTGGGTGCCGAGCCGGGCCCGCCACTACCGCCGCCCCGGTGGGCCCTGGCAGGTCCCCACACTCGACGCGCTCTTCTCCGGCGGTGGCGGCGAGGTGGTCGACGGTCCGACCCGGCTCTCGGCCGGCCAGGTCGACGCACTGGTGGCAGCCGTGGCCGGTGGCCTGCGCGCCCGGGGCGTGCGTCGGGGCGAGACCGTGGCCTGGCAGGTGCCCAACAGCCTGGCCGCCGCCGTGCTCAGCCGGGCCTGCTGGCGACTGGGGGCCGTGGCGGCACCGGTCCTGCACTCCTTCGGCGCCGCCGACGTCGAACAGGCGCTGGCCCAGGTCGAACCGCGCCTGGTGGTGGAGCTGGGGACCGAGTCCCTCTCGGATCCCGGGGCGCTCGCCGACGCGTTGGGCGGGGCGCCGGTGGCGGCCGGGTCGAGCGCCACACGACCCTCGGACGTCGCGCTCGTCCTCTTCACCTCGGGATCGACCGGGGTGCCCAAGGCGGTGCTGCACACGCACCGCGGCTTGAGTTGGAAGGCCTCGCTGATGGCGCAGGTGCACGGGCTCGGCCACCAGGACGCGGTGCTGATGCCGGCACCGATGGCCCACATTTCGGGCATGCTCAACGGGGTCCTCCTGCCCGGCGCGACACGAATGCGCGCCGTGCTGGTCCGGCGCTTCGACCCCGAGCAGGCGCTCGAGCTGGTGTCGGGCGAGCGCATCTCGTTCCTGGCCGGCCCGCCCACGTTCTTCATCGCCATGGCCACGGCGTTCGCGCGACGAGGCGACGTGGACGTCTCGTCGATCCGCCTGATTTCGAGCGGGGGCGCGTCGGTCACGCCCGCCTTCGTCGAGGACACCGCCCGCGCCTTCGACTGCCGGGTCAAGCGGACCTACGGCTCGACCGAGGCGCCGACGGTGACGACGAGCCGGGACGACGACCCCTTCGAGAAGGCGCGTGACACCGACGGGCGTGCCGTCGGCGAGGTCGAGCTGCGGATCGCCGACCCCGAGTCGGGGCGGCGCCGGGGCGCGGGAGACCCCGGTGAGCTCTGGGTCCGCGGCCCCGAGATGTTCGCCGGCTACGCCGACGCGGCACAGACGCGCGCGGTCCTGGCCCCGGGCGGCTGGTTCCGCACCGGCGACCTGGCCACGGTGGACGACGAGGGCTGGCTGCGCATCGTGGGCCGGCTCAAGGACGTCATCATCCGCGGGGGCGAGAACATCTCGGCCTCCGAGGTCGAGGCGGCGCTCGAGGCGCATCCCGAGGTGCGGCACGCCTCGGCGGTCGGCTACCCCGACCCGCTCATGGGCGAGCGGGTGGCCGCCTTCGTCGAGTCGAGCGGGCCCTTCGACCTCGAGGAGTGCCGGCGCTGGTTCGCCAGCCGCGGCATGGCCGTCTTCAAGACGCCCGAGAAGGTCGAACGCCTCGATCAGCTGCCGTTGCTCGGCTCGGGCAAGACGGACAAGGCGGCCCTGCGCCGGCGGGCCGCCTCGACCTGAGCCGGGCGGCCTGGACCGGCGCCCGAGGCGGCGCCTGAGGCGGCGCAGCGACACGGTGCGAATGCCGCGTCCGCCCCGAGACCCGGCAGTAGCGTCGGTCCCGGTGCCGCGACGGAACCTGATCCCCTTCGTCCTGCTGGCGGTGCTGGTCGTCCTGGCCCTGGTCTTCGCCGTGATCGGCCAGACCTCGTCGCCGAACCGGGCCTCGCTGGCCGTGCAGAACGCGACCAGTGCCACCTTCGGCGATCCCACCGGATCGACGTCCTTCTCCATGAACCGGATCGATTCGCTGTCGGCCGCGCTGCACTCGAGCAGCAGTATTTCGCAGGAGCGGATCATCACGTACCAGGCATCCACTCCCGCAAGCCTGACCGTCTACCAACGATCCGCCGTGGGCCTCCGGCGCATCGCGGTCCTCGGCCCCGACGCCATCCCATGCGTGCTGAGCGCGTACACGGCGATCGTCGGCGGGAACACGGCGTGGAACGCCAATGGCGACACCTACACGCGCGTCGAGAGCCTGGCCGACTACTCGGCCCGCGTCCCCCGCGCCTCGGGTGCGCACTGCGCGCCGCAGCCCAGCACCGTCCACGGCTCCGTGGCCGAGCGCGCCATCCTCACATCGGGCTATCTGGTCGACCTCACCCTGATCGTCAGCGTGCCGCCGCAGACGCTGGCCAACGGCCGAGCGGCCACGAACGGTGTGGAGGGCGAGCAGCTGCAGCTGCTGACGATCGGCGGGACCGCGGTGGCCAAGCTCTGATTCGCCGGTCCGGTCGACGGCAAGGTGTCGACGGCTGTCGACGCCTGGGTCAGGACAGGCTCTCGCCGGCCTCGAGCCGGGCGCGCAGGATCCCCGCGATGCGATCGCGGTGCGAGGCGGCGTCGCCGAAGCTGACCTGGTCGAGCTGCGCCCGTTTCAGGTAGAGGTGCATGTCGTGCTCCCAGGTGAAGCCGATGCCCCCGTGGACCTGGAGGCCCGTGGCCATGACGCGCTGCGACGCGTCGGAGCCCCAGGCCTTGGCCATGCTGGCGGCCAGCGAGCGCTCGCGGTCTCCGGCGGCGCCGCACCAGGCGGCGAAGTACACCGTCGAGCGCATGCCCTCCACGTCGACCAGGGCGTCCGCCAACATGTGCTTGACCGCTTGGAAGGAGCCGATCGGCTTGCCGAACTGCACCCGGTCCTTGGCGTAGTCGACGGTCATGGCGAGCACGTGGTCAGCCGCTCCGAGCATTTCGGCGCTGACCAGCGTGGCCGCACGGTCGAGGGCCTCGGCGGCCGTGTCGCGGCCGCCGAGGCGGCGGGCCGGGGTGCGGTCGAAGTGCAGGGTTCCGAGCTCGCGGGTGCGGTCCATGGCCGGGAGCGGTGCGGGCCGTGGGGCGTCGCGCTGGTCGACGGCAAACACGTCGGTGTCGGTCACGATGACGGCCAGGTCGGCCGAGGGCGCGTAGGCGGTCGGCGCGGTCGTGCCGCTCAGCAGCACCCCGTCGCCGTCCGCGGACGGATCGGCGGTGAGGCCGGTGCCGGGGTGGTCGCCGGCGACTCGAGCGACGCAGGCCACGGCCTCGCCTTGGCTCAGCGCCTCGCGCCACTCCTTGGTCCATCCGACGGCGAGGGCCTCGGGCGAGGCCAGCGCGCCGAGCGCCACCACCGAGGACAGGAAGGGGACGGCGGCCAGGCGACGCCCGATCTCCTCGCACAACACGGCGATCTCGACCAGGCCCATCCCGAGCCCGCCCTCGTCCTCGGGGATCTCGAGAGCCAGCCACCCCTGCTCGGCCATTGCCGACCAGGCCGCGGTGTCGTAGCCGGTCGGGGCGTCGGCGACGGTGGTGCCGGCGGCCGCGTCTGCGCCACCCGCCTCGCCTGCTCCGGGCAGCGTGCCGACGACCGCACCGGGGCCGACGCGGGCCCGCAACGTGTCATGGCCGGCCATCCGGTCCAACAGCGTGACGGCCGCGTCGCGCAGAGCCTGCTGGTCGCTCGAGAGGTCGAAGTCCACGGCGGCGCAGTCTACGGTCAACGCTGACACGGGAGTCACCTCGGCGAGCGCCTGTGCCATGCTGCGACGCATGGATCTGCGCACCACGCCCGAACAGGAGTCCCTGCGACTCGCGTTCCGGGAATGGCTCGTCGAGCACCTGCCCTGGCCCTACGGCGTGGGGTTGCCGCCGCGCTTCGACGACCTGGCCGAGACGGTGGCGTTCGGGCGCCGCTGGCAGGCGGCGTTGGCCGCGGACCATTGGGTCGGCGTGACCTGGCCCGAGGAATACGGCGGCCGCGGCCTGGGTGCGCTCGAGAACTACGTGGTGATCGAGGAGCTGGCCCGCGCCCGCGCGCCCGAGCTGGTCGGCCGCATCGGCATCAACCTGGTCGGTCCGACCCTGCTGGCCCACGGCACGGACGAACAGAAGGAACGATTCCTGCCCCGGATTCTGGCGGCCGACGAAATGTGGTGCCAGCTCTTCAGCGAGCCCGACGCCGGCAGCGACCTGGCCTCGCTCACCACCCGCGCCGTCCCGGTCGAGGGCGGCTACCGGGTGAGCGGCCGCAAGGTGTGGACCTCGTACGCCCAATTCGCCGACTGGGGTCTGTGCCTGACCCGGAGCGACCCCGACGCCCCCAAGCGCCAACAGGGCATCACGGCGCTCATCGTCGACATGCACGCCGACGGGGTCGGTGTGCACCCGCTGGTCCAGTCCACCGGGGAAGCCGAGTTCAACGAGGTCGAGCTGGACGACGTGTTCGTGCCCGACGACCGGCGGGTGGGCGCGGAGGGCGCGGGCTGGGGCGTCGCCGGCTCCACCCTGGCCCACGAGCGTGGGGTGAACCCGCGCCAGTTGGTGATCCACTCCCAGCTCATCGAGGAGCTGCTGCGCCTGGCCGAGTCCAACGGGAGCTTCGACAACTGGCGCCTGCGCCAGCAGCTGGCTCAGGCCGCCACCGAGGTGCGGCTCTTCCAGCTGCACAACTGGCGGTCGCTGACCCGGTTGTCCAAGGGCGAGGCGCCCGGTCCCGAGGGCAGCGCGCTGAAGCTCTACTGGAGCGAGATGTCCAAGCGGCTCCACCAGACGGCCATGGACGTGCTGGGCGACGCGTCGCCGCTCTGGGAGGGTGCGCCGGACAACCCGGCCGGTGGGACATGGCAGCGCTCGTGGCTCTACTACCAAGCCTCTTCGATCTTCGCCGGGACGAACGAGATCCAGCGCACCCTGGTGGGCGAGCGGGTGCTCGGCCTGCCCCGCGGCTGAGGAGGCGCCGTGACGACTCCTTCGGTCTCCCGTCCCGACCCGGTCCCGGGCCCGCTCCACGGGGTGCGCGTCATCGACGTCGGCACCCGCATTTCGGCGCCCTTCTGCGCCGGCCTGCTCGGCGAGCTCGGCGCGGACGTGATCAAGGTCGAGCTGCCCGGGGGCGGCGACTTCATGCGCACCATGGGGCCCTTCGTCCCCGTCGACGGGGAACCCGACTACTCGCTGGCCTGGGCGGTCGAAGGCCGCGGCCGCCGCGGCGTCACCTGCGACCTGCGCCACCCCGAAGGCAAGGAGCTCTTCAAACGGTTGGTCGCCACGGCCGACGTCCTGTGCGAGAACTTTCGGCCCGGCACCATGGAACGTTGGGGGCTCGGTCCCGAGGACCTGGCCGACGACCTGGTCTACGTGCGCATCAGCGTGTTCGGACAGACGGGCCCCTACTCGCCCCGGCCCGGGCTGGACCGGCTCGGCATCGCCTTCGGCGGCCTGCTGCACCTGACCGGCGAGCCCGACCGCCCACCGGTCCGCCCGGGCGTCACCGTGTCCGACTACCTCACCGGCACCTTCGCTGCGTTCGCCGCGGTCGCCGCCCTCTACGGCCGCGACACCGCGGCAGGCGGGGGCGAGGTCATCGACGCCCCGCTGTACGCGTCGGTGCTGCGCATCCTCGAGTGGACGCTGGCCGCCCACGACCGTCTCGGCATTGTGCGCCAACGCGAGGGAAACCGCTTGTCGCACTCGGCTCCGCTGGACAACTACCCCACCGGCGACGGCTTCTACATCTGCATCGTGGCCGGGTCCGACGCCAACTTCGCCCGCCTGTGCAAGGCCATGGACCGCGACGACCTGGCCCACGACGCCCGCTTCGCCACCTTGGCCGAGCGCGCGGCGCGCGGCGACGAGATCAACGGCGTCGTCACGGCGTGGACCTCGTCGATGACGGCGGCCGAGATCACGGCGCGCTGCGTCGAGTGCGACGTGCCGGTGGGGACGGCCTACAGCGCGGCCGACATCTTCGCCGACCCGCACATGGCGGCTCGGGGGGACCTGGTCCCGGTGGACGACCCCGTGATCGGCCTGGTGCGCCAGCAGGCACCCTTCCCCCGCCTGGCCAACCACCCGGCGCCGGTGCCGACCGGGGCGCCCCGGCTGGGCCAGCACAACCGCGAGGTGTGGTGCGACCTGATCGGTCTCTCGGAGGCCGAGCTGGCCGACCTCACCGAGCGCGGCGTCCTCTAATTCCCGTTAACCCCCGCTGCTCACCAGGCGGCCGAGGAACGAGGCCCCACCGAAGGTGAAGATGCCGCCGTCGGCCGCAGCCAGCCAGTAGCCGTTGGTGGCGTTGTCGGGCGCCATGCCGACCACCGGGGCCACCAGTCGCGTCCCGCCGGTCGAGCCGTCGAAGGAGGCGTTGCCGTAGGTGAAGATGCCGCCGTCGGCGGCCACGAAGCGGTAGCCCCTGCCGTTGGACGTGGCCTCCATGCCCACGATGGGCTGGTTCAAGTGGATGCTGCCGGTGCTGCCGAAGAAGGGGGCGTTGAAGCTGAAGATGCCGCCGTCGGAGGCCACCTCCCAGTAGCCGCCCGTGGCCGCGTCGTCGGCCAGCCCGACGATGGGCTTGTTGAGCGACTGGCCCCCCATGGAGCCGTGGAAGGCGGCGTCGCCGAAGCTGAAGATGCCGCCGTCGGCGGCCACCATCCAGTAGCCGTGACCGTCGGGGGTCGAAGCCAGCCCGACGATGGGCTTGTTCAGCCGCAGCGAGCCCGTCGAGCCGTAGAAGTGGGCGTCACCGAAGCTGAAGATGCCGCCGTCGGCCGCCACGAGCCAGTAGCCCCCGCCGTCGGGCGTGGCCGTGATGCCGACGATGGGTGCGTTGAGCGCACCGCTGAGCGAGCCGTCGTTCTGGGCCGCACCGAAGTTCCCGACCTTGCCGTTGGCCTCGGCCTCCCAATAGCCGCTGCCGTTGGGCAGCGGGGCAACGCCGACGATATTGGCGCCGGACACGACGTTCGACACCTGACCCCAGGTGGCCACGACGTCCGAGGGCGCAGCGCACGAGCTGACGAATACCGCGGCGATCGAACTGCCACGCTGCGCTGCTCCCATGGAAAGCACCGGCGGGCCCGAGGGGCAGGTGGCGTACCCGTGCAAGAGGATGTCGCGGTGGGCCCAGCACCCGCCGGAGGTGGACGGGCGGCAGGAGCCGTTGACGGTGCCGCCGGGCGAGCCGCCCCACCCGTCGTCGTACATCCAGAAATAGTCGGCCTCGAGGACCGAGGCGGAGCTGCCGGCCCAGACGGCTCCCCCGTACGTGATGGGCGCGCCACCGCTGAGCGCCGGCGGGAAGTTCGGATCGGTCCCGCCGTTGGCCCCCGCCAGCGCGGCGAAATCGAGTTGACCGGTGATGTCGTCGATCGGCGGGAGGCCGCGATCGATGCGTTCCTCGTTGACCACCGCCAGCACCTGCTGGTCGACCGGCAGCGAGAGGAGGGCGTTCTCCGACAGGTTCATCGGTCCGACGCCTTCGGCGGCCCGGCCCGCGTCGACGGACTGGAGCCAGTCCGGGCTACTCGGCCCGAGGTTGGCCGGCGGGTGTGCCGGCGGCAGTATCCCGGCCGCGCCGGCGGGCGCGCCGGTCGCCACCAGCGAGCAGAGCGACAACACCGCAACGGTTCCGGCAGTACACAACGACGCCGTCGTACGACGGCGGGCACGACAAAGCACCCGTGGTCCCTCCCTCATCCCTCTTCCCAAGGGGAGTATCGGGACATCCGTCCGGGAACTGAACGAGACTTTTGACGAAATGTTGTCCAAACCCCGGTGTCGCATCGACACCGCCGAGGCCGGATGGCTCACCAGATGTCCCGTCCGGCGTCGCTCGACGCTCGATCCGTCATGTCAGGACCGGATTCCTGCGCCTTTCTCGGGAAGAGGCAGACGCTGGACGCAACGGATCGGCCCCGATGTCGTTCGGGGGATGTGGGCTCGTCAACCCCCGCTGCTCACCAGGCGGCCGAGGAACGAGGCCCCACCGAAGGTGAAGATGCCGCCGTCGGCCGCAGCCAGCCAGTAGCCGTTGGTGGCGTTGTCGGGCGCCATGCCGACCACCGGGGCCACCAGTCGCGTCCCGCCGGTCGAGCCGTCGAAGGAGGCGTTGCCGTAGGTGAAGATGCCGCCGTCGGCGGCCACGAAGCGGTAGCCCCTGCCGTTGGACGTGGCCTCCATGCCCACGATGGGCTGGTTCAAGTGGATGCTGCCGGTGCTGCCGAAGAAGGGGGCGTTGAAGCTGAAGATGCCGCCGTCGGAGGCCACCTCCCAGTAGCCGCCCGTGGCCGCGTCGTCGGCCAGCCCGACGATGGGCTTGTTGAGCGACTGGCCCCCCATGGAGCCGTGGAAGGCGGCGTCGCCGAAGCTGAAGATGCCGCCGTCGGCGGCCACCATCCAGTAGCCGTGACCGTCGGGGGTCGAAGCCAGCCCGACGATGGGCTTGTTCAGCCGCAGCGAGCCCGTCGAGCCGTAGAAGTGGGCGTCACCGAAGCTGAAGATGCCGCCGTCGGCCGCCACGAGCCAGTAGCCCCCGCCGTCGGGCGTGGCCGTGATGCCGACGATGGGTGCGTTGAGCGCACCGCTGAGCGAGCCGAGCTTGGCCGCGGCGCCGAACGCGGCCACGGTTCCGTTGGCCTCGGCCTCCCAATAGCCGGTGCCGTTGGGCAGCGTGGCGATCCCGATGGTCCGCGAGTTGGAGGCGACCGACGAGGCGGTCTGGCTCCACGACATGGTCACGTCGGAGGGGACCTGGCACGAGCTCACGAAGATGGCGGCCAGGGAGCCTCCGTTGTAGCCGCTCGGGGAGTAGGCCGCGCCCATGGACAGCACCGGCGGGCCCGAGGGGCAGTTGGCATACTCGTGCAGCATGATGTCGCGGTGGCCCCAGCACTCGCTCGGGTTCGAGGGCGAGCACAGCTCGTTCGTGGTGGACGTGCCACTCCAGCCGTCGTCGTACATCCAGTAGAAGTCGGCCTCGAGGGGGTTCGACAACCCACCGGCCCAGATGGAACCACCCCAGGTGACACCGGGTCCGCCCGAGAGCGCCGTGGGAAAGCTCGGGTCTTTCCCGCCGTTGGCGCCCGCCTGGGCGTAGGCGTCGAGCTGGCTCGTGATGTAGGCGATCGGCGGCAGACCGCGGTCCGCTCGCTCCTCGTTGACCACGGTCAACATCTGCTGGTCGATCGGGAGGCTCGAGAGCGACGACTCGGAGACGTTCATCGGTCCGACGCCCTCGGCGGCCCGGCCCGAGTTGACGGACTGGAGCCAGTCCGAGCTGGTCGGCGAGATGTTGGCCGGCGGGTTTGACGGCGGCAGAATTCCGGCCGCGCCCGCAGGAGCACTCGTCAACACAGCAGTCGCCGTCACCGTGCTGAGCACGGCGAGCGGCGCGATGAGTGCAGCTATACAACGACGGGCACGGCGATCCACCTAGATTTCCCCCTCTTGATCTCGCGTCCGCCTGCAGTATGGAGAAAGTTGCGCGAGAATTTGAATGGGTCCTTTTGACTATATGAGTAGAGCCACTCATACCCACTGAACTGGGTTAACAGGGGTGGAAATACGGTCGTTGTCGACTCGTTGTTACAGACTTGATAACCGCTAGTGAACGAGTTTATTTAGGTAAAACACCGCGGTTGTATAAGGTGCGCATTGGGCGCAAATAGGAGTCGGCGCGGCGGCAAAAAGCCGGTATCGACACGGCCCCGCCAAGGGCACGCGCCGTCCTGTCCATAGAGTGTCGGCAGGACGCGGGCGCGCTTGAGCAATGAAGAGTCACTGCGGGTGCCGACAGGATGCGGGCGGTCGCAACGCAGGCAATCCCGCCGGTTGCGGCGGCGGTCGGGCGTCCGGGGGGTTAGGGGACGAGCAGGCTGTTGGCCCGACCCAAGTAGGCGGCGCCCCCGTAGTTGAAGATACCGCCGTCGGCCGCCGCCATCCAGTAACCGCCAGTGGCGTTGTCGGCCGCCATGGCGACCATCGGCGCCACCAGGGCCAATCCACCCGTGGAGCCCTCGAAGGGCGCCGTGCCGTAGCTGAAGATCCCACCGTCGGCGGCCACGAAGCGATACCCGAGCCCGTTCGGTGTGCCCTCCATGCCCACGATCGGCTGGTTGAGACGGATGGAGCCTGTACTGCCCAAGAAGGGGGCATCGAAGCTGAAGATGCCGCCGTCGGAGGCAACCTCCCAGTAGCCGCCGGTGGCCGCGTCGGCGGCCAAGCCGACAACCGGCTCGTTGAGGGGCTTGCCACCCATGGAGCCCCGGAAGACCGCGTCCCCGTAGCTGAAGATCCCACCGTCGGCCGCGACGAGCCAGTAGCCCTTGCCGTCGGGTGTCGGCGCGATCCCGACGACAGGCTGGTTGAGCCGCAGCGATCCGGTCGATCCGTAGAAGTGGGCGTCGCCGAAGCTGAAGATGCCGCCGTCCGACGCCACGAGCCAGTAGCCGCCTCCGTCGGGGGTGCCGGCCATGCCGACGACCGGCGCATTGAGCGAGCCGGTCACCGACCCTTCGTTGGGCGCCTTGCCGAACGCGGCAACCGTACCGTTGGCCTCTGCTTCCCAATAGCCCGAGCCGTTGGAGAGCGCGGCCAGGCCGACGACCCGGTTGGGCGAGGTCGCCCACAAGGCCTGCGGCCAGGTCAGCGTGACGTCAGACGGCTCCGCGCACGAGCTCGCCGTGACCGCGGCCATCGATCCGCCGGGGAAACCCGCCGGGGCGTACGCCGCGCCCATGGAGAGCACGGGCGCGCCGGCTCCGCAGCCCGGGTACCCGAGGAGGATGGCATCGCGGTGGATCCAGCAGGCGACCCCGTGCATACAGGCGAGATTGGAGTTCGTTCCGGGACCGTCGAGGTACATCCAGTAGTAGTCGGCGGCCAGGGAGGACGAGACCTCTCCGGCCCAGATGCCCGCGCCGGCCACGACCGGGGCACCGCCGCTCAGAACGGTCGGGATCGCGGGATCGCGACCCAGTGCGGCACCTTGCCGCGGCGTACGCGTTCAACTGTGACGTCATGTACATGATCGGCGCGAGACCCCGGCCGACTCGCTCCAGGTTGATCGCGATGAAGACCTCTTCCGCGACCGGCAATTTCGCGAACGCAGACTCGTCGATTGGCATCGGCCCCACGCCTTCGAGCGACCGGGCGTGGTCGATCGAGACGAGCCAATCGGGGCTACTCGGCGCGGTGTTGGCCACCGGATTGGCAGGCGGCAGAATGCCGGCCGCGCCCGCCGATACCGCCCAGCCCGTCAGCACCACGGAGCCCAACAGGGTGGCCAGCGCGGCCAGCACGGAAACAACCAGGGACACGTTGTGGCGACGTCTCCATCGCCTCGTCGTCACGGTTCGTCCTACCGGGGACGTGCGCCGCGACTGCTCCTGCACCATTGAGCCAGCAGTCCTTCCCGCCGTTCGTGGAACGGCCGATTGTCGCCAGCATGTGTAGTGCAGGGGTGGCGCCGGTCGCATACCCCCAGCGGACACCGGGGATGAGACCAGGGAGTCGATCTGGGGCGCCGGCGGAGGAACCCGCTAGTTGCCGCTGGTCTCGATCCGCCCGAGATACGACGCGCCGCCGAACGTGAAAATGCCCCCGTCGGCGGCGGCGAGCCAGTAACCGTTGGTCTGGTTGTCGGGCGCCATGCCCACGATCGGTGCCACGAGAGGCTGGCCGCCCGTCGATCCGTCGAAGGTGGCTTGGCCGAAGGAGAACACTCCGCCGTCCGCTGCCTCGAACCGGTAGCCCTGCCCGTTCCCCAGGGCCTCCATGCCGACGATGGGCAGCACGAGTCGGAGGCTGCCGGTGCTCCCGAGGAACGGTGCGGCGAAGCTGAAGATGCCGCCGTCGGAGGCCACCTCCCAGTACCCGCCGGTCGACGGGTCCGCGGCCATGCCCACCACCGGCTGGTTGAGGCGTGCCCCACCCATCGACCCGTGGAAGGTGCTGTCGCCGTAGCTGAAGACGCCGCCGTCTGACGCCACGAGCCAGTACCCGTTCCCGTCGCGGGTCGACGCCATGCCGACGATCGGTCGGTTGAGCCGGAGTGAACCCGTCGAGCCGTAGAAGCGCGCGTTGCCGAAGCTGAAGATGCCTCCGTCCGAACCGACGAGCCAGTACCCACCACCACTGGGCGTGGCCACGATCCCGACGATCGGTGCGTTCAGCGGAACCGAGAGTGATCCGTAGTTCTGGGCGGCGCCGAACGCACCCACGGTGCCGTTCGCTTCGACCTCCCAGTAGCCCGAGCCGTTCGGCATGGCGGCGACGCCGACCGTCCGCGAGTTGGCCGCGTCCGACAGCGCCTGCTGCCACGTCATGGTGACGTCAGTGGGAGGACCGCACGATGCGATGAGTTCGGCGGCCAGCGACCCTCCGGGGTACCCCCCCGGCTCGTCGGCCGCGCCAAGCGAGAGGATCGGAGCCTGCGCGCCGCACGAGGGCATTGCGTGCAGGACGATGTCGCGGTGCATCCAGCAGTACGGAGATCCGGCCGACGTGCAGGCCTCGTTCGAGGATTGGCTGCCCCAGCCGTCGGAGTACATCCAGAAGTAGTCGGACTCGAGGACTGACGCGGACCCTCCGGCCCAGATGGAGCCGCCCCAGGTGACACGCGCTCCCCCGGTCAATGTCGACGGGAGCGGCGGGTCACCAGCCGCACGCGCACCCTGGTCGGCGGCGCCGTTGAGCTGCGCGGTCATGTACTCGATCGGCTGCAGGCCCCGGTCGATCCGTTCGTCGTTGAGGACGATGAAGAGTTGCTGGGGAGCCGGCAACGCGTTGAGCTGCGGCTCGTTCACCTCCATCGGCCCGACTCCCTCCTGAGCCCGGGCATGGTCGATGGAGACCAGGTAGTCGCTGCTACTCGGTGCGATGTTGGCCGAGGGGTTGCCGGGCGGCAGGATGCCTGTGGACCCTGCCGCCCCGCTCAACCCGAAGACAAGGCCGCCGACGACAGCGACTACCGCAAGTGCACGCTCGATTCGCGTGCACCGATGTCGTGCGTGGCCCCCCATCGAGCGCACCGAGGCCGACTCCTCGAGCATCATGGTGGCCGGGCACTACCCGCATCACCAGTGGCGCATGTGTGTCACGGGGAGTGCATGTGCAAAAATTGTGCGAACAATTGCGCGGCTGTGTGCGCAACCCGAGTGGCCGCACAACGCCCCGGGGCACGGTCGTCGGGTCGCTAGCCGCGAGGGAGGCCGAGGGCGTGTTCGGCCACGATGTTGCGCTGGATCTCCGACGTGCCACCCGCGATCGTGCCTGAGAAAGAGCGAAGGTATTGCGCGGCCCAGGCGCCGTCGTAGTTGGCGTTGAACACGTCGAGGAACGCATCATCGAAACGCTCCCGATCCCACGCCGTGAGGCGATTGGGGCCCGGACCGTCGAGATCGAGGCCCTCGAGCCCCAGCACATCCTCTGCCAGCAGGCAGGCCCGCTGCTCGGACTCGCTCGAGAACAGCTTGAGAACCATGTGTTCGGGAGACATCTCCCCGCGCACCGACTTGGCGAAGCCCAGGTAGCCGAGACAGCGCATGGCCGCCGTGTCCGTGGCGATGCGGCCGATGGCCTCGGCGACCCGCGGGTCGTCCCCCAGGGTGCCACCGCGCCCATCGGGACGCCCGGCCACCCGCACCAGGCCCCGGATGGCGCGCTCCATCTTGTTGACGTTCATGATCCACAACATGCCGCGCTCGTGGCGGAGCGAGCCCTGGCTCACGGCCCAGCCGTGATTGAGCTCACCAAGCAGATTCTCGACAGGCACTTCGACGTCGGTGAAGAACACCTCGTTGAAGTCGTGCGCGCCGGGGTCGGTGAGGTCCGGAAGGGGGCGGTAGGTGATGCCCGGCGTCCGCATGTCGATGATGAGCACGCTGATGCCACGATGCTTCGGCGCGTCGGCATCGGTCCGCACAAAACAGAGGCAGTAGTCCGAATCGTGCGCGCCCGAGGTCCACACCTTCTGCCCGTTGACCACGAAGTGATCGTCCCTGTGCTCGGCACGGGTGCTCAGCGAGGCCAGATCGCTGCCGGCGTTGGGCTCGCTCATGCCGAGACACCAGGTGATGTCGCCGCGCAAAGTGGGGAGCACATAGCGCTCCTTCTGTGCGTCGGTGCCGAACTCGACGATGGACGCGGCGCAAATGGACAGGCCTTGAGGGTTCAGGCCGCGTGGCACCATGCGCGCCGCCACGACCTCGAAGTAGGCCATCTGCTCCTGTGGCGTGGCGTTCCGCCCGCCCAACTCGGGCGGCCAGCCGGGGACGAGGTAGCCCGACTCGAACATGGCGCGCTGGAAGGTCCGTCCCCACTCGGGGATGTGAGACGAGCTCCGCCGCTGCTCCCCCGCCATCGCCTCGGGGGTCGGCTGGTGCTCGTCGAGCCAGGCCTCGAACTCGCGCCGGAAGCCGAGAACCGAGTCGTCGGGGGCCAGCCGCATGGCCAACTATGACATGGCAGTCAGTCGGGTAGCGAGTCCTCGTCGTCGACTTCGTGCACGTCCTCGGAGCCCTGCTTGAACCCTCGGCGGGCGAACGGCAGGGCCTGCATGGCCAACACGATGCCGAAGGCGGGTTCGGTGAGGAGGATGGAGCCGGCAATCTCGTCCCAGGTCGCCCCGACCTGCGCGGCCAGCCGTGCGTGGCGCTGCACGCCACCATGCTGGCGGGCCACCACGGTGCAGACCATGCGAATGAGCTCGTGGGTCTTGCGATCCGGGGCCCGCAAGGAGTCGATCGAGGACATCCAGGCGTTCTGCGCGTGGAGCACCCCAGGCGCGTAGTCGGTCAGGAAACGGTCCGACAGCGGTGGCCATTGGTCCTCCTCGACGTCGTAGTCGAGGACCTCGTCGTCGGGCTCTTCCGGAGTCATGGCGCGGACATCGTACCGGCGCTCAGCTGCCGGGCTCGGGGTCACGAGGCTGGCCGAGAATGCGTTCGGCGATCACGTTTCGCTGGACCTCGCTCGTCCCACCGGCGATGGTCAGGCAGCGGGTGGAGAGGAAGCCCGACTCCCAGCGCTCGGCCTTGCCGTCGAGTACCGCGCCGTCGGACCCGTAGAGGGCCATGCCCATCTCCTGGACACGCTGCTCGTGCTCGACACCCAGCAGCTTGCGCACGCTCGACCCGCTCCCAGGATCCACCCCGGACAGGGTGGCCAGGGTGGAGCGGTGGCCGAGCAGCGCCACCGACTGGGCTTCGGCGATCAGGTGACCGAGACGACCTTCGAGACTCGAGCCGATCCCATGTCCGGCCTCAGCCCGCCGCGTGGCGCTGCGCACCAGCGACTCGAGACCATTGCCGAAGGAGGCACCCGAGGACATGGACACACGCTCATTGGCCAACGTGGTCCGGCCGATCCTCCAGCCGTCTCCGGGGAGACCGATCACCGCGTCGTCCGGCACGAAGACGTCGTTGAAGAAGACCTCGTTGAACATGGCGGCGCCGGTGAGCTCGCGCAGCGGCCGGATGTCCAGGCCCTCGGTGTGCATGTCGACGATGAAGTACGTGATCCCTGCGTGTTTGGCCGCGTCGGGATCCGTGCGGGCGAGGCAGATGCCGAAGTCGGCCGTCTGGGCCAGTGACGTCCATACCTTCTGCCCGTTGAGCACGTAGCCACCCTCGACCTTGTCGGCCCGCGTGCTGAGCGAAGCCAGGTCCGAGCCCGCGCCGGGCTCGCTGAAGAGCTGGCACCAGTTCAGGGTTCCGAGCAACGTGGGACGGACCCAACGCTCCTGCTGCTCCTCGGTCCCGTGCGCGATGAGCGTGGGCAGAGCCCAGGCCCCAACGGCCAGGTGCGGACGCAGCACGCCGGCGGCCGCCAGTTCCTCGTCGATGACGAGCTGTTCGAGGGGAGACGCGCCCCGGCCCCAGGGTGCGGGCCAGTGCGGCATGATCAACCCGGCTTCGGCGATGGCGGCCCGCTGCTCGGTGGCCCCATCGACCGCAGCAACCGTGGCCACGACCTCACGGATCTCGTGGCGGTAGGCCTCGGCCTCCTCGGGCAGGTCGGCGGTGAGGTTGCGGCGGGCCCCGCCCACGGCCAGCGCGGCCACCTCGTGGTCCAGCGCTCCGATGTCTCCGCCCGTCACGAGTTGGAGGTTGGCCATGGCTCGCTTGAGGTAGAAGTGCGCGTCGTGCTCCCAGGTGAAGCCGATCCCACCGAGGATCTGGATGCACTTCTTGGCGCAGTGCGCCGCCGCCTCGAGCCCGATGTCGCCGGCGATGGCGGCACTGAGGGCACGGCTGTCGTTGTCTGGATGTTCGGCCGGATCCTCGCTCAGGGCCGCGGCGGCATCCCAGGCCACCGCAGCACATTGCTCGGAGGCCACCAGCATGTCGGCCAAGGCGTGCTTGACGGCCTGGAACTGGCCAATGGGACGACCGAACTGCACGCGCACCTTGGCGTAGTCCGATGCCGTCTCCACGCACCAGCGAGCGATTCCGGTACTCTCCGCGGCGGCGAGTACAAGAGCCAGAGCGTGCACGGTTTGCTCGGGCACAACGACCAGCGCGTCAGGGGCGAGCGCACAACCGTCGGCGGGAAATTCGAGCGAGCCGATCGCTCGGGTGGCGTCGAGGGCCCGGACCGCCTCGCTGGTGACCCCGGCGTCGAGCACGTCACGATCGAGCACGGCCCACATCACGCCCGCACCGTCCACGTCGAGCGGCAACAGAACCAGGCGTGCTGCCGGTAGGCCCAGCACGGGCCGCACGGACCCGCGCAACACGAGGCTGCCGTCGATCGTGCGCTCGGTGGCCAGTGGCTGAGCCCCGAAGGCGACCGCGCCCGTCACCGTGCCGTCGGCCAAACCGGACAGGAGCGGCCCGACCCGGGCGGGATCGGGCTGATCGGCCAGCGCAGGCGACAGGGCGGCCGACAGCGCGGCGGAGACCAGCAAGGTCGGCAGCACCGGTCCAGGGAAGAGCGCGTGACCGAGCTCCTCGAGCACGACGGCCGTCTCGGCCAGCGTGAAGCCCTGGCCCCCGTATTGCTCGGGCAGATGGAGCCCCAACCAACCCTGGGCCGCCATCTTCTCGAACACCGGCGGCAGATCGATCTGGCCCGGCGCGGACTCGGCCACCTCGCGGGCTTCGGTCGGTGGGCAGTGGGTCGCCAGCCAGCGCTCGGCGGTGCGCCGCAGCGACTCGTGCTCTTCGGTGACGGCGATCGGCATCAGACCTTGTCCTCCGGCGGTACCTCGACTCCGTCGCGCCACACGGAGATGGCACCGACAGGACAGCCTTGCGCGGCGACGCGGATCCGCTCCAGGTCGGTGGATGCCGTGTCGAGGACGACGGCGTATCCGGCGTCGCCCAGGTCGAACGTCTCGGGGGCCCAGAACAAGCAGTTGCCCGACCCCATGCAGCGCTCGGTGTCGATACGGATGTCGAACGGCGCGTCGCTCACGGTCGTGCTCCCTGTGTCCGGGTCGCGGCTTCTCCGGTCACGGCTGTGCTGGCTGCCATGACCCGAAACCTAGCCTTCGTCACGGCGGACGTGACCCGCCGTGACGCCCATCCCCAATCTCACGGGACCTCGAACACCACCGGCAGGGACAGGGGCGACCGGAAGGCCATGCCCTCGATGTGCGGCACATCGGCCTCGGGGTCGAGGGTGAACTTCCCGAGGCGGTCGAACAGCGTGTTCAGGGCCACCCGCGACTCCATGCGGGCCAGGTGCATGCCCAGGCAGACGTGCACGCCGAAGCCGAAGCCCACGTGCTGGCGTTGCTGGCGGAACATGTCGTAGCGGTCGGGCTCGGTGTACTTGCGCTCGTCCCGGTTGGCCGCGCCGATCATCAGCGCGATGTCGGCGCCCCGCTCGATCTTGACCCCGGCCAGTTCGGCGTCGCGGGTGGCCCGACGCAAGATCACGGTGACGGGCGGCTCCCAACGCAGGGCCTCCTCGAAGGCCTGCGGGTACAGGGATCGGTCCTCGTAGAGCGCGTCGAACTGGTCCCGGTCGTGCAGCAGGGCGTAGAGCATGCTGCCCGAAGCCCGGTACGTGGTCTCGACACCGGCCGGCAGGATCAGGCGCAGGAAGGAGTAGATCTCCTCGTCGGTCAGGTGCTCGCCGTCGACCTCGGCCCGCACCAGGTCACTGATGAGGTCGTCGCCCGGCGTGGCCCGGCGCTCGGCCATGACCTCGGCGAAGTACTCCCGCAGCGCAACCGAGGCGGCCACGCCGCGCTCCCAGTTGGCGGCGACGCTCGTCAGCTCGATGGCCCAGCGCTGGAAGATCGGGTAGTCACTGCGGGGCAACCCGAGGATGCGGGCAATCACCTGTACCGGGTAGTTGAAGGTGATGGTGCGAACCAGGTCGGCCCGCCCGGTATCGACGAACGTGTCGACGAGCTCGTTGACCACCAGGGCGACGAGGTCCTCCTCCCAGCGTTCGAGCATTTTGGTGCGGAAGCTTCCGGCGACCAGGGCCCGGCTCTGGCGGTGCTCCGGCTCGTCCATCTCGAGGACGGTGCGGCCCATGACCATGCCCATCACGTCCGTGTAGACGCTCGACGAGTAGGTCTCGTTGTCTTTGAGCACCTGGACCACCTCGTCGAAACCGAACACGGTGACCGGCGACGGCTTGTTCGGGTCCTGTTCGTCGACGCCCTCACCGATGTCGATGGGGCCGGTGTGCACCGGAGATTGGCGTCGCAACTCGTGCAACAAGGGGTACGGGTCGCGGATCGTCCCGCCGACGACGTCCTTCAACTCGTATGGGTCGAACGGAACGGCGGCTGAATTGGCTGTCTCTGTTCCTGGCATTGCGACGACGTACCCCCTAGGTTGGGTGCCGAGAGGTGGTCTCTGACAACCGTGTCATTTATAGCAAACGTTCGTTGGGGGCGTCGACCGCGACTGATGTCGCGCGCTGTGACATGGTCGTTTCCGCTGGGGGAAGAGGTAAGTCGAGGAGCATGCGGCAGGGAGCCAGGCTGATGACCGACATCGACACCAGCCCGACCGGAACCGGGGGTGGAACCCGCCCGACGGCCGCATCGGGCGAGGAGGGACCGGGCGAGGGCTCCGCCACCCGGCGCCGCATCCTCCAGATCGCCCTCTCGCTCATGGCCCAACGTGGCGTGGACGGCACGAGCATGCGCGACCTGGCGTCGGCGGCCGGGCTCAACGTGGCCTCGCTGTACCACTACTTCCCCTCCAAGCGGGACCTGCTCGAGTCGGTACTGGCCGAGCAGGGCTTCATGCCGGACCGGGCCGCCGAGCCCGAAGTGGAGATCGAGCTGGTGGGCGGGTCGAACCTGGCCCAGCTGGTGGCCGACATCATCGTGTCGATGTTCAAGGTCGAGGACTTCGTCCGCCTGATGGTGGGCGAGGCCATCCGGGGCGACAGCACGGCACGGGTCGTCGGCTACGACCTGTTCACGAGCTTCGAGCAGTCCATCGCCGACTGGATCTCGACGCAGCGGCCTGATCTGACCGAGCGCTCGAGCGCGGCCGAGATCGCCCGGCTGCTCTGCGCCATGATGGTCGGGCTCTTCGTGCAGTACGCCGCTGGAGTGTTCTCGGAGTTGTCCGAGCAGGACCTCAACTCGCTGGCGCTCCAGCGGGCGACGGAGGCGGCGCAGATCATTGAGTCGGGGACTCTGCCGAGCGCGGGCTCCTCCACCCCATAGGTCGGACCTAGCTCGTAGGGTCTGGCGCATGCCCGCGCCTTCCACTGCCCCCACCGCGGTCGCCTCGGCGATCTTCACCGTGCCGGCCGACGTCGTCTGGTCCTACCGACTCGACTTCGCCAACCTGCCCGAATACAACCCAGACGTCAGCGGCGTCGAGCGGGTGTCCGAGGGTGACGCCGCTGCGGTCGGCGGAGTGTGCGGCGTAGGGGCACGCTACAGGTTCGGCCTGGCCGACCCCCGGAGCCCTGGGAGGACCCAGCCGGTCGAGCTTTGGGCTGAGCAGGTGGTGTCGCCGACGCTGGTGGCCGCAGGCATGGCCGGTGGGACCGAGGCCTACGAGGAGTTCGTCGTGACGCCCTCGGACGATGGCGGGTGCTCGGCCACCCTGACCTTGTGGGTGATGCTGCCCGAAGAGTTGAGCGACGAGGTGAGGGCCGCGGCAGCCGCGGGGAGCCTGGCGTCGATCAGCAAAGAGTTGCGGCTGATGAAAGAGGTGCTCGAAGCGCGGGCCTGCGCCGGCGTCTGAGGGTCACTCCGTTCAACTGAGACGGCCCGGGGGCGCTCGACTCCCTCGTTGGCGTGTGACGCTCACCGGGAGAGATCCTCATCGTCGAAACACCCGCAGCCAAACATCTGCTGACGGCACACCGGACATTGCGCGATACAGCACCCTGGATGGTGCACTCCCCCACGCGGAGTACGGCAGGAGTCACACGGGCCATCGATGCCGCGATGGAACGCCGCTCGAGATCCAGTTTCGCTTCCCCACGGAATTGACTGGTACTGCCGACCGTTCACTATCAATGGAACCGGCACACACGTCACCGGCTGCTCGGCCATATCGTTTCTGCAGAAGTCGCACATCGCCATGTTGGTGGTCTCCTGGTCTGTCGGTGCCGGCTATCCGGCGCTTTGCAGGAGAACGGTTGGTGATGAATGGCGTCTGTCCCAATCAAACCTCGTCACACCTTTTCCTTACGGTTCAGGCATGACACCGCCTCGCAGCGAGCCAGTCGCAGGCATGAGCGATCGACTGATGTCCGCTCTTCACCTCTTGCGGGACGTCGTTGGTTCTGTGGAGCCTGATGCCGTCTCCGGCGAGGAGGCGCTGGCTCTGGTGAACCTGCTCGGGGAGACCGAGCGAGCCGCGGCGTCGGGCATGGCGCGGTTGACCCCTCGGGTGATCGAGACGGGGGCGTTCGCCAAGGCGGGGTTCGGCTCAGCTCAAGATTGGCTTGCCGCGGCTTCGGGAACGTCCTCATCGTCTGCACGCGGCCGTCTCGCCGCCGCGGAACACGCGGCGCGATCGCCGGAGCTGTCCCGACCCATTCAAGAAGGAAAGCTCTCGGCTCCCGAGATCGGGGTGCTGGCCCAGAGCGCGCTTCAGGCACCCGAAGCGCTCGGCGAACTCGTCGAGCTCGCCACGGGTGCCTCAAGCTTCAAAGAACTCTCCGATGCAGCCCGTGCGGCCAAGTGTGCCGCTCGAACCAAAGAATCGGCCCGCCTCCGTCGAGCTCGGGTGCATCGAGCCCGACACCTGCGCTGGCATCAAGACGAGAGTGGCGGGGTCCGGGGCGAGTTCCTCTGCGACGAGGTCGCCTGGGCCGGGGTCGCTCCGGTCCTGGAGTCGAAGGCCAAGGCTCGAGCCAAGGCCGCCGGAGGCCACGACGAGGACTCGCTCGATGCCCACCGCCTCGACGCCTTCGTCGAGCTGGTCGGGGCCCCGGCGGTTTCTGAGAACAGCGGCCACGCGGGCCGGCCGCATGCGCTCGTGGTCGTCGATGCCGCTGCCCTGCAGCGTGGATCGCTCAAGCGGGGGGAACACTGCGAGATCGAAGGTATCGGCTCGGTCTCCGTCGAGGCAGCGACCGAACTACTCGGCGAATCCATGGCTCGCTTCGTCATCAAATCCGGACGTGACGTCGCCTCGGTGACCTCGTCGACGCGCTGGATACCTCCGTCGACGGCGGCTGCACTCGTCGTCCGCGATCGTTCTTGTGTGGTTCCGGGGTGCGGGAAGCGCCTCGGCCTCCAGACCGACCACTGCGATGTCGACTACGCAGACGGCGGACCGACGACCCTCGAGAATCTCGCGCGTCTGTGTCCCGAGCACCACGACATGAAGACCCACGGGGGCTGGAGGCTGGTCAGGGAAAAGAATCGGTGGCAATGGCTACCGCCTGATCACCCACCCTCGGCCGGGCGCATCGCCCGATCCCGACGACTCGCGGCAATCCGGAACCAGCGGCGCTGAACGCGCTGTTTAGTTGCCGGCGCGCAACTGCTGACGCAGCACGAACTTCTGCACTTTGCCCGACGGCGTGCGAGGGAGTTCGTCGACCGAGCGCAGCTCTTCGGGCCACTTCTGGCGCGCGAGCCCGGCCTCCTGGAGGTGGGCGCGCACCGCATCGAGATCGGGGGCATCGTGTCCGGGCTGCATGCGGAAGAACGCGCAGCCGTGCTCACCGAGACGCTCGTCGGGAGCGGCCACGACTGCCACTTCGGCCACGCCCTCCATGTGGGCCAACAGCTGCTCGACCTCGGCTGCGCTCACGTTCTCGCCGCCTCGGATGATGATGTCCTTCACCCGGTCGGTAATGGTGAGATACCCGTCGGCGTCGAGAATGCCGACGTCGCCCGTACGGAACCACCCCTCGGCGTCGAGGAACTCTGCGTTCAGGGCCGGGTCGGTGTACCCGGCGAAGCGGTCGGGGCCACGGCTGAGGATTTCGCCAGCAACGCCGACACCGACGTCGTTTCCGTCCTCGTCCACCGTGCGCACCTCGACCCACTCCATCGGGCAGCCGTCGGTGTGGATCCGCTTCTCTCTGGGCGCCTCGTGCTGCGATCCGGTCACCGACGGGTGCTCAGTCGACCCGTAGGACCGGACCAGCGAGATGCCGAGTTTGTCCGCCCGCTCGGCGACGGCGTCCGGGATGGGCGACCCACCCAGGCCGATGAAGTGCATGAGTTCGATGTGCTCAGGTCCGCAATCGGGATGGTCGAGCAGGCTGGTGAAGAAGTAGGTCGATCCGCTACCGGCAGAAATCTGTTCCTCGAGCATGGCCGCCAGGACGGTCGGCGGGTTCCAGCCATCGATCATGAAGATCGGCTTGCCGGCGACCAACGGGCAAAGGAGCCCGCCCAGCATGCCGATAGCGTGGCCGACCGGCGCGCCGACGAGTCCCGGCCGGTCGCGATTGGCCTGGTTTCCGGCCAGCTGGCGCACCTCGCATCCCAGCGTCTGGTGGGTGTGCACGACGCCCTTGGGGTCGGCGGTGGTCCCCGAGGTGTAACCGATCAACGCCGGCGTGTCGGGATCGACGTGCTCGGGACCGTCGATGGGATCAGCCACGCGCAGGTCGTCGAAACGGTGGTGGTTCGGGTCATCGGTGTCACCCACGACGATCACGTGCTCGAGATCGCTGAGGCCGTCGCGAATGGTGGCCAGCTCGGCCAGGTAGTCACGCTGGTTGATCTGCGACACGATGACGAAGGCACGAGCCCGGCTCTGCCGGAGGATGAAGCCCACCTCCTTGGGCCCGTAGAAGTGCACGATCGGAACCAGCGTCACGCCGAGCATGGCGCAGGCGTAGAAGGTGACGGCGGCCTCGATCCAGTTCGGAAGTTGGAACGACACGACGTCGCCGGGCCCGATGCCGAGGGCCCGCAGCCCACCGGCTACGCGGAGAGCCTCCTCGTACACCTCGCCCACCGTGCCCTGATACGGATTGGTGGGAGACCAAATACGGATGCGCCGCGTCGGGTCTTCCTGCAGCGTGTCGCTCAGGAATTCACCCAGCGAGCGGAGGTCCCAGGCCCCTTCGGCGAGGTAGTGGGATGCCAGCTTCTCCGGCACGGGCCGGAGATCGAACTCAGCCGATGCGCTCACCATGTGCCCCCGGTTCTCCCCTGACTCAGGCGGATTCGACGAACAGCGAGGCTAGGCGGTGCCACTGCGCACCCGATCCGCCGGCGAGGACCTCGTTCTGCTTCACCCGCTTGAAGAGGAAGTGGGCGTCGTTCGCCCAGGTGAAACCAACACCACCGTGCAACTGAATGTCATCGCCGGTGACCCGCACGCCCGCCTCGGCCGCGTAGGCGGAGGCCATGGCGGCCGCCTGCTCGCGCTCGGGCGACTCGGTGTCCGAAGCCCAGGCGGCGAATTGGAAGCCAGCCCGGGCCATCTCGACCTGCTGGAACATCTCGACCAGCCGGTGACGCACGGTCTGGTAGGTGGCGACGGGCTTGTCAAAGACGACGCGTTCGGACGTATACGCAATGGCTTCGGCCAGGGCGCGGTCGGCCGCGCCGACGGTCTCGGCGGCCAGCACGATGCTGATGTCGTCCTGCACCCGCTGCCACAGAGCGGCCTGGTTCCCGCTGGCTCCGAGCGGGATCACGGGCGCATCTTCGAGCACGATGCGGGCCAGCTTGCGGGTGGGGTCGAGCGAGGGCACCAACTCGCCCGCGGGCGACTCGAGCAAGTACGAGTGGACGCCATCCTCGTTTCGGGCCGCCACGATGACCCAGTCGGCGGTGTGCCCGTCGACCACGATCGGCTTCTCGCCGTTGAGGACCCAACGTGCACCCTTGCGGCGGGCGCGGGTCCGCACGGTCGCCAGCGGCGCGCCATGGCCCTGCTCCCCGAGGGCGATGGTGCCGCGCCGGGTACCTGCCTCCAGGTCGGCCAGTAGCTCGGTGGCGCCAAGGGCTCGGGCGGCCAACGTGGCCGAAACCGCTGAAGAGAAAAAGGGGCCGGGTACGGGCACACGCCCCATCTGCTCGGCCACGATGCAGGCCTCGAGCAAACCGCTGCCGCTGCCACCGTGTTCGCTGGGAACCAGGAGCCCGGTCCAGCCCAGGTCGACCAAAGTCGACCACAATTGCGGTGTGATGCCGGCTGCGTCGTCGGCGAGCTGGCGTACGAGGTCAGGCCCGCACTCGCGCTCGAGGGCGCCGCGTGCGACCTCCTGGAGGGCCACCTGTTCGTCGTCGTACGTGAAGTCCACGGCCTCTCCTCTTTCGCGCCCAGGTGCCGTTCCCTGACACGGGCGTCACAGTACACGGTGGGTCCGCTACCCTTACCCCCCGTGGATTTTGCCCTGGCACCCGAGGACGAGAAGTTCCGCGACGAGTTGCGTGCGTGGCTCGACGAGCACCTGCCGCCGTTCCTCGAAGCCGAGTCACTCGGCGATGACGCGCAACTGAGCGGTGAGGCCAGCCAACAGCGCCGCCAGAAGTGGCAGCGCAAACTGCACGAGGGTGGCTGGGCTGCCATCCACTGGGGTCCCGACTATGCCAACGGTCGCACCATCAACGCCATGCAGCGCCTGCTCTATTCGGAAGTCATGGCCGAATACCGCACGCCGGGCATGTTCAACACGAACGGCATCTGGCAGATCGGGCCGATGATCATCCAGTGGGGCACAGACGAGCAGAAGGCGCAGTGGCTCCCCTCCATCCTCGAAGCCGAGGAGCACTGGTGCCAAGGCTTCAGCGAGCCCATGGCGGGCAACGACCTGGCCAACCTGCGCACCACCGCGGTCTACGACGCCGACACCGACGAGTACGTCGTCAACGGTTCCAAGATCTGGATCTCCTCGGCCCACCTGGCCACCTGGGGACTCTTCCTGCTGCGCACCGATCCCACCGCGATCGAACGGGGCAAGAAGCACGAAGGCATCACCGCCTTCATCCTCAACCTGAAGACCCCCGGCATCGACGTGCGGCCCATCCGGGACATGGCCGGCGAAGAACTGTTCAACGAGATCTTCTTCACCGACGCGCGCATCCCCGCGAAGTGGCGCCTGGGCGAAGAGGGCGCAGGGTGGATGGTGGCCATGGGCACGCTCGGCTTCGAGCGCGTCGGGATCGCCTCGCAGATCGCCATCCTGGCCGCCGACCTACGCGCCGTCGTCGAGGCGGCGAAGTCTGTGAACCCGGACGCACTCGATGACCCATTCCTGCGGGAGCGCATCGCCAAGCTGTGGACCGAGATCGAGCTGGCCCGCCTGCTCTCCCTGCGGGCCCTCTCGAAGATCATGAAGGGTGAGAAGAACTGGCCCGAGGTGCCGTTCGCCAAGCTGTCGTGGTCGTCCATGGCTCAGACCCTGGCTGCGCTGGCCGTCGACCTGCTCGGTCCGGCCGGGCTGCTGGCCAAGGGTGGTCCCGATGCGGTGGACCGGGGCAAGTGGACCCGCCTCTACGCCTTCCAGCGCTACTCGACCATCGGTGGCGGCTCGACCGAGATCCAGAAAAACATCATCGCCGACCGGGCCATCGCCATGCCCGGCAAGTCGCGCTCCTGACGGTCTCGCAGACCGATGAGCACTGACCCCAGGGGCACCTGCATCATCGGCGTGGCCCGTCACACCTGGCATCCGGACGAGGTCGAGTTCGCCCCCGAACCGCTCGACATGTGGGAACAGGTGTCGCGCGCGGCGGCTGAGGACGCCGGAGCGCCTGCAGCGCTGGCGGGGGTGGAGAGCGTCGACGTCGTCTTCTCGCAGTCCTGGCAGTACGACGACCCAGTGGCTCGCTTGGCCGAACGCCTGGGAGCGTCTCCCCGACGCGGTCGCTACTCGGGCATCGGGGGGTCGGTGCCCCACGTGCTGGCGACGCAGGTGGCGCGGGACATCGCCGCCGGCGATCTCGACCTGGCCCTCATCGTGGGGGCCGAGGCGCTGGCCACCGTGCGCCGGCTCAAGAAGGCGGGCGAACGGCCCCAGTGGTCCCACAAGCCCGCGGAGAAGCGGCCCTTCCCGATGGACATGGAGTTCGACCCGTCGGAGATCAGTCACTCCGTGTTCGAGGCCTACTTGACCTTCGCCCTGTTCGAGAACGCGCGACGGGCACACCTGGGCCGCGGCCTCGAGGCGCACCAGGCGGCCATCGGGGGTGTCATGGCCCGCATGACCACGGTGGCCGCACAGAGCCCGCACGCCTGGTTCCCGGTGGAGCGCAGCGCACAGGAGATCGCCACGGCGAGTGCCGAGAACCGGATGGTCGCCTACCCCTACACCAAGCTGATGACCTCGATCATGGACGTCGACATGGCGTCCGCACTGCTGCTGGCATCGGCCGAGAAGGCCGATGCGCTGGGCGTGCCCGAGGAGCGGCGGGTCTACTTGCGGGGCTGGGGCTACGCCGAAGACCCGGTCCATGTGGCCGGGCACCCCGACCTGTGGCGGTCCCCGGCGCTGGCCGCTGCCTCTTCCTCCGCGCTCGCCGGTGCCGGTGTCGGCATCGACGACGTGGCCCACTTCGACCTCTACTCGTGCTTCGCCAGTTCGGTCTGCTTCGCCCTCGACGGGCTGGGGCTAGCTGAGGACGACGGGCGTGGCGTGACCCAGACCGGAGGCCTGCCCTATCACGGCGGCCCCGGTTCCAACTACATGACGCACTCGCTGGCCGCCATGACCGAGACGCTGCGGCGCGACCCCGGCGGCTACGGCATGGTGAGCGGCGTGGGCATGCACATGCAGAAGCACGCCTACGGCGTGTGGTCGACTGTGCCGGGATCCTTCGTCGAGGCGCCAACCTACGCCGCGGCGACCGACCCGCTTGGCATCGTGGGCTCGCCCGCAGGGACGGCCACCGTCGCGACCTACTCGGTGTTGCACGGCCGCGATGGAGGCCCCGAACGCGCCCTGATCGTGTGCGACGTGCCCGAGGGTGGACGCAGCTACGGCCTGCTCGATGGCGGCGTACCCGCCCTGCTCGAGGCCGAAGCCGACGAACTGATCGGCCGGCGGGTGACGCTCACTCCGGCCGACGGGATCAACCACGCCGCTCTCTGAGCGGGTTGCCGGCGTGGACGGCTGCCGCGGCGGCTGGGTCGTGGTCACCGTGCCGCGGGAGGGCGTCGGACCGTACGACGTGCGGGCGGTGCCCGACCTTCGCGGCGTGATCGATGACCTCGAAGCCGGCCGCGTCAGTGCGGTGGCGATTGACATCCCCATCGGCCTGCCCGAGTCAGGAACCCGAACGGCCGACGTCGAGGCGCGCCGTCGGGTCGGGCCGCGCCGCAGCTCCGTGTTCCCGGCGCCGGCCCGGTCCGTGCTGGGTGCGACGACGCACGCCGAGGCTTCCGCCCGCTCACTGCAGTCCTGCGGCAAAAAGATCTCGATTCAGCTCTTCAACATTCTCGGGAAGATCGCCGAGGTCGACGCGCTCATGACGCCCGTCCTCCAGGAGCGGTTCGTCGAGATGTTCCCAGAATGGAGCCTGGCCGTGATGGCCGGGGCGCCGATGTCCGAACCAAAGGCCAAGGCGGCAGGGAGGGCCCAACGCGCGTCCGTGCTCGGGGAAGTCTTCGGCCACGGCGAGCTCGAGGCGCACCTCCGCCGGCCCCCGTCGGGTGCCCGGACGGACGACGTGCTGGACGCCTTCGCCGGGGCGTGGACGGCACGGCGCCTCGCCTCCGGGTGCGCCGTGCGGGTCGGCGGACAGGTCGATGCTCGTGGCCTGCGCATGGAAGTGGTGGCCTAATCCGGCCACAAGACAGATGCGCCTTCCTCGTTTTCCCTCTGTCGAGGGGGAACGACCGGAAAGTGGTGGTGCCGTGGACGGCAGCGCATGGAACCGCAAGCCCTGGGGCTGAAGGACTTCCTCACCTCGTGAATCTCTGAGGACGGCAAGGCCGCACCGCGAGTGCCGATACCCGCCCTCGTGCCGAACCGCCCGCTACCGTCATGTGATGCCGGGGGGCGGAAGTGACGTCGTCGCGGGCGCCGTACTCGCCCAGCCCGCCCCGGAGCCCCCAGCGAAGCAGGAGGACCCTGGCCAGGCTGACCCCGGCCAGGCTGACCCCGCCCAAGCCGACCCGAGCACCCCGTCCCGAATGCATCGGGCCGTGCACTTCTGGCGCTCCCCGGCCGGACAGCCGTCGTGGGCCCGGCCCGCGCTCATGGCGGTGACCGCGCTGGCCGGCCTGGCCTACGCCTGGAACATCGACAGCACCTACCTCGAACCCTTCTACGGCGGCGCGGCTCGGAGCATGGCCCTCTCGTGGCACAACTTCTTCTTTGCCGCAGCGGATCCATGGGGCACGGTCAGTGTGGACAAGTTGCCGGGTGCGCTCTGGCTCCAGGCGCTCTCGGTGCGTGCCTTCGGTCCCAGCGTCTGGGCCATGGCGCTGCCCCAGGTGCTGGAGGGAATGCTCACCATCCTCGTGCTCTACGACGCCGTGCGTCGGGTGGCCGGTGCCGGAGCGGGAATTATGGCCGCCGTCGTCCTGGCGACGAGCCCGATCGTGATCCTGCTGGACCACGGCAACATCGCTGACTCGCTGCTCATCTTGCTGCTGGTGGCTGCAGCCGATGCGACGGTTCGGGCCGTCGTCTCCGGCCGCGCCACTCCCCTTCTGTGGGCTGGCCTCTTTGTCGGGCTGGCCTTCCAGGCCAAGATGCTCCAGGCCTGGCTGGTACTTCCCGCCCTCTTCCTGACCTATCTGCTGGCCTCGCCCGTTCGTTCGTTCCTCCGGCGCACCCTCCACGTCGTCGTCTCGGGACTCATCGCCCTCGGTGTCTCGCTCAGCTACATGACCGCGGTGTCGCTCGTCGCTCCGGGTAGCCGGCCCTACGTCGACGGCAGCTGCGACGACTCCATCTTCAACCAGGTCTTCAGCTACAACGCGCTGAACCGAGTGGGAAATCACCTCCTCAACGCAGGTGGCTGCTCCGCACCATCGCGCTGGCTCGAAAACCTGTCGAGCGGCGCGGCACGCCTCCAGTTCACGACCGGGGCACTCGGTCCGGCCTGGGACCGCCTGCTGCACGGGGTCTTCGGACACGACGACGCCTGGCTGCTGCTCGCGGCCGCCGTGGCCGCAGTCGGGTTGCTCGTGGTCAGCCGGGGACGCCCGCGCACCGATCCACTCCGAGCCGCCACCATCCTGTGGCTGACCTGGCTGGCCGTGACCTTCGCCGCCTTCAGCGTAGGCCACTACATCAACTCGTACTACGTGGCCGCACTCGTACCCGCGGTGGCCGCGCTCTGCGGGATGGGCGGAGCGGTCGCCTGGCACCGGCGGCGATCCCGCGCCGCGCGGTGCACCCTCCTGGCCGTGGTCGTCGTCACGGTCGCCATCGACATTGCCCTGGTCCCCGGCTACGCCGGCGTACGCGACTGGGACGTGGCCGCCTCGGTGGTCGTCGGGTTGCTGGCCGTGGCCGTCCTGGGCACCTCCCTCCTACCCCGGCACGACTCGGCCTGGTGCCTGGCGGCGGGTCCGGCGCTCGCCGCCGTGGCCCTCCTGCTCGGAACGGGCTGGGCCTCGGCCGTCGTCATCACGGAAGGGCTGAGCCCGTTCGACTCGCCCTACGCTCCAGCGTCGGTCAACCACAACACGCAGCTGGCGATCGCCTACTACGGCCGCGACCAACAGGCGCTGCTCCATTTCGTCGCCGCCGTGCCGCCCAACCAGGCCGCCGACGTCTTCGAGACCTCCATCACGACCGGCGGAGACATCCTGGCCACGGGCCGAGAGTTCCTGCCCGTCGGGGGTTACAGGGGCGTCGTTCCGTCGACGACTCTGGCGGGGTTCGAGCACGACGTCTCCGCGGGCCGCGTGCGCCGGGTCACCCTGGCCAGCGCTCCACTCAGCGCCAACCCGATCATGCGCTGGGTGCACGGGCATTGTCAGGACACGCGTGCCGGCTTCACCGACGTCGTGGCCCGGGCCCGCTTCACCGTCTACTCGTGCCGGCCGGCGGACGTGTCACCCCGCCGCCGGGTCTAAGCGGCGCTGCGGAAATCGAGGAACTCGGAAACCCGCATGAACCGGAGCACGGCGCCCGGGAGTCGAGGCACATGCTGGCGGTGCGGATCAACGACCAGTTGCGGCTCGCTCAACTCGTACTCGCGGCGCCGTGTCACGAGCCGGACCGCGCCGTGAGCCAACGCGTTGCGCACCCACTCCGAGTCCCGGCCGTAGGTCAGCGGAATGCGAAATCCGTCTTTGGTGCGGAGCACGTTGACGGGCGTGCGATAGACGGTGCGGGTCCGGCGCCCGACGTGGACGACGATGCCCATGCCGGGTAGAAAGCCGGCCAGGTGGATCGACACCCTGTTCGTCACGGCCCGGTTGAAATGGGCCATGCGGCGACCCAACCGGGGCACGGGTGCCACCGGAGGCCCCGAGCTCGGTTGAGCCGAGTGCGCGCTCATACCAACGTGAGGCCGCCATCGACGGCGAGCACCTGGCCCGTGATGTAGCTGGCCTCGTCAGACAAGAGGAACACGGCGGCCGAGGCCACCTCCCACGCCGTTCCCTGACGGCCCAGCGGCACCGGCGTACGCGTGCGCGATGGTCGCCCGGCGGAGGCGGCCCGGCCCAGCGGGGTGTCGATGAGCCCCGGGGCGAGCACGTTGGCCCGAATGCCGCGGCGCGCTCCCTCGACCGCCACGTGGCGACTGAGCCCGATCAGTCCAGCCTTGGATGCGTCGTAGGCGGGGATACGGCTCCCTGGTCGCAGCCCGGCCACCGAACCGATGAACACGATCGACGCATCGTCGGGCAGCGTGACCAAGGCGCGGCGCACCAACATGAATTGGGCGCGCAGGTTGAGGGCAAAGGTGCGGTCCCACTCATCGACCGAGGTCCCAGCCACCCCCATGCCGAAGCCCGTGCCCACGTTGAGCACCAGCCCGTCGGGCATCGGGGTGGACTCGTCGGAGACGGCGAGTCGGCAGCCTTCCTCGGTGGTCACGTCGGCCACCACGACCGCAGCCTTTCCCCCTTCGGCGGTGATGAGGCGCCAGGTCTCCTCGACCGCTGGTTCGTCCTTGTCCACGCAGACAACCGACGCTCCTTCGCGGGCGGCTCGCACCGCGATCGCTCGCCCGTTACCTGCCGGCGCGTCCGGGTCGCGCGACGGCTGCGTTCCGGCACCCACCACCGTGATGCAACGACCCTGCAGAAGGCGTGCCATCTCTCAGGCGACCGGCCCGGCAGGAACGGACGAGGCGATCGCCTCGGCCCGCGGCTCGAGCGGGACGCACAACGACCGCAACACCGTCGTCAGCATCAGGTAATGAGCGATGAGCATGAGGAGCTCAATGAGCTCGCCCTCGTCGAGGTCGGCGGCCAGCACCGACCAGGTGGCGTCCGAGACCATCCCTTCGTCCGCCGTCTCGTCCACCGCGTCGAGGGCGGCCCGCTCGAGTGACGACCAGTCCGCCGCGCCCAGATCGCCGCCGAGCGCGACGACCTCCCGCCTCGACACCCCGACACGCTCGGCCAGTGAGATGTGCTGGGCCCATTCGTAGCGGCCGTCAAAGCGGTACGCGGTGCGCAGGATCACCAGCTCACGCAAGCGATCCGGCAACGTCCCGTCCAGGAGCGCGCCGCCGAACCCGAGCCACCGCCTGAACAGCTCCCCCGGTGCCCGAGCCAGGGTGGTGAAGATGTGCATGGGATCGTCGGTGCCGCCCGAAGAGCCCTCGAGCACCCGGGTCAGGAGGCCGTCCCAGGCTTGGCGGGGCAATGGCTCAATACGGGGCGTCGGAGCGGGCGGAGCCATGACGGCATCGTACGCAGGGCCCGGGCGATGTGCCGGAAGGTCAGCGGGCGGGACGAAAACCCATCGGCGTGCCCGAACCGGGCAACGGGTGTATGGCCGCGTCCGGCCGGCAGACCTCATCGATCAGCCCGTACTTGGCCGCCTCGGCCGCGCTGAGGAACAACCCGCGCTCCATGTCCTGGGCCACCTGCTCCGCCGGTCGCTTCGCCGCCGCCGCCACCCGGTCGCAGAAGCGCTCCCGCTCTTCGACCCTCAGCTCGGCCCATTGCGCCACGTTGCGTGCGTGCATCGTGGCCTGGCCGGCCGAGGGTTCGCGCAGGGCGAAGCGTGTGCTCGGCATGGCGGCTCGGGTCGCACAGACCCCCACCACCCCGACGGCACCCCCGCCCACCTGCCCGAGACAGAGCGCCCGCACGGGCACGCCCATCAACTCGACCACGTCCATCAGCGTGAGGGCGGGAGCCAGCGCGGCCTCGTCGCAATCGACCCGCAGGGTGACCGGCTCGTCCCCCTCGGCATCGAGCGTCATGAGTTCCGCCGAGACCCGGGCCACTGTCAGGTCGTCGAGCGGGCCGTGCAGGAGCACCACGCGCTGAGCCAGCAGCCGCTGGGCCAGCAGGTCCGACATCGGGTCGCGCCCGCCCGGAGGCGGTGTCAGCAAGGGCCAGTCTTCATTCATGTTCGATCCTCCATTCCAGTCGCGCCCCCAGCGCCGTGCTGTAGCGCTCCACCGTCGAGAGCCGCACGTCGAGGTCGCCCGCCTCGAAACGAGCCACCGCCGACTGTGACGTCCCCATGCGGGCGGCCACCTCGGCCTGGGAAAGCCCCAGCTCGCGGCGCAGCGAGGTCAGTTGCCCCGAGACGGATCGCCGGCGCTCGGCCATCTCCTTGAAGCCCGGGAACACGGTCGGGTGCCGGCGCTCGCTCACAATGCACCATTATCTCACATTTGATATAACATGGGCAGGACCTGGGGCGCAGCAGCCGAGCAGGACGAATGGAGGACCCGACCGTGACCACCACGACACCCCGACATGTGCTTGTACCCACCGTGATCGAGGAGGGCAACCGGGGCGACCGGGCCTTCGACATCTACAGCCAGCTCCTGCGGGAACGCATCGTGTTCCTCGGCCAAGAGGTCGACGACCAGGTCGCCAACCTGATCATTTCCCAGATGCTCTTTCTCGAGGCCCAGAACTCCGAGCGGGACATCTACCTGTACATCAACTCCCCGGGCGGCGTGGCCTACGCCGGCATGGCCATCTACGACGTCATGCAGCACGTGGAGCCCGACGTGTCGACCATCTGCGTGGGCATGGGGATGTCGGCGGCCGCCATGATCCTGTCCGGCGGAGCCGCCGGGAAGCGCTTCTCCCTGCCCAACGCGCGCATCATGATCCACCAGGGCTCGGCCGGCACCCGCGGAGCGCCCTCAGACATGGAGATCCAGCTGCGTGAGGTGCTCTCGCTCACCAAGCGGATGGCCGAGATCATCGCCTTCCACAGCGGCCGACCGGTCGAGCAGGTGGCCATCGACATCGACCGGGACAACTACATGACGGCTGGCGAGGCCCGGGACTACGGGATCATCGACGACATCATCAGCCCCCGCCGGGGGCTGTGCGCGCCGGGTGCGGAGGCCGTCCCGACGCTGACCCGGGAACCCGAACTGCAGGTAGCCGGAGCGTGACCAAAGGCTGAAATTTCGCGGCCACGTCGCAAATTGGCGCAAGCGGGTCCGGAATTGGGCATTACCTCAATCGTACGTTTGGGAACGAAGGCATCTATCGCACGTCCGTGCAGCCAGCCGGCTGAATCGCCGTGTGCCTCGGTGCCCGCCACGTTGGCACCGTCGAGCGATGAGGAGCGCACTGCATGGGGACCACCGACCGCGGGGGAACGCAGCCGGGGGGCGAGAAGGGGAACGGAGACCGAACACGGAGGTTTTCGAGGCGGGCCTTGCTGCAAGGTGGCCTGGCCATCGGGGCGGCCGGCGCCGCTGCTGGACTGTCCTCCCCTGCCGGCGCCAGCATCGAACGGGCCCTCAGCATGGAGGCCGGCAGCACGCACCCGACGCTGCGTGACATCCGCCATGTGGTGATCCTGATGCAGGAGAACCGGTCCTTCGACCACTACTACGGGACGCTCTCGGGGGTGCGGGGTTTCTCCGACCCCAACGTACGCGTGAACAACATGGGCGGGACACCCACACCGGTGTGGGACCAGTACGGCTACCAGCCCGGGGTGGGCATCGACCCCACCGGCTACCTGCAGCCGTTCGCGATGCAGCAAAACTTCCCCACCCAAGACGGAGCTTGCACCAACGACATCACGCACGAGTGGGGACCCCAGCACCAGAGCTGGCACCACGGGAAGATGGATCGTTTCGTCGAGGCCCACCTCGAAGGCGACGGCCCGCAGAACTTCGTCACCACCATGGGCTACTTCACCCGCGACGACCTGCCCTTCTACTACGCGCTGGCCGACGCCTTCACAATCTGCGACGCCTATCACTGCTCGGTGCTCGGGCCTACGGATCCCAACCGGGTCATGGCCTTCTCGGGCACCATCGACCCCGAGGGCAGCCGAGGTGGCCCGGTGCTCGTCACCCAGACCACTGGACGACCGCAGTCCTACGGCACGCTCGACTGGCACTCCATGCCCGAACGCCTGCTCGACGCCGGCGTCACGTGGAAGGTCTACAACGAGCCCACCGGCTTGGCCCTCTTCAGTCCCCTCCCCTACTTCAAGGCGTTTACCGACTCGACGACGAGCAAGGGTCTGCAGCTCCAGGCCAACGGCATCGCACCCGTCTACCCGGTCGACTTCGTGGCCGACGTGGCGGCGGGCACCCTGCCCCAGGTCAGTTGGATCCATGGGCCGGCCGTCCAGTGCGAGCACCCGGCGACGGCACCGCAGTGGGGAGAGAACCTGGTGCAGACCGTGCTCGACACCCTGACCTCGAACCCCGAGGTCTGGGCCCACACACTCTTCATCCTCCACTACGACGAGAACGGCGGCTTCTTCGACCACGTACCACCGCCCACCCCGCCCAAGAACACGGCGGGCGAGTTCTTGTCGATGAACCCGTTGCCCGCCGATGCCGGTGGCGTCGCCGGCCCGGTCGGCCTCGGGTTCCGGGTGCCCTGCCTCCTCATGTCGCCCTACACGGCGGGCGGCTTCGTGGCCACCGACGTCTTCGACCACACCTCGACGCTGCTGCTGCTCGAGCGGCTCTTCGGCGTTCGCGTGCCCAACGTCTCCGCCTGGCGACGCAGCGTGGTGGGTGACCTGACCTCTGCGCTGGCTCTGGGTCAGCCCGCCAACGACACGGTGCCGAACTTGCCGGACGCTTCCCTGGTGAGCCCGCCGGCCGACGAGCAGATCATCCTCAATGCGTTGCTCGGGACCGACGACGACGGGGTGCCCTACCCGCCGCCGACGCAGAACGTGATGCCGGTGCAGGAGACCACACCCCCCCGACCGACCCCGCCCCGTTGACCCCGATCGTTCGGCGGCACCTGCATCATCACCCGTTGGCGAACGACCCGGGCCGGCCGACCCGGACAATCCACTCCCGAGCCTGGTCCTGGACGTTGGTGGCCGCCCGTCTCCCCCACCGACCTCAGCCCTGCCACCTCGTTGGATGAGGGCGGCGGCCGCCACGTCGCACGGCGGTTGGGCGGGCGCGTAAGGTATGTGACACGGCTGTCAGGGATTGGCGGCTTGGAAGGGCACACGGGGAGGAGCGCGGATGCGCACGGAAGACCTGATCCTGATCAGCGTGGACGATCACGTCATTGAACCCAGGGGCATGTTCGACGGGCTGTTGCCGGCGAAGTACCAGGACAAGGCACCACAGCTGATCCGGCGCCCCGACGGGACCGACTATTGGTACTACGACGGCAATGAGATCCCGAATGTGGGCCTCAACGCGGTCGTGGGCCGTCCGCCCGAGGAGTACGGCATCGAACCGATGTCACTCGACGACATGCGCGTGGGTTGCTACGACGTCCACGAGCGGGTGCGCGACATGTCGGTAAACGGCGTCCTCGGCTCCATGTGCTTCCCGTCGTTCCCCCAGTTCTGCGGCCAGCTGTTCGCCCGTCGTGAGGACAAGGATGAAGCCCTGGCCATGGTGCGGGCCTACAACGACTGGCACATCGACAAGTGGTGTGGCGCCGAGCCCGGCCGCTTCATCCCCTTGTCCATCCCGGTCATCTGGGATCCCGAGCTTGCAGCCGCCGAGGTGCGTCGCACGGCCAAGAAGGGCTGCCACGCCGTCACCTTCTCGGAGAACCCCGAGAAGCTCGGCTGGCCCTCGCTGCACAGTGACCACTGGGACCCCTTCTGGAAGGCCTGCGAGGACGAGGGCACGATCATCTGCATGCACCTGGGCTCATCGTCCTCGATCCTCATGACCTCTATTGAGGCGCCGATCGACGTCATGATCAGCCTGCAGCCCATCAACATGGTCCAGGCGGCGGCCGACCTGATCTGGTCTCCCATCCTGCGCAAGTACAAGAACCTTCACTTCGCCCTCTCCGAGGGCGGCATCGGATGGATTCCCTACGCCCTCGAGCGCATCGACTACGTGTACCAGCATCACCACAAGTGGACGGGCCAGGACTTCGGCGACCAGCTGCCGAGTCAGGTGTTCAAGGACCGCATCATCACCTGCTTCATCGACGATGCGTTCGGCGTCGACAACCGGCGGTACCTCAACCTCGACAACATCACCTGGGAATGCGACTACCCGCACTCGGACTCGACCTGGCCCACGGCACCCGAAGCGCTCATGAAGTACCTCGACGGTGTCTCGGACGGGGACATCAACAAGATCACCCACCTCAACGCCATGAAGCACTTCAGCTTCGATCCCTTCAGCGTCCGTCCCCGTGAGAAGTGCACCGTCGGAGCGCTGCGCGAAGAGGCGTCGGATGTCGACACCTCGCTCGTCTCCCGAGCGCGGGGCAGACCTCCACCAACGATCAGGGCATCGTCAGCGTCAGCAGCTTCGCGACGCGTCTCGGCCAGGAGGACTGACCTCCCCGCCGGGCGCTGCCCCGGCTGACCATCCACACCCGACCGATCAGCCATAGAGAGCACCGGAGCCCATGTCGATCGACTACGCCACGGGTGACGACCACATCGTCACCATCACCATCAACCGACCCGAAGCGCGCAACTCCATGGACATGGAGCACTTCTTCCAGCTGCGCTCGGCCTGGGACCGCTTCGGCGAAGACGACGACGCCTACGTCGCCATCGTGACCGGCGTGGGCAGGGATTTCTGCGTCGGCGCCGACCTCAAGACCTATATCCCCCAGATCACCGAACTGCAGAGCAAGATGAAGGACGGTGCCCGCCCCGAAGAGCTCGGCGGCTACCGGCTCGATGACGGCGTGCGGGCGGTGCTGCGGGGCACCAAGCTCTACAAGCCGATCATCGCCGCCGTCAACGGCACCTGCGTCGCCGGGGGCATGGAGATGCTCGGCGGCACCGACCTGCGCGTCGCTTCGGACACCGCCACCTTCGCCGTCATGGAGCCCAAGCGCGGGCTCTTCGCCGGTGGAGGGACTACCGTGCGCCTGCCCCGCCAGATCGCCTACCCGGCGGCCATGGAGTTCCTGCTCTGCGCCGACCAGATTCCCGCGCCGCGCGCGTACGAAATGGGCCTGCTCAACGAGGTCTGTCGTCCGGCCGACCTGATGGCCCGAGCCCTCGACTACGCCCACCGCATCACGGCCAACGGGCCGTTCGCCGTCCGCAAGACGAAGGAGTCCGTGCTGCGGGGGCTGGCCACCAACATGAAGGAAGCGTTCGCGATCGAGTCCGAGATCTCGGGCGAGGTCTTCTCGAGCGAGGACGCCAAGGAGGGACCTCGAGCATTCGCGGAGAAGCGGGCCCCGAACTGGAAGAATCGTTGAGCACAGCTCCGCCCTCCCGCGCCACCGTCGCCGCCTCGGCCACGACCGGCTGAACGGGAGTCGGGACGGACGATGCCCTCGGTCTACGACGCCGCCGGCGGCCAGGTCGGCCTGCTGCGCCTCGCCCACGCCTGGCACGAGCGGGTCCTGGCCGACGAGGTGGTGAGCCACGCCTTCAGCCACGGGTTCCATCCCGAGCACACCGAGCGGTTGGCCGGCTATTGGGCGGAGGCGCTCGGCGGCCCTCGCGCCTACTCACAGTCGATCGGCAACGAAACCTCTGTCGTGCGCATGCACAGCGGCAATGGCCCGCACGAGGAGATGGATCGCCGGGCCATCGCCTGCTTCGACCAGGCGCTGACCGATGCCGGCTTCGGCGTCGAGGACCCGGTGCGTCAGGTGCTCTTCGACTACTTCGCCTGGGCTGCCACGACCACGATGGCGCGGTATCACGACTCCGAGAACGACGTGCCCACCGGCCTCTCCATTCCCCACTGGTCGTGGGAGGGCCTCGTCGAGGACTAGCTGTATTGACCACGGCGGCGGAATACGCCGCGGACCTCCCGCGGATCCCACCGAGACACTCGAACAGCGACGTCTCCGGTCCGGGCCGGGCCCGGTTCAAAGATGCGCCTCGAAGATCTCCCACTTGCCGGGAATGCCCTTGAAGGTGGCCAAGCCCCGCTCTTCGAAGACGACCGCCGCGTCCTCACAACCTGCTCGCACATCGGCCGAGGTGAGCAGTTGACCACCCTCGGCCCGGTTGCACAGACGTTGGGCGAAGTGCACTGCCAGCCCGGAGAAGTCGCTCTTGCCCATGCGGGCCACCTCGCCCACATGGACACCCGCCCGCAGTTCCAAGCCGAGATTGGACACCGCGGCCATGGCGGACAAGGCGCAGCGGACAGCGGGTGCCGTGTCCTCGAAGGCGACGAGAAAGCCGTCGCCGGTGCCCTTCACCTCGTGCCCCCCGTGCGCGGCGATCTGCTGTTGCATGCACTCGTTGTGGTCCTCAATGAGCGCCCCCCAGCGCGCGTCGCCCAGCGACGCCGCCAGCGGCGTCGAATCGACGATGTCCGTGAAGAGCATGGTGGTGCGCAGCCGGTCGGAGAAGGGAGTGACCTGTCCGGTCGTGAAGCGCTCGACCTCGTCGATCACGGGCGGCCCGTAGTTGCGCAAGAAGTCGTGATCGGCGCCCTCCAGTAGCGCCAGGCGGGCGCGGGGGATGGAGTCGGCGAGGTAGCGCCCGTGGTCGGCTGGGACGCTCTGATTGCCCTCGAGGTGGATGACCAGCGTCGGCGCCGTGATCGTCGAGAGGACGGCGCGGATGTCATAGGTGCGGTTCAAATGGAACAGGTGGCCCAGTTGGTTGTGGCTGGTCGAGGCCAGCTCGACTCGGCCTCGCGAGCCGACGATGCGCTCGGAGGCATAGAAATTCGAGATCTCGCCGCCGCCCCACTCGTGGCGGTATCGCTCGGCCATGACGTCGAGGACGTGGCTGTCCACGCCGATCGGGAAGTCGTCGGCCGCCTCGAGGCGGGCCCACGCGTTGCACAGCACCAACTGACGCACTGGGTGGCGGCTGGCGTAGAGCGCGGCCACCGCCCCTCCATTGTGGGTGCCGAAGAGGACGGGATCTCGCACCCCGGCGGCCTCCACGACGGCCTCGAGGTCAGCGACCAGGTCCTCGATGGTCGGTGGCGAGGAGAGATCCATGCGGTCCGAATAGCCCATGCCCTGCTGGTCATAGGTCACCAGGCGAGCGAAGCTCGCCATGCGGCGAAGATTCCGGGCCGGCTCGGGTTCCTCCCAGCGCAGTGAGGTCGCGACGGCGCCGGCGACGAACACAAGGTCGAACGGCCCGGCCCCGGCCCGCTGGTACGCGAGGTGCAGGCTGCCTCGACGGGCGAACTCGATCGGTGGGGGGGCGAGCACGGCCCCTACCGTCTCTCAGCGGGCGAAGGCCGTCGCATCCTGGCAGTGTGACACCCCCGCTGCCCGGGAGGAAGGCCCGTCACCCGGACCACCCGGCGTTCCCCGGACCGTCGCCAGCCAGGCGATATCGTTCTGCCATGGCCATGACAGTCATCCTCAAACCACTGAACGCGATGCTGGCCGACCCGACCGGACCGGACTATGCCCGTGCGCACGCGGCGGTCATCCAAGCCACCAGCTGCCAGGAGGCCGTCACCCAGCTCGGCGTGCTCAACGGCCAGTCACCCGAAGTCGTGCAGGAGGCCGACGCCGTGTTCGCCGCCATGCCGGCGCAGGTGGACCAAGCCATCCTCGACAAGCTCCGGACCGGCTTTGACCGCCAGGCGCGCATGGCGTTGCACTGGGAAGAGGACACGAGCGAGCAGGCACCAACGGTCGCGCACCGCTTCGTCGAGGAGGAGGGCGGGTGGCTCCACGTCCACCTGTCCGCGCCAGACGGACAGAAGTTCACCTAGTCGGGAACGACCGGGCTCAGACCGAGTCCTGCGTACTCAGATGTTGTTCATGAGCTTCTGGTCGGCGTCGCGCAGGCGGGTGGCCAGGGCGATCATCATCTTTCGCGAGAGGTCGGGCATCGTGACCAGCAGGCTGTTGAACTGCCGTTGGGCGAGGACGAGCAGGTCCATGTCGGTGTCGGCGACCACCGTGGCCGACCGGGGCTGACGGTCGATCAAGGCCAACTCGCCGAAATATTGGCCGGGCCCCAGGGTTCGTACCTTGCGATTGTTGTGGCGGACCGAGGCTTCTCCCGAAACGATGAGGAAGAACTCACGGCCGATGGTGCCCTCCTCGCAGAGCACTCGACCCGGCTTGACCGCGACCTCGTCGAGTGCCTGGCCGAGGACGCGGCGCTCTTTCGCCGTCGCATTGGAGAAAAGCCAGATCTTCGAGAGGTCAGAACCGGGCGACATCCGCAAACAGTAGCCCTCACATAGGGATTGCGCTCGGACGAGTCGGCCCAACTGTTCGGCGCCGCCCTCCTCAGTGGGCCCTCGCCGGAATGGGCGACGTCAGGCCAACGCGTCCATCGCCGCCGGGTCGAGCACGACATCCGCGGCAGCGAGGTTCTCCTCCAGGTGGCCGAGCGTTGACGTGCCCGGGATGAGGAGCACGTTGGGTGACCTGGCGAGCAACCAGGCGAGCGCAACCTGAACCGGGCTCGAGCCGATTCGTTCGGCCACCGCCACGACGCTCGGATGGGTGAGCACGGGCCGGTCGGGCATGAAGGCCGAGCCCAGCGGGAAGAACGGGACGTAGGGCACCCCGTCGGCCGCACAGGCGTCGAACACGTCCTGGTCCGAACGGTCGACCACGTTGTAGGCGTTCTGAACACAGGCGACCGGGGTGACGCCACACGCCACCCGGTACTCCTCCAGTGTCACGTTGCTCAGTCCGACCCCAGCGATCAGGCCCTCGTCGCGCAGGGCCACCATGGCGCCCAGCTGCTCGTCGAGCGGGACCGAGGTCTCGGGATGGCGGCGCAGATTCACCACCGGTACCTGCTCGAGAGCCAAGGAGGTCAGGTTGGCCTCCACACCGGCCCGGAGTTCCTCGGGCCGCTGCGCCTCGAGCCACTGCCCGGTGCTGTCGCGACGGGCCCCGACCTTCGAGACGATGACGAGACCCTCGGGGTAGGGGTGCAGGGCGGCACGGATCAACTCGTTGGCCACGTCGGGCCCGTAGAACTGCGCCGTGTCGATGTGGTCCACCCCGGCCTCTACCGCCCTGCGCAGGATGCGCAGCGCCTCGTCACGGTCCCGGGGCGGGCCGAACACTCCGGGGCCCGGCAGCTGCATGGCCCCGAAGCCCATCCGGGAGACGGGGTTCCCGGCCAGCACCGCGGTCGGCTCAGTCACGACCGGCCTTGCGGAGCGCCAGCAACGACGGGAAGCCGACGACGAAGGTCTGGATGCGCCAGCCGCCCGGCGCCAAACCCCGTCGCTTGGCCAGGCGTCCCGCCGCCAGCGCCTCGGCCAGGTGGATCACCGCGGTGCCCGCCAGCATGGCGCGCAGCGTCGAGCGCGGCGGCAGTTTCTGCCCACTCAACTCGTTGAGCCGGTCATACGCCGTCTGGCTCACCACCAACTTGAGCAAGACGACGATGCCCCCGTCGAGCAGCAGGAACCAGAAAAGGGAGGGGCGGACCAGCCCCGAAGGTGACGCCTTTGCCATGCTCCGGTTCTATCGAGCTTCCGGAGTGCTGACCAATCGGACCTTCGCCCTCTTCGCCGATGCGGTGGCGGCGAGCTGGCCGCACGCCGCGTCGATCTCGACCCCCCTGGTCACCCGCACGGTCGCGTTCACCCCCAAGTCCACGAGCTCGTCGCGGAAATGCCGGATGCGGGGCGGCGGCGAACCGACCACGGCGTACCCGGGCGTCGGGTTGAGCGGGATGAGGTTGACGTGGGCGCCCAGAGGAACGGCGAACGCGGCCAGCTCGGTGGCGTCGCTCTCCCGGTCGTTGACGCCATCGATCAGGGCCCACTCGATCGAGAGGCGGCGTCCGCTGGCCGCCACGTACTCGGCGCAGGCGGAGGCGAGAGCCTCGAGCGGGTAGCGGCGATTGATCGGCACCAACTCGTCGCGCAGCGTGTTGTTCGCCGCGTGCAACGACACGGCGAGGTTGACAGGCAGCGTCTCCGCGGCCAGGCGCCGGATACCCGGCACGAGACCGACCGTCGAGAGGGTCAGGTGCCTTGCGGAGAGCCCCATCTCACCCTGCAGGCGGGTGACGGCCGACCACACACGGTCGTAGTTGGCCAGCGGCTCTCCCATCCCCATGAACACGACATTGGAAAGTCGGCGCGGGCGGGCCTCACGCATGCCCGCCGCCACCTGCTCGACGATCTCCCCCGGGCTGAGGTGGCGTTGGAAGCCGGCCTGGCCCGTGGCACAGAACTGGCAGGCCATGGCGCAGCCGGCCTGAGTGGAGACGCACACGGTGACCCGGTCGGAATACTCCATGAGCACCGTCTCGACCTGCGCCCCGTCGTGGAGCGCCCAGAGCCACTTGGTCGTCTGCCCCTCGTCGGCGGTCCGCCGCGACACTTCGGTCAAGCCGGGGGTCAGGGCCTGCTCGAGTTCGGCCCGCAGGCCGCTGGGCAGCTCCGTCATCTCGGCCGGGCGCAGGACCCGCTCGTGCAGGCCATCCCAGATCTGGCGCGTCCGATAGGGCGGTTCGTCGCCCAGCAGGCTCGCCAGCTCTTCACGGGACATGTCGTAGGGCGCGGGCATGATGCCCCAGGCTACGGCCGGGTCGGCCCCGGTCTCACCCGCGCCCGAGAATGGCGGTGCTGGCCGCCGTGAACCAGCCGCTGGTCCCGTTGACGCAGGCCAGCTCCGCGCCGACGACCTGCCGGGCCCCGCCCTCGCCCCGTAACTGCTTGACCGCCTCGATGAGGAGGAAGATGCCCCGCATGCCCGGCTGGCACGACGAGAGCCCTCCGCCGTCGGTGTTCGTGGGCAGGGCTCCGCCCACCCGGAGCTTGCCGTCCTCGACGAAAGGACCACCCTGGCCTTTCGGGCAGAACCCGAGTCCTTCGAGGGTGAGGAGCACCATCGGCGTGAAGGCGTCGTAGACCTCGACGACATCGATGTCCGCCGGGGTCACGCCGGCGCGCTCGAAGGCCAGGGCGCCCGAGCGCACGCAGGGCGACTCGGTGAAGTCCTCCCACTCGCTCATGGTCGTGTGGGACACGGCCTCGCCCGTGCCGAGCACCCAGATCGGCTCCCGGGCGCAGTCCTTCGCTCGGTCCTCGTGCGTCAGCACGATCGATCCCCCGCCGTCGGACCGGATGCAGCAGTGCAGCTTCGTCAGCGGGTCCCACGTCATGCCCGAGTTGAGGACGTCCTCAATCGTGATGGGGTCCCGGTAGTAGGCGTCAGGGTTGAGGGCGGCGTTGCAGCGCGCCGAAACCGCCACCTCGGCCAGCTGTTCGATGGTCGTACCGAACTCGTACATGTGGCGCCGGGCCACCATGGCGTAGTGGGATCCCACCGGGTGGCCGAACGGCGCGGCGAACTGCACCGGCCCGCGTGTCCCGAAGGAGAGGTTGGCCATCCGCAGACCCTTCTTCAGGTCGGCCCGCTGGGTCGAGCCGTAGCTCAGGACCACCACCTCGACCAACCCCTGGGCGATGGCGGCGGCGGCGTGCTCCAACATGAACTCCCACACGCTGCCGCCGTGCCCGGTCGAGTCCACCCAGTTCGGACGCAGGCCCAAGTACTCGGTCAGCTCGACCGGGGGCAGTGTGCCGTTGAGGGACATGAACCCGTCGACCTCGGACCGGTCGATCCCGGCATCGGCCAGGGCGCGGGTCGTCCCCTGGAAGCACAGCTCGAAGGCCGTCTTGTCGTCGACCCGACCGCAGTCGGAGATGGAGGCACCGACGATGGCCACCCGGCGGTTCGGCATGCTCAGGCCCCGACGAGGTGGGTCACGGGGGCGATCTTGGTGTTCGAGATGATCATGGTGCTCCTGCGCCGCATCCGCGAGCGCCGGGCGCCCACCGTAACGGCGGGCGCGAAAGGCCCACAATTCAGTCCCACCGGCCATGATGCCCCGGCGCGCCGGATCGACACTGAGCGGGCTCGCCGGGTACGGTCGACCGGGCAGGCGCGGCCCTGGGCGTCGCCGTGGCCGGCTCGGACGCAAGTCCTGCGCCACCACACACCGACTCACGCGAGGAGAGGAATGACCGAGACGACGGAGGGCCCCGCGGGCGACGACGTGACGCGGCGCATCGAGGACGGCATCTGCTGGATCACGATCAACCGGCCCGACGCCGGCAATGCGCTGACCCAGTTCATGCGAGACCAGATCGCCGCCTGGGTACGCGACGCCTCGAGCGATCTCTTCGTCCGCGTGGTCGTCATCACCGCGGCGGGTGACAAGGCCTTCTGCAGTGGCGCAGACCTGCGCGGCGGCCGGCTGGCGCCGCGGCCCAAACCCGACGACGCGCCCGAGACCGAGGTGGGATTTGCGGCCCGCATGATCCGCGACGGTTGGCAGGCTCTGGTGGCCTCCATCATCGATTGCGAGAAGCCGGTCATCGCCGGGGTCAACGGCACGGCCGCCGGCGGCGGCATGCACCTGGCGCTCGCCTGCGACCTGGTCGTCATGGCCGAGGAGGCCAAGTTCGTCGAGGTCTTCATCCGTCGCGGCATCGCGCCCGACGCCGGTGGGGCCTGGATCCTCACCCGCCTGGTCGGCATCCAAAAGGCCAAGGAGCTCTTCTTCTTCGGCGACGACGTGCCCGCCGCCGAGGCTTACCGCATCGGCCTGGTCAACCGGCTGGTGCCCCGAGGCGAACTGCCGAGCACCCTCGAGGAGCTGGCCGGGCGTCTGGCCCAGGGCCCGACCAAGGCCATCGGGGTGGCCAAGTGGCTGACCAACCGGGCCCTCGACGTCGACCGGGCCACCTCGTTCCACGACGAGGCCATGGCCCAGGAACTGATCACCACCACGCTCGACTCCCAGGAAGGGATCGCCAGCTTCGTCGAACGCCGTCCGGCCGCCTTCAAGGGCTGGTGACGCCGGCGCCCTAGGACTTTGCCGCGGTGGTCGACGTCGGATTCCCCGTCGTGCTGGTCGACGCCCCGGGGTTCGTCGTCGTGGTGGACGAGCCGCCCGTGGTCGAGGTCGTGGTGGTCGTCACGCCACCGGTCGTGCTCGTCGTGGAGGACGACGGTTGGGTCGTGCTTGTCGTGGTCGTGCTGGTCGACGACGTCGTGGTCGACGTCGTGGTCGTCGTGGTCGCTGCGGGCGCGGGCGGATTCCCGTTGACGACCCCGCCCAGGGTCGTGCCGGTGCCCGCATCGCCGAAGATGGAGGCCAGCGGCTTGCCGGCGATCAGTTCCACCACCGTCACGAAGAGCAGCGCAGCGAGGAAGACGACGCCGGCCGTGCCCGCCACGGCCTTCCAAGTGAAGCGGTGTGACGCCAACGGAGCCGCCGAGGCCGACGCGACCAGCCGCTGGGTGGCCGGAGTCCCCGCCGTCGCGCTCACCTCGAGCGGCGCGGTGCGCTCGGACGCCGAGCCGGACGCATCCATCTGCGTCGTCTCGTCGGTCACGTCCTGCGCACCCGACGCCGCAGCCGAGGCCACCGCCTCGGTGGGCACCGACGACTCGTCCACGCTGGCTGCGCTGGCGCCACCGGCGGCGGTGCCCCCGAGCTTGCGCAGGACCGAGTCCTCCGGGGCCCGGACCACGACCTGCCTCACCGCTTCGTGTCCCCGTTCGATCGACTGGGCCACCAGCGCCGTCCCGATCGTCGCCGCGGCGGAGCCGATGGCCACCCCGACGATGGTGCCCTTCACCCCGAAGGCCGACGCGATCACGGCGGCCAGGACCGCGCCCACGACGGAGGCCAGGATCTGGCGGAACGAGAACTTCACCGGGGACTGATCAGCGACCCGGCCGCGGCGGCGCGACGTGGGCGATGAACTGGCGTGCCCCGGAGTCGAGCACCCAGTCGTGCCCGTAGCGGGCCAAAGGGGCGGCGAAGCGCGACACGAGGCGCAGGGCTGCGTTCCCCGGGGCCAGCGCGCTCTGCAGGGTGGCCCGGCAGCCGCCCTCGGCCTCCTCGAGCTCCAGCGTGGCGTCTCCCACCACGTCGCCCAGGATCAGCGCGTGCACCAGGACCGGCGCCTCCACCTTTTCGATGTCCACCTGGAAGCGCACGATGTAGGGCAGAGGCGGCTGCACCTCGCAGCGCCACTCCTCGCCCGAATCCAAGGCCCTGGCGTCGAAGCGGCGGAGCCAGGGCCACCAGCTCCGGTAGTTGTCCACCGCCGAGATCTGTTCCCAGACCTCGGCGCAGGAGAGCGGGAGGTCGTACCCGCGCACGGTGCTGATCGTTCCCGGAACCGCCTTGGTCACTCCCCCACCGCTCCGTCGATCGCCTCGCGCAACAGGTCGGCGTGCCCGTTGTGACGGGCGTACTCCTCGATCATGTGGACCAGGATCCAGCGCAGGCTGAGCGGGCTCCGCGACGACACGGCCAGCTGGTCCAGTTCTCCGCCCTCGATGATGCCCCGGCTGATGTTGCACTGGGCGTCGAACCGGGCCAAGTCCTCGTCGCTGTGCGCCGGGTCCAGCTCGTTGAAGTCGGCGTCCCTGTCCACGTCCATGGAGATCGGCGGCGGGACGGCCAAGCCCGAGAAGCGCTCCTCGAACCAACTCCACTCGACCAGCGTCATGTGGCGGACGATGCCGAGGAGGCTGAGGTTCGAGGTCGGCACCGTCCGGCGCACCAGGTCCTCGGGACCGATCCCGGCGCACTTCCAGAGCAGCGTCGCTCGCTGGTAGTCGAGGTAGCCGAGCAGCGTCTCGCGCTCGCCGGCGGTGGAGGGCGGCTCCGGACGCGTGTCGGGCGGCGCAGCCATTGGGTCAGGCTAGTGGTCGACCCGCGGCGTCCGTTGGGCGCCGCGGCCGGGTGGTCCCACCCCGATTCCCGCCCCGTTCGGCCCGGAAATGGCCTGCGACCTGGACCGGGCGCCTCCCGGTCCGCCGCCCGGGGCCGGTACGATTCGGGTGTGCGCGAACGGTGGCTCTCCCGGCGAGCGGTGTCGCTGCACGTCGCCGCGCTCGTCTTCGTGCCGGGCTGCGCCGTCGCCGCCTGGTGGCAGATCCACCGGGCGGCCGACGGGAACCAGCTGAGCTACCTGTACTCGGTGATGTGGCCCGTCTTCGCGGTCCTCGGCATCGTCTTCTGGTGGCTCCTGCTGCACACCGACTACGACACGGTCGGGCTCAAGGGCATGCGGCGCCAGGCCCAACAAGAAGGCGCCGGGGCGCACCTGATCGGCACACCGACACCGACCCCCGCGCCACCCACGGTCAGCGCCGAGGAGGACCCCGAGCTGGCCGCCTACAACGCCCGGCTCGCCGAGCTGGCCGCCAAGGGCCCGAAGACCTGGCGCAACCGTGAGTCGGTCGTGGCCCGGCGCCCGCAGTGAGGCGTCTCCTCGGACGAGGCCTCGAGGGCGCCCTGTTCCGCTACCAGGTGATGGCCAACATCGTCGGCGTCCTCATCATCCCCCTCTTCGTCTTCACGGGGCTGCACTACCTCCAGGGTGGCGGCTACAAAATCGAGCTGGCGATCTTCGGCGTGGGCCACGGCTACCTCTACATCGTCTACCTGGTGATGGCCGGGCTCTTGGCCCTCAAGGCGCGCCTGCACCTGCCGTGGATCATCCTGATGTTCGCCGCCGGCCTCATCCCCGGCCTCACGTTCCTGGTGGAGTGGATCATCGTGACCAAGAAGGTCCATCCGCTCATGGCGGCCCGGCAAGCCGCCGCGGCGACCGAAGGGGTCAGCCCAGCCGCTCAATAACGGTGCCGTTGGCCTGGCCGCCGCCCTCGCACATCGTCTGGTAGCCGAACCGCCCGCCCGTGGCCTCGAGGTGGTTGAGCAGCGTGCCCATCAGGCGCACCCCGCTGGCCCCGAGCGGGTGGCCGATGGCGATGGCACCCCCACGCGGGTTGAAGCGTTCCATGTCGTAGGAGAACTCCTTCTGCCACATGAGTGCGATGGCGGCGAAGGCCTCGTTGCACTCCACCGCGTCGAAGTCGTCCACCGTCATGCCCGAGCGCTTCAGGAGTTTGTGGGTCACCGGGACCGGGGCCGACAGGACGATGGCCGCGTCCTCGGCCGCCACCGCGAAGTGGGCGAAGCGGGCCCTGATCGGCAGGCCCAACGCCTCGGCCACCGACCGGTCGGCCACCAGCATGGCGGCGGCGCCGTCCGTGGTCTGCGACGCGTTGCCGGCGGTGATGTCGGGGGCCGTGTCGGGCTCCCAGTTCTGGGCCGCCGGCAGGGCGGCCAGCGCCTCGATCGTCGAGTTGCGGCGGATGCCCTCGTCGCTGCGCAGGAACTCACCGGTGAGGCTGCCGTCCTCCGCCTTGATCGGCACGGCCAGCGCCTCGCGCTCGAAGTGCCCGCTGTCCCAGTTGGCCGCCGCCCGCTGGTGCGACGCCAGCGAGTACGCGTCCATTTCGGCGCGGGTGATGCCGTAGCGCTCCGCCAGCACCTGGCTCACCCGGAACTGCGTCCACAACCGTCCGTCGATGTGCTCGAGGAACGACGGCGGGAACGGACCCGTCCCGCCCTTGGCGTTCGAGGCCATCGGTACCCGGCTCATCACCTCGACGCCGCAGGCGACGACCATGTCGTAGTGGCCCGCGGCCACGCTGGCCGCCGCGAAGTGGACGGCCTGCTGCGAGGAGCCGCACTGACGGTCCACCGTGGTGGCCGGCACGCTCTGAGGCAGCCCGGCCGAGACCCAGCCGTTGCGCGTCACGTTGGTGCTCTGCTCGCCCGCCTGGGTGACGCAGCCGCCGATGACGTCGTCGATGCGCTCGGGGTCGACCCCGGTGCGCTCGAGCAACGAGGTCAGCGCGAACCCCAGCAGGTCGGCCGGGTGCCAGTTGGCCAGGGCGCCTCCACGCTTGCCGAAGGCCGTCCGCACGACGTCGACGATGACCGGTTCTCCCATGTGTCTTCTCCTCTACTCGGCTCTGCTCAATTCAGGCCCGGATCGGGCCGGCTCGGCGCCGTCCAGCTCAACGCTCGGCGTCGGCCTCGCTCGCGCCGGCGGCCGCGGCCTGTTCGCGCCGGGCCATCAGCGCTTCGACGGCGGCGTTGGCCCCGGCCGGCTCGCCCTCGTAGGCCACGCTGCCGTGGTTCAGCACCACGGCCCATGTGGCCAGCCGGAGGACCCGGTTGACCTGCTGCTCGACCACGACCACGGCGGTGCCGTTGCGGTTGATCTGCTCGAGACCCTCGTAGACCTGGTCGATCACCACCGGGGCCAGGCCCAGGGACAGCTCGTCGGCCACCAGGACCTTCGGGGGCACGACGAGGACCTTGGCCAGCGAGAGCAGCCGCTGCTGCCCGCCCGAGAGCGTGCCGCCCATCTGGCGCCGCCGTTCTCCGAGGATGGGGAAGGCGGTGTAGGCCCGCTCCAGGTTCTCCTTGAGCTTTCCCCGCCCCTGCCGTTGGCGGAAGGCCAGGGTCAGGTTCTCTTCGACGGTCAGGGTCGAGAACACGCCGCGGCCCTCGACCACGTGCGCCATGCCCAGCCGGGCGATCTTGAACGCCGGGTGGCCGGTCACGTCCTCGCCCGAGAACAGCACCTGGCCCGACGAGGCGGTCACCAGCCCGGTCACGGTCCGGGCCACCGTCGACTTGCCCGAACCGTTGGAGCCGACCAGCGCGACCACGGCCCCCTGAGGGACCTTGAAGGAGACGTCGAACAGGGCTCGGTACGGCCCGTAGGCGGCGCACACGTTGTGCAGCGAGAGCACGTCGGTCCCGTCCCGGGTATCGGTCACGGTCACGCCGTCTGCCCCAGGTAGGCGTTGCGCACGCCGGGATCGGCCATGACCTCGTCGAAGGTGCCCTCGGCCAGCATGGAGCCGAGGTCCATGACCACCGCCCGATCGACCACGTCGGCCACCATGGTCAGGTCGTGTTCGACCAGGAGCACCGCCGTGCCCCGCTCGCGCTGGACCGTCCGCAACACCTCGGCCACCTCCGCGGTCTCGTGCAGGTCGAGGCCGGACGACGGCTCGTCGGCCAACAGGATCTTCGGCTCCCCTGCCAGGGCCCGGGCCAGCTCGACCAGGCGGCAGTTGCCGAGCCCGAGGGAGTTCACCGACAGGTCGGCCAGGCGCGTGATGCCCACCAGCTCGAGGGTGGCCTCGACCCGCTCGATCTCGTCCGGCGTCGGCCTGCTCATGTTCAGCAGGTCACGCCACAGGCGTCCCTCCCCGCGGCGGGCCCGCTCGGCCACCATGAGGTGGTCGCGCACGGACATGTCGGTGAAGACCTCGACGCGCTGGTAGGTGCGCCCGATGCCGAGACGGGCCCGCTTGTACGTGGGCAGTCCGTTCAGCGCCGTCCCGTCGAAGGTGATGTCGCCCTGCTCGGGCCGCAGCTGCCCGCAGACGCAGTTGAAGAGCGTCGTCTTGCCCGCTCCGTTCGGCCCGACCAGGCCGATGCTCTCGCCGGCGTGGACGTCGAAGGAGATGCTATGCACGGCCTGGATTCCGCCGAAGGACTTGCAGACGCCGACGAGGTTGAGCAGCGGTTCGTCAGCCATTGGCGCTCGATGCGGTCATGGCCGGCGCCTGAGCATTGAGCTCGAGCGCCGCCACCTCCTTGGGGAAGAGCAATTTCTCGAACCGCAGCGTGCTCCTGCGCTTTTGGTACTCGAGCACCCCTTCGGGGTGGGCCGCGTAGGTCAGCGCCCCGAAGGCGAAGAGGACCACGGTCAGGCTGGAGGCGCCGATCCGGGCGGGTAGCAAGGTGGTCAGGATCTGCTCGGTCACGAAGAACCCGATGCCGGCCTGGATCGCCCCTTCCACCGTGGTCACGCTGGTGGTGACCACCAGCACGACGAGGACCAACGAGATGTCGGCGTTCCAGTCCGTCGGCGACACCACCTGCTGCTCAATGCTGTGCAGCAGCCCGCCGATCCCCGCGATGGCGCCGGACAGCGCAAAGACCATGATCCGCTGCCACGACGGGTTCACGCCGAGCCCGGCCGTGGCCGTCTCGCTCCCACGCATGGCCGCCAGGTTCCTGCCCACTGTCCCCTTGCGCACCATCAGCACCACGATGACCGCCACAATAAGGACGCCGAGCGAGAGCAGGAACATGGCGTGGCCGTTGAAGTTGAAGAACTCACTGGTGCCCAGCCATTTGGCCGGAATGCTCACGCCCTCCTGCCCGCCGGAGATCGACGTCTCGTTGAAAAACGTGGCGTCGAAGGCCAGCGCGGCCGCCAGGGTCATCAGGGCGAGGCCCAGACCGCGTAGGCGCAACGAGAGCAGAGCCAGGATCACGGCCACCGCCGCGGCGAGCGCGGCCCCGACCAGCCCACCGATCAGCAGGTTCAGCCCGAGGTGGTTGGCCAGCTGGGCTGCGGTGAACGCACCCACCCCGGCCAGGGTGGCCTGGCACAGGGACAGCTGTCCGGCCATCCCGGTGATCAGGGTGATCGACAGCAGCACGATCGAATAGGTGATGCCGTTGTTGAAGACCGTGGCCCACGAGCTCGGGATCCACGTCAGCATCGACACGACGAACCCGGCGAAGATGACCCACCACAGCACGCGGATGATGCGGTTCATGGTGGGCGCTCTGGTCGTCGCCGCGATCGGCGGTGGTGGCGGATCGATGGTGGCCAGCGGGTCACGGCTCGAGTCCAGGCTGCGCAGGCCTGGGAGGAACAGCAACGCGACGACCATGATGAGGAAGGGCAGCGACGGGACGATGGCCGCGTTGAACAAGCTGTCCGGGGGGATGTAGCCCTGCAGCACCGTGGTCGCCACGCCGATCGCCAACCCGACCGCGGCAGCGATGGGCAGCGACCGCAGCGTCGCACACACCGCGCAGGCGATCGCCGTCACCGTCAGCGTGACGTAGTTCTCGGGATTGAACTGCCCGAAGACGGGCGCCAGCACGACACCGGCCAGTGCGGCCATGAAGCTGGACACGATCCAGGCCACCGCCACCACGCCGTCTGCGTTGACCCCGTCGAGCTGGACCAGGCGACGGCTCTCGACCGCACCGCGCATCTGCAGGCCGAGCGAAGTGAAGCGCAGCATGAACGTCAGCCCGATCAACACGATCGCCGTCACCGAAATGATGGACAGGTAGATGCCGTTGATCGGCGTTCCCCACAGGGTGAAGTAGACGACGTTGGGGTTGAAGAACGGAAGGATCGTGGCCGTGGCGTCGCTCTCCTGCGGCCCGAAGATCACCGGCAAGAGGGACGGGATCCCGACCAAGAGAGCCAGGCTGCACACCATCTTGGCCACGGTGTTGGAGTTCGCGATGTGGCGGAACAACAAGCGGTCGAAGGCGTAGCCGACCACCGGTCCCATCACCACCACCGAGACCAGGAAGGCATTGAACCCCGGCCAGTTGTGGACCTGTGTCAGGTAGGTGAACACGAACGCCGACGCGAACGCCTGCGCCCCGAAGGCGAAGTTGAAGACACCGGTGGCCTGATAGGTGAGAACCAGGCAGATCCCCACCAGGGCATAGGCGCACCCTTGCTGCACCCCGGGGGCTGCAAAATCGAAGAGCGTCTCCATCGTTGTGCCGTCTCGCCCGTGTCCGCTCGAGCCCTCGACCTAACCCGTCCGGCCGATCAGGCCGGCGCGGGTGTGCCGGCCGGGACCGGGTAGACGGGTGGCTTGTTCGGGTTCACCGTGTTGAAGCAGACGAACACGTTCTTGCCCTTGTTCAGCGTTGGCACGTACTTGGTGCCCTGCGCCTTGATGTAGGCCTGGCAGTACGGCGGCGCGTGGCCGGAGTGGCCGCCCTTCTTCCAGTTCGTCGGAGCGGTGAGGCCGCCCGCGGTGAACGAGGTCAGGGTGTTGGTCTGCTTGATCACGTTGGCCTGGGTCAGGTTGTTTCCTGCCATCTTCACCCCCTGGACGAAGAGCGCGGCCGACTCCCAACCCTGGATGGCGATCTCGTCGTTGACGTACTTGGGCTCGTACTTGTTCATCTGGGTCAGGTAGAGCTTGAGACCCGGATAGATCGACGTGGGTGCCGTGAAGGGCACGTGAGCCGTGCTGAAGTAGACGCCCTGCATGAGGCTCTGGTTCGTCTTCAGCGTGCCGACGTCGTTGCCGCTGAACCAGAGCTGGGTCATCTTCACGCCGTACTGCTGAATGGCCCGGGCCATGGTGACGTTGCCCTGGACGTCCATGCAGCTGACCACCATGTTGGCGCCGGCCTGCTTCATCCGTTGCACGTCGGTGGCCACGGTGGTCCCCGGGTAGCTGACCTTGAAGTCCGTGTAGACGACCTGGAACCCGTTGGCCGACAGCGCCTTGGCCCCCGCCTGGCAGGAGGCCGCCGAGGCGGCCACGCCATAGGCGACGAAGGCGAGCTTGGGCGATTTGGTCTGCTTCGACACGTAGCCCACGATCGGGCCCTCCGCCGGGTAGTACTGCACCGAGCCGCCGGCGGCGAACAGGTTCGGCTGGGGGCTCCAGTTGCCGGTCACGTTGTAGCCGTACGTCGGTGTGCCCGACTCGACGAAGAGGTTGGGCGAGAAGAACGCCGTGGCCACGCCGGTGACGGCGAACACGTGGTCCTGGTTGATCAGCGTGTTGGCCAGCTGGTTGAACGTGGTCGGGTTGCCGCCGTCGTCGAGCTGGTACTTGTAGTCGATCTTTCGGCCGTTCACCCCGCCCTGGGCGTTGATGTACTGGTAGTACGCCTTCTCCCCGTAGATCAGGGAGCTGAAGTTCGAGGCCAGCGTCCCGGTCTGGGTCGAGATCGACCCCACTGTGATGGAGTTCGACGACACCCCTGGCGCACTGCTGGCGGCGCCTGCGACGGCGGGTGCGACGACCAGCGCGCTCGCCACCAGCCCACCGGTGAACACGGTGGCGACGAGCGCCTTGATCCCCTGCCTCACTCGCATTCGCTCCCCGTTCGTCCTTCCAGCTGCATCCCCCCCGGGATGCCGGTCACTGTACTTCCAGCCCATCATGCGGTCTCTTCACCCCTTGTCTCGTTGGTGTCTCCACCAGTGCGTCGTGCGTCGAGCGATCGCACGGTGTGCTGCTCGTTCTCGCCTCTCGAAAATCTCGTTTCGCGCCTGTTGCTCGCCGTCTGTCCCCGTCCAGTCACCTCGTCCAGTCGTGCCGTTGATCGATCAGTCCAGGAACAACCGCTGGCGGTCGAAGTCGCGCAAGGCCCGCACCTCGTCACTGCGGATCACCGGCAGTTCCTCCACGTGGCGCGCCACCTCGGGCTCGTAGCCACAGGCGGCCACGAACTCGCGGACCCGGTCCTCGACCGTGCCCTCCCCTGCCGGCACGGCGGCCAGGCGCAGCGTCAGGTCGTCGCGGCGCATGACCCCTTTGTCGGTCACCACACTCACCACGCGGTGCCCGGGCGAGGTCACGTAGCCGGCCGTCTCGGGCAGGCGTTCGGGACGGGCCAGGGTGACGACGACGCACGCGGTGGCCCGGCTGGCCACGTCGTTGGCGCCCCCGGAGCCGACCAGGAAACGTCCTCCCGCCAGCTGGGTCGAGTTCAAGGAGCCGTCGCGGTCCACCTGGGCCGCCCCCAGGCAGCCCACCGTGCGCGTCCCCGGTCCTCCGATGACCATGCCCAGGATGGTCGAGGCGTCGGACAGGAACGGGGTCGAGGGGAACACCCGCTGGTTGAAGATGTAGGGGTCGGCCGGGGTCGGCTGGTAGCCCCAGAGGCCGAGCTCGGCGGTGAGCATGACCCGGCTCCCGGCGGCGCGGGCCCGGGCCACCGCGACCCAGGCCGACAGGTTGGCCACCCCCGCACCGGCCAGCACGGCGTCGGCCTTGACGTCCGCCACCACCGCTTCGACCTCGCGGGCGCCGAGGGCCGCCGCCTGCTCCCATTGGGTGATGAAGACGTCGTCGACGATCGGATTGGCGTCGGCGTCGGCCTTCCACGACATCGGGTCCGAGCGGCCCTCGAGCCAGAGGAGGTGCTCGGTGCCGACCAGCGTCAGGTAGTCCTCGTGCGTCGTCGGCCCGAGGATCCACTCCTCGATGTAGTCGTCGATCTCACCCTGACGGCACGCCTCGGCCACCGCACTCCAGTGGGCGATGTCCTCGCCGTAGCTGCGCACGGGCAGTCCCGGTGCAAAACACCCACCCGGGTGCGCGCCGTAGGGCGCCTCCGCCACGGCCAGCACTCGGTGCGCCGGGATCTTCACCCGGTGCCCGAGCCCCTCGACGTCGTCGACCACCCGCTCGACCGTGGCCACCACGCCCCGGCGTGCCGCCCAGGCTCCCCACACCCCGTCGAGCAGGGGCTCGCTCAGGACCAGATTGCCGGCCGGGTCGGCCGCCGCCGCGTGGACCAGGGCCACGTCGGGTACCAGGGGCTCGAGGAGGCCGAGCGGGCCGAAGGGCGAGTCGATCACCGCGAAGGCGTCGTTCTCGGCCATGGACGAGCCCACGAGCGAGCCGGTGACCGTGGCCGGCAGCCCGCGGGCCGCCGCCTCCAGGCGCTGCGAGAGGGTGAGGATCGACCAGTGTTCGACCTCGACCTGGCCCGACTCGTAGGCCTGGCGGAAGATCGGGTTGGGGGTGTAGGTCGGGAAGCTGTTCCCCGAATAGGCGGTGATCACCTTCTTCAGCAGGCCGCCCCGGAAGTAGGCCGCCCCGAGCGCCCCCAGGCTGGTCATGATCAGGGTGAACTCGGGGTCGGTCCGCCAGAACTGGCGGGCCAGCTCTCGTGCGGCCGCCGTCCACCGGCTGTGTCCCATCATCACGAGGACGCTGTCGCCCGGGCGGACGTTCTGCGCCACCGCGTCGGAGAGCGAGGTCACGACCGGTCGGGCCGGTGAGGGGGCGGAAAGGGTCATGAAACGAGGGTGGAAATGGCCGTCGTCGTAGAAAGTGCCTGGTCCAGCCTCAATTTGGGCCCTCGCCAAACCTGACCATCGTGTCAGGTTAGCCATTTCGGACATACCCAGCACTACCATGCACCGGGCATGGGATCGCCGAGAGTCCGACGTGACCCGGCGACCCCCGCCAAGGGGTCCGGCCGGCCTGCTGGGTCGACCAAACAGGGCAGCGCGAAGTCACCCGCGTCGGCGTCCGGGCGCTCCTCCCAGGACCCCGAGGCCGGCGACGCCATCGGCGCCCCCGCCAGCAAGCGTGTCCTGCGCAGCCAAGGTCGGCGCACCATGCGCAAGCTGCTCAACGCGGCCATGGTCGCCTTCGACAAGCGGGGCTACCACGCCACCCGGGTCAACGACATCGTCGACATCGCCAAGACCTCGCACGGCACCTTCTACCTGTACTTCTCGAACAAGGAGGACCTGCTGCGCGCCCTGGTCGCCGAGGCCGCCAACGATTCGCAGTCCCTCTACGACACGCTCAACGCGCTGCCCGTGCAGGGCGAGCCGCCCCGGTGGGAGGACGTCCACGGCTGGGTGTGCGCCTACTCGGAGCTCTGGACCAACTACGCGCCCCTCTTCCGGATCTGGACCGACCTGGCCACGGCCGATCCCGAGCTGGTCGACATGGTCCGCCAGACCTTCACCGCCATGTCGGGCGCGCTGAGCAAGCAGATCGGCCCGGACTCGTCGGGCCACATCATCGATCCCGAAGCCGCCGGCATGGCCACCCTGGCCATGCTCGACCGCTTCCACTACCTGCGCGACTTCGTGGGACCACCCATCGACGCCACCGCGCTCGAGACGATGACCACCATGGTGTACCGGGCGCTGTTCGATCCCAACGCGTAGCGGCGCCCCGGCCGTGCACGCCTACGACACCGCGGCCTGGGGCACCTACTTCGGCGCCATGGTGGGCGCCACCGCCGCCCTCACCGGCCTGCTCTTCGTGGCCGTCTCACTGAACCTGGACAAGATCGTCAAGGGACCGGCCTTCCTCCCGCACCGGGCGGCCGAGACGCTGGGCACGCTGTTGCTCGTCTTGTACGTGTCGGCGCTGGTGCTCGTGCCCCAGAACGTGCGGCTGCTCGGCGTCGAGATCCTGGTGGGCGTCATCCCCCTGCAGATCCTCGTCTTGCGCAGCCAGCTGGCCTACCGGCGCACCCGTCAGGGCGACCCGCTGCTCTGGCTCGTCTCGCGTATGAGCGCGACCGCTGTGTGCGCCGTGCCGACCGTGCTCGCCGGCATCTCGCTCGCCGCGCACTGGGGCGGCGGCCTCTACTGGCTCGTCCCCGCCACGATCCTCGGCATCGCCGGCGCCGTCTACAACGCCTGGGTGCTGCTGGTCGAGATCGTGCGCTGAGCGGGTTCCCTGGCGGGAGACCCCGCCGGGACCGCCGGGCCCACGACCGGGCGCGTCACCCGAGGGCGGGCTCGGGACTCAGCGGTTCTTGAAGATGCGGTCGAAGATCCCGTCCACGCCGGAGCCGTGCAGGGTGAGGCCGCCGTCGACGACCAGGTTCTGACCGGTGATGAAGCGAGCCAGGTCCGAACAGAGGAACACGACGACGTCGGCGATGTCCTCGGGCTCGCCGACCCGGCCGGCCGGCGTGTCGCGCTGGAAGCGATCCTCCTGGTCCGGCATGAACTCGAACCACGGGGCCGTCATGGTGGTGCGGATCATCCCGGGCGAGACGGCATTGACCCTGATCGTCGGCGCGTATTCGAGCGCGGCCGACGCGGTCAGCGCAGCCACCGCCGCCTTCGTCGCCGAGTACGGGCCCTCCCCCGCCGCGGGGCGTGTCCCGCTGATCGACGCCGTGCTGACGATCGACCCGGCGCCCCCGGCCAGCATGTGCGGCACGGCGGCGCGCATGCCGGCCCACACTCCGGTCAGGTTCACCCGCAGGACGCGGTCCCACTCCGCCGGGTCGAGCTCGTGCAGCTTGTTGAACGCAGCCGTGCCCGCGTTGTTGTAGATGATCGACAGGCCGCCCAGCTCGGCCGCCGCGGCGTCCACGGCGACCTGCATCGCCTCGGGGTCGCCGACGTCGACTGCGTACGACGGGCCGCCGACTTCCTTGGCGGTGGCCGCGGCCGAGTCCGCATCGATGTCGAAGACGGCGACCTGCGCCCCCTCCTCGACCATGCGCCGGCACGTGGCCCGGCCGATGCCCGACCCGCCGCCGGTGACCACGGCTCGCTCTCCCTCAAGCAGACCCATCGGGCTTCTCCTCTCGTGCCTCTTCGGCCCGCTGGAGCCAGGGCGGCTTCTCGGGCATCACCATCGGCTCGTCGAGCTCACGGATGAGCAACTCCTGCGCCATGCTGAGGTGGAGCGTGCCGTCCTCGCCGTGCATGGTGGCCCGGATGGTCGACCGTCCGCCCGCGTTCACGAGGGCGTGGAGATCGAAGAAGCTCCAGGTGTCGGCCCGCCAGGGGCGGTGGAACCACAACGCGTGGTCGAGGCTGGTGTCGGTGTGGGTGCCCCAGACGCCGAGGCTCAGCGGACGGAAGGCCGCCCCGGTCATGTCCGAGAAGTAGGCCAGGACGCAGGCGTGCACCGCCGGGTCGTCGGGCAGCGGCTCCCTCGTCCGGAACCAGCAGCGGCGGGTGGAGAGGTAGGTCCCGTCCGAACGCTGCTCGGTGTGCCCGAGCTCGCGGATGTCGAAGGGAAACGGTGCCTCGAACCCTTCGATGTCGACAGGACGGGGAATGCCCGGGCCGGCCGCCAGCTGGTACTCGTCACCCGGTTCAGGCGCGTGGAACGAACAGTTCATGCGGAAGGTTTCCTTGCCCTCGACCGCGCTGACCAACGCACGCGTCGAGAACGAGCGGCCATCGCGGATGGGTTCGACCGTATGGATCGTCGTGGCACCCGGAGGGGTAGGACGCAGGAAGTACCCGTGGAGGGAGTGGATCTGCGACGCCGGGGGCGCCGTCTGGAGCGCTGCGCTGAGGGCCTGGGCCACCACCATGCCGCCAAAGGTGCGCCCACCGAACCACCAATCTGGACTGGTGGTCGCGAAGGTACGCCGCTGCCCCTGTGCCGGACCGGTCTCGGTCGCCGCGATCGCCTGAACCAGGTCGGCGACGGAGGCCGAGACGACTTCCGCCGCTTCTGCCTCGTCAAGCTCCAACGTTCGCCTCCGGAACCGTCGGTGCCCTCACGACAGATCGACCTCGACAGACAGCCCCTTGGCCGCCAGGTCCACGCACCGGTTGTCCTCGGCATAGCGGAGCCCTTGCACGTTGAACAACCGCACCTCGGCGGCCTCCACGGGGAACGGCCCCCAGTGCCAGGTGCCCCGGTGCAGGACGAAGGGCTCCAGGGGCTCGAGGCGGAAGACCCGGATCGACCCGATCTCGTCGGGGCGCTCGAACTCCACATCGGCCGGCGCAACCGCGATCACGGCGGGCACGTCCAGTGCCATCAAGGCCTGGGTGTGCGTGTCGTGGCGGAACAGCATCTCGCAACCGAGGCCGTGCTCCAGCTGGGGCACCTCGCTCCGGGCGTGACCGATCAGGTTCACATGGGCGTCCTCCCACTGGAAGGTCATGCGCTGCTCACCGTCCCGCGGGTCGATGTCGGGCACTGGGACCCAACCGAAGGGCGCCCAGGCCTCGGCTCGCAGAGGTTCGGGGTTCACGGCTTTGGCGTAACCTGACACCCGAGTCAGTCTAGGAAAGGTTGGGAGGGCCCGAGAATGGACGTGCGTAGCATCGAAGACAAGGCGCCGGTCGTCGAGCACAACGGCACCGTTCCGGTGTGGTGGATGATCGAGTCCAAGGAATTCAAGGACATCACCGACGGCGGTTACCTGGAACTGGTCAACGAGTTCGAGGTCCCGGGCGGTGGCATGGTGGACCCCCACTCCCACCCCACCCACGAGTTCTATTACGTGATGAACGGTCGCGGCATCATGACCATCGACGGGGAGGACCGGGCCATCGCCCAGGGTGACCTCGTCTACATCCCGCCGGACAAGGTGCACTCCCTTCGGCCCACCACTGATCACGCACCGATCCACTGCTTCTGCTTCGCCGTCGGCGTGAAGGGTGCGGGCGAAATCAACTACACCACGCACTAAGTGGAGCGCGTCCTCGTCACCCGCCGGCTGACCGAGGGCGGGACCGATCCCCTGCTTCACGCCGGCCACGAGCTCATCGAGCCGGAGACGCCACTCTCGCCTGAGGATCTGGTCAACTACGCGGGCGAGGTCGACGGGATCGTCTGCCACCTGACGGACCGCATGGACAGGACCGTGTTCGAAGCTGGACAGGCCGGACGACTGCAGGTCGTGGCCAACGCCGCGGTCGGCTACGACAACATCGACGTGCCCTCCGCCCAGGACTGCGGGATCTCGGTGTGCAACACACCCGGCGTGCTCGATGACACCACGGCCGACCTGGCCTTCCTCCTCATCCTGGCGGCGGCCCGGCAGAGCACCCAGGCCGAGGCGGACCTCCGAGAGGGCCGTTGGACCGGTTGGGGCTTCGACACGCACCTGGCCCGCGACGTCTACGGAACGACGCTTGGGCTGGTCGGGTACGGCCGCATCGGTCGAGCCGTGGCTCAGAGGGCCGCCGGCTTCGACATGGAGGTCCTGCACACGACCCGCCACGACACCGGAGTTCCCGGCTATGTGGCATCGCTGCACGAACTGTTGCAGCGTTCGGACGTCGTCAGCCTCCATGTGCCACTGAGTGACACGACTCGGCATTTGGTCGGCGCACCGGAACTGGCACAGATGAAGCCAACGGCCGTTCTCGTCAATACCGCGCGCGGACCCATCGTCGATGAGGACGCACTGGCGGACGCACTCGAAGCAGGCACGCTCTACGCGGCCGGGCTCGACGTGTTCGACGGCGAGCCGATCATCAACCCCAGGTTGTTGAAGGCACCGCGGGCGACGCTTCTTCCTCACATAGGCAGTGCAACGATCGGCACGCGCACTCGCATGGCTCGACTCGCTTGTCAGGGCGTCGCCGACGTCCTCGCCGGGCGGACACCGCCGAACCTCATCGTTCCGACAATTCCCGCGACGTAACAACCGTTCCTCCCCGGAGAGAGGTCCCGTAACGGGCCGGTCCGGGTAAGGCCAGGGAGACATCAGGCAGCTGTCGTCGTTGCCCAGACTCCCGGCGGAAGGAGCGCATGTATACCGTCCGAATTCTTGCTGTAGCCGTTCTTTGTGCGGTCACAGCGGTGATTGCCGTTGGCGCCTTCGGCGCCCCACCCGGCAGTGCGCCCGCAGGTGCAACGTCTCCTCAATGGCAGACAACAGCCTCGTTTCCGCCACTTAGCCAATGTGCAGCTCTATTCTCGTGCGCTCCGAGCGTTCGTCCACCTCAACAACATGCGCCGCGGTTGGCGAAAGCGAATTTCAACGTTCCATCCATTGTTACGTCCAACGACGGAGGATCCAGTTGGACTCGTGCACGCATACCTAACAGGCATTTTCGGCCTCACAAGCCGTCACATGCCCTACAGACTCTGTCTGCTTTCGCCGCCGGCGGCCATGGAATCCTTAAGTCATGGATGGTGGTACTACATGGTAGCCCATTGTTTCCGACCTTCGCAGCTTTGGCATCTCGTGCGTTCTCCGCGACCAATGCACGGCTGTTGGCGGTAGCTCGAGATCGCCGCGACGCTGGATGGCCAGACGTGGACCGCGCAATCGCCGCCTACAGGCACAAGCGACCTATCGAGTGTGTCGTGTCCGAGCGCCACGACCTGCGTCGCCATCGGCTTGCTCAATGGCAATCCCGCGATATTCGGAACCCAGAACGACGCCACCTGGTCGACCCTCACCGAACCAAGCGTCTCGACTCTCTCAAGCCGTCTCCTGTGGTTCCACCACACGCTGTGTCGCCGTAGGAATCTCTTTCGCACAAACAGCAGCCAGTGTCAGTTCAAATGGACTCAGCAGCTGGTCTCCGCGAACGCTTCCCCCGGGCGGGTCGCTCAATTCCGTTAGCTGTATTGCTGGCTCCTGTTTCGCCGTTGGGACGAACGGCGATTCAACACCTTATGCCCTGGGGTCTACCAACAACGGGAACGCATGGACGTCTCAGACGACACCAGCGGACTCGTTTGATCTGACTGGCGTGTCGTGCGCAAGCGCTGTCGATTGTGTCGCCGTTGGGGATGAGGGCGTCAATGGTTCTGGATCAGTCATCATCGGCACGATCAATGGGTCGGTTTGGTCTGATCAGACGCCTCCCGTCGGAACCGGGAAAATCAGTTCCGCCTCGTGCCAGCGACCAGCCACTTGCATGGGAGTCGGCGTGAACTCGGTCATAGCTTCGACGAACATCGGCAAGACTTGGCAGGCCCAGTCAGTTCCGCCGCAGATCAGTGGATTGAATGGCATTTCTTGCCCGAGCTTGTCCAATTGCACCGCCGTCGGCTTTGGCGCCTTCGGAGCCGGAGCCATCATCGGTACAACGAATGGCGGTGCGAACTGGACCGCGGAGACCCCAGTGTCCGGGACCGGAACCTTGATCGGCGTGGCCTGTCCGACGACGGCGGACTGCCAAGGAATCAGTTCGTCGACGTCACAATCACCGAGCATTATCGGGACGACAACCGGTGGGTCCTCGTGGTCTCCCGACGTCATACCCGGCGACATCGCCAGCCTTGTCGCGATCACGTGCCCTGATGCATTGACCTGCGTCGCGCTCGGCACGACGTCGAGTGGTCCCGCCATCATCAGCACGGCGAACGGCGGAGCCAACTGGTCGCACGAGACTGTGCCGTCAGGAGTCACGGCTCTCAACGGCATCAGCTGTTCGAGTGACTCGAGTTGTTTCGCTGTCGGTTCCACCGTCCTGTCGACCGGGAACGGCGGCGCTCAGTGGAACAACCTGGGCAACCCGCTCGGCGCGACCGCTCTGTCCGCCATCTCGTGCCTCACCCCCACGACGTGCACCGCCGTCGGCAGCACCGACATCGTGCAAACGACGAACGGCGGCTCCACCTGGAATCCCCAATCGGCGCCGGCTGGGGTCTCGAATCTGGTCGCCGTGAACTGCGTCGGGCCGGCCAACTGCGTCGCCGGTGGCAACGCGGCCAACGGCGGCGGCATGATCGTGACCCTGCTCGCTCCGCCGACGGTGACGACGACCAGCCTGCCCGCAGGGGCCATCGGCGTGCCGTACGCCACCAGTCTCAGTGCGACAGGCGGCCTCGCTCCCTACAGCTGGTCCCTGTCAGCCGGTTCGCTTCCGGCCGGACTCCAACTCACGCCAGGCGGCTCCATCAGTGGCACCCCGATCCTCTCGGGCGACTACACGGTCACCATCACCGTGACCGACGCCAATGAGCTCTCAGGCACCGTCGCCCTCACCCTGGACGTCGGGCCACTCGGACCTCCCGGGTATTGGGAGGTGGCCAGCGACGGCGGCATCTTCAGCTACGGAGGTGCTCCGTTCTACGGCTCCACCGGAGGTCTGCACCTGAACGCGCCGATCGTGGGCATGGCGGTCACCCCGAACGGTGCCGGCTACTGGTTGCTCGCCTCCGACGGCGGCATCTTCGCGTTCGGCGACGCTGTCTTCTACGGCTCGACCGGCGGCATGCACCTCAATGCACCGATCGTGGCCATGACGCCGACGCCCGATGGAAAGGGCTACTGGTTGGTCGCGTCGGACGGCGGGATCTTCAGCTACGGCGATGCGGCCTTCTACGGATCCACGGGCGCGATCAAGCTCGACAAGCCGATCGTCGGGATGGCCTCGACCACGGACGGGCACGGGTACTGGCTTGTGGCCTCCGACGGCGGGGTTTTCTCGTTCGGTGACGCACACTTCTTCGGCTCGGCCGGCGGCCTGCCGCTCCAGAAGCCCATCGTGGGCATGGCCGCTGCCCCCGATGGGAGCGGCTACTGGCTGGCCGCCTCCGACGGCGGGATCTTCAGCTTCGGTGACGCCGGCTACTTCGGCTCGACCGGCGGACTCCCCCTCAGTGCGCCCATCGTCGGCATCGAGCACACGGCCGACGGTCGGGGGTACTGGCTCGTCGGACGTGACGGCGGCATCTTCAGCTTCGGTGACGCTGCCTTCGACGGCTCCGCCGGGGGTCTGCACCTGAACCAACCGGTCGTCGGCATGGCTGCCATTCAGTCCCTCGGGTCGCAGCCGACCTGACCCCAGGACACCTCGCCCCTCCCGGCTGCAGGACTCAGACCGAGACCACCTCTTCCACCGACTCCGACACGAGCGCGTCGTTCCACTTCTCCTCCACCCTGGCCAGCCGCCAGTAGACGAGGGCGACCGCCCAGGTCGCCACGAACAGCCCGACGATGACGAAGCCGGCGGTATTGATGTTGAAGTCCTTCACCACGTTCCAGAACGGCGAGTTCAGATCCGCCTCCTGACCGAGCAGCCCCAGGATCTCGATCGTGCCGATGAAGAAGGCGACGGCCACCGACAGACCGGTCATGGTCAGGTTGTAGAAGACCTTGCGCACGGGGTTCGAGAAGGCCCAGTCGTAGGCGAAGTTCATGAAGCACCCGTCGAGCGTGTCGAACAGGCACATCCCCGCGGCGAACAGCACCGGCAGCGAGATGATGGCGTAGAAGGGCAGCCCGCCGACGACGGCCGATCCGGCCAGGACCAGCAGCGCCACCTCGGTCGCCGTGTCGAATCCCAGCCCGAAGAGGACGCCGACCGGATACATCTTCCAAGGCGTGTCGATGCGCTTGGCGTAGCCACCGAGCACGCGATTCATGACGCCCCGCTTGTCCAGCTGGCGCTCGAGCTCCTCGTGGTCGAAATGACCGGAACGCATCCGGCGGTAGACACCGACGATGGAGACCAGCACGAACACGTTCAGCAGGGCGATGAGGTAGAGAAAGGCACCCGAGATAGAGGTGCCGACGATCGTGGTGGCCGAGTGCAGTCCCGAGGACTGCTCGCTGACCTGGAGATTGAGGGCGCGGATGCCGAAGTTCAGGGCCACGGCGAGGACGAAGACGATGGTCGAATGGCCGAGCGAGAAGAAGAACCCGACCCCCAGCGGACGCTGACCTTCGTGGACCAGCTTCCGCGTGGTGTTGTCGATGGCCGCGATGTGGTCGGCGTCGAAGGCGTGGCGCATGCCCAGGGTGAAGGCCAGCACGCCGGTACCCAGACCGAACAACTTCGTCTGCGAGACATGGAAGTGATGGCCGACGGCCACCAGGAGGAGCGACCAGCCGACGACGTTGAGCACCAACACGGTCACGGCCATGCCGCCGACCCGGGCCCACTCGCGCCTCGTCAGTCCGCTACGCAGCGCCGCCATCCGGCCCGCCCTCGCCATCGTCGACACCCCCTGTCCCTCCCGGCCGGTCGCCGCTCACTCTAGGACTATTGCAAATGATTCGTAATAGACCTCCCGGGCGGATGTCGCTGGCTGCACAAGGTTCTAACCAGGAGCGGGAGGCACCCCGGTACGATGGCGCCCGGTGACTGCATGACCAGGCACGCCCCCGCGCACGAGGCCGGTCTCGGCAAGGCCGACACGCTCGAGGAGGCCTACGAGCTCGTCCGCCAGCACGGTGGCCGCGTCACCTCGTCCCGCCGGATCTTGCTGCGTGCGCTCTTCACCTCTACGGGCCACCGGACGGTCGAGGAGCTCGCCGCCGAGGTCCAGGCCGAAGACCCCGACATCCACCTCTCGACGATCTACCGGAACCTCGAGGAGCTCGAGCGCCTCGGCGTGGTCGTGCACTCCCACTTCGGACACGGTCCGGCCACCTATCACCTGGCCAGCTCTGTCCACGGGCACTTCGTCTGCGAGCAGTGCGGCACGCTCATCGAGGCGCCCGACTCATTCTTCGAGGGGCTGACCAAAGCCGCTCAGTCGACGTTCGGTTTCACCATCGACCCGCATCACTTCGCCCTGCTCGGGCGCTGCGCCGACTGCAGCTGACCGCCTCGCCCGCTCCGGCGCCGGCGGCACCGACGACATGTGCTGGGTTTCAGCTCACCACTGCGTGGAGTGGACCAGGGTGCGCTCGAGGATGCCCAGCGTCGCCCGCACGGCCAGCTCGGACATGACGGGGAAGATGTTGGCCTCGCGCCACTCCGGGGCGATCTGCGACCAGTCGTAGTACGACGTGACGAGCGTGCCGCCCTCGGTGGGCTCGAGCGTGTAGCCGTAGATGTGTCCGATGGGCGGCTTGATGGTGCCCTCGACGGTCCAGGCGATCTCGCGGTCGGGTTCGTAGGTCGTGAAGACGACGGTCACGTCGTAGCGACCCATCGGATAGTCGTTGAGCGATTCGCGGTCCATGTGGATGACGAAGGTGTCGCCCACCTTGCTCACCGGCTCCCCGGTGAAGTCCTGCAGCATGCCCGAGCTGTCGATGGTCACGTGACCCCGGGGGTCGCGCAACACGGAGAAGATCCGTCCTGCGTCGGCCGGGATGGTCCGCTGAATCTCGATGCGCTCGACTGCCTGGTCTCCGTTGGTCACCGCCCGCATCATGCCACCGGACCGGATCCGGCGGCCCGCCCGGCGCCCACTTCGACCCGCTCCCCGTCACCGTCGTCGCCGGGCGGGACTGATGGCGGCCGGAGTCGCCCGTGGTCCTCTCGTCACCGAGGCGATGGCCGAGATGAAGGCCAGGCCGGCTGACACCGCGAACACGATGGTCAGCCCATGGCTGAACGGTCCCGAGAGCAGATGGGGGAAGTACTCCTTGCCCGTGAGCACGTGCTGGGCGTTCGCCGGGAGCGATTGCAGGACGCCGCCCACAGCCAGGAGATGGTGCAGCGGGTTGATCCCGAGGACGGAGGCGAAGAGGGAGGCCACCGGGGGCAGCGACGCCACATGGTGGGCTGCGGCCGCCGGCACGCCCTGATGCTGGAGGCCGTTCGAGAGGGTCTTGGGCAACGTGCTGGCCAGGCCGGTGATCATGAGCGAGAAGAAGACGCCGATGGAGAGCGCCGTGCCCGAGTTCTGGAAGGTGGACCGCATGCCTGACGCCGCACCCCGGAACTCGGGCGGGACGCTGCTCATCATCGAGGACGTGTTGGGCGCACTGAACATGCCGATGCCGATGCCGTTGATGGCGATGAGCGTGGCAAACGCCCAGTAGCTGAAGTTCACGGGCAGGAAGATCAGCCCGATGAAGCTGCAGCCGTAGACGACCATGCCGGTCGTGGCGAAACCGCGGGCGCCGTAGCGGTCCGACAAGTGGCCCGACACGGGACCCGAGAGCAGGAAGCCTGCCGTGAGCGGCAACAGGAAGATGCCGGCCCACAGCGGCGTCGAGCTGTAGCTGTAGCCGTGCAGGGGCAACCAGATGCCCTGCAGCCAGATGACGAGCATGAACTGGAGTCCGCCCTGCCCCAGCCGGGCCGCGAAGCTGGCCACGTTGCCGGCGGCAAAGGCCCGAATGCGAAAGAGGCTCAGGCGGAACAAGGGATCGACCACCTTGCTCTCGATCACGACGAACGCGATCAGCAGAGCCAGCCCGCCGAAGAGTAAGGAGAGCACCTCGGGACTCGTCCAGCCCATGGCCTCGCCGTGGTACGGCTGAATCCCGATGGTGACGGCGATGAGGATCGAGCCCAGGCCCACCGCGAAGGTGACGTTGCCCCACCAGTCGATGCGGCCACCCGAGCGCGTCCCGGTCTCGCGCAGGCGCCAGTAGGCCCAGAGCGTGCCGAAGATCCCGACGGGCACGTTGACCCAGAACACGGCGCGCCAGTCCCATGCGGCCAACAGACCACCCGCCACCAGCCCGATGAACTGGCCGGACAAGCCGGCCACCTGGTTGATCCCGAGGGCGAAGCCACGCTGATTCTCGGGAAAGGCGTCGGTGAGGATGGCGGCGGAGTTCGCCATGAGCATGGAACCGCCGATGGCCTGGACGAAGCGCCAACCGATCAGCCAGAGCGCTCCCTTGCTGCCCAAGTAGGGGTCGATCGACAGGAGCACCGAGGCCACCGTGAAGACCGCGAACCCCGCGTTGTAGATCCGCACCCGGCCGAACATGTCTCCCAGTCGGCCCAGGGTCACGACGAACACGGCCTGCACGAGGCGGTAGCCCATGATCATCCAGAGCAGGAAGGCGATGTTGCCCGGAGCCAACGGGTCGAGGTGGATGCCCCGGAAGATGGCGGGCAGGGCGATGATCACGATGGAGCCGTCGAGAACGGCCATGAAGGTGGCGGCCGTCGTGTTGGCCAAGGCTGACCACTTGTAGCTGTCGTCGAGCGCGGCCACGCCGTCCACGGCGCCCACGTCTTCCGGTGCCTGTACGGCCATCAGATGTTCTCGGCCAGCCGCTCGATCAGCGGAGCTGCCGCCTGCAGCTGCGTGAGCTCAGCCTTCGTGAAGTTGCTCGCCAGGGCCCGCGACAACAGTTCGCTCCGCGCACTGCGCCGGCGACCCAGGAGCTCCTGGCCCGCCTGGGTCAGGGAGAGGATGGCGCGCCGGCCGTCGGCGGGATCGGCCTGGCGGACCACCAGCCCACGCTCCTCGAGCGCGGCGAGCGTGGCCCCCATGGACTGGGGGCTGATGCGCTCCAAGCGGGCCAGGTCCGTCGACGTGGTCGGCCCGGTCCGGTCGAGTCGAGCCATGGCCGAGGTCTCGGACGAGGTCAGGTCGCCGCCCTCGGCCGTGTGGGTCTGGCGGAGTCGCTGAACCAGAAGGCGAACCGCGGCCTGCACCGCACTGGCCACCTCGTCGACGGATGGTTTCGCGGCATCGCCCATTTAGTAAGTCTATCCTTATCAGTTCAGACTTACTAACTACCCAAGCCCATGATCTCGGCAGGCCGGGCATCCCTCCGCAGCCGCACGCCGCGGGGATAGAACAACCGGCATGGCCACAGCACCGCCCGGTTGGTATCCCGATCCCCAAGGCCTTCCCGGGTCGCAGCGCTACTGGAACGGGGCGACCTGGACCGAGCATGTGCAGGGCTTCGGCGCCATGCCTCCTCCCCCTCCCGCGCCAATGGCGTCGGGCCAGTTCCTCGCCAGCTACGGCCAGCGTCTCGGGGGATGGCTCCTCGACTGGGTGATCTTGGCCGTCATCAACATTCCGGTGGTCGCACTGCTCGGAGGGTTTGCGCACACGCAGACCACTCAGCAACTGAACACGGTCAACGGCGTGGATCACTCCACGTCCGTGTCCTTCAACATTCACTGGTGGGGAATCCTGGTCAGTGCCGTCCTCGTCGTCGGCTACGGCACCATTTTCTGTGGCTCACGTCGCGGCCAGACCATCGGCATGATGGCCCTCGGCGTGCGGGCCGTCGATGTCGCCACCGGTCAGCCCATCGGGTACGGGCGGGCCTTCGGGCGGGCCCTGGTCGAGTACCTCCTCGCGGTGGCCCTGTTCCTGCCCTGGGTGCTCGACATGCTCTTCCCCCTCTGGGACCCGAAGAAGCAGACCCTGCACGACAAGACCGTGCGGAGCGTCGTCGTCCAGGGACCCGCCGCCTAGTCCGGGGAGTCGGCTCAGCCGCCCTCGCGGACGAGCGAGGCGTCGAGCCCCAGCAGTTCGACCGTCGTCGAGCCCGCGCGCAGCGCCTCGAAGAAGCCGGCCTCCTTCTGTTCACGGGCCCGGCCGGCGGCCAGGACCTCGTCCACCGTGGCCGCGGGCACGAAGGTCACTCCGTCGACGTCGGCCACGACCCAGTCCCCCGCCGCGACCTCGACCCCGCCCACGCGCACCGGAGCGCCCACGGTGCCCGGCTTGTCCTTTGTGGCCCCGGTGAGGGCGATCGTCGCCGAGAAGACCGGGAAGCCGTGGGCCTCGAGCGCGCCGACGTCGCGCACGCCGCCGTCGAGGACCAACCCGGCCAGTCCGGCCGACTCGGCTGCCGTGGTCAGGACCTCGCCCCAGTAGCCGCGGTCGGCCACCTGCCCGACGTCGACCACGAGCACACTCCCCCTTGGCGCCGTCGTCACCGCGACGTGCACGGCCAGGTTGTCACCGGGCGTGCAGCCGACCGGATAAGCGGGCGCGGCGATCCGGGCGCCCGGCCAGGCCGGGCGGAGCCGGCGATGGGCGGCCCGTCCGCCCGACTCGCCGAGCGTGGCCGATCCCAGTTCGGCCAGTGCTCGTGCCGTCTCCTCGGGGCTGTTCGCTGCGCTCACGTGGTCCTCCTCGTTGGGGTGCGGACGCATTCGATCATCAGGCGAGGGAGGCGCACCAGCCGTACACTCCGCGCATGGCCGCCAACATGCTCATCGTCACCCAGGTGGCGCCCTACGTCGACTCTCCTGCCGGCGTGCACGGCACCCTGGCCCAAGCCAGGGTCGCCCTGTCCCAGCTGGCCGATATGTCCGGTCTCAGCCCGGTCCCCCTGGACGACGTCCGCGACGTGTCGCCCGACGTCCTCGCGGCCGCCCGCGTCCTCGCCCTCTTCACCATCGGCGAGACCCCGTGGTCGCCCGAGCAGAAGCAAGCGATCACCTCCTCGTGGCGCGACGGCACCCTGAGGCTGCTCGGCGTCCACTCCGCCACCGACGCCAGCCACACCTGGCCCGAATACGGGACGATGCTCGGGGGGCGCTTCGACGGGCACCCGTGGACCCAGCAGTTCGCCATCGACGTCGTCGACGAGGACCACCCGGCCACGGCCCACATCGGTCAGCAGTGGGACTGGACGGACGAGGTCTACCTGTTCAAGGACCTGCGACCCGACGCCCGGGTCCTCCTGCGCCTGGCCGAGGGGCAGGTCGACCTCTCGGTACCGGGCGGACGGGTGCCCGACTGCGGGTTTCCGCTCGCCTGGTGCGTCGAGGACGGGCCGGCCCGCAGCTTCTACACCGCCCTGGGCCACTTCCCGCTGGCCTGGGAGCTCCCCGTCTTCTTACGCCACTTGAGCGGGGGGCTCGCCTGGCTGGGGGCGAACGCGTAGCCTGACGCCTATGTCAGGTTCATCATCGGGGGGACCGCTGCCGGCGGTCATGGCGGCGGCGGTCTACCAGTCGCCGGGGGTCATCACGGTCGAGGAACGTCCGGTGCCGCAACCGGGCCCGGACGAAGTGGTCGTCCGGGTGCACTCGTGCGGCATCTGCGGTTCCGACATCCACCAACTGCGCGACGGCTGGGGCTTGCCCCCGGGCGTGGTCGCCGGACACGAATGGAGCGGAACGATCGCCGCCATCGGTGACCGGGTCACCAGCTGGTCGGTGGGCGAACTCGTGGTCGGCGGTTCGTCGCCGCGCTGTGGCACGTGTCGGCGTTGCCGGGAGGGCAAGCCATCGCAGTGTGAGAACCGCAACGACATGACGACCAGCCACAGTGACGGGGCGTTCGCCGAATACATCCTGTGCCGGTCGGCCGGGGTCCTGCGCCTGCCCGACGGTCTGGCGCCCCGCCACGCGGCGCTGGCCGAGCCGCTGTCGGTGGCCATGCACGGCATCACGCGCTCGGGCGTCCAACCGGGCGACACCGTGATGGTGTTCGGCGCCGGACCCATCGGGGCATTGAGCATCGCCGCCCTCCTCGCCATGGGCGTCGACGACGTCACGGTGGTCGAGCCAAACCCGGGTCGGCGCGAGCTCGCCGCCAAGCTCGGCGCCAAGGAAATCGTGGACCCGTCCGAGCTCGAGGTCTTCCCCTCCTGGGAGCCCGAGCGCCAGTCGACGAGGGCCGCGCACGTGGTCCTGGAGTGCTCCGGTCACCGGGCCGCCCTCGAAGCCGGCTTCAGCCAGGTGGCTCGAGGCGGCATCCTCGTCATGGTGGGCGCCGGTATCGACCACCCGACCTTCGACATCAACCGGATGATCCTCAACGAGCTCACGGTGACCGGCTCGTTCGTCTACGACCTCGGTGGCTTCGAGCGGGCGCTCGAGTTGCTCGCCTCGGACGGGTTTCCGTGCGAGCTCTTGATCGATCCCGACGAGATCGCCCTCGACGGGATCCGTGACGCTCTCGAGAACCTGGCCGTCGGGCGCATCGCCGGCAAGGTGATGGTCGCACCAGGAGGAGGAAGCTGATGCCGCATCCCTTCTATCCGTCGGGGAATCCCCGCTTCAACCACGTCGCCATGTCGTTGCCGGGCGATCTGCTCGACGAGACCAATCGCACCGACGTGTGCGGGTTCTTCAAGGACGTCCTCGGCTTCGACGAGATCGCCGTCATGACCGAGGACAAGCGCCGCCTCATCTTGAGTTGCGTGCACTGGGACCAATTCATCTTTCTCATCAAGGAAGACGATCCGATGAAGTGTCCGCGCATGGATCACTACGGCTTCGCGGTCAACTCGTTCGAAGACCTCGTCGGGATACAGCAGCGGGCCAAGGAGTTCGCGCAGAAGGACGATCGGATGCAGCTCATCGACCTGCACATGGACGACCAAGGCATGGTGAAGATTCACTCGCTGTACCTCAGCTACATCCTGCCGATGACCTGTGAGATCCAGTACTGGGAGTTCCCCGAACAGGCCGCAGCCGCCAGCTGATCACGCAGTCACCACCCACCGGTACGGTGCGGGCATGACCTCGCCCACGAGCCACGCCGGCCGTACCAGTCCCGTCGAGCAGGCGCAGCACTTCCTGGCCCTGCACGTACGAGGGACGCCGCTCCTCATGCCCAACGCCTGGGACATCGGTTCGGCCAAGCTCTTCGAGTCGTTGGGGGTCGGCGCCATTGCCACCACCAGCGGCGGCTTCGCCATCAGCCGGGGTCGCCTGGACGGAGCCATGAGCGGCGAGGAGGTCCTCGAGCACTGCGACGAACTGGTCGAGGCCGTCGACCTCCCCGTGTCGGCCGACCTCGAGAACGGCTTCGCCGATGATCCCGAGGGAGTGGCCGCCACCATCACGGCGGGCATGGCCCGGGGACTGGCCGGAGGCTCCGTCGAGGACTTCACCGGCAACAAGGATGCGCCCATCTACGAGCTGGCCGAGGCGGCCGAACGGGTGCGGGCGGCGGCCGAGGCGGCGCATGGAGGGGCGGTCCACTTCGTGCTGACGGCGCGCGCCGAGAACCATCTCCACGGCCGGGACGACCTGGCCGACACGATCACGCGGCTCCAGACGTACCAAGAGGCCGGCGCCGACGTGCTGTTCGCGCCACGCGTCGTCGATCCGGCCGACCTGCGCACGCTGCTGGCGGCCGTCGACCGGCCGGTCAGCGTGCTGGTGACGCCGGACGCGCCCGCCATCGGTGCACTGGCCGAGCTCGGGGTGAGCCGCATCTCCGTCGGGGGCGCCATCGCCGTCGCCAGCTACGGCTTCGCCGTCGAGGCCGTGCGCCAGCTCCAAGAGCAGGGGACGCCGAACTACTGGGAGGCGGCCGGCGCGGCGCGCTCGGCCCTGCAGGCGTCGTCCTTCGTCAAGCCCTGAGGGCGACCGTCACTTCGATCTCGACGGCGCCCCGCCGGGGCAAGGCGGCCACGCCGATGGCTGAGCGGGTGTGGCGGCCGGCCTCACCGAACACGTCGGCCAGGACCTGGCTGGCCCCGTCGATCACCGCGGGCTGCTCGTGGAAGTCGGGCGCCGAGGCGACGAACCCGGTCACGGTGAGCACGCGCTCGATGCGGTCGAGCGAGCCCAGCTCGGCCTCGAGGACGGCCAGGGCGTTGAGCGCGCACACCGCCGCGGCCTCCCGGCCCTCCTCGACGGTGACGTCGGCGCCCAGGTGGCCCAGGCACGTGAGCTGCCCGTCGATGCGGGGCAGCTGGCCCGAGGTGCGGGCGACGCCGTCGTGCACGACCACCGCATCGAGGGGGTCATGGGGCGGATGAGGCCCGTGGAGGGTGAGGCCCAGCTCGGTCAGCCGGGCCCGGATGGTGCCGTCGCTCATGTCGCCTATCGCATGTAGGGGTAGACGTTGGCGAAGTTGGTGTTGACCTTCTCGGGCAGCGGGTAGATGGTGCCCAGCTGCTTGGCGCCCCAGATGATTTTGGCCGAGCGCTCGACCAGCGCCGTGTTGTGCATGGTCTTTTCCATGGTCGTCCCGATGGCCACCATGCCGTGGTTGGCGATGAGGGCGGCCCCGCGGTCCTCGAGCGCCTTGACCACCTGCTCGGCCAGGTCGGGCGAGCCACTGGGCGCGTACTCGGTGCAGCGGATGTCGCCGCCCAGGTACACGGTGAACTCGTCGATGCAGCTCGGGATGTCGTGGTGGGCGACGGCGAACATGGTGGCGTGCACGGCGTGCGAGTGGATGCAGACGCCGATGTCCTCGTAGGCGTTCATGACGGCCAGGTGGAGGTACTTCTCCGAGGTCGGGCCCCGCTCCCCGGACACCACGTCACCGGCCGGGTTCACGATGACGATGTCGTCGACCGTCATGATCTCGTAGTCGAGCGAGGACGGGGTGCAGGCGATGTTGCCGTCCTCCATGCGGGCCGAGATGTTGCCCGAGGTGCCCTCGACCAGCCCCTTCTCCAGGAGCTTCTTGGCTGCCGCGACGATCTTCTCGGGTGCGTCCTCAATGAAGGTGGCCATGGCCGGGCTCCTCACCGCTCGGTTGTGGGGCGACCCCTTCGCCCGCTGATCGCCCGATCGTACAGCGCCCGTGGCAATGCCTGACACGCATGTCAGGGAATGGTCACGGTGGGCCGGGATAATGTGCGCCGCCATGGGACTTCTCGACGGTCGTGCGGCAGTGGTGACGGGTGCTGGTCGGGGCATCGGGCGGGACATCGCCCTGTGCCTGGCGGCGGAGGGCGCCCAGGTCGTGGTCAACGACGTCGGCGTCACCCTCGGCGGTGAGGGCACCCAGGAGGATCCCGCCGCCCAGGTCTGCGCCGAGATCGAGGCGGCCGGCGGCGCGGCAGTGCCGAACCACGACTCGGTGAGCGACTTCGAGGGCGCGGGGCGGATCATCGGCACCGCGGTCGACAGCTTCGGGAAGATCGACATCGTGGTCAACAACGCCGGCATCGTGCGCGACCGCACCCTGGTCAAGATGGACGAGTCCGACTACGACGCCGTCATCGCGGTGCACCAGAAGGGCACCTTCAACACGGTGCGCCACGCCGCCCCCCTGATGAAGGACGCCGGGTACGGGCGGATCGTCAACATCACCTCGTCGGCCGGGCTGCGGGGGAACTTCGGCCAGACCAACTACGGCGCGGCCAAGGCCGCCATCATGGGCATGACCTTCGTGTGGGCCCTCGAGCTGGGCAAGTACGGCATCACGGTCAACGCGGTGGCCCCGGCCGGCTTCACCCGCATGACCGAGGGCCTCTACAAGGGCGAGGAGCCGCCGGCCGACCAGAACCCGGCCCTCAACGCCCCGCTCATCGCGTTCTTGGCCTCCGAGGACGCCTCCTACGTGAACGGCCAGGTCCTCGGGCGGACCGGGTTCGCCTACACCCTCTTCCAGACGCCCCGGCAGATCGCCACCATGTGGCGCGACGGCGGCTGGACCCCCCAGGAGGTGGCCGACCACTTCCACGAGGTGCTGGGCCAGCACCTCCAGCCCGTGGGCATGGGCGACCACCCGCTGCTCGGCAAGTCCTAACGGCGGGGGCGGGCCAGGAACGCTCGGGCCTCCCCGGAGCGCTCCCCCATCCTCCCTGGGTAGGGTGAGAGGTGATCCGATCATCGACGGGGAGGCCTCCCATGGACGTGCGCGACAAGATCTACATCAACGGGGCTTGGGTCCCTTCCACCGGGAGCGGGACCCTCGAGGTCATCGACTCGGCCACCGAGGAGGTCTTCGCCACCATCCCCGACGGCACGCCCGAAGACGTCGACAAGGCCGCCCAGGCTGCGGCGGCCGCCTTCCCCGCCTGGTCCGCCACCTCCCGCGAGGAGCGCGGCAAGCTCCTCAAGCGCATCAGCGAGGCCCTGGCCGCCCGCACCGACGAGGTGGCGCAGATCATCTCGCACGAGGTCGGCATGCCCATGACGCTGTCGGGTTCGATTCAGGTCGGGCTGCCGGCGGGGGCCTTCGCCGACGCGGCCAACGCGGCGGAGAGCTTCCAGTGGGAAGAGGAGATCGGCAACTCGCTCGTCGTGCACGAGCCCGTCGGCGTCGTCGGTGCGATCACGCCGTGGAACTACCCGCTCTACCAGATCGCCCTCAAGGTGGCGCCGGCCCTGGCCGTCGGCTGCACCGTCGTCCTCAAGCCCAGCGAGGTGGCGCCGATCAACGCCTTCATCCTGGCCGAGGTGATCGACGAGGTGGGCCTGCCCGCCGGCGTCTTCAACCTGGTGACCGGCGTCGGTCCGGTGGTCGGCGAGGCCATCGCCGCCCACCCCAAGGTCGACATGGTGTCGTTCACCGGCTCGACCCGGGCCGGACGGCGCGTCATGCAGCTGGCCGCGGAGAACATCAAGCCGGTGTCGCTCGAGCTGGGCGGCAAGTCGGCCAACATCCTGCTCGACGACGCCGACTTCGAGAAGGCGGTCCCCGCCGGGCTCTTCGGCTGCTTCATGAACTCGGGCCAGACCTGCTCGGCCCTCACCCGGATGCTGGTGCCCCGGAGCAAGCTGGCCGAGGTCGAAGCGCTGGCGGCCGGTGCCGTGGCGGGCTTCGCCCCCGGCGACCCCTTCGAGGCCGGCAAGCTGCTCGGCCCGCTGGTCTCGAGCGTGCAGCGCGACCGGGTTCGGGGGTACATCAACAAGGGCATCGAGGAGGGGGCCAAGCTGGTCGCCGGTGGGGCCGAGGCGCCCGAGGGGCTGGACAAGGGCTTCTACGTGCAGCCGACCATCTTCTCGGACGTGACCCCGGACATGACCATCGCCAAGGAGGAGATCTTCGGGCCGGTCCTGTCGATCATCCCCTACGACACCGAGGAAGAGGCGATCGAGATCGCCAACGGCACCCCCTACGGGCTGGCCGGCGCAGTGTCGGGGGCCGACACCGACCGGGCCGAGCGGGTGGCCCGTCAGATGCGGACCGGTCAGGTCGACATCAACGGCGGCAGCTTCAACCCGTCCGCCCCCTTCGGCGGCTACAAGCAGTCGGGCATCGGGCGCGAGCGAGGCAAGTACGGACTCGATGAGTTCGTCGAGACCAAGGCGATGCAGCGCTGAGCTGACTAGCCGAGGGGATCCCTCCAGCCGGGCGAGCGTGTGCGCGCCCCGGCGGACACGCGGAGGCCGATGAAGTTCTTCTGCGCCTCGACCGTGCCCGCACCGAAGCACAAGCCGCGGATGTCGCGGTAGGCCCGCTCCAGCGGGTACTCGCGCGAGTAGCCGTAGCCGCCGTGGATCTGCATGGCCTCGTCGCACACGAACTTGGCCGCCAGATTGGCGGCCGTCTTGGCCAGCGCGGTCTCGAGCGGTGGCGGCGTCCCGCCGGGACCGGCCAGGCGCACCGCCCGGGCCAGGAGCATGCGGGCGCCTTCGAGCTGCACGGCCATGTCGGCCAGCTTCCACTGCAGCCCCTGGAGATCGGCCAGCGGGCGCCCGCCGATGACCCGCTCGTTCATGTAGCGCACCGCGTGCTCGAGGGCGCCTTGGGCCGCCCCCACGCACATGGAGGCGTTGCCGCAGCGCTCGTGGTTGAGATGCGACAGCAGGACCTTGAAGGCCTCGGTGTTGGCCGGGTCACCGGCGATCAGCACGTCGTCCTCGGTGATGGCGACGCCGTCGAAGGCCAGCTCGGCCTCGGTCGCCGCATGGATGCCCATGCCCTGGTGGCGCCCCGTCACCGAGACCCCGTCGCGGTCGGTAGGCACGATCACGGCGCCGATGCCCTTGGCGCCGTCGCCGCCGGGCCACCGGCACCAGACCAGCACGCCCTGGGCCACGTCGCCCAGGGTCGAATAGTTCTTGTACGCGTTGAGGCGCCAGCGCCCCGGACCGTCCTCGACCAGCGCGGCCCGCATGTTCTGCACGGCCGACCCGGCGTCGGGCTCCGTGATGCCGATGCTGATGAGGGCGTCGCCGTTGGCGGCGGCGGGCAGCCAGCGCTCCTTCATGGCCGGTGGCCCGAGGTGCTCGATCCCCCGGGGCGGCCCGTTGAAGGTCAGCTGGCAGCAGATGGCCGACGAGATGTCGGCCCGGGCGATCTCCTCGAGGACGATGGAGGCCTCGACGTCGCCGAGGCCCATGCCACCCCACTCCTCGCCGATGGTGATGCGGAGGAGGTCGGCGGCGGCCAAGGCCTTGCGCACCTCGGCCGGGACGGCGCCCTCCTCGTCGGCCTGGTGCGCCCGCGGCGCCACCTCGCGGGTGGCCACGTCGCGGGCCAGCTGGCGCAGCGCCGCCTGGTCCTCGGTCTCGGCCAGCAGGTCGTCGCCCGTTGCCCCAGCCATCAGTCGAGCTCGGTGCCGACGATGCCGACGAAGCTGACGCCCTCGCCGGGAGCGCCGCCCAGGTTGTGGGTCAGGCCGAGCGTGCGCCCCGGTCCGACCGTCGAGATCTGGCGCTCGGGCGGCGCCTCGCCGCGGAGCTGCAGCCAGCACTCGAAGAGCATGCGCAGGCCGGACGCCCCGATCGGGTGCCCGAAGGACTTCAAGCCGCCGTCGGGGTTGACGGGCAGCTCGCCGTCGCGGTCGAAGGTGCCGGCGAGCACCTCCTTCCACGCCGTGCCCCGTTCGGCGAAGCCCAGGTCCTCCATGAGGACGAGCTCGGTCGGGGTGAAGCAGTCGTGGACCTCGGCCATGGCCAGCTGCGCCCGCGGGTCGGTGATCCCGGCCTGGTGGTAGGCGTCCGCGGCCGAGCGGACCACCTCCTCGAAGGTGGTGTAGTCGTAAGCCGGGTCGATGGGCCCGGCCGCCGGGCCGGCCACGAAGGCCAGCGCCTTCACGTAGAGCGGGTTGTCGCAGTACTTGTGGGCGTCGGCCGCCCGGCAGATCACGGCGGCGGCCGAGCCGTCGCTGACCCCGCTGCAGTCGAAGACGCCGAGGTCCCCGGCCACCCGCGGTGCCTTGGCGATGGTCTCCATGGAGACCTCCTTCTGGAACTGCGCCCTCGGGTTCAGCGCCCCGTTCTGGTGGTTCTTGAAGGCGATGCGGCCCATGACCTCCTTCATCTGGTCCCGGTCGACGCCGTACTTGTGGGCGTAGGAGGGAGCCAGGAACGAGAAGGCGGCGGGCGAGGACAACCCGGGGTCGGTGCCGTCGCCGACCATGCGCACACCGGTCAGCCCCGAGTAGCCGGTGTCCTTCAACTTCTCCACCCCGACGGCCATGGCGATGTCGTAGGCGCCCGAGGCCACCGCGTAGCAGGCGTTGCGGAAGGCCTCCGAGCCGGTGGCGCAGTAATTCTCGACCCGGGTCACCGGCTTGTAGTCGAGCTTGAGCGGGCGCGAGAGCGTCACGCCACAGATACCCGACGTCATGGTGCCCAGCCAGAAGGCGTCGACGTCGTGGATCGACATCCCCGCCGAGGCGGCCGCCTCGGTCGACGACTCGATCATGAGGTCGTCGACACCCTTGTCCCACAGTTCGCCGAACCGGGTGCAGCCCATCCCGATGATGGCCACCTGATCGCGGATGCCGCTGCTGCCCATGGCTACTCTCCTCGCTCCCCTGTGTCGGGTGACGTCCGGCTGGCCGGCCGGGCCTTCCAGAAATAATTGTGCACGCCCTGCGCCGTCCAGACGCGCCGGAACGTCATGGTGACCCGGTCGCCGATGGACAGCTCCGAGGCCACGGCGTCGGTCAGCTCGCAGCGGAACCGGCCGCCCCCGTCGAAGTCGATGATGACGCCGATGACGGGTGGGGACATGGAGTAGGCCAGGTGGTCGATGGTGAACGTGGCCACCGTGCCGGGCACGTCGGCCAGGCGCTCGGGTTGCATCTGGTCGATGGCGTGGCACGACAGGCAGGCTCGGGTCGGCGGCATGTGGCGGAACCCGCAGGCCAGGCAGCGGCTGGCCGCGAAGGCGTACTTCCACGCCTCGGAGCGGTGCACCGTCGGCGCGCCCGGACGCTCGGGATCGGGCCGACGTGGCGGCTCCCGGCGGAGCTGGGAACGCCAGGTCAGGAAGTTCGCATAGGTCAGGTCGTCGCGCCCGGCGGCGATCTGCTCGGCCACGGTCGGCACGCCGGCCGCGGACCGGGCACGCTGTGCCTCGACCAACGCCGGCGTGGTGCGCAGCACGAACGCGTCGGCCCCGTCGGCCAGCGACAACACGACGACGACCTGGCCGGGCTGGGCCCGCTCGAGCACGTCGCACAGCGCCACACCGAACTGCGCCGCACCGAGATTGCCGATCGACCCGCTGAGGTCCGGGCTGAGGACGCCCTCACCGCACGCCGAGCCCGCGAGCAACCGCCTTGGTGGCGCGCCCGTGCAACCCGGTCACGACGGCGTGCTCGACGTCGCTCTCGGTGATACCGGCGTCTTTCAGGGCGGCGGCGAACGCCTCGCGGGCAAGCGGGACGTAGAGCTCCTCACCGAAGCGCTCCTCCCAGACGTGCGAGTCGGGCTCGCCGGGCACGCGCCAGCGGTCCAGGAACTCGTCGCTGGCGGCACCCCGACCGATCAGCTCGGCGACCGCACCGTCGGGGGCGAAGACGAACGCGGCGGCCCCGTCACCGCTCTCCCGCTCCTCGGCCGAGCCGGCCAGCCCGGTCCGCAGGTCGGCCACGAGTGCGAGCGTGGTGCGCCCCGCCGCGGCGGAGGCCAGACCGGCGAAGATGGTGGCCACGGCCGAACGGGACGACCCGGCGACGTCGTAGGCGCCAGCACCACGGCCAAGCCCAAGGGCGGCGTGCGCGGTGGTGGCGCTCGTCTTGTCCAGGTAGGCCGGGTCGGGCGTGGAGAGGAAGACGTCCTGTACCGCCGCCGGACCGGGGGCCACGGCCAGGGCGCGTCGCCCGGCCTCAACCGCCAACGTCGTGGTGTCCTCGTCGTAGGAGGCCACCGCACGGGTGCCTTTCCCACCGCCGCCACCCAGCACGCCGGCGATCGCGCCACGCTGAAGGCGCCAATAGGGCAGGTACGTGCCCCAGCCTGCGATACCACCGCTCATGGACTGGCCGCTCCTTCGAGGAATCGTGATGGGATAATGCGTCGGGGACGGCAAAACCCGCCGCCGGGCGCTGACAGCCGCGTCACGTTTCACTCTATACCGGGGTGCTTCCCCACCTTCCGGGGGGCGGGCGGGCGGAAACCTCCTGGTCAGCCACCAATGCCAGATCACGTCGCGCCGTCGACCCGGGCCATGGCATGGGGATCGTGCGCGTGGGAGCACGGGCCTCGACCCGCATCGCCCTGGTCGAGGCCGAACGCACGAACCCGAGCCGGCCGAGAACCCACACAACGAGACCGAGCACCTTTGCGGACTTCACCGACGGAGCGCCGAGCCGTGCTGCTCGACGCAGTCGACCGCGCGCATGGAGGCCACGACCTGCCGGGAAGGACCCTCGGCCCCGAGCACGCACAACTTGATGGTGCCCGGCGACTCGTCGAACGGTGCGTGCGCCGAAACCCGCACCTCGTCCCAGACCCAGGCGCCGGCCTGCAAGGTCGGCAAGCGCCCCAGTGACGCCGTCATGAACGCAGCGGCATAGGTCGGATCGTTTCCCTGCTGCAGTTCCGGGGCCCACAGGTTGGTCGCGACCACCACCGTGTTCACCTTCCAGACGACGAGTGCATGGCGGACTGCCGCGAGGGCGGCGGGCGTCTCGCTCGGTGGCGGGAGACCCGACCCGAAACCCAGGTTTTTCAGGACTGTCTGCCCCGCCGCAGCCGAGCCCGCGCGCAACGCCTGACCCTGTGGCCCACCACCACCGGCCTGGCTGTAGTGCATGCGATTCACGGCCTGCCACGACATGGCGGACTGGATCCCCGAGAAGGGTCCGGGATATGACAGCAGGACGCGGCCCGGCGGCAAGTTCGGGGCGACCGTCGCATACCAGCGGGGCAGGATCACCGACTGCATCGTGTAAGGCAGCCAGGGTCCATACAGCGTCGCCAGAGGAAGAAGTGCGACCAGGCCGACGCCGAGCGCACCCAGCGCGCCGCGCCAGTCCGGCGCGATGTCGTGCACTCTCGTCAAGATGATGGCGAGCATCGCCGCCGCGGCGAGGAAACCCACGGCCATGTACCGCTGTTCGATGACGTTGTCGAGCACGGGCACGTGTTCGAAGACCTGCTCGGGCACCCAGATCCGGGGGCGCGGACCGAGTGACAGCTCGGCGCTCAGGGCCAAGAGGAATCCGAAAAAGCACAGGCGACGATCGCGACGGAACACGACGAGGCCCACGACGAGCACCGCCAGCAACGTCCACCCCAGGTATGTGGACGAGCCCAAGGGGTGTCCCCCGTAGCCGCCGAACGCGACAGCCTCGCTCCGGGCGGGCGGGCCGACCGACACGAAGTTCGTCGACACGAATCCACCGAGGAGCGGGATGCCCACCCATATGAGGCCCGACAGGTGCGCGGGGCCGTCGAGCGCGTACCAGACCGGCCAGGCAAGCAGGACCGCCCCGACGGCGAGACCCACGCCGACCCCCTTGGTGGCGTGCCGAGCACGGCGCCGCAGCTCGGAGGGATTCCAGAGAACACCGGCGGCCACCAACGCCACGATGGAGATGACACAGACGACGGCGACGATGGCCAGGATCTCGGAGGAGAGGAAGAACTGCGCGAACACGAGCGCCCCGAGCACGACACCGGACCAGACGGCGCTGTGCCGTTGACGGACGAGGATCTCGTCGAGGACGGCCAAGATGGGTGGCAAGAGCATCAGCGCGGCCAGCTGGAGATGCCCGAACGGCAAGCTCGAGAGCACGAACGGCGAGAAGCCGTAGAACAGGCCACCGACGAAGGCGGCGGGGGTCCAAGGGGTCCAGCGCCTCAGGACGACGAAGGCGGAGAACGCAGTGAGGGCCGGCGTCAAGGTCGACGCAACGTTGAGGGACGCCACGGGTCCCCAGATCCAGGTGACCGGGATCAGCGGCACGCTCAGGCCCATCACCGACGTCTGCGACAACAGGTTGAACCCCTCCGGATGGAACAGTGCGGTGGAGTAGAAGGGGTTCTGGCCATGGGCCAGCGCGGTGGCAGGCCACTGGAAGAACCACAGGAACAGCGCCGGGTCCCCGCAGCCGCACAACGTATGCGTCGTGACGCCGTCGACCCATGCGTGGATCCAAAGGACGAACCCGATGGCGACGTAGACGAATCCCGCCGCGACGACCATCTTCCACGGCTGCCACATGCGGAGCGGGGGCATACCGGTCGGAACAGCGGCCGTGGCGGACGTGTCGTGTGGACCCGGCTCGATTGGCGGGTCTTCGCCGCCTTCACGACGCTCGACCGAAAGGTCAAGATCGTCCATGCTCATCCCGCCGCGCTCGAGCGAACGCGCGACGAGGCAGTGGCGGTGACGTTGTCCCGCCTCGCGGCGCGGCGCCCGAGTGGGTCCGATCGCGTGACGAGAGCCTTCGCCGGATCCTTACGCCGTGGCGACAATGACCATCTCCCAGCTGTCGAGCTCCAACGGCCCCCCGCCGCCGGCGAAGAAGCGGACGTCGCCGAACCCGGCCGCCTCGAGCCACACGACCCATTCCGGAGGCGTGGGCAGGCGGACGAAGTACGGCGAGTGGCGTACCGCACCCGCTCGGTGGACCGTCCGCTCGACCACCATGCGGCCGGTCAACGGATCGAAGGTGGAGAGCTCCACCATGGTGTCGTCGCCGCGCCGCACCACCACCGCGTCCGGCGCCGGCGTGAAGTGCCGCACGCCACCGTCGTGCTGCATGGTGTCGATCGCCACGCGTCCTCCGGGGCGGAGCACCCGGTGGAACTCCTCGAGCACGCGATGGCAGTCGGCGTCGTCGTAGTAGCCGAAGGAGTTCAGCCAGCACACGACGGCGTCGAAGGGCCCGTCCACGGGCAGGTTGCGGACGTCCCCCTCCAGGTAGGTCACGAACGCCGGGACCGGATCGGTCTCGCGCCGGGCTTGCTCGAGGTAGGCCGGGGTCAGGTCGACTCCCGTCACCTCCATGCCGGCGACGGCGAGGCGCCGGGCGATGCGACCGTGCCCGCAGGGGGCGTCGAGGATGCGCGAGCCCTCCGGAAGCTCGAGCAAGCCGAGGATCTCGGCGGTGTCGGCGTCAGAATGCTCGTCGTTGATCGAATCCTCGTAGAAGTAGAGATAGTCGTCGCCGAACGTGCCCTCCAGGTCGAACTGCATGCGCCATCATCGCCGCCGATAGGGTCGCCTGCATGCCCGGGCCCGAAGATCTGTCGTTCGATGCGGCCACGGCCCTGCGCCCGAGCACAGAGCCGGGGTTCTTCGAGGCCGACATCAACCCGTTGTGGGCCGTCGGTGACAAGCCGAACGGCGGCTACGTGCTCGCCCTCCTGGGTCGGGCGGCCAGACATGTCGGCGCAGGACCTGACGCCGCCTGGGAGGTCGTGTCGTCGTCGATCACCTACCTGCGACCGCCGTCGTTCGGGCCGGCCCTGATCCGCACCGAGGTGCTCCGCCTGGGACGCACCGCCGCCCAGGTTCGTGCCGTCCTGGTCCAGGACGAGCACGACCTGGCCGACGCCGTGATGGTGCTGGCCGACCTGCCCGACGTCGAGGCGCGCTACGACGCCGTGCCACCCCTGCAGGCGGCGAGTCCCGAGCAGTGCGTCCGGCTGCCCTCGACCCTCCCGGGTGGGACCCACGTCGGGATCATGGATATTTTGGAGCTCCGGCTCGACCCCGCCACCGTGCCCTTCGCGCGCGCACCGACGCCCGACTCGGTGGCCGAGCTGAAGGGCTGGGCCCGCTTTGCCGACGGTCGCGAGCCCGACGCCCTCTCGCTGCTGTTCTCGCCCGACGCCTGCCCGCCGGCGACCTTCTCGATCGGTTCCACCGGCTGGGTCCCGACCCTCCAGATGTCCACCTACGTCCGGGCCCGGCCCGCCCCCGGCTGGCTCGGTCTACGCATGACCGCCAATGTGGTGGCCGGCGGCATGGTCGACGAGGTCTGCGTGGTCTGGGACAGCCGGGGCCGGGTGGTGGCGGAGGGGATTCAGCTGGCGCGCGTGCGCTTCGTGGACGAGGTCGGCTGAGTTTCGCTCGCGCGGCCTAGCGTGTCGCCCATGTCGCAGACCACCGTGTCACGCTCCAGACGGGTGTCGCGGTGATCGGCACCACGTTCGACCCCTCGGATCTCGGTGTCCTGGCCGGTCTGTGCGCCCGTTCGATGCCCGACCCGCCGTCTGTCGAGGAGCTCGCGGGCGCCCTGTGCGCGGACGACCAACCGGCCATCGTCTTCGGGGTCCTCGACACCGGCGTCGTGGCCGTGGTCGAGTGCGACGACGGACCCCACATCCGTCTCCTGGCGGTCGACCCCTCGGCGCGAGGCCGTGGTCTGGGCCACGAGCTCCTGCAGTCGGCCGAGGACTGGGCCCGCGAGGCGGGGCACCAGACCCTCATCACCGGGGCCGACCCGCCCTACTTCCTGTGGCCCGGCGTGCCCAGCACCGAGACCGGGCTCCTCTACCTCCTCGAGCGCCGGCACTACAACCGCACCGAGGCCAACTTCAACATGGACGTGGACCTGGCCCGGATCCCCGACGATCCGCCGGGTAGCCACCGTCTGGCCCGGCCCTACGAGCGGGCCGAGCTGGACGAGTGGATGGGTGCCCACTGGCCCAACTGGCAACCCGAAGTGCTGCGCGCCCTCGACAAGGGCAACCTCTTCATCGCCCGGGAGGAGGGGGATTCGGGCCCGGTCACCGCCTTCTCCGCGTTCGAGGTGAATCGGCGCGGCCTGTTGGGTCCGGTGGCCGTGCGGCCCGACCTCATGGGACAAGGCAAAGGCAAGGGCGTGTTGCTGGGCGCGCTGCACGAACTTCGGCGCCGCGGAGCCGAACGGGTCTCGGTGGTCTGGATCGGACCCGTGGTGCCCTACGCCGCAGTGGGCGGCCAGGTGGGCGAGGTGTACTTCGTGTACCGAAAGGGCTTGGCGTGAACCTGCTTCCGGTCCCGCGGACACTCGAGCTCACGAGCGAGCTGGTCGAGCACCGGCAGCCGTCCAGCCGGCTCGATCCCTCTCTGCCCGCCCAGGGCTACACCCTGCGCATCGGACCGGACTCGGTCGACCTGGTGGGGGCCGACGAAGCCGGACTGTTCTACGGCGCTGCCACGCTGACCCAGCTGGCCCGCCTGCACGGGGGGCGCCTTCCCTCCGGCACGGTGCACGACTACCCGGATCTGCCCGTGCGCGGCGTGATGGTCGACATCTCGCGGGACAAGGTGCCGACGGCGGACTCGCTCAAGGCGCTGATCGACCGGCTGGCCTCGCTCAAGGTCAACCAGGTACAGCTCTACTCCGAGCACACCTTCGCCTACGCGCACCACGGCGTCGTCCACGGCAAGGCCAGCCCGCTCGACGCCGCGGAGATCGAGGACCTGGACGCCTACTGCCGAGCCGCGCCACGTCGAGCTCGTCCCGAACCAGAACTGCCTGGGCCACATGAACCGTTGGCTCGCGCACGACCAATACCGGAACCTGGCCATTGCGCCGGACGGCTTCACGGATCCGTACGGCATCACGCGTGCCCCCATGACGCTCGAGCCGACGAATCCGGGCTCGCTCGCCCTGGTGCGCGAGCTGCTGGCCGAGCTCCTGCCGCACTTCACCAGCAGCCGGGTGCACGTCGGGCTCGACGAGGCCTGGGAGCTCCCCCACACCCGCATGGACGACTTCTTGGCCTGGGTGCGCACCCTGCGCGCGCTCCCGGAGCTGGCGGGCCGCGAGATGCTGATGTGGGGCGACATGATCACGGGACGGCGCGACCTCGTGGCCCAGCTGCCCGACGGCGTGACGGTGTGCGAGTGGGGCTACGACGACTGGTATCCCTTCGACGAGCGCTGCGCCGTGCTGGCCGAGGCGGGCGTGCCCTTCTGGGTGGCTCCGGGCACCTCGAGCTGGATGAGCATTCTCGGGCGGGCCACCAACGCCCGCACCACCTGCCGGCGAGCGGCCGAAGCGGCGCTGGCCCACGGCGGCACCGGCTACCTCAACACGGACTGGGGGGACAACGGGCACCTCCAACAGCCCGTCGTGAGCGAACCCGGACTGGCCTACGGTGCGGCGGTCTCGTGGTGCGTGGCGACGAACGCCGACCTCGACCTGCAAGCCGCCCTGAGCGCCCACGTGTTCATGGACCCGACGGGCGCGCTGGCCGAGGCCGTCCTGGCCCTGGGCGATCTCCATCTCGCGGTGACGCCGCAGTTCCCCAACATGTCGGCCCTCGTGATGAACCTCTACTACCCGCAGCTACCCGTCGGCCGGTCCCTGACCAAGGGGCTCAGCGCGGCCGAGGTCGCCGGGGTCCAAGCCCGCCTCGACGACGTCCGCCAGGTGCTGGCGCGGGCGAAGCCCGAGCGGGCGGACGCGGCCCGGCTGATCGACGAGGTGGAGTTCAGCCTCGACCTGGTGGCCCTGCTCATCCGCGACCTCCAGGCCCGCCTCGCGGTCGACGGGCACATCGGATCCGTCTCGCCCGCACAGCGCGAGGTCCTCGGGCGCGAGCTCGACGGCGTCACGGCGCGCTATCGCGGCCTATGGCTCGAGCGCAACCGACCCGGCGGACTCGAGGACAGCGTGGCCTGGCTGTCGAACCTGGGCGCGGCGTACGCCACCGGACAGCCCGATCCGGACTGGGGCGGCATCACCCTTCGTTGAGCGACACACACGCCAGTCCCACGTGAGTCGACGCTTCGTCCCAGCGGGCCCTGCTCGTGAAGAGGCGTGCCGCCTTCGACCACCCCGGCCCAGGTCGCGGCGCTACCCGCGGCCGCCTGACCGCGCCGATCAGGCGGCCCTGCCGCCCTCCTCCTCGTCGTCCGCGTTGGCGTCCTCGTCGGCCTCGTAGCAGTCCCACGAGCAGTAGCCCGCGATGCGAGGAGAGACCGGGTGGTACCGGCAACGGCGGCACAGCTGCGTCGTCATCGTCGTCCTCGCTTTCGAGTCTCGGGTGAGTAATAGGTAATACGGAGAAGGGTTACTTGCGATTGCTACTCGGTCGGTGTTTCCCTGAAACGAAAAGAGCCGCTCCCCAGGGGAGCGGCTCCTCGACGTCGAGACTCTGAAAGAGCCTTTCCTAGGACGTCGAGGCCACCCCCAGTGCGAACAGCTTGGGAACCCCGCAGATCTGTACCTCGCACATGGAGACGCGTGCCTGCACCAGGGAGCTGTCGCTCCCGAGACACCGGATCGGCCGACTCGTCACCGAGTGCTGCGTCGTCATGATCTGTTCAGTATACGAGACCCGGACCCTGCGCTTGGACGCAGCGGGGCAAAGTTCATGTCCGTGTCACATGCGACGCGCAAAGACCGGGCGAGTCCCGCCCGGGCCACGACCCTCGGTAACCGGGGTGCCCGGTCGTCGCCCGAATCAGGCCGGTGCGTCGGCCAGGCGAGCCTTGAGCTCGGGCTTGACCACCTTGCCCGTCGGGTTCCGGGGCAGCGCATCGATGAAGAGGAACTGGCGCGGCACCTTGTAGTCGGCCAGGTGCTCGAGCCCGAAGGCCCGCAACTCGTCCCCGTCGGCCTGGGCCCCCGGGTGGAGGACCACGAAGGCGACGACGTCCTCACCGAGGACCGGATGGGGCGCGCCGACGACCGCCACCTCTTTCACCGCGTCGTGTTGGACGAGGACGTGCTCGACGTCGGTCGCGTGCACGTTGTTCCCACCCCGGATGATGACGTCCTTGGACCGGCCCACGATGTAGAGGTAGCCGTCGGCATCGAGCTTGCCGAGGTCGCCGGTCACGAGCCAGCCGTCACGCCAGATCTCGGCCGTGGCGTCGGGGTCGTTGAAGTACTCGCGCTGGCGACCTGGCATCTGGAGCCGCACTTCGCCGACGACGTCGGCCGCCACCTGCTCGTCCTGCTCGTCGACGATCTTGACGACCGCGGGCGGGGCGATCTTGCCGACCGAGCCCGGACGCTTCACCGCTTCACCCTGCGGCATGACGCAGTAGGCCGAGCCCGCCTCGGTCATCCCGTAGTTGTTGGAGACCAGGGCGCTGGGCATCTTGGCCTGGAGGCGTTCCACCACGTAGGGCGCCAGCGGCGCGCTGCCGACCGAGCACATGGTGACCGAGGACAGGTCGGCCTGGTCGAAGCGCGGGTGGTCGATGAGAAGGTGAGCCATGGCGGGCACCAGGAAGACGGCCATCGGATGCTGCGCCTCGACCACCTCGAGCCAGCGCCCGGCGTCGAACCGCGGCTGGTAGATGACCTGGAGGCCCATCTTCATGGGCGTGTAGACGAGGGCGATGCCGGCGAAGGTGAAGAGCGGGCTGGCGTGCATCCAGCCGGCACCGCTCCAGTTCGGCTCGATCGCGCCGATCATCGAGCCGTTCGAGTGACGGACCGCCACTCCCTTGGGCCGGCCGGTGGTGCCCGAGGTGTACAAGATGTCGGCCAGGTCGTCCTTGTCCCGGGGCGCCTGGAAGGGCGAGCGGTCCCCCGCGGTGACCTCGCCCCATCCGAGCAGGGCCGTGGGCCCGGCCGACAGGGAGCCGGACGAGGCGCCGGCATCGATCAGGGCGACGAGGGCGCCGCCGGCCGCGTCGAGGTCGGACTGGACCAGCGCACCATCGGCGACCACGGCCGTGGCCCCCGAATGGGCCAGGACGTGCCCGACCTCCGCCGGGGCCAGGCGCGGGTTCATCGGCACCGCCACCCCGCCGGCCCGGTGGGCCGCCGAATAGGTGACCAGCCAGTTCAGGGCCAGCTCAGGGTGCAGGTGGATGCCGACCCGGGCGCCCGGCTCGAGGCCGGCCTCGAGCAGCCGTCGGGCCATGGCGTTGGCGGCCCCGTCCCACTCGGCAAAGGTCATGGACCCGACGTCGACCACCTCGAAGGCGGTCTGGTCGGGGAACTCTTCGGCCATTCGGCCCAGGTGCTCGTCCATCAACATGGCTGGGTGCCCCCCCAGAGGCCGGATTTGTTCGCGAAAGTTGACACTCGTGTCAGGGTCGTTGCAGCATGACCGACGCGCCGAGCGAGGGTCAATCTCGACCGTGCGCAGCGTATTCGCCCGGGTGACTCGTTCCCCCGGGGCCGATCCGAGGGATACCACGCCTTGACCACGGTCCGATTCGACCTGCCGACGCCAGAGGGTGACACCGTCGCCTTCTGGGACGCGGCCAGGGACGGGCGCCTCCTCATCCGGCACTGCCTCGAGTGCGACGTCTACTCGTACTACCCGCGGCCGTTCTGCCCCAAGTGCTGGAGCGAGCAGGTGGAGTGGTTCGAGGCCAGCGGAGCGGCCACCCTCTACACGTGGTCGGTCATCTACTCCAACGACCAGGCCCCCTTCCGGGACCGGGTGCCCTACGTGGCCGCGGTGGTCGACCTGGACGAGGGACCCCGCATGATGACCAATGTGGTCGACTGTCCCTTCGAGGACCTGCGCATCGGCATGCCGTTGCAGGTGACGTTCCAACCAATTTCTGACGAGTTCACGATTCCCGTCTTCGTGCGGGCTGAGGAGGAAACACCATGACCGACGCCAACGACGCAGTCATCGTCGCCGCCACGCGGACGCCGATCGGCCGGTCGGGCCGCGCCCTGGCCGGGCTCACCCTGATCGACATCGGGATGCAGACCGTGGCCGGCGTCCTCGCCTCCGTCGACCTCGACCCGGCGGACATCGACGACCTCGTGCTGGGCGAGGCGCTCCAGGGCGGCGGCGACACGGCCCGCTACATCGCCAACGCGCTGGGCCTGCCCCCCGACACGCCGGGCGGAGCGACCCAGCGCCAGTGCGCCACCGGCATGATGGCCGTCCAGGACGCCGCGGCCAACATCCGCGCCGGCATGGCCGACGTCGTCGTGGCCGGCGGGATCGAGACGATGACACGCTTCCCCGCCCTCTACCAGAAGTCTCCGCTGCCCTTCGGGGAGATGCAGCGCTTCTCGCCGCCGAGCCACCCCGACACCCCGGACGCGCCCAACATGAACATGCTCATCACGGTGGGCGAGAACACGGCGCGCGAGTGCGGCATCACCCGGGAGGAGTCGGACTTCTGGTCCTACCAGTCGCACATGCGGGCCGTCGCGGCCACCGAGGACGGTCGCTTCGCCGAGGAGATCGTCCCGGTGACGGTGCCGGCCGGCAAGGGCCAGACGGTGACCGTGTCGATCGACGAGCACCCCCGGGCCGACACGACGCTCGAGAAGCTGGCCTCGCTGCGCTCGCTCACCGGGCCCGACGGGCAGGTGACGGCGGGCAACTCGTCGGGCGTGGGCGACGGCGGCGCCGCGCTGGTGCTGACCTCGCGGGCCTACGCCGAGGCGCACAACCTCTCGCCGCTGGCCACGGTGCGGGCGTGGAACTCGGCGGGCATCGAGCCCGCTCGCACCGGGTTGGCCCCCACCATCTGCGTGCCCCGGGCCCTGAGCAAGGCCGGGCTGAGCGAGTCCGACGTCGACCTGGTCGAGATCAACGAGGCCTTCGCCACCATGGCCGTGGCGTCCTCGCGCAAGCTGGGCTTCCCGCACGACATCGTGAACGTCAACGGCGGCGGCATCGGCCTCGGCCACCCCATCGCCTGCACGGGGGCGCGGCTCCTGGTCACGCTGCTCTACGAGTTGCGCCGCCGCGGTGGCGGCATCGGCGTCGGCACGTTGTGCGCCGGTGGGGGCATGGGCTCGGCCACCGTCCTCGAGGTGCACCCCGCCGCCTGAGCGAACGGGGTCACCACCCAAGCCCCGAGCCGGGCGAGGTCAGGCCAGGTAGTGGCGGATCTCGATCAGGTGCGCGCTGGGGTCGAAGAGGTACACCGTGGGCCCGCCGCCTCGCGCCCCGAGCTCGTCGCCCGGGCCCTGCATGTTGCCGACGTCGTGGTAGGAGTCGCCGTAGGGGACGCCCGCGTCCTTGATGCGCCCGAACGTCGCCTCGAACTCCTCGGGCGTCAGGGCAAAGGCCAGATGCTCGCCACCCTGGCTGCCCCACGGCGCCAGCAGGATCATCGAGTCGGGACCGATCCGGATCATCCGGAAGGGCCCGTCGTCGCCGTCGTCACCGAAGCCCATGACCCCGGTGTAGAAGGCCACACTGGCCTCGAGGTCGTTCACGTTGAGGATGAGATGGTCGAGCATCGCCATGATCGTGGCTACTCCTTGTCCTCTCCCCCGCCCTCGCCCATGTGGTCCTTGATGGCGTTCACCACGGTCGGGTCGAGCAGGGTGGTCACGTCGCCCAGCGGGCGGTCGTCGGCCACGTCGCGCAGGAGGCGCCGCATGATCTTGCCCGAGCGCGTCTTGGGCAGCTCGGGGGTGAGCATGATCTGGCGCGGCTTGGCGATGGGGCCGATCTCTCGGGCCACGTGGTCGCGCAGCTCCTTGACCAAGGCCTCGCCCGCCGCCCCCTCGGCGTCGTTCCCACCCTTGACGGTGACGAAGGCCACGATGGCCTGCCCGGTGGTGGCGTCGTTCGCCCCCACCACGGCCGCCTCGGCCACGGCCGGATGGCTGACCAGCGCGTGCTCCACCTCGGTGGTCGAGATCCGATGCCCCGAGATGTTCATCACGTCGTCCACCCGGCCCAGCAACCACAGGTCGCCGTCCTCGTCGCGCTTGGCGCCGTCGCCGGCGAAGTAGCGGCCGGGGAAGCGGGACCAGTAGGTCTCCTGGTAGCGCTCGTCGTCGCCGTAGATGCCGCGCAGCATGCCGGGCCACGGCTCGGTGATGACGAGGTAGCCCCCCTGGTCGTTGCCGACCGAGTGGCCCTCGTTGTCGATGACGTCGGCGCTGATGCCGGGGAAGGGCGTCATGGCCGCGCCCGGCTTGGTCGCCGTGACGCCTGGCAGCGGGGTGATCATGATGCCCCCGGTCTCGGTCTGCCACCACGTGTCGACGATGGGACAGGTGCCGCCCCCGATGTGGGTGCGGTACCAGATCCACGCCTCGGGGTTGATCGGTTCGCCCACCGAGCCGAGCAGGCGAAGGCTCGAGAGGTCGTGCGCCGCCGGCTGCTCCTCCCCCCACTTCATGAAGGTGCGGATGGTGGTCGGCGCGGTGTAGAGGATGCTCACCCGGTACCGCTCGATGATCTGCCACCAGCGGTCCCGGGTCGGCGTGTCGGGCGTGCCCTCGTACATGACCTGGGTCACGCCGTTGGCCAGCGGGCCGTAGACGATGTAGCTGTGGCCGGTGACCCACCCGATGTCGGCCGCCGTCCAGCACACGTCCTTCTCCGGTTTCACGTCGAAGACGAGCCGGTGCGTCGCCGAGACGTGGGTCAGGTAGCCGCCGCTCGTGTGCAGGATGCCCTTCGGCTTGGCCGTGGTGCCGCTGGTGTACATGATGTAGAGCGGGTGCTCGGCGTCGAAGGCCTCGGCCGTGTGGGTGGCGGGCTGGCGTTCGACCACCTCGTGCCACCACACGTCGCGGTCGTCGTTCCAGGCCACGTCCTGGCCGGTGCGCCGCACCACGAGCACCTTCTCGACCGAAGGGCACTCGGCCACGGCCTCGTCGACCGCCGGCTTGAGCGCACTGGCGGCGCCTCTGCGGTAGCCGCCGTCGGCCGTGATGACGAAGTGGGCGTCGCAGTCGAGGATGCGGCTGCGCAGTGCGTCGGAGGAGAAGCCGCCGAACACCACCGTGTGCGGCGCGCCCAGCCGGGCGCAGGCCAGCATGGCGACGACCGCCTCGGGGATCATGGGGAGGTAGATGGCCACCTTGTCGCCGGCCCGCACGCCGAGCTCGGTCAGCGCGTTGGCCGCCCGGCAGACCTCGGCCAGCAGATCGGCATAGGTGATGGTCCGGGTGTCGCCCGGCTCGCCCTCCCAGTGGAAGGCCACCCGGTGGCCGAGCCCGGCGTCGACATGGCGGTCGACGCAGTTGACGGCGACGTTGAGGGTGCCACCGACGAACCACTTGGCGAAGGGGAGCTCCCACTCCAGCGCCGTCGCCCAGGGTTGGGCCCACTCGAGGCGGCGGGCCTGCGCCTCCCAGAACCCGATCCGGTCCGTGTCCGCCTCGGCATAGATGCCGGCCTGGGCGTTGGCCACCTCGGCCAGGTCCGCCGGCGGCGCGAAGGTGCGGGTCTCGTGCAGCAGGGCCGACAGGCCCTCCTCTTGCGTCTCGCTCACGTGGCCTCCTCGTTGGCGTCCGGCGTCACTCGGCACTCCTGCCTACCAGAACCGGGCGGCCGCGATCACCGGGTCGGGGGCAGCCGTAGTTCGAACCCCTCGAAGGTGAACGCCGGGGTCACGGTCGCCCCCACCAGGGTGTAGCGGCCCAGGGGCCGGGCCGTCTGCCAGACGCCCGCTTCGACCACGGCCTGCGGCCGCTGCCCCGCCTGCACCTCCGGACCGAGGACGAGGGCGTCGGACCGTCCGTCGTCCCATTCACGGCGCAGCTCGAGCGGATCGCCGGCATAGAAGTGCCAGAACTCGGTGGCGTCGATGCGGTGCCAGGCCGAGACCTCGCCTTCGAGGAGCAGGTAGTAGATGGCGCTGCCGGCCGGTCGCTCGGCGCCCTCGGCCGGGGCGACCCAGGTGCGGCGGTACCACCCGCCTTCGGGGTGGGGCTCGAGCCCGAGCTCGGCGATGTAGTGCTCGCCGGGGCGCACCGTCGCAGTCTCCCCGGCCGCGGCGAAATCAGGCCGAGGTCACGCCGAGCGAGGCGGCCACGGCGACCGAATGCTCGGCGGCACCCCCGAGGAGCGCGGCATCGGTCTCGGCCCGCTTGATGAAGAGGTGACTGTCGTGCTCCCAGGTGAACCCGATGCCCCCGAAGGACTGGAAGGCCTCGCGGCACACGAGGTGTTGGCAGTCGTGGCTGGCCGCCTTCGCCATGGACGTGGCGACGACCCGGTCCTCGGTGTCCTCGTCGATGGCGGCCACGGCGTAGTAGCAGAGGGCGCGGGCCCGCTCGACGGCGAGGAACATGTCGGTCATCTTGTGCTTGATCGCCTGGAAGGAGCCGACGGCCACGCCGAATTGTTTGCGCTCCTTCACGTACGCCAGCACCAGCTGGAAAAGCGCGTCGGTGGCACCCACGGTCTCGAGCGCCAGGGCGACGGTCGCCTCCTGCAGGGCCCGTCGGATGCCCTCGCTCGAATTCGTGCTGCCCGGTTCTCCGAGCGCGCGATCGTCGCCGACGGTGACGCTGCGGAGCGTCGCGGTCGCCAGAGGGCGGCTCGCATCGAGCGAGCGCACGCGGGCGAGGCCGGCCTCCGCGACGGGGACGATGAACGCACCGAAGCCGTCGCCGGCCCGGGCCAGCACCGCAACCTCACCGTGATGCCTCAGGGATCCCGAGCAGACCGACCTTGGTGCCGTCGAGGACCCAACCGCCCTCGACCCGCTCGGCCACCATGGTGACGTCATCAACAGACCAGCCCTTGGGGTGGTCCGAGAGGGCGAGCGTGCCGGTGACGGCGCCCGAGGCGACGGCGGAAAGGAAGCGTTCCTGCTGCTCGGCCGTCCCCACCTCCCGCACGAGGGGCACGAACTGGGTGAGGGTGGAGAACAAGGGGCCGGGCGCCACGACCCGGCCCAACTCCTCGGCGACGACTGCCGTCTCGACGAAAGTAAGGCCGATGCCGCCGAATTCCTCCGGCACCGTGAGTCCGGGCCAATCGAGGGCGACCATGGAGGCCCAGAGCTGGTCAGCCTCTCCGTGCTCGACGGCGGCCCGCACCACTGCGGTGGAACACTCCTTCTCGAGGAACGAGCGGACCGAGTCTCGCAACTCCTCCTGATCGCTCGTGAACTCGAGCTCCACCTGTCTCCCCTTCCCGGGCTGCGCCGCCGGTGCGGTGCCGAAAGGGGGCGAGTGTAGCTGAAGCCCTGGTCAGCCCCCCAGGGAACGCTGATCGGTCCCGGGTGTGGGCTCGGCGGAACCGACGAGGCGACACAGCGGTCTCGCCTACACTCTGGGCGGCGCGCCTCTAGCTCAACGGCAGAGCAACGGACTCTTAATCCGCAGGTTTCGGGTTCAAATCCCGAGGGGCGCACTCGAAAGCCCAGTTCAGAGCGCTAGCCGATCCGGATTCAGCGTATCGCACCGATACGGGCGCGCGTTTCCACCCAGATACGCCTTTCGATACACCCGAATCGATACGCTTAATTCGTGGGTCGAAAGCCTGAAGACCTTGCGACGCGTTTTGAGCGTCAGGTCGACCGGACTGGTGAGCATCACGTCTGGCTTGGCAGCGTGAACCCCGAGCGCGGGACGGGCCGCATCAAGGTCGGCAATGTCGAACGACCGCGCACCGCGTGGCTTGGGAGTTCGCGCGTGGCGCGCCGTCGTCCGAACAACGCGTACTGACGTGCGCGACACATCCGGCCTGCGTGCGCATCGAGCACCTCCGTCTCGAAGGTGCGACCGAAGCAACGAAACGCCGCGGGCCACGGGCACGCAAGGGAACCGGATCGATGCGCCTCGTGCGACGCCAAGTACGTGGGAGCTCCGGGTCACGATCGGCCGCTATGAGAACGGTCGTCCCCGGTCGCTGACCAGGACCGTCCGAGCTAAGCAAGGCGTCGGCGGCCGTCTCTTGGCAGAGTTCGTCGACGAGATGACCGCCTCGCCGCTGCCCGGGAGCCAGGACATTCGAGACACCACGGTGGACGAAGCGATTGATCGATTCCTCGAGGAGTACCTGGCAAACGAAAAGGGCCGGGCCGAGAAGACCATCAACGACTACCGCTACCTCCATCAACGGTGGTTCTCGCCCACCATCGGCCCTCAACAGGTCAAACGGATCGACAGCCGCGACCATGGACCGCCTGTTCGGGCCATGCGGCAGGCCGGACTCAGCGCCTCCCGGCTCAATCAGGCCAAGAGCCTCTACGTCCCGTTCTTTCGGTGGGCCAAGCGACGAGGCATGACGACACAAAACCCGATGGCCGATTCCAGATGCCGACGAGCACGTTTCGCTCGAAGGAACGAACCCCGCCAGAAGTCGAGGAACTGTCACTCCTCCTCTCGACGGCGGTCAGCGGTAGACCCCCGACATCGCACCACTCCTGGTGCTGGTCCGTGACGGGGATCCGGCGAGGGGAACTCGTCGGGATTCCGATGGCGGCGGTGGCCTGGAGGAAGAAGCAGATCACGATCGCCTCAGCCATCTCATCGTCGGGAAGGTGAAAGCGACGAAGACCAGGCAGAGCAGGACCTTCCATATCGACGCAGACACCATCGCCATGCTCAAGCGGCATTGCGACCAGATGAGCGAAACAGCCGCGATGCCGGCACCGAACTCGCTGCCGGATGCCTTCCTCTTCAGCCTGGCCCCGGACTGCTCCACGCCGATGCCACCCGACCACCTGACGAAGCGAGTCGCCGTGCTGAAGGGCTATCTGGGGATCGAGGACAAGGACCAGAGCATAGTGGCCCTTGAAGACGAGGCCCTACGGCTCCGGCGGTCCACTCCCCCACCCCGCCCAGCCGGCAACCGGGACCGCTGCCGGCGGGCGGCATGTCCTACCGAGACATCGGCGTCGCAGTGGGACGGAGTCCACGATGGGCGAGCCTTGCCGTGGCGGCCGCCGAACGGCGAGAACGTGCGCACGCCTCGGGTCTGGCCGACCTCGACTTCGACGGATCGATCCTGGCCCTCCGCAAGTTCACGTCGTCTGAGCTCCTCGATGCCGGTTTCAATGTCAGCATGGTCGCCCAACGGCAAGGACACGGGCCCCAGGTGCTGACACGCCACTACGCGAAGTCGCGTGCGTCCTCCGACAAGCGCGCAGCCGAACACCTCGGACGGATCGTCCACGGGAAGTGAACCATCAAGCTCCAGGCAGCAACTGGGCTGGAAACGTCACCTTCAGTGCTTCGCAGGTCCATCAGCCGGAATCAATAGAGGCCCTAAGTCGGCTCGTGGCTGGCAGTCGTCGTCTACGTGCGCTTGGACGTGGCCACTCCTTCAGCAGGATCGTCGACGGCCCCGGGGACCTCGTGCTGCTTGACCGCCTGCCCAGGACACTCCGCATCGATTCGGCCCACTCCACCGTGACGGTGGCGGCCGCCCTGACCTACACCGACGTGGCCGAGGGGCTCCATCGGGCGGGCTTTGCGTTGGCGAATACAGCCTCGATTCCAGATATCTCTATCGCCGGGGCCTGCGCCACCGGTACTCATGGTTCGGGCGATGATCAACGCGTTCTCGCCGCCTCGGTGACAGCAGTGCAGCTTGTCGTTTCCGACGGGAGCCTGATCGATCTGCAGCGGGACATCGACCGAGATCACTTTCCGGGCTCGGTTGTGGCGCTTGGCGCGCTTGGCATCGTGACCCAATTGACCTTGGAAATTGAGCCGACGTACCAGATGTCGCAACAGGTCCACCTCGGGCATTCCTCTTCAACTCCTAGAGGATCGGCTCGACGATGTGTTTGGGGCGGGCTATAGCGTCAGCGCCTTCACCGACTGGCAGAGTGACGAGGCCAACGTATGGGTCAAGCGTCGAACGGATCAGCTCGCACCGAGTTGGACGGGCGGCACACCAGCACAGCACAGGGTCCACCCAGTGCCTGGCATGTCGCCCGAGTTGTGCACGGAACAGTTGGGGATCGTCGGCCCTTGGCATGAACGATTGCCGCATTTCCGCCCCAAGACGGGACTCGAGGCAGGGAACGAGTTGCAGTCGGAGGTATTCGTGCCACGCAGTGCAGCAGACCAAGCGATCCGCGCCCTCCGCGAGATCGGCGACCTCATTGCGCCGGCTTTGCTCGTGAGCGAAATACGCACCGTCCGCGCAGATGACCTCTGGTTGAGTCCCGCCTATGGACGGGACTCGGTCGCATTTCATTTCACCTGGATTGCCGACGAATCCGCTGTTCTGCCGGTGATCGCAGCCATCGAAGAGCGGCTCATGCCTCTTGACGCACGGCCTCACTGGGGCAAGCTCACAACCGTGAACCCGCGTCAGATCATCTCGAGCTACGAGCGCGCTCCCGACTTCGAAAGCTTGATGATCGAATACGACCCGACCTTCAAGTTTCGCAACGAATTCGTCAATAGCTTCTTCCCCGAAGCTGAATGAACTCTCTGCCGATAGAGCAAATGCAGATCAACGGCCCCAGTCGATCGGCTCTGTCTCGCCTGAACTGGTCGAGGTCACGGCGGGCATGCCGCAGGCAGGCGGGCCGGACGTGGGTGGAATCCGAAGAACTTCACAGCATCAGCGCAATGGATGCCCATGAACGATAACTCAGGACCTCCGGATTATCCCCACTATCGCCCCCCCACTATCCGACCCACTATCTCAGCGATATTGGGTCGCGATACGCTTAATCCACTAGATAGGCCAAAGATGGAAACCAGCTCAGCGGACGTTTACGGACGCCCTGGACTCGCCTGACTCGGACTCTTAATCCGCAGAGTCCAGATCCTCTCAATCCGGAGCCGCTAAGGGGATCAATGAGGGGCAGCGGACAGCGGCTCGGTGACGAAGTCGATGAGCCGCTCAACCGCGCCGACGAGCGCGGGCTCCAGGTCGACGTAGCTGTGCACCGATCCGAAAATCCGCCGCCAGCAGGTGGCCGGATCGGGCTCGCCCAGCGCTCGGCAAATGCCGGTCTTCCAGTCCTGGCCCTTGGGCACCGTCGGCCAGTGGGTCAGCCCCACCACCGCCGGCCTGACCGCCTGCCACACGTCAACAAAGGGGGTGCCGGTCACCAGTACATGGGGATGCGCCACTTCCTCGGCCAGCCGGCTCTCCTTGGTGCCGGGAACCAGATGGTCGACCAGGACACCCAGGCGACGGCCTGGTGCCGGCCCGAAGGCCGCTATCTCGGCGGCCAGATGGTCGATCCCGTCCAGACGCTCGACCACAACCCCCTCCACCCGGAGGTCGTCGCCCCATACCCGCTCGACCAGCAAGGCGTCGTGGATCCCCTCGACAAGGATTCGGCTGGCCCGAGCAACCCGGGCCTGATGGCCGGCGACAGCCACCGAACCAGATGCGGTGCGTGAAGCGGTAGTGGATACGACTCGAGGCGGGACCAGGGTTGCCACCCGCCCGCCAGCGGCGAAGGCCCCCGGCAGCAAGAAGAACATCCGCACCTGGCCGGACTTGGATTGCAGCGTCACTGCGTTGGCGCGGAGACCCACCACCCGGCCGGTGAATCCTGAGGCCCGGTGGACGACCCTCAGCCCCGACCACTGCCTCCACCTCGGGGTGCCGATTGGCCTCAGCACGGGCTCTCTCTCGAGGGTCAGCCAGGACGTCGGCCCAAGGTTCGGGCGTGCGGCTCACGGCGACGACCGTACCCGACGACCAGTCGCGTCCATCGGATGGGCCAGCCCGGTAGAACGAGCATTCGGGATCAGGTTCGCCGTCGACTGCCAATAGGCGCTGATGGGACTGTTCCCAGCGCTGGCGGCGCTTGACGGTGGGGTGTTCGTGCCACCAAACCCCATGACCACATTTGTTGACCCATCCGGAAACCAGGCTCTGTTACGACCAAGCTGTTCGTTAGAACTGGCAGGGTGTACGTGTTCTCAAGTTCATCTTGGAGCACCGTTGCCACCGAATGCGAGGTGTCCACGATCAGCTCCTCCTGGAGAACGCGGGTTCGAAATCTCCAGCCCGTTGGCAGAGCGAGGCGCTGGGCGAGATTGGCGAGGGATTGCTCATTGAGTGTGGCGTCGACTCCAGTGCAGTACGCCTGCATCACGTACGCGAGCCCTTGGGGATCGATCAGCTCATAGACGTCGGTGCCTGCGTCAAAATACATGATGACTCGCCGATCGACTTTGCGCACCGAGTAAGGGACATGAGCAGGATCCGAACCAAGTGAGAGTAGGGCTATCCGACGCATCAGAAGCCCGTTGAACTCGCGGAGCACGGGCTCAATCGGCTCGCCCTTTGATCCAAGGCCGTCCAGCATCCAATACCGAGGCCCGTTGAGTTTGACGATAAGAGCGCCGAGCTCATCGGCAATTGTCACCGGGTCAAGGGTCTCCCATATTTCCTGGGGACAGTCATTGAGAAGCTGGGTACCGTACACATGCGCGGTGAACTGCTCACCTTCAGAAAAAATTGCAAACACCTCGCCGTATCGAGTGCCGCGGTGGTTGGTGACAATTCGTTGAGCATCTGCGTTCATTTTGAACGAGCCTTTCGATAAGGGATGTGCTTCCGCGAGGCAGCGACGTAGGAAGAGACGTTCTACTCAGTTCTCCTTACGTCCTCGCGGCGACTGAAAGGGACACCTGGCTGAATATCCCGTCTGCCAGGATGGCAATGATGGTCGCGGCCGCTTCTGCGTCGATCTCACCGTCGTCCACCAACTCAGCCGCGCCCAGATACGCCGATGTCATGACCGATACAAGAGCGCTGCTCGACTGATCATCCAATCCCAGTGTGCGAAACAACGAGCACCATCTGTCGCCAATGGTTGCTCGAAACCGTTGGCGAATTCCCGTGAGCTCGACCGGAACGGCGCCACCAATCAACGCACGAACGACGCGGCGGGTCTCAGGCCCCAAGGCGAGCACGTGCTCGAAGAGCTGTCGCGCCATCGTGGTCGTGTCGCCCGCACTGAGAGCGAACACGTCTTCCAAACCGAGTTCGTATTGTCGTGCCTGCTCCGCGAAGACAGCCCGGAACAACGTCGGAAGGTCAGGAAAGTGGTCGTAGACAAGCTGACGACTGACTCCAGCTTCCTTGGCCACGGCCACCATCGTGAGTCCGTGCAGCCCGTCTCGGGAGATCAGCCGTGATGCCGCTTGCACGATCAGAGACCGTCGGACGCCTGCCGGCAAATAACTGCGCTTTGTCACATTGACGCACCGACCTTTCCATCAATATTTACAGAGTGTACATTTCAAATGAAGAGAGGAGCGAGTGTCATGAGCATCACCTCGGTGGACTTCCACTTCGACATCATGTGTCCCTACGCCTTCCAGACTTCGCTGTGGATGCGGGATGTGCGCGACCAGCTCGGCTTAGAAGTCCAGTGGCGGTTTTTCAGTCTTGAAGAAATCAACCGGATTGAGGGCAAGAAACACCCCTGGGAGCGCCAATGGTCCTATGGGTGGTCAATGATGCGAGTGGCAGCACTACTCCGGCGGATCGAACCGAAATTGGTCGATCTCTGGTACCACGCGGCTGGGACGGCCCTGCACGTCGAGGGCCACAAGCCCCATCGCCGCGAGGTGGCTGAGCATCTGGTGGCCCAGTTGGGCCTCGATCCCTCACTGGTGGGGCAAGCGGTAGAAGATCCCACCACGAGTGACGACGTGAAGGCAGACCATGACCGGGTCGTTTCCCTGGGGGGATGGGGAGTGCCCACGTTGGTCTTCGACAACGCGCATGCTTTGTTTGGGCCGGTCCTCGTCGATCCGCCCAGCGGTCCGGCTGCACTCCGCCTCTGGGAACTGGTTACGGGTTGGCTCGAGTTCCCGAACCTCTACGAGATTCAGCACCCCAAGAGACGTGAAGATCTGCAGGCGATCGCAACTGCCTTTCAGCCTTATCTCGAGGCGCGGGACTGGGAAAGCATCCAAAAGGAGACCCCATGACGGATCCGACAACCATCCGGGCAGCGTTGGAAGAGTCCTTCGACACGCTCGAGGCCCTGGGGGCGGACCTCACTTCCGCAGAATGGCAAGCCTCGTCTCTTTGTCCTGATTGGACTGTTCGTGGCGTCTTCGAACATCTGGTGGGCATCGAAAACGCCCTTGTGTCCTGGGTTCCCGACGGAGCGACGACGCCTCCACCTTTTGCCCTCGCCGGTGCCTTTGCGAAGGAGGTAGCTGGCTTGGACGCCCCGGCCTTTATGGAGTGCGTACGCGACGTGCTTGCTCGTCGACGCCAGGACTTGGGTGACCTCGGCCCCTCGGATCTCGCACGGCCCTGCTGGACACCCGTCGGCCCGGGAACCTACGGCCGGTTCATGGAAATACGGATCTTCGATTTCTGGGTCCACGAACGAGACATCAGCACCCCGCTTGCTCGCTCCACCGACGACACGGGAGCACGGGCGGAACTTGCATTGGCCGAAGTCGAAGGCTCGCTCGGCTATATCGTCGGCAAGAAAGTGGGACTGCCCGACGGGCAGAGCATCGTGTTTCATCTGAGCGGTCCCGTCGAACGCGACATTGCCGTCGCCGTGGACGGAAGGGCCAGAGTGGTGGACGCGGCTCCCGCGCCCGACGTCGAGATCTGGACGGACACGCTCACGTTCATGCAGCTGGCCTGCGGCCGGATCGACCCACAGGAACCGATCGATCTCGGGACCATCCATTGGCGCGGCGATGCCGAACTCGGGGAGCGGGCGGCGCGCAATCTCCGATTCACCATGTGAAATCCATGGAGCGGTCCCGGGCACGGAACGGTGCAAGGACGTCGCTGCTCATAGAAAGGTCTTGACGCTGCCGGGATCCGGAAAGCAAAAGGGGCGGGTGCCAAAGAACCGGCCCTGATCTGCACACTTCTGAGTGTCGGAGGTTCAGGATCGGTCATAGCGCCGCTGGAGCCCAGGCCAGGGCTTGGTGAGGCCGCTCTCCACCCAACGAGTGCAACCCGAGATACGGTAGTGAGCGCAATCGGTCCGCCTGGGCCGGGGGGTGATGGGTTGGAGGGGATATGACCGACCTGATAGAACGCGTCGACGCTGTCTTCGTTGCACAGGGCGGCGAAGCGCCCGTGCCCGCAACGCAGGAGGGGCACCCGGGCCGCCAGGACGGAACTAACCGGCCGCTGCCCATCCTGTTGACGGTGGCCCTTGCGGGCTCAGCTGTACTGCTCTTCGCCATGGCCTCGGGTCACCTCAAGGGCACCCAGGCCACGGTCGGGATTCTGGCCGCACTCGTCGAGGTGGCGCTGGCGGTGGGTGCACTGACGCGACCGTCGCGGGGACTCTTCGGCGCGGCTGCCGCGACCAGCGCAGCAATCGCCGTCTTCTGGCTGGTCGTTCAGGGTCCCCACGGGGTCTCAGGAGTCACCGCCGCCATTGGTGTGGTGCTCTCTGGAATCGCTGTACTCGTGGGAGTCGCATTGATGATCAGGCCCGAGCTGGGCAAGACCTGGTCGTCGGCCACCTCCGTCTTCGGGTCGCTGCTCCCTGTCGCCATCGCCGGACTCACCATCGGGGGCCTCTTCGGCACAACCGCCGGCGTCACTGCGCCCTCCGCTGCAGCGCGGGCTGCGGATCCCGGTGGGGCCGCCGCCAAGTTGGCGCTGAACTCGACAGTGAAGGTCCCCGGCGAAAGCTCGAAGACGTTCCAAAGCATTGTGGCCGGCAACGACACCGAGCAGTCGGAACTCGCCAAGTGGGTGCCGTTGGACGCAACGGACCAGACGGTACTCACCACCCAGCTTTCTGAGGCCCTCCAAGCCGCCGAGCGCTATCCCACCGTGGCGTCGGCCAAGGCGGCCGGAATGATCCTTGCCGGCGGCATGGCTCCTGGGGTCGGGGCGCACTACCAGCTGATCAGCGCCGAAGCCTTCAAAGGAATCAACCCAGACGGCTCCGTGAACCCTGAATACCCGGCCTCGTGGATCTACTCCAGTACCGCCAACAACGCACCGGTCGTCGGTGTCATGTACGAGTCACTGAACGAGGCCGCGCCCTCGGGATTCATCGGGCCCAACGACCACTGGCACCGCCACTCCAACGTCTGCGTCCAGTTCAACAATGGCAAGATCGGCGTGCCGTTCGCCGCGGACCAGAACGTGACGCCACAGGAGTGTTCGGACGTCCACGGTGACTTCATGAAGAAGACGGTGTGGATGGTCCACGCCTGGGTGGTGCCCGGTTGGGAGAGTCCACAGGGCGTCTTCTCGCATGACAACCTGCACGTGTACTGCCCGGGCAACACTGACCTCACCGACGCCGTCGGCTTCTGCAACCGCCAGTCCTGAGCCCAGCGTCCAGGACCGGCGGGCAGCGAAGGTCCAGCCCACCGTGACAAGGCTGCGTCGGCCCCTGGCCGCAACGATTCTCGGCTGCCTGGTCATCGTCGGCTGGGCCACGCCGGCGGCCGCGCACGCCGCGGTCACTGCCTCGTCGCCCGCCCAGGGGGCGCACCTGGCCCGGATTCCGCACACGGTCACGATCAACTTCGACCAGCCGGTCCAGCCCGATGACGGGGGCCTGGTCGTCCTGAACTCGGCCGGTCAGCGTGTCCAAGTCGCTTCAGGACATCCGACGCCGGCCACGCTGTCGGCCACTCTGCCGGCCTCGTTGGGATCGGGCGCCTATGTGTCGGACTACACCGTGACCTCGGTCGACGGCCATGTCGTCAGTGGTGGCATCGTGTTCCTGGTCGGGCACGTGAGGGCCGGAGCCATCAATGCACTGGCGCGTCCCCGAACTTCGATTACGAACTGGGTCGACGATTTCGGCCAGTTCCTGATGTACCTCGGCGTCCTCGTCGCATCGGGTCTGGCCTTCTTCCTGGCCTTCATTCTCCGGTCCGGCGAGGAACGCCGCCGGCTTCGCCGCTGGATTTACGCTGCCGTCGTCGTTGGAGTCGTCGGCATGCTCGTGACCGGCGGGGCGCAGTCAGTCTTGACCGGTGGCGGGCTCTCGTCGTTGACGCGATGGAGCATCGATACGCAGTCCTTCGGCGGCAAGTTTGGAGAGCAGTGCGCGGCGCAGCTCGTGGGGTTGGCGGTCTGCCTCGTATCACTGCACCTGCGCGCGTCCATGAGTCGCCAGTTCGCAGCCTTCTACGGCCTACTCGTGGCTGCAGGCGCATTTGTCCTCTTCGGTCACGCGTGGATCTCGCCCGAGCGCTGGCTCAGCATCCCAGCGGACATCGTGCACGTGGTTTTCGTCGCAATGTGGGCGGGCGGGCTGGTCGGACTGGTCACCGTCCTGCGCAGCCGAACCCGGGCGGCGCGTCTGGCAGGGCAGTTGGCGACCCTGAGGCACGGCGCTGCACGAGCGAGTGCGCTCGACGGCGCAGCAGCTGCCCGAGAAACGAGCACGCTGCGCGTGGGCGCAGGAACGTCGACTGCCGTACTTGAACGGCCCGCACCTCCGGCGGATTCAAGTGGCCCCGGCGTGGTGCCCGAACGACCCCGAGGTGGCGAAGCGGACGGCAGGCTCTTAGCGGACACGGCCGGAGTCGTCGGGCGCTTCTCCACCATGGCGGGGATCTCCTTTGCCGGCATCCTGGTCGCGGGGACGTTGCTCGCCATCGCCGAGGTCGGCTCCGTGGCCAATCTCTTCGAAACCGGCTACGGCCAACTGTTGCTGGTCAAGATCGCCATGGTCGGCCTCTTGCTCTTCCTGGCCGGTTACAACCGGTTTCTCCTCATGCCAGGCCTGTTCTCGGCTGCCGAAACAGCTAATCCCGACGTTCTGGCCCGTGGCTGGCAGCGGTTGGTCTCAACGGTGCGGTTGGAGGCGCTTGGCATGGTTGCCGTTCTGGGCATCACCGCGGTGTTGGCCAACGGGACGCCGAGCAACGGGGCCAATACGCCGCCCCCCGTTCCGTTCACTCAGACGCAGTCCTTCGACGGCGGACATGTGACCCTGCACATCACGCCCAACGCCGCATTGGTCAACGACTGGACGGTCCAGTTCACTGGCCCTGACCGGGTGCCGGTGGACAAGGCCGAGAGTGTCTCGGTCTACCTCCTCCTCCCCTCCCAAAACGTCGGCCCCATTGAGACCGACATGCGGAAGACCGGTGTCGGGCGATTCGTGCTTACCAATAGCCCCAATCCGCCCATTGTGGGGAAGTGGCAGATCGTCTTGCAGGTCCAGGTCTCGGAGTTCAGCCAGCCCGACGTCAGCTTCGTGGACACTGTGCAGTAGGCCGTATCAACGATGTGGAGGGTTGGCAGGATGATGCGAAAGTTCGGACTGGTTGCCGTGTGCACGCTGGTCTTCATGGCTCTCGATGTGGGCGTTGCCGGCGCCCACGTCACGGTGAGCCCATCAGCCCTTCCCCAAGGCACCGATGACGCCATTCTCACGTTCCGCGTCCCCAATGAGTCGGCGACTGCGGCAGTGACCGGACTCAAGATCCAATTCCCGCTATCCCATCCCATCGTCTTGTTGAATCCTGAATCCGGGTCGGGGTGGCAGGTCGCCGTGGTCAAGGCCGCGCTGCCCAAACCCGTGACGACCGATGACGGCACTTTCACCTCGACGGTGAGCGAGATCGACTGGTCGGGCAGTACGATTCCCGTTAGCCAATTCGGCGAGTTCAACGTGTTGGCACAAGGCATCCCGACGGGCACATCGGAGCTCGTGTTCAAGGCGATCCAGACATACAGCGACGGCACGGTGGTGTCATGGATCGAGGCACCTGACAAGGCCGTACCCGACCCCGCGCACCCGGCACCGACGATCGCCCTCACTGCACCTGGTGGAAGTCCTGGGACCTCCACGCAGGCGTCGACCGCGACGACGGTGGCGGCGACGGCAACGGTGTCGAACTCATCCGGAACGAATGGCGAGTCGGTGGCCGCACTGATTCTGGCGGCCTTCGCCGTGCTGCTCGCCCTGCTCGCAGTGTGGCTCGGTCGGCCGAGGTTCGGCGGAAGAGCAGTGGGCGCTGAGTCATCGAAAGAGGCAGTTGACTGACCTTCCCTTCAGGGATCGCCACGAGTACGTCCAGTTCGCCGGCCCCCACTGGGAGTCCATTGAGTCCTGCTCTGCGTGCCGCGAAAAGAGGACGGCGGGCGGCGTCCGACGCCGACGGCTGTCCCACCGCGTTTGATGAAGCGGGAGGCCGAGCCCTTGCTAGTTGTGGGATCGGACCCAGCAGGCCATGTCTTCGGCCATAGCGGCGGGGTCCTGCAGGGGTCCGAAATGACCGAGGTCGGGCCACTCCACGAGGACGCCCTTGGGAAGGGCCTCCGCTATGGCCGGAGCGAACGCTCTCGGCCCGACTCTGTCAGGACGGCCAGCCACGACGGCGACAGGCATCTCTATCGACGCAATGGCGCCCCAGGCTCCGCTGGCCGCTGCCTGACGAAACACCTCGGCTTCGATGGACGGCCGGCAGCGCAACGTGACCGAACCGTCTGGATCGGACGAAAAGCCGCCATCGACATAGGCCCTGAGTGCGTCGGGATGCAGCTGGTCGAGCGGTGGCTTCGATCGATAATTCTCGTAGGCCTGGTCCAGCGATTCGAAACGGTCGCGACGCCGCGCTGCCCCTTCAGACATGGGGTTGTCACCATCCGGCAGCGGCCAGCCGCCCGTGGGGACGATGACCGGCTCATACAACCACAGCGACCGGAATATGTCGGGGCTTCGCGCTGCAGCCAGGACGAGTGCAGCACCGCCCATCGAGTGGCCGACGCCGTGGAGGGCTCCCGTCGGGAAGCGATCGTCGCTCAGGGCGGCCACAACGTCGTCGGCCATGCCAGACCACGCCAACCCGACCCCCGGCGGCAACTCGGACATGCCGTGGCCTCGAAGATCGAGCGATAGGCAACGAAACTGACCGGTCAGAAACGGGGCCAACGGCTCCCAGACTCGACCGTGAAAGCCGGTGGCGTGCGAGAAGAGCAATACAGGCGTGGAAGGTCCATTTGGTCCGCCCAAGTCGCGTAGGACGATCCGCACGCCATCGCTGGATCGGATCATCTCATTGGGGGCCGCCGCCATGTCGGATGCAAGGCTATCTGCCACTCCATCCGCAGCCGCAACGGATTTCGTGTCGATGCGCCGACTTTATGAGCGATCTAGTGAGTACGGCTGGACCACGCCGCGGCGGTCTTTCAGCTCATGTCTCGTTCGATTGTGGGACCTATTGGAATCACAATGATCTCAGTGACGCCCAAGTTCCCAAAGCTACCGAGACGGAGTTGTTTCGTGTCGCTTCGGCCGGCGGCAAAGGGCGACGGTCAACCCTTACGAAGATCCACTCAAGGACGCCTGTTGCTGAGGGGTTAGATGGACGACATTCTTCGGGTTGCAATTCCAGATGGACTGGGTGGGCCTTGTGATCGCCTTGTCGTAGACGAACTTGTTGGGCTCGGCCTTCAGCAGGGCAAAGCACGGTGAGGGATAAGGGTTCTTATTGGACATGGTCAACTGCGCCACCGGTGCCTCAATGCCTCCAGCATCCCAGTTCTTCGTGGCCGCGGAGTGGCTGAGCACACACGACGCCGTCAAGTCAGCGCCACAGGCAGAAGCGGACTTCGCCCACAACAGCCACGACTCCGCACCCTCCTCGTCGTCGAAGTCGACGGCGTCGCCCTTGGCGTAGGTGTGCATGATGTTGACGAGTTGCTCTGTCGAAGGGTTCTGCGAGGCCATCTCGAGTGGCCACCACGACGTCTCGACGTACACCGGTGGGAGGGCTGGGCTTTCGGCGACTCCCTTGGTGGTCGAGGAGTTATAGAACTGGACTCCCAGGATGATGAAGGCCGGGTGGTAGGCGGCGGTGGTCATCGCCTGGAAATAGGGAAGGATGTTGTCGTCCAGCGACGGCCACAGAGCAGTGACGCCCTTGCTCTGGACCTCTTCGATATACGGCGCCCAGTCGGTCACCGAAACCGGTGGCTCCTGAAAGTCGAGCACCTTCCAGCCCTGAGCCTCGGCGCCATACTCGTCCTTGCGCTCAGCCTCGAGGATGGAGGGATTGTTCGCCCCTCCCATACCCGCCTTCTTAACCGCCTGGGGGTAGGCCTTGGCCAGCGCACCGAACCAACCCGAGGTGATGGTGTTGGTGTTGCCTCCGCTGGGGTTGACCTGATCGGGGGCGAGTTCGGATGCGTTGGACACGAGGTAGCCACTGATCTGGCCCAGCCCACACTGCTCACGCACCGGGACTGCGGGCTGATCGAGGGCCATGCCACCGCCAACCGCCATGAAGTCGCTCTGGCAGGCCTGTTCGGTCACTTGCGCGGCATTGAAGAGGGCCCCGTCGCGGTTGTCGATGACGATCTTGCGGCCGTTGATACCGCCCGAGGCGTTGCACCATGCCGCGAAGGCCTTGGCCTGCTGGGGGAACTCCGCCTCCAGACCCGGCTCGATGGTGTTGGCGGCATCGTTGAACACGGCGATGTTGATGGTCTTGTCCCCCACCCCGCGCACCGAGGAGGCACCACCCGGACCTGCCTCACAGATCTTGCCCACGCCGGGCCAGGTACCGTTGGTGGGGGCGCTCGACGCCAGCGTGCGACTGGACGATTCGGCCGCCCCCGCCGCCGCAGACGACACCGAAACAAACATGCCGGCGAGAATGACGGTCGCCGTGGCGAGCGGCAGCGCCGTCCGTCGCAGGTCGATGAAGCCCTTCGCCAACACCTTCATAGCCACCCCCGAGTTCACGTGAATGACACATTCAATCAGTAGTTGGGTGCGAGTGGGGTTCGGCCCCGAAATTAGGAGAATGCCCTGACAGGAAGGGCAATTCGTCCCTGAGGTTCAGGCTCGCCGTCAGAAGGGCGCGGGAAGGTCGTTGGCCTGTTCACGCAGCATGTTCTTTGCGACCTTGTCGAGCGTGGCCCGCGGGAAATCGTCGACGTAATAGACGGCGCGAGGAACCTTGAAGTCAGCCAAGTTCTCCTGGGCAATCTCGATGATTTGGCGCTCGAGCGCGAGGTCGGCGGCGGCACCCGGGCCCTTGACGACGAATACGACGGGGACCTCGTCGAGAGTCGGGTGGGAACGACCCACGACGGCCACGTCGCCCACGCCAGGGACCTGGCGGCAGAGGTCTTCGATCTCCTTGGCGGAGACGTTCTCGCCACCGACCTTGAGCATGTCCTTGTCCCGCTCGCTGTAGAAGAGTGCTCCACCCTCGCCGATCCGAACACGGTCACCCGTCTTGAAGAAGCCATCTGCAGTGAAGCTCTCCGAGGTTGCACCGGGGTTGCCGTAGTACTCAAGGAACATCTGGATGCCCCTCGTGCCACGTACCAACAGCTCACCGATCCGGCCGTCGGTGAGGACCTCGTCGGTCGCGGGATCGACCACGAGCATCTCATAGCCGGGGGTTGGAGTTCCCATGGAGCCCGGAGGAATGGGCTGGTACGGCGCGGCCGTTGTCGCGTGGATGACGGTCTCGGTCATACCGAATGCCGGCACCACCCTGACACCGCCCAGCAGTTGCTCGATGGGCGGGGCAATGGCTCCGAAGACGCCGACTTCCAGTTTGTTGGGTGGGATCGTCTGACCAGCGATGGTGGTGTACACGATCGGCAACAGCGAGATGTGGGTCACGTCGTGCTTGGCGATGACCGCCCAGAATCGGCTCGACGAGAATTTCGGCTGGAGCACGATCGTGCCGCCGGCACCGAGCACCGTGGTCCACATCGACCAGCTCTGGGCATTCACGTGGAAGAACGGCAGGAACACTAGATACACCCCTCCCGGATGCATCGAGATGTTGGTCGGTCCGACTCGCGCTGCCCACAAGGCGTTGGCATGGGTGTGCACAACCGCCTTGGGGCGCGAGGTGGTACCCGAGGTGAACACGATGCCTGCGGGCGCCATCGGATCCGGGGAGCGCTGCGGGCAGTCGGCTTCGTCACCGTAGAGGACATCGAAGTGCTCAAAACCGTGGGCGACCTGCTCGGCGCTAGCCGGGGTGCCACTGTTGTCCTCGGTGACCACCACCCACCGCAATTCGGGACCCGAACGAGCGACCATCGCCGCGTACTGCGGCTGAGTGATTGCAGCGACCGCGTCGGTCTGCTGGACGAAGTAGCTCATCTCAGCAGCGACGCTGCGCGTGTTCGTCGTCACCCCCACTGCGCCGATCAACGCGCAGGCGTACCAGGCCAACACCATCTCGGGACTGTTGTCGCAGTGGATGACGACTTTGTCGCCCTTGGTGATGCCCTTGGCCGCGAGGCCGGCGGCCAGGCGGCGCGTGGCGACCAGGAATTCGCCATAAGTCCATCGGGCGCCCTCGCCCTCCTTCGGCTCCCAAATCAGCAGCGGAGTGTCGGGCTGGGCGTCGGCCCACTTCGCCAACAACCATGGGATGTCCTGGCCGGTGAACTGGAAACTTGCCACCTCGTTGGCGTCCATGTGGATCCCCTCAGCTCGTCTCGATATCGGAACGGTCTATATCAACGTCGGCGCGAGTACTCGGAGCCGGCCCGGCAATGTGGAGATGCTCTCCCGGCGTGATCGAGGGTGAGCACGCGAAGCCGGCTCCACTCGGTGCTGCACGGTATCGGGAGCGGCTCCTCAGCCGAACGGCTGCAGGCTGTTGGCCACCACCCACATGCTGAAGTACTGCGAGTTGGCGCCATAGGCCATGGCGAGCGCCGTCTTGGCCCCATCGACCTGGTGCTCTCCAGCCACCCCGCGCACCTGGTTGGCCGCTTCGGCGAAGCGGAGCAGACCGGAGGCACCAATCGGGTTGGACGAGAGCACACCGCCGGAGCAGTTGACGGGAAAGGAACCTGCGATCTCGGTGTCACCAGCATCAGTCATCTTCCAGCCGTCGCCCTCATCGGCGATGAAGTGCGCCTCGAGCCATATTGGTTCGTGCCAGGAGAACGGCACGTAGAGTTCGGCCATATCGAGCTGTTCGCTCGGACGGGTGATGCCAGCCTGGGCGTAGACGTCCTTGGCACATTGCAAACAGGCCTCGGGCCGCACAGGGTCTCGACCGGGGAATGCCGGCGGCTCGGAGCGCGATGAGGCGCCCAGTATCCAGGCGGGATTGCGGCCTCGCGCGCCTACTTCGTCGGTGATGATCACGGCGCAGGCGCCGTCGGAAGAAGGGCAGGACTCGAGGAACCGGATCGGCTCCCACATCATGGGGCTATTGCGCACCTTCTCGATGGAGATGTCCTCGATCTTCAAGTGGGCGTAAGGATTCTTGAGGGCATTCTGTCGGTCCTTGACTGCGACCTTCCAGCCGATGTGTTCGGGAGCACGCGAGCGGTGGATGTACGCGTGGATGAACGGGGCGAACGCACCGCCTGCGCCCAGCGAGGCTCCCTTGCCAGAGCCCAGTGCGAACTGGGCATTGCCCTCTGACTGCTTCTCGAAAGCGACGGCCAGCACCCGCTTGTGCTTGCCGGCCTGCACGTGCGACGCGGCAACGATGCCGGTCGTCCCACCCACCGAGCCGGCGGTGTGCACCCGAAACATCGGCTTGCCGACCGCTCCGAGAGCGTCGGAAAGGTAGAGCTCGGGCTTCATGATGCCTTCGAACAAGTCCGGGGCTTTGCCGAGAACGACGGCGTCTATGTCGTCCATCGTCATCTGTGCATCCTCGAGCGCACGGGAGACGGCCTCGCGCACCAGTCCGCCCACGGACACGTCGCGGCGGCGGGTCTTGTGATGGGTCTGACCGACCCCGACGACAGCTACGGGAATCATGACCGTCCCTCCAAGATGCAGATGAGGTTCTGTTGTAGGCACGGGCCGCTGGTGGCGTGCGCCAGCGACCGGCCACCACCACCGAAAATGTGCTCTGCGGCGTAACCGATACGGCTGAGCCCCGTGGCCATGATTGGATTGGCCTTGAGCGCGCCTCCAGACGCATTGACGGTGACGTTCTCACCGAGACCAAGCACCGAGCGCAGGAGCAACTCCTCGTGCGTGAAGGCGGCCTGCAATTCGGCCATCTCCACCGGCTTGTCGCCGAGTCCGGCCGCAGCCGCCGCGATGCGGGTCGACGGCGAGTCGTCCAGGGCCCGGAACGACGGATTGTGGCACTCGGTGCGGTGGTCGAAACCGGTGATGTAGGCCGGCCGCTCGACGAGCTGGCGGGCACGGTCACCTCGGACCAGAACCATGGCGGCGGCGCCGTCGGTAATCGGCGGCAGGTCGTGACGCCTTAGGGGTTCGCGTACGTAGTCGCCTGACAGCAGTTCGTCGACCGTCCCCTTTCCGCGGGAACGGACCGCCACTTCGGCCATCGAGCGCTCGTCGGCGATGCCAGCGGCGATGACAGCGCGGGCCTGTAGCGCCGCGAACGTGACCGGGTCAGCACCGATTGGTGCCAGATAGAACGGGTCCATCTCCATCGGGTAGATCAGGGCGGGGTTGCCGGTCGAGGAACGGCCAGATCCGGTCACGACGGCGATGTCGATATCACCCTCGTGCAGACGCAGCCAGGCCTCGTACAGCGCCCAAGCCCCGTCCATCTCCACGTGGGAGTCCCGCTTCGGGGGCCACGCACCGATGGCATCGAGATTCCCCACGAATGAGAAGGCCTGGCCGGTGATGTAGTCGCACGAGCCGAGGCAGGTGAAATCGACGTCGGACCGGGTCAGCCCAAGAGGCCCAAGTGCATCGGTGATCGCGCGGACCAACAGCTGGGTCTCACTCAGTTCGGTGTGGCGGACCATTGGGGTGTGCGCCCACCCCACCACCGCTATGTCGGTCGAGGTCGCCATGTCAGAAGATCCTGTTCACGAGATCGGGGTCGTCTACGTCGGGCTCGCCGTTCGGGATCCAGCCGACCAGACTCCCGTATGCGTTGCCCTCCGTCTCCTCCGCTGCGGATGCCCACACTGCGCTCACCCGAACTCCGACCGCCACGTCGTCGACAGGTAGCTCCACCACGGGCTGGTAGCTGAGCACCACGTCGGTGCCGTCGAGCAGAACAAATACCCGAGCGAACGGCTCGGTCTCGGTCTGGCCCGGATACTGCACCGGCGTGATGATCACGAAATTCGTGATCGTGCCGGTAGGCGGCAGATCGACCAGGTGCTCTTCGTCGAGTTCGAGCGAGTCGATGGGGCACACGCCGCGGCCGCCGGAATATGTCCTTCCGCACTCGGGACAGCGAAATCCGACGAGGCGGTGCTGCCGAGAAGCGTCGACCACGAGATCGCTCGTCGCAGGCACCGGGTTTCGGTAGGTGATGGATACGAGGTAGTCCATCATCTCCACCGGCTCGGCGGCCGGCCCCGAATCATTGCCGTTGACTTCGGAGTCCTCGCCCGCCACGAAGCAGGCGATGTCAGTGATGTGGCCAATCCGCTGACCCTTCCACTGTGGTGCCACCCTCATACCGTCGGCCATGGCGCTCGGCGAGCCAGCATCGACGGCGTGGAGGAGCGGCGTCGATGCCCCGTCCAGCCGGATGAACGCGAAGGCGAACGGTCGGTCGAGCGGGTGCTGCTCCGTGGGATCAGGCACCCAGGTCCACGACTGAACAGTGCCCGCAGGGCCGACTTCGATCAGCTCGCGGGGCAGTTCCGCTCCGGTCGCCGGATCCCACTCCATCGGCGGTACCAGCACGCTGTCACCGTTGCGGATCCCGAGGATTTTCTTCTCGGTGAGCGCCGTCATGAACGCCCCGATCACCGGTCCAAGCGACCGCTTGTACGGAAACGTGATGCTGCTTTCCTCGAACCTGACCACGGCTACCTCCTCCCTTGACGTCGTCGTTCCATGTGCCGTCGTCTCATTGCCCCAGCACTCCTCCGTTCGCATATCGGATCGCCGGCTGCGCCCAGTCCCGGTCTCTCGCAGATTCGGCAGACGCCGTGAGGATCCCGCCAACGGCGGCCCTGATCCATCGGCGAAGGGTTTCGCGCTGCTCGCCCGTTCGATTGGCGGAAAGTGCGGGCCGTTCGAGGATCGAATGGACCAACCGCGTGACGAGCTCGGCAATCTCGTCGAGGTGGTCCGCGCAGGTAGGCACGTCGAACGACGCCCCGGCTCGCTCGATCAACCCGCGGGTGAGCACGAGCGCCGCGCTGCTCGTCACGTCATCGGTGGCTCCGCCGGCACCGAACCTCGTCAGCTGCCGGAGCTGGGAGTCCCGGGAGAGCCACTCGAAAAGCAGGCAGCCAACCTCCGCCGCCACCTCAGCGGGTGTGGCACGGAGATCGACGCCCATGGAAGCGACACGAGCCCGGAGCGGTTCGATCGACTCCAGCGCCACCGCCAGGAGCACGGCGTGGCCGCTCGCGTAGTGGCGATAGATGGTCGGGCGGCTCACGCCGAGCTCGCGGGCAACCTCGGCGATCCGCACGTTGACTCCGTTGCGGTCGATGCACCGGCGAGCGGCGTCACGGATCCGCTGCGTCGCTTCCGCGTCGTCCGCCGGCGGTCGTCCTGCCCAGCTCGGAGCGATCTTTGTTGCGCTGTCGCCGGACACGAAGGTGGACCTTACACTCTCTGCACCTTGTAAAGTCCAGTGGTCTCAGCCGGGCATTCACCACTAGGGGATGAAGGACATGTCTCGAAGTACAGCCGCCGGTTCCCCCAGCACTTCGACCGGGCCGCTCGCTGGGGTGAAGGTACTCGACCTCTCGATCGCTCTGACTGGTCCCTATGCCGTCGCGCTGTTGGCCGACCAGGGGGCCGAGGTCGTCAAGGTGGAACGGCCCGGGATCGGCGACATCGCACGCTGGATCGGAGTGTCGGTAAACGGCATGAGCGCTTTCTACCTGGCGTGCAATCGGGGGAAACGGTGCATCGCGGTCGACCTCGCTACCGAAGAGGGCCGAAAGATCGTGACGGCGCTCGCGGCCGAGGCGGATGTGATCGTTCAGAACTTCCGACCCGGGGTCATCGACCGGCTCGGCGTGGGCTACGAGGCGGTCCGGAACTTGAATCCCGAGGTCGTCTACTGCTCTGTCTCGGGCTATGGACCTGAGGGCCCTTACAGTCACCGCAGCGCCTACGACACGTCTATCCAGGCGTACGCCGGATTCGCCGCCAACCAGGCCGATCCCAACAGCGGTCCCGCCTTCCTACACCAGAATGCGGCCGACAAGGTCAGCGCCCTGTACGCGAGCCAGGCCATCACCGCAGCCTTGTACGCGCGGGCCACAGGCCATGGCGGGCAACACCTCGAAATGGGTATGGCAGACGCATGTGTGTCGTTCCTATGGGCCGAGTCCGCCGGCAACGAAGTATTGCTCGAGTCCGATGGATCGATGAACTCAAGCTTCAATGCCGGCTTCAAGCCCATGCGCTTCCACGACGGATGGGGCATCGTCGTGCCCACCACCGATGCCGACTTTGCTGGAATGTGCAAGGCCTTGGACGTTGAAGGGTTCGACGACCCGCGCATCGCCACGGTGGCTCAGCGACGAATGAACCGCGACGTGCTCGAACCCGTCCTCGACATGTGCTACGCCAGGGCCGCCAACCTCACCCAAGCGGAGGCCACCGCACGCTTCGAGCGCGAACGCGTGGCTTTCGCAATGGTGCTCTCTCCCGCTGAGATCGTGAATGACCCCCACGCCCAGGCGATCGGAATGTTCACCGAGTTCGAGCATCCAACCGTCGGCCCGGCTCGTCTGCCTCGCCACCCCACCAACTTCCACGGCACTCCGGCCGCACTCGCTGGCCTCGCCCCAGACCTTGGCCAGCACACTGACGAAGTGCTGACCGAGCTCGGCCTCGGTGATCGAATCGAAGAACTCCGTATCGCCGGAGTCGTCGCCTGAGATCGTCAGACAATCAAGAAGGCCAAGGAGGTCCGGCCGGCCGCTCCGAGAGCACGTAGGACCATCGGCCACCTTCCCACCATCGTGTCCGAGTATTCACCTCACCGATCACAGACACCCTAAGACTGGACGCGCACCGAAAGATGGTGCGGACTACCTGGTTTGCGACTTGAGGAGCGCGTCGTTCGCGTTTTCCGGCAGCTCTCCCAGAGGTTCGTTCAGTTCGTCGACGGTCGGACCGAACTTGGCCGCCAGCGGTGCGAGCTTAGGCAGATCGAAGTCATACAACTTTGCGCAGTTCTCGGCGAGGATCCGCTGCTTCTCGTCGGGCTCGATCTCCCGCATCACCTGGCGCAGCGTTTCGCGGGTGAAGGGGTACGTTCCTTCGTCATGGGGATAGTCGCTGCCCCACATGAACCGGTCTGCGCCGATTAGCGCTCGCACCGCAACGTCTGCGGGCCGAGGTTGGCTCACCCCCATCCATACGTTCTGGGCGAAGTACTCGCTGGCTAGATGGTCGAGCCTGTGCTCATCGCCATAGCGGATCTCCCCCGTTTGACCGGTCTTGCGGATCCGGTCGATGGTGGCATCCAGGTCGCTGAGCAGTCTTGGGACCCAGGAACACTGGGTCTCGGTAATGACGAACTTCAGGCGAGGGAACCGTTCAAACACCCCTCCCAACACGAACTGCACGAAGGGTCGCTGCGAATAGAAACCCACCTCGTTGATGTAGAAGAGCATGGCGAAGGGGTAGTTGCCGTAGTCAGGCGCCCCGGTACCTCCGTGGATGTTGATGGGCATCTCGAGGTCCTGGATCACCTCCCAAAGCCGGTCGTAGGCCGGATCGTAGAGCGGCCGTACCCACTTGACATCCGGAGGGATATTGGGCAGCAACAGGCCGCCGCGGAGGCCATGCTCCTTGATCCACCGCACGTCGGCAATCGCGTCGTCGATGTCATTGAGGAAGATCTGACCGATGCCCGCCCGGCGCTCGGGAAACTCATTACAGAAATCAACGAGCCACCGGTTATGGGCTCGGATCCCGGCGAGGCGACGCTCGTAGTTTTCGGGCTCGGGTGGCGGAGCGAAGAGAACAAAGCTCGGGAAGAAAGGCGGGATCGTGTTCGGAAAGATCACCTCTCCAACGATGCCGTCCGCCTCCTGCTGGCTGTTACGCATCTCTGTGTCCCAGTTCCGGAGCCTTCGCGTGTCGCCGAGATCCTTGAACGGGTTCTTGTATTTGGCCCGCCAGGCGTCGAATTCCTCAAGGTATTTGGGATCGAGGTACTCCCGGTAGGCCGCGTGGCTGCCACCAGCATGGCTGTCGGCCGTAACGATCGTGTAATGACCGTTGGCCCTGTCAATGGTGTCGTTGCCTGTCTTCATTCTCTTTCTCAATCCTCATTGTCAACTTTGAGAATGGTAAGCCATCACGGATTCTCATGGAAAAGCGAGTTTAGGCCGCTGTTGCCCGCTGAGCCCATCGATCCGCTCGTTTCGCTTCCTCGGTCCCGAAGGATCCCCCGCACCCATGCGAAAGAATGTGTTCCTCTTTTCGGCAACAGAGTCCGTAGGCCGACCTCATGAATCCGCTGCCTCCGCGATCTCCACGTAGGGCGTCAGGATCTCGGTGAGCAGTCGCCGATGCCGCTGGCCGCGATCTTGCTTCGGCGCCACGGTGTCATAGGCCATGGAGTCCAGTAGTTGCTGGCTGAAGGCGAAGCCACGAATCACGAGAAAATTGCTCGTCGCGAGATCAGGCTTGTTCGCTGCCGGTCCGAGAGCTTCTCGCAGCAGTCGTCGCACGGGAGTATGAGAACGTTCCGCAACCTCCCTCATCGTCTTGCGGACGCCAGCACTGGTGCGGGGGTCGTGGTCCATGTTGAGCATGACCTGAAGGCTGGCCAAATAGGCAGGCCTGCCATAGTGCGTCAAGAACACGTCGACCAGCTGTGACATCCGCTCAGCGACGGTCTCTCCCTCTATGTGCGCATCCTTCACGGTCTCGACCATGTGGCTCGCTCCGTCCTCGAGGACCGCGAGCATCAAACCTTCTCGATTGCCGAAATACCATTGGATCACTCCCCAGGTAACCCCCGCCCTTCGAGCGATTTCATTGGTGCTGGACCCTCTGTAGAAGCCCAATTCAATGATGCATTCCACCGCCGCCTTGATCACTCGTTCACGAGTATCGAGGTCTCCCCCGGCGGTCTGCTCGCGGCGCTGAGCGCGGTCGGCTTTGGTCCGCTCTGGCTTGATAGTCACGCTGGCAACTTTAGGTGTCCCCTTGTAGGGCCGAGTGTCCTATGTTAGCTTCAACATTGTAGTTACTATGTTGAGAACTCGAAGTGCCGGGCGTGTCGCGGCGGCGCCTAAAGAGTCCCCCGTCTAAGGGAGAGCACATGACGACCCGACTGATCTCCGTTGACTCTCATGTCAGGGTGACGCCCGAACAGCTCAGGGAGCTCATTCCGACGAAATACCACCCCGACTGGGACGGCGCAGTCGCAGCCGAAGAGGAGCAGCAACAGAGGGAGATGGGCGGCGTGGACCGCTCGGTGATGGTGGCCGGCTTCAGTCACGAAGCGTTTACGGATCCCGGCTACTACGACCCCGCTCAGCGGCTCAAGGCTATGGATCGTGACGGGGTGGACGCGGAGATTCTCTACAGCGAGGTCAGCGCCTTCCGGCACTACCCCCACATGAAGGACGGCTGGCGAGAGGCCTCGGAGGCCTTCAATCGCTTCATGCTCAATTTCGCCTCTGCTGATCCGGCACGGCTGGTGCCGGCGTATCAAGTGCCGCTGATGGACATTGAGTTCGCCGTGAAGCAGATCGAGGGACTCGCTGCGGAAGGGGCGAAGGCAATCCACATTCCGACCTTCCCGAGCGAAGTGGGTCTGCCCGAGTATCACGACGCCGGGTACGATCCAGTCTGGTCAGCGATCTCCGCATCGGAGATGTCGGTCAGTCAACATTTGGGGCTGGTCGCGTCGCTGTGGGACCTGTTCCGTCGCGATCCCACGCCGCAGAAGGCAATCTTCACATCCCAACCCGCCATGCGACTTGCCGAGACCATTGCCTTCTGGATTCTGCCGGGAGTCCTCGCCCGGTTCCCCGATCTCAAGATCGTCCTGGTCGAACCAAGTCTCGGCTGGATACCGCATTACCTGCACGTGTTGGACCATATGGCTGAGGGCCCTTACGATTTTCCTGAGCTGGACGATAAGCCGAGCAGCTACTTCCACCGGCAGATGTACATGACATTTGTCGATGACGCGCGGGGCCTCGAGCATCGGCACGAGCTCGGCGTCGACCGGATCATGTGGTCCACTGATTTTCCGCACCCGGCCACCTCGTGGCCGAACTCACAGGGTGTCGTCGAGAAGAATTTCGAAGGCATCCCCATCCACGAGCGAGATCTGATCGTGGCTGGGAACGCAGCTCGGGTCTACGGGCTGTAGCAGCTTCTTCGTACAAGAGGGATCCGCACCCTCAGGGTGACACGCCATCGCTCGGGATGCCGAGGATCGAGCTGTGGTCACAGCGCACCCACGTGAGGCAACGATGCTATGCGGCGAACGGCACCTTGGACAGGCCACGCACGTTGGTCGAGTGGAATCGTTCGATCCCGGCTCGATCGATCTCGTAGTGCGGGAACCGCTTGACGAATTCCTCCAACGCAATCCTCGTCTCAAGTCGGGCAAGCGGTGCACCCAAGCAGAAGTGAATGCTATGGCCAAAGGCCACGTGCCGTTCGATCGGACGATCGGCGATGTAGCGGTCCGGATCGGGAAAGACACGTGGGTCGCGGTTGGCCGCCCCGTTGATGAGGAGGACGATTGAGCCCTCTGGTATCTCCTCGGCATGGCGCTGGATGGGCGCTGTCGTGACTCTGCCCTGATAGTGGGAGGGGGGATCAAATCGAAGCAGCTCCTCGACCGCTTTCGGCCACAGACTGGGATCTGCAGCGAGCCGTGCCCGCTCATCCGGGAACTCGTCGAGCGTCACGACCCCCGTCGCGATCAGCTTGGCCGTCGTCTCATTGCCGGCGACACCGAGCAGGAGACAGAAGTTGACCATTTCTTCCTCGGTGAGTCGTTGCGATTCGCCATCCTCAGTGGGTACCTCCGCCTGGATCAGAGCCGAGACGAGATCGTCTGCGGGATCGACACGGCGACGGGCAATCAGCTCACTGAAGTAGACCCACAACTCTGCCCCGGCGGCGATGCCGTCTTCAGGCATCGTCATCGACCCGTCCTCACGGTGGAGGAGCCTGTCCGAAAGATCCTTGAGACGGGGGTTGTCCTCGGCTGGAGCACCCAGCAGCGCGGCGATCACGGCCATGGGCAGCCGTCCCGCCAATTCGGCGACGACCTCTCCCCCGCCCGCGTCGCGCATCTGGTCAAGCCACGTCTCGCACATCCTGCGGATGGTGAGGTCGAGTTTCGCAATGCGGCGCGGTGTAAAGGCGCGCCCAATGAGGCGGCGGAGTTGTTCGTGCCGAGGTGGATCGTTGAAGATCATCATGTCCGGCGGTGTGCCGTCACCCTGGATCTGTTCGATCAGGGTGCCGCGGGCTGAACTGAAATTAGACCAGTCAGCCAGGCCTGCCACCACGTCGTCGAATCGAGTGAGAGCCCAGAAGCCCATTTTGGCGTTCCGGTAGACCGGGGCCTCGTCCTGCATCCTCCGGTAGATGGGGAACGGATTCTCCTGGAGCTCGTAAGAAGACGGGTCGTAGATCAGGCTCGAATGCGTCACTGCTGTCCTCCACCTTGGCATGGACCTGGATCGCCGTATGCAGCGATCCTCGCCGGCTCCACCCTCCAACCAGAGTGGATGCCTTCGTGCCATAGTACTCACTATGGCACGAAGCATCGCAACGTCGAGCGTGGGGTGGAACGCATAGCCGTGCGAGTTCCGCAAGACTCGTCAGGAAGTCACGGATGCCGCCCAACGTGCAACACGTTCCCAGAGGAGTCGGCGTTTCACCGCCACGTTGTGGTTGTGGCCGGAGCCCTCCAGTAAGAAAAGTGTCAGATCGCCGCAGGCCGGGAGCTGCCTCGGCAGGACATCCAGCGTGCCGCCGAGATCATGTTCACCGAGGGCCGCAAAGATGGGGGCGCGAAGTTGGTCGAGCTCGAGCTGTACTGACCCTGGGACGATTGCGGTCATACCAACCAGAGCCAAAAGTCGAGAGCTCGCCGCCGCCAACGCCGTATCAACCTCCGCGGCAACGGCGTTGGGGTCGAGCCCACTGGTGGTGCCGCTCGACCACTCGGGGAGAGGATCGCCAAACCGCGCCCGAGTGAGATGCTCTACCTCCTCCGAAAACTGCTCGGGGCGGCCGACGTAGCGAAGCTCGTCTTCGTTCAGGACACCCGGAAGTCCGGACGCAGAGAAGCCGAGCAGCGCGACGACGTCGTATGACTGGTGGTACGCCTGCTGGAAGGCGACAAGTAGGGCTCCGGCAGAGTGCCCGAGCCCGACCGTGGCCCGCGGCACGACACCCGACACTCCCGCAGCAGCCAAGCCGTTGCTTCCGAGTTCCGCTCGGAGCCAGTCAATGGCTGCCACCAAGACTTCAGCGACCACGCGGGGCGTAAGGGTGTACCCGTCATCAGGTCTATCGCTCCCCCCCACGCCCGGAGGATCGACGGCGACTACGAGATCGCCGCCCGCCGCAAGATGACGGGCCATGCTGAAGGCACCATTCTGGCCTGCCACGTCGAGGTCGAAGTACCGGCGATTCATGCCACCGCCAGGAATACACACCCACAGGAGGGGTGCGGGGAGAACGATCTGGGGCACGAAGAGATCCGCCGCGATCCGTTTGCAGCCTGCGGGCGCGACGGCGCTCACGTCCACGGTGACGCTGGACCGGCGTACGGCCAGCATCTCTGCGTCGGATCGCGTTCGAAGTACAGGCTCCGAATTCACCTGCGCCACGCTCAACGACGCTCCGCGGAGCGGGCTGCTGGCCGCTTCCAACTCTCCGTTGACCATCTGCCATTGCTCAGCGCTGCTACCGACGCTTGAGCATTCATGCCATGTCTCCCTCTTGGGTCTAGTCGGACAGGTTCCAGACACGTTTGGCGTTTCCGGAGAGAATCAGTTCGCGCTCGCCCGGTGGAATCGAGTGGAATTGCTTCTCTACCACGTGCCGAGAGTTCGGCCAGGAGGTGACCGGATGTGGATAGTCAGACGACCACATGATGTTCTCGACGCCGATCCGGTCGCGCAAGAGCTCGAGCGAAAAGTCTTCCTCTATGAACGTCAGATGCACGTTCTGGTGGAAATAGACACTGGGCAGCTCGATCAACCCCGGGAACTCGTACCCTTGCCGGAGAACCATGTCATCGACCACGTGCAGCCACCAGGCGACCCAGGCCAATCCCGGCTCGACGAACACGAGCTTGAGTCGGGGGTGGCGAGCCAGGACGCCGGTCAGAATCCACATCCCGAACGCCTCCCCGGTCGTGAGCGGGGTCATTGCCACCATCACGCCCTTCTGGGGCGTTGGGTCTCGTCGGCTGAGGTCGTCCAGACTCGTGTTGAGGCCGATATGGCAGCAGACCGGCAGACCGGTCTCCTCAATGGCCGAAAAGAGCCGGACGTATCGCTCGTCGTAGTAGTCGGGCAGTCCGAACTCGGGCGGGAAAACGGGCAGCTGGAGCGACTTCCCACCTCGCTCCGCGGTGCGCTGCACTTCGGCAACAGCGAAATCGATGTCGTGGATCGGTATCTGGTAGGACACGCAGAGCCGCGCACGATCCGCGGACGCAAACTCGTCCAACGCGTCGTTGAAGGCGCGCGTGGCTTCGCCGGCGCCCGTCTTCAAGTCCGGGATATACCGGAAAGCGCTGACCTCCGAGTACAGCACCTCGACCTCGACACCATCGTGGTCCATGTCCGTGAGCCGTTCACGTGGATCCCGATAACCCGGCCGCTTGAAGACGGCATTGGCCCCTATATGCGCGTTGCTGTCATTTCGCTTCATGGTCATGCCGGCTTGATTTGCTGCCGCGGTGCCGCTCGACATCCGCTTGGTGAAGGCGGCAACGGCCTCGTCGTAGTCAGAGTGAAAGGCCCGCGCGAGATGAGCCCGTACCTGGTCGTGGGTGATGGCGACATGGCTGTCGGCTGAGATCAGGCGCTCATCGCTTACCGGACCCTCGCGGGCATCGAGAACTGTCATTGCTCCTCCTTGCTTCGTGCCGGCACGCTTCCATTGGTGGAACCCGTGCCCAGATACGTGTCGTGCAACGAACGGGCCACCTCAGCGGCCGTCCCGGCAGGCACGGCCCGAGCTCGGCCGGATCCCGCCGGCCCGGCGAAAGCCTGCGCGATGGAGATCCACTGTTGAGCGACAGGACCGGTCACGACCAGACTCGTGTCGTCGGGGTGCCTGCGTTGCGTGACCACACGGCAGAAATCCAACGCGTTGCCCTCGACGCGGTTGGCGGCGTCCGCCGAACCCCAACTCCAAGCAGCCCCATCCGGCGCGGTGAGCTCGACCATGATCGCGTCGGTGGGAGGCGGCAGGTCGTTGATGGCATAGCTGTAAGGCATTGCACGAATACCTAGGTCGGCGACGTGACGCAACCGACTTGTGGCGACAAGCCTCGTACCCAGCGCGTCGACGATGTCCTGACCATGAGCCCACGTCTCCATAAGTCGGGCCGTGACGGACGACGCTGGAGTCATGTCCGGCCCGTACCAAGGAAGTCGGCGTCCTGGATCGACCGCGCGGTAGCCGAACACCAGCGCGGTGCGAACGGTCTGGAACCACGCGAGGAGCGTCTCGCTCGGCAGGCTTCGATACTCGGCCGCGATGCGATCTGAGAAATCGTCGCCACTGGCTCTGAGGGCCGCGGCGTCCAGACGAAACCGCTCCGGATCAGTGAGCGACTGCAACGTCGTGCCGTCGAAGTACGCAAGGTGGCTGACATGGTCGCCCACGCTCCAGCCGGCGGCCGGGGTGGCCAAGGACCACTGCTCGGGCCGAAGTCCGTCCAGCGCAAACTGAAGAACGGCAGTCTCGGCGACGAGGTCATCCACGAGGGCAGCGAGATCGGCGGCCATCAGCGACCCGACCCAGAAGAAGGTCGAAAGTGGCCGCTCACGGGGCGACGTTCACATCCCATGGAGGGCCGGGGCCACGACGTGCTGACCCCGTGCATGGCAGCTCACGCCCAGACATCGACAATCTCCTCGCTTGAGGCGATCGTGGAGACAAGAGACAGGGTGTGCTCAATCATCTGGGCCCCGTACTCCGGTGGGACTCCAGCAACGGCATCTGACACCAGAACCACTTGATACGACCGATTTACCGCGTCGAACACAAGGTTCGGAATCGCAACATTCAGGGAGACACCCATCACAACGAGAGCACGCACACCACTGTTCCGCAGTACTGAATCCAGCGAAGATCCGGTGAGCGGACTCAGGCCGTGGAAGCGAGGCAGCACGATATCGGTCTCGAACGGGCCCAGATCGCTGATCGGCCGGACTGAGTCGGAACCAGGCCCATTGTCCATGCCACGCTTGCGCGCCGCGGCGAACAGTCGAGCATTCACATTGCGTCCAAAACCTTGCGGCAGACTCTCGGCGGTGCAATGAATCACAGGAACCCCACCCCGACGCGCACTCCCAAGTACCTTCGCCGCGTTGGGGACGACGGAGGACTCGTGGACCACTTCGGCCAATGCGCCGAGCCGGGAGGTCGGGCCCACCACCCCTTCTTGGAGTTCCTGGACCAGAACGGCGCAGCGATTGGGCGCGAGGAGCTCGCGCAGACGCTTGTCCGCTGGGTCCGCCTCAGGACCGCTCGGCAGGACGGGCGCTGGAGGAGGCATATGTTCAGGGGCGCCTAAGAATCAGACCGGTCCGACTGGCACAGACCAGCGCAATCTCTGGATCGACAAGTTGATTCGGCGACGTGCCACGAAGTTGCCTCACGGCTTCGGCGGTCAAGTTCAGTCCGTGGATGTAGCCTTCGCCGATCAAGCCGCCGTTGGTGTTGCAGGGAAGAGCGCCTTGCAATCCTATGTTCCCGTCAGCAATGAAGTCCTTCGCCTCCCCCGGGCCGCAGAACCCGAGACCCTCGAGTTGCATCAAAAACATCGGGGTGAATGCGTCATAGATCATCGCCACGTCAATGTCGGATCGCTTGAATCCGCACCCTTTGAACAGCTTCTCGGCCATCGCCGCGCACCCCTCCATGACCGCAATGTCCTTCGCGTAGTGGTTGCTTGCGATCTCTTCCTCAAAGAGGGCAGCGTTCGCGACCGCTCCGATCAGCACGGGACGGTCGCTTCCGAACGCACGCTCGGCCGATGTGATCACCAGCGCAACAGAGCCATCGGTTTCCTGACAGCAATCGAAAAGCCTGATGGCTGGCTCGGCGATCCACCGCGACCCCTGATGGTCGTCCAGCGTGATCGGTTTCTTGTAGAAGTGGGCATTCGGATTGCTTGCCGCATAGTCCCGGAACTGCACGACGGCACGACCGAAATCCTCGCTCGACACGCCGTACGCGTGCATGTAACGAACGGAATTGAGTGACATCCACGACGCGGGTGTGAGGACGCCGTACGGGGTGCACCATTGCATCGCCGTCGAGCCCGAATGTGACGATGTCCCTCTACCCCCGACCGCTGCCCGACCGAAACGCTCGCCCGACCTGGCCTTAATGGCTCGGTAGACCACGACAACTTCGGCGATGCCCGCCGCCACCGCCGCGGCCGCGTGGAGGAGCACGCCTTGGGAGCCGCCGCCCCCGTACGGCACCCGACTGGAGAAACTGATCTCGGGGATGCCAAGAGTGCGGACGAGCTCGGTTTCTTCCACCGGATCGATCGTGTAGCTGACCAGCCCGTCCACGTCGGCGGTCGTGAGTCCCGCATCAGCGAGCGCGGTCACGATCGCCTCGGCGGCCAGCTGGGTCTCGCTGCGACCGGCCGCCTTCGAGAACTCCGTCTGGCCCATGCCGACGATCGCTGTCGCGTCGCGGAGTCGACTATCCATCGGCCTTCGCCTTGGGCTTGAAGACGGGTACCGCGCCGTCATGGCGCGTCGGACGGAAGTCGACGGTCACCGGCATGCCCACAGTGATGTCGGATGGCTCAACCTCGACCAGGTTCGACAGCACCCGGACACCCTCGTCGAGCTCGATCAATGCGGCCAGGACTGGGTACTCGAAGGCCGGGTTCTGTGGGTGATGAAGAATGGCATAGCTGTAGACGACGCCATCCCCGGCCAGATCGATGATCTCGAACTCGAGCGAGTGGCAGACCGGGCACATCGGTCGAGGCGGATGTCGTAGCCGGCCACACTTCTGGCATCGCTGCGTGACGAGCCGACCTTCGCGTGCGGCATCCCAGTAGAAGTGGTTGTCGTCGTTTCGGAGAGGGGCGGGGCGGGAGACCTCGCCGGTCTCGCTCATTTCGCCCCGTCCAAGACCGCACGCCCCTCCACCATGGCTTCGAACTGGGCGGCGGAATAACCCAATTCGGACAGTATGTCCCTGGTGTGCTCCCCGCTGGCACACGGGCCCCGCTGGACCACTGGTTCGGAAGGACTGATATTGACGAGCAAGCCCGGGTCTTCGAATCGGCCCACCGCGCTCGAATGCGTCTCACTGACCAGGTCCAGTCGCCTGGCTTCGGGATCGTCGAAGAGGTTCCGGCAGAAGTATTCGTCGACCACCTCGATGGGCACACCCGCGTCGTCGAGGGCGGCGAAGGCCTCCGTTGCCGCGACGCCCTTGAAGTACGAACCTATCCAATCGGCCACCGACCCCGGATCGTCTCCTGAGGGCTCGCCATGTAGCAACGTCCGCAGCCTGTCCCGCGCCTCGCTCGTCAGTGCAGCCAGGAAGACCCACCCGCCGAGTGCACATTGATAGAGGCGGTAGTACGGAGAAAGACCGAATTGGTCGCCGTCCACCTGCCCCCAGTCCGGTGCGGTGCCGTCCGAATAGACCCAGGCATAAGACGTGTGCAGGAGCCCGGCGTTGACAATGGACGTGCTCACCGCCTGGCCTACCCCCGTTCTATCTCGGTGGTACAGGGCGATCGTAATGGCGATGGCCGCCAGGAGGGCATTGCCCGTATCACCCATGTTCGACCGGCTCCAAAGCGGAGGATTGCCGGCACTACACGCCCCGTCCTCCCATTCCGTTCCCGTCATGGCCGCAGCATTCTGGTCGGTGCCAGGCAGATCAGACCGAGGACCCTTCTCGTAGCCCCGGGTATTGCAGTAGACAAGCCGTGGGTATCGCTCACGCAGGGTTTCGTAGTCGAGACCAAGCCTGGCGGCCGCGCCGGGCCTCCAGTTGAGTGTGATGACGTCTGAATCTTGCAGCAGCTGCTCCAGCACTTCCCTGCCCGTCGCGTTTTTGAGATTCAACGCGATGCTGCGCTTCCCACGGTTCACACCCAGGCCCATGTGCGTACCGTTCCAGTATTTGTCGTACAGCGCGTTGACCTTGATGACATCCGCGCCGAGGTCGGCGAGCGCACGCCCGGTGAACGGACCCGCGACCCCCAACCCCAGGTCGAGAACCCGAACACCGGCCAAGGGATGTGCGAGAGGCCCCTTGGATCCGACTGTATGGGTGGGATCTGCCTGGCCCGAGTGGGACTCGGCGAGCACCTCATCGGTGTGCTGGCCTGGGCGAGGCGCCGGACCATCGACTACTCCCGGCGTCGCCGAGAACTCCAGCAGCGGCCCGGCATGGTGAATCGTTCCAATCTCAGGATCGTCGACCTCTACCACGCAGCCGTCGGCGAGGAAGGATTTATCGGAGAGCGCCTCTCCAGGTGGCCTCACTGTGGTCATCCCAAGACCCGCCTGCTCTGCTGCGCTTACCCACTGGTCGGAGGGGAATTTCTTGAATGCCTCCTCCAGTTGCGGGTAGAGGAAGATACCCGCCAACAGCCCGTCCGACTCCATGGAGACACGATCGGGATCGTCCCGGTATGAAGTGTCGAGTCCGATCGCTGAAAGCGTGTCCCCCTCGGAAGCGGCCAGGACCCAACGGGGTCGGAGGGTCCAGTGGTGGACCCACTTGCCATCGGCGCATTCGAAGAGGCCCTCGATCGATCGCGAGTCGACGGGCCACATCCAGTAAAGGGGAGCATCTGGGTTCTCGACGCGCTGCCAATTCAGGCACGATGCAGCCAATGCGCCCTGCAGCAGCGATGTGGTCACGCGCTGGCCGAGGCCGCTGACCTCTCGAGCGCGCAGGGCTGCCGCGATCCCCAGCGTGGCGAAGTACGTCGCACCAATACTCGGCCAAGGGGTCCGCGGGAAGATCGGCCCTTCGCGATCGGCGCCACGGACGAGCCCTTCGGGCGCCCCGAACTCGGGATACGGCCCGGGGCGGCGGTTGATGAACTCCATGGCCGTCCCCCGCCGACCCTTTTGGTCAAAGAGAAGGCCGGTTCGAGCAGCGACAAGCCCGTCGTAGCCCGGACGGTCACGGTGGGCAGGGTGCTCCCCATAAGCCGTGATCGAACAGGTGATGATCCGGGGATTGAGTGCAATCAGGGCGTCGTGGTCGATCCCAAGCCGTGCGGTTGTCCCCAACGAGAAGCTGTCAACGACCACATCGGAGGCCCGGGCAAGCTGATCGAATTGCCGTCGGCCCTCGACGCTATGCAGATCGAGGCAGGCACTGCGCTTACCCCGGTTCCAGACCCGATACCCGGTCTGCTCCGAAAATGGATCGCCCAGAGGAGACTCGATACGCACGACGTCAGCCCCATTGTCGGCAAGGAACATCGTGGTCATTGGTCCGGCCATGCCCCAGGACAGGTCGAGAACGCGGAGATGTTCGAGTGCTCCTGCCATACGACTCCACCCCTTCACGTAGTGGTGAGTCAACCATAGCACTTACTATGGTGCCGTCGCTCGGGGACACTGCGCTGTCTCCCGATGGCGTGCGTGGCGGGCTGCAGCCCCAGCTGCCACGAGACGTGCCGCCTGATCTGGACACCCTGACCGTCGCCCTCGACGGCGCAGGGCTCGCCATCAGGGACCTCGTCTGGACCCCACTTCGAGCCCCGCAAGGCGGCGGAGTCGAGGCGTCGAACCAATCCGTTCGCACTGAATACTCCTCTATCTCCAACGCCGCGATGGGCGACCACCCAAGGCATTGTGAGAGTGCGCGAGGAGTGCTTCGGGCGTCTGGGTGAGTCAGTCGGGGCCTGAGGCAGGCTTATCGATCACGCGGGTTGTAGCGAGGATCTACGGTCGCTCGCCAATGCCTGCCCGCTGGTTGTAGTCCTCGGTCGACAGAGCCGTGCTGCGTCGGACGAACTCGGCAAATTGTTGCGGATGGCTCACGTGCGCACTGTGACCGGCGCCCGCGATCGTGAACAGCTGCGCGTCAAGCGACTCCGCGATCCTGGTGGCGGCCTCTTGGGAGAAAGGCCAAGACTGAAGACCGACGCCGAACAGACTGGGCACCTTCAGGTCCTCCCAACGAAAGGGTGGACTGAGCCCTTGGACCACGTCCGTCTGAAAAGCCATGCCCTCAGCTCGCCGATGCGCTTTGATCTCATCGGGAAGGTGTCGCCATGCTTCGTCCCCAACCATCGACGCGTACACCCGTTCAGCGAGTGCATCCGTGTCGGGCTCGGTCGACATTGCCTCGAGTCCCCGGCGAACCGATCTGGGCCAGAATTCCATCCAGGGCACCTGTGGCTCCCACAAGCCGAGCCCCCGAAATCGGCCGGGGTGCCGGATCGCTGCCGACACCGCCACAAGACAACCAAAACTGTGTGCCACGACCGTGGTCGGTTCCTCACCCATGACGCCCAACAAGTCGTCCACGTGGTGCGCCAAAAACGTTGCTGGACCCGCCGCGAGGGATTCGCCGTAGCCTCGACGGTCATACTCGGTGACCCTGAGCTCGGGGAGGCATTCCACGACCGGCAGAAAACTCTTGGCTCGATCCAACGCACCGTGCACCAACACCACCTTGGCCGCGGTGGGATCGAGCGGTCCATGTTCTGTGACTGCGATATTGCCTGGTCTGTCGATCAATGGGTGGCTCATCGACAGCCGCTCGGATCGTGAAGAATCGACTGCAGGATCGCATCGAGCGTGAACCGAAAGATCGCGTCGAGGTCGACTTCCTGTTGAAGCGTGGTGCTCATGGTCTCGTCGATCTCGGCGTCGCCCTGAGCCCATACCTGTGCACCCCGCACCCGGTAGTCGGGCGAGAGCGCATCCTCCAGCACGATGAAACCGCCCAGATGGAGCAGAATGGTGGCCACAGCAAAGGCCGCATCTGTTCCGTGCAGGCCGCTGGCGGTCAACTCGTGAGCCAACGCTGCTTGGGCCTTCGTGAAGATGGCCTCACCGCGGCCCTGTGTCTTCGAGAGAGCGATGAGTTGTGGATGAGCCCGTACCTCGCGAAGGAGGGCGTTCGAAATTGATGCAATCCGCTCGGCTGGTGTACGTCCACGGGGAGCGATATTGCCAAATTGGTCGGTGATCTCCCCGATCAACCTGTTGAAAAGTTCGTCTCGGTTGCCAACGTGCCAGTACACGGTCGGAGTTCCGACTCCGAGTTCGGCGGCCAGCTTCCGCATGCTGAATGCATCGACCCCGCTTTCCTCGATCATCTTCATGGCTGTCGCAAGCACCTTGTCGACCGTGATGGAAGGACCGGTCCTGGCCGCTGCGCTGAGGCCCGTCTTTCCCTTCTGCACCACGCCGTCTACCTCGGTACCTAGAGCGAGCCTGCCGACGGCAGAGCGCTACTTGAAATTCTTGGGGTCCGGCACGCCGGGCGGGGTGCCCTCGTGATATTCCACGAACTCCACAAGGTAGCCGTCAAAGTCCTTGACGTAGGCCATTGTCACCGGCCAGCGGTCGAGTCGACTTGGGGCCGACACGGACTCGCAGCCCGCAGCGATCGCCTTGTCGTACAAGGCCACGCAATCGTCGGTGTTCACGTAGAGCTTCCACATCGCCGTTCCCATGTCGACCGGACCCTCCTGGTCGAGGTGTTGAGCGAGCTGCATACGACTGCCCCCAGATGGGGACTGCAGCACTGCTTCTTTGACATTAGGGATGTCCGTTCGACTCTGTACCGGGATGCCAATCACGCCATCCCAGAACGAGATTGCGCGTTCGAGATCGCTGACATTGATGCAGTACTGGGAAAGAATCGACACCATTTTCTACCTCCTGCCGTATGGTCGAGTATGACCAGCCATCACCCTGTTCCGAGTTGCTCGGCTTCGCTCGTGCATCATCTGGACGTCAGGCTCGCCCCTCTTATTCGGAGACAACCAGCGGAACGACCTCCACGCCGGACAGCCACGGTCGGCCGGCTGCTTCGACATCGTGCCACTTCTGAAGGTCAACCCCGTCGGTCTGACCGAGATCTTCCGGGGTAGGCCCGACGCGATCAGCGATCGGTTGCAACTTGCCGACGTCGAAGTTGTAGACCGCGGCGGCATTAAGGCCGAGAATCTGCCGCGCATCGTCAACTGGACAATCCCAGAAGGTCTCCCGGAGCCACTGGCGTGTATGGGGCCACGTACCTTCGGGGTGCGGGAAGTCGTTGCCCCACATGATGTTGCCGACTCCGATCTCGAAGCGACGCGCGAATTTCACGCCGGCGGGTATTGGACGACCCGATGAAGACGTTGCGGTCGAAGTACTCGCTGGGGAGCATCTTCAACTTCGGGGCGATGTCCCCCATCTTCTTGGTGGCGTGCTCTCTCATGTACGCGATGTCGGATCTCCACAACAGGTCGGCTGCCCACCACGACCCCCCCTCGGTAATGGCGAACTTGAGGCCAGGGTGACGTTCGAACGCGCCGGACCAGAGGAGGAACCACATCGGCCGCATCGTCCAAAAAATGGTTTCGTTGGCGTAAATGCCCAGATCGGGTCCGATCTCCTCGCGGGGCGCCGGTCCAGTGTGGGTGTGGACGACCATCTCGAGTTCTTCGCACACGCTCCAGACCGGCTCGTATCGGAGGTCGTTGTAAGGAGGGTACGGACGCCACATCGCCGGAATGAGGACGCCTCCCAAGCCGGACGACTTGGCTCTCCGGATTTCCGAAACGGCAGCGTCGATATCGTGGAGAATGGGCACGATCGCCAGGCCACACCGCCGATCCGGACTGTCCGTGCACAGTTCGGCCAACCAGCGATTGTGAGCCTGGGCCCCCGCCATCAAGAGTGTCGGGTCGTACTCCCCACTCGCACCAAGGCCGGCACCGAACGGGGCGGATGCACCTCCCAATACTGCGTCGGCATCAGGAAAGATGACCTCGCCCACCACGCCGTCGGCTTCGAGCTCAGCATCGCGGCGAGCCGCATCCCATCCCCCCCGGAGTCCCTCCTCGTTCTCGTCGTACCAGTCCTTCACGAACTCGAGTTCTTCGACCTGGGCGTTCATTGGGGCGCGAAGCGCTGCGCGCTGCACCAGGTCCTCGTCGAAGGCTTTCCGGTAGCGGGGTTCGAGGTACTCCTTGTACTGGGCATCGGGGAGACCCGCATGGGTGTCCGACGAGATGATCAGATAGTTCTCGGTCACCATGGCTTCACATCTCCTCCGGCGAAAGCAAGCGAATGGGAGTCAGCAGGGACGCGTTCAAGCGGCACGTTCACTTCGTCGACGCGGGGTCCAACCCGAGCGGCGACGGGAGCAAGTGCGTTGAGATCGAAGCCATAGACGCGGGCGGCATTCCCTCCGAGCATCGGCCCCACCTCGTCAGAATCGATTCCGGCAAAGGTGTAACGCAGGGCTTCGGTGGTGTAAGGGTAGGTTCCCTCGATGTGCGGGTAGTCCTGGCCCCACATGATCTTGTCGACGCCGATGTCGTAGCGGAGCGGGGCCTCGTTCGGACGGAGAAAGCTGGCCCCAACGAAACAGTTGTTCTTCCAGTAGTAGCTGGGTGGCTCCGGGATCTCCTTGACGAGCTCGGCCCCGAAATGCGCCTCTGCATTCCCGCCATCGGTAAAACGGCTGTACTGATGGTCGAGCATGTTGAGCGTGGCAGGTATCCAACCCGATGATTGCTCGGTGAGCACCAACCTCAGCCGGGGATAGCGGGCAAAGACGCCTCCAAACGCCATATGCCAGAACACTCGGTGTGAGAACCAGCCCAGCTCCACCATGAAGATGGCCATGGAAGCCAGGTGTTCTCCCATCTCGGGGCCGGCCGCTCCGGAATGATTGTTCACCGGCATGTCGAGATCCTGACAAGCGGCCCAGATCGGCTCGTAGTCCGGTGCGCAGAGAGGCGGAAGTCCCGAGTCAGGTGGCACTCCCGGCAACAGAACGCCGCCGAAGAGACCGTGTTCTGCCGCCCAGTTGATCTCTGCAACCGCGTCATCGACGTCGTTCAGGAAGACTTGGGCCATACCGGCACGCCGGCCCGGAGCATCAGCGCAGAAATCCGCCAGCCAACGATTGTGCGCCCGAAGGCCCGCCCAGCGGAGTTCGTAGGTATCCGGCGTCGGCGGCCGTGCCAACAGATTGCCGGACGGAAAAAATGGCGGGATCGTGTTCGGGAAGAGCACTTCCGCAACGACGCCATCTTCCTCGAGCTCGCGAAGACGGGCGCCAGAATCCCAGTTGCGATAGGCCGTCTCCCCCCGCAGATCGGCGTACGGGTTCACATACGACTTCGCCCAAACATCGAACTCGTCGAGGTACCGGCGTTCGAGATAGTTGCGGTAGTCAAGCATCTCCGCGCCGGCGTGGCCGTCAGACGAAATCACGATATAGCGGTCATCGGCGAGTGACTGCATCTCATACCCCCCAGGGCCTATGACAGCGTTATAGTCCAACCACAAATGATATGCAATCATTTGGTTTGCCGAATCCCGCATCGGGTCGGAAATCATCACCTGTGACGGAGGCCGATCCGGCCTGTCGACACGCCAATCAAGGGGAGGCCGCTATGAAGGACGTCGTCGGGAAGGTCGCAGTGGTCACGGGTGGAGGCCAGGGCATCGGGCGGGCGCTCTTAGAGCGCTTCGGTGCCGAGGGGATGAAGGTCGTGGTCGCGGATGTCGTTCCCGCGTTGGTCGAAACGACGACGAGCGAGTTGACCGACCGCGGTTTCGAGGTCATCGGAGTGGTGACCGACGTCACGTCACTCGAATCGGTGGAGGCCCTGCGGGATGCGACCCTGGAGCGATATGGGGCGGTCCATCTCGTCTGCAACAACGCAGGGATCGGCTCCGGGTCCGAGGGTCAGTTGTGGGAACACCATGTCAACGACTGGCGCTGGTCATTCGATGTCAATGTGATGGGCGTGGTGAACGGCATCCACGCTTTCGTTCCCACCTTGCTCGCCCAGGGTGAAGAGGGACACGTCGTGAACACCACGTCCAGCAACGGCGGGTTCACCCCACTCATCAACAGCGCCGTCTACGCGACCACGAAAGCAGCGGTCACCACCATCACCGAGTGCCTCTGGGGCCAGCTCCGCGAGGTCGGCGCAAGGGTCAGCGCATCCCTTCTGTACCCTTCGACGTTCTCGCCGGGGATGCTCAACACCGGCATCTGGCGCCCGGGCGCCAATCGTCCCGAGCGATACGACCGGCCGGGTGCACCGCCACAAGAAGGGCGAGACGCGTTGGGCGCCTACCTGCAGCGCATGGAAGACGCTGGTATGGAAGTGAAGTTCGCTCCGTTGTCGGAGGTAGCCGACATCTGTTTCGACGGGATCATCAACGACACGTTCTGGATCAATGTCCCCCAGGACCGGCAACAACAGAAGATCCGGGACCGCGCCGCGTCACAGACGGACGGCAGCCCTCCCGAGTACCTTCTCGAAGCCAACATGATGGCGTCCAAACCGATCGACGCGAAGAGCTAACCGCAATCGAGATGAACTTGGCAGTTCCTGAAGAGACGAGAAAGCAGGCTTCGATGATACGGATGAGCGTCCTCTATCCCACGACCGAGGGTTTCGTCTTCGATCACGACTACTACCGTGATCGCCACGTACCCCTTGCTCTCCAGACCTGGGGGCTCGAGCAGGCCGAAATCGACAGGGGCGTCGATGGTCCCTACGTCGCGGCCGTCCACTTTCGATTCGAGTCCCTCGATGCGATAAGCGCAGCTCTGTCGGGACAGGGTTCGGCGCAGGTAACTGCGGATGTCGCGAACTACACCAATATCACTCCCGTCGTGCAAATCTCCGAGATCGTCTGAGGTGTTTCGGTGTCCGAGTATTCAGACATTGTCGAGACGGGAGAAGATGGGCGGGTGACACGAATTGTCTTGGTACATGGCGCATGGCATGGCGCTTGGTGCTGGGACGGTGTGCTGGCCGAACTGCGCGACCGGAAGATCGAGGCCATCGCTGTCGAGATGCCTTTCACCGGCTTCGCAGACGACGTGGATGTAGTCCGCTCCGCTATCGGATCGGCCAGCCAAGGAGTCGTCGTGTGTGCTCACTCCTACGGTGGAGCGGTTGTGAGCCAAGCAGTCACGCAGCTGACCAATGTCGGTCACCTCGTTTATCTGGCGGCATTTGTCAACACCGGGGATGCAGCTGCCCTGACCGACCGCCCGATCTCGCTTCTCGAGGCCATCGTGCCGGGCAAACAAGGCGAGTGCTCGTTTGACTCCCGATACGCGCAGTCGGTGTTCTACGGCGACAGTGAGCCCGAGACGATCGGCGCTATTACGCCCCGCCTCCGCCCCATGGTTCTAGACGGTGCCGCAATAGTGGCAACTCCCGCCGCACCTCGCACGATCCCCTCGACGTACGTCGTGTGCTCTCGAGACGGCGCGGTCCCGCCCGAAGCGCAGTACCAGATGGCCCGAGGTCTGGATCGCGTTGTTGTCTGGCCGACCGACCATTCGCCCTTCCTGACTCGTCCCAGCGACCTGGCGCAACTTCTGGAGCTCACGCTGCACGCGAAGTAGCAGCAAGCGCACAGAGCCAAACCAATCTCGATGGCCTGCGAGCTGGCCTCACGTGGGCAAATCTCCAACCATGAGGCCCTACTCGGGTCACTCCTGCGGTGAGGGCGGCTGTTGCGTACGTGCAGGCAGGTCGCAGACTACAACAAGGTTCTATGATCATCCCCATCCTGATGGACGTGGTTTCGGCGTGGTCCATGGGGCGCCGTCGAGCCTGACACGTTGTGCGGGTGGACACAACTGGAATCAAGTTCTAGTATGCGAACTCCTTGCTGGCTCTCGCCGACAGGATGGACTCTCGGACAACAGGAGGCGCACTCGGATGGTCATGCCCCGTGACGTAGGAGCGGTCGACACCATGTTGGGCTTCCCCCATCGGGACATGAAGGAGGTCTATCGGTTCATTACCCGACAGACCAAGGACACCCAGTCAAAGGAAGAGTTCGACTTCCCGGTTGAGTACATGTTCAAAGACGTTCCCGAGAAGGGAATGCAGGACGTCGACGACCCGATCGCAGTGACGGTGCGTGAGATGGACCTCTGGGGCATCGAGAAGGGTTTGATCGGCGTCGGCGACCCGGCCGGTACGGGTGCGGATGCGATGAAGCGATTCCCCGATCGGTTCATCCCGTCGTCTAGCGCCGACCCAAATGAAGGAATGGCAGGGGTCAGTCGCCTCGTCCGCGAGCATGAGACCTTCGGAACCCGGGCCGTTGGCATGTTTCCCGCGGGAACATTCCCCCAGGTCCCAATCAACGACAAGAAGATGTATCCCATCTACGCCAAATGCGTCGAACTTGGCATACCGATCTTCTGTTGTGCCGGGATTCCAGGCCCGCGGCTGAAAGCATCCTGCCAACACGTTGAGCTCATCGACGAGGTCATGTACGACTTCCCGGACCTGATCTTCGTCACGAGGCACGGCTGCGAGCCATGGACCGAACTGGCCGTGAAACTCATGCTGAAGTGGCCCGGCCTCCATTACTCAACCAGCGCCTTTGCTCCCAAGTACTACCCGAAGAACATCATCGACTACGCAAACAGTCGCGGCTCCGAGAAGATCATCTATGCCGGGTACTTCCCGATGGGACTTTCGCTGGAACGAATCATGACCGAAATGCCCAATGTCGGATTCAAGGACGAGGTATGGCCGAAGTTCCTTCGCACGAACGCTCTGAGGGTTCTCGGGCTTTCGTAGTGCCCACCGCATGACTCATTCCGTCACACGGACTGCCACCAGAGGAGCGAAATGACGACAACCACCACCGGCACTGCTGCAAGTTCGAAGGCCGCTGTCGACTACACGACATTCGACGCCGACAACCACTACTACGAGGCCACCGATGCGTATACCCGGCACATCGACAAGGCAATGGCGAAGCGCGCAATGCAATGGGCCGAGATTAACGGCAGGCAACGACTCCTCGTCGGCGGCAAGCTAAACAAGTTCATTCCGAATCCTGTGTTCGACCCGGTAGCAAAGCCGGGCAGCCTCGACGAATATTTCAGGGGGAAGAACCCGAATGCACAGGACATTCGGTCTCTCTTTGGCGACCTCGAGCCGATCCGTCCCGAATACCGTGATCGTGACGCTCGCCTGTCCGCCATGGATCGCCAAGGCCTCGATGGTTGCTTTCTCTTCCCAACACTTGGGGTCGGGATGGAGGAAGCGCTCGCGGACGATCCGCCAGCGCTGGTGGCCGCCTTCGAAGCATTCAACCGTTGGCTCGAAGACGACTGGGGCTATGCCTACAAGGAACGGATCTTCGCGGCGCCGATGATTACCCTCATCGATGTGGATGCGGCGGTGATCGAACTACGACGCGTCCTCGACGCGGATGCACGGATCATCTGCATAAAGGGTGGACCTGCATACACGCCTAGCGGTCTTACCTCACCTGCTGATACAAGGTTCGATCCCTTCTGGAATGTCGTCAACGAGTCGGGAGTCACAGTCGGAATCCACTCGGGTGACGCCGGCTACGGCCGCTACCTGAAGGACTGGGAACCCTCCGGCGACTTTGAAGCTTTCCGTTACTCGCCCCTCCGCACGGTCCTCAGTTCTGACCGCCCGCCGTTCGAAACGATGGCTGCCTTTCTATGCCAGGGTCTCTTCGATCGCTTTCCGAATGTGCGAGTAGCGAGCATCGAATCGGGTGCGGGTTGGGTGTCTGTGCTGATCAAGAAGCTGAAGAAGGCGTACAGCCAGATGCCGGGAGCATTCCAATCCGACCCGGTCGAGAGGCTGCGCCAGCACATCTGGATCGCCCCGTTTTACGAAGACAACCTGAGTCAACTGAAAGATTTTATCGGCATAGATCACATTCTCTTCGGCTCAGACTGGCCGCACGCCGAAGGGTTGGCTGAGCCACGCGACTTTGCGCTGGACCTCCGGCGCCACGGGTTCGACGAAGAATCGATTCACAAGGTGATGGCCGAGAACGGTTGGAAGCTGACGCGCCGGTCCGCCTGAAGCCACGCACCCGACACGGATCACTCCCCTGAAGCACTCACCAAGCTGAGCGCACCGTTCCTATCTCGCGCTTTATATATAATATTCGGCATGGTATTCACCAGCCGTCGCCGCAGGCCGCTCGTGGCCCAATCGAGCCAGGGTCCCAACCGGACCGAGACCTGGTACCTGTGAGCGAAATGCTTGAAGGAAAGGTTGCCGTGGTCACGGGGGGCGGCCATGGCATCGGTCGTGGTCATGCCCTGGAATTGGCGCGTCGCGGCGCACGCGTCGTGGTCAACGACTTAGGAAGCTCGGTCACCGGTGAGGGTTCCAGCAAGGACGCAGACGTCACAGTCGGGCTGATCGCAGATCGTGGCGGCACGGCCATTTCGGACTATGGCAACGTGGCCGATGAACACGACGCGGAAGCAATGATCGAACGGGCAGTCGACGAGTGGGGTCGCCTGGACATTCTGGTCAACAACGCCGGCATCGTGCGCGACGGAGTCATTTGGAATCTCACGACGGAGGCATGGGACGCCGTCATGGCCGTCCATGTGAGGGGTCCGTGGCTGACCAGCCGCGTCGCAGCTCGTCATTGGCGCTCGCTCGCCAAGGCCGGACTCGATAGCCGGGGCCGGATCATCAACACCACTTCGGGGGCCGGGCTCGTCGGCAACTTCGGCCAGACAAGCTACGCGACCGCCAAGGCGGCCGTCGTCGGGCTCACATTGACTCTTGCGCTTGAGCTGCAGCGGCTCGGAGTCACCGTGAATGCCATCGGACCCGCCGGTGCGACACGGATCACCGGCACGATGCCCAACTCCCCCACCGTCATCGAGCCGGATGAGATACCAGAGGACTCCTTCCACCCAATGGATCCCGCCGGGAGTTCGCCGGTGGTCGCCTGGTTGGCCTCGGACGAAGCCCAGTACGTGACCGGACAGGTCATCCGGGTAATCGGCGACAAACTGCACCTCATGCATGGCTGGCAGGAGGGCGCCTCCGCATCGAACGATGGGAAGCGCTGGGATGCGTCCCGGATTGGCGAGGTCATGGCGACACAGATCTTCGGAACGCAGGGCCGTGGCCTACAGACCTGGACAAGCTAAACGCTCTGGGTCCACAGAGCGCAACATGTGCCACCGAAGGAGATCCCAGCTGAACTCACGGGCATACGTGGCCAGATCGCCATCGGCGGGACGGGTTGTACCAACCTCGGCGAACAGACTTCAGACTGATCAGTCCCCTAACCATGACATACAGCCCGGGTGGCTCCTGTCGCGGGAAGATTGTGCCAGTCAGGAGACGTTGGCCGGACTCGCAGTGGCCGGCCGCGCTGCCAAGCTCTTGAAGTAGTCACGGTCGCTCTGATCGGGAGCTCGCCCCACCCTCGTCACGGTGTCCACGTCCATGGCCTCGGCTCTGAGAGCGCGAACCGTCGCCCTCTCCTTTGGCCTGATCGCAAAGGGGTCGAACGAAAAATGTCGCATGGCGTTCTCGTGGGTGACCTTGTTTATCTGCTCGTCTGAAAGCGAGGCGAACTGCAGCTCGTTGACCTCAGGTCCGTCGGGCCACGAGCTGTCCGAGTGCGGAAAATCCGACTCCCAACAAACGTTGTCGATGTTGAACTGGTCGATGAGTCTGACACCAATGGGATCATTGATGAAGCAGCAGAGAATTCTCTCCCTGAACACGTCGGCGGGGCCCATGCCTTCTGGGAATTGCTGTCCTGTCCAGCCGGAGTGGCGCGCCTGGATGTGCTCAGCCCTCTGCAGGAAATACGGGATCCAACCGATGTCACCCTCGGTGAGTGAGAAGGTCAGGTCTGGAAATCGCCACCAGAAATCCGCCCACAACAGATCACCCAGCGAATAGATGGACATCACGGAAGAGAGCCCCATGCCCACGGAGGGGGGTGCATCGGGTGACGTCGAGGCAGCCTTGGACGAAGATCCGACATGCAGACAGAGAACTGTTCCCGAGTCAGAGCACGCGGCAAAGAGGGGATCCCAGTGGCCCGAGTGGATCGACGGCATATGGAGTGCAGACGGATTTTCCGAGAACGTGACGGCGTGGCACCCCTTTGCCGCCAGTCGACGCACCTCCCTTGCCGCCTTCTGCACGTCGAAGAGCGGAAGAATTCCGCACGGGATGAATCGGTCTGGATAGCTGCCGCACCATTCATCGACATGCCAGTCGTTGTAGGCCTTGATCATCACCTCGTTGACAGCGTGGTCCGGGCCCTCGTTCAGCACCTGACCCGAAAAACCCGTCCAATTGGGAAATTTGAGCCCGGCCAGCGTCCCGCCGGCCGACATGTCGCGCACACGCTCGTGGACGTCGTAGCAGCCCGGGCGCATCTCGCCGTAGCTGGTGGGGTTGACGTTGTACATCTCGGGAGGCTTGCCCGCGACAGCATTCAATCCGAGATTGCGGCCCTTCTTCTCGCCATACCACCACTGCTGGAAGCCGCGCTCGTCCGTCTCCACCCGAGGGGTCAGGCCTCGGTACTTTTCCGGAACGTGACCCTCGAACATATCCGCCGGCTCCGCGATGTGATCATCCACGCTGATGAGGATCATGTCGTCTGCCTTCATCGCGCCCCCTTCGATACGGGCGAGCCGCGACGCGCTCGTAGCCCAGCTCCATATTATATTCAGTTCCGCATGCACCCACCGCTGCTGTCCTGGTCGTTCGCTCGACCGTCTCTTGCCCTTGGTGTGCACTGATGCTCGATGGCGTTCGCGTCGTCGACTGTACGACTGAGATTTCCGGACCCTACTGCTCAAAGCTCTTGGCCGATGCGGGTGCTGACGTGGTCAAGGTGGAGCCACCGGGAGGAGATCCCCTTCGTCGCTGGGGCTCGGGCGCACTCTTCGAATATCTCAACACGTCGAAGCGATCTGTCCGCGGCGACGTTTCGGATCTCGCGACAACGGCGGACATCTTGGTGAGTGGAGAGCGAGTCGACACTTCCGCCCTGTGGGCCGAAAACCCTTCTCTCGTTGTCGTCGTGATCACCCCATTCGGCTGCACGGGTCCCTGGTCGGATCGTGCCAGCACTGAATTCACCTTGCAGGCTGCATGCGGATCCATCGGACAGCGTGGCCTCCCGGACCTTCCGCCTCTTTCGGCAGGTGGTCGTCTCGGTGAGTGGACGTCGGGCACCTACGCCGCGCTCGGGGCTATCGCCGCACACCGCGAGGCCCTCCGGAGCGGCATTGGTGAATTCATCGATGTGGCAATGCTCGACTGCATGGCAGTCACCATGGTCACGTACCCCTCAGTGTTCGCATCGTTTGCCGGGTGGCCAAAGGTCGTGGGAACCGGACGGACGATTGAGGTTCCATCCATCGAACCAACACGGGACGGCTACTTCGTGGTTACCACGAACAGCGCCCAACAGTTTCAGGATTTCCTGCTCATGATCGAGCGACCCGAGCTTATGGATGATCCCGATCTGCCGCAGGTCGCCAAGCGGTTTCGGCGCCGAGAAGAGTTCCTGTCGGCGGTGCACCAGTACACGACCCGGCACACGACCGCAGAGGTCCTGGAGGCGGCAGCCCTGCTCAGAATCCCTGCTGGCCCACTCCTCAACGGTTCTACGATGACGGAGTTCGAGCAGTTCGTCGCCCGCAGCGTCTTCGTGCCAAGTCCCTCCGGACGTTTCCCCCAACCCCGCGTTCCCTACCGGGTCTCAGGCCAGATACCACGGCCCTTCGAATCCGCCCCAAGTCTTGGTCAGCACGATGGATTGATCGACTGGCCGCCCCGGAGGAACACCGCCAGGGACGCCAGTACCGACCCGGCGCAGAGGGTCGACGACGACGGCTGGCGACTGCCTCTTGCTGGCGTGCGCATTGTCGACTGCACTGCCTGGTGGGCCGGTCCAGTCACCACTGCCGCTCTCGCAGCTCTCGGAGCGGATGTCATCAAGGTTGAATCTCTGACGCGACCCGACAGCATGCGTTTCGCAAGTACCCGGCCATCGTCATACGACCGCTGGTGGGAGTGGAGCCCGATCTTCCACGCCGCCAACGTCGGAAAACGGGGCGTTACCTTCGATCTCTCCCGCCCAGAAGGGGCAGAGATGCTCGAGCGCTTGCTGAAAACCGCCGATGTGTTGGTGGAGAACTTCACCCCTCGGGTGATGGAGCAGTTCGGTCTCGACTGGGACCGAGTCCATGCGCTCAACGACGAGCTCGTCATGGTCCGGATGCCGGCCTTCGGTCTCGACGGCCCGTGGCGTGATCGAACGGGATTTGCGCAGACAATGGAGTGCCTGACGGGCATGTCCTGGTTGACGGGATTCGCCGACGGTCCACCTGTATTGGTAAGAGGAGCCTGTGACCCTCTGGCCGGGATGCACGCAGCATTTGCCACCATGCTGGCTCTCATCGAGCGAGATCAGCATGGCGGCGGCAGGCTGGTGGAGGTGGCCATGGTCGAGTCCGTTCTCAATGCTGCCGCGGAACAGGTGGTGGAGTACTTCTCAAGCGGGACCTTGCTCAGCCGTGACGGCAATCGCGGCCCATCTGCCGCCCCTCAAGGCGTGTACCCCTGTGCCGGTGACGACCAGTGGGTCGCCGTTGCCGTTGTGTCGGACGAGCAGTGGCGGTGCCTGGGGGCGTTGCTCGGCGATCCATCGTGGGTGCGGAACGACGATCTCTCAGCTGCGGCCGGTCGACGCGCTGCGCATGATGCTATCGATCGAGAGTTGTCGTCGTGGACCCGGCAGCACTCAGCGGAGGAGCTGGTCCAGATGCTTCTCGACGCAGGCATACCGTCCGCCGTTGTGATTCCACCGCGGGACGTTGCGGCGAACCCACAGCTCCAGCATCGCCGACTGTTCGAAGTAGAACGGCATCCTGTCACGGGAGACCATGAGGTTCCGACCCTGCCATTCCGCTTCTCGAGAGTGAACCACTGGCTGCGGTCACCTGCACCGACACTTGGTCGCGACAATGACTCGGTTCTCGAAGAACTCGGTTACTCACGTGCAGAGGCGCAGCGCTTGCACGAGGCGGGCCACATCGGTGAACTTCCCGTGGGCCCGTAACGCCACGGAGGTGATCACTCGTCGCGTGGTGCGGCCTCCATCGCCGCCTTCACGACGACGCCGCCAACTCGGCAGCCCAGCGATAATCGGCTTTGCCCGTCGGGGACCGAACAACTTCATCAACAAAGATCACCTGCTTCGGGACCTTGTATCCCGCCAGCGAACCCCGCACTAGGGTCACGAGCTCGCCTTCCGTGAGGTCGGTCCCGGACGTACGCTGAACGACAGCGACGACACGCTGCCCCCAACGCTCATCAGGGGCACCGACAACCACCACGTCGTAAACGGCACGAGACTGGCGCAGGACGCCCTCGACCTCCTCGGGATAGACCTTCTCGCCGCCGGTGTTGATGCAAAGGTTTCCTCGCCCGAGCAGAGTGATGGTGCCGTCGTCAGCAACCGTGCCCATATCGCCGGTGAGCGACCATCGACATCCGTCCCATTCGACGAATGTCTCGGCCGATCTCACCGGGTCCTTGTAGTAGGCCAGCGGAATACGCCCGGAACGAGCAACTCGACCGATGGTGCCCGAACCCGGAACGACGGGCCGGTGGGACTCCTCATCCAAGACGACCGCCCTTTGGGCAGTGAATTGCGGAACCGGCTTCTCGCCGACCGGCCCCAAGAAGACCCGCCCGGCCTGAATGCCGGTCTCGGACGATCCGTACCCGTCGGAGAGAACGATGGAAGGAAAGGTCGCGAGGAATCGATCGCGCAACGCGGTCGACAGCGGAGCGCCGCCCGAGCTGACCACACCCAGCGATTCGATGCCGGGTTTTGGATCAAGGTCGTCCCAGGCGTCGAGCAAAGGTCGCATCACGGCGTCCCCCACCGTGCTGGTCGCCGTGACCTTCTCTCGCTCAATCGTGCGCCATACTTCGCCCGGGTCGAGCGACCCCGACCACAAAACAACCTTGTTGCCACTGAAGAGGTGGAGCAGCGCCACCCACCCGCCCGCCGCGTGCATCAGCGGAGCGAGGAGAAGGAACGTGCTCTGATCTTGCGCAATGCGCTGGGTCAGCTCCGAGACCGACGTGACCTCGGGAAGGGCAGGATTGCCACCTCCCATACAGGCAAAGAAAGCATCCTCCTGTCGCCACACCACGCCTTTGGGCAAACCCGTGGTGCCGCCGGTATAGAGGATGTAGTGATCGTCCCCCGACCGAAGGCCAAAGTCCCGAGCTGGCGACGACGCGTCCAGCGCACTGTCATACGCAGAACCCACCGCCAACTTCCAACGTAGCGTCGGGACGCGGGGTTCCACCGCCGCCACTCGGTTGGCGTAGCCCCACTGATAGACGAGGCCAACGAGGTCGGCATCGTTGAACAAGTGCTCCAACTCGCTGGCGGTGTACCGGTAGTTGATGTTGATGGGCACGGCTCGGATCTTGTACGCAGCCAACGTCGCTTCGACGTACTCCACGCAGTTCTCTAGGTAGAGCCCGATGTGGTCTCCCGCCTGTACGCCCTGCTCTAAATACCAATGAGCCAATCGGTTGGACTGTGTTTCGAGTTGCGCGTAGGTCCGGAGCTGCTCCCCACAGCGAAGCGCCAAGCGATCCGGCACGCAGTCAGCGACCGCTTCCCAGAGATCCGCCAGATTGAATCCACTCATATGGCTATCGGGTTTCCCATGGAGCCGGGCCGGGATTGAGCTGTGCCAGACGTTTCTCGACTCTGCCGGCTGGACCTCTCCACTTCAAAGGACTCCGGCTGACGCACAAGATCACCCCGAGACCAAGCTCCCTCTGGCGTTACCCACGGCACGTCGTCCTACCACTCTCCCGGATCCCATCGATTCGTATACTATATTCGATGTTGGTGAGACGCTTGAGGCGGCCCATTGGTGAGATGAGGGTCGCATGCAATCGCGGCGCCATCGCATGTGTCATGAGCCAAGGGCGATCACCCTCGGCTCGGGGAGGGAAGAATGATCTGCAAGTTTCAGCCGGTACCGGCACTCCAGGGTCACAGTTCCCGGCGTCCCTCTCGGTTCGCCTGGTGCAGGCCGATCCCCGCTCCGTTCGGGGTGCTGATTGAATGGCCCGATCGCAGGCTGCCGTGGGGAGGGTGAGGATGTTCTGTAAAGGCCTAGCCGAGCTTCGCAAGTCGGTGCTCCCGCTGGCGATGACGACAGTGATGATGACCGCAGGGACATCTGTGGTCCTTTCCGCGACAACTGCTGGCGCAGCGACAACGACGAGTCGAACGTTGTCGTCCAGTGCGGCTCCTAACGGCATGTGGTCCGGAGTCGGCAAGATCTGCGAACCGGGACCCGGCGGTGCCTCGTCGGTGCGTGGAGTGGGTTCGAAGACCATCAACATCGCCGTGTTCAACGACGCCGCCAGCACTATTGAGCCGGGTCTCGAAGTCGAATTCGTCCAACAGGCCAAGGCGTTCGCGGACTGGTGCAACGCCTCGGGCGGCATCAACGGGCGCCATATCGTGATCGATGACCGCGATGCTGCACTTTTCAACGCGGCGCAACAAGCAACAGCTGCCTGCCAGAGCGACTTTATGGCGGTCGGCGGCGGCATGGCCCTCGACCAGCCATCCGTCCCCATCCGTGAGAAGTGCGGGTTGGGCCAAATCAGCGGCTACGTCGTCTCCGATGCCTCTGACCTGGCTTCCGACCAAGTCGATCCAAGCGGCATCAACACGAACTCGGTCACCTCGGGATGGTTCGGGGCGCTCGCCAAGGCCTATCCCCAGGCGGTCAAGAAGGCCGGCATGGGTGGTCAGAACAACCCCTCCATCCTCGAGCCGGAAACGAAGTTCGAGTTCGGGGCCGAGGCTCAAGGTTGGCATGTCGTGGACTTCGCTGAGCCCCCCGTCACCGTGACCAACTGGGCACCGTACGTCGAGGAGTATCAGACAAAGGGAGTAGAGGCGCTGTGGCCGGCGGACACCGCCAACATCACGCCCTTCGTCCAGGCGATGTCGACTGCCGGCTATCACCCCGCTTTCATCGCGCTGGGAACGCAATTCGCAAACTCCATGACCCAGCAAGCCGTGGCCGCGAACCCGAGCCTGCCTCCGGTCTACGTCGAGACGTCATGGTGGCCGCTGTCGATGGCCTCGAAGAACCCCTCGACGCAGCAGCTCGTGAACGTGATGCACACCTACGCCAAGGGAGACAGCATCGACTTCGACGACGAAGAAGGGGCTGAGGCGTGGCTCCTTTGGGCGAAGGCGGCTTCCGCCTGTGGCGCCAACCTCACGGTGGACTGCGTGCTCAACGGCGCGGCCGCCGAGAAGAACTGGAGCGCCGGAGGAATTGAGGCGCCGATCGCAAAATTGACGCTCTCCAACGAAAACCCCCAGCCTTCCCCGTGCTTCGCACTCATGAAGGTCGGACCGAAGGGAATCCTCTACGACAAGGCGATCACAAAGCCTACGCAGTCAATCTGGAACTGCAACCCCAAGAACGTGGTCCACCTGACCCCCCAGCAGCAGCAGCAACTGGCTTCTTTGTGAGGATCAGGTGGACAGCCCGCGGGAATGGGCGAAGATTGCCTAGTCTTACCGGGTCAGACGACTGATCATTCCGTCGGGGGACCGCTGTGCATGAATTCATCATCTTCACCATCGGCGGCCTGGCTGCGGCGGGCATCTACGCGATAACGGCGAGCGGACTCACCCTCACCTACACGACGACAGGGATCTTCAATTGGGCGCACGGCGCCATCGGGATGGTCTGTGCCTTCGCCTACTGGCAGATGAGCATCGGGTGGGGCTGGCCGACGCTGGTCTCGTTACTCGTATGCCTCTTCGTCGTGGCACCCGTCATCGGCGTCATCATCGAAGCGGCGGTCATGCGTCGCCTCGAAGGAGTCTCGGAAGCATCCAAGCTGGTCGTGACGCTGGCCGTCGCTCTCATGTTGTTAGGGCTCGCACAGTGGATCTGGAACCCCACGACCTATCGGGCCCTCCCGCCTCTCTTCAACAACGACACCTTGGTCCTGGGCTCGATCAGGATCTCCTACAACGACGTGACCGTCTTGATCCTGGCCCTGGTCGTCGCCGTCGGGCTGCGGCTGTTCCTCTACCGCACGCGGATCGGCGTCACCATGCGGGCCAGCGTCGATGACCGGACGCTTACCTCGCTCAACGGGTCGAGCGCTATTGCCAACGCCCGCAACGCCTGGATCATAGGGTCCATCCTGGCCGCATTAGCTGGGATCCTCATCGCACCCACCCTCACCCTGTCGGCCTCCGCACTGACGCTGCTCATCGTCAACGCTTACGCGGCGTCGGTCATCGGGCGCCTGCGGTCCATTCCGATGACCTTCGTGGGTGCGATCATCTTGGGCCTCTCCATCGCATACTCGGTGGCCTACCTGCCCCAGAACCCCTACGTCCAGGGTTTCGAGAACGCGGTGCCTGCGATCATCCTCTTCATCGCCCTCTTGGTCCTGCCCCAATCGCGCCTGCGCGGCCACCGCCAGCTCCGCAGCCGCGAACTCGCCTTTCGCCCCACCTGGAACGGCACCGGACTGTTCTGCGCCGGAGCGATCATCGCGGCCGTCTTTCTGGCTACCACTGTCTCGACGTCCGACTTGTTCAGCCTGAATCGCATGTGGGGGCTGGCCATCGTCGGCCTCTCGGTCATCCCCATCGTCGGCTACGCCGGGCGCCTGTCGTTGTGTCAGATGACCTTCGCCGGCATCGGGGCCACGATGGTGGGACATCTTGGCGCGGGGGGGAACCCCCTCTCACTTCTGGCCGCCGCCGGCGTCTGCGCAGTCGTCGGCGTCATCGTCGCCATCCCCGCCTTGCGACTTTCGGGTATCTACTTTGCACTGGCCACCGCGGCCTTCGCCATCACCATGGACAACTGGGTGTTCGTGCTGCCATCGTTCAACCTCTTCGGGCATCCCTACGCGCCGTTCGGCTCGGGGTCGCTCGTCTTCGCTCCCTTTCACATCGGTTCGCTGACGCTCAACTCCAAGACGTCCCAGTTCATTGCAGGATCGGCGGCTTTCGTGATCCTGGTTGTGGTCGTCGTCGCCCTCCGGCGATCGGAGTTCGGCCAACGTTTGCTCGCCATGAAGGACAGTCCCGCCGCGTGTGCGACGCTGGGCATGAACGGACGGGCGACATTCGTCGGAGTATTCGCCTTTTCGGCCGCCCTGGCCGGGATCGGTGGCGGCATCTACGGCATGGAGCTCGGCAGCGCGGCGCCCGACGTTTTCCAGTTCTTCAACGGGCTCTCCGTGCTCCTGGTGATGATTGTCTTTGGGATCACGTCGTTCGGTGCGGCGGGATTGAACGGCCTCTACCAGGGGTCGCCCTTTTTCACCAACTTCTTCCCATCCCTTACCCAGCTGCCGCTGGTCCTCGTCGGCCTCGGCGGCGTCGGCGTGGGCACCACGCCGAACGGGACCATCCCGGGCAGCATCCGTCCTGTCTATCTTTCGGTGGCGCGACGCCGCTGGCTGATGGCTCTGATCGTCGCGGTGGTCGGTGCGGCCTGGGCGCTCCGACTGACCGGGGCGATCGGGAACTGGCCGATGACAATCGTCCTGGTGGTCGACCTCGCGTTGCTCCCAGTCCCGGCATATGTCGCCGACTACAGGGCGAGGATCGCACCACCCGCATTCGGCCTTCCGGAACGCCGTTCAAAGGAAAAGAGGGATGCGTGGTTCGCCGAGGCGGCGTCCGACGAAGCCCCTACCGACTCGGCCGACCCGCTCACCGCGCTGTCGGGAGCCGGAGGCACCAGTGGGGCTTGAAATCCAAGAGGTCTCGGTTCGCTTCGGGGGCTTGGCCGCGCTTTCCGAAGTATCGCTTAGCGCCCCTCAGGGGAGCATCACGGGACTGATCGGGCCGAACGGAGCCGGCAAGACGACCCTGTTCAACGTGGTCACCGGCATGCAACGTCCTAGTGCGGGGACTGTTCGTCTCGAAGGTCAGGATTTGGGCGGGCTCTCGTCCTATCGCCGGGCCCGACTTGGGCTCGGCCGCACCTTCCAACGCCTGGAGCTCTTTGGGACCCTGACGGTCGCCGAGAACATCGAGGTCGCCGCATCCATCGCTCTGCGGGGTGTTGTGAAGGCGAGGTCGAGAGCGATTGAAGAGTCCCGCGACGAGCTGCTGGCTCGGTTGGGGCTGTCGCCGGTGGCCAACGACCGTGCCGACACCTTGCCAACTGGAACTGGTCGCCTCGTTGAGTTGGCCCGCGCCCTCGCGACCAAGCCAAAGGTCCTCCTCCTGGACGAACCAGCGGCGGGCCAGGACACAGACGAAACCGAGCGCTTCTCGGAGGTTCTACGTGATCTGGCGAGCGACGGCCTCGCCATTCTGCTCGTCGAGCACGACATGGAGTTGGTCATGAACGTCTGCCACAGCGTCGTGGTCCTCGACTATGGCCGCGTTATCTCTACGGGAACATCGGCGGAGATCCAAGCGGACCCCGAGGTCCAGGCGGCGTATCTCGGCACCGTCACGGAGGCCGTGGCCGATGCCTGAACCCCTCCTCGAGTTTCAGGGAGTGCGGGCGGCCTACGAAGAAGTCGAGGTGATCCACGGGGTCGATGCAGCGTTCGAAGAGGGTGTCGTAACGGCTGTCCTCGGGGCAAACGGTGCCGGAAAGTCGACCCTCCTCGCCCTGGCGGCGGGCATCGTGGCTCCGAGCAAGGGCGAAGTGCGCTTCGCCGGCGACAAGGTGAAGGTCGGATCGACAGCTTCGTTGGCCCGCCGGGGACTCTGCCTGATTCCCGAAGGACGCGGTGTGTTCCCGAACCTCACCGTGCGGGAGAACCTCTTAGTTATGACACACAGCGGTTCGGGGCGACGGCACGTCGAACACCTCGCATTTGAGCGGTTCCCACGCCTGGCCGAGCGCAGTGACCAACCAGCGGGAACGCTGTCGGGCGGCGAGCAGCAGATGTTGGCCCTTGCTCGTGCCGTGGCGACGAGCCCTCGATTGCTCATGCTGGACGAGCTGTCGATGGGGCTGGCGCCCATCGTCGTCGACGAGCTCTACCAACATGTCGTCCAGCTCGCAGCTGAGGGCATCACCGTCGTGGTAGTGGAGCAGTTCGCCCGCACCGCACTTTCGGTTGCTACCTCTGCCATGGTGATGGCCAACGGACGGATCGTCCACAGAGGGGCGGCCGGCGAAGTGGAGTCGGTGCTCCAGTCGGCCTATTTGGGTTCCGTTCAGCCTGCTGAAGCGACCTCGCCCGCACACAACGGAACGATAAATCGTGGCGACACCGGCTCAGGGGCCCCATAGGAATCTGGGTCCAAGACGACGGGTATTCGCCGAAGAAGTCGCCGCCTCATCGTCGGGTCCGTGTGCCGAGCTCGTAGCCAGCGGCGCCAACTTCGCCAAATCGACGTTGTAGAAATGGCTGCGAACCTCGCCGAGGATCCACTTTGTGAAGTCGCCGGGAGATCTGCAGGAAGCGCTGCCTGACTACCGGGCCGACGCCGGATCGAAGGGCCCACGGCCCATCTGGTCGCGTACCGTGACCACGGCGGCATTCGTCAAGGTTCGCCGCTGCCAGTTGGCCCCGTCGACAACGAGGGTGTGCCCGGAGATGAACCGGGCGAACGGAGACGCGAGAAAGGCCGCGGCCCAGCCAAGCTCCTGCAACCGTCCGACCCGCAACGCGGGCTGGCAGGCGTCTTTTTCGCTGGTGCGGTCGAGGTTCCCCTTGATGTCAGCCGTCATGTCTTCGTGGGGGAAGAGTCCAGGTACCAACCCGTTCACCTGAATGCCGTAGGGCCCCCATTCCACGGCGAGCGTCTCCACCATGTTCTTGACCCCCGCCTTCGCTGCGGCAGAGTGAGCGAAGCCAGGACCTCCCGTCCAGGCATAGGAGGCCCCGACGTTGACGATGGAGCCGGCCGTTCCGGCTGCAATGTGACGACGGGCGAATTCTCGGGAACAGAAGAACGTACCGTTCAGGGTGATGTCGACGACGGTCCGCCAGGCGTTGGGGGACATGTCCTCTGCGGGCACCGGAAAGTTGGCCGCCGCATTGTTGATCAGCACGCTTGGGAGGCCAAATGCTGCGGTGGCCTCGTCGAAGGCGGCGGCGACCTGATCGGCGTCACGGATGTCGCACGTCACCCCGAGCACGCGGGACCCGAGTGCACCAACCGATTGGCGGCCCGCATCAAGATGTTCGGGCTTCCGGCTGGCGATGACCAGGTCGGCCCCCAGCCGTGCAAACTCGGCGGCGATGGCCTTACCGAGCCCCGTTCCGCCGCCGGTGACGAAGACACAGCTCCCGGCATAGGTGTCTGCAGGCAGGGCTAACGTTCCAACCGGTGGCGGCTCGAGAAGTCCTCTTTGTTCGGTCATGTCTAACTCCCCGTGTAGTGCGGCTCGCGCCCTTCAGCGCTAGCCGCTCGGAATTCAGCAAAGTCCGATGACTTGTTGATGAAGGTCTGGTAAATCAGCTCGTCCTCCATGGAGGACCGCACGCCTGGTTCGCTTAGGTGGTGCAATACACGGCGGGCCATCTTGACCGTCACCTTCGGCGAGGCCGCGATCTTGTTCGCAATTTCCCATGCCGTCTCGTCGAGGGCCTCGGGAGCTACGAGGCGCGAAACAATGCCGTGACCGTAGGCCTCTTCGGCGCTCATGGCACGCCCGGTCAGCACGAGGTCGCTGGCCACTCCGCTCCCGCAAATCTCGTAGAGCCTCCCCATTCCACCGGTGTCGGGGATGACACCATGGCCCACTTCGGGCAGCATGAAGCGAGATCCTTCAGCCGCGATTCGGATATCGCACAAGAGGGCGCGTTGGAAGGATCCCCCGATGGCCCAGCCATGGATTGCCACGATGATCGGCGCATCCAGTTCGAATACCTGCAGGATGCCCCGATGGCCGCGGCTCATGAGCTCGTGATGACTCAGGGGGGTGACGTTGGTCCCGATGACGGACACGTCCCGGCCCGACGACCATGCCTTGCCTTCGCCCCGCCAGATGACGGCACGTATCTCGGGACGACTCTTGAGTTCGCTCAGAATGTCGAACAAGCGGGCGTCCATATCGTCATCGAACGCGTTGCGCTTGTCCGGATTGTTGTTGGTTATCACGGCAACTGGACCGCTCACCTCTAGCAGCACCTTGTCTGTCATCACGTTCCCTTCCTTCTGCAGGTAAGCCCTACCATGAATACCGGACCATCTGCACTTGGCTGGTGCAGGTGGCTCAGTGCAACTCGCTAAACGGCTGATCCTTGTCGCTACGTGGCTCTCGCGGAAGACCGAGGACGCGTTCGGCCAGGGAGTTGCGCTGAATGTTGTCGGTGCCGCCACCAAGTCTGGACGACCATTGGTTCAGAAAGGCCGTTTCCCAGAAGCCGTCGTCCAGCGCGCCGTCGTCGGCCAACATGCCGTTCGCGCCGAGCAGACTCATGAATAGTTCCCCGTTGAGACCCATGTGCTGGGAGACGAAGAGTTTCGTCGTGGAAGCCTCTGGACCAGGCAAATCACCCTTTGAAAGCGCCGTCTGCACGCGGTAATTCATGAACCGAAGGAGCTGTACCCGGGTATAGAAACGTGCAACCTGTTGGCGCAGCAAAGGGTCCGCGCTCTTCCCGCAACGTCGAGCCAGGTCGAGCACCTGCGGGATCTGGATGCTCTGTCCGGTGCCGCCGATGAGCGCGCGTTCATAGCTCATCGTCGTGTGAGCCACGGCCCATCCTCCGTTGATCTCTCCCACCACGTTCGCGGCCGGAATGACAACATCGGTGAGAAAGACCTCGTTGAAATGGGCCGTTCCCGTGATCTGGCGCAGCGGACGGACCTCGATACCAGGGGAACGCATGTCGACGAGGAAGTAGGTGATGCCCTTGTGCTTGGGAACGTCCGGATTCGTCCGAGCGATCAGGATCGCCCAATCGCTGTGTTGGGCACCCGAGGTCCAAACCTTCTGGCCATTCACGACGAAGGATTCCCCGTCCTGCTCTGCGCGGCTCTTCAAGCCTGCCAGATCGGATCCCGCATCGGGTTCTGAGAACAACTGGCACCAGACCGCTTCGCCCCGCAACATCGCCGGGAGTTGATGGCGCTTCTGCTCTTCGGACCCGTGGGCAATGAGCGTGGGCCCGGCCATGCCGATCCCGACGGAGAATGCACCCACCGATACGTCGTACTTGGCCATCTCCTGATTGAAGATGGTCTGGTGCCAGGAGGTTTCGCCACGCCCGCCGTATTCCTCAGGCCAGGTAATGGCACCCCAGCCTCCTTCATAGAGGGTGTGCTGCCACTCTCGGCAGCGGCGCACATAGTCGAGATGTGCGGGGTTCCGGGACCAGTCAGCCACACCCGTTCTGACCTCTGCATGATCCCCGAGCCATGCTGATACCTCGAGCCGAAACGCGGCGTCTTCCTCCGTGTCATCAAAATCCATCGTTGCCTCCAGACACCAGGACTCCGCTGGTGAGGTGATCGCGGCGGCCGGTCAATGAGTCACATGCAGATGGGTCGCCGAACGAATGCTGACAGCTCAGGAGGCGCCCCTCAGACGGGCTGACCGTCCTTCGCGTCCATGCCGCCGACAACCCGCCCCACTGGCCTCTTCGTACCAGTGAAGGTGAGCGGCCTTCGAAGTCAGGCAGACCGAGCTGCTGGGAGAACTGAAGTGGATAAAGATCCGGCTCGGTCGGTCTTCCAAGGATCCGACTCCCCTTCGATGCATAGCTTTGTATACTATATTTGAAATTTGGTGCCAGTTTTCGACGTCTTTCACGCTGATGAGGGCTTGGGCAGGCATGGGCATTTGTCCAGGAGTTCTCGCTTCAGGAGGGTACACACATTGCATCGACTTTCGACTGCTGTGACCGCTGCACCCCTCCGTAGGCGCTGACACGCGGGTGCACTATGCCTGATGCCATCACCGACGAGGGAGTTGCACGGCTTCGACAGCGCATCGGGATCGCGCGACCGCACACCAACCCACCTCACTACCTCAGCCCAAACGAGGACGCCTTCCGCCACGTCGCCCAGGCATATGGTGACGACAACCCCCTCTGGTGCGATCCGTCCTACGGCGAAAGGACCAGATGGTCGGGTCCGATCGTGTCCCCTCACCTCGTCGGTGGGGACACTCTCATCGGGGAAGACGAGGTCACAGTCCTCGAGGGCGAGGCCAGGGCGCTCATGAAGGGAGATCCGCTCGGAGGTGTGCACGCGTTCTATTCGGGATCGTTCCGGGAGTGGTGGAACCCACTCCGTCCCGGGATGCGGGTCACCCGCCGCAACGCCTTGGTCGGCGTGCACGACAAGATCGGCGAATTCGCCGGCCGCACCGTGCACGAGTGGTTGGCTGAGGTGTTCGCTGCGGCCAACGGTCCGGTCCTCTCTGGGCAGTACCGCCTGATGATCCGTGCCGAACGGGAGAAGGCGACCGAGCGCAAGAAGAACGACGAGGTCGAGATCCGCCCGTATGCCGAGGAGGAGATTGCCGCCATCGGCGAGGCGGTCGCTGGTGAGCGGAACCGACGGCGCGGCGCTGAGCCCCGCTGGTGGGAGGATGTGAATGAGGGCGATGAACTCCCTGCCCTCGTCAAGGGCCCTCTGCGCGTGACCGACATGGTCGTGTGGCACACCGGCATGGGCATGGGCCTCTACGGCGTCGCCGCCCTCCGGCTCGGCCACGACCAGCTCCAACGCATGCCCCGCTTCTTCAAGCCCGACGACTTGAACATCCCCGACGTACAGCAACGGGTGCACTGGGATCCCGAATGGGCTCACAGGGCCGGTAATCCGGCTTGTTACGACTACGGGCGCATGCGCGAGACGTGGCTCATCCACTTGTGCACAGACTGGATGGGCGACGACGCGTGGCTCTGGAAGCTCGATTGTCAGTTCCGCAAGTTCAACTATGTGGGCGACACTCATTGGATGGGAGGACGTGTCACGCGCAAGTACCTCGCGGAAGGAGATCGACCGGCCGTAGATCTGGACGTCTGGGGAGTGAATCAGCGTGGCGAGACAACGACGCCGGGCCATGCGACCATCCTCTTGCCCTCCCACGAATACGGCGAGGCCCGGCTCCCGCCAACGCCCGGTGGGGCGACCACCTGCCAAGAAGCTCTCATTCTTTGGCTCAACGCTTCGCCGCTGAGGAGCAACAGTGAAGCCGTACCCTGAGATGCCCCCCGGCCTGACCCTCGCCCGCGACGGAGAGGTCCTCCAGTTGAGCTTCAATCGCCCGGCTCGTCGCAACAGTCTTACTGACTCCATCGTCTACGCCTTGACCGACGCGCTGGACGCTGCAGCCAGTGACGAGTCTGTCAGGGTCGTCCATTTGCAAGGTGAGGGCGATCACTTCTGTTCTGGTTTTGACCTGGCCGAGAGGACGCCAGGACCCGACCGCCCCCGCGTGGGCTCGGTACACCGGCGCATGAACAGTCACGTGAATCGCCTCATCCCGGCGATGCTCAGTTGCCAGACCCCGATCGTCTGCACGGCGCGTGGTTGGGTGATCGGCCTGGGCCTCGACATCCTTCTGGCCTCGGACTTCGCCGTGGTGGCCGACGATGCCCGGCTCTGGGCCCCGTTCACGACCTTCGGATTCACACCAGACAGTGGCGCCACCTGGCTCATCCCCCGTCTGGCCGGCGTTGCTCGAGCGCGCGAGATGCTCATGCTGGGAGAGAAGGTCTCAGGAGCCGACGCAGCATCTTGGAACCTGGTCCACCGCGCGGTCACCGCCTCCAACCTCGACGCCGTTTCCAAGGAGCTCGTCAACCGCCTCGCTGCCGCACCTACCGTCGCGGTCGGTCTCACCAAGCTATTGATACACCGCGGCCTCACCGCCGACCTGGCCATCCACATGGCCGATGAGGCTTGGGCGATGGAGGTCTCCAGTCGCTCCGACGACTTCAAGGAATACGGGCAGGCGAGCAAGGAGAAGCGCGAGCCACGTTTCACCGGGCGATAGGCCACGAGGAGTTGCGTCGCTCGTACGAACCACTGGCACCGTTCGGATATAATATTCAGAATGGAGTTCGCTGGGGCAGACGCGGGAGCAGTCCAAGCGGCGGGCCGGCCCCTGCAAGGCGTTCGTGTGCTCGCCATCGAGCAAATGCAGGCACTCCCCTACGCCACTCAGCTGTTGGCTCGCCTGGGCGCAGACGTCGTCAAGGTCGAACCGCTCACCGGAGAGCTCGGACGGGCGTCACTTCCCGCCATGTCCGACCCTGAAGGACGCTCCGTCGGCGCCACGTTCCTTCGTAACAACCTCAACAAACGAAGCATATGTGTTGACCTCAAGAACGCCGAAGGACGTCAAGTTGTGCTGGACCTGGCGCCACGCTTTGACGTCTTTGCCGAGAACTTCAAGGCAGGTGCCATGGATCGCATGGGTCTCGGCTACAACGACATTGTGGCCGTCCACCCCCGCTGTATATATGCGTCGGTCTCGGGATTCGGCAACTCCTCTCCGTCCCCCTACCGCGATTGGCCCGCCTTCGCCCCGATCGTCGAAGCGATGTCGGGTGTCTACGAGATGAAGCGCACTGGTGATCTCCCACCCGTCGTGTCGCCCGTTGGCGCACTCGGCGACATAGGAGCGGCGCTGTACACGTCGATCGCCATTCTCGCCGCCCTTCGTGATCGTGACCAGACTGGACGACCCGCATACGTCGACGTTGCGATGCTCGACTCCGTCATCGCGATGACGGACATCGTGACCAACTACTGGTCGATGGGCGTCGACAGCGGTGACTCAGGCTCAGTGATCAATCACGGCTTCCGGGCTTCTGACGGTTGGTTCGTCATGCAGGTCGCACGTGTGCACGTCTTCGAGCGATTGGCTCAGCTCGTCGGACATCCCGAGTGGGTCACCGACAATCGGTTCGACACTCCCTACGGCTGGGTACAGCACCTCGAGGACGTGATACGTCCGGCCGTCGAGAAATGGGCAGCCGGGCGGAATCGCTTGGAGGTCTGCCAAGCGCTCAGCGAGGCTGGCATCGCCGCCGGTCCGTGCGCTCGTGCAGAAGAGCTGGTCGCCGACGCTCACGTCGCAGCCCGTCACATGCTTGTCGGCATAAATCGGACCGATGGGGTGGAACAGCCAGTGCTAGTGCCTGGCAACCCAGCGCTCATCGTGGACCGCCTCGAGGGTAGCGACCACCGGATCCCTTGGCTCGGAGAGCACACAGATGAGATCTTGCGAGATGAACTCGGTCTCACCGACGCTGCGATCGAAGGCATGAGGTCGTCGTCGGTCGTCGGGTAGAAACCTCGGCCCTACGAATGACTCGTCTTTTCGCCCCGACCGAGCCGGGTGCGCAGCCGGCTGAGGGCATCAAGGAATTCGGGACGCCCCATGGACCACTGTTGCGGTTCAAGCTCGAGGCTGACTGCGTCCGCCGCGTCCACGACTGACGCGCTGATCGGCGAGTGTTCGACGTGTCCGTTCGATCAGGGCACGGTCATGGCCTGCTGCCCTTGATGCCAGCTGCCATGCTGTCTCGAGCAGTTCAGGTTCGGGAACGCAGCGCCACGCCAGTTGGCGACGCACCGCCTCCTCGCCGTCCAGTGTCTCTCCGAACAACGACAAGGCAGCGGCGCCCTGACGGCCGATGCGCTGGCGCAGCTGCCACAAGTGACCACCACCGGGGTGAAGCCCGACATCGAGGAATCTCGTTTCGAAGCGAGCCGAGGGCGAGCACACAATCAGATCACACGCCAAGGCCAGGTTCATGCCAGCGCCGAGGGCCGGGCCGCTGACGGCGGCCACGGTCGGCAACTGAGTCTCGAGGACTGCGACGTACCCCGCGTAGGTCTCGCTGAGCGGCGCCTTCGGCTCGAGGAGATCGTCAACCGATCCTCCCGCCGAGAACACCGACCCGTTCGCAGCAAGCACGACAGCGCCGATGCCGTCATCCGCCTCCACGCGGCGCATGGCTTCCACCAGTGCCCTTGTCATGCTGAACGACAGGGCGTTTCGGTCGTCGGGGTGGTTAAGTGAGACGATGGCAACGCCAGCGCGCCGATCAACCCGCACGTAACCCGAGTCTTCCTTCGAGACCTCCGCCCTCTCAGGCACCACCATTCTCATAATATATACATTCGTGTCGAACCGCAGAGACGTAGACAAGTCGGATGATCGGCAGCCTCAGACAATCCCCGAGGCGCTGGACCAGGCCGCAGAGAATTACCGAGACGACGAAGCCCTGATCGATGGAACGGACCGTCTTTCGTTTGGACAGCTGGCCGAACGAGTCGACCACGTGGCGCGCTCTCTGGTGGCGAGCGGGATCGAGCCCGGAGATCGCGTGGCTCTGTGGGCTCCCAACACTCCGGAATGGGTGATCACGAGCTTCGCCGTCTATGCCGTCGGGGCGGTCCTGGTGCCCCTGAACACTCGATACCGCGGAGAGGAGGCCGGACATGTCCTGCGAACCTCTCGAGCCCGCTTGCTCTTCACCGTCACCGACATGCTCGGCTCCGACCTGGTGGAGCTGCTGGCCGACGTGCCTGGACTCGAATCTCTCCAGGAGATCGTGATATTCGACGGACCGACACGGCCCGAATGCACGACTGTCGCTGAGTTCATGACCCGAGCCCGCGACGCACACGGCGAGGAGGTGGTAAGGCGCCGCTCCGCCCTCGGGGAAGACGATGCCTCCGACATCATCTTCACGTCCGGCACGACCGGCAAGCCCAAAGGTGCCGTGCTTGGTCACGGTGCCAGCGTTCGCACATACCTGGCCTGGTCGGAACTGGTCGGACTACGGAGAGGAGATCGCTACCTCGTGGTCTATCCCTTCTTCCATACGGCTGGACTTAAGTCAGGTTTGCTGGCGTGCGTCCTGCGCGGCGCAACAATCGTGCCCCACGCCGTGTTCGACGTCGTGCCGGTAATGGAGCGTGTGGCTTCCGAACGGATAACGATGCTGCCCGGACCTCCCACGGTCTTTCAGTCGATTCTCAATCATCCGGACTTCGCGTCGTTCGATTTGTCCTCCCTGCGCCTGTCAGTTACGGGAGCCGCCGTTGTTCCAGTGGATGTCATCCGGCGCATGCGCCAGGAGTTGCGCTTCGAGACGGTTGTGACGGGCTACGGCCTGACCGAGACGACAGGCACGGTCAGCATGTGCCGCCACGACGACCCGCCCGAAGTGATTGCTCGCACCGTGGGACGACCGCTTCCCGGAGTGAGCGTGCGCATCGTGGACGACGCTGGGCAGTCGGTCGCACCGGACGAGCCAGGCGAGATCCTGGTGCGTGGCTTCAACATCATGCAGGAGTACTTCGAGGATCCCACGGCGACGAAGGAGGCGATCGACGAGGAGGGGTGGCTCCGTACGGGAGACATTGGCATCCTGGGCCGGGACGGCAACCTGCGCATCACCGATCGAAAGAAGGACATGTACATCGTCGGCGGCTTCAACGCCTACCCCGCCGAGATCGAGGGCATTATGGTCGGTCATCCGTCGGTGGGCCAGGTCGCTGTCGTTGGCATCCCCGATGAGCGGTTGGGGGAGGTCGGCGTCGCGTTCGTCGTTTCTCGTCCCGGTCAGACGATCGACCCGGACGAGCTCGGAGCCTGGTGCCGCGAGCACATGGCCAACTTCAAGGTCCCGCGTGCCATTCGAATCGTCGATTCTCTGCCGCTGAATCCCACGGGCAAGGTCATGAAGTATCAGCTCCGAGCGGGTCTCGCCGAGTGATTTCCAACCCGTCCGCGTGCCCGTCTACCAGTCGTCGGATTCAGGTCCACGCCACGATCGGCCCAGCTGCGTCGATCATCTCCGAAAGCTGGTGCCGGTCGGTAGCCAGAGTGCAAAGCTGCTCCCCTGCCGGAAGCCCCCCGAGGACCAACTGACGCAGCCGGTCCCGGTGAGCCTCGGCGTCGAGGCGATCACCCTCCGGATCCCAAGCCTCGACCGGGACGCGGACGCCGAGCGCGGCTGCCGCGTCAACGATCACCGCCGTTGCTGCTGCGTCAGTACGATCGATGACAGCCAGGGCCGGACGGCTGGGACGCCGGAGCAGCGCAACGGCGACACACGCGGCGGCGAACCCGGGGGACGGCGTGGACGGTACGATGACGGCCCCTAGCCGTGTGGTGCCCAGCGTGCGGGCCACCCAAAATCCGGCGTTACCGGCGTCGGCTGCCACCAGTGCACCGGCGGCGACACATTCCGCGTAGTGCATCGTGGCACCGCTGGGTGGCAACGGGCTCGCTCGGATAGTCCAACCCCGCTGCGTCACCTCAGCCAGACGAGCACGTAAGGGCGGCATGGTCATCGGCATTCTTGCGCCGGCGTCGCACCGTTCAGCCAACGGAGCGAGGCCCGCCGGAGGGATCGTCAAAGAGGGGGCCAGCCGCCATCGTTCTTCGGGAGACTCAGCCCGATCAAGCCCAGAAGCAATGATCAGGTCTGCTTTGTCGAGCCCACTCAGCACGAAATCGTCAGCCTGCAACCCGATGGTGGCAAGGTGGTGTTGGCTCCTCCAGTCGAATACGCCCTTCGCGCCCCAGGTGTTCAAGACACCGATACCGGCCGAGACGGCCAGATCGTGTAGGCCCGGGACTGCCATGTGCGAGATAATGCCCGGGCCGGCCAACAGGACAAGCCTGGTGGCGGTGCGCACCGTCTCGACCGATTCGTCGGCCGGCTCCAACCAACTGTCAACAGGAGCTCGGGGCCAAAGGGCCGATTCCTCGACCGGCTGAGTGGGATCGAGGGTGATGTGAATCTCCGCTTCTCCGGAAGGCAGAGTGGCGGCTAGGGCCACCAACGCCTCGGCCGAGTCGACCTCAACCGTGAGGCAAGGCCCAGGTTCGAGCCCCGGCAGCCAGAAGACGCCGTTACCTTGATGCACCGCAGCACGCGATCCATGGACCCTTTGGTGAGCTCTTGCGAAGAGCTTGGCCGCTGTGCTGACCACCGGCACGACATCGAGTGCGCCGAAGGGCTCTCCGTATGTCGCGTCGATGCCCGAGATAACGGCCACCCGACGCCAAAGCTCAGCCACCGACATCGCGGTCACGGCTTGAAGCCAGCGGCGATGGAGCCCTGGATCAAGGTGTTGCTGTCCCCTCGATCGTCGCCCATTGCGGCTCCCGTTTTTCGGCGAAGGCCGCGGGGCCCTCGACCTGGTCGGGATGTCCCCACATTGAGACCAGCTCCGTCGCCCCGGCCTTGCAGGCGTCGGTCAGCCCCCGCTCGAGCGCGCCCCACAACGCCCGCTTGGTCGCCGCCATGGCGGCGGGCGAGTTACGGGCGATCTTTTCGGCCAAGGCCTGAGCCTCTTCACGCAGGCGCTCGGGTGGATCGACCACCTGGCTGATCATGCCCACGGCCAACGCACGCTCCGCCGACATGCGTTCGTGCCGTCCAACCAGGGCCATGCGCAGGACCGCTTCGAAGGGCATCCGTCGGGCCAGTCCGATCAGCTCGTAGGCGGCCACCTGTCCGACCGACACGTGGGGGTCGAGGAAGGTCGCGTCGGACGCCGCTAACACGATGTCGGCGTCCGCAATCCAGTGGAATCCCCCACCGGCACAGATCCCGTTTACCGCCGTGATGACCGGCTTCCAGACCTCATTGTGCCAGGAGGTGAAATGAAAATCGAACTTCTCGCTCGACTCGCGATAGCGCTCGAAGCCGATTCCGTCGGATGCGATCTCGATCATGTCGGCGCCCGTCTGAAATGCCTTGCCCTCTCCGGTGTGGACGATCACCCGGACAGCAGGATCTGCGTCCAACTCCTTCCATGCCTCGGCGAACTCGTCCCTCATCGCGTTGTTCATTGCGTTGAGGCGCTCCGGGCGATTGTTGATCAACCAGCCGACCGGGCCGTGGCGCTCGAGTTTCAAAGTTTCATAGACCATTGTGAGTCCCTCTCGTCGATGTTCGACGTCATTCGTCCGGTGTGACCGAACCGCTCGTGAGTTCGGCCCATTGCGGCTCCCGTTTTTCGGCGAAGGCCGCGGGGCCCTCGACCTGGTCGGGATGTCCCCACATTGAGACCAGCTCCGTCGCCCCGGCCTTGCAGGCGTCGGTCAGCCCCCGCTCGAGCGCGCCCCACAACGCCCGCTTGGTCGCCGCCATGGCGGCGGGCGAGTTACGGGCGATCTTTTCGGCCAAGGCCTGAGCCTCTTCACGCAGGCGCTCGGGTGGATCGACCACCTGGCTGATCATGCCCACGGCCAACGCACGCTCCGCCGACATGCGTTCGTGCCGTCCAACCAGGGCCATGCGCAGGACCGCTTCGAAGGGCATCCGTCGGGCCAGTCCGATCAGCTCGTAGGCGGCCACCTGTCCGACCGACACGTGGGTGTCGAGGAATGTCGCGTCGGACGCCGCTAACACGATGTCGGCATCGGCCACAAAATGCAGTCCGCCTCCGACGCACATCCCGTTCACTGCGGCGATGACCGGCTTCCAGACCGAGTTCTGCCAGGATGTCAAGCGCAACTCGGCACGGCGTGTGCGACCGGACTGCTTGCGCAAGGCGTCGGGGTTCCGGCTCAGTTGGACCACATCGAGTCCGGTCTGGAAAGCGCCGCCTGCTCCAGTATTCACAATCACGCGCACGGCGGGATCCTCGTCGAGCTCCCGCCAGGCCACCTCCAGCTCGTCGAGCATCAGCGCGTCCATGGAGTTGCCGGACGTCGGGCGATTGAAGGTAAGCCACCCGACCGGTCCTTCGCGTTCAACCAGCAATGTGGAGTATGACGTCAACTGCGGGGCACCTCCCGCCAGGGTAGTGACGAATAGGGGTCCGGCTCGCGAGGCAAGCCGAGGACTCGTTCTCCGAGGATGTTCTTGTTGATCTCGGTCGTGCCGCCCTCGATCGTATTGGCGCGGCTACGGAGCATTCCCCGAACCTCGTAAGGCAGTGACCCCGCATAGTCACCGAGATCGCCCACCCACGCAGTCGCACTCATACCCATCACCGACATGGCGGCCAGCTGGACGCGCTGGTTGAGCTCGCCTTGGTGAACCTTGCCCACCGAGCTCTCCGGACCTGGGGAACGCCCAGCGCGAGCTTGGCTACGCACCCGCTGGTTCGTCCATTCCCTGATCCGCTCCTCACAATAGAGACGCAAGATCTCGTCACGGCGCACAGGGTCATCCCACCCGCCTGGTCCGCCTTCGGCACTTTGGCGCTTCGCCAGGCGAATGAGGTAGCCAACACCCGAGCCTCCGATCCGATCCACACCTCCCGAACCGGCGCCCGACACCATCTGGCGCTCTCCTGACAGCGTCGAGTTCGCTACCTTCCAGCCGGCACCGACGTCGCCCACACGGCACGCGTCGGGAATTCGGGCCGCTTCGAGGAAAACTTCGTTGAAGTCGACCTCGCCGCCCATGTGACGCAGCGGGCGAACGTCGACGCCGGGCTGATGCAGGTCGATCAGGAAGTACGTAAGCCCTTGCCGCTTGGGCACGTCAACATCGGTACGGGCAAGCAATACGGCCCAGTCCGAAAGATGCGCCCACGTCGTCCACACTTTCTGTCCCGTGATCTCCCACTCATCCCCGTCACGCTCTGCTTTGGTGGCTAGTGATGCGAGGTCCGAACCTGCCCCTGGCTCACTGAAGAGCTGGCACCAGGCCTCTTCGTTCCGCACGATCGGAGGGAGGAATCGAAGTCGCTGCTCCTCGGTCCCGTGAGCAAACAGCGCGGGCGCAGCCAGGTTGAGTCCGAGAGGGTTGAGGCGACCCAGGTTGAACGGGCTGAGCTCCAGTTCGACTTGTCGAGCGGCCTCGCGTGACAAATCAAGCCCGCCGTAGGCACGTGGCCACGTGGCGGCAACCAAGCCAGATCTTCCAAAGACCGGATACCACGCCTCATACTCCGCCCTGGTCCGGACCTCCCGAACGGCGGCCGGACCGCCCCGACGGCCCGCCTCGACCCACGCCGCAGGTAGGGCCCACTCAATCCAGGCTCGCACCGCGACCTCGACTTCTTCTGTAGAGGCATCTACATGGAGAGAGAGCAGGCCATCAGCCTCTCCGGGCTCGCCGTGGGAGGACCCCGGAATCGTGAGCGGCTCCGTCATCGGCCCATCGGATTCAGGGGGTCCGCCGGCGTGGGTTCACCGTCGCCCGTCCTCGTTGCCATTGTGCCCACCGGTTGTGGCCTGTCCTTCGATTCCTCGCGCACGAGCGGATGGCTATGTGCCTCATCGCCAGATTGTATATTTTATCATGTCGGAGCCTCGGAAAGCTCGGCCGTGACTCCGCTCGGCGCCCTGCTGCGCAATACTGAGCACAGGCAAACGCCCAGATCGACGGTCCGATGCGCCGATTCGCATAAGATATACGTATGCCATCGTCTACTTCTGGTTCTCGCACTGCAGCCAAAGGTCGCTCGAACGGAAGTCGCCAAGCGAAGCTCGTCCGCACGCCCAGCGGTGAGCACATCGCGTCACACGTCCGAAGCCTGATCTTCGAGGGCGAGCTGCGCCCGGGCATGCGCGTTCCACAGGACGCCATTGCCCAAGACCTCGGCGTGAGCCGGATTCCGGTGCGCGAAGCGCTCATCGTGCTCGAGCGCGAAGGGTGGGTCACGAATGAAATGCACCGGGGCGCCTTCATCAATGCGCTCGATGAGCCAACGGTTCATGACCACTACGAACTTTTCGGTTTGATCTATGGATTTGCGGCCAAGCGTGCACTGGCACGTGCAAGTGAAGATCTGCCACAACAACTCGGAGAGATCCAGACACAGTTTGCCAAGGCCACTACCGCCGCGGATCACTACGACCTTTCCATTGCCTTCCATAGCTTGATCGTGAAGGGCGCAGCGTCACCTCGGATCAACGTGGCACTTCGTGCGATGTCCGCCCTCGTGCCCGGGAACTTCTTCGAAGAGGTCCCGGAGGCCGTGGAAGTCGAAAGCCGCGGGCTCGCGGCAATCACTCGGGCAATGAAACAAGGCGACGGCGAGAAAGCAGCCAATGAATACGTCAAGATGATGCGAAATGTGGGAAACAAGGTGACACAGCTCTTCCAGCAGCGCTCTCTGTTCGAGCCGGTGGAAGCTTCGGCTTAACCGTCGAGAACTCGAGCACTCCTCTACGTCGTGCCATCACATCCCTTTCGCGACGTTGCCATTGCCGGTGTTCACAACACCGTGCAGGCGCGCCGACTCCCAGAGCACGATTCGACGTCGATCGCGCTGATTGGCGCTCTGGGCGCACTGGCCGACGCAGGCATCGCCCCGCACGACGTTGACGGTGTCGTTGGTCCCGACTGCGCGCAGATAGCACTTGAGTTGGGTCTCGGGCCGTGCACGCGCCGGCCCAGCTCTTTGGGGATTCCCACCATTCTCGACGGCGCGGCACTGATCACCACCGGCCAGTGCGAGGTCGTGTTGATCGCTGCGGGCGGTGCCGGGATTCATACCGAACGAACTTCGACGGCACCCTGGACTCGGCCGACCAACGAACTCGTCGTCGGTTACGGATTGTTCACTGCGGCTGAATTCGCCCTTATGGCGCGTCGTCACATGCTCACCTACGGCACCACGCCCGAACAAATGGCCGTCGCGGCGGCCACGATTCGTACCAATGGTCATGTCAATCCTGATGCCGTCTACAGCGGGCGGGGACCGTTCTCACCCTCAGACATTCTGGAATCTCGGATGATCGCCGACCCTTTTCACCTCCTCGACTGCGCCATGACATCAGAGGGCGGATGCGGTGTCGTCCTCGTGAGCGCTGAGCGGGCAGCCGAATGCGAGAAGCCGCTGTGGATCCTCGGGGGGGCAAGTGACTCTTTCGGTCCGGCGTACACGGTCGCACCGGTCTGGGATTTCCAGCCCCGATTGGAGGCTGATCCCGCCGGAATGGTGGGTGCCCGTGCGGCAAAGAGCGCGTTCGCCATGGCCGGCTTGAAACCAGCCGATGTTGATGTCGCCGAATTCTACGACCCGTTCTCGTTCGAAATCATCAGACAGTTGGAGGCATTTGGCTTCTGCTCGCCCGGTGAGGGCGGACCCTTCGTCGCAGACGGAAACATCGGGCCGGGTTCAGTCCTCCCTGTCACCACAGACGGAGGAACGATGTCTTTCAGTCATCCTGGAATCAATGCGCAGCAACTGCAGCGTGTCATCCGGGCGGCTTTGCAATTGCGGGGCACGTGCGCCACGAATCAGGTCGCTGGAGCCGAGGTGGCCCTCTGCTCGAATGGTGGCTCGGGCGCGCTGTTTTGTGACGTGATGCTGCTGGGACGCGAACGCCCATGAGTCTTTTGGTTCCCCAACCGTTGGACGTCTCGGCGCCACGGCCGAGCTTTCGCAGTGAGGCGTACTGGGAGGGATGTCGCCGACACCGCTTGCTCTACCAACGATGCGCTGTGTGCGGCTACAAGGGCCTCGGCGCATTCACCATCTGTGCGCAGTGCCACGAGAATTCACCGGTCTGGGAGGAGAGTGCCGGTCGGGGTTCCCTTTACAGCTGGACCGTCGTGTGGCATCCGCCCAATCCGGGGTTGCGAGTGCCCTATGCCCCCGCCGTCGTTCGCCTGGATGAAGGAGTCTGGATGTTGAGCGCGGTTATCGGTTGCGAACCAGACGAGCTGCACGACGGTTTACGGCTCTCGGTGAAGTTCCACCCCGCGTCCGACGCGATCACCCTCCCCTACTTCTCGCCAGCGGCCGCAGGTGAGTCATGACCGACGTGGGGCCTGCCGTGAACAACAAGATCTATATCCACGAGTACATCGACATCATTGGGCATAACCGCGGACGGTACATGTACCACATGACCGCGAATTGGAGCCCCGCGGCGCAAGAAGACCGGCATCAGCTCTGCTATGGCGTCTGGGGCGTCGTGGGAAGCACGGGACGGTGGCCCCAGGTCGTCAACCTCTGGGAAGAGGACGGATTCGACGGCCTCGCCCAATCCTTTGGACATGAACTTGGCCATCGCGATCTCCAGGACCCGAAGCTTGCAGCGTGGTGGGCGGCGGCAGCCGAGCTACGGGCTGGGGGCGTCGATCGCCTCTTGGTCCCAGCTCCGTGGATGCCCACTATTGAGCAGGCGTGCTCGGCCGGGATACGAGGTGACGTGTACGCACATGAGCAGATCCAGGTGCCGAGAGGGAGCTCCGCTCACTACCTGGAATTTGTTCGGCGCGAGGTTGTTCCGGTGATGCAAGAATTCGGGTGGGTTCTGGCCGGAGCTTGGGAGACAGCCCTGATCGATGACAGCGAGTGTTTCCTCCTGTGGGCCATCCCGACATGGCAGGAGTGGGCCGAGCGCGAGAAGGCCCGTCGCCAACACTCGGGACTGGTCGAGCTTGACGCGCACAACCTGTCCTTGACCGAGAGCGTCGGCCGCATTCTGCTGGCCGATTCGGCGCTGTCCCCCATGCGCCTGGGCCGCCAACCATCTCGCGCCGATCGCACCGAGGACTGGAACGACTGAGGCAACTCGCCGCTATCCCCCCCGAGGGGAAGGAGCCTTACTCACGCCGGATTCGCCGCCCACTCCCAAACCAACCAGCTCTCGGCGCAGAACCTTTCCGACTTCGCTCCTGGGCAGCTTGTCCACGTGCCGATAGGCGACAGGGATCTTGTACGCCACAAGATGCTCCCGGCATAGCTGATCAAGCTCCGCATCTGAGGCGTCGCCCACGACAAAGCCGACCGGCACCTCACCGAGACGCTCATCGGGCAGACCGACGACAGCCACCTCGCTCACGCCAGGTGAGAGGAGAAGGACCTCTTCGACCTGACCTGGGAAAACCTTGTTGCCTCCTCGATTGATGACGTCGCCGATCCGGCCCTCGATCCAGACGAACCCATCGCCGTCGATTCGGGCGAAGTCTCCCGTTCGGACGTAGCCCTCCGGATCGAGCCGATCGTCCAGCGAGTCCCCGCCTGCATATCCCGAGGCCATCCGGGGCGGCCTCACCAGCAACTCCCCGACTGTGTCGAGGGGTGCCGCGGTCCCGTCCTCCGCTACGACCTTGATGGCCACCCCGGGATGGGGCCGCCCCACTGCCCCGATCTTTTCGGGGTGGTCCCGCGCGTCCCCTGCTGTCCACCCGATGACCTCGCCAACCTCAGCCTGGCCGTAGCCGTTGAGCACCGTGACGCCGAACTTTTCGGTAAATCGCTGCGCTGCGAGGGGCGAAAGCGGCGCGGTGATGCTTCGCACGTAGCGGAGCGGCGTGAGATCGGTCACGTTGATGTCGTCGGCCAGCATCACCATGGCGGCGGGCGGCAGGACGGTGGAGCGAATGGAGAAGCGGCCGACGAGCGCGGCGAACTCCGCCGTGCCGAAGCGATCCATGAGGACCAGGGAAGCTCCGGCCCGCAGACCGAACAACACGTTGTAGATGCCGGCGTTCAATGCCAGCGACACTGGTACCAGGTTGGGTGATGGTGGTCGCGCCGGATCAGCGGGCCGGCCCCGCAGCGGACCGAGGACCCGGTCAAGCAGTTCGAGGTACCCGCTGTGCGTCTGGAGGATCGGCTTTGGTTGCCCCGTGGTTCCCGAGGTCCAGGTGACGAATGCCGTGTCGGGCTCATAGGGAGCGGGCGCCGCCGCCGAGATTTCGATTCCAGCCGAATTGATGACGCAGGCGGGAGCGGTGGACGAGAGGACGTGATCCAACTCGGCCTGAGGCTGTCGAGCGTTCGCCGGTACGAACACCCCGCCGGCCAGCCAAACCCCGAACATGGCGAAGACGAACTCGGGCCCGTTGGGCAGCTGAACCACCACTGCCTGGCCGGCCTCGACCCCGGCCGATCGCAGCTGATCGGCGATCCGGGAAGCTTCGGCACGCGCAGCGCCGGCCGCGACGGTCCGATCCACTGTGTTGATCAGGTCTTCACCATCGGAGAAGGGATGTCCCGTCAACAGGTCTGCGAGGCTCGCCGCGGATTCCATCATGACCCGGCGTTGCCGCCGGAAGGACGTCCGGAGCAAGCATCCTCCGCGAAAAGTGGCTCAGCGCCGTGCAGCCGCCTCACGGTCGGGCGCTGCATGAAGAGCTCAGCCAAGAGAGAACTCCCTTCCGGAGGCGACTCACCGTCCCAGCTCAGCGACCGAGAGGGATTGTACATTATATTCGTTTCGGACGATCTCGTGCGGCACGCATGCCTGCACCCAAATGCAAGGAGCCCGCGATGGCAGACAGTGGAAGCAGTTGGACGGGGGCTCCAGACCCGATCAAAATTGGTTGGCTTGGTTCGGCCCTCGACGGCCCTAACGGCGGCTACAACAAGATTCACCGGATGGCCTTCGATGAAGCACTCGAGGAGGGCCTGCTCGATCGCCCGGTGGAGTTCGTGCTCCACGCAGAGAACGGCTTGCCGCGCGGTTCGGCTCGCAACACCGCAGACGGTTTCAGGTACCTCGTCGACCAAGGTTGTATCGGGATCGCCGGCGCCTATAGCTCGGACAACGCGATTGTGGCCGCACCATTGGCGAACGAGCTCAAAATCCCCCTCATCAGTTGGGCTGGCACTGAGCGGTTGTCCGGCGACTATTGCTTTCGACTCGGTAACGGGGACTGCGGCGGGGACGCAGCGCTTTGTGCTTCTTGGCTTTCTCGCAACGGGTACACCCGCGTCGCGGTGCTCAGCGAGGTCTCGCCCAATGGCGAAGAGTATTTTCGCTTCTTCCGACAAGAGTGCCGCAGGCACAACCTGAAAATTGTTTCGCTCGAGACCGTCAGCCAGACGCCTGCGAATCTGACGGAGAACTTGGACAACCTTCGCCAGTCAAATCCTGACGCACTCTGCTACATGGGATACGGCATGTTGGCGGCGCAAGGATTTCTTCGCAAGGCGCTCGACGAATTGGCGTGGGATCCCCCGCGGATCATGGGTACGGCCTTCATGTTCTATCTCATGGGTTTTGAGAAGTTTGAAGGCTGGGTGGGAATCGACCAGTTCGACCCCAATAACCCCCTGATCGAGGGATTCCACCAGCGGTACGTCGAGCGATACCAAGAAGACCCACCAATGTGGCCCAACGCAATCCCGGTCTTGGCCTACGACACGGCTCGCGTGCTGGCTGAAGGCCTCTTTCGGGCACCTTCACTCTCGGGACCGGGACTGAAAGACGGACTGGAGAAAATCCGATTCATGCCGAGCACGACCGGCGGCCCGCGCACACACATCGCGGCCGCACCTTATGAGCACGGGATGTTCCGAGGGGACTGGCTGCTTTACGGCCGGGTACGCGATGCCAAGCTTGAATTCGAGGGCCTCTTTCAGCCCTCGGAGTGACGACGCCAGCAGAACGGGAGCGTTGGTCCGGCGCGATTCAGCAACTCCGACCAGTCTCCCGCCAAGCATGGCCACGAAGTAGGAATGGACGCAATGGACGCTGACGACCTCATCATGGTCAGTGTGGACGACCATCTGGTCGAACCACCCAATCTCTTCGAGGGCCGACTGCCTGCGAAGTTTCGAGACGAGGCCCCCAGCGTGAAACGGTTGGCCGACGGCAGCGACGTCTGGGTGTTCAACGGACAAACGATTCCCAACATCGGCTTGAACGCAGTCGCGGGCCGGCCGAAAGAGGAATACGGCATCGAACCGACGGCGTTCGAGGAGATGCGGCGGGGATGCTTCGACGTTCACGAACGCATCAAGGACATGAACGCCGGTGGAGTCCTCGGCTCAATGAACTTCCCGTCCTTTCCCGGCTTCAGTGCCCGCCTCTTCGCCGCCTGCCGTGACAAGGACCTCGCTCTCGCGGTCTTGCGCGCCTACAACGACTGGCACATCGACGAGTGGTGCGGCTCGTACCCCGGCCGATTCATCCCAATGGCGCTGCCCATCCTGTGGGATCCTGAGCTCTGCGCACAAGAAATACGGCGAGTGGCGGCGAAAGGCTGCCACTCGTTGACCTTCACCGAGAACCCGGCTGCGCTCAAGTACCCGAGCTTCCACGACCCCTCCTGGGACCCGCTATGGGCCGCGCTGTGCGATGAGCAGGTTGTCCTGTCGATCCATCTCGGTTCGTCTGGTCAGCTGGCCGTGACCGCTCCGGACGCCCCGGTTGACGTGATGATCACCCTCCAACCCATGAACATCTGCAGCGCCGCCGCGGACTTGCTGTGGTCTCGCGTGATCAAGGGCTTCCCAGGTCTTCGGATTGCCCTCTCAGAGGGAGGCGCGGGATGGATTCCTTACTTTCTTGACCGGGTTGACCGGACCTATGACATGCATCACAAGTGGACGGGCCAGGACTTCGGCGCCAAATTGCCCAGCGAGGTGTTTCGAGAGCACTTCTTGACGTGCTTCATCTCCGATCCGATCGGGATTCAGCTTCGTCATCAGATCGGGATCGAGAACATTGCCTGGGAGTGCGACTACCCACACTCCGACTCGTCTTGGCCACACGCTCCCGAAGAGCTGGCGGAGGTCGCGGCCGGGGTGCCGGACGCTGAACTGGCAAAGATCAGCTGGGAGAATGCATGTCGCTGGTACTCCTTTGATCCGCTGGCCCATCGGTCCCGCGAGCGATGCACGGTGAGGGCGCTTCGAGCTGAGGCGATCGGACACGACGTATCGATCCGCTCCTACGATCAGGGTCGCTTCGTGCGAACTGGCGAGGGTGTGGACATGGGCACCATCGCGTCGAAGGCAACGGCCTAGCCACTCACACTCGCGGCGCCTCCAGCGGGAGGTCGAGGCCGAGCAACTCGATGGCGTTCCCTCGCGCCAATCGGTTGACAATCTCGGGCGTTTGATTCCCGAACTGCTCGGCGGCCGCCTCGACCGAGTGCGGCCAGGTCCCATCTTGGTGGGGATAGTCAGTCTCGAACACGACGTTGCGCGGACCGACGCGGTCGAGTAGCGCCATGCCAACTGGATCCTTGAAGAAGCAACTCCAGATCTGGCGGTAGTAGTACGTGGACGGTGGTTGCGGACAGTACAACTGCGAGTTGCTCCAACCTCGGTGCGTCAACCACACATCATCTGCCCGCTCGAGCAGATAGGGGATCCACCCGATCTGGCATTCCGCAAAGAGCAGTCTGAGTTGCGGAAAACGTTGGAGGACACCGGAGAACATGAAATCGGACATCCCGCCGATGCTGTTCCCGAAGAGGATGGTGGCCGGCACCGCGTCGGGTGCGTCGGGCGACGTTTGCGGTGTCTTGGTGCCCGAGCCCACGTGCATACAGATGACGGTCCCCGTCTCCTGGCAGACACGGAATAGTGGATCCCAGTAACCGGAGTAGATGCTGGGGAGGCCCAGGAAGGTCGGAAGCTCGCTGAACGCCACCGCCCGCACACCGCGAGCTGCATTCACGCGCCACTTCGGCCACCGCGAGATCAACGTCCCAAAGCGGAATGAGGCACAGGGGCAACAGTCGGCCGTCGCTCGACCCGCACCACTCCTCGACCATCCAATCGTTGTACGCCTCCACACACAGCAGCGCGAGTGTCCGGTCCTTTCCCCACAGGAATTGTCTGCCCGCAGAATCTCGGATAGTTCGGGAAGCAGAGTTGGGCCTGCACTCCATTGAGGCTCATGTCCACGAGGCGCGCCGCGGGCTGCCAACAGCCCGGTCGCATCTCGTCATAGGTCACTCCCCTCAGCACCACTTCTTCGGCCGGGAAGCCGGCCGCGGCGATTGTGCGTTTGACCGAGGCCCGATGGTCTTCGTAGCACCACCAGGCAACAGGCGGGCCGTCGGTGCCAGGAGCTTCGACGTAGGACGCCCCCTCGAGTTTGGGCACCCCCCCGGGCATGTACTCGATATGGGGCCCCACATGACGCAAATGAGCGGGCAGGCGGCTGGACCACACGTCCGGAGGCTCGACGACATGTGCATCAAGGTCCACGATCCAGGGGATCTTGTCGACGTCCGATTCCAGTACGTTGGTCATCACATATATTATATCCAATTGGTCCGACAGGCTCGGTGCTGCCGTCCGACAACAGCAAGGCGGGCACCACAGATCCGGCGGCAAATCTCCTGAGCACGGCCCCGCTAGACGCGAATGGGCAGCTGCTGATAGCCCCGCACGGTGCTCGTGTGCAGCGGGACAGAGTGCTCCTTGTCCACGGTCCAACTCTTGTATCGCTTGACCGTCTCCTCGAGAGCGATCTTGCCCTCCATCCGGGCTAGCGCCGCACCAAGGCAGAAGTGGATGCCGTAACCGAAGGCGACGTGCAATCGGAAGTTGCGACGAATATCAAATCGATCTGCATCGGGGTAGACACGTTCGTCGCGCCCCGCAGAGCCCGTCAGCAAGAGCATCTTTGAATTGGCTGGGACAACTTGGCCATGGAGTTCGACCTCTTCGGTGAGCCACCGACCCTGTACCGGTGACGGTGACTCGTAACGAAGAAGTTCTTCAATGGCATTGGGTATGAGTGCTGGATCCTGCACCAGTGCCGCCAGCTGCTCAGGATGATCAGCGAGAATGAGTCCGGCCCACCCCAAGAGGCGAGCGACGGTTTCCGTGCCAGCGCTGACAAGAAGGATTCCGAATTCCGTACACTCCTGGGGGCTCAGTCGCCGTGGGGCGCCATCAGCGACAGGGATCTCCGCTTGCACGAGGTCGGTGAGCATGTCGTCCCGCGGTCTTTCTCCGCGTTCCTCGATCAGTTGACCGAGATACTCAAAGAGCCAAAACGCCGACTGAATCGACTTTTCGTTGGCCATGCCGACACCGGGCTCGAGATGGAACAGACCATCGATGTGGTGGCGGACGTCCTCACGGTCAGCTGGAGGTACGCCGAGCAGCATCGCAATTACGGTGGCAGGGAGCCGAGCCCCGAAATCCTGTACGTAGTCGAAGCTGTTCTGACCCCGTTGGGCATCGAGGAGACTCGCGCAGAGCGTTCGTATTTCATGCTCGAGTTCGGCCACACGGCGAGGAGTGAATGCCTTCGACACCAATCGACGCAGTGCTGTGTGCTCGGGCGGGTCGAGGAAGATCATCATGCCCTCGGTTTGCGCCTCCTCAGTCATGCTCTCCAGGACGGTGGAATGCGCGGAGCTGTAGAGCCGTGGATCCCGATGGGCTCGATCGATATCCTCGAAGCGACTCAAAGCCCAGAAGTCGTATTCGTCGTTGTAGTAAAGCGGCGCCTCGTCACGAAGCCGCTTCCAGACCGGATGGGGATCGTCTTTGAGCGATTCATCGAATGGGTCCCAACGCAGGTCGTCAGGTTGACCGGAGACGTTGCTCACTGCTCGATCACCTCAAGCCCTTGCCTCTCGTACATCCATCCTCCCCGGCGTACCGGATGTCGAGCTCTGGACGCCGAAGGCGAACCGCCGCCCCTCCACACTCGGAACTCATCTTTCTCCGCTCGCTTGACACCCTCTCGCTCAGGCACGATGTTCTTCCTTAGTAGAACCATGTTTCGAAGACTCGGCAACGAGAAGAGTAGCGGGTTTTGCCTCAGGAGCTAGACTCAGCTTCTAGTGTCTATTTTCGTCACTAGGACCAGCCGACGTTCTCACGAATCCGCATGATGCTGCCTCTGGTACAAGCCTGACATGGCCGAACCGGTATCGCCGAGCATGCTGACCCAGGACCAGCTGGCGCGCCGTCAGCGCATCATCGACGCGGGCCTCGCTCTACTGGAATCCAACGAGTACGAGCGCATCCAGATCAAAGACGTTGCTGAAGAGGCCGACGTTGCGCTTGGCACGCTGTACCACTACTTCTCCTCGAAGGAGCATCTCTTTGCCGAGGTACTGGTCAAGTGGGCGGCGACGCTCAAGTCGAGCCTTACCCGTCATCCACCACGCGGCCTGACGCCACGCGAGAAGCTCACCGACGCGCTCCATCGATCGGTTCGTGCGTTCCAGCATCAGCCTCAGCTGGCCCGGCTCATTGCGTCTCTTGAGTTGTCGTCGGATCCCTTCGCCACGGAGATACTCGAAAGAATGGATCAGACCACATCAGGGGTTTACATGGAGCTACTCGACGGTGTGGAGCCACGTCGTGCGCGTACGATCGTCCGGACAGTGGATGCCGTCCTCGACAGCCAGTTGCGGGCCTGGTCCGCTGGGCGTCTGCCAATCACCGGCCTCTACGACTATCTGAGCGAGAGCATCGACCTCATGTTCGAAGGGGACTCGGAGAACGAGGATGACTCTGATCCTCATACGCGCAGCGAGGTCATCAGCTCCGACGGCGATCGAGTTGGATGATGAGGCCGCCTCTGCCACTGACGTTCTGGGAGCTCGTTGTTCAAGCGGCCAAGGAACAGCCAGACTCCCTTGTTGTATCGGACGACCACGGCCGGTCGTTGACACGTTCCCAACTCCAAGACGCAGCGGAGGTCACCGCGGCCGCGCTCTCGGATCGCGGGGTCAGCACCAACACTGTGGTCTCCTGGCAGTTGCCAACGACGATTGAAGCCGTCGTGCTACTGGTCGCGTTGGCACGGATCGGCGCCGTCCAGAATCCTTTGATCCCAATCTTGCGTGAGCGGGAGGTGTCGTTCATCACTCAACAAGTCGGTACCCAACTGCTCGTGGTACCGGAGGTGTGGCGAGGCTTTCCGCATGGAGCCATGGCGCGGGAACTTGCCGCTTCCGGTGATTTCGAGGTGATGGAAATTGATCTGCACGAGCTGAACACCGGCGGATCCCGATACGGGCTCAACCTGCCAACTGCGGACCCGAAGACTCTCGATCGATCCCCATCGCCTTCGATCGACGGTGCCCGCTGGATCTACTACTCCTCAGGCACCACCGCCGACCCCAAGGGCGCCCGCCATACGGACACCAGCATCATGTCATCGTCCAACGCCCTGCTCGAACTCATGGGCTTCGGAGAGAACGACATCTATCCAATCCCCTGGCCGATCACACATATCGGCGGCGCGTCGGTCCTGGCATCGAGCATTCGTGGCGGGGTCCACCTGATCCTCTTCGAGTCGTTCGATCCTGCGGAAACCCCACGGCGGATGGCCGTTTACGGGCCCACTGCGCTGGGCACAGCAGTCCCATTCTTCCGGGCATACCTGGACGCCGCGGACGACAACGGCGATGCAGCACTCTTTCCTGCGCTGAGGTTCGGGACCTTCGGCGGTGCCCCCGTTCCCACCGAAATACACCACGAGATGCAGGCGATGTTCGGTGTGCCCCTCATCGGAAGCTGGGGACTCACCGAGTTCCCCAACGCCACCTCCGCCGCCCCTGGAGACTCAGTGGAAGTCCTCACAACGTCGGTCGGGCGGCCGGCGTTGGGCGTCTCGGTGCGCGCCGTCGACCCAGGGGGGGTTGTTTGCTCAGCGGGGATCGAGGGTGAACTTCTACTCCGAGGTCCTCAATGCTTCACCGGCTATGTCGATGCGACGCTCGACGAGGCGTCGTTCGATTCCGACGGGTGGTTCCACACCGGCGACCTGGGCACGATCGACGCTGCCGGAATTGTCCGGATCACGGGACGCCTCAAGGACATCATCATCCGCAATGCAGAGAACATTTCCGTTGTCGAGGTTGAGGAAATGCTCTACCGTCATCCCGCCGTCGCAGAGGCGGCCGTACTCGGACTACCGGACGCACGCACGGGAGAGCGGGTCGTGGCCGTTTTGGTTCTGCAGAACGGATACGGAGTAGAGCTGAAGAATATCCGCGACCACTGTCTAGCCGAAGGTCTCGCGATCCAAAAGTGTCCCGAACAGCTCGAAGTCGTCGATGCACTTCCCAGGAACGCAATGGGTAAGGTACTCAAACAGGAGCTTCGCTCGCGTCTCATATAGCTGCACGCAACGGCTCCGCACGCGGCCTCTGACAACTGCGCAATGCCTTAGCGCAGTTTCCACTCCCCTCGTTTCTGTTGCGAGAAGAATGCTTGGCCTTCTTGGAGCGCCCGAGCGCTCGTGCCGAGCTGAAGGAAGACATTTCCGAGGCCAAGAGCTTGTTCTCGCGAAAGGCCGCGCACGGCCCACAACGTCCGCAGCGTTGCCTGCACGCTTGTCGGCGGTTGCAAGGCGATGACGTCGGCGAGCGCTCGGCTGGACTCGAGGAGCTCCTCCGTGGGGACAACGTCGCTGACCAATCCGGTCTCACGGGCCGTTCGCGCCGATATCCGCTCATTGAGCCCCACCAGGCTCATCCGAACCAGGTCCCCAAACGCCATCCGATTGGTCAGCAAGATTGGCTCATAAACAGCAGTCATCGTGAAGCTCACATGCGGATCAAAGAACGTGGCATGCTCAGCCGCGATGATGATGTCGCTCTCGCCGAGGAGGTAGAAACCTCCGCCGCAAGCCATGCCGTTCACCGCGGCAATGACAGGCTTCCACAAGCCCTGACTCTTCGGGCCGATCTTTTGTCCCGGGTCGTCGTAGGTGAAGGGATCGAATTCTTCATCGACAGGAATATCGCCACGATCGATGCCGGTGCAAAATGCTCGGTCCCCGGCGCCGGTCAATACGACAACCCGTACCGCATCGTCGAGGCGAATATGGCGCCAGACCGCGGCGAGTTCGTCTTGCATGCGCTCGTTGAACGCATTGTGCATCTCAGGCCGATTCAGCGTCACCTGCGCGACATAGTCTCGAACTTCATATGTGATCGTCGTCAGACCATCCGGTATGACCACGCCGCTCATCGGGCGAACATACCAAATGAAAGCACCCGGACTGCCTGACGTGTGTGCCTCTTTGGTAGCGGTGACGCGTGACTGGAGGCTGGACGACAACGAGAGCTGAACATCTCCATCTGCATGTCTGCGGCCATATGACGGCACATCCACGTAATATAATATACAAACTCCGCATTGGGCCCCATCGCCCCTCCGGATTGGGCTCCATCCGACGTTCGACGAAAGAGGTACTTCGACTTATGGGCTGGTTGCCTGACCCCACACGGGACATGTACGCCGAGATGATCGCGGTCCGCCTACGAGTCGGTTCAGGACTCTCATGACCTCAGGAGAGCGTCACGAAAGCCCCATCGACTCAGCCGGAAGTGCCGGTGCAGGCGGCGTGGAGAACGATGCAGGAGGTCTCGATGTGACTCGGCTCTTCCGCCTCGATGGGCGCGTGGCGCTGGTCACGGGGGGAACTCGCGGGATCGGCCGATCCATCGCCGAGGGACTCGGTCAGGCCGGGGCTCGCGTGGTTGTCGCCAGTCGGAAAGCCGACGCGTGTGCGGATACCGAAAAGGCGTTACGTTCCATGGGCATCGACGCCGTTGGCATCTCCTGCCACATGGGCTCCTTGAATGATGTCCAGTCCCTTGTCGCGGCCACCGCAGAACGATTCGGTGCCATCGACGTGGTGGTGAACAACGCCGCGAATGCCCTGGCCGAACCCATCGGTAGCTTTACCGAGGCGGGATTCACCAAATCGATGGAGGTCAACCTCAAGGGGCCGCTCTTTCTCATCCAGGAATCGCTCCCCTACTTGCGCACGTCGGATCACGCCTCGGTAATCAACATGGTTTCCGCGGGAGCGTGGCTCTTCTCTGCCACGGTCGCCCACTATGCCGCCGCCAAGGCCGCGATGGTCTCGTACACCAAGGCGCTGGCCGCGGGCCTGGCCCCTGATGGCATTCGGGTTAACGCCCTCGCACCAGGGTCCGTCGACACCGACATGACACGCGCGACCGGAGAAGCCGCCACCGCTGGTATGGCCCGAGCCGCCTTGTTGAAACGCGTGGCGGACCCGACCGAAATGGTGGGCCCGGCACTCTTCCTGGCCTCCGACGCTTCGAGCTACGTGACGGGCACGGTCATACACGCCGACGGCGGTCTCGTCACCAGGTGAGGAGAATGGACCTCGCTTCACCTATGTCGCCGCGTACCGCTCCATTACTCGGCCGGCGGGACTCCGACACCGAAAATATGACTGCAGTTTCCTTCGGTCATGGCTGCGAGCGGTAGCTCGAGACCCAGATCATCGGCCAGCGCCAGGGCCGCCTGCAGGTCCTTGCGGGCGAGATCAGCTGCGGTCTGCATGGCCGTCACCAACCCCTCGTCGTCTTCGGTGGTGAAGGGGGCCACAGTCTTCCGGAACATGAGCGTGGTCGGGCCGCCGGACTGAGCGTCGCTGGCCCTCACCACCTGAGCCAGCTTGGCGAGCTCGATGCCTGCGGCTTCGGCCAAGACCTGCCCCTCGTAGGCAGCCAACCACCCTCCGTACTGCACCAGATTGCGGGCAAGCTTGGCCGCTAATCCGGTACCGAACGGGCCCATGGTCACGCTGAGCGAGCCAATGGCCTCGAACAATGGGGCGAGGCCAGCGATCACCTCAGGATCGCCGCCGCACATGCAGACCAAGTTGCCGGATGCCGCCGCGGCTGGACCCCCACTCACGCCGCAGTCAACGATGGGCACGTCGATCGCATCCGCTTCGGCGCCGATGGCCGCCACGCACCCGGGGGTGATCGTGCTCACCACGACGACCGTGATCCCAGTTGCACCTTCCGACAACGCTCCGTTTGGGCCTGACAGGACGGAGCGGACCTGCTCGTCGTTCACCACGGCGACGACGACGATGTCGGACTCCCGAGCCAGATCGGCTGGTGACTCGACAATCCTTGCATACTCGCTGTGGCGATGGGTCGCCTCGGCGCGAACGTCGCACACGACCAGCGGCAAACCCGCCGCGTGGACATTGCTGGCGATGCCGCTACCGATTGTGCCAAGCCCGATGACCCCGATCGTCGGACCGGATATATGACGTTCTGCGAACAAGAGAGATCCTTTCGATCTGGGGCTGGGAATCCGTCTAGAGCTGAAGCTGCTTCATGATTGTCGAGTTGGCGACCGGCACCAAACTCGGCGCGGCGAAGCCAGGCGCTCGCACAGAGGTCTCGCCGCGGACGTGGGATGAAACTTCCGGAAGCGTTCTCAGGTGAAGTCCGACCCACCGTCGACGTTCACGTCGGCTCCGGTCATGTAGCTGTTCACGAAAGAGCCGAGAAAGGCGATAACTGGCCCGATCTCGGCTGGGCTGCCGGCCCTCCCCAGATATGCGGGGTGACCGAAATCCTCCGCGATGACCCGCATCGCGTCGGTGAGGCTGGTGCTGTCGACGCCGCGTTCGGGAGGCAGCGATTCGAGGTAGCCCTGCATTCCCTCCGAGAGAAAGGACCCGGGCGAGACCGTGTTCACGAGGATGCCTTCGGGCGCCAGTGACTGCGACAGATTCTTCGTCAGGCTGCTCAGGGCAGCCTTCGACGCGGTGTACGCCACGAGGTCCGGGCTCTGCCGTTTCGTGGAGTGGGCAGAGACGTTGACGATCCTGGCGAACGACCCCCGGCGCAGCAGGGGCAGGGAGCGGCGAATCGTGCGCACCGCGCTCGAGCAGCCCGATGTCAAGGGTGGCCCGCCACTCGTCGTCGCCCAGCCCGTCGAAGGGACCGATACCGACGTCGACCGGTCCAGCGGTGTTGACGAGAACTTCCAGCCCGTTCCATCGTTCACCCAGTTCGTCGATGGCCGAATCGACCTCGTTGAGGCTGGTCAGATCCGCAGCCAAGGGCAAGCTCTCGGGGCTCCCGAGAGCACGAAGCGTCGCGATCGTGTCACCGAGCGCCTCGCTGGGCCGGGCGAGCACGGCCACGCGGGCACCCTCTCGGGCAAACGTCTCGGCGGCAGCGCGCCCCATGCCCCGCGAGCCACCAACCACCAACACGCGTGCGTCGCCAAGCCCGAGATCCACTCCGCTCCTCCTGTTCGCCGGCCCAACTGCTCGGAAGCACATCGAACGCCTGAGAAATCCTACGTCCCCATGAGAAGGAGGCACTCCGGGTAGCACCCTTTACGAGGCCGACCCCGTCCCCTAAGCCTTGGCCGACCTAGCCAGAATGAACCGGTCGACGGCGTTGGCAAAGCCCTCGTCCTGGTTTGTCGTCGTCACCTTGCGGGCTGCCCGCTGTACCTCGCTCGAAGCGTTCCCCATGGCGATGCTCAGGCCGGACTGGGCGAACATCAGGACGTCGTTCGGCATGTCGCCGATGGTGGCGATGGCAGACGAAGGGATGTCGAAACGACTCGACAGGTACTTCACGACACTGCCTTTGTTGGCGTCAGGGTGGGTGACATCGAGATAGTACGGCTGCGACTGCGCCGCAGTGACGTGGTCCGAGAACTGATCACGAGCCGCCTCAGTCGCTCGGGCCATTGCGTCGTGGTCATCGCTCACGCCGACGATCTTGACCACTTTGTCGCCGATGTCCTCGAAACTCGCCGTCACGGTCGGCTGGAATCCGACGGTCGTTGCCTCCTGGTCGACATGGGGCCCACGGGGGTCCCGCACGTACCACTCGGCTCCGCGATAGATCCAGGTGACGAGTCCGTGCGACTCGAGGAGGTTCAGGATGGGCTGCACCAGGAGCTCGGGGATCAGCCTTTCCTCAATGACCGTCATGTTCGGCTCGACCATGAGTCCGCCGTTGAACGCGGCAATTGGTGTCGAAAGTTCCAGTGGTCCGATCAACATCGACATTCCTCGCGGCGGACGGCCGCTCGTCACGGCGAACAACACCCCGGCCGCGCCGAGCGCCTGCACCGACTCGATGGCTCTCGGGGTGAGCACCTTCTGGTTGGTCACCAGGGTGCCGTCGACGTCGGCCAGGAGGAGTCTGATGGCGCCTTCAATCATGGGGAGGGACCCAAACCCTGGCTGCATCCGACGTTGGCACGCGGCTGACATTACCCACAAGACGCCCCCCTTGGACTCGGCTGTCGCGCCGTCACCCGTGGCCTGATCGAACCTCGCTCCGCATACAGCGAACTCGACCGACTGGTGAGAGATGGAAACCAGCTCAGCGCGCCCCTAAAGACTCCACAGGCTCCTCGGTGTCCCCCGCTTCATCCGCAGATTTCGGGTTCACGTTCCCAACGGGCGAAGCCGCGGAGCCCGCCGCAAGTGAACCCGGCTAGAGGCTGTCCCAGGCAGAGCTGACCGCCTGCGATGGGGCCATCGATTCGTCGTCCGCAGCCTCTTCCACAGTGCTCCCAGGCGGTTCTAGGGCGTCCGGCCGATGGGTCGTGACGAACGCGGTCGTCCGCAGGGGGATTTCCTTGATCAGCCAGCTCAAGACGAAGCCGAGGACAACGAAGGGCACCGCGACCAAGAAGGTGGTCTCGATTGAGTGACTGAAGGCGCCGACGACAAAGGTGCGCTGGGCGGTCGGAAGGTGCGAGATCTGCGCAGGATTCGCCGTCACGCTCGAACCGCTGACCAACTTCAGCTCGGCGGACGTGGCATGCAGCTTGAGCTGTGAGATCAAACGGTTGGCGAAGACGGCACCGAGGACGGCGACCCCGAACGCCCCTCCAATGGTCCGGAAAAACGTTGCCGTTGCCGTGGCGACTCCGAGAGCGGAGTGCGGCACCGCGTTCTGTACCGCGACAACCAGGACCTGCATGACCATGCCTATGCCGAGCCCGGTGATGAACATGAAGACTGCCACTTCTCCGTAGGGAGTGTGCGGGCCGAGGTGGGTCAACAAAAGCAGACCAAGAGAGAGAACGGCCGTGCCGACGATCGGGAACACCTTGTACCGCCCGGTGCGGGTCACGATCCGTCCGCTCGAGATAAAGGTGATCAGCATCCCGCCGATCATGGGTAGGAGCTCCAGGCCCGAAAGCGTCGGTGAGGCTCCGTGAACGATTTGCAGATACAGGGGCAGGTAGATGATGGCCCCGAACATCGCGAAACCGATGATGAAGCCGACGCCCGAGGTCGCGGTGAACGTCCGATTCTTGAACAACCAGAGGGGAATGATGGGCTCAGCGGCCTTTGTCTCGATGAAGCAGAAGATGGCCAGTGACACCAGGGCAATGAGTCCCGTGGTGATGATCACCGGAGAGCCCCAGGCGTACTCGGAGCCGGCCCATGTGGTGAGCAAGATGATGCAAGTGACGCCAACCGAGAGGAAGGCGGTCCCGGCCCAATCGATCTTGTGCGGCACCCGCTTCACCGGAAGGTGGAGCACCGCGGCCACGACGAACAGAGCCACGATGCCAAGAGGAACGTTGATATAGAAGATCCAGCGCCATGACAGGTGCTCGGTAAAGAAGCCGCCGAGCAGTGGACCGGCCACGTTGGTGACGCCAAAGACAACACCGAAGTAGCCCATGTACTTGCCACGTTGGCGGGCCGACACGACGTCACCCATGATGGCCTGGGATCCGACCATTAGCCCGCCGGCCCCGACCCCTTGGATCGCCCGGAAGGCGATGAGTTCGACCATGGACTGGGACAGCCCGGACAGAACGGAGCCGACCAGGAAGATCACGATGGCCAGCTGGAAGAGGGCTTTGCGGCCGAAGAGGTCGCCCAGTTTTCCCCACAGCGGCGTGGAGATGCAGGTGGTCAGGAGGTAGGCCGTCACCACCCACGACAGGTGGTTGAGGCCATGCAGGTCGCCAGCGATGGTCGGGAGAGCCGTGGCCACGATGGTTTGGTCCAGCGCGGCCAGGGCCATCCCCATCATGAGTGCTCCGAGGATCACCAAGATCCTGCGGTGCTCGGCGCCGGCAGCCTCTTGGTCGACTGGAGCGGTCGACAGCTCAGTCACGGGCTTCGTCCATATCTTGATCAAGGTCCTCCGCGAAACGACCGAGCAAGTCGGCCAAGGCGGACAGGTCGTCGTCATCCCAACTTTGCAGGAGCCGCTCGAGCCAAGCCCGGCGAGCCCGCCGCACCCGTTCAATGGTGCGGCGGCCGGCCGGAGTGAGGCGAATTCTCGAGGCCCGGCGGTCGTCGGGGTCGCACTGGCGAGTGACCAGCCCGTCGCGCTCGAGTTGCTGGACCTTTCGCGTGACCGTCGGCGTGTCGACTCCCAGTACTTCCGCGAGATCGGTGACACGGAGCGACTCGCCCGTCGCGGCAAGCTTGAAAAGCAGTGTCGCTCCAGCCCGATCGAGCCGGACTCCTGCCAATCGCAGGAGTCGCTCGTGCACGCGCACCTGCGTGATCGATCGGGCGACTGTCTGCAATGCCTCGTCGAACCGGTCGATGGGAAGGTCCGTCCGGCCTGGCGGATCGGTATCGGTCCCAATAGTTGCTTTCAGCACGTAAATATCGTACCAGCCACCCGCACTGCATGGCCGGCGACATTGCCTCTGGGTTGTCTGTCGGAGAAGGTCAAGGTGATTGCTTTGCCAGCCTTGTGCAAATCCCAATTCCCGACGCACCCGCAAGGCCGAGATCGGAGACGGCGAGTGCCGCCGCCGGTCACTACCGCGTTGGCACCCTCGAGACCGAGATCCCTTCCGTCTCTCTATGGTGTCAAGGGGTGATTCCGCGGATGATCACCTCGACGACATCGTCAACCCATTTGTCGTTGACGCGCTCCGGCGGTCCGAGCACCGAGGCAAGAAACGCCGCACCGCTGATGATGTCGATCAGGGTCAGAACCTGCACATCTGGGCGCACTCGCCCTTCTGCGATTCCCTGACGAATGGCATCGTGGAGCCATATCCATTCGTTCCCAGCGAACCCCTCGAGAATGTCGGCACGGAGGCCCGATGCCGTGTTCAGCTCCGCGAGGAGGCCCGGTACAGCCGCCCGAGCGGCGGGTTGATTCAGCAACCGCATCCCGCTGACGAGCATCGTGCGGACGCCTTCCCGCAGATCTGAGCAGCTGGGCATCAGCTCTTCAGTCGTGATTGGAAAGACGGCCTCATGCACGAGGTGCGCCTTGGTGGGCCATCGGCGGTACACGGTGGGCGGAGTGGTTCCCGCCCGCACGGCAACCCCAGGGATGGTCAGCCGCTGATAGCCCACCTCGGCCAGCAGCTCGATCGTCGCGTCGAGCACCGCACCGTCGATCCGAGAATCCCTCGGCCGCCCACGGGCTCTTTCGCCCGCCACCGGGTCTGAGGTTTCCATTACGATATGATCGTAATGGAAACCCGCGGCGGCCAGAAGGCTCCAGCCGCGCCCGAGGACATGAGAAGGGGTCGTCGCATGCCCAACCAATCAGGTGAGGTCCGAATGCTCATCGACGGAGAGCTCGTCGAGTCGACCTCGGGCAAGCGATTCGACAACGTGAATCCCGCCACCGAGGAAGTCCTCGGAGAGGTCGCTGATGCATCGGCCGAGGATATGAAGCGCGCCATCGAAGCTGCTCGCCGCGCCTTCGACGAGTCTGATTGGTCCACCAACAGGAAGTTCCGCCAACGTTGCCTCGAACAGTTGCAAGAAGCGCTCGAATCGGAACGGGAGGAGTACCGCCAGGAACTGATCGCCGAGGTCGGCACTCCGCTCCTGATGACGTATGCCGCCCAACTCGATTGGCCACTCGAGGAGGCGCTGCAGTATCCGACCCGGATGATCGACGAGTTCGACTGGGACCGCTCGCTGCCTGACGGAAACTTGATGGGCATGGCAAGCCGCCGCGCCGTCTGGAAAGAACCCATTGGCGTCATTGGTGCCGTCGTCCCGTGGAACTACCCCCTCGAAGTCACGCTGAACAAGCTCGGTCCGATTCTGGCCACTGGGAATACAGCCATCCTCAAGCCCGCTCCGGATACTCCGTGGAACGCCACGCGCCTTGGACGCCTGGTGGCCGAGAAGACCGACATCCCGCCGGGCGTCCTGAACGTGGTGACCTCGTCTGATCACCTGGTCGGTGAGGAGCTCACGCTCTCACCACTGGTGGACATGATCTCGTTCACCGGATCCACGGCTACCGGTATTCGCATCATGGAAAAGGGTGCCCCCACGCTGAAGAAGGTTTTCCTCGAGCTCGGGGGCAAGTCCGCCATGATCGTCTGCGACGACGCCGATTTTGCCTCCGTGGTGCCTGGTGGCTCCATGGTCTGCGTCCACGCCGGTCAAGGGTGTGCCATGCAGACACGCATGCTCCTGCCCCGCTCGCGCTACGACGAAGGCGTGGCCCTCCTCACCGAGGCCATGGCCACAGTGGCCTACGGCGACCCCGCTTCGGACTCGGTGTTAATGGGTCCAGTGGTCAGCGCGCTTCAGCGCGACCGCGTGCTCGGATACATCGAACGCGGTCAGCAGGAGGGAGCCAAGCTGGCCTTCGGAGGTGGGCGTCCCGCGCACCTGCCCAAGGGCTGGTTCGTCGAGCCCACCCTCTTCGTGGACGTCGACAACTCCATGACGATCGCCCAAGAAGAGATCTTCGGCCCCGTGCTCACAGTCATCCCCTACGACGACGATGACGATGCCGTCCGGATCGCCAACGAGAGCAACTACGGACTCTCCGGTGGCATCTTCTCGGCCTCCGAGGACCGAGCGAACGCCATCGCCCGCCGAATCCGGACCGGATCCATGTCAGTGAACGGCGGCCTCTGGTACGGGGCAGATTCTCCGTACGGCGGCTACAAGGCGAGCGGCATGGGACGCCAGTGTGGGATCGAGGGCTTCGAGCAGTACCTCGAGACCAAGGCCATCGCCTGGCCGCTGCCTGCCAGCTAGAGGTCGACGACGCTGCGGGAAGGGCCCGCTCGGGAGATCGGGCTCGAATCTACATTGCCGAGAGGCATGGGGATATGGCTCGGCGTTCATTCGGAACGCGGCAGAGTCTCAATAGGTCAGTCCTCTTGGACGTCACTCCCAGCACCGTGTGTGCAGGCCGGATCGCAGGACGCCTTGACATTGCCACGACGGGTCCCAGGCCGTCGACACAGGAGTCCGGTGCCTGGAGGTCGCTACCGGCGCGCAGCTCAGCCGCGGCCGTAACCGACGGTCACGTCTCCTTGGCCTGAGGACGCGTTGACCACCCGATCGCTCGCCGGGTTGTTGTCCACGGTGTCGGAGACGTCTCCCTGGCCCGAGTTGGCTTGAACGTTGTAGTTCGAGCCCTTCGGGAGTTCGATTGTGACGTCTCCCTGTCCCGAGGACGCAGTCAGCCGCTTGGGCGGGCTGATCAGGTCAACAGCCACATCCCCCTGGCCAGAATGCACAGACACCGTGGTCGCGGCCGATCGAATGATCGAGACATCTCCCTGTCCACTCGACGCGAGCAGACTGCCCGAGCCTCGTGTGATCGTGACGTCTCCTTGGCCCGAGTGGGCCGAGACGGTTCGGTCTGCACCTGTCACATTGACGTTTCCCTGGCTCGAATCAGCGGTCACCGCCACCCCGGATGGCAAAGACACGACGTAGCTCCGGCTGCATCGATCGTTGAAGATCATGGCGCCACAACTCGAGCGAATGACCAGGGTGTGCCCGACCACATGCTCGTCGTCCGACGGATATGTCAACCCGTGAACACCTGATGTGGCGACCACCGTGTTGGCGTCGGTCCTGCGCCCGATTGTGATATCGCCGCTGCTCACCTGGATTGACACTGCGGTCACGGGGGTCGTGAACACCCGTTCTCGTGAAGCAAGCCGTTGGTACGCGGTAGATCCGATGATGCTGAGGGCAACGGCCGGAACGATGGCGGCGGCAAGGAGCAAACCGACCAGGGTCCACGCGAGGCGCGACCGCGGCGAACGTGTCGGGGGGACTTCGGCCTCTGTCACCGGTACCTCGGCTGGGGCAATCACGCTCATGAGTTGAGCCACCGCAACACGGCCAGCACGCGGCGGTTGTCGGAACCGGCGACCGGAAGATCGAGCTTTGTGAACACGTTACTCACATGCTTCTCCACTGCTCCGTCACTGATGACCAGACCAGCAGCGATGGCCTGATTGCTTCTGCCTTCGGCCATCAATGCCAGCACTTGCTTCTCTCGCGACGTGAGTCGACCCAACGGATCCTGCTGGTTGCTTCGCGCCAGCAGCTGGGCAACCACCTCCGGATCCAAGGCGGTGCCTCCGGCCCCGACCCGACGAACCGCGCTCACGAACTCGGTGACATCAGCCACCCGGTCCTTCAAGAGGTAGCCCAGGCCCTCTGTGCCCGTCCGCAGCAGTTCGGCAGCGAAGACCTCCTCGACGTACTGGGAAAACACCAAGATGGCGGTGGTCGGCCAGCGCCGGCGGATCTCGATCGCAGCGCGGAGTCCGTCGTCGGTCATGTCGGGAGGCATGCGCACATCCACGATGGCAAGGTCGGGACGGTGCATCTCCACGGCTTCGATCAGCGTCGGCGCGTCCCCGACTTCGCCGACCACGTCTTCGCCAGCTTCGTCGAGCACCTTTATCAACCCCACTCGTAGCAAGACCGCGTCCTCACCAATTACGATCCGCATGGGATCTCCACGATCACGCTCGTCGGACCACCGGTCGGGCTCAGCACCCGCATCCATCCGCCAAGGGCCTTGACCCGGTCAGCGAGACCGGAGAGACCGCTGCCCCGAGAGAAATCGGCGCCACCGACACCGTTGTCGCGCACGTCGACGACCAGGCGATTGTTCTGCAACACAATGGACACGTCCGCCTTCGTCGCCTGAGCATGCTTGGCGATGTTGGTCAGGGCCTCGGAGACGACGAAATACGCGGCGCTCTCGACCGAGGCCGGGAGGCGTGTCGGCACGTCGACCACGAGCGCCACTGGTACTGGGCATCGGGTGATAATGGCCGAGAGCGCAGCATCGAGTCCGCGATCGGTCAGCACGGCCGGATGGATGCCGCGGGCTAGATTGCGCAACTCGGCCAACGCTGCCTTTGCTTCCTCGTGAGCCTCGTCCACGAGCTGGCGTGCACGCTCAGGATCCGTGTCGAATCGCTCCCGCGCCCGTCCCAGGTCCATGGCCAGCGCCACCAGGCGCTGCTGCGCACCATCGTGCAGGTCACGCTCAATCCGAAGACGCTCCGCCTCCGCGCTGTTGACCGCAGCGCTGCGGCGCAGCTCCAGCTCATCGACCCGCTGAGCTAAGTCCGACTGCCCATGGGGGCCGAGTAGCCATCGCACGACCTTCCGCTCGAGGGCGGCGAGCGCCATGGTGGTCTGGGGTGCCAGCACCAGAAGAATCAGGACGCCGGCGATCGCCGCGGCGACCGCTCCCCCACCTGGGTGAAGGCGAAGAACACCGAGATCAGCGGAACCGCCGGGCAGGTGACGCACGTAAATGGGAAGTGCAGCGAGTGCAAGCGCCACTGACCAGAGCACCAGGACGACTGCGCCAAGAGCGCCCTGGATCGGAAGCCCCAACGACAGATAGCCGATCTCGCGCCACCGGCTGGCGCTAGTCGCTTGTTGGCGGAGCCGGCTCCACCAGTTCCCCGGTTCGAACGGGGCGTGCGGCGACGCCAGATTCACGCCGAGCAGTGCTGCGGCCCGGGAGCGCTCCATGCGACCTAGCCGTGCGGCGAGGAAGAAGGTGATCCACACCAACGGGATGGCGATCACGAAGGTCACGGCGAAGCCCACGCTGAGTGCGACGAGAACTGTCACGAAGACACCCACGATCACTCCGAGTGGGAAATCGAGGGCCTGCCAGGCCAGTGACCGCCACAGAATCATGCCTCGCCACGGTCGCACGAGGAATCCGATCACGACCGTTTCCCCGGCATTCGATCCCACAATCCCGTGCACGTTGCCGCTGCGGACCTGCGGAGGGAGGTGGGCTGGCCCGATCGAGACACCATGGTCCTGCGTGTTCTCCGGCCGGGAAGGTCCATGCCGCCAGCCTAGGAACAGTAAGACCCAAGGTCATTGGAGTCCACCGGCCTCTCGGCCGTCGAGTTTTCCCTACCATGCGGGCACCGGACCGGATCGGGCGAAGGCTCGCCGAAAGCCTCCCTGGGGCGACCCGTTTGCCCCGTCTGCGCACACTTCGCTTGCCTGGACTGCTCAGCCACAGGCTCCGGCCAGGGATGCCTCAGCTGGTGGCGGGGGCGAAAGAAATCCGAAGGATCTTGGTGTTGGAGGCGGTCAGCGCGCTGGCATTGTTCACCGCGATGAAACACGGATGGGTCGAGTCACAGACGCTGTCGCCAACCGGTCCCGTGAGGATGTGCATCGTGAACTGCCCGTGCCCGGTCGGATCGGGATGCAAGAGGCCCGCGTTGGCGAAGGTACAACCCGCCGAACTCCCCTCGGCAATATCGACGTGCGCGCACTCGAGAATGTTGATGACCTTTCCGGCCGTAAATCCGCTCCACTGCACAGTCACCGCCTCACCGCTGGCGAGGTCGTGGTTCGGCGAGACCGAAGCCCGCAAATGGACCACTGGTATCGCTGGGACGGCAATCGCCGCTCCGCGAGAGCCCGGTGCGAGGTCCAACGTGATCTTCGTGATCGGGCTTCGCCCGTCCGTGGTCAGGCGAGAACCAGCCTGCCGATTGCCTGTGAGGTACCGCTCAAAGAAGTCGGTCGTCGTGCGGATGACCGTCGGGGCGGATTGTGGGTCCTGACCACCGGCCGCGTCATGAGAGCCGCCCACCAGGGTGAGCAGGCCCTTGGGACCGCGCGCCTGGTTGTAGATCAGCGGAGCGCTGCGGTACGGGATCAGTTGATCCGCCGTGCCGTGGACCAGCAGAAGCGGCGGCGCCTTCGCGAGTTCATAGTGACCAGGAGAGAAGCCCTCTGTCGTGCCCGCCATGACGACAGACGCCTTCACCCGGGAGTCATAGCAGCAGGTATTGGCGACCAGACCCAGCGTGGTGACCGCTCCGTTGGAGTGACCAGCCGCCCCGATCTCCTTGGGATTGACCAGCCCTGAAAGGGTCCCGGTGGGAGCAAAAGAGTCAGCAAGGACAGCACTGACCACGTAGCTCATGTCCTTGGGCTGATTGACCACGTCTCCCGCGTCAGGTCCGCCAGCAACGTTGCCATTGGACAAAGGAAAGAGTGGCGCCGCCACGACGAAGCCCTGCGAAGCCCATGCCGCGAGCACGTTTGAGTAGCCCTGTGGCGTACCACCGAGACCGTGTCCGAAGACGATGAGGGGGTACGGCCCCGCCGCCTTTTCGGGCGTCGCCCCCGATGTGGGTTCGGTGCCAGTTGCACCGGTCGCTGGGTAGTAGATCGTGGTAACGAGAGTCCGCGTGGGCAACTGCGGGCTCCCGTTCCAGGCCGGCGTCGTGCGGTGCGCATCGACGAAGGTCTCGGTCTCGAACCCGACTGCGTACTTCGGCGTGATCGCCGAGCTCGCGGCTGCCGTCTCTACGCCCCCGAAGAGAAGTGGACCCGCTGCGGTCGCCAGCACGGTGAGAGCGAGCATCGGCCAGGAGATCTTGGTGCGGCGGACCTTCACGTTCCGACCTCGGCCATCGGCTGCTTGGCCGGCGGTGCAGACGTCCGAGCTGCCTCAGGTCGCCCGTTGATGGCACCTGGGGACCACGCCTCCGCCCACATCGTGCTGTCGAGGGAAGGATTGTGCAGGAGTCGTGACCACATCGTCTGGACACTACGCGCTGGGGGACGTACCCGCGCTGACGGAATCCTGTGCAACAGGGTGGGACGGATGCCGCTTGGCCCGCAGGGTAGACAGCGGTCAGAAGGGGGCCATCGGTTCGATTTCGAGAGCGCAAGACCTGTGCACCGTCTCGGACCGACGGTGACTAGTTGAAGTGACGATTCAATTCGTTGGCGTAGTTGACGCCAAGTGCGTCTCGGTGCTCCTGAATCCACGTCGACAGCCGGATTGTCCCCGTCGGCAGTCCTTTGGTATCGGCCAACCCTGCGGCCATGGCCTGGTACTCCTCCTTGGTCAAGAGCACGTCTCGGAGAGCCAGTCCGAGGACAGAAGACAGTGGAGATACGAGTCCGCCCGGAACATGGATGATGTGAGTCCGTGCCCCAACGGCCTCACGGATGGATTGCACGAGCTCGTTGAACGTCGGTCGTTCCGGACCAACGGCATCGGTCACGTTGTCGTCCGTGCCGGCCCCGACCTGAAGGCAGAGTTGGGCGAGGTCGTCCACATGGATGCCCCGGACTCGATAGTCGCCGGAACCACCCACGGCGAAGACGGGGAGTCGGCGTAGCAACCAGGCAATGTTGTTGATCAACACACCGTCGCCACCAAAGAGGATGGCCGGACGCAGGACGGCGTAGGAGACCTCCGACTCGGCCAATGCCGCGCTCGACGAGGGCCTTGCCGCGGAAGTAGGGAAAAGGCGAATCGATGCTTGGATTCGTGATGCTGACATGGACGATCCGCCGAATTCCGGCTCGCTTCGCGGCGAGAAAAAGGGTCCGTGAGTTGGCGACGGCACGGTCATGATCCACCTGCCCGTGGGCGAAACGCACCCAGTACGTGTTGTAGAGAGTCGTTGCACCCCGCAGCGACTCGACCAATCCGATCTGGTCGTCGAAGTCCAGGGCGCGGACGTCGATCCCGGCGTGACCGAGTCCGCGTTCGGGATGCCCCGTGAGCGTGCGAACGCTGACGTCCCTTGGCGATCAGGGCCGAGGCGATCGCCGCCCCGGAATAGCTGAACGCGCCAGTCACGACATCGACATCGGTCATTGTCCTGATCAAGGGGAATGCCTGTGTTGGGGAGCGTTGTCGTCATGTGGTCTCCTCCCGGACGGCCGGCGTCAGAGCTTCGAGAAGCGGGGCGATTTGCCTTGCTCTGGCGAAGAGCGCAAGGGCCGGCTCGGAGTCACCCTCGAGGTGGCTCAACATCTCCAAACCGAGATAGAGAGCGACGACGGCATGGGCAATCTCACCCGCCGGCAGAACGCTGCTCAACGAGGACGCGCCGAGGGACGCCTCGATCGACGACTGGGCGAAGGACCGCCACGGCTGGATCCGTGCGGCGACCTCAGGACCGAGGCCGGGTGTCGCAGGACGTCCCGGCGATCATCTCGACCAGCACGGTGATGTATCCCGCGTCCAGGTCGCGCCGAAAGATCGCCTCCGCCACCTCGACGAGCTGACTCGGGCTGGTCACCCCAGAGACCTCTGCCTCGTAGCGGTCGAGGCGCTCGGCGCTGACCGAGTCCAGCGCGGCCAAGAGGAGGTTGGCCACGGAGCCGAAGTGGTAGAAGATCAGGCCCTGGTTCACGCCGGCCCGTTGAGCGATCGTCCGGGCGCTCGCCCCGGCGTATCCATCGATCTTCAGCGTCTCTACCGCCGCGTCCACCAGTTGGCGCTTGGTCGCCGCCGAACGATCCGATCCCTGAACCGGGACACTGCTGGGAGCTCCAGACTTGGCCAATTCCCACCTCACTTGAGCGATTGCTCAAATATACGCTCAATCGAGACCGAGGCCTCACCTCCGAGGCCGAAAGGGCAGATGTCAAAGTCAGCCCGCTCCGAACTCGAATCACCCGAAGTCCGGCGCCCGGGAGCCATGCCTCCCGGGCTGCGCGGAACCCCACCAGGGATGGGCATGCGCCCGGAACGACGAGGGGTGGTGCGTCACCGTCGGCACGGTCGCCTACGGAGAGGCGAACTCGCGATCCGCGGTCGATCGCGACTGGATCCCGGTCAGGAGGCCGCGCACGACACACCGAGCCCGGAGCCCCGCAGGAACGACGTGCATAACATCGAGAGTGGATCGGGCTGATGACCGGCCGAAGCCGTGAGTGCCCCTCGAGCAGATCGGGACCCATCCATGAGACTCGAGACCTGGTTCTCTCGCGTTCGACCCGATCGCCGCCGCCGACGTCGCCGCGGCCCACCAGGAGGCGCCGAGAGTCGGTGGGCCCCTGGCGCAGGCCGCGTACGCCCGGCTCGTCCGCGAGTCAGATCATCTGTTCACGCTGATCACGCAGGCCCGACCGCCCACACGGGTCTGCTTCTCACTGTGCACAACGCCCTACGGCGACGCGGACGAGCTCATCACGTCGATCACCCAGGATCGAGTCCTGGAAGTCACGGCCGTCGCCTGCGAACGCGACCGGCTTCATCCCGTCATGGGCTGTGAGGTCGGCGGCGCCTACGACCGATTCCGGGCCGTGCACGACATCCTCGGCCACGGCCACCTCAATGTTGGCTTCGGCCGAGAGGGCGAGTACGCAGCCTGGCGCTACCAGGAGCGTCTGCACAGCCCGCTGGCCCGCCTTGCCCTGGCCACCGAGCTGCACGCGGAGCACAGTGTGCGCTGGACGACGGGTGGTCTTCCCGAGCACAAGGCAGCGGTCCTCGACGGAGCGGTGATCGAGCGATCCAGGACCGGGCGTTCGCTTACGGACTCAGCCGACGCTTGCCCCGGTGTCGTCGTCAGCAACCCGCTCAGCGGGGTGGCTGAACTCGCGGCCTGAGCCCGGGGCTCAGACCCCGCTCTGATGCAGGTGATGCCACCTTCTCACCGTCGATGAAGACCTCGACGGCCTGGTGGCGCACACCGCCGACGAGCAACGTCTTGCGCTTCTCGACCACCACCTTGTGCACTTCGTGCTCTCCCGACGGACAGCTCGAAGCGGCGTACCCGCCTGAGGCCGAAGAGATGGCGACGGTGGACGACCTCGGCGCCGTCGACCCGGATGCTCATCAAACCCCAGACCTGGTCCCAGCTCACGTCGAGGAGGTGGCGCTCATCGGTGCCGACCTCGACCTGATAGCGAACGTCCCACTTGTGCGGTGCCTTCATGGTGCGCCTCCTTGTCTGGTGACCTCTCGGCCTTCGGTTGGCGTCAGCGACACCGCGTCCACGACGAGCGGCGAGTGGCTGTTGCCGTTTCTCCTCCGGATGCCGCCACTGTCATGGCCATTGCTCCAGGATCCAGTCGGCGAGGAGCCGTTGGCCGGAGCGATACCGGCATCGTGATGCACGACCTGGTCGCGCCCGTCCCGCTTGGCGGCCATCGAGCGCGTCGTCGGAACGCCGGAGCGCTGACTCCAGCTGCTCCCCCGGCTCCTTGTCCGTCACGCCGTAGCTCGCCGTGAACTTGGGCAATCCGGCGACGGTGATGGCGGCATCGAGCTGGGCCCGCACCGTTTCGATCGCGTGCATGGCGTCGGCGGCCGCGCAATCGGGAAAGGCAATGGCGAACTCCTCGCCCCCGTAGCGGCACACGAGGTCGCTGCCCCGCAGCGTGTCGCGCAACACCCGGGCAAACAGCCGGAGCGCGCGGTCGCCCGTGTCGTGGCCGTAGGTGTCGTTCAAGACCTTGAAGTGGTCCAGGTCGGCCATCGCGATCGCCATCGGGTGTTGGCGCTGCGGCACCTGGCCCACCAGCTCGGAGAAGGACCGGCGGTTGAGCAGGCCGGTGAGCGTGTCGGTCGACGCCTGGAGTTGGGTTTCGGCCATCACCCGCAGGAGGCCGATGCGGGCTCCGGCCAGCTTGGCCAGGGTGGAGAGGTCCTGGATCTGATTTTCCTCGACATCGAGTTCCGGCTTGTCCGTGGCGTGAATCACACCGACGGCGCGACCCATCACCGACACCGGTACGCACAAGGCAGACAGGCGCCCCTGAGGCCGGTTGCGCAGCTTCGGGCAGGCATCGAGCTCGTCGCTGTCCGAGAAGACCTGGATCTGCGCCCTGCGGGCGGCCGGGCATTGATCGGGCGAGTCGACCATGCACGACGGCATTTCGCCGCCGTCGGGAGCCACGCCCGTCATGCGCGTCAGGTGGGCGTGACTGTTGTCGGCCAAAAGCAGCTCGACCGCACCACTGGGCAGCACCGTGGAAAACGACCGCTGGATCACGTCGATGACCTCGGGCTCGCCTCCCGCCATGTCGAGCGCGTTGGCGAGGCGACTCTCGAATTCCTGCCGCTGGACCTGCACGTCGCGGATGCCTGCCTCGGAGGCCGCTGCGTCGAGGGCCTCGGTCAGTTCAGCGGTCAGCAGCACCACTTTCTCGTCCGACTGTCCTTGCTGGCGGTCGGCCACGAGCATGAGGATCGCGATGATCGGGATGCTCACCGCAATGAACGCGCCGGCCGAAATCAGCATGGCGGCGACACCAGAGGACAGCGCGTTCCCGATGAGCATGACGAGAAAGACCATCCCGGCGCAGAAGACCACACCGACGATGGCGCTCACAAAGCGCAAGCGTCGGCCCTTTGCGACTTCTTCTTGCCATTCCTCTTCGGTAACCATCCCTGCCGCTCTCCTCCAGGGTGATGCACGCACGGCACTGGACCCGTCCGCGGTCCATGGCGCACCCGGCTTGCCCTTCTTCTTCGTCCGCAACGGGGCTGGCTATAAGCAGGAATGCGGGTTCCAACGCCGACTCGCACCCGGCCCACCGGCGTGCAACCCGGCTTGAATGGCGATCGACCAGGGAGAACGGGACCCCAGGACTACTCCGGCTCGTCTTCTCCCGACCAGGAGCTCGGGGGGTCGCTCGCTGGGAACGACTCCCGCGAAGCCTCGTCCTCGGGCACCTCGACCTCGTCCGGGGAATCAGTCATCCATACCCTCGATCTCTCGCTGGGCGCAGGGTCAATTTCCAACCTAGTGGACCTGCGTAAGAGTGGTGGCGTGGCCACGAGGCGCAAGCAGAACGAACAACCCGAGGCACTGCGCACCTACCGGACCAAGCGGGATCCGGCCAAGACACCCGAACCCATGGGAGGCCGCCGTGCCGCCCCGAAGCGCGGGCACGCCACGCTTCGTGATCCAGGAGCACCATGCCCGGGCCTTGCACTGGGACCTCCGCCTCGAGCGCGACGGGGTGCTCGCCTCCTGGGCACTCCCCAAGGGGCTGCCGGACGACCCCAAGCGGAACCACCTGGCCGTCCACACCGAGGACCACCCGATCGAATACGCCACCTTCTCCGGCGACATCCCGGCGGGCGAGTACGGCGCCGGCACCATGGCCATCTGGGACAGTGGCACCTACGAGACCGAGAAGTGGTCCGACACGGAAGTGAAGTTCGTGTTGCACGGCACTCGGGCGTCCGGGGACTTCGTGCTCTTCCAGACCGACGGCAAGAACTGGATGATCCACCGCCACGGCGAATCCGTCCTGACCGATCCGATCCCGACGTCGATCAAACCGATGCTGGCCGTGCTGGGGACGCTCCCCGAGGGCCGCAGTACCTGGGCCTACGAGGTCAAGTGGGACGGCGCCCGCACACTCGCCTTCGTGGACGGTGGGCGCGTCCGGCTCCAGAGCCGCAGCGAGCGCGACGTCACCGACGATGTTCCCGGAGCTGGCCGGAATGGGCGAGCACCTCGGGATGCACGCGGTCGTGCTCGACGGTGAAGTCGTGGCCTTCGGGGATGACGGTCGGCCCAGCTTCGCCCGCCTGCAGAACCGGCTGCACCTGTCCGATCCCAAGGAAGCCCGCCGGCGCGCGGCAGCGGACCCGGTGCACTTCGTGGCCTTCGACGTGCTCTACGCCGACGGGCGCTCCCTCATGGCGGACCCCTACGACGCCCGGCGGGCCCGCCTCGAGCAGTTCGAGTTCTCGGGGCCAACTTCACGACGACCGAGTGCTTTCGCGACGTCTCCGGGCGCGACGTGCTGCGCGCCACCACCGAGAACGGGCTCGAAGGCGTGGTGGCCAAGCGGCGTAACTCCACCTACCGGCCGGGGCGTCGCGTCGCCGAGTGGGTAAAGGTCAAGGTGGTGAACACCCAGGAGGTCGTCATCGGCGGGTGGACCGACGGGAAGGGCGGCCGCGGGGCCAGCCTGGGATCCCTGCTGCTCGGAATCCCCGGGTCGCAGACGGCCTGGACTACGTGGGCAAGGTCGGCACCGGCTTCGACGACCGGGCCCTCCAGTCGATCGTGGAGCAGTTGCGAGCTCTTCGCTCCCGGACCAATCCCTTCGTCGGCACCATCAGCGAAGCCGAGGCCAAGGGTGCGCACTTCGTCCGTCCCAGCTTGGTCGGCGAGGTGGCGTACGGAGAATGGACCCCCGCCGGTCGCCTGCGCCACCCGACCTGGCGTGGCCTGCGCCCCGACAAGACGCCGGCCGACGTCGGGCGCGAGTCAGAGCCCTCGACGAGTGCGCCGGGCGACGAGATTCCGGCCCCGATGCGGGCACGCAGCACCGGCGCAGGAGCCAAGAACGGCTCGCAGCGCGTGCGTGTCGGCGATCGCGAGCTTTCGGTGACGAACCTGGACAAGGTGCTGTTCCCCGAGACCGGCTTCACCAAGGGACAGTTGATCGACTACTACGCCCGCATCGCCCCGGTCATGCTCCCGCACCTTTCGGGTCGACCCCTCACCATGAAGCGCTTTCCCGACGGGGTCGAGGGCAAGTTCTTCTTCGAGAAGCGCGCGCCCTCGCACACCCCCCGCTGGGTGAAGACGGCTGAAGGTCCCCTCCGAGCGCCAGGGCGAGATCAGCCTACGCCGTCGTCCAGGACCTGCCCACCCTGATCTGGGCGGCCAACCTGGGCACCATCGAGTTCCATGTCCCGTTGTGGCGTGCGACCGGCCGGAGGAAGCTCCCGGCCAACCCCGACCAGATGGTGTTCGACCTCGACCCCGGAGAAGGGACCTCCATCGTCGAGTGCTGTGCGGTGGCCGAGCTCGTCGTGAGAAGCCCTGGCCGACACCCACCCGGTCGTCCTGGCCAAGACCAGCGGGCAGAAGGGACTTCAGCTCTACTGTTCCGTGCCCGCTCGATCTCGGCTGGGACAATGTCCGCGACGAGGCGCACGACGTGGCCCGTCAGCTCGAGTCCGAGCACCGCGACCTGGTCGTCTCGGTCATGCGCAAGGAGCTCCGCCGGGGCCGGGTCCTGATCGACTGGAGCCAGAACCACCCGGCCAAGACCACCGTCTGCGTGTACTCGGTGCGGGCCACGCCCCAGCCGATGGTCTCCACCCCGGTGACGCTGGACGAAGTCGGTCGCTGCGCCCGTACCGGGGACCCGGACCTCCTGCGCTTCGACACCGAGCAGGTGCTGGCCCGCGTGGCTCGCGACGGTGACCTCTTCGCCTCCCTCGGTCAGGCGGACACGACCTAGTCGCCGGCGCGGACGCGACGGATCACTTCGTCGACGACCTCCGAGGTGGACGCCTCCCCGCCGAGGTCGAACGTGCGTACACCGTCGCGTGCCGCGCCCGAGCGTGGCCTCGCGGATGGCGCCGGCGGCCCAGGCCACCGGTCGTCGCCTCCCGCCGCATGATCGAGGACGGCGGCCGCAGGCCAGGAGCATGGCCATCGGGTTGGCCACGTTCTTGCCGTAGAGCGACGGGGCGGTGCCGTGCGGGGCCTCGGCCATCGCCACGACGGGCTCGAGCGCATCGTCGAGGGCCAACAGGACCGACTCGGCGCCGGCGATCGACCCGAAGAGAGCCAGGACCAGATCGGAGAGGCAATCGCCGTCGCGGTTGAGCGCCGGCACCACCAGGGTCTGCGCGCCCGACTCGGTGAGGAGCCCGGCGTACGCGGCGTCGATGAGGGTCGGCCGGTAGGTCACACCGCGGATGGCGGGCGGCGGCCGCGTCCATCTCCTCTTTGAGCATGCCCTCGTAGACGGTCGAGACCGTCCATTTCGGCCCTCCGTAGACGCAGCCGTCCGAGGTCGGCGGCAGAACGGAACGAGTACTCGGCCACGGACCGGCAGACCGAACGGTCGATCCGTTCGGTCCGCCATGCCTGCTCGGCGGGATCGCCCGACTGCTCCCGTCCGGCCCTCCTCGGCCCCGTAGGCGTCGCCGACGGCCATCCGCACCACGACGATGGGGTGCACTACCGGGGCCAATGGCGAGACACCCGGGATGCGGCGGCCCGTACGCACGATGACCGAGCCCCCGATGCCCTCGCGGAGGATGCGGTTCGGGCTGCCGACGTCTCCCGTGGTCTCGGGGGTGACGGTGGCCGCCTTCAGCCCCAGGCCGGCCTCCCGCATGGCCGCCGCCGCCTCGTAGACGATGGCGTTGGCGGTGCGCCGGCGGTTGTCGAGCGACAGATCGAAACGCATCAACTCGAGTTCGAAGCCCAGGACCGAGGGGTCGAGGACGCGGAGCGATTCTTCGAGGAGCTCCTGCCCTGTCTCGTCACCCTCGCAAACGACTATCTTCCGCAGTGAGGTCACGCGCGCCAGGGTCGCACGGATGAGACCCCGACGCCATGAAGCACGGCCGCATGCCCCAGGAGGCATGCGACACGTCAGGTCGGGACATCGGTTCCCGAGGAGTTGGAGAATGGTCCGTCACGATCCGCATGGGCACAGTGGTGAGCCAGACCCCCCGGGGACGCCCGGGGTGCGAGCTCTCGGCGCGATGGCTGCGGCGGCGCGCCGAGCCCGCGAGGTCCAAGAAGGCGGCCCTCCGACCCGGGCGGTCGAGATCCCGTTCGGACGATCCCCCGCTTCGGGTCCCTGCCCCCGAGTCACTCCCCCGGCAATCCTCCGGCCGGCGCAGCCCGCTCGAGGTCGCCGTGTGGGTCGTGGCCGCCATGATCCTGGTGGCGGCGGGCGCCCTGGCCGTGTCGCTCGCAACGAGCGGCAAGCGGTGGTGGACCGAGCCACGCGCCCCCGACCTCGGCGCAGACCGCCGGCCCGACCACCCCGCACGGGACGCCAGGAGGCAGAGGCAGCGGGCCTTCGACGTCTTCGGGCAACTCGAGCACCACCACGACGACCACCACCACAGCGCCGCCCAACGCGAGCGGGCCGCCCGTGATCGCGGCGCTCGACCCCGCCAGCGGCAGTGCCGGCCAAGCCATCCAAGTCGCCGGCGCGAACTTCTTGAGCTCCTCGGGTCAGATCATCGCGACGTTCGACGGCCAGGTGGCTTCGACGAGATGCCCGGCCCAGAACACGTGCAGTGTCACCGTCCCACCGCGCTCCGTCGGGTTCGGAGACGGCGCAGGTCGTGATCACGACGGCGGGTGGGACGTCGAACACCATGACCTTCACCTACAGCTAAGGCGGGGCCGGAGCGGGCCACAACGTCTCGGGCTCGCGACCTTTGGTCTCCGGCAAGGCCCAGAACAGCCCCGCGGCCAGCGCGCAGGGAAGGAACACCACGTCTGCCGCGGCGGCGAAACGGTTCCCGACGTCGGCCACCGCGCCGAAGGCGACGAGGCCCACCACCGCGCCGAGCACACCGGCCACGGTCCACCATCCGGTGACCGAGGCGCGTACCGAGGTCGGGAAGAGCTCGGTCAGCAGCGACCCCACCGCCGGGGCGAAGACCGAGGCCCAGAAGACGGCGATCAGGTAGCCGGCCACCAGCGCCTGGCGGGAACCCGAGTAGCAGAAGGCACCGGTCAATGCGATGGCGACCATCCCGACCGAACACGTCGGACGCCGTCCGGCGTGGTCGGCCAGCCAGCGCCCGGCCAGCAGCCCGAGCAGCCCGGTGACAGCGCCACCGGCCACCATGAGGGCGATGACGTACCCGGCCAGGTGCACGACGTCCTGGGCATAGAGGAACACGAAGCTGTTGGCCGGACCCGCGATGACCGAGACGGCGAATCCCACGAGCGCGATCAGGGCGACCCGGCCCCGGTAGGGCGGCCCGACCGCAGCCAGGATGGGTGTCGGGTGGTCTGCTCCTGCGTCGGCGATCGTGAAACGGCTCGGCTCCTCTACACGCCGCCGAATCAGCAGCACGACGACCAACGGAATGACCGCCAGAGCGAAGATGCCCCGGAAGCCCAGGGCCCCCGCAGCCAGGCTGTGCACGATGGCAGAGAGTCCGGCGCCGACCCCGTACCCCGCCGCGATCAGTGCGATCGCCGTCGACCGGTCCTTCGACGACGTCTCCTCCGCCGCCATCACCTCGGCCAGCGCGTTGGTCGCGCTGAGGAGAGGGCGGCCGAACGCGAAGATGACGACGAACCACCAGTACCCCGGGCTGGCCGCCGCAGCGATGGTAAACGCCAGCCCGATCACCGTGACGGCCAGGATCACCCGTCGCCGGCCCAACCGATCTGCGCTGCCGATGAGGGGAAGGCTCCCCAGCGAAGCCAGACGGATCACCGCCAGGCCGACGCCCAAGCTGGTACCCGAGAGCCCGACCTTGTCCGCGATGGAGGATCCGGCGACGACGTGTCCAAGCTGCTTCGAGACGTCGCCCAAGGCCGCCACCGCGCCGAACTGGCCGAAGCCCGATGCCAGCGCAATGACCGCGATGGCCAGCACGGCGCGGATCGAACCAGCGATGGAGTTGGAGGGTCTCCGGCTGGTCGGTCGCCGACGGGCTCTCCCCGACCGACGACAGACGGTGCGTCGGAGTCGCTCACAAATCCCCTGCGAAGCCCGGCATTCTCCGCGCGTCGGCCCGATCCAGCAGATCGCGCACGTCGGAGTCCGAGGTCTGGGAGAAGTCCAGGTACCACTCCCCCACGGCGTAGAACGGCTCGGGCACGGTGACGCAGACCACCTCGTCCGTCACGTCGGCCAGTCCCGCCAACCCGAACGGTGAAGCCACCGGGCGCCGCCACGACGACGTGGGACGCACCCTGCACCCGCGCCACCCTTGCCGCGGCCCGGGCAGTCGATCCGGTGGCGATGCCGTCGTCGACGATCACCACCCGCCGCGCCTCGAGGTCGAGCCGGGGCCGGTAGCCCCGGTAGAGCGCGGCTCGGCGATCCAGTTCCTCGCTCTCGCGATCGACCACGAGGTCGAGCGTGGGCTCGTCGAGTCCCACCGCACGGAGCACCTCTCGATTCTCCACCCGCACTCCTCCCTCTCCGAGGGCACCCATGGCCAGCTCCGGCTGGAACGGCGCTCCAAGCTTGCGCACCACGATCACATCCATGGGAATGCCCAGTGAGGCCGAGACCTCGAAGGCTACGGGCACCCCGCCTCGGGGCAATCCGAGCACCACGTCCGGAGCGGATGCCGGCTTTCTGGAGGGCCTCGGCCAGCTGCGACCCGGCGTGACTCCGGTCGGGAAACCGCATGTCGACCTCCTTCGGCGTCTCCAGTCTTCCCTGCCGCTCGGCCCGCGACCAGCCGGACACCGGACGTTCCATCAGAGAAGCCCTGGCTGGGCCGCTCAGGTCGCCTACGGTGAGGAATCGGCTGGCCGAGACATGGCCAGGAGGGTGCTCGCAACGATGACCTGGGTGGTTGCGAGCGGGCGGCCAGAAGGAGAGGATCCGCGTGGACGCACCAGAGGGCCTGAACAGTCACCAGCGAGACACGCTGGCGCACGTCTTCCGGCACCCATCGGGCCACAACGTCGAGTGGCACTCGATCCTCTCGCTGCTCAATGCCGTAGGCACAGTAGAGGAGACCCACAAGGGAAACGTTCAGGTCACGCTGGGCGACAACACCGAGACGTTCGACCCCTCCCACGGCAAGGACATCGACGCCGATCAGCTGGCCAACCTGCGCCGGTTCCTGCGCCAGGCCGGGTACGGACCCGAAGGGCTGCCGTAGGCCGGCTCGGCGCCCTGCATCGCCGACAGGAGACAGACTGTGGCCCGTGAGGCCGCGGAAATGACGTCGGGTCTGGTCCTGGCTGCCGATATCGGGGGAACGCAGATGCGGGCTGCCTTGGTGGACCAAGAGGGGCACCTGGTGACTCGGAGCGCAGCCGAGACGCCGGCCAACGCGGACGCGCCGGCAGCTCTGGTCGAGCTGATCAAGACGGTGGCCGCCGCCCGCGACGGCCGTGAGATCACCGAAGCCGTCGTCGGCTTACCCGGCGCGGTGGACTACGAGACCGGTCGCCTCCTCTGGGCGCCCAACCTGCCCGAGCGCTGGCCTGACCTGCTCTCGCGTGAGGAGCTCTCGACCGGACTCGAACTTCCGGTCCGCATCGCCAACGATGCTGACCTCGCCGCGGTGGGCGAGGCCTGGTTCGGTTCAGGGGCGGGCGCTCCCGACCTGGGGTACCTCACCGTCTCCACCGGTATCGGCGCCGGCATCGTCGAACGCGGTCGACTCCTCCACGGCGTGCGCTCACTGGCCGAGGTCGGCCATACGGTCATCGACTGGAAGGCCTGGGAGCGCGGGGCGCCCGGCACGCTCGAGGAGCTGGGCTCGGGCAGCGGACTGGCCCGACTGGCCCGCGAGCGCGGTCTGGGCGATCTCGACGCCCGAGGCGTGGCGGATGCCGCGGCGGCGGGGAACGAAGCGGCTGCGACCGTCTGGCAGGGCGCCATCGCAGCCGGCGCAGTCGCCATCGCCAATCTCGTGATGACCTTCTATCCGAGCACCGTGGTGATCGGGGGTGGGATCGGACGGCAGCCGAGCTACTTCGACGCGGTCTGCGCGCTGGTCCAAAGGCGATTCGACCATCACCTCGACGCCTTGACCATCGTCCCGGGGTCCCTCGGTGACGACGCCGGCCTGGTGGGGGCGGCGGCCTGGGACCGAGCAACCCAACCGTGAGGCGACGCACGCATGGGGACGCTCCGGCGGCGCAGATGCACCAAGTCGACCCCTGCCGGCCGGGCGGCCGAGGTAAAACCATGAGCGCAGGTCGCGCGGCGCCCGTTCGCCGGTATCTCACCGTGCTGCTCTCCAGCGTCATCCTCGCAGGCGGAGGCGTGGCCGCTGCAGCCTCGGTGCCATCGACGACCACCACAACCTCGGCCGCGGCGGGAAGCGGCTGGACCGTGTATCACGGCGACGGTCTCGGCGACGGGACGGCGCCATCGATCACCAAGGTCGACACGGGGTCGCCCGCCTGGACATCACCGGCGCTCCAGGGTGAGCTCTATGGCGAACCGCTCGTCTTCGATGGTCACGTCTTCGTCGCCACCCAGAACGACACTGTCGACGCACTGTCCGCGGTCACCGGGACCATTGAATGGTCGGTGCACGTCGGAACGCCCGTCCCGGCCTCCGACCTCCCCTGCGGTGACCTCTCACCGACCGTCGGGATCACCGGAACGCCGGTCATCGACCCCGCACGCTCCGAAGTGTTCGTCGTGGCCGACGAGCTCACCCATGGCAAGCCATCCCATGTCCTGCTCGGCCTGTCGAGCGCCACGGGCCAGGTCGAGCTGTCACAGGCCGTCGATCCGACAGGAGCCGACCCGGCGGCACTGTTGCAGCGCACCGGACTGACCCTGGACGAGGGCCGCGTCGTCTTCGGCATGGGCGGCAACTACGGCGATTGCGCGAGCTACCGGGGTCGAGTGATCAGTGTCCCCGAGACCGGAGGTCCAGCCGAAGTCTTCACGGTCGACGGCAAACCTGGACAGAGTCAGGGCGCCGTGTGGATGGGAGGCGCCGCTCCCGTGGTGGACGCGGCCGGGAATGTGTGGGTGAGCGTGGGGAATGGATCGGTCGACTCCGCCTCGGACGGCTTCGACGACAGTGATTCGCTGCTCGAGCTCTCGCCGTCGATGACCCTGCTCCAGTATTTCGCCCCATCCGACTGGCCTTCCAACAATGCCGCGGATCTCGATATGTCGATTGCGCCCGTGCTCTTGCCCGACGGACACGTCATCGTCGCGGGGAAGTCGAGGATCGTGTACTTGCTCAACGGATCAGCCTTGGGTGGAATCGGCAAGCAGGAGGCCGAGCTGCCCGGAGCCTGTGGCGACGACATCGACGGGGGCGTTGCCTTCGAGGGGACGATCGCATTCCTCCCCTGCTTCAGCGGGACAATCGCCGTTCGCGCCACGGGTTCACCGCCAGGACTCCACTTGCTCTGGCACTCCGACGTCGGCGGCGGACCGCCCATCCTTGCCGGAGGCCTCGTCTGGACCATCGGACAGGACGGGGTCCTCTACGGGCTCAATCCCAGGACCGGGGCGCTCCAGGACAAAGCCGATGTCGGTACACCGGCGAACCACTTCCCGACTCCCTCGGTGGGTGGAGGTTTGTTGTTGGCTACTTCGGCCGAGCACGTCGTCGCCTTCCCCGCACGATCGGTCGGATCGGCGGCACCACCGACCACCGTAACGTCTGCCGTGTCGACCACCACGACGACCGCGAGCGCGTCGGTCAGTAGCACCACATCCTCGGCCTGGATTTGGCTCGTGGTCGCTGGGGCGATCGTCGTCGGCGGCGGCGCGATCGCCTGGGCGCTGCGGAGGCGCCGGAGATCCGGAGCGTGATGATCGGGCATCCGGAGAAAGAACGCGAGACCGCGATCACCCGGTGAACGTCTTGGGGGCCGACACCGAGCGGCCGTAGTAGGCGTTCCCCGAGTAGACGACGGTGACCGAGTAGGGGGAATTGGAGGCGCTGAGCCCGCTCAGGGTGCACGTCGCTTCTGCGCTCGCGTTCAGGTCCTCGGTGTTCCCCTTCTTACAGTTGATCACAGTGCCGCGCTTGTTCGTGACGACGAACTTGGCGGTTCCGGTGACTGCGTTCCCGGCCGGAGTGCCCTTGACTTTGGCCGTGATGGTGGCGCTCGAACCCGACTTGGCGATCTTTGCCTTGGTGGTGGCGGGGCCCAGCTGGACCAGCTCGTTCACACTCGTCGACGATCCGTTGAAGTTGGTGTCGCCCGAATAGCTGACGGCCACGGAGTAGGGCGAGCCGCTGGCGAAGATCGTGTTCGCGCCAATCGTGCAGGTCTCCTCCAGCGCGGTGCCCGACACGCTGGACCCCGTCGAGGAGCACGGCACCGCGGTACCGCCGGCACTGGTCACGGTCCAAGTCGCTGTACCAGTTGGGAGGCCGCTCCCCGGGGACCGGGCCGTGATCGCTCCGGTGAAGATCACCGGCTGACCTGAGAAGTCCGGGTTGGCCGACGATGACAACGCGATGGCCGAGTTGGCCTGGTCGATGTCCTGGGTGAGCGCACTCGCGCTGGACCCGGCGAAGTCGGTCGATCCGTCGTAGTTCGCGTCGACCGCGAGGGGCGACTGCGAGGCTGCGGCCGTGACGGTGCAGGTCGCCTGCCCCGCGCTCAGCGCGACGGTGTCGCTGCCCGACGAACAGGTGGGTGTGACACCCGGCCCGCTGAAGCCGAAGGTGACGGAGCCCGACGGAGTCCCGCTCGACGGGGAGAGGGCGCTGACCTCAGCGGTCACGATGACGTCCTGGCCGCTCACCGATGGGTTGGCCGACGATGACAAGTTTGTTGCGCTCTGACCCTGATCGATCGTGATGCTCTGAGGATCCCCGCTGGCCCCGGAATAGTCCGTCCCGGCCGCCACCTGCGCCGTCAGGGTGCATGGGCCGACGCCGACGAACGAGACGGAGAGTCCGTCGGACGTGCAGACGCTCGGAGTGGACGAGGTGACCGAGGTGGCCCCGTCGCCGTTGGTGTTGACCGTCGCCGTGAACCCGGAACCGAACACGCCACCGGACGGAAGGTTGGAGATGGTGGGTGTGGTCGGCGTGGCCTGGGTGATCGTGACGTCCGCCGGCGTCGTGCTGGCCGAGCTCGCATAGTTGGCGTCGCCGGCGTAGGAAGCTGACACGCTGTCGGTGGTCGGAGCGGAGGCGGGGTAGTCACAGCTCGCCGTGTCGGGGCTGGACTCGTTCAGGTCGGCTTGACACAGGACCGCGCCACCCGAGCCAGTGAACGCCACGCTGCCCGTCGGGGACCCTGATCCGGGAGCCACCGGGGCCACCGTGGCCGTGAGGGCCACGGTCTGGCCGAAGGTGGCCGGGTCCGGCGCCGCCGAGACGCTGGTCGTCGTGGCGATCCCGGGCGAGGTCGACTCGGTCAGCGTGGTCGTCAAGATGTTGCGGTAGAGGTTCAGATCGTTCGGGCCGACCGTCCAGGTCGGCGACTGAGATCCGCCCGTCGATCCCCCCGTGGCCTGATCGCCGAGAACCGAACCCGCGCTCACGATGGACTTCGGAAAGCGGTACCCGGCGAACACCATCGTGAGCGTGCCGTCCGGATTCTGGACAACGCTTGGCCCGTATGCCCGTCCCTCGTAGTAGGCCGACATGCCAACGGGCTGATTGCCGCCGCCGTTGACGTTGTTGTCCTGGTTGTACGACGCAGCGAAGGAATAATCGGTGCTGATGACCGGTGTGGGCGTCGACCAGGTGATGGCTGTTTGCCCCCCGTTCGTGGTCGTCGTTCCTTCCGAATAGAAGACTTGATTGAAGGCATCGCTGTCGCCATCGGCTGCCCAGGCGCCGGACAAGAACAGCCCATAGGTGCCGTTGGGATTGTCGATGATGCTGCCCGCGGAGCCGACCCAGCGCATCTCCGTGGCGTCGCCGCCCGCCACGCTCCCGATGTCGGTCCCGTTGGATCCACCGGGCGTGCCCTCATTGGTGGCGTAGGAGTTGAGACCGTTGGGTGGATTGTTCTGCTGGTCCGGGTTGTTGATCCCCTGATAGGAGCCCCGAGCACCCCACCTCGGGGACTCCCGGGTCGACGGTTTGGTTCTGCAGTGTGACGGTCGAGGCCGTGCTGACACAATCGCTCACGATGCCGTCGTTCGGAAGCCCGACCGCGCTGAAAGTGGAGCCATCCGTCGTGTAGGCCACCCGCAGGATGCTGACGTCCTCGTTGTTCTTGTAGAGCTTGACCGCGTTCGACGCGCTCCCCTCACCTTGCTGTTCCAGCGTGCTCAAGGCCACCGTGGCCGCTCCCGGCGCTCCCACGTAGGTCTTGGAGGCCTCGGTGTAGTTCTGATCAGCGACCGGCACCGTGCAGCCGGTGAGGGTTGAACTCGCACCGGCTGCGGTGAGACCGCTGCACGAAATCGGGACCATGGCCGTGGTGTTGGAGCCGTCGTCCAGCGTCAGGCCCATGGTGACCGTCACCGGAGTCGCCGGCGTGACGGCGGCGGGGCTCGGCATGTTCTCGGAGAGGTACGGGCTGGCGACGAAGTCGATCGTCTGCGGACCGGCGCCCCAGCCGACACCGGCCTTCTTGCTCGTCGCCACCGTGCCGATGGAATTGGTCGAATCACCAGCCAGATAGAAGTTGAGTTCCTTCTCCGTGTACATGATCGCCGTTGCCCCCGAGGGAACGCCGGGGTAGTTCGGCAGGACACCCACGATGCCATCGGGCGCGACCAGGCCCGTGGTCATGCCGCCCGATGTCGGGTCGGTCGCGTACGCGGAAGCCGGGATGATCGGGTCCGAGGTAATCACCATGCCGGTAGAGAGCGGCAGTGCCGCGCCGCTCGGACCTGTTGTGCAATTTTCGATCTTCGTCGTGGGGTTGTTGTTCGACTGCGCGCAATAGGCCGCGGTCCCGTTGAAGTAGACGCGGTTGGGGGCATCGGCGTTGTAGGTCGAACCGGTCAAGGGGCTCGTGAAGCCGAGATTGGTCGAACCAGACGTCGCGGTGGCCGTCGCGGCCGACGGCGACACGTCGATCGTCCCTACGCCGCCATCGCCGTTGGTCGTGTTCGGTCCCGTGGGAATCGTCGCCGTTCCGGTCTGGGCCGAGACGTAGCCGATCACCTGTTCAATGAGGTCGTTCTGATTGACGTTGATCGGGGTGGCCGAGGTGCAGCTGCTGAGGGTGGTGTAGGTCGACACGGTGCAGTTGATGATCTCGTTGGGATTCGGTGCCGGGTCTTGCGTCAGGTCGACAAAACCGCCCGTGATCAGCTGCTGGGGTGAGTTGGTGCTACCCGTCTGCGTGACCGGGATGTCGATGCCACCGGTGGCGGGAACGCTGACCGGCGCGGTGGCGAAAGCGTCGGGATCCACCCCGCTCTCCTCGGCGGCGGGCAGCTGTCCGGCACCGCTGCCCAAGGGGTTCGATGCCGTCGGGTTGAACTCGTGCACGATCATCCCGACGCCCTGCATGTCACCGGCCGCCCGCGGCAGCGTATAGAGGACGCTACTGCCGTCGGCCAGCGTCACGATGTTCGCATGCCCCTGCCCGTCGTCATTGACGTCGGCCGACGGGCAATATCCCGGGTTCTGCTCCAGTGCCTCTCCGTCGTAGGTCCAATCGACGCCTCCGTCGGTGGAGGTGGCGGCAACCAGCGCTTCGTCGGCGTCCTTCGGCCGGTAATCGAAGTAGCCGGTGAGTGAGCCGTCAGCGTTGCGGACGATGTGGGGGAAGTAGGCGGGAGCCAACGGCAGCGTGGTGCCCGGCGTCATGCGCGAGACCGATTGGGTTGATTCCGTCGGCTGGTCACCGCTGCCGCAGTAGGCGTCGAGCGGGCCCGGTGTGCCGGCGACGCCGCTCGGATAGGGGGCCACGCCGTCAGTGCCGCTGGCCGAGCCGGGTGACGACCGAGAGATTCGGCTCGGTCACGCTGGCTCCCCCGACTCCGTTGTTCGTGGTCGTAGTGGGTCCGCCCGTCGGGTTGTAGGAAGGAAAGAGCGGACAGTCCGACCCGTAGCCGGTGCTCGCGGTACCCGAGCAGTTCTGGGCATCCGTCGAGTTCGGTGCTCCAGAGGTTCCCGGGTCGCCCTGCCATTCGTCCCACGGCGCGCACGTGGCCGTGCTCGACGCGGTGCACGAAGCCGGGTTGCTGATACTGGCCAACGTGGGAGCGGCGGCGCTGAAGCTGCTCGAAGGCGCTTGCGCACCCGCGGGCGCGGTGCTCAGCAGGGCGGCGATCGGTGCCAGCACCCCCGCGAGAAGGGCCACGGACAAAGCGATTGGTACGGGTCGAAACTGCTGTCGCGATTGAGCGGCCAGGTTCACAGGAATTCCTCCACGTACATTCAGGATTTGCTCAGAGCGAGGCGTTTTTACCTCCTCGGGTACAGCCAACGCCCAGTTCGCCGAAGAAGGTTCATGTTGTGGTCACGATCGGAGCATCGATTGATCGCGATTCGTTCACTTGGGGTTAAGGCCACACGGACATGCGCTCGTTGCTCGGTGGCTGGGAGAAAGCGCGAGCCCTCGAGCGCACATGCGCGCTTGCTTCACTCAGGTTGAAACGAAAAAGGGGCGACCGAGAGGCACCTCACCGCGGGGCATCCACCGGACATCGTCTCCTCGCGCGGCACGCCCGGGCGCAGTGCCGCTCACGCTCGTGAGGGGCGCTCAGCGCCCGAGCCCATGGGTTGCTACGTATTGCGTAGCTACGTACTACGTAGTAGTATGCGGACCATGGAACGCAAACGTTTCAATGCTGCCGTGAAAGGAACTCCGCCATCTCGGCGTCGTTCCAACGACCCGCCCACCCTGATCCTCATGAGCCTCGCGGGCGGGGCAAAGCATGGACACGCCCTCCTCAAGGACATCGAGGAGTTTGCTGGCGTGAAACTTGGTCCCGGCGCCTTGTACGGAGCCATCACCAGGCTGGAAGAGCGCGGACTCATCGAGTCGCTCGACTCCGACGACCGACGTCGCCCGTACCGGATCACCTCCGCGGGCACCGAGGTTCTTGCTGACTCCGTCGCCCAGATGCGAGACCTCGTCCGGGTGGGTCAGGCCCGGCTCAAGACCGTGCCGACACCACTCCCCCGGCTGGCCTGATGCGAACCAAACGGTCGAGCACCGAGGACATTCACGAAAAGGTGGACCCCGGAGCCGTTGATCCGCGTCTCCGTTGGTACCCGGAGTCATGGCGGTCCCGATACGGCGACGAGTTCGCCGCTCTCCTCGAAGACGAATACGGCGGGAAGCTCCCGTTACTGGTTCGCCTCGGTCTCATTGTCCGGGGACTCCGCGAACGGGCGAGGCAATCGGGTCTGACCGGTGACTCGGCGCCCGCGGACGACGGCCTCCGGGCCGGGGCACTTCTCGTGCTCGCAGCCTGGACGGCCTTCGTGATCGCCGGCGCCAGCTTCGCCAAGTTCTCCGAACACTTCGACGAGGCGCTGCCGCACGCCCATGCCGTCCATCGGGTGCCCGACGCCGCATTGACGGTGCTCCAGACGGTGGCCGCAGTCGCGAGCATCCTCGTCATCACCGGAGCACTTCTGGCCGTCCCCGCGTTCGTCCGATTCGTGCGATCCGGCGGTTGGGCCTCCCTCCGTGGGCATTTCTTACGAGCGCTCGCCTGCACCGCGCTCGTGGGCGCAGCCACGGTGCCCCTCTTGACCTGGGCCCACCACCTCACGGCGCCGCAACGCAACGACGGCCTCCATTGGTACGGATTCCTGTTCTTGCTCTGGGCCGGGTCGATCGCGGTCACCCTCACGCTCTGGACGGTCGTCGCCGTTGCCGTGGCCAGGCGGCTCGAGCTCTCGAGGACGATGCTCACCGCCGAGGCGATTCTGGCCGCCGCCGTCGCAGGGGCGATGTTCGTCATGGGCGGCGCGACCGTGGTCTGGTCGGTCGCCATGGCGGAGAACGCACCTGCGTTCTTGCACGCGAGCCCGGGCGGCGGCGCCGGTTCATCATGGGACCTGTGGCTTGTCGCCACGGTCACCGTGATGGCTCTCGCCATGGGCGCCGCCGCGACCGGCGTCTTTCGAGAGGCCCGTGTCTGGGCCAGGATCCGTCAGGGGTGAGCGGTCAGAACCGAGGAATCTCGACGCTGGTCGCCCGGATCGAGGCTTCCCGTCCGATGTTCACGGACGCCACGAGTCCCGAGCGTTGCGACTGTCCGGGTCCGCGGCACCCCCGGGTGGCTGGATGTCCGGGCGCCGGATGGCCAGATATGTGACGAGTCCAGCGACGATCAGGGTGAACACCAACGCCGTGGGACCGTCTCCGAACCCGATACCGCTCATTGCGACCGGCTTGCTGATGTAGTCGGCGAACGAGGCTCCGAGTGGACGGGTGACGACGTAGGCACACCAGAACGCCACCACGGCGTTGAGATTGAATCTCCACCTCGCCACGGCCGGAATGAGGATGACCACCCCGAACAGAATTCCCGAGGCGAGATAGCCCAGACCCAGAGCATTCGCCGTGAAGTCTCCGAGAGCAGTTCCCAGAGCAAACGTCGCAAACACGGTCATCCAGTAGAAGCACTCTCGCCGTTGCGTGGTGATGCTGTGGATGGACAGCGTCCCTTCCAGCCGGTACCACACGAGAAATATGGCAGCGAGTACGACGGCCCACAGCACGGTGGTGCCGGCGTAGGGAATATGGACGTCGAGGTGGAGAAAATCAGCGACGCCCGTCCCGAAGATGGCGATGGCGTAGGCCAGGAACCAATACGCCACGGCCCGGTATCGGCGCGTGCCGAACTGGAGCACCAGGCCGATGACGAAGAGGAGGACCTCGGTCCCTCCTCCCCCGATATTTCCCCAGGTCTTCAGATAGTCCGACGTCGCTTCACCACCGGCGGTCGTCAGGATCTTGACGACCCAGAACAGGGCGATGACCTCGGGCACCTTGGCGGCGTGCGGCGCCGGGAAGACCAAACGAAGCACCGGCACCGTCCCCTCGACGTACCGGCTGCCACTGGGCCTACCCGACGGAGCCGTCGTCACCTCGTTCGGGTCACTCATGGGTGGGCGATCTCCTTCCTGCGCATCGAGTGGGCCACCGTCACAGGAACATCTGCTGACCCTGACGGTACGAGTACCTCGGTGCCGCGTCGTGTCGCTCAGGCTGTGATGTCCTTTCGCACGAACACCGCGGTCGCGACCGCTGCCGCGATGAGCAGATACACGGTACTGAGAACCAACGAGTGGGAAAAGCCGTCGGGCGACATCCCGCCGGCCGCGACAGCCTGGAGCAGCTGTCCGGGCAACCAAGTTGCCGCATGGGGCGCGATTCGTACGACGACGGCCTCCACGGGCAGCAGATAGGCAAAACCAACGATCACCGCCGTGACCGAAGACCGGAACAGAAGGCCGATGACCAGACCCAGAATTGTGAAGCCCACGGTGGCCAAGAGCAGATCGCCGAGTGCCCGGGTCAGATCGACGATTCCCGCACTCGACGTCCATGCTGCCGTGGGCACGTGGCGGGCATGAGCCATGACGAAGGCCGCCAGGGTGGCCACGAGGGACGAGAACAGTACGGCGCCCAACATGAAGGTGACCACGGCCAGGAACTTTCCGGCCAGCAGGATGGGCCGTCTCGGTTGGCGTACGAGCAGCTGGCGGAGTGTGCCGAGCGTGTATTCGCTCGCGATCTGCGTCGCCGCGATCCCGAACGCCACGACACCGAGCAGCACGGCCGCTCTGTTGACACCGTGAATCAGCCCATTCGGTTGGGCCAACTGCGTGAGACTCGGCAGGTCCCCGCCTCCGGTGGCCGGAGCTTGTGCGAAGAGCAGAATGGCAAAAAGCGACGCTGCCATCGCCAATCCCACGTAGCTCCCGACCAGAAGGTTTCGCCGCCTGAGTTTCACCCACTCGCTGAGGAATGCGGCAAAGATCATCGGATCACCCCCAGCGCTCCGCTGTCTTCGACATCCCCCGAGTGCGTGCCGGTGAGCGCGAAGTACGCCTCCTCCAAACTCCGCTCGCGCTCGGCCAAGTGATTGATGACCACTCCCGCGGCAAAGGCAGCTCCGTTGAGTTCGCCGGCCCAGGAACCGCCGTCGGCGACCACCACGGACCTCGTCTTCTCTTCGATTTCCGCTGCGAGGCCTCGATCCCAGATCAATTGGGCCAGGATGCCGAGCTGCCTCGGGTCCTCCGGGCGGAGCACGAGTTCAGCCTTCCGCATGCCGCGCAGCTCGGCCACCGACCCTTGAAAGACGCTGCGACCACTCCTGATCATCACCACGTGATCGCAGATGTGCTCGATCTCGGAGAGGAGGTGGCTGGAGACGAACAGGGTCATGCCCTCGTCCGCCAACGACCGGATCAGACTCCGCATTTCGACGATCCCCGCCGGATCCAGGCCGTTGGTCGGCTCGTCCAGGATGAGCAGTGAGGGTTCAGCCAGCAGGGCGGCTGCGATACCGAGTCGCTGCTTCATGCCCAGCGAATATCGGCTGTAGCGGTCACCGGCACGGTCACTGAGGCCGACCCGCTCCAAGACACCCGCGATCGTCGACGTCGGCAGTTGTCCGAGACGAGTGAGAACCCGGAGGTTGTCGCGACCACTGAGCGCCGGATAGAAGGCGGGAGATTCGATGAGTGCTCCGACGCGGGCCAGATACGAAGCGGGATCATGGAGGTTCCCGCGCAGGATCCGCCCCTCACCATTGGTCGGTCGGATGAGCCCCAGCAACATACGGATGGTGGTGGTCTTTCCCGCGCCGTTCGGCCCCACAAACCCGCACACCGAGCCACTCGGGATCGCGAGGTCCAGACTGTCGACCACCCTCCGGCGGCCGAAATCCTTGGTCAGGCCGGATGTCTCGACGGCCAGGGAGAGTGCATCGGTCGCTGTCAACGAAGCCACGAGCTCTGAGCGGCATGCATGCACGAAATGTAGGAATTCCGGATGGTCCCTGTCGACCCGCTCGGGGATGATTTCCGGCTGCGGTGCCTCATCCTTTTGGCGAATGCCCGCGGTTGGACCGCCACGCGAGAATGAGGTCATGACGATCGCGACGACGGATCGGCCCCTCGCCTCCGACTGGCACGCTGAGCGCCTCAAAATTTGGTGGAACCGCCTGCGAGCCTGGGATGGCGACCATCAGTTGTGGAGCGACACCGGAGTCGTGATCGTCCTGTTGGTTGCCTGTCTCACATTTCCCGGAGGATTCGTGGAGCACGGCCGGAAGGAGTTCCTTCTCCAGATTGCCCTGATCGTTCCCCTGATCTGGCGTCGACGGGCCCCGACCCTGGTCTTTTCCATCATCGCCGGTGTCGCGCTCGTCCAGTGGCTCACCTCGGTCCCACTGCCGGCTGACGTCGCACTCCTCGTGGCTCTCTTCACCCTGGCCGTGCACGCGAGTCCTCGACGTGCCCTGCTCGGATCCGTTGTCGTGTTGGCCGGCGTCGTCATGGCGTCGGTTCGATGGAGCCCCGGCGGGGACATCGTGAAGTCCGTGGTCTTTCTCACTGGATTGCTCGTTGCCTCGCTCTTCACCGGCATCGCCCTCCGCACCTGGCGCTCCTACATGGATTCGCTGGTTGAACGGACACGGCGTCTCGAGCACGAGAGTGAGCAACAAGCCATGCTGGCCGCCGCCGCCGAACGATCGCGCATCGCCCGGGAGATGCACGACGTCATCGCCCACAGCGTCTCCATCATGGTGACGCTCGCCGACGGTGCCTTGGCGACGGTCGATGGTCATCCGGCGAAAGCCAAAGAAGCCATGGCGGATGTTTCGGCGACAGGCCGCCTGGCCCTCACGGACATGCGCCACCTCCTCGGCGTGCTCCACTCGGACGAGAGTGCCGTCGACCGTGAGCCACAACCGCAGCTCTCCGGCCTGCCTCGGCTCCTCAAGGGCGTCCGCGCCACCGGACTCGATGTTGAGTTCGCGCAGCGCGGTGTCCCTTTCGGCGTCCCCCCCGGTGTCGAGCTCACCGTCTACCGGATCGTGCAGGAATCCCTCACCAATGTCTTGAAACACGCACGCGAGCCGTCGACCGCTCACGTCACGCTCACCTTCGAGGCTCCTTTCGTCGACGTGCTGGTCCGAGACGACGGTGTGAGGCCGGGCCCCGGCGGGGAGGGCCACGGCTTGGGTGGCATCCGCGAGCGGGCCGCCTTCAGCGGAGGGCTCCTCGTGGCCGGGCCGTGCGAAGAAGGCGGGTGGGAGGTGAAGGCCCGGGTGAAGGCCGATCGGTGACGATCCGGGTCCTGCTGGTCGACGACCAAGCGCTCTTGCGCAAGGGGTTCCGCCTCATCCTCGAGGAAGAGCCGGGCATCGAGGTCGTGGGAGAAGCGTCAGACGGTGACGAGGCGGTCACCCTGACTGCCGAGCTTCAGCCCGATGTCGTGCTGATGGACGTGAGGATGCCCGGCATGGACGGCATCGAGGCCACCTCACACATAGCCCGGTCCGGCTCCTCGGCACGCGTGCTCATCCTCACGACCTTCGACCTTGACGAGTACGCCTTCGCCGGGCTTCGTGCGGGAGCGAGCGGATTTCTCCTCAAAGACGTGCCCCCCGCGGGGTTGGTCGCAGCCATTGAGGTGGTTGCTCGGGGCGACGCCGTCGTATCTCCCAGGATTACCAGGAGGTTGCTCGACACCTTCGCCCAGCAACTCCCAGGCATCGACGTCGATCTCGACCGCACGACGGAACTCGACACCTTGACCGAACGCGAGCGTGAGGTGCTCATCGAGGTGGCCGAAGGTCACTCGAACGCCGAAATCGCAGACCATCTCTTCGTCTCGGAAGCCACCGTGAAGTCCCACGTCGGCAAAATCTTGACCAAGCTCGGGCTCAGGGATCGGGTGCAGGCCGCCGTGTTCGCCTTTCAGGTGGGGCTGGTGAAGCCGTCTCGCTGAGGTCCGCTTCGTGCGTCTGTCAGCCGCTGAAGGTCTTGGGGGCCGACACCGAGCGGCCGTGGTCGGCGTTGCCCGAGTAGACGACGTTCACCGAGTTGCCATCTGCGCCGGCCTCACCGTGCGCTCAGCAACACCTCGAGCACCGTGCTCACCCCTCCGATGACAAGGGAGAGGGCGATGACGATGGCCAGCACCTTGAACAACGGTCGGCGCATCGGCTCCCAATCGCCGACGTCGTCGAAAACGTCGAGCAGCGTGCCGTCCACGTCGGCCCAGCCCGGCTCCTCGGGCGGACGCTCGCCCAGCGGCTGAGGCTCACGGGTAGCGATGTAGCCGAGGAAAGGGGCCAAACCCTCCGGAAAGTGCGGCTGGGGTGGTACCGGCACGTGTCCATGCATCACGACCCACGTTACCCCTGTACAGGGCAGGAAGTCGCCCTGACCGTCTACCCTCTCGGCCCATGGATGAACCCCAACAGATCGGCTTCACGGCGTCCCAATCGGTGCCGCGTATCCCTCCGCACCCCAAGCCGCCGAAGGGGGCTCCGAACGTCGTGGTCATCGTCCTCGATGACACCGGATTCGGTCATCTCGGGGCCTTCGGGTCCGACATCGGCACCCCCCACATGGACGCACTGGCGGGCGGTGGCGCCGCCTTCAACCGCTTCCATGTGACCTCGCTGTGTTCGCCCACCCGGGCCTCGTTCTTCACCGGCCGCAACCACCACGCAGTCGGCATGGGATTTCTGGCCGATATCCCCCTGGGTTTCCCCGGCTACCACGCCCGGTTGCCCAAGACCGCGGCACCCCTCCCCCGCCTGCTCCGTGATGCCGGCTACTCGACCATGGCGGTGGGCAAGTGGCATCTCACCCCGCGCTGGCACCGCTCAGCCGCCGGGCCCTTCGACACCTGGCCCCTCGGACTGGGCTTCGAGCGCTACTACGGGTTCCTGCAGGGCGACACCAACCACTGGACGCCGAACCTCGTCAGCGACAACCACTACGTCGACCCGCCTCGCCGGCCCGACGAGGGCTATCACCTGAGTGAGGACCTGGCCGACCAGGCCATCCGCATGGTGCAGGACCAGCAACAGGGGGCTCCGGGCAAGCCCTTCTTCTTGTACTTCGCGCTCGGGGCCATGCACGCGCCGCACCACGTCACCCAGGAGTGGGTCGACCCGTACCGCGGCGTCTTCGACCAGGGGTGGGATGCCTGGCGCGAGGGCCTCTTCTCCCGGCAGGTGGCGAGCGGCGTCGTTCCGGGCGGAACCGAGTTGACCGCTCGGCCGCAGTGGGTCCGCGCCTGGGACGACCACTCGCCGGACGAGCGGCGCATGCTGGCGCGCCAACAGGAGGTCTTCGCCGGCTTCCTGACCCACACCGACGCGCAGATCGGGCGGGTCGTGTCCGCCCTCGAGACCTTCGGGCTGATGGACAACACGCTGATCATGGTCTTCTCGGACAACGGGGCCAGCGCCGAAGGAGGCAAGGACGGCAGTTTCAACGAGCATCGCTTCACCGCGCACATGCACGAGTCGGTCGAGGAGAACCTCGCCCATTACGACGACTGGGGGGGTTTCACGACCTACAACCACTACTCGTGGGGCTGGGCCTGGGCCGGCAACACCCCGCACAAGCTCTGGAAGCGCTACACCTGGCTGGGCGGCACCCGCACCCCGCTCATCGTCCGCTGGGGCGGCCGCGTGGCCGAGCCGGGGACGGTTCGCCCGCAGTTCAGCCACGCCGTCGACCTGCTGCCCACGATCATGGCCGCGGCCGGCCTCGAGGTACCCGACGAGGTGGACGGCGTGCCCCAACAGCGGGTGGACGGGGCCAGCCTGTTGTCCGCGCTCGAGGACCCCGGGGCGGCCGAGGTCCACCACACGCAGTACTTCGAGATGATGGGTTCGCGCTCCATCTACCACGAGGGCTGGAAGGCGACGACCAATCACATCAGCACGGGTGTGCTCGACGAAGAGGAATTGGCGACCGGCAGCCGCGACTTCGACCAGGACCGCTGGGAGCTCTTCGACCTGACGGTCGACTTCTCCGAGGCCCACGACCGGGCCGACGACGAGCCCGAGCGGGTGCGTCAGCTGCGCGACCTGTGGGACACCGAGGCCGAACGCAACAACGTGTTGCCCATTTCCGACGGGCTGGTCGACCGCTTCGCCGGCTTCATCCCTCCACCCTGGCCGGCGGGCTCCTCGAGGGTCTTCCTGCCGGGCGGCGGGCCGGTGGCCGACGAGTCGGTGCCGCTCCTCTGGGGTGGTTTCCGGATGACCGCGGAGATCGACACGGGTACCGGGGCGTCCGACGGCGTGGTGTGCGCCCTCGGGGATTGGTTCGGTGGTTACGCCCTCTACGTCGTGGCCGGGCAGGTCCACTTCACGTTCGCCCGCGCCTACGACGCGATCGAACTCGCCGACTCGGGCACCCTCGCGCCGGGTCCCCACGAGCTGACCGTGCGCTACGCCCACGGCGACGGCGGTGCCCCGGGACGCATGACCCTCCTGGTCGACGGCACCGAGGTCGACGCGATCACCGTCGAGGGCACATTGCCCATGGCGGTGCAGCACGGCGGCGCCGGCCTGCGGATCGGGCAGGACATCGGCTTCCCGGTGTCGCCCCGCTACTCGCCCCCTGCTCCCTTCGCGGGCACCGTGCACCAGGTTCGCATCGACGCGCCGGGGACGGTGCAGGCCGACCCGGGGGACGAGGTGCGCGCCGCGCTGCACGCCGACTGACCGTGGTGCCGCGCCGGACGGTCGAGCGTGGCTCGAGTCCGGCTAGCCGAGGGCGGCCGATCCCACGACAGGTGCATTGAGTGGTATCCCTCCCGTGGAGCCGAGGAACGGCGCGGTCCCGAAGGAGAAGACGCCGCCGTCGGACGCCGCGAGGTCGTACCCCGAGCCGCGCTCGTTCGACGACACGCTGACCACGGGCGCATTGAGCCGTCGTCCGCCGGTGGACCCGAGGAACGGGGCGCCGAAGGCGAACACGCCGCCGTCACGGGCCACGAGCCAATAGCCCGACGTCGAGGGGTCGAACGACACGCCGACCACGGGCTGGTTGATCTTCTGTCCGCCCATCGAGCCTTGGAAACGGGCGTCGCCGAAGGCGAACACCCCGCCGTCGGCCGCGGCGAGGAAGTAGCCCTGGTTGTCCCCCGTCACGGCGATGCCGACCACCGGCGCCATGAGGGGATCGCCTTCCATCGAACCGTGGAAGACGGCCGCCCCGAAGGGGAACACGCTGCCGTCGGCACCCACGAGGTAGTACCCGTCGCCTTCCGAGGTGGCAGCCATGCCCACGATGGGCGCGCGCAGCGCCTGACCGGCCGCCGACCCGAAGAATGGCGCGCCGAAGGAGAACACCCCACCGTCGGACGCCACCAGCCAGTAGCCACCCGTCGGGCTCGCCGCCATCCCGACGACGGGGCGAACCGGGTGGGACGCCACCGCCGAGCCGTGGAACGGCGCGGCGCCGAAGGCGAAGATGCCCCCGTCGGCCGCACCGAGCCAGTAGCCGGGCACGTTCGTCTCGACCGTCACCTCGAGTGACTGCGTCACCGTGACCGCGGCACCCAACGAGTCGACCATCTCGAGCGAGAACATGAACGTCCCCGTCGCGCTCGGCGTGCCACTGATCGTCCCGCTCGAAGAGAGCGACAGCCCGGGAGGTAGCGCGCCCGACGCCACCGACCAGGTGTAGGGCGGGGTGCCCCCGACCGCCGTCAAGCTGGCCGAATACGGGGTGTCGCGTTCGGCGGCCGGCAACTCGGTCGTCGTGATGCACGGTGGCTGGGGGGAGCTCCCGACAGATCGCTGACCCACCCGCTGAAGGTGTTGCAGGTGACGGCGGCGCTCGACCCCGTGTCCACGAAGGCGCCGATCCCCTCGCTGTCAGGAGCGTCGGGAACGGTCCGGCCTATTTCGTTCCGGTCGACCGTCACGCCGGTGCTGTCGGCCGTGACGTCCACGCCCACGTCGGTCCCCGCACCGGTGACGGTGTCCTGCGTCATGGTGACGCCGCTGGCTCCATAGGCCAGGACCGCGGTGCTCCGGTCGCTCGAGTTGCCGTACCCGCTGCCGTAGATGACGCTCTGGGAGATGGTGCCGCCGGCCCCGGCGTTGACTCCGACGCCGCCGTACTGCACTCCGTTCTGCGAAATGGTGCCGGGCGTCAGCGGGTCTGGGGGCCCGATCGTGCTGACGGACACGTTCATGGTCATCATCCCCGAGGCGACCAGACCACCCTTTTGGTACCCGCTGACGACGGTGTTCGTGATGGTGACCGTCTGGGCCACCCCGGCGGTGGCGTTGGCCCGTATGCCCTGCCCGAGCGGACAGCCGCTGTGCTGGGTGATGTCCTCGACGTTGACCTCGTGGACCGAGCCGCCGGCATTGTTGAACAGGATGCCGATGAGCACTTGGTTGTCGCAGACTCCTTCGAACCCGGTTCCTTCGATCGTCAGGTCCTCGATGTTCATTGAGGTGCCCGAGGGGTCGTTGGTCAGCACGGCCCCGCTGAACGGCACGCCGGGGGACGGGTCGTGGGCGGTGATGCGATGTCCGGCTCCATTGACGGTCACCCCGTTGGGCACCGTCAGCTGCACGCTGGTGTCGCAGTCCGCGCTCAGGGCGAAGGTGCTCCCGGTCAACGCGCCCGCGCACGCAGTCACCACGCTCGGGTCCGGGGATCCTCGGGCGCCCGTTGCGCCGAGCACGACGAGCCCACTGCTCAGGGCCAACGTGGCGGCAACGGCTCCAAGGGTGCGACCCCAAGGGCGCACCCCCCGTCGGCGTTCCGACATCCCGGCCCCCCTCTCGGCTGCGGGCCACTGGCTCACATGGCCATGACATACCCCGGACCTGGCGTCTCAATGCATCGACAACACCGTCACAACACGATCGCTCCGCTCCGGCGTCACCTTGAAGCCTCCAATGCCATCAGTGCCCACGACACCGGGGTCGCGCCGAAGGAGGCCTCTGGCCCGCGTCAGCCCGGAGGGCGCACGGCGCCACGGGCATGGGCCAGGTGCTCTCGGGTGTGGCGCGCCGCGACCGGGGCCAGCTCCGCGGTGGGGAACACCTGGCCGCCGGCTGGACCGAACGGCGCCGCCCGGTCCAGCTCTTCGTCGTCGAGCTGGCGCAGCAGTGCCTCGAGCTCGGCCCCGCTCGCCTCGAGCAACGCGATCGTCTCGGCCGCGCCGATCGACGCCGCCTCGCGCGTGGGCGGCGTTGGCCCGGTCGATGTCCGCCGCGGTGTCGGGCACGCCCTGCCCGCGGCTCATCGCCCGCAGCCAGCGCGCCGTCTGCCCGTGCCCCTCCGCAATGTGGTGGAGGACGACTCCGACGGACCAGTTCTCGCCCGGCACGGCGGCGGACCACTCCTCCGCGCCACACCGGCGGGCGAACGCGATGGCCTCGGCATTCGCCGCCCCGAAGTCGTCGGCCAGCGCGGCCCCACGCTCACTCGGCATGCGCGACGCCGGCTTCGGTGCTCAACGCCTCGACGGTCCACTGGCCCGGCGGCTGATTGTCGGCGGCCGCCCGGACGGCCAGCCGTTCGAGGAGGGCGTTCACCGGCGTGGCCACCCCGTGGAGGCGGCCCAGCATGACGATCTCGCCGTTGAGGAACTCGGCCTCGATGGAGCCCGAGCCCCGGGCCAGGCTCTGCCAGCTCGACCCTCCCTGCCACTCGCCCGACGAGGTGGGGGCCATCTGGAGCAGGTCGCCCCGCCGCGCCCGGTCCTCTTCCGCGCTGGCCACGTCGATGCCGGCCGCCCCCAGCGCGGCGACGCCCTCGCGTTGCGCCTCCTTGGCCAGGGGGCTGAAGCGGCCGGCCGGACCGGCCAGGGCCTCCGCCGCGTTGGCCAGGTTCATCAACAGCTTGCGGTACTTCCAGCGCATGATGTCGGGCCGGGCGATCGACTGGAAGGGCGTGGTCTCGATGGCGTCGGCGATGGCCTGCCCCCGGTCGTCGAGACCGGAGGGAAAGCGGCCGAGGTCGAGCATGCCCGTGACCGGAGCCGAGTGCACCTGGATCACCCCGGGTTGGAGCTGGGTCGCCGGGCACATGACGCACACGCCGTAGGTGTCGGCGAAGTGGCGCAGGACCCGGCGCTCGTTCTCGACCCCGTTCTGCAGGCAGACGACGGCGACCGACGGCGGGGCGACGCTCAGCTGGGTCAGCGCGGCCTCGGTGTGCTGCCCCTTGACCCCGAGCAGGACGACGGTGTCGTCGGTCCAGGACACCAGCGCAGGCTCGGACACGGTGGGGATGGGCAGGGTCACGGTCTCGCCCGGCGCCTCGAAGTGCAGGCCCGACTCGGCCAGCGCCTGCCCGTGCGGACCGTGGGCCACCAGGGTGACGTCGTGGCCCGCCTGGAAGAGGCGGGCCCCCGCCGCACCACCGATTGCCCCGGCTCCCATGACGACGAAGCGCATGGAGTGCACTCTGCCACGCCTGCCGTGAGAAGCTTTCGCCGTGGCGGCGATGGACGCATTCGGACGCGCGGCCGCACTCGGCGAGAGCGTGGCGGGAGCCCCCCTGCGCCTGGTCGGCGGGCTGGCCGCGCCCGCCCGGGGCGGCATGCAGCGCAGCGTCCGGCGGGCCATCGGCATCGGCGACCAGCGCGGCACCATCTCGGACGATCCCGACGATTCCTTCATGGCGCCCGACGGCGTGGCCCGCCGGGTGCACGGCGACCTGGCCGCCATGGTCATCGGCGGGGTGAGCGCCCTCTTGCTCCAGACGCTGCACCCGCTGGCCATGGCCGGTGTGGCCGACCACTCGGGCTACCGCGACGACCCGCTCGGGCGGCTGCGCCGGACCGCGGAGTTCGTCGGCACGACGACCTACGGCACCACGGCACAGGCCGAGGCCGCGGTGGCCCAGGTGCTGCGGGTGCACCGCCGGGTCAAGGGCATCGCACCGGACGGCCGCAAGTACTCGGCGGCCGACCCCGAGCTGGTGACTTTCATCCACGTGGCCGAGATCTCGAGCTTCCTGGCCTCCTCGCAGCGCTACGGGTCCCAGACCCTCGACCGGAACGAGTGCGACCAGTACTACGAGGAGATGGCCCCCATCGCCTTCAACCTCGGCTCGAAGTGGGCGCCGCTCACGGTGGACGAGGCCGAGAGCTACCTCCTCCGCCTGCGCCCCAAGCTCTACGCCGGCCCGCAGGCCCGCCAGGCCCGGGACTGGCTGTTGCGCGGCGTGGCCGACAGGCCGGGCGAGCGCGCCGTGTACTCGTTGGTGGTGGCGGCCGCGGTCGGCATCCTGCCGGGCTGGGCCCGCCGCGAGCTGGGCCTGTCCGTCGCCCCGCCGGTCGACTTCGTGGTCGACACCTTCGCCGTCACCCCGATGATGCGCATGCTCTCGGACGTGGTGCGCTGGGTCATGCCCCGGCCCGCGTAGCGCAGGGGCCGCTCAGGTGGTCAGGGACAGCCCGCCGTCGATGACCACGACCTGACCGGTGACGTAGGCGGCCCGGGCCAGCGCCACCACCACCTCGGCCACGTCGTCGGGCCGCCCCGAACGCTTGAGCGGGGCCGCCTGCTGGACCACCTCGCGCACGAAGTCCCAGTCCTCGGTCCAGGGGGTGTCGACCAGGCCCGGGGCCACGGCGTTCACCCGCACCCCGGGACCGACCACCTTGGCCAGCAGCGCGGTCATGTGGTTGAGCGCGGCCTTGCTCGCCGCGTAGGGGATCGACGAGCCGGTCGGGCGGACGCCGGCCACCGAGGCCACGTTCACGATCGACCCACCGTCGCCGTCGCGCAGCGCGGGCAGGGCCGCCACCGACATCGACCACGTGCCGAAGACGTTGACCTCGAAGATGCGCCGCCACACCTCGACGGTGGCCGCCTCGACGTCGTGGTGCGGGATCAGGGCGGTCGTCCCCGCATTGTTGACCAGCGTGTCGAGGCGCCCCCAGCGCTCGAGGGCGGCCGCCACCAGGCGCCCAGGGACGTCGGGGTCGGTGATGTCGCCCTGCACGTAGACGGCGTCGGGCAGCGACGCCGCCACGGCCTCTCCGGCGTCGACCGAGCGGGCCGAGTTGACCAGCACGCCCGCACCGAGGTCGGCGAAGGCGCGGGCAGTGGCCTCGCCGATGCCGCTCGAGGACCCGGTGATCACGACCGCCTGCCCGGCCATGGGTCCCGCCGCCTCCGTCATCGGTGGAGTGTCACCGCGGGGTGATGCCCCAGCGGGCCGACCATTCCTGGTCGGGTTGGAGGTCGATGACGTCCTTGCCCGTGCGCAGCGCGTTGGGCGGGCACGTCATCGGTTCGAGGGCCACGGCCCGGCGCCGGCGCGGACTGCTCGGGCAACGTGTCGCCGGTGTACACCATCAGATAGGGAAAGCCCTGGTCGACCCAGAGCGTGGCCCCGCCCGCCCCGCCGGGCGCGTCGAGGCTGGCCTCGGCCCGGCCCTCGGCGTTGCGCTCCAGGGTGGTGAAGGCGGTATCGAGCACGGCGGGTCCCACGAAACGCTGCGTGGTGAAGTCGCGCTCGGTCCCCTCGACGGGGGTCAAGGCACCGGTCGGCAGCCCGCGGTCGTCGGTGTCGAGGGTGTGGCGGGCCGGGACGTGCAGGATGGCCCCGTCGACCGTCTCGGTGCCGGCGGTCAGGTACGGGTGGAAACCGAGGCCGAAGGGGACGGGCCCCTCCTGGAGCGACCGGGCCCGGGTCGTCACCGTCAGGCCTTCGCGGCCGACGTGGTAGTCGAGCTCGAGCAGCAACGAGAAGGGATAGCCCGGCGAGGGATGGAGCTGCAGGCGCAGCGAGACCTGGTTCTGGTGCCGGGTCTGGAGCGTCCAGGGCATCCAGCGCACCAGGCCGTGAATGGCGTTGTGACGTTCGGGCTCGTCGAGGGCCGCCTGGGCCCGCACGCCGTGGTACTCGAAGCGGCCGTCGGCCAGGCGGTTGGGCCAGGGGGCGAGCACCTGGCCCCGGCCCGAGTGCGACCATTCGTCGGCCGCGAAGCCGTCGAGCACCGGGGCGTCGGCGACGCTGTAGGCCCGCAGGGTGGCGCCGACCTCGCAGACGACGACCTCCTGGCGGCCGTGCCCGATGCGCCACTGCTGTCCCGTGGGCGAGGCGACGGAGATCCGGGGCGATTGGGGCGGCATGTCGGGTGAATTGAAGCAGACCAGGGCTCTGACGTGGGTGAGCCTGTGGCCGAGGCTCCGGGGTGACGGCGAAGTGTCCGGGCGACGAACGGCCGGTGACTGCGGATCCGTCCCCCGCACCAGGCCCTGTAGGGTCGATGCACGTGAGGATCCTCGTCACCAACGATGACGGGGTGAGTGCGCCCGGACTGGCCGCGCTCACCCGGGCGCTGGTGCGCTGGACGGAGCAGGCAGGTCGTGACGGCCCGGGCGCACCGCACCAGATCGTGGTGGTCGCCCCCAGCTCGAACTACAGCGGGGCCGGCGCCGCCGTGGGCTCGGTGACCGACACGACGACCATCCCCTACCAGCGGGCCTTCGTCGAGGGTGCACCAGAGGTCGAGGCCTACGGGCTCGATGCGTCGCCCGCCCTCTCGGTGATTGCCGGCGCGCTCGGCGCGGTGGGGCCCAAGCCCGACCTGGTGCTCTCGGGCATCAACCACGGCGTGAACGTGGGCCGCTCCATCCTGCACTCGGGCACGGTGGGTGCCGCGCTCGACGGCGAGCCAGCTGGGCATCAGCGCCCTCGCCGTCTCGCTGCGGGCCGGCGTCGACCCCGACCCCTTGGAATCGGCGGCCGACCTGGCCATGGCCCTGCTCCCGCTGTTGATGGCCGCCCCGACCCGCACGGTGCTCAACCTCAACGTCCCCGCGCTGCCCCTGGACGAGGTGCGCGGCCTGCGCTGGGCCCGGGTGAGCGGCGCCGGGCTGATCAAGGTCGGCCCAGGGCACCTGGACCTGGGAGGCGCCCAACCAGGAGGAGATCGAGGGGCCGGCCGCGGTCGAGGCCGCGCGCTCGTTCATGGAGGGCGAGCCCGAGGAGAAGGGCGAGATCGTGCTCACCGTCGGGTCGCCCTTCCCGCACTCGAGCGACTGGGCCTGGCCGACGCCGGCGCCGAGGACGCCACGCTGGTCGCCCAGGGCTACGCCGCCCTCACCGCGCTGCGCGGGCCGTGGGCCGACGAGGACCGCGAGCTGCTGGCCCTGCTCGACGGCGGCCTCGAGGCGGCGCTCTCGCCCTTCGGCTTCCCGGGCTGAGCCGCCTGGGCCGGCCGGCGTCGTGGTCGCGCCGCTCAGTCGTCGTCGCCCGGACGCCGGCGCTGCCGTTTGGTCTGGGACGCGGTGGCGCTTCTCCTCCACCCGCCGCACCTGGGAGCCCTTGGTGGGCCGGGTCGGGCGCCGCGTGGGGTCGACCCGGAGGCCGGCATCGAGCTGGCGGCCAGGCGCTCGCAGCGCCCGCTCGCGGTTGCGCGCCTGCGAGCGCGAGTCGGACGCAGCGGCCCGCACCACCGGCCCGAGCGCTCGAGCAGGCGCGCCCGCTGGCGCGGCCCGAGCGTGGTCGACGCCGCGACGTCGAACTGGACCTCGACCCGGCTGAGCGTGCGGTTGGCGTGCTGGCCCCCGGGACCGCCCGACGTCGTGGCACGCCAGGTGATCTCGGACAGGGGCATGTCCAAGCCCCGGTGCACGTGCAGCGTCTCCTCTCCGGCCACCCTACGAGCGTACGATGGCCCGGTTACGCTCCGGGCCATGGACTATCGACACCTCGGCGGCTCGGGCATGTTCGTCTCCGCCCTCTCGTACGGCAACTGGATCACCCACGGCAGCCAGATCGAGGAGGACACCGCGATGGCCTGTGTCAAGGCCTCGCTCGACGCCGGCATCACCACCTTCGACACCGCCGACGTCTACGCCATCGGGAGGGCCGAGTCGGTGCTGGGCCGGGCCCTCAAGGGCGTGGCCGCGCGACTCCATCGAGATCTTCACCAAGGTGTACTGGCCGACCGGGCCCAACCCCAACAACCGCGGCCTCTCGCGCAAGCACATCATCGAGTCTCTGCACGCCTCGCTGAAGCGCCTCCAGACCGACCACGTCGACCTTCTCCAGGCCCACCGCTACGACTTCGACCCCGCTGGAAGAGACCCTGCGCGCCTTCGACGACCTGGTCCGCCAGGGCAAGGTGCACTACGTCGGCGTCTCGGAGTGGACGGCCGAGCAGATCGCCGACGCGCTGCGCCTGGCCGACGAGATGGGCTTCGACCGCATCATTTCGAACCAGCCCCAGTACTCGCTGATCTGGCGGGTGATCGAGGCCGAGGTCGTCCCGCTCTGCGAGAAGGAGGGCGTGGGCCAGATCGTCTGGTCGCCGCTGGCCCAGGGCGTCCTCACCGGGAAGTACCTGCCGGGCGCCGCCGAGCCGTCCCGAGGGGTCCCGGGCCACCGGGCTCGAGGGCGAGGAGATGAGCTGGCTCCTGCGCGACGAGGTCCTCGAGCCGGTGGAGTCCTACGCCGAGCTGTGCCGCCAGGCCGGCTACACGCCGGCCTCGGTGGCGCTGGCCTGGGTGCTCCGCAACCAGAACGTCAGCAGCGCCATCGTCGGCGCCAGCCGGCCCGAGCAGATCGCCGAGAACGTCAAGGCGCTCGACATCGAGCTCGAGCCCGACTTCGTGGAGGCCATTGAGAAGGCGCTGGCGCCGACCACGCTGTTCGACCCGGGCTTCACCTTCAGCCCCGGACGAGCGCCCCTGAGGCTCGGCCGCCGGAAAGCGCGAGGTGAAGGTGCGCACCGCGAGCGTGGCTGTGCGTGCGGTGCTCCTCGAAGACGCGGCGTGTAGCCCGTGTGGCTGATGCGCCAGCCGGCGTCGGTGCACCGGTAGCGGTCGGCGTAGAAGGCCGTGCCGCCGATCTCGACGTCGGCCGCCGGCACGATGACCCGGTCCTCGAGGTACCAGGTGCCCTCGGCCTCGGTGTCGGAGGTGAAATCGATCTCGGGGTGGTGGCCGTGGTGCTCGGTCACCATGCCGGGGTCGCCCAGCACGCGACGTCAGCCAGCCCACAATGGCCTCACGGCCCGCGAGCACCGTCTTGCCGTCCTCGTAGGACGCGGTGGCGTCCTCGGTGAGCAGCGTTCCCAGGTCCTCGAACTCCTTGAGGTCGAGCGTGCGGAAGTAGGCGTACTTCAGCCGCTTGATGGCCTCGAGCTCGCAGCGATGTCCGTCTCACGATTCCCTTTCTGGCCGCCGGGGCCCGGCCCGACGGCCGCGGCCAGGGTACCGGGCGCCGGAGTTGGCGACCGGGGACGAGGCCGACAACATGCCTGGGTGCCGAGCGACCAACGCCAGCGCATCGCCGCCTACGGCGTGTGCGCGACGCCGAGGGCCGGCTGCTCCTGGCCCGCGCCGCCCCCTGGCTCACCCTGCGGGGCGCTGGTTCCTGCCCGGCGGCGGCGTGCAGCACGGCGAGCACCCGATCGAGTCCCTGCGGCGCGAGTTCGAGGAGGAGTCCGGGCCTGACGGTGCGGCTCGGGCCCCTGCTCGATGTGCTCTCCGACGTGCGCACCCTGCCCGACGGGACCAGCCTGCACACGGTTCGGCTGTCTACCGGGTCGAGTCGTGGAGGGCACGCTGCGGCCCGAGCTCGACGGGACCACCGACGCCGTCGGGTGGTTCGGACGGACGAGCTGGCCCTCGTTCCCCTGGCGCACTACGTCGAAAAGGTGGTGAAGACCCTCTTGTGAGCACGGCGGCTGCGAGCACGGCGGTCGTGGACGACCCCCCGGCCACCACGTCGTCATCGTCGGCTGCGGCTTCGGCGGCCTCTTCGCCGCCAAGGCCCTCAAGCGGGCGCCGGTGCGGGTCACCATGATCGACCGCACGAACCATCACCTGTTCCAACCCCTGCTGTACCAGGTGGCGACCGGGATCCTCTCCGAAGGGCAGATCGCGCCGGCCATCCGCGACGTGCTGCGCCGGATGCGCAACCTGCGCGTGGTGCTGGGCGAAGTGAGCGAGCATCGACCTCGCCGCGCGCACGGTCCACGCCGACGAGTTCGGCGGCCCCAGGTCATGCCGTACGACAGCCTCATCGTGGCCGGCGGCGCGGTGACCTCTTACTACGGACACGACGAGTTCCGCCGGTCGCCCCGGCATGAAGACCCTCGACGACGCGCTGGCCCTGCGGGGCGATCTTCGGCGCCTTCGAGCGGCCGAGGCCGAGCAGGACGACGAGGAGCGCCGGGCCCTCATGACCTTCGTGGTGGTCGGCGGAGGACCGACCGGCGTGGAGATGGCCGGGCAGCTCAAGGAGCTCTCCCGGCGGGCCCTGCACCGCAACTACCGGCGCATCGATCCCCACAAGACCCGGGTCGTCCTGGTCGAAGGAGGCGACGGCCTGGTGGCGACCATGGGGACGCGGCTCTCCCGGATGACGGCTCGGGACCTCGAGCGCATGGGGGTCGAGCTCCACCTCGGCGCCATGGTGACCGACTTGGACGACGACGTGCGTGGTGATCACCAAGCCCGACGGCACGACCGAGCGCATCGAGGCGGCCACCAAGGTGTGGGCGGCCGGCACCCGCGCCGTGGGCCTGGGCAGGACGCTGGCCGATCACCGGCGCCGAGCTGGACCGTGCGGGCCGGGTGCAAGGTCGCAGCCCGACTGCTCCTGGCCCGGCTATCCCGAAATCTTCGTCGTGGGCGACCTCATGGCCCTCGACGACCTGCCCGCCCTGGCCGAGGTGGCCATGCAGTCGGGCGCCCACGCGGCCCACACCATCGACGCCGCCTCGCGGGGACGGCACCCAAGCCTCTCCGCTACCGCGACCTCGGGACGCTGGCGGTGATCTCGCGCTTCCCCGCCGTGGCCAAGATCGGGCCCCTGCAGGTTGGGCGGCTTCATCGGCTGGCTGCTCTGGCTCGTCGTCCACGTGACCTTCCTCACCGGGTTCAAGAACCGCTTCGCCGCGCTGGCCCGTTGGACGATCAGCTTCATCGGGCGGGGGCGCTACGAGCGGGCCCTGACCGGCCGCTGGGTGGCCGGACGCGGCCCCGACGTCCGCGTAAGCTGCGCAGGGCAAAACCAACGACCTGCGGGGGAACCATGCCGATCACCGTGACGCCCATTGCCGGGCTGAGCGACCACATCAACGACATCCGCCTGCGCACGGCGCGCATCGTCAACGAGTAGATCCTGCCCAACGAGACGGTGCTGTGGACCGGCCGCCGGGGCTAGGCCAGCGACGAGGCACGGGCGGAGGCCAAGGCCCTGCGCCGCGAGGTGCAGGACGAGGTCAAGTCCGAGGGGCTGTGGGCCCCCCACCTCCCGCCCGAGTACGGCGGCATGGGGCTCGACTTCATGGCGCACGCCTACATGAACGAGATCCTGGCCTACGCCGTCGGCGCGGCCTCCCTCTTCGGCGTGGTGGCCCCGAACTCGGGCAACCAGACCATCCTGGTCAAGTACGGCACCGAGGAGCAGAAGCAGAAGTGGCTCCTCCCGCTGGTCGAGGGGACCATGCAGTCGGGCTTCTCCATGACCGAGCCCGAGAACGCCGGCTCCGACCCCCGCTCCATCCAGACCACGGCGGTGCGCGAGGGCGACGAGTGGGTCATCAACGGCCACAAGTGGTTCACCTCCAACGGCTTGGCCGCCGACTTCTTCATCGTCATGTGCCGGGCCAAGGAGTCCGGCGACGACGACGGCCCGGGACGCATGGTGCAGATCATCGTGCCCACCTCGACCCCCGGGGTCGATATCGTGCGCGGCATCGGCATCTGGGGCTCCTCCTCGCTCGGACCACTGCGAGGTCCGCTACGACCACGTCCGGGTGCCGGCGGAGAACGCCCTGGGGCAGGTCGGCGACGGGCACCGGGCCGCCCAGGACCGCCTCGGTGCCGGCCGCATCTTCCACTGCATGAACTCGGTCGGCCAGATGTGGCGCGCCTTCGACCTCATGGTCGAGCGCATGCTGACCCGCGAGGTCCACGGCGGCCTGCTCAAGGACAAGCAGTTCATGCAGGGCTTCGTCGCCGACAGCTACATGGACCTGCAGTCGGCCCGCCTGATGACGATCCACGCGGCCGAGAAGGTCGACCCGGGCGACCCCCAGGCCCGGACCGAGATCAGCGCCATCAAGGTCTTCGTCCCGGCCGCCTACTCCGCGTGGTCGACCGGGCCATCCAGGTCTGGGGCGCGGCCGGCGTGACGAGCGACCTCCCGCTGGCCCAGATGTACCTCGGCGCCCGGACGCTCCGCCTGGCCGACGGCCCCGACGAGGTGCACCGCATCCTCATCGCCAAGAACGTGCTGCACCACTACGAGAAGGGCGAGAGCTGGGACTTCGCCGGCTGACGGCCGCGCCGTGACCTGGCAGCCCGGACCGGCGGTGTCCGTCTTCGCCGCCGGGCTCTTCGACGGACAGGTGGCCGTCATCACCGGCGGGGGCACCGGGCTCGGGCGCGAGGTGGCCCACGCCTTCGCCCGCCTGGGCGGCCATCCGGTCATCGCCGGCCGGACGGCGGCCCGGCTCGACGAGGTCGCCGCGTCCATCGGCAGGCGGGCGGGCGCTGCACCGCCGTGCCGACCAACATCCGCGAGCCCGACCAGGTCGAGGCGCTCCGCGACGCCGTCTACGGCCGCTTCGGCCGGGTGGACTGCCTGGTCAACAACGCGGGCGGCCAGTTCCCGGCCGTTGCCCAGCGCCATCACGGACAACGGCTGGCGCTCCGTGGTCGACCTGAACCTGAACGGCACGTGGAACATGACGAACCGCTTCATGGCCCCGATGGCCGCGGCCGGCACGGGTGCGATCGTCAACGTCGTGCACACCTTCTCCTTCGAGCGCGGCGCGCCGATGTTCGCCCACTCGGGGGCGGCCAGGGCCGGCGTGGTCAACCTGGTCAAGACGCTCGCGCCCTACCTGATGCGCCGTGGGGTCACGATCAACGCGTTCGCCCCCGGCATCTTCTCGTCGCCGGGCCTGGCGGAGTCCGAGCTGGCCGCGGTCGGACGGACCGAGGAGGGCTTCACCGACGAGCTGGTGGCCGAGGGCACGACGGTGCGCCTCGGCACCGTCGACGAGATGGCGGCCATGGTCCTCTTCCTGTGCTCGCCGGCCGCCCGCTACGTCTGCGGCGCGACGATCATCGCCGACGGCGCGCTCGATGCAGACGAACTGGGTCAACTTCTTCCCCGACGACGAGATGTGAGCCGGGCGAGCCCGGGCACGGCGAGGCCCGGCTAGCCCGGGGGCTGCACCTGGTACTCGTCCTTCCACCAGCGCGCCGTGCGCACAGCTTGAGGGTCGGTGCGCAGCGAAGCGTCCTGGCCCAGATCGGCCGGAGTGGGGCCGATCTTCTCGGCGATGGGCCGCAGCGCCTGGAGGTCGACCCCGTAGCAACGAGCGGCCGTCTCCCCCAAGAGCTTGCGGGCGTCCTCGACCGGGATGTCGCCGAAGTCGCCGCGCAGGCGCTCCTGGGTGTGGGGCCAGGTGCCTTCGGGGTGGGGGTAGTCGGTCCCCCACATGACCACGTCGCAGCCGAGGATGTAGCGGCGCCGGATTTCCTCCCGCGACATGGTGGAGGCACCGATGAAGATGTTCTCGCCGAAGTAGTCGGAGGGCAACTTGGAGATCTTCCCCTTGAGCAGCGCCGCCATCTTCTTGGTCGTGTGACCCCCGCCCATGTACTGGTCCCACTTCCACATCATGTCGGCGGCCCAGTAGGCGGCCGCTTCGGTCACCACGAACTTGAGCCCGGGGAAGCGCTCGAAGGCGCCCGAGAAGAGCAGGTGCCACGCCGGGCGGG
>CAVSCV010000014.1:0-23881 GCA_963726545.1 uncultured Acidimicrobiaceae bacterium | reverse complement strand
GGGACCCAACCGGGCCTGGAACCATCCCTGCGCCGTTCCGGGCTCGGATGCCGGCTCGACCGGTGCTGCCGCCGTGGTCGAGGTCGCGGTTGCGCTCACGCAGGAGTCGACTTGGGCCCGGGGCACAGCACCGCACCATGATGCCGGTCAACGCGGCGCGAGTGGCGTCTGGTCCCTTTGCAGCACTCGGAGGAGCTCCTCGTACGGACCCAGCAGGAACGCCCGATCGCCGGCGCCGAAGACGGTGCCTCGACGGGGCGGATGCTCGAGGGCGCCGTCCGACGCCCGGCTGAGGGCGATGACCCGGGTCCGTGCGGACAGGTCCTGCATGGCCAGCCCCTGCAGGCCCCCGTTCGGCGCCACCGTCAACGCGCCGACCAGGAACGGCTGTTGGTCCACGTAGAACGTGCTGAGGACTTCGAGGCCCAAGGCGGCCCCGACGAACCACGGGGCGGCCAGCGCCGAGGTCGAGCGCACGTGCTGGAAGCCGAAACTCCGCTCCATCATGTGGGCGAGCTCGCGGTCGAACACCCGGAGGGCGACCGGCACGTCGTCCCAACGCGGACCGAGGGACTCGCGAACCGACAGGCCCGTCTCGATGTTGGTGAGGTCCGCACTGGTGAGGACGGCCACGGCCTTGGCGTCCGCGATGTTCACCATCTGGTGCGTCTGCACCTGCGTGGCATCCGCGATCACCACGGGCACACCGAGCGCGCGGGCCTGGGCCAGGTAACGGTTGTCGGCGTCGCGTTCGATCACCACGACGCGCTGTCCTTCCGAGACGAGGCCGCGCACGACGCTGATCCCGACCGAGCCCAGACCGATCACGATCACGTGGTCCGTCATCCCCGGCACCTGGCGGCGCCCGAGGGAGCGCTCGATGCGCCGGCTCACCAAGATGTTCGTGAACAGCGCGAAGGCCGTGGACACCAGGGCCACCCCGGCGACGATGAGCACGATGGCGCAGGCCACCATCCAGGCCGGCTGGTGGGCGAAGGTGAAGTCTCCGTAACCCACCGTGGCCACGGTCTCCACCGAGAAGTACAGCGACATCAGGATGCTGAGGTGCTGGGTCTGCCCCGGAGGCCGGTACGTGGCATGCAGCAACGCAGTGGCCACCACCAGGAGCACCAGGAGCGACCCGGCCACGACGGCGAGCGCCTTGTTCCCCTCCTCGAGCGCGATGCCGACCTGCAGCCGCGCCCGCCGGATGAGGCTGACCCGCCGGGGCGGTCCTCCCGTTGCGGCGGTGTCGTCGATGCCGATGCTTCGCAACTCGTCTGCCGTGCCCAGGACGGCGACCCGGTCTCCGGCCGCCAGGGCGTGGTCGCGTCCGGGGCACTGGGCCATCGGGGACCCGTCCGCCGGCATGATGGCGACCGGAGCCAGATGCCCGAAGTGCCCGCGGAAGGTGTCGTGCACGTGGTCGGACGGTGCCACCTCGAACTGCACCACCTCGAACTCGACCCCGTCGAGCTCGATCTCGTGGGCCCGCCGGCCCAGGCAGGCCTCGACGAATGAGGGCCCGGCCAGCGTGGCCACGTCGAGCACGCTGCCCGGGCCCGAGACCCGCCCGAGGGCGCGGGCCACGGCGGGGTTGGCCAGCTCGACCACGAGTGACACCTCCGGACGCAGCTCGCGCACCCGCAGAGCGGTCTCGAGGGTGTGGATCTCGTCCACCTCGACGCAGACGACCGCCGCCGCCTCGTCGAGACGCGCTTCGGCGAAGCCCTCGCCGCGATAGGCGTGTCGACGGATGTGCTCGACGCCCCAGTCCTGGAGCGCTCGCGAGAAGCGCGGATCGGCATCGTCGTCGATCACCACCACGCGGGTGCCGCTCAGGAAGAACTGCTCCACCGTGCGCAGACCGACACCTTGGAGGCCGCACACGATCACGTGCCCCGCGCTGCGGTCCCCTTCCATTGGGGGATGTTGCCAAATGCATCCGGGGCGCAGGTTGCCGCACCGTTAAATGTCCACGGCGCAGGTCGGCTGGGCCAATCCGGTCATGGCGGTCCCCGGCGACGCCGCCCTCTACCCTTGGGGCTCGTCGGGGCTGTAGCTCAGTGGTCAGAGCAGAGGACTCATAATCCTTGGGTCGTGGGTTCGATCCCCACCAGCCCTACCAATCCGAAATTTCGATCACCGCCTCCGGGTGTCCCGATTGCCGAACCCCTCGGAGGCGAGGACGATGACCGTTGACAGGTGAACCGAGGAGGACAGCGCCGTGCCCGAGCCGCAGTCGAAAGCCGTCGTCCCGTCGATCTGGCGCGAGTTTTACGAGCAGACCGGGATTCCGGCCGCCACCAGTACCGGTGACGCCGTGCACGTCACCGGGCACACGGGGACCCTCGAGGACGGGACGTTTCCGGCCGGGGCGCACGCCCAGATTCGACAGACCTTTCTCAATCTGACCGACACGCTCTCGGCGGCGGGAGTCACCTGGGGGGAGGTGGTCAGCATCAACTCGTACCAGGTCGGCCTGCGTGCCCAGGGCGATCTCCTCTTGACGGTGGCCGCTGAGTTCATGGAGCCCCCCTTTCCGGCGTGGACCGCAGTCGGGGTCACCGAGCTCTACGAGGACGAGGCATTGGTGGAGATCAGTTGCATCGCCGCGATCGAGCGGGACTGAGGTCGCACTGAGCGTCCGCTATGCGGAAGGTTTGTCGGCTTCCAACGAGTCGACCCAGACCTGTATCCAATCCAGCAGCTCGGCGTGGCCCTCGTCCACGCTCGAGAGTCCTTCGACGATCAGCCCCAACTGGAAGCTGGTGACCGCGGCCACGATGACCTTCAGCGGGAACTGGGACTCGTCGAGGCCGTAGGTGCGCATGGCCTCACCGAAGTAGTGCTCGAAGATGCCGCGAAACCGTGCATGCACGTCGGTGAGACGCATGCGGAGCTCTGGCTTGTTCCAGCCCATGGCCAAGAGCTCGAGCAAGATCTTGGGAAAGCGCGATGTCGGTTCGTCCACCCAAAATCGAGCGCCCAGACGCCACTTCTCGGCGAAGGTCAGGTTCGGGTCCGCGTACAGCGCTTCGAGCGCAGTGGCGAGCTGCTCGACGAAGCGTTGCAGCGTCTGCGCGAGCAGCTCGTCCATGGAGCCGAAGTAGTAGTGCACGAGCCCGTGGTTCATGCCGGCCACTTCTGCCAAGGACCGGGTGGAGACGCCGGCGTAGCCGACCTCGTAGAGCAAGTGCTCAGCGGCGTCCATCAGCGCGGTCGTGGCTTGCTGACGGGCCCCGGAGACCGGTCGCTGCTCCCAGGCGCGCGCCATCACCGCATCGTCGACGACGACGTGGAAGAACCTGGACGCCCGCGGCCTTGACTCTTAGTCACTCGTCCTAGACAGTAGTCAAAGTCGCGTGACTGACCCGATGAACAAAGCCCCAGGTCGGTGAAGTGGTTGCGGTCCAGCCGAACTGGGGAGGGGCATGAATCGGTCGATGAGTAGGAGGGACCGGAGCAATGGACGAGGACAAGATGATGGCGTTCGTCGGGCAGGCGGTCGGCGACGTCGGGGCGATGCTCGGCGGGGCGATGGCGGTGATCGGCGACAAGCTCGGCCTGTACCGAGCCATGAAGGGCGCCGGTCCGATGACCAGCTCGGAGCTGGCGGCCGCCACCGACACCTCCGAGCGGTACGTCAGGGAGTGGTTGAGCGAGCAGGCCACCCGCGGCTACGTGACCTACGACGGCGACGGCCGCTTCACCCTCCCCGACGAGCACGCCATCCCGTTGACCGACGAGACGAGCCCCGCCTGCGTCATCGGCGCCTTCGAGACGGCGCTTGGTGCGGTCTTCGCCACCGACATCATCGCCGAGCGGTTCCGCACGGGAGAAGGTTTCGCCTGGGGAGCGCATGACGCGCACGTGCTCGGCGGCTGCGAGCGTTTCTTCCGGCCGGGGTATCTGAACTTCCTGACCAGTACCTGGATCCCCGCCCTCGACGGCGTCGAGGCGAAGTTGAAGGCAGGGGGACGCATCGCCGACATCGGGTGCGGTCACGGTGCGTCGACCATGCTACTGGCCGAGGCCTACCCGGCCTCGACCGTGGTGGGCTTCGACGCCCACGACGGCTCGGTCGATGCGGCGCGTAAGCGGGCCGCCGATGCGGGACTGGCCGATCGGGTCGACTTCGACGTCGCCACGGCCGCCACCTTCACCGGCACCTATGACCTGGTGTGCTTCTTCGACTGTCTCCACGACATGGGCGATCCGGCGGGCGCCTGCGCCCACGTCCGTGAGCGGCTCGCCAAGAACGGGTCGATGATGCTCGTCGAACCCTTTGCTGGCGACGACTTGGGTGACAACCTGAACCCGGTCGGGGCTGCGTATTACGGATTCTCGACCCTGCTCTGCACGCCGAGTTCGTTGTCACAGGAGGTCGGCACGGCGCTGGGCGCCCAGGCGGGGGAGGCCCGTCTACGCGAGATCGTGACCGGATCGGGCTTCTCCACGTTGCGCCGCGCCGCTGAGACCCCGTTCAACATCGTGCTCGAAGCGAAGGTGTGACGACGTCGTCGTCGGTACCTGCCCACCTGCAGGCCCATCCTTGGCCGCCTAGCGGCTGAGCACCCCGATCTGACCCGTCAGAGAGTTCCGTTCAGCCGTCCGACGCTTCGTCACCGGCCGCCCAGGCCACGGCGCCACCGGTGAGGTTCTCCGCCGTCCATCCGGCGTCGCTCAGGGCTTGCGCCGCCACGGCTGACCGCCCACCTACGTGGCAGGCCACCACGATCGTCTGCTCGCGGCGGGACCTCGTCGAGCCGCTCGCCCAGTTGGCCGAGCGGAATGTTGACCCCGGTCGGGTAGGCCCAGGCCTCCACCTCGTCGGGTTCGCGCACGTCGAGGAGAAAGACGTCCTCGCCGCGGGCGATCCTGGCCTTGACCTCGTCGGGTTCGACCTCGCTGTAGGGCACGACGACCACGCTACGACACCGGCCCCGAGTGGCCCGGGCCAGGCCGCCACCGCCGGTACGCTGGACCCCGATGATCCCCAGGAAGTTCCTCAACAACGACGAGGAGCTGTTGGCCGAGTTGCGCCCGCACTGGATCTTCCTTTTCGGGCCGCTCTTCACCTCCCTCGCCACCTGGGCCGTGATCGTCGTGATCCTCATCCTGTGGCACAGCGCCCCGGGTTGGACGAACTACCCGTTCCTGATCCTCGCCCTGATTCCGGGGCTGTGGCTGTTGGGCCGCTACGTCCGCTGGCGCTCCTACATCATCGCCTTGACCTCGACCCGCATCCTGGTGCGCCAGGGCATCTTCGGTCGCGACACCGTCCAGCTCCGCCTCCAGCGCATCGTGGAGGTCAACCTCCGCCAGGCCCTCATCGAGCGCGTCCTCCAGACGGGCAGCCTGCTCATCGACGTCCAGGGCGAGGACAACACGCTCACCCTCGAGTACGTGCGCAAACCCGCGGTCGTGCAACGCGTCATCAACTCGCAGATCAACGAGATCGTCGGCGGAGGCGCACGCGAGCCGATCCCCGAGGACATGCTGCCGTTCGATCAGCGCCCCCGTCGTGGCCGTGCCGAGGACACCGACGAGATGGAGACCCACCACACGCCACCGTTCGGCCAGTCCGCCGTCGAGACCGATCCGGTCGATCAGGACGCCACCGATCCGGGTAGCACGCCGCTGACTCGGTCCCAGGCCCCTTCGCAGGCCCCGATGGCGCCGGCGCCCGCAACGCCGCCGCCGGCGGCCGCCGCGGCCCAGGAACCGGTCCAGTCGGCGCCGCCCGCCGGCCACTTCGACGTCCGGGACCGGCTCATCCAGCTCGACGATCTCCGCCAGCGCGGCATCATCTCCGAAGAGGAGTTCGCAGCCAAGAAGACCGAACTGCTCAACCGGATCTAGCACCGGCACCAGCGACGTCCGGTCCGAACGTCTGCCTGATCGCCGGCGCCTCCGAGTGAAGCGAGGGGGAGCGCCCTGTCTCGCCCCGACTACCGTGGGCGTGGTGAGCCCGACTCGATACCGCTGCGACGGATGCGGCAACCTCACGCGCTTCGACGTGACCATCTCGCAGCAGACCAAGGCATTTCACCACTACACGGTGGGGGGCGAGCTGCTGGTGGAGGACGAACAGGTCCTGTCGCGCCACGTCGACGAGGTCGTGTGCCGCTGGTGTGGCCACGGGCGCAGCGTGGTCGAGATCGACGAGGCCGCTGAATCGGTGTCGTGAGCGAGCCGCCGGCCGATATCCTGCGCCGGCTCCGCCCCATCCCGACGTACACCGAGAAGCCGGCCACCCGCCCTCACGACATCGCCGGGGTGGGGATCGACGGAGCGCCGCGCACCATCGCGTTGGCCGAGGCCGCCGCCCCGCTTCTGCTCCTCTTCCTCGCGGCGGACTGCGACGGCTGCCGCGACCTCTGGGCCGGCCTGTCCGAGATCGAGACGGGGCTCGGGGACCTCGCCCGCCTGGTCGTGCTCACCAAGAGCCCGGGCGATCAGGATCCCGCGCGCATCGCGACATTGGCCGGTCCGGCGCAGGAACGCCCCGGGATCGAGGTCGTCATGAGCGGGGCGGCCTTCACCGACTATCGAGCAGCCGCGCCGTTCTTCGTCGTGGTCGACGCGCTGGCGGTCCGCACCGAAGGGGTGGCGTGGGGAGTGGGCGAGACCCTTCGTGCCGCGCTGTCCGGCCTGGCTCGGGACTGAGCGAGCGTGCAACCGGGCCCCAGCTTCATCTGTGTCACAGCCCTCGTTCACCATGAGGGCAGACAGAGAGGGTCAGTGACATGCAGATCACCAGGGACACCGCTACCACCACGACGACAAGCACGAGCAACAGCAACACGGAGCCCGAGGGCGAGCTCACCATCGACTGCGAGTGCTGCACGCTGCGCGACACCACGGCCTGCGACGACTGCGTCGTCTCCTTCCTGCTCGGGAGGGAGCCCGACGACGCCGTGGTCATCGACGCCGACGAGGCGCGCGCCATGCGCATGCTCGAACGTGCTGGCCTCGTGCCCACCCTGCGCTTCACCCACCAGGCCGGCTAAGCACCACGAGGTGGCGCCCGTGAGGCGTCACCTCCTCGTCACCAACGACTTCCCGCCCAAGGTCGGGGGTATCCAGAACTATCTCTGGGACCTCTGGCAGCGCCTCGATCCCGCCAGCTACGTCGTGTTGACCGCCAGCTCCGATCCGGGGGCCGCTGACTTCGACCGGATCCAAGCCGATCGGGGCGTGCGTATCGAGCGTGTGCCCGAGTCCATCTTGTTCTTTCCCACTCCCGGTGCGTTGGCCGCCGTGCGCCGTTGCGTCGACACGTACGACATCGATCTCGTCTTGTTGGACCCTGCGCTTCCGCTCGGACTCCTCGGTCCGCGTCTGGACGTGCCGTACGGGGTGATCCTCCACGGCGCCGAAGTGACCATTCCCGGACGCTTGCCCGGCACGCGCCGTGCCCTGGCCCGCGTGCTCGAAGGCGCCGAGCTCGTCGTCTCCGCCGGTGGCTACCCCGCCGCGGAAGGCCGCCGCGCCGCGCCGGGCATGACCGCGCCCGTCGTCGAGATCCCCCCGCCGGTTGACGCGAGCGCCATCGTCCCGCTGGCCGAGTCCGAGCGTGCCGCCGTACGGGCCCGCCTCGGACTGCCCACCACCGGGCCGCTCGTGGTCAGTGTCAGCCGGCTCGTTCCCCGCAAGGGCATGGATGTGCTCTTCGAGGCGGCCGCCCGGCTGGCCCCCTCCTATCCCGACCTCGTGGTGGCCGTGGCCGGGGGTGGGCGCGAACTCGAACGCCTGCGCCGCCTGGCCGCCCGCAGCCCGGTCACCGTCGCCGTGCTCGGCCGGGTGAGCGACCAGGACCGGGCCGGGCTCCTCGCCGCCGGCGACGTCTTCGTCATGGCCTGCCGCGACCGCTGGTTCGGGCTCGAACAGGAGGGCTTCGGCATCGTGTTCCTCGAGGCCGCTGCAGCGGGGGTGCCCCAGATCGCCGGAGACAGCGGCGGCGCCCCCGAAGCCGTGCTCGACCGGGTGACCGGGCTGGTCGTGCGCCGCCCCGAGGACCCGGGGGCGCTGGCAGAGGCCCTGCGCACCCTCCTGATCGATCCAGACCTGCGCCGGCGCATGGGGGAGGCCGCCCGGATCCGGGCGAGGGATACCTTCGCTCCCGACGTTCTCGCTTCTAGGCTGGCCGATGCCCTGACCGGAGTGGCAATCTGACGCAGCACCCGGCGGGTGCGACAGACAGGAAGGAACCCCTCACCGTGGCTGATACCGCCACCGAGCACATGTCGGTAGCTGCACCTCCCCAGCGGTGCTACGACGTGGCCGCGGACATCGAGCGGTACCCCGAGTGGGCTGCCGACATCAAGGAGATCGAGATCAAGGAGCGCGACGAGCAGAGCCGCCCGCTGCTCGTGACCTTCCGCGCCGCCGCCTTCGGTCGGAGCACCAGCTACACCCTGGCCTACGACTACTCGGAGGCTCCCCACATCCTCTCCTGGAAGCTGACCCAGGGCGACATCACGACCAAGCTCGACGGGAGCTACGTCTTCGACCCGGGCGAGGGCGGCGGCACCGACGTCACCTACCACCTCGAAGCAGAGCTACGGGTGCCGATCCCGGGTTTCATCAAAATGCGGGCCACGAGCCGGATCATGGCCACGGCCATGCGCGAGCTGAAGGCACGGGTCGAGTCCACCTCGTGAGCGAGGGCTCCGGCCCCTCCGGCGGTGACGACCTCACCTACGGGATCGACATCGGAGGCACCAAGGTCCTCGGGATTGCCCTCGACGCGTCGGACCGGATCGTCGGTGAGACGCGCGTGCCCACCCCGACAGGGACCCGGGAGATCATCGGCAGCCACGTGGCCGATGCCGTGGCCATCGTGGTGGCAGACCTCGACCAGGCGTTGGGCTCGCCCGGTGCGGCGGTCGGCGTGGGCGCGCCCGGGATGGTCGATCGCCGAGGCCGGCTCTGCTTCGCCCCCAACCTGCCCCAGGCGCACGGCGTCGACTGGACCGAGCTGGTGGGTGGTCGGCTGCCCGGCCGCCGGGTGCTGATCGAGAACGACGCCAACTTCGCCGTGCTGGCCGAGCACCGGCTCGGCGCGGCATCCGGTTTCGACCATGTCGTCCTGGTCACCCTCGGGACCGGGATCGGCGGGGGAGTTGTCATCGACGGAAAGGTCCAGGTGGGAGCGTCTGGGTTCGCGGGCGAAATCGGGCACATGGTGGTCGATCCGGCGGGGCCGGCCTGCCCCTGCGGGCGTCGCGGCTGTTGGGAGCGCTTCGCCTCGGGTGCGGGCCTGGGCATGCTGGCCCGGCAGGCCGCGCTGGCCGGGCGGCTCGACGCGGTGGTGCACCTGGCCGGCGGCGATCCCGAGAGCGTGCGGGGGGAGGACGTCTCGGCCGCGGCCGACGCGGGCGACCCGGCGGCCCAGCAGGTCATCCGCGAGGTCGGCGCCTGGGTGGGCTTCGGTCTGGCCAACCTGGCCTGCGTCACCGATCCGGAGTGCTTCGTGCTCGGCGGCGGCCTGGTCCACGCGGGCGACCTCCTCTTCGAGTCCGCCCGCAGCGCCTTTGCCGAACAGGTCGAGGGCGGGAGAAGTCGCCCGGAGGTGGCCATCGTGCCGGCCGCCTTCGGCGAGCGGGCCGGCGCCGTGGGCGCCGCGCTCGGGGCGCGTCAGGGGGGCCTGTGGTGATTCGGGCCGGCGTGGTACTCCCCACCTTCCGCGACTCACCCGACGAGGCGTTCGCGGCGGCGGAGTCGGCCGTGGCCGCGGGGATCGACGGGCTCTTCTGTTACGACCACCTCTGGCCCATGGGCCAACCCGAGCGGCCCGCCCTGGCCCCGTTCCCGCTCCTCGGTGCGTTAGCCGCGCGCTTCGCTCCGCGCCCGGACGGCGCCGGGCCGTACGTCGGGACGCTGGTCGCCCGCATCGGTCTGGTGCCCAACGCCGTCCTGGCCGCCGAGTTCGGGGCGTTGGCCCGGCTGGCACCCGGCCGCGTCATCGCCGGCCTCGGCACCGGAGACAGGCTGAGCGCCGAGGAGAACCGTGCGTACGGCATTCCCTTTCCGCCGGCGGCAGTGCGGCGGGCCGAGGTGGTGGCGCTGGGCCGCGAGCTGGCCAGCCAGGGGATCATCGTCTGGGTGGCGGGCGGGCAGGCCGGGCGGGCGGACGAGGCGCGCGCGGCCGGGGCGGCGCTCACCGTGTGGGACACCGATCCCGCGCTGGTCACCGAGCGCTCCACCGGTCGTCACGCCCTCGAGGTCACGTGGGCCGGTCCACCACCCAAGAGCGCCCCGACCATGGCAGACACGGTGGCCCTCATGGGCGGGGCGGGGGCCAGCTGGGTGATTTTCGGCTGGCCCGTGGACGTGGAGGCGCTCGCCGAGGCCGCGCGTGCCGCGTCGCTCCATCCATCGTCGGGGGTCGCCGGCCGACAGCCGTAGACTTGAACGATGGAGTTTCGTCGCATCAACGGGCTGCCGCCCTACGTCTTCGCCACGATCAACGATCTGAAGGCAGACTCGCGGCGAGCCGGACGCGACGTGATCGATCTCGGGTTCGGCAACCCCGACCTGCCGTCGCCCGATGTGGCGGTGGGCAAGTTGGCCGAGGCGGCGCGCAACCCGCGCAACCACCGCTACTCGGCCTCGCGCGGCATTCCCAAACTGCGCAGCGCCATCACCGATCTCTACAAGCGCAAGTTCGACGTCGATCTCGATCCCGACACCGAGGTGGTCACCACCATCGGCGCCAAGGAGGGCTTCTCGCATCTCATGTGGGTGCTGGTGGCGCCCGGGGACACCGCGCTCGTGCCCTCGCCCTCGTACCCGATCCACATCTGGGGACCGCTCTTCGCCGGGGCCGACGTGCGTCAGGTCCCTCTGCGCGGGCCCGACGTCGAGTCGCTCGGCGCGCCCGACCCGGGCGAGGCCTTCTTCGACGGGCTTATGCACGCCTGGGAGGAGTCGTGGCCCAAGCCGCGCGTCATCGTCCTCTCCTTCCCACACAACCCGACCACGGCCTGTGTCGACCTGACGTTCATGGAGCGTCTCGTGGCGTTCGCCCGCGAGCACGACACCGTGCTCGTGCATGACTTCGCGTACGCCGATATCGGCTTCGACGGGTACGAACCACCGTCCATCCTCCAGGTCCCGGGGGCCAAGGACGTCGCAGTCGAGCTCTACACGATGACCAAGTCGTTCTCCATGGCCGGCTGGCGGGTGGGCTTCGTGGTGGGCAATCCCGAGATCGTCCAGGCCCTGACCAAGCTGAAGACGTACCTCGACTACGGGACGTTCCAACCCATCCAGATCGCCGCCATCGTGGCCATGAACGAGGCGCCCGACTACCCCAAGGAGATCAACCAGATCTACCGGTCGCGCCGCGACGCCCTCTGTGACGGGCTCAACCGGATCGGCTGGCAGCTGGCCAAGCCCCGGGGGACGATGTTCGTCTGGGCCCCCATCCCCGAGCCGTACCGGGAGATGGGCTCGCTCGAATTCTCCAAGTACCTGATCAGCGAGGCCGACGTGGCCACGTCGCCCGGCGTGGGCTTCGGCCCGGGGGGCGACGGCCATGTGCGCTTCGCCCTCATCGAGAACGAGCAGCGCATCGGTCAGGCCGTGCGCAACCTCCGTACCGCGCTGACGAAACTGGGGTGACCGGGAGGCCGGGCGTGGGCCGGGCCGGAGTCGACTGGTCGGATTCTCAGGTTGTCTCAAGGAGGGTCGGTCAGTATCCCGCCATGGCGTCGACGGTCTCCCCGCTCGCTCCCGGCCGCGGCGCTCCGGTCGATCAGACCACCGAAGGGGCCCTGCCATCGCTGATCGGGGGATCGGCGCGAGCCCCATACCTGGGCCAATTCGACTCCTACCGGGTGATCGCCTGCTGCGCCGTGGTGTTGCAGCACTCGTTGCTCTGGAACGTCGCGGCAGGGAACACGCCGGCGTGGGCGTTCGTGATGCTGCTGCACTTCAGCCGCACGGCCTTCTTCTTCCTCACCGCGTTCGTGCTGACCTACTCCGAGATCCACCGGCCACGCTCGCTCGGCGAGTTCTGGGGGCGGCGCTACTTGCAGATCGGTGTCCCGTTCCTCGTCTGGACGGGCATCTACTGGATCTTCACCATGATCGACAGCAACGCCTGGGGTCAGGCGGGCTCACTGCTCTGGAACTACCTCGTCTACGGCTATTACCAGCTCTATTTCGTCGTGGTCCTGCTCCAGCTCTACCTTGTCTTTCCCTGGCTCTTGCGCGTGCTGCGCAAGAGCACGCACCACGTCGCCATCATGGTGGGCAGCTTGCTCTTCGCGTTGCTCTTGGCCGCCGATCTGCACTACACGCAGTACTTCGGAGTGGTGGGGAGCGCCACGCGCTCCATCGCCTCGGTGTGGCCGTGGGCGCGCGATCCGATCACCTACCAAGAACAGTTCGTGGCCGGTGTCCTGGTGGCGTTGCACTTCGAGGAGATCCGAGGATTCGTCGAGCGGTATTGGCGAGCCGTCATCGCAGTCGGCGTGGTCGTGGGAGTGGTGGCCACCATGTGGTACCTCATCGCGGTCTGGACCGGATCGGATACCGGGCACGCCTCGGATCTCTATCAACCGGTCGCGTTCTTGTGGTTCACCGCGGCGGTGGCGGCGCTCGAATGTGGGACGTGGGCCTGGTACCGCCGCCAGGTGCGCCGTCCAGGGGTCCGACGCCGCTGGCCCCGCGTCTTCACAGCCGAGTACCTGGCGGGCCTGACCGGCGGAATCTTCTTCTGCCACGTGCTGTTCCTCAATCTCATACGGGCCGGCCTCGGTGACGCCGGTATCTCCGCTCATCTCGACTGGGCGGCTCTCGTCGCGCTGACGTTCGTGCTCACGATGACGTGCGCTGCCGTGTGCACCGGCCTGCTGCTCCTGACCCCGCTGCGCTGGGTGCTCACCGGGCCGATCCGGGCCGAGCAGCGGGCGCGCCTTGGTGTCGACGACCAGTCAGCTGAAACTCAGAAAACGACTGCGTTGCCCTTGCAACCCCTGCTCGCTTGACCCCGTCGTGCCTGAGTGGCCGGAAGCGGCCTTGACCTCATAATTTCCTTACGAAGTCCTCATCGGGCTCTCGCCTCTTTCCCAGTACTGGCACAGAGTCATTGGCCATTGTGAAGGGAAGTGAAACAACAACGTAACTCTGGAGACACGATCTGGCTTCTCCGTCACGGAGAGAGCACGTGGAACGCGTCCGGACTCGTACAAGGTCAGGCGGAAGGGCCGGAGTTGACGGCGGCCGGGCGCGAACAAGTGGCGGCAGTGTCGGATGTGGTGAGCCGGCTCCCCGTGGCCACGATCATCTCGAGTGACCTCGCTCGCGCGGATCAGACGGCGTCCATCATCAGCGTGAAGCTCGACATGGCTTGGGTTTCCGACGCCGACCTCCGTGAGCGTGACTTCGGCTGGGCCCAGGGCAGGCCGCTGGGTGACCTCGGTCCCGATTGGTCCGGCGTCGATGGCGGTCGTGTCGTCGATGCCGACGCTCGTCCGCCCGGAGGCGAGTCGCTGCACGAGCTCAGCCGGCGCGTCGACCGCTTCTTCACCCGCTTGGCTCAGCGCCAACACCGCGGCGATGTCCTCGTGGTCACTCATGGGGGCGTCATCCGGATGGCCCTGGCGAAGTGCGACCGCGTGCCCGTGTCCAGGATGGCCTGGGGCCAGGTCCCCAACGCCGGCTTGTGGTCATTGGGCAAGGGCGAGATCTGTCCACCCGTCCTTCTCTCGAGCGTCTGAACCTGTAAGGAGCGACACATGCGACCAACAGCATTGGAACTGCCAGAACGAGCGTCCAAGCCCAGGACCAAGGGTCACACCATGATGGTCGACGGCGGTCTTCCGACGCGTCACTTCCAGGACATCGTCCAAAGCAGTGCCGAGTATCTCGACTTCGTGAAGTTCGGCTGGGGCACGGCGCTCGTGACCAAGGATCTCCAGCGCAAGATCGACACGCTCGACGATGCCGGCGTGGACTACTACTTCGGCGGGACCCTGTTCGAGAAGTTCGTGCTGCAGGACCGCTTCGACGACTTTCGGGACCTGTGCCAGCGCTACGCGTGCCGCTACGTTGAAGTCTCCAATGGGACCATCAGCCTGTCGGGCATGGAAAAGGTCGGTTACATCACGAAGTTGGCCGATGACTTCCACGTCATCTCCGAAGTGGGATTCAAGGACGCCGAGCGCTCCGAGCGCCTGGCTCCCGGCCGCTGGATCGAGAGTGTCCACGACGACCTCGACGCAGGTGCCTTCTTGGTCACGCTCGAGGCCCGTGAGAGCGGGCGCTCAGGGATCTGCCGGCCCAATGGTGAGCTCCGGTTCGGGCTCATCGAGGAGATCCTGGACAGCGACCTTCCGGTGGACCGCCTCCTCTTCGAGGCTCCCTCCACCGAGTTGCAGTGCTACTTCGTCACGCGAGTGGGCACCGACGTGAACCTGGGGAACATCCCCTCCACCGCGATCCTCGGTCTCGAGACGATTCGTCTCGGCCTCCGCTCCGACACGCTGGAGGCCTTCGAGGCAAAGGTCTCGTGAGGGAGAGCCGCGACGTCTTCCACCTGGCCATCCCGGTCTACGACCTCGATGCGTCACAGGAGTTCTACGTCGGGGCTCTCGGCTGCAAGCTGGCCCGTCGTTACGCCGACCGGATCACCCTCGACTTCTTCGGCGACCAGCTGGTCTGTCACCTGGTGGATGCACCGGAGACGGTCCCGGCGGAGCTCAACCTCTACCCCCGCCACTTCGGGGTGACGTTCCGGGAGGGGCGCGACTTCGATGCCCTCCACGCCCTCTGCGAGCAGCGCAAGATCGAGTTGTTCTCCGAGGTGTCCGTGCGCTTCGAGGGCTTGGTCGAAGCCCATCGGACCTTCGTGTTGCGCGACCCGTCGGACAATCTCCTCGAGTTCAAGCACTATTCCGATCCGCGGATGATGTACTGACATGGCGGCGCCCGTCCCGACCGCGACGCGTCCGGCGCCGGCACCTTCGCGAGAAGAGTGCATCGTGTCTGGGATCGATGTCGCTCCGGCGGACGAAGGCCTGGGTACGTTGGTCTCCCGTCAGGCCGCCGCGCTGGGGGAGCGGGTCTACGCGGAGGACGCCCGGAGCGACCGGGTCTTGACCTTCGCGGCCATGGAGCGCTGGCGGCGTGCCTTCGTCAGCGGACCGTTCGCTCCTGGGATGACCGTGGCCGTGTCGATCGCCGACCCGCTGTCCTGTGCGGCGGCCGTGGTGGGTGCGGTGGCCGCCGGCCTGTGGGTGGCCCCGCTGGATCCGGCCATGCCGGACGCCGGACCGAGCGGTCTGCCTTCGTTGCTGACCAGAACCGAGGCGCAGGCGGTCGTGGCCGACCGGCCCGCTGGGTCGGGTGGGCCGTCGGACTGGGTCGAACTGGCGTCGCTCATGCCGTCGCCGCAGGCACCGCTCGAACCGGTCGAGCGCATGGCCAGCTCCGGCGGCGTCGTGCTCTCCTCGTCGGGGACCACCGGACCGCCCAAGGTGGTGCGCCTCGCACAGGCCAGGCTGCTGCACACCGCACGGAGTGTGGTGGAGCACCACGACCTGACGGCGGAGGATCGCGGCTTCAATTCGCTGCCGCTCTTCCACATCAACGCCGAGGTGGTCGGCGTGCTCTCCTCCCTCGTCGCCGGCTCGTGCCTCGTGCTCGACGACCGCTTCCATCGGACAGATTTCTGGCAGCTCATGGGTCAGCGGCGGGTCACCTGGATCAATGCCGTGCCCGCCATCATCTCCCGGCTCGCCGAGCTCCGGACCGGAGAGATCGTGCCGCCCGGCGTCCGCTTCATCCGCTCCGCTTCGGCGCCCCTCCCCGTCGCCGCGGCGGATCGCTTCGAGGCGTCCACCAGGATTCCGGTGATCGAGACCTACGGGATGACCGAGGCCGCCAGCCAGATCACCGCCCATCCACTGTCTGTGCCGCGTCGTGCCGGCTCGGTTGGCGTGCCGGTCGGCGTCGACCTGCGCGTGGTGTGTGACGACGCGCCCGCAGCGCACCCAACCGAATGGGGATCGGCCGAGGTGGGAGAGATCGAGATCCGGGGGGCCTCGGTGATCGACCACTATGCCGGCGGCGCGCACACCGACCGCTTCCGCCCGGGCGGCTGGCTGCGCACGGGCGATCTCGGGTGGCGCGACACCGACGGTTTCGTCTACCTGGTTGCTCGGAGCGACGACGTCATCAATCGCGGAGGCGAGAAGGTCTACCCCCGTGAGATCGAGGAGGTGGTCAGCGCGGACCCGGCCGTGCTGGCCGTCGCCGTCGCCGGCCGGGACGATCCGGAATTGGGTCAGGTCCCTGTGGTCTTCGTGGTGCTCGAGGGCGTCGAGTCCTCGGGCGATGCCCATGCTGCGGACCCGGTGGTCGAACGGATCAACGCAGCACTGGCCCGAGGCCTGGTCCGGACGCGGCGACCCGTCGCACTGCACGTCGTTGCCGCGCTCCCGAGGGGCGCCACCGGGAAGGTGCGCCGACGGGCTCTCTTCGAGCCGGACACCACGATCCTGCGCTCCTTCCCGGGATCCTGATGGCCGACGAGTCCCCACTGGAGCCAGCGCAACCCGTGCGCGGGACGCGCAAGCGCCTCGATCACATCGATGCGATGCGTCCGGTCAAGCAGGTCGGAGTGGTGTCGACCCACACGCTGCTCTTCTTTGCGCCGCTGGCCGCCGGCGTCGCCGTGGGGGCGTCGTTGCAGTTGCTCCACGTCACCCGCGAGGCCTTCCTGTTCGTCTCCGCCTGCATGCTCACGTACAGCGTCCGCGACCTGCCCGGCATCGATCATCGGACCTTCTGGCGCCGCCGCTTCGCCCTCGTCGCGGTGCCCTATCTCTGCTGGTCGGTCATCTACTTCTTCCTGACCATCGGGTCGGCGCCCGGAACGGTGTCGGGCGACGCCGCCCACCTGGGGTACCTCGTCGGCACCGGGTACTACCAGCTCTACTACCTGCTGGTCCTCCTGGAGTTCTACGCCCTCTTTCCCGTGTGCCTCGTCTTGGTGCGGCGGACAGCCGGTCACCACGGGCGCCTTCTGTTGGCCAGCGCGCTGGTGCAGGTCGTCCTGGTCTCGTCGATGCACTGGGGACTCGCCCCGGGGTGGATGACGGGCTACTGGGCCACGCGGGAAGTGACGTCGTACCAGTTCTATTTGATCGCCGGCATGGTCATGGCCTTGCACCTCGACGAGTTCCACCAATGGCTCGTCGGGCACGTGTGGACGATCGTCATCGGCACCGTGGCCGCCGCCGCGGCGGCCGAGGTGTGGTACTACCTGTCGGCGGACCACGTCGTCTCGTGGCTGGGCTCGAGTGCCGACCCGTTTCAACCGATCGTGATCCCCTTCAACGTGGGCGCCATCGCCTGCATCTACCTGATCGGCGTGTTGCTCGTGGATCGTCGACGTTCGGCCCGGACCCGGAGGGCCGTCCACTCCGGCTCGGACAATTCCTACGGCGTCTACCTGGCCCAGCTGCTCTTCATCACGATCTTGAGCTGGCTGGGCTGGCGCCAGCTCGACGACGTCATGCCCTGGCCGCTGGTCAGCGTGCTCACCGTCGTCATCGTGTTCCTGGCCTGCGTCGGCCTCACCGAACTCCTGGCTCGGACGCCCTGGAGCAAACCCCTGACCGGACGCTCGCGGGTGCCGTGGCGCGTGGAGGGCCAGCCGGAGCCGGCGGCGCCCGAGACCTCCGCTTCGGCCGAGAACGCCCGGACCGAACGGGTCGAGGCGCTCAGTCCGACTTAGGGCTGGCCAGGGCGGCAGCCAGCGCGGCGGCCATCGCCCGGTAACCGGTGTCGTTGGGATGTTGGTTCGGCCCCATGGGCGGCGCGGCGCACATCCAGGTCATAGCGCAGACGCGGGCGACGTCGGTGGGCACCGTGCCCAGGCCGGGGGCGACGACCGGCGTGGTGTCGCCCAGATCGAATGCGGCACCGACATCGGCCATCGGCAGGCCGGCCTTCGTATAGGCGGCGCGCATGATGTCGTTCAAGCGGTCGATGACCACGAGACTGGCTTGGGCGAACAGCTGGCCCGCGGCGCCGCGCACCGCGTCGCCCAGGTACGGGTCGTAGTGACCGACGCCGACGATCTGTGCGTTGGCGGGGGCGGCCTGACGCAAGGCGGCCAGAATATGGGGGAGTTGGTCCTGCACCGCCGCCAAGCCACTGGCCACGCACTCGCTGTTGAGGTTCATGTCGTGCAGGCAGCGGACCACGTCGTTGAAGCCGAGATCCACGGTGACCAGCGCGGTGGAGGGATGCGCGTGCAGGAAGTCGAGGGCGGTCTGGAGTTGGGTGCCGTCGTGGTAGGAGCAGTTCCCGCCGCCGTTGATCATGGTCAAGGTGGTGATGCCGGGACAGCCGATGCGCACGAGGGTGAGGCCCGGCCAGCGCGCCGCTTCCCGCGCCGCCAGGTCGTCGGTGTAGCCCGAATCGGTGGCCTCGCCGTGGGGGTGGGTCAACGTGGGCTGGAAACCGACGGATCCTGATCCGCCGACGGCCAGATCGAAAGGCGGGGCTGCGGTCGCCGCCGCGCCGGCCGGTCCCGCACCGAGGAGGGCGCAGGCGCTGAAGAGGGCGACCAGGAAGCCCGCCCCCAGTGCAGTCGCGGCAACCCTCGCCGCAACCCGGCGGGTCACGGCAGCCCGGCGCCCGGAACGGTCGTGCGGACCTTCTCGATGGCGCCGTTGCGAGCAAGCGGAGCTTTGTTCCCGTCACTGTCTGCTGCGATGACGAGGTACAGGGTGCGGCGATCGTCGTCACCCAGCATGCAGGCAAAGCACGGCATCGACGTGGTGACGCGCTCGAGCACTTCGCCGCCCTCGGCGAAGCGGACACACTCGGGCAGCATTGCGTTGGCTGCCCACACCGAGCCGTCCTCGCACAGGCAGATGCCATCGGGGAAGACGCCCTCGGTCATTGCCCAGACCCGGCGGTTGGACAGTGCGCCGTCCTCGGCACGGTCGAACGCGGTGAGGCGCCCGCCCAAGGTCTCCGCGATGATCAGGGTGCGGCCGTCGTCGGTGATCACGGTCCCGTTGGGGAACTGGATGTCGGTGGCGGCCTCGCAACTGGTGCCATCGGGGTCCACCCGAACCACCGAGGCGGTGGCGATGTCACTGGCCTCAAGGGTTCCGGCGTAGAGGCCGTCGAGGTCGAAACCGAAGTTCCCGGCGTAGGCCTGCCCGTTGGACGCGACCACCATGTCGTTGGCGTGCCAAGCGGCCCAGGGCCTGAGGTCGCCGTGCACCACAAGGGTGTGGTCGGGCTCTCGGCGCATGATGACCCGATCCAGGCGGGAGGTGAAGAGGAGGCGCCCGTCGGGCAGCCAGCCGAGGCCGCCCGGCTCCCCGTCGAAATCCACCTCGACCCGGCGCTCACCGTCGGGCGAGACGGAGGACACGGCGTGGTCGAAGAAATCCGAGTACCAGAGGCGTCCGTCGTGCCAACGCGGGCACTCACCGAAGAAGAGGCCCGAGAGGAAAGGCTCAGCGGTCAGGTTTTCGTTCGTCACGGTCGTTTCTCCAGGCCTGATGGGGTCAAGGCTCTGGCAGTTCAGCACAGGCGAGCCCGGGCGCGCTGGTCAGCCAGAGGGGTACCTTGTGCCTTGTGGCTTACTGGGTGCTCAAGGCGGTCCTGACCCCAATTTTTCTCGTCCTGTTCCGCGTCAAGGTTGAGGGGCGCGAGCACATCCCCAAGAAGGGGCCTGCCGTGCTGGCGGCCAACCACCAGTCCTTCTGCGACTCCTTCTTCCTCCCGCTCGTGGTGCGGCGCAAGGTGACCTACCTGGCCAAGGCGGAGTACTTCGACTCATGGAAGACGGCCTGGTTCTTTCGGGCGGCAGGGCAGATCCCGATCCGGCGCACCGGAGGCAGCGCCTCGGAGCGGGCGCTCGAGACAGCCCGCACCGATGTGTTGGGCCAGGGCCAGCTGCTGGGCCTCTATCCCGAGGGCACCCGCAGCATGGACCAGTACGTGCACAAGGGGCGAACCGGGGTGACCCGTCTCTCCCGCGAGTGCGGTGTGCCGATCATCCCGGTGGGCATCATCGGGACCGTGGACGTGCAGCCGGTCAACTCGAGGTTCATGCGGCCCTTCAAGACGGTGACCATCCGTTTCGGTGCCCCCATGCAGATGGACCCGCCCGAAGACCCGGTCCACCCGCTCGAGAACCACGACCACACGCAATGCCGCGATTTCACCGACCAGTTGATGCACGAGATCGCTCGGCTCTCCGAGCGTCCGTACATCGACGAATACGTACCCTCACGCCCCCAGGCCGCGGCAGCCTGACGAAGCTGCAGGTTGGCGGCCTTCATCCAATCGAAACAGCCAGTTCACATTGACCGCCTAACGTTGCACCCATGGCTGGTTACGTCGTGCGCATTGCACTACCCGACCGGCCCGGCGCCCTGGGCCTCGTGGCCAGCAGGATCGGGGCGGTCGGGGGAGACATCGTCGCCATCAACATCCTCGAGCGCGAAGAGGGACAGGCGGTCGACGAGTTCGTGGTCGAGATCGGTGGCGAGCATCTGATCGAGCTGCTGCGAACCGAGATCCACGAGGTCGACGGCGCGTCGGTGCTCGAGATCAGGGCAGCGGACTCGACGGCTCCGGCGGGCTGACCACGTAGGCGCAGACGTGCGCGCCGTCCATGAGGTGGGCGACGCGACGCACGGTGGCGCCGGGGAGCGCGTCACGGATGAACGCCAGCTCGCTCGTGCAGGCCTGCGAGAAGCCGTGGGCCACGGTGAGGATGGCGCAGTTGTGCTCGGTGATGCGCCAGCTGCCGTCGTCGAGGCGCTCGGCGTCGGCCAGGTACCCGTCCTCGTCGAGGATGGCGGTGAGCGCGGCCACCTGGTCGTCGAAGGGTAGGTGCGCGGTGCGAGGCAGGGCGTCGGCCACGCGACGTTGGCGGCGCTGCTCGAACAGCTCGTCGACCTGACTGCCCCCTGGGCCGCCCAGGTAGCCGAGCAGCTCGGTGGTGAGATCGCCGTACCGTTTGGGGAAGAGGGTCTCGGCCGCCGAGGTCAAGGCATAGAGGTGGCGAGGCCTCCCGCGGCGGACCTCCTCCTCGGCCTCGTCGTGGTGGGTCAAGAGCCCGTCCTCTTCGAGGCGGGCCAGCTGCTGGCGCACGGCGGCCGGCGTGAGTGACAGCGCAGAGGCGACGGCGGCGGCATCGAGCGGGCCCTCGCGCTTGAGCAGGGTGAGGATGGCCCGCCGCGTGGTGGGCAACTGTTGGAGCGGCGACTCGGGTGCCTCGGTGCCGGCGGCTTCGGGCGTCACGGCAGGATCAGGTGCACGTCGCCGAACTCGTGCCACAGGTACCCCTCGGAGAGGGCGGCCGCGTAGGACACCTCGAGCAGTGGTCGCCCGGCGATGGCCTCGAGCATGGCCAGGTGCGAGGCCTCGGGCTCGTGCCAGCCCGTGAGGAAGCCGTCGATGGAACGCACCGGATGCTCGGGTGACACCACGGTCTCGGTCCAGCCTTCGCTCGGGTGCACGTGCCCATGTTCGTCCACCACCGACTCGAGGGCGCGCACCACGGTGGTGCCGATGGCGATCACCCGGCCGCCCGAGCGACGGGTGTCGTTGATGCGATGGGCTGTGGGGAGCGACACCTTGAAGTACTCGGCGTAGGGCGGCTCGTTGGCCTCGAGCGACGCCACGCCGGTGTGCAGGAGCAGCGGGGCCACGCCGACCCCCTTGGCCACGAGCCGGGTGAGCACCTCGGGGGTGAAGGGTCGTCCGGCGCTCGGCATCTCGGCGGAGCCGGGCTCGGTGGCGTAGACGTTCTGGTACGCCGAGAGCGGATAGCTGCCTTGCACGTAGCCGTAGCGGATCGGGCGCCCGTAGCGGGCCAGGTAGCTGTGCAGCCGTTCGGGCGCTTCGAGGCGGCTGACCCAGAGGCGCACGCCGGCTCCGCCCGGACCGGGGGAGTACGGAGCGAGCAGCGCGACCTGACCGCCGCCGGGCAGTTCGAAGAGGTCGCCCGCCTGGGCCCCGAGGTACGCGGCGCCGTCCCGACGGATCTCGACGGTCCAGAGCCCGGCCGGGAGCTGGGTCGAGAGATGGACCTGCACGGCCGAGCCGTCCGGGGCGCGGCCATCGACCTCGGCCGCCAGGGTGCCCGACGTGTTGATCACGATCAGGTCGCCCTCCTCGAGGAAGCGGGGGAGTTCGGAGAAGTGCGAGTGGACCAGCGAGAGGTCCGACCTCTTGGCCACGAGCATGCGCACGGCGTCGCGGGTGATGCCGCGGTTCTCCGGCGGTGCCGGCGCCTCGAGCTCGGGTGGCAGGTCGAAGGAGAGCGGGTGCAGCTCAGGCAGGCGGGCCGGTGCGCCGGCCGTCAGCGCGGTCATGGCGTCGCCCCCGCCGTCGCCAGTTCGGAGGCCCGGTACCGCCCGCTCGGGCGGTCGCTCTCGATGAGGTCGAGGAAGGCGGGCACGACGCTCGCTGGTTCGGGCCGATCCGAGATGTCCTCGCCGGGGAACGCCGCCTGGTGCATGGCGGTGCGCAGATCGCCGGGATCGACCGACCACACGCGCAGACCCGGAAGCTCGGCGGCCAGGACGGCGCTGATCTGGTCGAGCGCGGCCTTGCCGGCGCCGTAGCCGCCCCATCCGTCGTAGGGCTCCACGGCGGCGTCCGAGGTGATGTCGATCAGCCGGGGCCGGGGCGAGTCGAGGAGCAGCGGCAGCGCGTCCTGGACGAGGCCGAGGGGAGCCACGACGTTCACCTCGAAGGCGACGCGCAGCTCGCCCAACGGATACTCGGCGAGTGACGGGAGTGGTGACGCGCCGAGCGTTCCCGCGTTGTTGACCACCAGATCGAGCCCACCCAGGTCGAAGGCGGCCCCGGTGAGCGCGCTGCGGTGCCTGGCGTCGGTGATGTCACCGGCCAGCGCGACCACCTGCGCTCCGGGCGCAGCCTCGGCCCGGATGCGTGCCGCGGCCAGCGTCGAGCGCCTCGGCGTCGCGGCCGTCGACCACCACCGACCAACCGGCCGAGGCCAGCCCGGTGGCCAGCGCCTCCCCGAGTCCTCGAGATGCCCCTGTCACGATCGCCACGCTCATGGCTGACCACCCTTCCGAGCGGTGCCGAAGTCCGCTCCTTCGGGTGAATATAACAAGGATTTCCTTGCTTTATTGCTGGCCGGGCAATCTTGCCTGTGGGCTGGGCCTTTGTGGGGTCGAGCGGTCAGGGACGAGTCAGTCTGCGTCGACGGCCCAGCCCCGGGAGCGCTCGACCGCCCGCAGCCAGACGTCGTGGAGGGCGTCGGTCAGCTCGGCCGGCAGCTGGGGCTCGAAGACGGCCTCGGCCTGCCAGAGGCCGGCGAGCTCGTCGAGGCTCGACCACACGCCCTCGGCCAGGCCGGCCACGGTGGCCGCGCCCAGCGCGGTGGACTCGGTCGAGCGGGGACGGGCCACCGTCATGCGGCTCTGCTCGGCCTGGAGCTCGAGGAGGAGGTCCATGGCGGCGGCGCCCCCGTCCACCCGCAGCGCGGCGAGCCGGCGGGAAGAGGCGGCGGCCGCTCCCTCGGACAGGCATCGGCGCGTCGGACATGGCGTCGGTCATGTCGCGCACCTGGAAGGCCATCGCCTCGACGGAGGCCCGGGCCAGTTGGGCCCGGCCGGCGCCCCGGGTCAGGCCGGTGACGATGCCGCGGGCCTGGGGGTCCCACTGCGGGCTGCCCAGCCCGGTGAGCGCGGGGACGAACACGACGCCGCCGCTGTCGGGAACCGAGGCGGCGAGCGGTCCGACCTCGGCCGCCTCGCTGATGATGCCCAGCCCGTCGCGCAGCCATTGGATGGCGGCACCCGAGACGAAGACGGATCCCTCGAGCGCGTAGGCCACACGGGTGGGG
>CAVSCV010000013.1:0-23159 GCA_963726545.1 uncultured Acidimicrobiaceae bacterium | reverse complement strand
ACGTCCCTGTGACCACGACCGTGCGGGCCGAGTGTTACGTACCCGGGAACCATCTGATGGCCGGGCTGCTCGGCACCGCGACGAGCTCCTGCGCCAGTCGAACAGGCGTTCCCCGACGAGCAGATCGCCGTGCAGGGCAACCGCATCACGGTCGAGGGCCCTGACGCCGACCGTGTCGTGCGGCTCTTCGACGAGGCCGTGCTCCTGCTGCAGGCGGGGCAGAGCCTCGACGACGTCCACCATGGCCCGCACCATCGACATGGTGCGCGACGACGTGCGACCGAGCGAGATCATGCGCGCCGAGGTGGTGCGGGCCGCCGGCGGCAAGACCGTCCGCCCGAACACCGCCGGCCAGAAGCGCTACATCGACGCCATCGCCCAGAACATCATCACCTTCGGCATCGGCCCCGCCGGGACCGGCAAGTCCTACCTCGCCGTCGCCCTGGCCGTGCAGGCCCTGCAGGCGCGCCAGGTGGCGCGGATCATCCTGACCCGCCCGGCGGTCGAGGCCGGCGAGCGGCTCGGTTTCCTGCCCGGCGACCTGATGGCCAAGGTGGACCCCTACCTGCGCCCGCTCTACGACGCGCTCTACGACATGCTCGAGCCCGAGGGGGCCCAGCGGCTGCTCGAGCGGGGCACGATCGAGGTCGCGCCGCTGGCCTTCATGCGCGGCCGCACGCTGAACAGCTCGTTCATCATCCTCGACGAGGCGCAGAACACCACGCCCGAGCAGATGAAGATGTTCCTCACCCGCATCGGCTTCGGCTCCAAGGGCGTGGTCACCGGCGACGTCACCCAGATCGACGTGCCGGGCGGCCGCTCCGGCCTGGTCGGGCTGGAGCCGGTGCTCGGGCGGCATCGAGGACATCGCCTTCGTGCACCTGACCCGACGCGACGTCGTGCGCCACCGGATCGTGGGCGACATCGTCGCCGCCTACGAGATGGCAGAAGGGCGGGCGGATCGCCCCAGTGACCATCGACGTGTTCGCGGCCGATGAACAGCGGCCCATCCGATCGACGTGGCGCGCTGGGCCGAGCTGGCCAGAGGTGCTGACGGCACGGGGCGTCGAGGGCGAGACCGAGGTCTCGCTGCTCTTCGTCGACGAGGACGCCATCGCCGCGCTGAACGAGCGGTTCCTCGGCAAGAACGGCCCGACCGACGTCCTGTCGTTCCCCATCGAGGACGAGCCGGGGCCGACCGGCCGCTCGCCCGATCTCGGCGGAACGGGCCCGGGCACGTCGCCCGAGGAGGGCACGCTCACCCTGCTCGGCGACGTCGTGATCTGCCCCGCGGTGGCCGCGCGCAACGCCCCGAGCACGCGGTGTCCGCTCGACGACGAACTGGCGCTGCTGCTCGTGCACGGCATCCTCCACCTGCTCGGCATGGACCACGAGAAGGACGCCGAAGCCGAGCGCATGGAGGCGCTCGAGCAGCAGCTGCTCGACCGCTTCTACCGGTGGAACCGGGCGTGACCGGCGGGCGTTGCCACCTCCGGCCCGTCGGGCTTTCACGCCGAGGACGCCATCCTCCTCGTCGTCATCGTCGTCCTCCTCGCCGCCTCGGGCGTGCTGGCCATGGCCGAGACCAGCCTCGTGCGCATGACCCGGATCAAGGCCAAGGCGCTGGTCGACGACAAGCGCCGCGGGGCGCGCCAGTTGGCCCGGCTGGTCGAGAACCCCGAACTTCCTCAACCCCATCCTGCTGCTGGTGCTCGTCTGCCAACTGGTCTCGGCCACCCTCGTCGGGATCGTGGCCGAGCACGTCTTCGGTCCCTGGGGCGTGGTCCTCGGCATCGTCTTCGAAGTGGTGGTCATCTTCGTCTTCTTCGAGGCCGTGCCGAAGAACTGGGCCGTGCATGAACCCCGACCGCGCCGCGCTCCTCAGCGCGCCGTTGGTGAGCGCGGTGATCCGCTTCCCCCCGATCCGTGGCTCTCGCCGCTGCTCAACGGTCTGGCCAACCGCATCATCGGCGCCGGGGGCGAGGAGAGCCAGGAGCCGACGCACTCCTACATCACCGACTCCGAGCTCAAGGCCATGGCGGACGTGGCCCACGAGGAGAACGTGATCGAGAAGGACGAGCGGACCTTCATCCACTCCATCATCGACTTCGGCGACACGGTGGCCCGCGAGGTGATGACCCCGCGGCCCGACATGGTCACCGTCGAGTCCGATGCCACCGTGCACGACGCGCTCGAGGCCGCGCTGGCCGCCGGCTACAGCCGGATCCCGGTGGAGGGCGAGGGCATCGACGACATCGTGGGCATCGCCTACGCCAAGGACCTCATGCGGGCCGAGCGGGTCGGCAGGCGCGACCAGCCCGTGCGCGATTCCGCACGGCCGGCCAAGTTCATCCCCGAGTCCAAGGACGTCTCGGATCTCTTGCGCGAAATGCAGGAGGAGAAGTTCCACATGGCCGTCGTGGTGGACGAGTACGGCGGCACGGCCGGGCTCGTCACCCTCGAGGACCTGCTCGAGGAGCTGGTGGGCGATATCGTCGACGAGTTCGACATGGAGCGCCCGACCGTCGAACGGCTCTACGACGGCTCGGTGCTGGTCAGTGCCCTCTACTCCATGGACGACGCCGACGAGTTGCTCGGGGCCGAGCTGCCCCACGGCACGTGGGACACGGTGGGCGGGCTCATGCTCGACCTCATCGGGCGCGTGCCCGACCCGGGCGACTCGGTCGAGGTGGACGGCTTCCGTCTCACCGCGGTCGACGTGCGGGGCCGGCGCATCGAGCGGGTGCGTATCGAGCCGACGGCCGAACGCGTCAAGGCCAGCGGCAGCGGCAACGAGAACGGGAACGGCGGCGACCGGGAGAACGGCGCCGCCCGGAACGGGAACTGACGGCAGGGCGACGTGCACTCAGGATTCGTGGCCGTGGTGGGGCGGCCCAACGTCGGCAAGTCGACGCTGGTCAACCAGATGGTCGGCACCAAGGTGGCCATCACGTCGTCACGGCCCAACACCACGCGACACCGCATCCTCGGGGTCCTGCACGACCCTGAGGCGGACGCCCAGGTGGTCTTCGTCGACACGCCGGGCATCCACAAGCCGAAGACCACGCTCGGCACGCGGCTGAACGAGACGGCGACCAGCGCGCTCAGCGACGTCGACGTGATCATGCCGGTGGTGGACGCCACCGCGGCCATCGGTCCGGGCGACCGCACCGTGCTCGAGCGCGCGGTGCGCGAAGTCCAGCGCGCGCCACGGCCGCCGCCAAGCGGGACCAGGACGGCGACGCTTCGCCCCCACCCAGCCTGGTGGTGGTGGTCAACAAGCTCGACCGGGCCAAGGGCGACCAGATCCTCGAGCGCCTGACCCAGGTCAAGGGTGCGGTGGACGCGCTGGGCGCGGTGCCCGACGTCGAGTACTTCCCGGTGTCGGCCCGCACCGGCACGGGCGTCGAGGCGCTGGTGGCTCACCTGGTCAGCCGGCTGGATGAGGGCCCGCCCTTCTTCCCCGACGACGTGGTCACCGACACGCCCGAGGCGCTCTGGGTGGCCGAGCTGGTGCGCGAGCAGCTGCTGGCCAAGACCCACGACGAGCTGCCGCACGCCATCACCTGCCGGGTCACCGAATGGGAATGGCCGCACATCCGCGTCGAAATCATCGTCGAGCGCGACTCGCAGAAGGGCATCGTCATCGGCAAGGGCGGCGAGGTCCTCAAGGCGGTGGGCATCGCGGCGCGCGAGGCGCTGCCCGAGGGGACGTTCCTCGATCTGCACGTGAAGGTGGAGCGCCGCTGGCAGAACCGCTCCGAGATGCTCGACCGCCTCGGCTACTGATCCTCCCTCGAGCGCCCGGCGCAGGAACACCTCGACCTCGTCGAGCTCGACCGAGCGCCGCATGGGCGGCAGGGTCGACAACAGCACCCCCCGGTACGACGCCGTGGCCAACCGTGGGTCGAGCACCGCCACCACGCCCCGGTCCTCCGCGGTGCGGATGAGGCGGCCCGCGCCCTGCGCCAGCATGGTGGCCGCCCGAGGCAGGTCGACCATCTGGAAGGCGCGACCGCCGGCCCGGTCGCGCCGGGCCTGGAGCAGCGGGTCGTCGGGGCGGGGGAAGGGCAGCTTGTCGATGGTGACCAACGACAGCGCGCGCCCGGGGATGTCGACCCCCTGCCAGAAGCCGAGGGTGGCGAAGAGGCAGGACGTCTCGTCCTCGGCGAACTCCTCGAGCAGTCGGGCCTTGGGCAGGTCGCCCTGGATCAGCACGGTGTAGGGCAGCTCCGGGACGAGCGCCTCGGCCGCCGCCTCGTAGGCCCGCCGGCTGGTGAAGAGGGCCAGCGTGCGCCCGCCGGCCGCGCCGATGAGCCGAGCCAGCTCCTCGTGCAGCGCCTCCTGGGCCCCCTCGGCCCGCCGGTCCGGCAGGTGGCGCGCCACGTAGAGCAGCGCGTGGGCCCGGTAGTCGAACGGGCTGCCGACGTTCAGCTCCTCGGTGGCGAACGATTCCAAGCCGACCCGCTCGACCAGCCGCGGCGGGATGGTGGCACTGGTCAGCACCGAGGTCACCTCGGGCCACAACAGCCCGGCCAAGGCCGGGCCGACGTCGATGGGGGAGAGGCGCAGCCGCGCGTTGCGGCGCGTCCCGTCGACCCAGGCCACGTGGGTGTCGGTGCGCGTGACCAGCCGGTGCAGGTCCTCGGCCAGGTGCGCCGCCGCCTGGACCGTGCGGGTCTTGCGGCTGGCCCGGTCGGGGTCGACCTCGCCGCCGTCGAGCAGCGAGCCCTGGTTGCCGCTCCGCCGCAGCGCGTCGGTCAGCCGCCGGCTGACGTCGTCGGCCCGCACCAACACGTCGGACAGCGCACGGTCCTCGGCCGAGAGCCGGCCCCGGTCGTCGAGCACCCGCGTCCCGATCCGGTCGATCACCAGGTCGCCCAGTTGGTCGCCCAGGTCGCCGAGGGTCTCGCACAGCTCGCGGTCGCGCTCGTCGACCAAGGCCCGGGCCGTCGTCACCAGGGCGCGCACACCGCCCGGCCGTCACCTCGACGCCGAGGCTGGCCGTCATCACCTCTTCGAGCTCGTGCGCCTCGTCGAAGACCACGACGTCGTGCTCGGGCAGCACGACCCGCCCGCTGGCCAGGTGCGCCCCGTAGAGGTGGGTGTTGACCACCACGACGTCCGCCGCGGCCGCCCGGTCGCGCGCCGCTTCGGCGAAGCACTGGCCGCCCGACGGGCAGTTGAAGGCGCCCGGGACATTCGCGCGGCCCGACGCTGACCATGTTCCAGGCCCGCTCGGACGGTTCGAAGCGCAGGTCGGCCCGGTCCCCGGTCCCCGACGTCTGGGCCCACGTCACCAGCCGTCGCACCTCCTCGACCAGTCCCTCGGGTGGCGCACCGTCCTCGGCGGCCGCGCCGCCCCCACCGCCCGCGCCACCGGACTCGGTGTCCTCGCCGCCGGGCCGTTGATCACCCAGCTCGGGCTGCACCCCGCCCGAGCCCACCTCGAGCACCCGCTGGCGGCACAGGTAGTTGCTCCGACCCTTCAGCACGGCGTAGTCGAGCGGCACCGGCAGCCCCAGCCCGGCCTCGAGCAGCGGCAGGTCCTTGGTCGGCCAACTGATCCTGGAGCGCCTTGGTCGCCGTGGCCACCACGACCTTCTTCCCGCTGAGGGCGGCCGGCACCAGGTAGGCCAGCGACTTTCCCGTCCCCGTCCCGGCCTGGACCACGAGGTGGCGCCCCGTGGCCAGCGGCCTCGGCCACGGCCCGGCACATCTCCTGTTGCTCGGGCCGGTGTTCGCCGCCCGACATCTGCGCCGTGATCTTGTCGAGGCCGCTCACCGCGTCGTCGCCCGACTGCCGCGCGTCGGCCGCCGTCCAGGCACCCACCGCGCCGACCACCTCGAGGTCGTCGAAGTCCGCTGCGTCGTAGGGATCGAGCCCGGCGACGTCGTCCACCTCGGAGCCGTGCTCCGGCTCGTCCGTCATCGTGCTGCGACGCTATCGCAGGGCCGTCGCCCCCCCGGGATCCCGCATCCACCTCGACGAGCGCCTCAGAGCACCCGGTGCTGCACCTCCACCGCGACCTGCGCGGCCAGCTCGTTGAAGGCGTGCTCCCCGAATCCCGTCCACATCTGGACCGCCGGGGGCGGCATGTGGCTCAGCATGGCCTCGCGCTGCTCTTCGTTCATCCGCTCGCGGATCAGCCCGAGGATCAGCCAGACCTTGTCCCCGTCGAAGGCGGCCAGGCCGTGGCCGGGCAGCTGGCCCCATTCCTCCGCCGAGAGGTACTCGGCCGCCAGCGGGCAGGCCGAGGCGCTCCTCCTCGTCGAGGTGCTCGACCAGGTGCGTCCGCAACGACCCCAGCGCGCCCACCACTTCCAGCTGCACCGCGTCGCCACCGCCGGGCCACGCCGCCAGCCATTGCCGGGCCACCGCCAGCTTGGCCAGCGCGTCCTCGTGCTGCTCCGCCAGCTCGTCGACCAGCGCGCACTGCTCGGGGCAGCGCTCGCGCAGCAGCGGGAAGACGATCTCCTCCTCGCCGTCGTGGTGGGCCCCGAGGAACGACAGGACGTTCTCGTAGTAGTTGGCCACCAGCGCCAAGCGGTCCGGCATCGCCGTCGGGGACCCCGCCGACGAGCGCCGTCGCCGCGCCCAGGGTGTCGCGGAAGACGCCGTGCACGGCGAACATGTCCGAGGTGTCCGGGCGGGGCGCATCCGTACGCGGTGGCGGGGGACTGGGTCATGGGTGGCTCCTTTCAGGCAACGGCAGTGACATCCTCACACGCGGCGGCTGGACTTCGCCTGAGCCCCACAGGGGGGCGCGGTAGCGTTCACTCCCCGTGACCTCCGCCCCAACGGACAGGACGACCAGGCCGACCGCGTCGACCCCATCCCGCCGGAGCTCGATCTGACCAAGGTCCCCACCCACGTCGCCTGCGTCATGGATGGGAACGGTCGCTGGGCCAACCTCCGTGGACTGCCCCGGACCGAGGGGCACGCCGCCGGGGAGACCGCCCTGCTCGATGTCGTCTACGGCGCCCTCGCCATCGGCGTGAAGTGGATCACCCTCTACGCCTTCTCCACCGAGAACTGGCGCCGCCCGCCCGACGAGGTGCGCTACCTCATGAACTTCAACCAGTCGCTGCTCATGCGCCGGGCCGACGAGCTCAACGACAACGGGGTGCAGATCCGCTTCGCCGGCCGGCGCGACTGGCGCGTGCCCCGCCGGGTGCTCAAGCGCATGGACGAGTCGATCGAGCTGACCAAGGACAACCGGCGCATGGTCATGACCATGGCCTTCAATTACGGGGGCCGGGCCGAGATCGTCGATGCCGTGCGGGCCATCGCCGCCGAGGGCATCGCCCCCAACAAAATCGACGAGAAGACGATCCGGCGCCACCTCTACTTTCCCGACATGCCCGACCCCGACCTGGTCATCCGCACCTCGGGGGAGACCCGGATCTCGAACTTCCTGCTCTGGGAGCTGGCCTACAGCGAGCTGGTCTTCCCCGAGACCCTGTGGCCCGACATGCGCCGGCGTCACCTCTACGAGGCCGTCATCGACTTCCAGCGCCGGGTCCGCCGCTTCGGCGCCGTCAACCCCTGACCCAACCTCTGCCTGAGCCCCGGCCTGAGCCCGGGCTGACCCCACTTCCTGACCGGCCCCGCCCGCTCCGGGCGCGAGAATGGGGGGCGATGTCCCTCCCCACCCGGATTGCCGTGGCCGCCGGGATCCTCCTGCTCACCCTCTTCGTGGCCGCCGTCCTCCTGGCCGGCCCCCTCGGCTCGCCGACCGCCCTGGTCGTGGCCCTGACCATCGCCGTGCTCATCGCCGCCGGCAGCCTTCTCTACGGCCGCGACTCGCACGGGGCCAAGGCCGTCGAGCGCAAACGCCCGGCCCAGGAGGCCTCCGACCGGGCCGCCGCCCTGGCCGCCGACGCCCGCCGGGCCACCGCCCAGGCGGCCAAGCGGGGCGAGCGCTACTGCCCGCTCGACCCGGCGCACCGCCCCCAGGGCTCCGTTCCCCACGACACCATGCGGTGAGCCTCTTTCGCGACAAGGGCGTCGTCTTGCGCACCTACCGCCTGGGCGAGGCCGACCGCATCGTCGTCTTCCTCACCGAGCGCCACGGCAAGGTGCGGGCCGTGGCCAAGGGCGTGCGCAAGACCACGTCGAAATTCGGCGCCCGGCTCGAGCCGCTGACCCACGTGGACCTCCTGCTCTGGCAGGGGCGCAGCGACCTCGACATCGTGAACCAGGTCGAGGTGCTCGGTGCCTTCCGTGCCGTGCGAGAGGACCTCGGGCGCCTGCCCAGCGGTATGGCCCTGCTCGAGGTGACCGACCAGATGGCCCAGGAGCGCCACCCCGACCCCCGGCTCTACGCCATGTTGGTCGGCGCCCTGACGGCCCTGTCCGACGACCACGCCGACCACACCCTGGTGGCTCCCGCCTTCTTCCTCAAGGCGCTCGTCCTCGAAGGCGCCGGGCCCGCTGCTCGAGGCCTGTGCCACCTGTGGCGAACCCGACGGCGAGGTGGAACTGGTCGCCTTCGACCTGGTGTCGGGGGGCACGCTGTGCCGGGCCCATCGCAGCGGCCGCCCCATGAGCCCGTCCGCGCTGGTCCTGTTGCGGCGCATCCTGGGCGGCGACCTGGCCGCCGTGCTGTCCGGACCGCCGCCGCCCGCGGCCGACGAGGTGGCCGAGCTGGCCACCGAGGCCATGGAGGTCCATCTCGACCGCCGCATCCGCTCGGTGCGTTCGACGGCCACCCTTTGACCCCCTTCGGCGTCTACGTCCACATCCCGTTCTGCCGGGAGCGCTGTGACTACTGCGCCTTCGCCACCTACACCGACCGCGACCATCTCATGGAGCGCTACGCGGCGGCCTGCGTCGCCGAGGTGACCCGCGCCCTCGAGGACGGCCGCCTCGTCGGCGCCTCCTCCGTCTTCTTCGGAGGGGGCACCCCTTCGCGCCTCCACCCCGACCTCCTCTGCCGCATCCTCGAGGCCATTCCTCTCCGCCCCGGGGCCGAGGTGACCGTCGAGTGCAATCCCGAGGACGCCGACGGCGCCCACCTGGGTGCCTACCGGCGGGCCGGCGTGACGCGGCTCTCCTTCGGCTTGCAGTCGACCAACGACGCCGTGCTGGTCGGCCTGGGCCGGCGCCGCGTGCCCCGGGCCGCCGAGACGATCTCGGCCGCCGTGGCCGAGGCCGGCTTCGCCACCTGGAACCTCGACCTCATGTTCGGCGCGCCGGCCGAGAGCGAGGACGACTGGGCCCGCAGCCTCGACGACGTCCTCGGCCTCGAGCACCCGCCGCCCCACGTGAGCGCCTATGCCCTGACCGTCGAGCCGGGCACGCCGCTGGCCCTCGATCTGCGCCGCCACCCCGACGAGGACACGTTGGCCCGGCGCTACGAGCGGACCGATGCCGTGCTCGGCGCCGCCGGGTTTCGCTGGGAGGAGATCTCCAACTGGGCCCGCCCCGGTCACGAGTGCCGGCACAACCATCTCTATTGGGACCAGGGCGACTATCTCGGCATCGGGTCGGCCGCCCACTCGCACCGCACCGGGGCGCGCTGGTGGAACGTGCGCACGCCCGAGCGTTACCTGGCCGCCATCGAGTCCGGACGTTCGGCCGAGGGCGGACGCGAGGAGCTCACGGCCGAGCAGCGCGAGTTCGAGGCGCTGACCCTGGCCCTGCGGACCCGGCGCGGCGTGCCCTGGCACTGCCTCGAGCGTCCCGAGGAGCTCGACGGTCTCGTGGTCGACGAGGACGGGCGCGCCGTGCTCACCGTGCGTGGTCGCCTGCTGGCCAACGAGGTCAGCGCCAGAATTCGTTCCAGTATCCTGCACGGATGACCGAGACGACCGGCGCCCCCAGCGACGACCTGATGGAGAAGGTGGTGCGGCTGTGCCGCCACCGCGGCTTCATCTTCCCCTCGGCCGAGATCTACGGCGGCTTCCGCTCCACCTATGACTACGGGCCGCTCGGCGTCAACATGCTGCGCAACGTGAAGAACGCGTGGTGGCGCGCCATGGTCCAAGAGCGTGATGACGTGGTCGGCCTCGATGCCGCCATCCTCGGCCCGCCCGCCGTCTGGGCCGCTTCGGGCCACCTGGCCACCTTCACCGACCCCCTGGTCGACTGCAAGAACTGCCACGAACGCTGGCGCGAGGACAAGATCGAGGGGGTCTGCCCCAACTGCGGCTCGCACGATCTCACCGAGGCCCGCGCCTTCAACCTCATGTTCAAGACCCATGCCGGCCCGGTCGAGGACGAGGGGCACGTGGCCTACCTGCGTCCCGAGACCGCACAGGGCATGTTCACCAACTTCGCCAACGTGCTCGGCACCACGCGCAAGAAGCCGCCGTTCGGCATCGCCCAGGTGGGCAAGTCGTTCCGCAACGAGATCACCCCACAGAACTTCGTCTTCCGCACCCGCGAGTTCGAGCAGATGGAGCTCGAGTACTTCGTGCCGCCCGACCAGGCTCAGAAGTGGTTCGAGTACTGGCTGGCCGAGCGGATGCAGTGGTACCTGGACCTCGGCATCCCGGCGGATCAGTTGCGCTTGCGACACCACGAAGAGAGCGAGCTGTCGCACTACTCGAAGGGCACGGCCGACGTGGAGTTCCGTTTCCCTTGGGACTGGGACGAGCTCGAGGGCATCGCCAACCGGGGCGACTACGACCTCACCGCCCACGCCAAGGCCTCGGGGGAGAAGCTCGACTATTTCGATCCCCAGACCAACGAGCGCTACACGCCCTATGTGATCGAGCCGGCGGCCGGCGCCACCAGGACCATGATGGCCTTCCTTCTCTCCGCCTACGACGAGGACGAGGTCGGGGGCGAGCCCCGCACCGTGCTGCGCCTGCACTGGCGCCTGGCGCCGTACCAGGTGGCCGTCCTGCCTCTTTCCAAGAAGGACACGCTCGAGCCACTGGCCCGCCAGGTGCTCAAGACGCTGCAGCCGCACTTCATGTGTGACTACGACGTCACCCAGGGCATCGGCAAGCGCTACCGGCGCCAGGACGAGGTGGGCACCCCGTGGTGCGTCACCGTCGACTTCGACTCGCTCGAGGACGATGCCGTCACCGTGCGCGACCGCGACACCACCGAGCAGGTGCGCGTCCCCATCGCCGACCTGCTGAGCGAGCTGCGCCGGCGCACCGGCGAGGGCTGAGGCCCCGAGGCGCTCAGGCCACCTTGCGGTACTTGCGCACCGCGAGTGGGACCATGACGATCAACAGCCCGAAGCACCAGGCCAGGGCCTGCCACACCGCACTCGTGTCCGTCAGCGTGCCCCCCGTCATGAGCGAGCGCGCCGCGTCGACGACCTGGGTCACCGGCTGGTGCTCGGCGAAGGCCTGGAGCCAACCGGGCATGTCCGCGACCGGCACGAAGGCCGACGAGGCGAAGGTCAGCGGGAAGAGGATGGGAAACACCATGAGCTGCGCGGTCTCCGCGTTGGGGGCCGAGAGACCGACGATGGCGAAGCTCCAGCACAGCGTGTAGGAGAAGAGCAGCACCATCAACGCGCCACAGAGAAACAGACCGAAGTTCGTCCCGATCCGAAAGCCCACGGCGAAGCCGACGGCGCTGATGATGATCACCGTGAACACGTTGCGCACCAGGTCGGCTGTGGTCCGGCCGGCCAGTACGGCCGAGCGGGCCATGGGCAGGGCGCGGAAGCGTTCGATCAGACCCTTCTGGAGGTCCTCGGCCAAGCCCACCGCGGTGCTCACCGCGCCGAAGGTCACCGTCTGCACGTAGACGCCGGGCATCAGGTAGTCGACGTAGGGGACGCCCGGAATCTTGATGGCGCCGCCGAAGACGTAGACGAACAGCAACACGAACATGATCGGCTGGATGGCCGAGAAGAACACCGCGTCGGGGTTGCGCGTCAGGACGCGGCAGATTGCGCCAGCTGACGGTCAGGCTGTCCTGAATGGTCCAGCTGAACCGTCCGCCCTTCTCGGCCGGGCGGTCGCTCAACACGGTGGTGGGGAACGAGAGCGTGGTCATGCGGCGTCCTTTCCGTCGGTCTCGGCCGCGGCGCCCCGGCGTCGCCCGCCCTTGCGGGCCGCCCGGGCGTCGGCACTCTCCGCCTCGGTCTTGTGGCCGGTCAGGCTCAGGAAGACGTCGTCCAGGCTCGGTTCGCGCAGGGCCATGCCGATCACCGGGATGGAGGCGCCGTCGAGGGCGCGCAGGACCTCGGCCCCGACCGCGGGTCCGTTCTCGACCGTGAGCTCGACGATGAGGTGGTCGACCACGGCGTCCTTTCCCGAGAGCGGGGCGAGGAGCGGCATCGCCGCGGTCACCGCCTCTGGTGTGGCCAGGGTGACCGAGACCACCGAGGTCCCGAGGTCGGCCTTCAATTCGGCCGGCGTGCCCTGGGCGATGACCAGGCCGTGGTCGACCACGACGATGTCTCGGGCCAGGCGGTCGGCCTCCTCGAGGTACTGCGTCGTCAGCAGCACGGTGGTGCCCTCGGCCACCAGCTCCTCGATGATCCCCCAAAGGTCCTGGCGGCTCTGAGGGTCGAGGCCTGTCGTGGGCTCGTCGAGGAAGAGCACCGGGGGGCTGGCCACCAAGGCGGCGGCCAGGTCGAGGCGGCGTCGCATACCGCCCGAGTAGGTCTTGAGGATGCGGTCGCCGGCGTCGAAGAGCCCGAAGGCCTCGAGCAGCTCGTCGGCCCGCCGGCTGGCGACGCGGCGGCTCAGGTGGGAGAGCCGGCCCACCATGCGGATGTTCTCGCGCCCACTCAGGTTCTCGTCGACCGTGGCGTACTGGCCGGCCAGGCCGACGATGCGCCGCACCACGTCGGGCTCCTTGGCCACGTCGTGGCCCAGGATCGCGCCATGCCCCTCGTCGGGCTCGAGGATGGTCGAGAGAATGCGGACGACGGTGGTCTTGCCGGCCCCGTTGGGCCCGAGGAGCCCGAGCACCGTGCCCGTTTCGACCTGGAGGGAGACGCCGTCGAGGGCACGCACGTTGCCGCGGGGGAAGACCTTCACGAGGTCGTGCGCCTCGATGGCGATCGAAGGGGAAGAATTAGCCATCAACAAAGAAACTTAGTGATAAAGTTATTTACGTGTCAAGACAGGGGTCGCGCAGCGAGCTGGGTCAGCAGCTGCGGAACGAGATCATGGGCTATCTCGGCGCGGCCAGCGACTTCGACGAGCGCCTGGCCAAGAAGCTGAAGCTGGGCCGGAGCGACATGCGATGCCTGGACCTGATCGCGCGGGAGGGACCGCTGACCGCCGGCCGCCTGGCCGAGGACAGCGGGCTGACCACCGGAGCGGTCACCTTCATCCTCGATCGCCTCGAAGAGGCCGGCATGGTGACCCGCCGGCGCGACACCGAGGACCGGCGCCGAGTCTGGGTCGAGATGGTGCCCGAGGCCCGGGAACGCCTGGCCGGCCTCCAGCAGCCGATCGCCGAGGAGATGCGCCAGGTGGCCCAGCGCTTCAAGGCCGACGAGCTCGCCCTGGTGCGCGACTTCATGCGCCAGGCCAAGGAGGTCTTCCAGCGCCAGGTCCACGATGCTCGGTGGGGCGACCCGGAGTCGTCCGACACCGGGTCGAGCGGCGGCCCTCCGGGCTGAACGCGCCCCGCACGCCGCCGAGGGTGGCCGGAGGGGAAAGTAGGCTGAACTGGCCCGTCCCAAGTTGGGAGGGAGCGTCCACTTTTCGTGACCGTGTTCCCGTGCGGTTCGCCCGTTCAGGGCAAGGAGGCCTGATGCCGTTCGTCTTCGATTTCGACCACAAGCACCCCCGCCCACCCATGGAGCTCAAGGATCTCCTCGGTGGCAAGGGCGCCAACCTGGCCGAGATGACGTCGGTACTCGAGCTGCCCGTCCCCCCGGGCTTCACGATCTCGACCGACGCCTGCCGGGCCTACATGGCCGACGGCTGGCCCAAGGGTCTCGACGCCGAGGTGGCCTCGGCCCGCTCGCGCCTCGAGAAGGCCATGGGCAAGGCCATCGGCGACGCCAAGGACCCCCTCCTCGTCTCGGTGCGCTCGGGGGCCAAGTTCTCCATGCCCGGGATGATGGACACCGTCCTCAACCTCGGCCTCAACGACAAGTCGGTCGAGGGCCTGGCCGCCCAGACCGGTGACGAGCGCTTCGCCTTCGACTCGTACCGCCGCTTCATCGCCATGTACGGGCGCATCGTGCTCGAGCTCCCGGGCGAGGAGTTCGACTCCCTCTTCGACGCGGCCAAGGAGTTGGCCGGGACCACCTCGGACGCCAAGGTGCCGGTCGAGCTGCTGCGCTACCTGGTCGACTCCTACCAGCAGATCGTCGAGCGCCACACCGGCAAGCCGTTCCCCCAGAACCCGACCGACCAGCTGCGCGGCGCCATCGAGGCCGTCTTCCGGAGCTGGAACGGTCCGCGCGCCATCGCGTATCGCGACCGCGAGCGCATCGCGCACGACCTCGGTACCGCCGTCAACGTGCAGGCCATGGTCTTCGGCAACCGCGACGACAACTCGGGCACCGGCGTGGGCTTCACCCGCGACCCGGCGACCGGCGAGAAGGGCGCCTACGGCGACTTCCTGGTCAATGCGCAGGGCGAAGACGTGGTGGCCGGCATTCGCAACACCGAGCCCATCTCCGAGCTGAAGAAGCAGTTCCCCAAGGTCCACGCCGAGCTGCTCAAGATCTTCTCCCGACTCGAGGCGCACTACTCGGACATGTGCGACACCGAGTTCACCATCGACCAGGGCAAGCTCTGGATGCTCCAGACCCGAGTTGGCAAGCGCACCGGCACGGCCGCCCTGCAGATGGCGGTCGACATGGTGCGCCCGAGCGACCTCGGCATCTCCAAGGCCGAGGCGGTCACCCGTATCACCGAGGACCACCTCGACTCGGTGCTCCACCCCCAGTTCGCCGGCACGGGCTACGCCGTGTGGGCCAAGGGCCTCGGGGCCAGTCCAGGTGCCGCGGTCGGACAGATCTACTTCAGCGCCGACGACGCGGCGGCCGCGGCGGAGCGCGGCGAAAAGGTGGTCCTCGTGCGCAACGAGACCTCGCCCGAGGACGTGCACGGGATGTTGGCTTCTGAGGGCATCCTCACGGCCCGGGGCGGTCTAGTCAGTCACGCCGCCGTGGTGGCCCGGGGCTGGGGCAAGCCGGCCGTGGTCGGCGCCGAAGTGCTTCGCCTGGGCGACCGCACCGTGAACGCCGGGGGCGTGACCCTGTCCGAAGGCGACTGGGTCTCCCTCGACGGCGGGGCGGGCATCGTGGTGGCCGGCCAGGTGCCGCTCACCCCAGCCAAGCCGACGGCCGCCTTCGAGACCGTGCTCTCGTGGGCCGACGAGATTCGCAAGGGCCACCTGGCCGTGCGGACCAACGCGGACACCGGTGACGACGCGGCCAACGCCCGCAAGCTCGGCGCCGAGGGCATCGGACTGTGCCGCACCGAGCACATGTTCTTGGGCGAGGACCGCCTCCCCGTGGTGCGCCGCATGATCCTGGCTCAGACGCCCGAGGAGGAGACCGACGCCCTCGAAGAGCTGCGCCTGGTCCAGAAGGAGGACTTCGAGGCCATCCTCCGCGCCATGGATGGCCTGCCCGTCACGGTGCGCCTGCTCGACCCGCCACTGCACGAGTTCCTGCCCTCGACCGAGGAGCTCGGCATCAAGGAGGCGACCGTCGGCCTCAACCCCGAGGAGCGCCGCCTCTACGAGGCTGCCCTCTCGTGGAAGGAGGCCAACCCGATGCTGGGTACCCGGGGCGTGCGCCTCGGGGTCATCAAGCCCGGCCTCTACGCCATGCAGGTGCGGGCCCTCATGGAGGCGGCCCGTCAGCGCGTGGCTGACGGCGGCCACCCCATCGTCGAAATCATGATCCCTCTGACCGTGACCCGGGCCGAGCTGGCCCTGGCCCGGGGTTGGGTGGAGGACGCGGTCGCGGACGTGAACAAGGAACGGGCGCCCCGGCCCTCCAAGGGCGCCAAGGCCGCCAACGGCAAGGCGGGCAAGCTCGAGGTCACCATCGGCACCATGATCGAGACGCCGCGGGCCGCCCTGCGGGCCGGCGAGATCGCCGAGGTGGCGGACTTCTTCTCCTTCGGCACCAACGATCTCACCCAGATGACCTTCGGGTTCTCCCGCGACGACGTCGAGGGTCGCATGATGGACGCCTACCTCGAGCTCGGCCTGCTGCCTCGGAATCCGTTCGAGGTGGTCGACCTGGACGGCGTGGGCGAGCTCGTGCGGCTCGGCACCGAGCGGGGCCGGGCGACCCGGCCCTCGCTCAAGGTCGGCGTGTGCGGCGAGCACGGCGGCGACCCGGCCTCCATCGACCTCTTCTACGACGCCGGCCTCGACTACGTGAGCTGCTCGCCGTTCCGGGTCCCCGTGGCCCGTCTGGCCGCGGCCCAGGCCGTCTTGGCCCGCGACGGTGCCGACCCCAAGAAGGACGCCAAGGGGCCAAGGCTAAGCGGACCGCTCGCCCTCGGCGCCCCGACCGGCCTGCTGCCAGCGCCGGAGCGCGACGAAGGTCCAGATGCCCTCGACCACGCCGAAGGGCCACGCGCCCGACAGAAAGCCATAGGAGCTGGACAGGGCGCAGCCCAGGGCGAACGCCAGGATGAAGCCGCGTCCACGCCCCTCCAGGGCGTACATCCCCATCATGAAGGTGAGGGCGCAGACGCCGTAGATGGTGACGGCCATCCGTCGACGCTACGCCAGCCTGAACCCGAGCAGGCTCGGGGTACGTTGCGGGGGTGGGTATACCGGACGAGGAGATTGCTCAGGTCCGGGCGGCCACCGACATCGTCGCCCTCATCAGCGAGCACACCCTGCTCAAGAAGGTGGGCCGGCGCTGGAGCGGGCTCTGCCCCTTCCACACCGAGAAGACCCCGTCCTTCAGCGTCAACGCTGAGGACGGGATGTACTACTGCTTCGGCTGCCAGCAGTCGGGCGACGCCATCAGCTTCGTGCGGGCCATGGACCACCTCGACTTCGTCGACGCCGTACGCCTCCTGGCCGACCGCTCTGGTATCACGCTGCACGAGGATCGCGAGGCGGGTCGGGACCACCAGCGCCGCTCCGAGCTGCTCGACGCCATGGAGCGGGCCGTGCAGTGGTACCACGAGCGCCTCCTGCGGGCGCCCGACGCCGGCCTGGCCCGCGACTACCTGCGCTCGCGCGGCTACGACGGCGAGGTGGTCCGTCGCTTCCGCCTGGGCTGGGCGCCCGACGACTGGGACGCGCTGGCCAAGGCGCTCAAGCTCTCCGAGAAGGTGCTGTCCGATTCCGGCCTCGGCTTCATCAACCGGCGCGGCCGACCGCAGGACTTCTTCCGCGGTCGCGTGCTCTTTCCTATCTGCGACCCGTCGGGCCGGCCGGTGGCCATCGGCGGCCGAATCTTGCCGCAGCGTCCGGGTCAGGCACCGCCGGACCGACCCGAGCCCAAGTACAAGAACTCGCAGGAATCGCCCATCTACTCCAAACGCCGCACGCTCTACGCGCTCAACTGGGCCAAGCAGGGCATCATCGCCCAGGGTGAGGTCGTCGTCTGTGAGGGCTACACCGACGTCATCGGATGTTTCGAGTCGGGTGTGCCGTGGGCCGTCGCCACGTGCGGCACCGCGTTGGCCGAGGAGCACTTCGCGCTGTTGCGCAACTTCGGTAAACGCATCGTGTTGGCCTACGACGCGGACAGTGCCGGACAGAACGCGGCCTCGCGCGTCTACGAGTGGGAGCGCAAGCACGAGGTCGACATCGTGGTGGCCGACCTGCCCGGAGGGAGCGATCCGGGCGACCTGGCCCGCACCGACCCCGAGGGCCTCGCCCGCGCCGTGAAAGAAGCGCGACCCTTCCTCCAGTTCCGGGTGGACCGTATGCTGGCCAGCGGCGATCTCACCACGCCCGAGGGGCGGGCCCGGGCGGCCGAACCGCGCGTTGGCCGCGGTGGCCGAGCACCCCGACGACTTGGTCCGTGACCAATACGTGATGCAGTTGGCGGACCGGTGTCGTGTCGACATGGCCAAGCTGCGCGAACGATTGGACTACGCCCGGGCCCATCCACAACCCGTCGACAACGGCAGTAGAAAAAGCAAGTCCCGGCGCGACGAACCACCCCTCAGGGATTACCCAGACGATGACGCGTTCGACGCCGGTGGTCCCGACGACGGGGGGGTGGGAGCGCCTGTCGTGACCTTCCGACCTGGTCCTGGACTCGAGGCTCTCAAGTTGGCGGTCCATCGACCCGATGAGGTCGTTGACCGTGTCCATCCCGTGCTGTTTGTCGACCCCATGCAACGGCAGGCGTTTGTGGCGCTCGAAGAGCACGACAGCGTCCATGAAGCCGTCGAGGCTGCGCCACCCCCGGTGGCGAGCTTGCTCCGTCGCGTCACGGTCGAGGAACCAATGGCCGGAGACCCGGAACTGGGCGATCCGGTGCATTCCGTCGTCAGCGTCCTCATACGCGAAGCAGTGCGGCGTGCATTGGCCGATGTCGGGATGGAATCCCGCGCCGAGGGTGATTCATGGCAGGCCCGAGCGGCAGAGACGGCACAAGTGCGGCTCTGGCTGGACCAACTCGATGATCCGACGGCCGGGCGCGACGCTGCCGACCGGTTGGTAGCGTGGTTGACCGGAAGAGATGAAGAGGAGTGACGACTTTGGTAGGACGGGCGTGAGCGAAGACTCGGCGATCGCCATCGACGACGAAGGTGTGGACAGCGCGGCCCGCGCCTCCTTCCCCGTCGCCTGAGGTGCTCGCGCCGATCGCGCATGTCGCCTTGCCGGCCGGCGTCTCGCAGGTCGACTTCGAGGCGGTGCTGGCGTTCGGTCGCGAGAAGGGGAAGTTGACGCAGGACGAAGTCATCGAGACGCTGCATGCGGTCGAACTGACACCCGAAGTGCTCACCGTGCTCATCGATCGCGTCACGGCCGCCGGCGTCGTGCTGGTCGATGAAGAGGACGAGGATGAACCCGTGGTCCCCGCGCCGCGCCGGGACGCCAAGCCCACCACCCACAACAACGGCGCGCGGCCGGAGGGTCGACGGACGCCGAGTGGAAAACGGTCCGGTTCTGGGGAGACGGGGGGCAGCGCCGAGGACCCCGTGCACACGTATCTGAAAGAGATCGGCCGGGTCCCGCTGCTCAACGCTGAGCTCGAGGTGGAGATCGCCCGGGCCATCGAGGAAGGGAACGTGGCCGCCGCCAAGCTGGCCGCGCACGAGCTGGCCTCTGCCGGCGAAGGCTCTGCCGACGACCTTTTGGACGAGGCCTCGGTACGCAAGAACCGCCGCCTCATGCAGAGGGGCCTCAAGGCCAAGGACGACCTGATCGAGGCCAACCTCCGACTCGTCGTCTCGATCGCCAAGCGCTACCGCAACCGCGGACTGGCCTTCCTCGATCTGATCCAGGAGGGCAACCTCGGTCTGATGCGTGCGGTCGACAAGTTCGACCACACGAAAGGCTTCAAGTTCTCGACCTACGCCACGTGGTGGATCCGCCAGGCCATCACGCGAGCCATCGCCGACCAGGCCCGGACGATCCGCATCCCGGTGCACATGGTGGAGACCATCAACAAGGTCGTGTGGGCTCAGCGTCAACTCCTCCAAGAGCTTGGTCGCGAGCCCACCATCGAAGAGGTGGCGCTGCGAGTCGAGCTGCCCATCGAGCGGGTGCGCGAGATCCTGCGCATCAACCAGGACACGGTGTCGCTCGAGCAGCCGGTGGGCGACGAGGACGACTTCAACCTCTCGGACCTCATCGAGGACAGGGGTGCGGTGGTCCCCGACGACGCGGCGACTCGTTCGCTGCTCGACGCCGCGGTGCGCGAGGCACTCGGGCATCTCTCCGAGCGCGAACAGGATGTCGTGCGGCTGCGCTTCGGTCTCGACGACGGGAAGATCCGCACACTCGAAGAGGTGGGCAAGGAATTCGGAGTGACGCGCGAGCGGGTCCGCCAGATCGAGTCGAAGACTCTGGCCAAGTTGCGCCGGCCTGACGCCGCCCACCTCCTCCGGGACTATCTCGAAGAGTCCTGACGCGGCGGAGGTATCCGCCTCGATCTAGGAGCCGGAGAGGAGCGCGTGCTGCATGTCCGAGGAGTCTCGGGCGACCTCACCGGGGCAGAGGTACTTGGCGGCGAACTCCGCTACGACGTAGGACTCAAAGTCGTTCAACCCTCGTCCGGTGAGCAAGGCCACCAGCCTCGAGGCACCGTCCTGCTTGGCCAGCCCGGCGCACGCCACCCGCCCGTCATTGAGGGCCTTCTGGGCACTCACACCCACGAAGGCCCCAGGGACCGGGACGGTCGAGATCAAATGGGCATACGCCTTGACCGGCTGTTTCGGCAGGCTGGGGTCCTGGTAGTAGAACTCGGCGTCCGCCATGGCCGCGGCGGGTGCCCGGGCCGCCACTTCGGGCAGCCCACCCACGGGGAAGACGAGCAGGTCGACGTAGAGACGCCTTTCGGCGTAATTGCCAGCCTCCCCTGGCACGAGCCCGTGGTGCACCATCCAGATGAGGCGTGCCCGTCTGGAAGAACTCCGAACCGCCGTACCCCTGTCCGTTCGCGCTGTTCGTGCTCACGTGCCAGGCCCGATCGAGCGGCTTGGTGCAAGGGCCGGTCACTGTGGCGCAGGACGCGATGCCGATGCTGTAGTTGGGCGTGCCCCAGAGATTGGCCGAATAGAACAACCAGTAGGTCGACCCTTCCTTGATCATGGAAGGCGCCTCGACCAGCCCACCCTCCCAGGCTTGGGTCGCGCCGATCAGGAGATGGGGGAGCCCCACCGTGGAGAGTCCGTCGGAGGAGAGTTGCTGCGAGTAGATGTTCGTCGGCATGTTGCAGCAGTCGCCGTCGCTCTTCCACAACAACCAAGGCGTGCCGTCGGAGCGAATGTAAATACTGGGATCGATGGCTCCGCCCTCTTGGTAGGGACAGATGAACGCGGAGGAGGAGTCATCGACGAACGGACCTGACGGGCTCGTGCTGGTGGCGCGCGAGATGCACATCGCCGTATTCGCTCCATGTGTCGTCATGACACAGCCTGGGTTGGTGGCCTTGTAGACGCAGTTGAGCGGGTCTGTGGCCGGGGTGGCGTAGTAGAGCACGAAGGTTCCGTCAGGACGGGCCCAGACCGACGGCGCCCACTGGTAGCCGGACACGGTCCATTTTGGCAGTATGGGCAGGGCGTCGCCGAGGTAGTGCCCGGCAAAGCCGGTGGACTGGGTGGTGGCGATGACCGGTATGTGTGCCGCCTTGACGTTCGGTCCGCCAGTGGTGGTGGTGGCGTAGGCGTACACCGTGTTGCCGTCGTAGAGACCGAACGGGTCAGCGAAGTCGCCGTTGTAGATCGGCTCGCCGTGGAGGAGTCCACTGAGGGTCGTGAGCTCGATTCCCCGGGCCTTGGCGGGGTTGACGCCGATGGGGCCTTTCGTGGCGCTGTGACCGGGCGTGATGAGCGGTTGCCCCGCCCGCACCGGCGGTATGACGGAGGATGGATTTGACGTCGAGGTGGTAGATGCCTTGCGTGTCGCCGCGGCGCCGGAACCGGTCGGAACCGCGGCGACGGCGAGCAGCCAGGCGACCATGCCCAGGATGGAAAGAGTGCGGACGAAAGAGGAAGGTGACCGGCGGAATCTCGGCTCACCGACCGAACCGCGGGTCTCGACGGATGCCTGCATCAGACGGATCCAATGCGAGACGCCATTCCCGGCATGGTATCCGCAGCGGAATTCCCGCCAATGTCAACTCAGACAACGGTGAAAGGCGACGTCATAGCTGAAGCTTCGCGTGAGCACCTCTGGTCCATCCGAAATGCGAGAAGTGAGGCTGCCACCTGCAGGCACTCACTGTCGGCGCGAGCCAGGCGCTCGCAAATCGCCTGCAGCGATCCGGTGCTTCAACGAGATTGAATGGTTTCTACTTCCCCAGTGCAGTTTGTAAGTCCCTCACATGCTCCTGGGTCTGCTCGAGCAATGGGCGCAAGGCTTCGGCGACGTCCGCGAGGCCGAGGTCCATCGCCTGGCTGAACCGGTTTCGATAACGATCTAGCTGGGATCCCTCGAGGCGAAGGTCTGCCGCGAGGGCGTCGCGGCCGCTTGCCGCCTCGACGGGAGGGACGGTCGTGGTCGGGGAACCGCCCAGGAAAGAAATTTGTTCCGCCAAAGTCTGGGCATGGTTGAGTTCCTGAGTGACGTGAACCTTGAGTTCAGCGATCGTGCTCAGGAACTCCGCACCCGTCACCGTGGCGATGTGATTGATGTACTGCACGATCGATTGGTATTCGGTCTGCAGGTCCTCATTGAGGGCTTCGACAAAACTTTCCTTATCCATGCGATCGCTCCGTTCTCTCGTGTCTGAATGCTGGATGGATCTCGTTCGGGGGCTGTCGGCGGGGTGTTTCGAAATCAGGAATCGGCGCTCTCGCGTGATGCGCCCCGGGGGCACTCCGTGCGCGGCAGTCGCAATGAATGGTGTGAATCCTCCGACCCCATAGATGGAGCGTCGTCGTCGTCGGCTAGGCGGCTTTGTGCGTTGAGGGAGGTGGTGAGGTGTCGCTCACGGGTGGATCGGATTTGGCGGAGGGCCTTGCGGTCGAATGCCGAAGGCGGTGACGAAGCTGACCGATCCGTGCGCCGCCGACGACGAGCACGACTGCTGCTCCTGCCAGGGCGGCGACCAACAGGGCGACGACAATCGGGATCTGACCGGACGCCGCAAAGAATTCGACTCGCACGGAGCGGGTGTTCTGCACAAGAAAGTCCACCAAAGCAACACCAAGAATGACGCCGAGGATCAAGGTGACCCACGCCCAGCTGATGCGCGTCGGCCTGTGGGCAGCCGAGTTGAGCGTCTTCCCCGCTGCGGGGGAGTCGGGAGAGTGCTCGGGTGATTGATCCACGCAGGGGAGATACCCGATTGCGTGGGCCCGTACCGGATTCCGATGCAAAGGCTTCTAAACGGCAACGAAGGTGTCCGAGATCACACCGAACTGCTCGTCGCTGCTCTTCTCGTGGACTTCAGAGCGTGGGTCAGACTGCGCCAGGTCGTCGCCAATCTCCTGTTCAGGGGCTATGTAGGAGACGCGTGAACGAGCCGATATTCCTCGTTACACCTTCCCGGAGCAGGGCGGGAGCGCTGATATCGTGCGGGGGCTGTTTCTCACCCTTCCGGGGTAGCTCAATGGCAGAGCAAGCGGCTGTTAACCGCTAGGTTGTGAGTTCGAGTCTCACCCCC